>NZ_JAUMKB010000029.1 GCF_030519375.1 Mucilaginibacter tolerans | reverse complement strand
TAAATTTTACTCCATGCTTTCTGTTTTTTGCCATAAAAATGCCCCCAAATAGTGTCTAACTTTTTGGGGGCAGTGCAAAATGGGGCTTTTTTATTACATGCAACATTTTTACCTGAACGTCGTCATTTACCTTAAACCTTATTTATGAAACCTATTTTACAAAAAACAATATTGCTTATTTTCATTTTGGCCATAATGAATCAGCTGTTTGCGCAACATAAATTTGCTCAATTATCATTAGCTGATAATTCTGATAAAGTACTGGATCAAATATTGCAAGACAAATCGATAAATGCTGACTCAACCTACAAGTTATTAAATAGTTGGCGCCATTACGCCAAAATTACACAAACCGGGCAGGAATATATTTATTATTATACTGACCCGCTTTTCGGACAAGTCCCCTTGCGTGTATATATTCCGGCATCTTATAAAAACACCCAAAAGTCGCCATGCGTATTAATGTTGCATGGTGCAGTTGGAAGAAGTCTTTTCACTGATATTGACAACCCTAATAAATTTGATGCCGACATTCTTTTTTCCACCTTAAAAAAGCAAGATTATATTGTTGTTAGGCCAGTGGCGGACCGAGATAAAAAGTTTGACTGGGTTGCAAACAAGTTTGGTGGCAGAAACGGGAAGGCTCCAAACCCGACCTTTAAATCTTTAACGAGCATTCTTGTTTCACTAAAGAAAATATTAAATATCGATGACAGCCGGATCTTTGCCTTTGGTCATTCAGATGGTTCCGACGGGGCTATTGGTCTCGCTGTTTACTCGCCTGATATATTTGCCGGCTTTGTAGCTTATAATTCAATGCTTAACAACATTTTCGCCAAAGACTTTTACATCAGGAACGTTAAAAATAGCCATTTATATATCGTTCATTCCGATCTTGACGACCTAAGACCTATTCAGCAAACGCGGGCAATCATTAATGAGCTTATTAAGAACGACCCAGGTATTCTATATAAAGAATATATTGGATATCAGCATGAAGATAAACACCTGGATAAAGATGTTACCTACTCTGTAGTCTTTATGAACAGCGAAAGAAGGAATCCATATAGTACCGATGTTTATTGGGAAGCCGATAAGGCAGACCTATATAGCTCGTGCAATTGGCTAAAAATTACAGGTATTGATACTACAGAAAAAGCTGCAGACTGGTATTCAATATTTAATTTTGAACTATACGATAAAAAAAACAAGGTATGGATGAAAGAACCACTTTATTATTACCAATTAAATAAGGATGCGGCAATTAAGGCAACATATAACAATAATACTTTTAATATTGAAACCTCGAGGGTTACAGGAATTGAACTTTTAATAAGCCCGGTTATGATAAATCTAGAAAACCCTGTGATAATTAATGTAAATGGCAAGCAAGTTTTTGCTGGAAAAATATCAGCCGATAAAAGTTACTTGATTAAGCAATTTAGAAACAACTTTGACAGACAAGCACTTTGGATATCTTCGGTAAAAGTAAAAGTTGAATAAAACTGGGCAGCCCTTATAAAATGGATTAACAGCTTATAACAACAAAGCCCCGTAAAAAACGGGGCTTTGTTGTTATATTTAATTCTACCTAACTTATAAAAGATTAATTTTGGCAGATTATGAAATCTGGCAAACCCACCATATTGGTTGTAAACGACGATGGCATCACCGCGCCCGGGATAAAAGCCTTAATGGATACCATGAGCGAAATCGGCAATGTCGTAGTGGTAGCACCAGATAGTCCGCAATCAGGTATGGGGCATGCCATTACCATCGGTAGTCCGCTGCGTTTGGATAAGGTAGATATTTATGAAGGGATTGAAAGTTACCGTTGTTCAGGCACTCCTGTCGACTGCGTAAAATTGGCAGTAAACAAAGTTTTCAAAGGTAAAAAGCCCGATCTGTGCGTTTCTGGCATCAATCACGGATTGAATAATTCTATCAATATCCTGTACTCAGGCACCATGTCAGCAGCTGTTGAAGGGGCGATTGAAAGTATCCCATCAATAGGGTTTTCACTGGATGATTATACCCTGCAGGCTGATTTCAATCATTGCCTAAAATATGTAAAAGAAATAGCACTGCAGGTTTTGCAGAATGGGTTGCCTGCCTCTACACTGCTCAACGTCAATTTCCCAAACACACACCACATAAAAGGCATCAAAGTATGTCGTCAGGCCAATGCCAAATGGGCCGAGGAATTTGATGAACGCATGGACCCGCACAAACGCCCCTATTACTGGCTGACGGGTGTTTTTCAACTGAACGATACAGGCGAAGAAACCGACGTTTGGGCGTTGGAGAATAATTATGTATCAGTAGTGCCCGTGCAGTTTGATATGACTGCGCATCATGCTATTCCTTTAATTAACACCTGGAAGTTCAATATCTGACGGCTATGAAATATTACTTAGTAGCCGGCGAGGCCTCCGGCGATCTGCATGGGGCCAACCTAATGAAAGCGCTGAAAGAAAAAGACCCGGATGCTGAATTTCGTTTCTTCGGCGGTGACCTGATGCTGGCAGAAGGCGGCACCCTGGTAAAACATTATTCAGAAATGGCTTACATGGGTTTTATCGAAGTAGTGGCTAACCTGCGCACGATCTTCAAAAACCTGAAAGCCTGCAAAGAAGATATCGCTGTATGGCAACCTGATGTTTTGGTGCTGATCGATTTTCCAGGCTTCAACCTAAAAGTTGCTGAGTTCGCTAAAGCAAATAATATTTTGGTATATTATTATATTTCGCCTAAAGTATGGGCGTGGAACCAGAAGCGGGTACTCAGGATAAAGCGCATCGTTGATCATCTGTTTTGTATTCTGCCCTTCGAGGTTGATTTTTATAAAGACTGGGGAATGGAAGTGGATTATGTGGGCAATCCCTTACTGGATGCTGTTTCCGCCTTTAAACCCAACCCAGATTTTCGGCAGCATAATCAAATCACAGATAAAAAGGTCATTGCGTTATTGCCCGGCAGTCGCAAGCAAGAGATCAGCCGCTTGTTGCCCGATATGATTGCCGTTGCTGAAAAATGGCCCGATTATCAATTCATAATTGCAGGAGCACCTTCGTTTAACCAGGCTTATTACGATCAATACTTGCAGGGCAGTCAAATCAAATTGGTGTTTAATTCGACCTATGATCTGCTGAACATCGCCCATGCAGCCATCGTAGCTTCGGGAACTGCTACTCTGGAAACTGCCTTATTTAATGTGCCGCAAGTGGTGGTATATAAAAGCAGCACCATCAGCATAACCATAGGAAGAATGGTGATCCGGGTAAAATATATTTCTCTGGTTAATTTGATAATGGATAGCTTGGTAGTAAAAGAATTGATCCAGCAGGACTGCAATCCTGAAAAAATCAATGAAGAAATAAGCCTGATTTTAAATGATAAGATTTATCGCGACAACATGCTCGGCAACTATAGCAAGCTTCACCAAAAAATGGGCAAACCCGGTGCATCTGAAAAAACTGCCGGACTCATTATAAAATACGCGAAAAAAAAATAGCGGCCAACATATATTGGTCGCTATTGTAATGTCTTTAACCCGGAAGGCGGTTCGTGTTAGCGAACTTGTAACCTTACCTGCTGGTTCCCATATAATAATTGCTGTTTAAGGCTTTTATTATTATTCAAATCATTCATCAAAATCGTCTTCAGCTCGTTATCAAAGCGGGTCAATAGTTTACTGGCGTTAGTTCTTTTATGATTCTTCATAATCGTCTAATTAGGGTTGCTACTTATTATACGTGTTCACTCGTCTTTTGGTTCTTTGTCTATGTGATCTTTTTCGGTAAGATTATCTTTTCGTCTTTTTGCCTCCTTGTATTGTCTTATAATTTGTTCCTTATCACGTTCGTCAGAGGGCAACTCAGGGTTTTGCGGGTTTTCCCACTCCTGTTCTTCGTTGCTTGTTTTTTCCTTTTTTGGAGCGATCATATCGGCTAATTATGTATCAGACAACCCCAATTTTGTGCCACAAATTACTGTTAAAGAAAATAGCGGTGTACAATCGTGCTGAATAAAATGAAAAACAGGATTTTATACCAATGCAGAAATCGGTATGATCACCCATGAATTAGAAAGCAGCGAAATATCGTCGCCTAATTAGTCTTTTAACTATACACCGCGCCTGATTTTTTGTACAATCCGGTGACTTAACAGGTGAACAATGACCGCGATAATAGACAAAGCAATTCCCAGAATACATACGCCTGTCCATTGATAATGCGCCCAGGCCTGAGCAGCAAGGTAAGTGCCGAAGCCACCGCCAATGAAGTAAGTTACCATATAAATGGTATTAATTCGGTTGCGCGCTTCGGGCCGCAGGGCAAATATCAGCGACTGGTTAGAGATATGCGTTGCCTGTACGCCCATATCCATTACAATTACACCTATAATCAATCCGATGAAGCTATGGGCAGAAAAGTAGAATATCACAAACGAAACTACAATGAGTAACAAAGTAAATGCGGATAGTTTATAGGCATCCATTTTATCGCTTAGTTTACCCATCAGCCCGGCGGCAAGTGCGCCGAAAGCACCTACCAAGCCAAATAAGCCCGCGACATCGCTGCCCTTATCAAAGTTCTCGCGCAGTAGAAAAGTAAGTGTTACCCAAAAAGCGCTGAAACAGGCAAAGCATAGCGCTCCTCTTATGGCTGCAACACGTAACGCAGGCTCTTCTTTTATTAAGGTAAGTAGCGACGTCATCAGCGCCCTATATGTTCCGGTATATTCAGGTTCAACTTCGGGAAGCAGGAAAAATAACAGCAGCCATATCACTACCATTACACCGGCAGCTATATAAAACATTGCCCTCCAGCCCAGGTGCGCGCCAACAAATCCACTGATTGTTCTTGACAACAGTATCCCCAATAATAGGCCGCTCATCACAAAACCGATCTTGGCGCCACGCTCCGCAGGTTTGGCCAGATGAGCAGTCATCGGGACCAGCAATTGCGGGATCAAAGAGAATATACCTACAAGGTAGCTGGCAGCGATCAGCAAATTAATCCCCGTAGCCATTCCAACCAATACCAACGCCCCTGTAGCCAAAGCAAGACAAACCATGATCAGCCGTTTCCGGCGGATCATATCAGCAAGCGGTGCGATAAAAAGCATCCCCGTAGCATAACCTAATTGTGTCAGGCCACCTACCTGCCCCGCCTTGCCACTCCCGACATGAAAAGTACGGGCCATATCGTCCAACAAAGGCTGGTTATAATAAAGATTGGCTACGATCAGTCCGGTTGCTATTGCCATTACCCATAATAGCGAGGAGGTAAGTTCGGGATGAGTATAGCTTCTTGTATTAGTCATGTAAGCAAATAGATCTTCCGGCAAAAGTGATAAAGTATATGAAGAAAGATGTTGGCATTAAGTAATATTCTCAAAATTTTGCGTTATAGATGAAATAAACTGTAAAAATGCCTCAAACAGAGACAATCATCGTTAAAAACCGATAATTAAAAGCAGAACTTTAACAATTTTTAGCTTATCGAGGCATTTTCGTTAAAAAAAGATCGATTAATTTGGCTTAAGTAACAAAATTGAGATAAAATGAGGATTTATAATTTGATATTTACTTAAAAATAATTTAAAACCGAGGCAAAAACGCGAAAAATCAACAAATTATTCAATTTTTTAGAGTTTTATTGATCTGATTTTTATGATTTTATTGATTTTATTAAAAAAATTGTTGCTTTTATGAATTTTTTATCTAATTTTACATCGTTGACTTAAATAAAAGAATAACACGACGACAAAAAATTACATATTTATATAATTTCAGTTGTTTAGTTAGTGTAAAATTAATGTTAACAGAAGTTAATTGAATTACTGACAAAAAAATTACAAATGTGTATAGGACATTTCAAATATAAGTGTTACTTTTACACCATAAAATTTTAAAAAAGTCTTCTCATAATTTAGGTTTATAATTGGTTAGTAAAGGCCCCTGCCCATCAGGGGCTTTACTGTTTTTAGGTGGTTTTGCGACGCCAAAATTTCGAATTGCAATCTGTCAAATTAGCTACTTACTCAACTCTGATTGCAGTCGTTACCAGAAATTCAGTCCTCTTTTTCGTCCTTCATCTGAGCCTTCGTTATATAAACACGATGGCCTTTTTTATTGATGTAATAGTAATGCGAATGTTTGGTGATATAAACAGATTCACCATGAGGCCCGCGCTTCTCAGCATACTTTTTATCGACAATGTGCGACTCTGTGTTTGCGGCGGTATTGGATACCTGGTTTCCTACTTTTCGTGTTACTTTACCGACCTTTGTAGTGTCGCTTTTGATAGTATTTGCCATTCCTTGAATAGCAAATAACATTGCCCCCAAGAACAGGGCAGTCTTTATTAATGTTTTCATTGGTAGTGAATTAAGTTAATTCTATATTAACTCAATGGCCCTGCGAATGTTTCATTTTGAGTAAAGGAGTCCGATTTGATACAGGATGAAATCGACAGACCGCTTATAGGGATAAGTACATTTTACAGCAAATTTGCATTTTAGATATTTCGTTTGGGGCTTTATTTTAAAAACATATATTTGCAATCCGATTCGGGGGATTAGCTCAGCTGGCTAGAGCGCTTGCATGGCATGCAAGAGGTCATCGGTTCGACTCCGATATTCTCCACACATTGATTATCAGGCTTTTAGATTATTTTCTAAAAGCCTGATTTTTTATCGGGTACAACATAGGTACAACAGTATCCTTCATTACAATTAAGTTTTCTTATGCGTAAAGTGCGAGAAAATTGTATTTGTTAGTTATTTTTAGCCAAGTCGATTACAATTCACCATAACGCCTTGCAATATTTTCATAGCACCCGCTTAAGTTCAATTTCTAAATTTATACGAGGTTAAGGTTTATGCCGGAATCAGATGGTCGATATCCGCGAATTCTCCATTAATCATTTCCGTAGTCAAAATCCGGTTCCTCATCTCCTTCGATTTCGTAGTATTCCCGCGGGTCATATATTTCTTCCATTTTATATTGACCGCCCAATTCAACCACGTCCAACTCAGAATGGTTTGTCAATTCGAGGTCACAGCAAAAACATTGAAAATGAGTAGGCAGCACATTCATATTCTGTATGATCTCGCTCTGTGCCGGATCTGTGGTTGCAAAGAAGCTTGCCTTTGTGCAACCAGGTATTCGTTGATGTCGTTAAAGCCTTGGTAAAAACCTGATGCATCGGTGAAGCTGATACCCGCTGCCTGCAATTTTTCCATTGCTGCAATCCCAGCCTTGTCGTGATTAAGCATCAGGAAAGCTTCCTGGTAACTCTGTAAAACGGGCACCGCCCTTTCGGCCAATGCAACGGAATTCAGGATGATAAAATCCGAATGAGATTGACCTCTCTTCAGTTGCAAAAGCGAAAGGAAATCAGTAAAGCCTTCCAGAACAATGGCGGCTTTATGCCCACTGTCAATGATGGTAATGTCCTTGGGAGACGATGCGCCTTTGAACCAGTTATTCCGCAGCTCATAGCCACCCGAACGATTAGGAAAGCCAATAGCGAAATAAGATTTGCCGCCGATGGTGAAATCGATGTCTTTGCAATAGCTAGCGGCAATGGCCGGATCAATCTTGCGCGATTCCAGGTAGGAGACCAAGGCAGGGTGACTAAGCGCTTTCACGCCGGTGATCATCACCGGGTTCTCCGGCTGCGGATCTGCCCTTTGCGACGTTTGCTGACGAAAAGAAAAATCAAGATTGCCATTATTTAAACGCTCCAGGAATTCCTCTACCGAGCAATGATGCATGCGTATTCCCAAGTCAATTAAATTGCCGCCGATCCCTTCACCAAAATCCATCCAGGCGTTAAGCTTAGTGTTCACTTTAAATGAAGCGGTCTTTTCTTCCCGCAATGGCGATAAGTACCAGTAGTTATGACCTTTGATCCTTTGCGGCTGAATGCCGCATAGCTCCAGGTAATCTATGATAGGGAGCTCTTTTGCTGTTTTACAGTTATATCGTGTCATGTTGTAAAATCTAATGGGTTTATAATTAAATGATGCAGGTGCCAAACCATACGGGAGGGCTGCCCTTGATTTTATGATGAATGATGAGCGATAGCTGTAACTATTTATAAATAAATTATTTATATCCTCATCATCATTTCATCATGGTTTTCTACTTTGATGAGTTTGCTCATCGCGCTCATCATTGCTCATCGTGCCTCGTCAAACGATGATGAGCGTGTAATGCGCTGAAAAGCAATTCGATAAATGAGTACTTAGCCCGACTCATCAAACTTTTGCCTGAGCCACTCTTCCGTAATAGTATAATACCTGCCTGTTTTGGCAACTGTTACCAATTCGTTGAGGTTATTATAGCAATAGGTTAAATAACTTAAACTGTTCGGCGCCGGCACAAGGCCCCATTCCTGTTGCATCAGCTGCGACACATCCTGCCGTGTCAGGCGCAACATGCTTTTTTTAAGCAGGTCGAGGATATCCTTGTTGGCAAAGCGCATTTTCTCGTTTGGGTTATGCTCCTGAATCTCTTTGAACAGTAACAACAATTCCGTTTCAAGCCTATTGCGGTTATTGCGCATCACGCGCAATAAAGCATCCGTTCGGATCTGCTGCTCGGAAAACCACATCCGGGTGTTACCGACCGGCACCGATAAAGGCCGCTTCGATAAATGGAATAGGAAAGCAGGGATCTCCCTGGTCATTTGTTCCAAAAGGCGAACATTCTCATTCTCGAATACGGGGACCTTCCTGACCCAATAACGGGTCTCTGTCGGTTCAATGACAATAAAATTGCACTCATTATCGGAACAAAGGATAAACTTGCCAAAGAACTCTGTTTCGCGCTTATCCTTGCTTTTGGCTTCTACCTTGGATACTTTGGCGGTGCTCAGGTTCTTAATCTTTTCCGAGTCCTCCTTTTTGTCCAGCAGTACTTCCTCCACGGCGATGATCAGCATATTCATCCAGTCGGAATTGAACTGCGAGCGAAAATCATGGTTCCCGTTAAAGGTCATGTTGTTACCGAAAATCACTTTTAATAAGTCAAGGAACGTTGTCTTTCCTGTCTTACGTTCTTTGGATACCAGGCAAAGAATAGGTAGTTTAATGACCGGCCGAGTATAGAGAAGGGCAATATAATCCAGCCCCAGCTCGTACTGCTCACCAAAGATGTGATGCAAAAAGCTCAAAATGGTCTCACAGGAACCCGGCCCTGGTTTGAACTCCAAAGGATGATACTTATTAAAGTAATTGCCAATGGTTTCCCGGTAATCGGTATGGCTGGGAACACAGCAATACACATCGAACTTGCGGATCTTTTTGATTGCATCCGCACTCAAATCTCTTTTGAGTGTTTCCGATGACCAGAGCAACCAGCCGTCCGTATAACCGCCGGTAACCATGGGTCGCCGCGTGCGCTTGTAATATGAGGTCTGCACGCGGATGTAACTTCCCGGTTGGTTTAAGGGAAAAAACTGATCAGCCATAACAGTAGTTATTGCGCGACGGTCTGCTGGCCGCTGCCGATCCCTGCCAATAGTTTTTTACGGGAGAAAAGCAGCTTGCCTTCCACTTTACAGAAAGGAATCTTTTTTCTTTTCACCAGCCCATAAAGTGAAGTGACTTCGTACTTGATCAGGACGGCTGCTTCCTTGGTATCCAGCAAGGTGTCATCCTCGTTATCCGGGCGGGGTGGCCGTAAGTGTACTGCATTTCTGACAGATGACTCAATAAGCTCCTGGAGCTCCTGTGTCGATAGGGTAGTAACAAATGTTGCGTTCATAAATTAAAAAAATTGATGAACACAAAAGAGTATGAAAATAACCCAACGTTAGTGAACGAAGTTGAACGTCGTTAGGATCTGAGTATATAAGTCGGTACTTTCTTTAAGACTTCGTAGGCTTTTTTAGCATATGTTCCACCGCTTTTATGCACAAAGTCTATGGCGGAATCTTTCTTCTTGGTCATATTCCGCTGAATGTCACCAACTGATTCGTAGGTATCAAAGGGAGAGAAGTTGAATTTAAGTAATTCACAGTATTTCATCTGCGGTACTTTCAGATACGTCGTATTCAGTTTATAGGTAGCGTGCATTAATAGGCATAACAAATTTTGATATCCTGGTGCCATTTGATAATAGTGTTGGCTATTGCTAATAGGCCAAATTTGTTCCTGGTCATCCGCTTTAAAAAGTCTTCCCAGCAGGTCCTTAATTTCGTCTTCGCTACTAAAGGCTTGCGGCACCTGCATCAGTTGGCACAGCTGCATATCCAATAAGGCGCACCAAAGGTCGAATATCTTACTGGCTGGATATCGTAAAGAAATATGATTGTTAAAATCAGTAGCTGTAATCCGCGGCAGTGCCGGTTTCGGCGCAGGTTCTATCGGTGCTTCAGTTACCGGTTCCGGTTTCACTTCCGGCTCAGGCATTTTAACAACGGGATAAACGTTTACTACGGGTGGCACCTGTTCTTTTTCTTTCAGATCTTTCAGGTTGCTGTATTCCTGAAAGCCTTTGACCAGCGATGCCTGTATATATCCCAAGGCATAAATTACCTCAGGAATGGCAAAGCCTTCAAAATAAAGGTTCACGTGACAGTAAGTAATAAAGTCCCGAAGGGCTTGCTTTTTCTGCTCCAACTCCAGGGATAAAAAAGTTTGGCCAATCTCTTCGTAGAATTGTGCAATACCAGCGGAGTAGCCGTCATAAAACAGTTCTGCTAATTCATTTATATATGTTTCTTCAATTGGCTGGATGTTATTGACCAGTATCTTGTTATACCCCGATGCTGTCTTCTTAAAGATCTTAATTAAATTCGGTTCACTCACATAAAAGGACTGCTCCTTATTTATTTCGATTCGCTCAAAAGAGAAGCTACGGTTGAAATTAAAGTCAAAGTCATCAGGTTCGAATAATCCGTCGGTTGATTCAAGAAAAGGATATTTACTGTAATTGTCGGTATTGATACCGACAACTGGATGGAACGCTTTGAGGTTTAAGAAATACATAGGCAGTTTACAATTATCAATAGCAAAACTTCGCAAATAGTTTACTTATTTCTTAATGTCAAATAGTATCGAATATTCTACACGCTGTGTAGGATATTCGATACCATAATGCTTACTATATGATAGGATTTAATTTCCTAAGCACTATTTTTAAGCGATTCCAATGCAGATTTGGCTCCTCATCTGTCAGGAAAGCTTCCTTTTGGAAATCTTTAAGACGCGCCGGAAGATTTTCCCATTTTTTGCCCATTTTGGCGGCGAAAACAGTTGCGCCACCGGCAATTAATATATCGGCAATCGAATGTGTTTTTACTTTGAAGAAGGAGGGTTGGATTTCTCCACTTGGTTGAATGCTTGTTTTTTTCATGACTTGTTCTCCTTATTACAAAACTACAAAAAAGTCTTTCGGTTCCATTTGTTAGGCAAGTTGCCTTTGGGCATGGCGTCCCCGCAATCAATAACGGGTGATGACTTCCAATGATCACCGCCTTGACCTGCTGTTTGTTGACATTTATGCACACCACTGGAAAATGATTTGATACAGTTTTCCAACCTCAGCTTTCCGGAATACACTAAAAAAAATGCCCCGGTCAAAAAACCAGGGCATCTAAATTTTAGCGATTATGTTAACCGCGTACCTTATACCCCGGTATGATGACGGGTTCAAATTTCTCTATGTTTTCGGACATGCCATTAAACCTGCCGGTACTGATCACTTTAACTGTAGACGTGTAAGAAACGGCCACAAAACGGCCATTTGCTTCACGTGCCACCGCAAAGCTCCCGTTAGTTCGTTTCTTCGAAGATTTCCTCGTAGCGTTTGATGATTTTTTTAGCGTCTTCATCCTTCGTTTCCTTTATAACAAATATAGCGCTATTTTCTTTATTACCATAAACATTGTGCTGTTTATAGAATGTCCGCTTAAGTATTTCCCGATATACCTTATAGCGTTTATTGTTGGCATTTTCAGTTTCATCAGGCAAATTAGCAGCTAAAAAGCCCCAATTTTGAAAACCCGTTGCGGCAGTAATATCCGCCATGATATCTAATATGGTTCCCCCAATAACCCCGAAAGAATTTTGGCGGGTCAGTACCCGATACCTGAGATCCTGAATATCATCCAGCGAATTGACTTTAGGTGTAAGGTTGATCTTCGGATAATAATCCAGTGTTAGTAAACCACCGGCGTACGTTTTCACTGAGACAATATATTTAATGCAGCTTCGCTTGTTATGCCTGTAAAAACGATAAATAAATTCGCGCTCAAATGTCTCATGACGCGAATATTTGTTTTTACGGACTTGAACAAGTTTATAGGGTGCGGATTCATTAAACATAGATCTACAGCGTATGGCTATTTAAAGAGAGCATTTAAAATCTCCCTGCTAAACGTAATTGGTAAAATTATGGATTTAAATCGCACTATTTATCATTTCGTCCATTACGGGATCACCGATGTCATCTAAATAAATATTAGTCGTCTTTAGGTCGTTATGGCCTAAAGACTGCCCTATCATTTCTTTCGAAATTCCGTTTCTCCTTAAAGCAGTGGCATAAGAGTGACGCGCTACATAGGAGGTAACCGTCTTTTCGATACCGACAGATTCCGCAATTTCTTTAATATGGGTATTTACCATTTTAAGCACCTTTAGCTTGCGATACTTGACAGACTTTGCCAGGGTTGATAATAAGTATTCTTCCCTAACATAATAGATATTATTTCGTATAAGCGAGCATTAAACCAGAATAAGAATTTTCATAGAAAGGTGTGCTTTTTTGGCATTTTTATAACCAGAACTTCATTTTATTTGAATAAAATTAATTAATTTTCTACTTTGTAGCCATATTTTCAGAAATGGACTTTTGTACAAGTAATATAGCAAGGAATATTTTGGTGCCATTTATAGCAGCCATATATTTTTTTGTCGCCACCTCGCATATATTTTTGTTGAAAAATACCACTCATGCTGACCTCAAATCACAAATACACAACAAGGTCAATTTTAAAAGGACGTTTAATGTTTTTTATTCCAAAGTTGATAATACAAGTCTGATAAAACTGATAGACAAAACAACAGTCGAAAACAAAAAAACAGTGACCGATTTTATAAAACTTATAGCTGAGTGTTTCGTAACTATCCTATTTGTTTTAGCAGTTTGGCTGCTGGAACCACGATTATTGAATATCCGATCGTCCGGGTATTTAATAGATTATCAAAACCATTACCTATCCCTCTGTGCTTTAAGAATTTGATTTTTTACATGGCAGGCCTGCCTTTGATAGCCCCCAATAATTCAGGGGCATCGATTACCATTAAACCCTTTAGTGAGAAGTAACAAAGTATTATTGGTTTAACTAAAATCAAATTTTTAATTTTAATGAACTCGTCTAAAAACGTTCTTCAGTTTCTCTGTTTTAGATCACCCTATGGAGGAAGTTTCTTTAAATCGCTGTTAAAGCTGGAGCAAAGCCTTAAGAATGATGCTGTTGACATGATCTATTTATTCCATGAAAACACCGCTGATATCCCCTGGGTGCAGGGCCTTATAGATGAAGGCAAAAAAATCTATTTCCTGAGCGGTAATTTCTATCGGGACATATTCACGATCAAAAAAATTATAGCCCGGCATCACATAAAATATGTTCATGCTCATTTTGCAGGCACAAGACAATTTTCCATGTTCAAAATTGTCAAGATGCTTTATAAAAAGAACCTCATTATTATACGTCATTTAAGGAACCATGATAAGCCTAGGGGGCTTGTTAGTGAAAGCTTAAGGAAAGCTTTAAATCATGTCGATTTATACATAGGCTGCAGTGAGTCGGTTGCTATTGAGTACCGCAAAAATTTCAAGCTTACGAACGACAAAGTGACCTATGTTACCAATGCTATCGACTTTAATCGCCTGAACAAATATGAAAAGTTAAGCAGGGGTGATTTTTATATTAGTTCGGACACTACCGTATTTTTGATGTTCGGATTCGACTATTATAGAAAGGGGGTTGATATTGTGCTGGGGGCGATGGATGGGTTGGTTGAAAAAGGTCATGATGTTTGCCTGCTGCTAAGCCTATCGGTAAACAGGGAAGCCATTGAGCAAAAGATAAAAGACCGTTTCGGGGAAATTCCGGAATGGCTCCGAATCTTAAAACCAAGGGATGATATTGCTTCATATTATAATCTGAGTGACTATTTTATCTCGGCAGCCCGTGAAGAAGGTTTTTGCAATGCGCTTGTAGAAGCTGCTTATTGCGAAAAACCAATCATCAGTAGCAACATCCCGGGACCGCAATCGCTGAACATACCGCACACCTATATGTTCGAATCAGAAGATGTTGCCGGCTTACAAGATGCCATGCTATCGCTTATATCATTAAGCCATGATAAGAAAAAGCAAATAATCGTCGATCAGAAAGCTTATGTGGAAAAAGCCTTTAACCTGGATGAATGGGCGCATCAAATTAAAGGCATTTATCAGAATTTGAATTAACACTAGCTCACAAGCGCAAGAGGCTTTTAGATAAAAACTAAAAGCCTCTTTTTATTTTAATAGCTATATCTCTTTACATTTTCATATCACCCATCGAGGATTTTTTTCCTAATTGGTCTAATGCGTGCCTAAATGCTTTGGCCAGATCAAGCGCCGGGCCTGTGCCAAGATAGTGCAGAAATTTGATAGCGGGCTTGTCGCCTAACATGTGACTGTGTACCGCTACAACTTCAATATTATTGGCACGGAAGGCTTTAATTACCGAATTCACTTCGTGATCCAGCATGGCCACATCACCTGCCATATGCGCGTTTTCCATTGATCCGCAAAACGACGCCCAAGTATTGAGGCCGATATTGGTAGTCATTTCGGTGCCCATTGCAACCACTGTTAGATCTGGGCGACCAATGGTGTATTTAATTGTCGGTCCATTAACAGCTGCCTCATATTTCACGATCTCATTTAGTTTAGTCACATCAAAAATATCCTTGCCGGTTTTTGCCGGAGGCGGCCCTGCCGGCGGTTGGTTAGCCGGTAATATTTTACTGTTTGAGATCGCTTTTGCATATTTCTTGGCCAGTTCTTCGGGAGAGCCCATGCCATGTAAATGCATATAAAAAATACGCGGCTCTTCATAAAAAAAGTGATTGTGAATTGCCCCAACTTCCAGACCTTCGGCCTGAGCAGCAGTGATTAGCGGGTTTACCTCTTCCTGCAATAATACATTGTCCCCCATTAGCATGGCTGATTTCCCATCCATCGTGCGTTTGATGGATACCCAGCCGCCAAAGCCAAAAGGAATAGGAACCGGCTCACCTTTTAAGGTTACTTTGAGATCATTGCGGGGTAGCCCGATAGTATAAGTCGACTCTGTCTCTTTGTAACTACCCTTCTTCCCGATAGCTGCTTCAATAGCAGCGATCTCAGCTGGCGTTAAAGCAGGAGTTTTGGGTGATGGCAAATTCAATGCTTCTGCTTTTTCTAAACGTAGTAGGCTTGCCCCGGTTAATAAAGCACCTGCCTTCAGGATATTCCGGCGGCTTAAAGAATAATCGCTTTCCATGGTATCTGTGTTTTAAATGGTTTTTATGATGATGCCCAACAATGCTGCAATTAAAATTAAATAAGGTTCCTGTATTTTTTTTGTATAAATCAGCAATAATACAGCAGCTATGGCTATGAGTGCGGTAGAAACATCAACGATAGACCGTGTGGCTATTATAATTACCGACCCTACCAACGCGCCAATTACCGCAGCTGTAATACCGTCAACAAAAGCTTTGACGCTTTTATTTTTTGCGATTTTTTTAAAATGAGGAGCTAAGATCACTGTAAATAAAAAACAAGGTAGAAAAGTAGCCAAAGCAGCTATAGCCGCTCCCGGAAATCCGGCAACAAGATACCCGATAAAACCCACGGTTATAACAACAGGTCCGGGCGTAATCATAGCCACAGCAACGGCATCTACAAATTGCGATTCGTTGAGCCAATGGTAATCGTTTACCACTCCCGAGTGCAAAAAAGGCACAATAGCCAGTCCACTTCCAAATACAAAAGTGCCTGCCTTAAGAAAAAATAACCCGATCCTGATTAAAGTATCTTTTGAAAAAGTCCAAAAACCTATTCCGGCCAATAAAAATACCGGCAGTGCTGCAGGTTTTTTTAGCCAACCCGGTGGCGCCTTAATGATCATATACAAAAGACCACATGCTATAAACAGAAAAATTTGTTCTTGCTGTGTGATTACGGTCGATACCACAGCTATGAGATAAAACACCCATAATAACCAATTAGTTTTGATCGACTCAAGGCTGATTTTGCCGACAGATTTTAAGGTCAGCTTATAAGCACTGATAGAGATAATGCCTATAACCGCCGCGCCTACCCCATAAAACACTTCGCGCATCCATGAAAGGCCGCTATACATTCGATACAGCAAACCTAACAGCACCACCATTATAAATGACGGCAGCACAAAAGCTAAACCCGCCAACGCGGCTCCCAGCAAACCATAGTGCAAAAAACCAATGTAAATACCTAATTGTGCAGCTAACGGGCCAGGTGCAAGTTGCGCTAAAGCCAATCCTTCCCGGTATTCCTCTTCGGTTAGCCATTGCCTGTCATCTACCAGGTCGCGGTGCATATACCCAACCAATGCAACAGGGCCGCCGAAGCCCCAGGTACCCAGTTTCAGGAAATAAATTACCAGTTGGCCTAAACTATATCTGCGTTCGTCCATCACAATCAATATTATAGTGCGGAAGAATAATTAAATAGAACCGGATTAACTATTTGTATCCTTTTTACTTTTTCTGGCTGTTTTTCTTATAGGCCGATGGATTTTGTCCCGTTTGCTTTTTGAAAATCCGATTGAAATGGCTCTGATCTGAAAACCCCGTCAGGTAAGCGATTTCGGTAAGTGAATAATCAGTGGTGTCCATTAGCCCAATGGCTTTTTGAATGCGCATTTTTCGCATATAGTCGCCAAAGCTCAGGTTATCAAAATACTTCGAAAACTCCCGCGAAAGATATGCCGGGTTGATCTCCAGTTCTTCAGAAGCCTGCTGCAAGCTTAGGCTCATATGAGTGTCCAACTGATCCTGGATCATTTCCCTTAACGAACTAGCCCAAACCGGTGCTTTTTTACCTTTTTCCTGCTTTAGGTATTGGTGATAAACCTGCAAAAGTAATTGTTCAACAGGGCCCTCCTCTCCATGTTTCTTTTTAAACAGATGCGTTGCCCAGCTATACAAACCGTCATAAATTATCATGCCTAACTCCAATAGTTCATGATCGTCCTTACTATTATATGCCAGGCCGGAAAAGATAGCCTCAAGCCCGGAGGCTTGTGGTGCAAAATCATGCCGATCGGTGTCAGCACCACGTACGATTGCTGCAATACGATGTAATGCAGGGTCTTTTAACTGATGTTTCTTTAAAAAATAATCAAATGTGCATTGATCTTCATAGTGGCTATATTCTACGCCGGGCAGATCAAAAGGTATTGCGTTTAAGATTGTCGCCTTTTCCAGCACCTCTGAATATGGAACATAAATGATCTCACCATCCGGATCAACAAACCGTTTGATCAGCCAGGGGCAGGCAATGCGGTCAATCTTCGGTTTCTCGCGGGTGATCCATTTCATGTTTACAGGATTAATTCAGATTTATCAGCTAAATTAGTTAAACCAATGAAAAGCTATCATTTCTTGTCCATATTGATCTTTTTTACTGCGCTTATAACCGGTTGTGATCACTCCATAGGTTATGGGCAAAATACGCTCAAATTAGAAAAAGAGGTACCCATGCCCAACGTTAAAGGCCGCATTGATCATTTGGATATTAATCTTAAAGATCAGCTGGTCTATGTGGCAGCACTCGGTAATAATACGATAGAAGTAGTTGATCTTAAAACCGGGAAAATATCACATAGCATCACAGGGTTGAACGAGCCGCAGGGTATAGCCTATATATCTAAGCATCACGAACTATTTGTAGCCAATGGCGGAACGGGTGAATGTATTTTTTATAACGCTTCTACCTGGGTAAAAGTGGGATCTATAAAATACGACGATGATGCTGATGATGTGCGCTATGACGCTGCCTTAGATCGCATTTATGTTGGTTATGGCAGCGGCGGTATTGGGATAATTGATGCTGCCACCCGTAAAAAGATAACTGATATTGCTCTATCCGCGCATCCTGAGTCTTTCCAATTGGATACAAAAGAAGATAAGATCTGGATAAATATGCCCGGCTCGGGAATGATTGGCGTTGCTGATCTAAAAACAAATAAGCTGGTTAATCAGTGGAAAAAATTGCTCCCCCGGGCTAATTTTCCGATGGCGTATGATTCTGTTCAGCATCGCATCATGGTTGGCTACCGCATACCTGCTACGTTAAAAGTATTGGATAGCCACTCGGGTAAAGAAATTTTCAGTTCGGGGATGGTGGGCGACGTGGATGATTTTTATTGGGATGAAAGCACTAAACAAATCCTGATAAGCGGAGGTAGTGGCTCAATCAATATTTTTAAGCAGACCGGTGCTACTGCCTATAAGCAAGTCGCCGACATGCCCACCAGGAGTGGCGCACGCACTTCGCTTTGGATACCTGAGTTACGTTTGTTTTTAGTAGCCGCCCGTTCAGCTGACGGCAAGCCCGCTACGCTTCTTGTCTACCGCCTAAATAAATAAATTCCTTATTCTGAAATATTAGGGCTCGGGTCGACTGCATCAACCCTGTGATTTAATGCAGTAGCGGTACTACAGGTCACAAAAGCTGATTATGCCATACTGAGGATAATTCTGCGGCATTTTAATTTTTTTTTTTATTCTCTGTCCAATTCCCGGGAGGTCATCAGTTGATAGGGTATAATTCAAAATATCAACTTATAATAAAAACAACATGGAACAACGAATCAATGCCTTTCATAAAGGCCAGAAAGCGTTAAGCGCATTGTATAGTTTAGGCACTTATTTAAAAAACTCGATGATAGATCAGGAACTTTTAAACCTGATCTATTACAGGGTTTCCCAAATTAACGGCTGCGCCTTTTGTCTCGATATGCACTCCAAAGACTTATTAGCTAAAGGTGAGGATCAGCAACGTTTACTGGTGCTGAACGCCTGGCGAGAAGCGCCATTTTATACCGACCGCGAGCGAGCTGCATTAGGCTGGGCCGAGGCTGTTACCAATATTTCCGACGGCCATGTCCGCGATAGCGATTATGAAACTGCAAGAGCTCAATTTTCAGAGAAAGAGCTAATTGACCTGACAATTGCGACAGTTACCATCAATAGCTACAACCGTATCAATATTGCTTTTCGCACTACTGCAGGTACTTATAAGGTAGGTCAGTATGCGTAAAAAAGAAGGGCTCATGACAGTTACCATGAGCCCTTCGTATTATATCCGTACTTTTTTATTTTTCAAACACAACCGCATCGGGTTTAGCACCTAATTCTTCCAGTATTTTACTGATCTCGATAACCATCTCATCCGGTCCGCATACATAAAAATGCTTGTTAAAGTCTTTTACTTCAGCTTTTAAGAAATCGCTATTGATCTTACGCTGATCGTATTTGCTATCCTTTTGCCGTGTTATGGTAAAATGAGCATTCTCGCCCAACATCGTCTCAAACTCTTCTTTCAGAATAATGTCCTGATCCGTTTTATTGGAAAAGAATAATACGTTGCAGGCAACTTTCCCATCCTTGTATAAATCCCGCAGTATTGCAATAAAAGGGGTGATACCCGCCCCCCCCGCAATAAAGTAACCAGGACCTTTGTACTCAATTGCACCCCATGCATCACTGATGATCAATTCATCACCCGGCCCCAACCGACTCAAATGATGCGTAACGCCCTGTGGATTGGGGTATATTTTGATCACAAACTCCAGGTGTAGTGCTCCTACCAGTCCTGTGAAGGTGAACGGGTGCTTATTGTCCTTCCAGCCTTCTTTATTAATCGATAAGTCGGTTGCATGGCCCGGCACGAATTCAAAACCCGCCGGTCTTTCGACAACAAAATGTTTGACATCATGCGTAACCAACTCTGTCGAAATTATTTTTACTATATGATCCATAAATACAGCGATTAATTGACCAAAGTTAGGTCATTCAAAGTGGATAACGATCTGAAGAACAATTATTCAACACAAAAGTTCAAAAAGTTGAAACTTCATTTTAAAAACAGAATTGATGTGTAAACTTGTGTGTTGCAGAATTGATTCATGCCTTAATCTGAAACAATTGAAATTTTTGATCATTGAAGACGAAGCAGGGCTTCGTCAGAACATAGCCGACTATCTGAATGGTGATGGTAATATTTGCGAATGCTGCGCTTCGTTAAAATGCGCTATCACCAAATTAACCGATTATCTATATGATTGCGTATTACTCGACATTGGATTACCTGACGGCGAGGGATTTGCGGTACTCGATTTTCTGCGAAATGGCTTAAGGAACGAGTCTGTGCTGATCATTTCGGCGAAAGGGTCGCTTGACGACAAAATAAAAGCTCTCAATATTGGTGCAGACGATTATTTGACTAAGCCATTTCACCTGGCCGAGTTAAAGGCAAGAGTAGAAGCTGTTTACCGCCGCAAAACCTTCAGCAGCAACAATCCTGTAATTTTCAATGAGATATCGGTCGACCTGCACGGAAGAAGTGTTGAGGTAAACGGACACAGTTTGACACTGACCCGTAAGGAGTACGATATGTTGCTTTACTTTATTGCCAATAAAGGCAAGGTGATATCAAAAAATGCCATCGCGGAGCATTTGTGGGGCGATGAAATGGATATTCATGATCATTACGATTTTATATACACCCACATCAAAAACCTGCGCAAAAAATTAATGGATGCTAATTGTAACGACTACATTAAATCGTTGTACGGCATTGGTTACAAATTCACTGCATAAATGAAGCTTTCAGATCACTACAATAAAGCCAGCGTTATCACAACTATTTCGGTGCTGCTTACTGGCGGGGTGATCTATTTCTTCGCAATCACCTACATATCAAGGTTACAACTTGACCGGGACCTCACGGAAGAGGTAAATGAAGTAAAAGAATACATCAAAGGCAACCATAATTTACCCACACAGGTTGAGTTTGATGAAGATGTAACCACCTTTATAAAAACCGACCAACCAGTTTTTAATAGAAGATATTTTGATACAGTTTTTGTCAATCCAAAAGAAAAAAAGCAAGAAGAAGGACGGGCCGTTGAAGACATGGTCGCTCTGAACGGCCAGCATTACAAAGTGATTATTACAGTATCGCGGGAGGGCACCGAATACCTTATCCAAATAATTGCCCTGATCACGCTTGCGCTTGTGATTGGATTGCTGGTTATGCTATTTCTTATCAACCGGTACGTCCTTCGTGGCCTATGGAAGCCCTTTTATAACACATTGAATGAGTTGAAAGCATTCAATATTTCTGAACCATCTAATTTCAATTTGCAGAATAACCAGGTAGATGAGTTTGCTGATCTGAATCAGGCAGTACAGGTCATGTCTGAACGGATAAAACACGACTTTCAGCACCTGAAACACTTAACCGAGAACGCCTCACATGAGATGATGACACCACTCGCGGTGATTACCACTAAACTGGACACCCTGATCCAGGACGAATCATTAAATCCGGCACATTACGATCTGATCAATGATATTTATGTAGCGTCAGGAAAGTTATTGCGATTGAACCAAACCATGTTGTTACTGGTTAAAATTGAAAATAACCTGATTGAGGGAAACGAGGTTTTAAGGCTGGACAACCTGATCCGCGAAAAGCTTGTACAATTTCAGGAACTGATTAATACAAAAAGCATCATTGTTTCAGAAAAACTCGTGGAAAAGGAAATATTTGCCAGCAGATACCTGATAGATATACTGTTGAATAATTTATTCAGCAACGCAATAAGACATAATACCCCTAACGGTCATCAATACATTACCCTTACACCGGGTCAACTCATTATTCAGAATACAGGCATTCCAAATGCTTTGCATGCTGAGACCATTTTTGACCGGTTTCAAAAGGGCAGCCAGTCAGAAGGCACAGGTTTGGGATTAACCATTGTAAAGAACATTTGTAACCTGTACAATTGGAAAGTCCGCTATTATTTTGATCAGTCGCTTCATACTTTCGAAATAGTTTTTTAACTGTTCCCGCCTCTCTGCTGGTTGCTTTTTTGATGATAGATATGCCTGTTCTTTCAAAAAAACTTATTTTTCTGTAACCAATTTTTTTTTCAGAAGTCTCCAATGTATAAATACAACAAACAGACTGTTTGAATACACTGAGCGACAATGCGATCATGCTCCGGGTAAAAGCCGGGGACCTGGATAGAATGGGCTTACTGTTCGAGCGGCATCACCGTTCACTCTATGGTTTCCTGTTTCACATGACGTATCAGCGCGAGGCGAGTGAGGACATGGTGCAGAACGTGTTTTATAAAATGCTAAAATACCGCCACACCTTTACCGGACAGGGCGAGTTTGTGGCCTGGATGTTCCAGATAGCGCGCAATACGCTGAAGGATCAGGCTAAAAAGAATAAAAATAAAATACAGCAACTGTCTGCCGAAGAAATGGAAGACAAGCTGCCAGGCGGTACCAGCGCTGATGAGCAACTGGAAAAGAAGCAGGATAAAGCAGCTTTGTATAAGGCTATGGCCAGTTTAAGCGAAGACCACCGGGAGGTATTGACGCTGAACCGCTTGCAGGAACTGAAGTATCACGAGATAGGGCAGATACTGGGGATATCGGAAGTGGCTGCAAAAACAAGGGCATTTCGGGCCATGCAGGAACTGAAGAGCATTTACAGCAAAATGGAACGTTAAAACTGAAAGAGATGATGTGCGAACAATATGAAGACCAACTGATAGGGCTATTGAATAATGAGCTCACCCCTGCCGAACAGGCGGAACTGGAAAAACATTTGGCCAAATGTCCTGGCTGCAGCGGGGAATTGGCAGGGCTAAGAGAGGTTTGGGAAATGATGGCCGAATTAGAAACACCAGAGCCATCAGCACATATGCGGGTAAAGTTCCAGGCGATGCTGGATACTTATAAGGAATCGGTCGAAGATGCCAAACCGGGTGTTTGGAGCAGTATTCGTGAGCAATTCGGCAGGATATGGCAACTGCAAACCCGCTGGCCGTTGGCTTATAGTATGGTGATTATATTGGTGGGGTTCGGCTTGGGTTACTTGCTGTTCTCTTCGGGCAAAGGTGGCGAGCAGGAACAACAGCTAAAGGCGCTTAGTTCGCAGGTGCATGAATTAAAACAAACCATGATGCTGGCATTACTCGAGAACCCGTCGGCATCTGAAAGAATAAGGGGTGTAAGCTACACCAGCGAGATCAAACATGCGGATAAGGAAGTGATCGATGCTTTATTAGCTACGCTGAATAATGATCCGAATGTAAACGTTCGTTTGAGCACTTTGGATGCACTGTCGCACCTCGCCAATCACCCGGAGGTGAGGGAAGGTTTGATCCGGTCTATCGAGAAGCAGGATTCGCCCATCATGCAACTGGCCATTGCCGATGTGATGCTGAAACTGCAGGAAAGACGATCGGTTAAATCATTCGAAGATTTGTTAAAACAAAAAAACCTTAACCCTGGCGTAAGGGACAAGATCAAGCAAACCATAACACAACTCATTTAAAATAAAGAATTTATGAAACGATTAGTATTACCCGTTTTAGCCGGGCTGGGCCTTTGTTTTGCCCAATTTTCCGCCTCAGCGCAGGAATATAAAACCCACATCAGCAAGGAGTTTACCTACCAGAAAGGCATGTTAGGCATTTACAATCTGTTTGGTTCGGTAAAGGTAGAAGGTTATTCAGGCAATAAAGTCCTGATGGAAATTGATGAAACCATATCAGCCGATGACCGGCAAACCGTAGAGCAGGGAAAAAAAGAATTCAAACTGGAATTTGAACAAAAGCCGGACAGTATTATGGCATATCTTAGCGAGCCATGGAATACCAAGCCCCATCAATACAATAGGCATTGGGATGAGCGTCGCAAAATTGAATACCAGGTAAAACTTGAGTTTGTAGTAAAAGTGCCTTATAACGTCGACTTGTCTGCATCCACCGTAAATGATGGTGATGTTTATGTAAAAAACGTTTACGGCGCATTGAAGATCAATAATGTAAATGGTAAGATCGACATTGTAAATGCCAAAGGGGCTACCACTGCACATACTGTTAACGGAGGTGTAACGGTAAATTACCTGGTTGTACCACCGGACGCATCGTCCTATTACACTATTAATGGTGAATTAAAAGTTACCTACCCTTCCAACCTGGCTGCAGACGTATCATTTAAAAGTATGAATGGCGAGTTTTATACCGATTTCCAGAACGTGGAGGTAATGCCCAGCAGGGTAACCAAATCTGAAAATAAAAGCGGTAGCACTACAACCTATAAACTTAGCAAAAATTCCGACATACGTTTTGGCTCAGGTGGGAAGACATTCAAATTTGAAACTCTTAACGGGAATGTATATATAAAAAAACAAGATAAATAACAGAAGATGAAGACGACAAGAATCATAAGCACTCTGACAATTGCCATATTTTTAAGTGCAAAAGCATGGGCGCAGGAAACAGCAAAAGAACAGCTAGTGGTGCCATTAAGCTCCCCAGGTAAACCTTTCAAACTGGTGGCCCGCCTGGTGGATGGTTCCATCACCGTGAATGGACATGAGGGAAAAGACATTGTAGTAGAAGTATTGCAAGCGGAGAAGCGCCATGGTGAAGATCACAGCGGAGGCGGTATGCACCGTATCAGTAATGGGAACAATGCCGATATACAGGCCGAAGAGCGCAACAACGAGGTGAGTGTTAGCGGAACAGCGGGCAGGGCGGTCAACCTTCTGATAAAAGTTCCGATGACTGAAGGCAATTTTAAATTCGGCACGGTGAACGATGGTAATGTGAGCGGCAGCAATCTTAATGGCGACCTGGAAGTAAGCAATGTAAATGGCGCCATCAAATTAACCAATATATCTGGCTCTGTGGTGGCCAATACTGTTAACGGGAATGTGGTCGTGACCTTCAAATCGATCGACTCCAAAGCTGCTATGGCCTATTCTACCCTGAATGGCAATGTAGACGTTACCTTCCCGGCTTCGCTGAAAGCTAATGTGAAACTGAAATCGGACCGTGGCGATGTATTCACCGATTTTGATGTAGCTACCGATATGCACAAGCCGGAGGTTTCAAAAAGCGACGGCAAGGGCATGTATAGCCTGAAGATCGAAGATTGGGTTTATGGCAAAATCAACGGCGGCGGGCCGCAGTTACTGATGAAAACTACTTTCGGGAGTATTTATATCCGTAAGACAAAATAGATGTCTTAAAGTAATAAATCAGGGAGAAGTCATAAGCACTTAAAAACATCTGCCATGTTAAGAAACTACATCAAAACTGCCTGGAGGAATTTGTTGCACAACAAGTTTTATTCAGCCATAAATATCGCTGGTTTAACCATTGGGTTGGCAGTGGGTATGCTGATCCTGCTTTGGGTACAGGACGAATTGAGCTTTGATAGTTTTCATAAACAAACCAAAGACATATACAGGCTGGAGCTTTGGGGCGGGACAGGCGCTAATCGACAAATATTTCAGATCGGGGTAGCTCCTATCGGGCCATTTTCCAAACAGCAATTACCTGAAGTAAAGGAGTATGTACGCACAACAGGTAATTATGATTATTCACTTTATAAATACCAGAATAAAGTATTTGGCGATGAGAATGTAATTTATGCTGACCCCTCATTTTTTGCAGTGTTTGATTTTAGTCTGATAAAAGGCAATCATGAAAAACCTTTTGCGGATGACCATTCAGTAGTCGTTACTCAAACAACTGCTCATAAATTTTTTGGTGATGCTGATCCTATTGGCAAAGTGATCGTTGCCGACAATAAAGAAAACTTTACGGTAAGCGGTGTCATCAACGATTTCCCGAAGAATTCCAGCTTGCAGTATGATATGATCACGCCAATCAGTCTGCATTTTAAGATGATGCTGGCGCAGAAGAATGATATGACCAACAATTTCAGCTTCTTTAATTATCAAACTTATCTGCTGATCAAACCGGGCGCTGATATTAAAAAACTGGCCAAACAAATAACACAGGTCCACCTGGCGCACAAACCGGACGACACCGATGCCGACTACCTGCCGTTGCCGCTTTCAAAAATGCACCTGTATAATGCTGACCTGAGCGACAGGGGTATCACAACTGTCCGCATTTTTATCGTCATCGCTATACTGACCCTGACCATCGCTTGCATTAATTATGTTAACCTGTCTACCGCGCGCTCGATGTTGCGGTCAAAAGAGATCAGCATGCGTAAAATTATTGGTGCCGGAAAGGCACATCTGTTTTTGCAGTTCATTGTCGAAACCGCTCTGTTATTTACATTTGCGGCAATATTGGCTATAGGATTAATCTTCGTGTTAATGCCTGCCTTTAATCAGATAGCAGGCAAAGAAATGAGCCTGCGCCTGAGCGATTATCATATCTGGCTTGTCCTGCTGCTATCCATCGGCGGTACGTTGGCTGCATCCAGTATTTATCCCGCCCTGCTCCTTTCCTCATTCGAGCCCTTGAAAGCATTAAAAGGCAAAATATCGGCGAGCATAGGTGACGTGTTATTCCGCAAAATATTGGTAGTTATGC
The DNA here is from genome assembly GCF_030519375.1 of Mucilaginibacter tolerans. Lineage (GTDB taxonomy): Bacteria > Bacteroidota > Bacteroidia > Sphingobacteriales > Sphingobacteriaceae > Mucilaginibacter. Next base: position 13,044 of record NZ_JAUMKB010000029.1, on the reverse strand, counting down.
AGTTTTCATTTTCCATTATTTTAATCATTGGTACCATTGTCATCACTGGTCAGCTTAACTATATACGCACCACAGGCGTGGGCTACGATAAAGGGCACGTTCTGACCTTTTGGATGCGTGACATGGCAAATCACTATGAGGCAGCACGAGCAGAGTTAATGAAGCAACCAGGCATACTGGATATAACCCGCTCGAACCAGAATATAGTCCATTTTCAAGGCTTTACTGGAAACGTGGATTGGGACGGAAAAGACCCGAAACAAAATATTATCATCCATCCTATTGTGGTGGATAAGGATTTGGTTTCTTTTTTTAAAATTAAGATGACTGACGGCGCTTCCTTTACCGGCGCGAAAAATGATACCGCACATTTTATATTAAACGAAGCTGCGATAAAGGAAATGGGCATAAAAAACCCGGTAGGTAAACGTTTCCGCATGCAGCAAATTAACGGTTCTATCATCGGCGTGGTGAAAGATTTTCATTATGCTTCGATGAAAGAAAAAATTGCGCCTTCCATGTTTTGGTATGTACCACAGTATCTAAATAAGATCTACATAAAAACTACGGCTCAGGGCGCCCCTCAAGCGATTGCTGCAGCCGAACGTCAGTTTAAGCAATACAACGGCCAATATCCGTTCAGCTACGCTTTCCTGGACGACGTATTCGATAATATCTACCAAAATGAACAACGTGAAGGCACGCTCTTTACCGACTTCGCCGCCATCGCGATATTTATTTCCTGCCTGGGCTTGCTGGGCCTGGCTGCCTATACGGCGCAAGTTCGCACACGAGAAATCGGCGTACGCAAAGTATTAGGTGCAAGCATAAGCAGCCTGGTTGGCTTGTTAACCAAAGATTTTCTCAAATTAGTGCTACTGTCTATTGTAATTGCATCGCCCGTTGCCTGGTACTTTATGCATAAATGGCTACAAGATTTTGCTTATAAAATTGGCATCAACTGGTGGGTATTTGTCTTAGCGGGAGGTGTATCGATCATCATTGCGTTTATCACTATTAGCTTCCAGGCAATAAAATCTGCATTGACTAACCCCGTGAAGACGTTGAGGAGTGAGTGAGTTGTCATTAGTCAATGGTCATTAGTGGGCAACAGTCTCAATTAGTTGATTATTATTAAATTGCAGTAAAAAACCAATATGAAACCTAAAATCCTGTTGCGAATTGCCGCTGCTTTAATTTTCATCCACTCAATACTGCATACCTATGGTTTTGGTACATGGAAGGAAGCACCAGACCCTGTTTACAAAACCATAGTTGACGGGATGACCGGACATAAATTCCCTTTTATGGGTGCGGAGCGTTCGTTGGGTAATTTTTACGAAGGCTTTGGTTATGCCTGTTCGATAGCGCTATTCATGATAGCAATAGTGTTATGGCTCGTTTCGGGCGAAACATGCCGCAGTGCAAACCTTACGAAGAAAATCATCTATGCTATTGGCATTGCTTTGGTGGCATGGGGTATAAACGAGCTTATATATTTCTTTCCGTTTGCAGCAGCCATTACATTAACGGCAGCAATATTGACGCTTTTATCCGGTTTTATGATGAAAAAGAGCAATCAATTCAATTAACAAACTGTCATTGCAGGGCGACATTATATTACTCCTGCAATGACATATTATTTTTTAGTTACTGCACCCTTCTGTATATTTCTGTCGTTTGTTCGCCTGCCTTTGGATCATCTATCACCTGCGAGTACTCATCTTTTCCCTTCATCGTGATCTTAATAGAAAACTTACGCCCAACAAGCGCTGTATGACTCGACCATTCTTCTTCTTCGGTCAAAGTATCGCGCTTGAAGCTAAATGTCCCATAGCCAAAACCGTTCTTGAAAGTCTGACTAGCTCCATTTGGCAGGGGATAACGGTGCACAAACATAAAATGACCACCCCAGAATATCTTAAACTGGGTTTGGTTACCTTTTGTGGTATCCTTTCCTTTTACCCAATAAGATTTATCCAGTTTCCATAAACCATCCAAAACTGAAGTATCGGAACTTGCTATCCTTGAGTAATTCTCTGTCAGGTCCCACTTTACACCGTTTACTATGGCTAAACCAGGAATTACCTGTGTATACCCGGAATCTTTACGTGTAATCAGGAGATTGAAGCTTCTTGATGAATCAAGGACACCACTGCTGTAAATATTGCGTTCGAGTATCTTGTTCCCTGTATCCAGACTGTACGCACCAGTTCCAAACCCCACTGATGAGTCAGGGGCCATGCCGGCATACATATAGTACTTATCGGTATAAATTTTTATCTGGGTCCGTTTATACACCGTATCCTTCCCTCCACCACTGGCCATTTGCTTATCCAGTCTGTAAATACCCGCTTGAGATACTTTCTCTTTTTTCTTACATCCAAAAATTATGCAACTTATTAAAGCCGCAAGTATTAAAATCCTTTTCATGACGATTTAGTTTAATGATGAACGAAAAATTTTATGATCTGATAGTTAGGTACGATGGAGCGTCCCGATCAACTACCCATCAGGGAAAAACGCTACCATTAAGGGTATATCGATACCATAATCTGGTGGTTCCATAAATTAATTTTTAGGTGAATTGGTATATTAAATTTACGAATAAAATATGTGACAACGAAATTTATAATTTTGATAAAAACCTATCAGTTTTATATTGATTTGCGCGTAGGCGATGGTCATCCAAGGCTATTCACCGGATGAAAAAATGAAAATAAAATCGTCATCGCTTGGTTTAATTCCATTATTTAAAGACAGAGATCGCTTCAAATAAATACAGACTGGTATGAACCACCTGGATTTCCACTTTAGCGAGATTTTATAGAGAAGGACATATAAGTTCTGGTGGAGAATATACCATGCGGTTCAGACCTGTAGAGAATTGAGGATTCTATAAGTCTGAACCGCTGATGTGCTTGCTCAGTGGTGTGAGCCTGCCAAATCTTTTTGCTGTGTAACCTGATCAGGTAAGCCAAAAGAATTTTCGTCGTTGATCTGCATATAGGTATTCGTGCACAGGCCGATAAGCATACCATCGAGCATTGTTCTTAATGAGTCAACAGTAGGCGCACTCCACAGGCAAGCAGCTACTGAAGGGTCAGCACCTGCCATTAAACTATGAACTTTAAAACCTTCGGGCATAGCCGGCTCGGTTTTAACTAAGCTCCAAAACGCCTCGGGATTGGAGATTTGATGATTTACTAAAACATGCATGTTTTAATGGTTTTAAATTAATTGGCTATTAAAGCTAAGTAATTCATAATGAATTTTATATACAAAAACCAGTGAGTTATTAACCTATTTGGTTTCTGTGGCATTTAATATTGGTCTAGAAAATAAGGTATTCTGTCCGCTTAATTTAATCTGGCACCTTAAACACATTCTCCTTTACCATAAACAACGGCAACGAACCATGATTCAATACCCTATTATGAAACTCCCTTATATCAAAAGCCTTTCCTTGCTGCTTTTGCAATTGCGCCCGCCAATGCAGTATCTGTAAAGCTCCATATTTATAAGTAACCACCTGGGCAGGCCAGCGACGGATGCGGGCTATTTCGCGCATGGCAATATCGTCCTGCCCGCGAATATTCTTTTTCCAGAACTCCAGCGCCTGCTGATCTGTCCATCCATAATAATTCAGCCCCACATCCAGGGGCACGCGCACAGAGCGGACGATATCCCATTCCCATTTGCCCAATTCGTCATAGGGCGTTTTATATACGCCCAATTCCTTGCCCAATTCTTCTGCATAAGCTCCCCAACCTTCAGCTAAGCCCATGTAGTAAAACAGGTTCTGTACAGCAGAAACTTTGGTTCCAGAAACAATAGAAAATTGGTAATGGTGCCCAGGAACTGCCTCATGAATAAACAGCCAGTCGACCTGACGTTTATTGTAGGGCTTGTCAAAAAGATTGTAATAAAAAGTATTGTCATCGTAATATCCTGGAGTTTGGGCCAATTGTTTGCTTTCTCCTCTTTCTATTTTCAAATCAGATAATTTAGTTTGGCTGAAAAGTTTATGCAGGTTGCTATAAACAACAGCTTTCGTGCGCTCAAATGATTGTTGAACTTCTGCCGGGTCGCTAATAAAGAAAGAAGGGTCGTTTAAATGCTTATAAAACTCGACCTCGCTTAAGCCAGTCGCTTTCCGTATGGCTTCGATATGGCTCTTTACACGTTCTACTTCACTCAAACCAAACTGATAAACCTGGTCGGGCGTAACCTGATCATTTACCCATCGCTTCAGCAAATAGACATACCATGCCTTGCCATTGGGAATGGTGATGATGCCTTTTTTCGAAATGGTATCAGGTTTATTTTTCAACCATTGCTTTTCCAGTGCAATCCGTTCCAGGTTCAGGTTGGTTTCATAGCTGATAAGCTGGTAATCTGTCTTCTGCTCTGGTGTTAAGTCAGTGGGTTTAAATGCAGCTATCTTTAATTTGACCGATTCGAAAAAATCTTCCTGCTTTTGAACGTTTTCTATCGAACCGATATGCTGCAGACCGCTTACATAGCTCAACTCTAATTGTGGCAGTTTGAGCGCATTGTATCCGTTTACAAAATCTTTAGAAAAATCGCTGAATTTTTGCTGTGCATCTGCAATGGTGAACGTCAGCATTAAAATGATACAGGTAAAGATTTTTTTCATTTAAAGAGGATTTAACAAATAGACCGATCAGCACCAAAGTTGTTACAGGAATCGAATTTACCAAAGCAAAAATCCCCCTTTGGGGGTTAAAGGCCTAAACAAAATGCGCCTATCCACGTTGGTTTTACTAAACAGTCTGCCTGATTATCTATGGATGAAATGCTGAAAGCGTGGTCGCAACAATTACAGCCATGGGCCTGGAACCTGGGTGTGGTTGCCTCGGCGTTGATCATTGGTTTTATCGTTAAGCTCATCATTACCACAATTCTCCTTTTCTACAAAAACAAGGAAGATTACTCGCTTTTCAAATCCATCATTACCCATCTTGGCCGTCCGCTCAATTTTTTTGTGCCGTTGCTGATGCTGAATTTCATGACGCCATTGCTCGAGATAAGTAAACTTTGGTATACTACGCTCGATAGGGTCATTGATATCCTGGTCATCATTGCTTTTGCCAATTTGCTTATCTGCACCTTTAAGATATTCGAGGATTATGTTTACCATCAATACGACATCACTTCAGAGGATAACCTAAAAGGTCGCAAAGTGCGTACGCAGATGATCTTCGTACGTAAGGTAGTGATCATCATCATCGTGGTAATATCTTTATCCATAATACTGCTTAGCTTTGACAGTGTACGGAAGATAGGCGCAGGTTTACTAACCGGTGTTGGAATCGGCGGTATCATCATTGGGTTTGCAGCCCAGAAGTCTTTGAGTAATTTCCTGGCGGGAATGCAAATCGCTTTTACACAGCCTATCCGCATCGACGACGTCCTGGTAGTGGAAGGCGAATGGGGGCGCGTAGAAGACATTACGCTTACTTATGTAGTATTAGCTATCTGGGACCAACGGCGGTTGATTTTACCCATCACCTATTTTATTGAAAAGCCCTTCCAGAACTGGACACGCACTACATCGCAATTATTGGGAACGGTGTTTCTTTACGTCGATTATACTTTTCCGGTAGAGGTGCTGCGTGAAGAATTAAACCGCCTGCTCAAAACAACCAAACTTTGGGATAAACGCGTAGGTGTGTTACAAGTAACAGATTCTAAGGAACATACTATCGAACTCCGTGCGCTAATGAGTGCACGTAATTCATCTGATGCATTTGATCTGAGATGCTATATTCGCGAAAATCTGCTGAAATATATTACCGTCCATATGCCGCAGAGTTTGCCTCAAAGCAGGTATCAGCGCAATGAGATGGATTTAGGGATTGCCGGGGATAACAAAACCCTGTAACATATAATTTACCTGAGCAAAAGAGAAATCTGAAAGGGCGACCGAACAATTTGCATCTTTATGATGTTATCAATTTAATTTTTAGCCAGCTATGCTGATTTTAAATTATTTTTATTAATTTAACGATCCCGCTCATCTAAACAAAAGACCCTATGGAAACAGCAAACAACCCTACTTTTCTGGACCGGATTTTGGATAAACTGCGTCCCGCTGATCTGCACACCAAAGAAAACCGGTTAGCTATTAAAACACGAGTAGAGCTATTGTTGGTCGAGACCGGCTTAACTAAGGCAGAAATGGGATCGCGCATCCGCAGGGACATAGTCGCTTTGCGATCTTGGTTGGAGGGCACACGAGACCTGACCGTTGAAACGCTTCAGGAGCTTTGCTTATCGCTGCATATTTCTCTGGGCGATTTGGTTTTGGAATAGTACATATCGTACCTACGGCAGGAATACATTATTCAATTATTTTTCTACTACTACCAACATTTGGCACCTATGAAGCCGAACGGGTTGTCCGTTGCGCCATCGGCGCTAAATGTTGGTAACATAAGCCAATAAACCCTTTTCATGATGCCCCAGGCATGCTACTTTTGCGCGCGCTACTTTACTATCCAATCAAAATGCTTCTCTTTGTGTGTACCCGGCGCAGCAAATCTTTCCAATAAAAACTGACCGGTATAGGAATTTTTCTCTTTGATCAGATCTTCAGGTACGCCTTCAAAAACTACACGGCCGCCATTGTCTCCACCTTCGGGACCGATATCTATCACCCAGTCAGCGCATTTGATCACGTCCATGTTGTGCTCTATTACAATGATGGTATTGCCCTGTTCTAACAAGGCATCAAATGATTTCAGTAGCTTTTTAATATCGGCAAAGTGCAAACCCGTTGTAGGCTCATCGAAAATAAAGAGTGTTTTATTCGAGTTATTCCCTTTTACCAGGAAGGATGCCAGCTTAATGCGCTGCGCCTCGCCGCCGGATAAGGTGTTGGATGATTGGCCTAACTGTACATATCCCAGACCTACATCAACCAGCGGCTTTATTTTGTTAAGAATTTTAGGTTCTTTTCTGAAAAATTCCAGCGCTTCATCAATAGTCATGGTCAGCACATCAGACACGTTCTTATCCTGGTATGTAATATCCAGAATATGCTGCTTAAAACGCTTTCCCCCGCAGGTCTCGCAGGTCAGGAAGATATCGGCCATAAACTGCATCTCTATCTTCACCTCACCCTCACCCTGGCAAACATCACAGCGTCCGCCCTCTACGTTAAATGAAAACGCCGATGGCTTTAGCCCGCCTGCTTTTGCCGCAGGCTGCGCTGCATAAAGGTTACGTATTTCGTCCCAGGCTTTTACATAAGTTACGGGGTTTGATCTTGATGAACGTCCTATCGGGTTCTGATCCACCATCTCCACCTGCTCTATTTTCTGATAATCGCCTTCTATGCTGTCGTAAGCGCCGGTTTGTTCGCCGGTATAATTCCCCAAAGCTTTTTGCAGCGCAGGAGCTAAAATGCGTTTAACCAAACTTGTCTTGCCTGACCCTGATACGCCCGTTACCACAGATAACACACCTAATGGGAACTTCACATTTACATGTTTCAGGTTATTTTCACGACCACCGCGTATCTCCACATAATCATGCCATTTACGGCGGTGGGGGGGGATGGCAATCTGTTCTTTTCTTGCCAGATAACGGCCGGTCAAACTGTTATCGTCCTCAATAATTTCGTCATAAGTACCCGAGAAAATGAGCTCACCGCCATGCGTACCAGCCTCCGGACCAATATCGATGATATGATCGGCAGCCTGCATAATCTCTTCTTCGTGCTCAACCACCAAAACGGTGTTTCCCACATCACGAAGGGATTGCAAAACACCTATCAGCCTTTGTGTATCACGCGGATGCAGGCCGATACTCGGCTCATCTAAAACATAAATGGAGCCAACCAAACTGCTTCCTAATGAAGTAGCCAGGTTGATACGCTGTGACTCACCACCTGATAAGGTATTCGATAAACGGTTCAACGTTAGGTAGCTTAATCCAACATTATTCAAAAATCCCAGTCGGTTGGCAATCTCCAATAAAAGCCTTTTGGCAATTTTTTGGTCGCGTTCGTCTAATTCCAGGTCGGCAAAGAAGCTGTATGCCTTATCAAGCGGCATCAAAACAATATCCGTTATAGATTTACCATTGATCTTTACATACGATGCATCCTGTCTCAGGCGGCTGCCCTTACACTCCGGGCAGGTAGTTTTACCGCGATAACGCGATAGCATCACCCGGTATTGAATTTTATAGGTTTGTTCTTCCAGTTCTTTAAAGAAGGAATCCAGCCCACGGAAGTATTGGTTGCCGGTCCAAATAAGCCTTTGTTGTTCCTCAGTCAACTGGTTATACTGACGATGGATTGGGAAGTCAAACTTAAGTGCATTACGCACCAAAGCCTCGTTCCACTCGCGCATTTTTTCACCACGCCATGGCGCAATGGCACCATCGTATACTGATTTGCTTTTATCGGGTATAACCAAATCTTCATCAATCCCGATCACCTTACCATAACCCTCGCAACGCTTGCAAGCGCCATAAGGGTTGTTAAAGCTGAAAAAGTTTGGCGTAGGCTCTTCAAAAGCTATCCCATCCAGTTCAAAACGATCACAAAAAAAACGTTCGGCCTCTTCATCCTCATCAGGCTTGCGATATCGCACATAGCAATCACCTTTCCCTTCAAAAAAGGCAGTCTGCACAGAGTCGCCTAAACGACTGATAGTTTCATCCGTTTCGTTTTTGGTTACGCGGTCGATGACGATGCGCACGGCGGTTGGCGCGTGTAATTTGGCTTGATCTTCACCTTTCGCCTTTTTTCCTTTAGTTTTCACCTCCAAAGGCTCATTTTCAATCGATTTATCTTCCAGGATAGATTCGATGCGCTCCATTTTACCCTGATATTCTACACGTACAAAACCTTTTTGCAGCAAAACCGCCAGTTCTTCTTTCAGGCTGCGGTTGTTGTGCGGATGCAGCGGGCATAAAATGGTTACCGGTGTTTCGTCGGGCAATGAAGTAATAAAATTTACAACATCAGTCACCGTATCTTTCTTTACGATTTTGCCGGATACGGGTGAATAGGTTTTGCCGATTCGGGAAAACAGTAGTTTTAGATAATCATATATCTCAGTCGAGGTACCCACTGTTGAGCGCGGGTTGGAAGTAATCACCTTTTGTTCGATGGCAATTGCAGGGGCAATGCCTTTGATATAATCCACCTCTGGTTTGTTCATCCGGCCCAGAAACTGGCGCGCGTAACTGGAGAGACTCTCCACATAACGGCGCTGACCTTCAGCATACAACGTATCAAATGCCAGTGACGACTTGCCCGACCCAGACATCCCGGTGATCACCACCAGTTTGTTTTTGGGTATGGCCACGTCCATATTCTTAAGGTTGTGCACCTTAGCGCCTTTGATAATAATATTGTATTGAGGGTCTTTCTCTGTTTCTATACTCATGTATTTTTCGTCGATAGTCTATAGTCCATGGACCATGGTTAAATTTCCGGAAACACTATGGTCCATGATCTGTCGACCATGGACTCTTCGGGAACGCAAAAATCCTAAAATATTTAGCACTTTCCAAATCAATTCAGTTAATTGATTGTAACTTTTGGAAGTGCTAAATCACTTAAACCCAAATGTTAAAGTGACGTTTATAAATGTTAAAATATGTTAAAATTGGGGCCCAAATGCAATATTGGGTAGTATAGTTAGAAATATAATTTGGTTTTTAGGTTTGAAATTGCTTTATTTGAAGTAACAAAAATACTAACTGAGCAAGGAGAACCCCTATAGAAAGAAAATCTACTTTATAATTTTTTCACGATTTAAGACTATAAAAGTAGTGTTCTATGGATTTTCAAATGCAGAGTGATCAGGATCTAATCCATCTATATGTAGCGGGCGATGAAGCGGGATTGGTGGAGCTCTTACGCCGATATCAGGCCAAAATTTATACCTCAATATACCTATTAGTAAAGGACGAATATCTTGCCGAAGATATCTTCCAGGATGCCTTTATAAAAGTTATCAATACTTTACGTGCCGGCAAATACAACGAGGAAGGAAAGTTCCTTCCATGGGTAACGCGTATTGCACATAACCTTGTGATAGATCATTTCAGACGCGAGAAACGCGCCCCAATGATCAACAACGGCGATGACTTTGATATCTTTGAGGTATTGGGCAATTACGATGAAAGTACGGAGGATAGGCTGGTTCGCGAACAAACCCACAAAGACCTAAAAGCCCTTATACACCTTTTACCTCCGGAACAAAAAGAGGTATTGATCATGCGTCATTTTGGTGATATGAGCTTCAAAGAGATTGCCGACGTGACCGATGTAAGCATCAATACTGCGCTGGGCCGCATGCGTTATGCGCTTAACAATCTGCGCAAAATGATGCAAAGCAAAGAGTTAAGTCTGAAAAACTAGCAATCGTTATACTGTTTGAAAGGCTGTAAAGTGTGCCGGGATAAAATATTCTGCTCGTTTTACGGCCTTTTCGTGTTTAAAAATCTTTAGTTTTTGCGCCGTAGCACAACATTTTCGGGCAAAGCATCGTTATAAATTTCGAATACTTCGAAAATATTCTGATCGCATTTTACTCCGATAAAAAAATTTCATCAAAATTTCATCTTCGGTAAAATATTATCTTTATGTCTTCGTTCTTTATACTGTAAACCAGTCATAAACACAGTATTATTTAATTTGAGAAAAAGCGTATGGGAGAAACTTCTACAACAACTATTAATGGAACTTCTAACAGGGCGGCTATGAAAGAAACAGATGCCAAAACCGAAAACTTAGAAGCTGATGATCTTATTTTCTATCACTCTCTAAGAACTGAGCTGGATGTGTTAAAGAAAAATCCAAGCTCTAAAACTATCCATCAAATTCTTAACTATTCAAAGAGCCTGCGTTAGCAAGTTGAAAGCCTTATGTCTGGAGTCGTGAGCTATTGTTAGCTTTCACTCCGGACTTTTTTATTTTAGACTTAAGACTTTGTACTTTTACCCATGCTAAAGCCTGAGCGTTACCGTCATTTTGTTGATTATTTTTCAAGACATCAGCCTAATGCGGTTACCGAATTACATTACGACAGCCCGTTTCACCTGCTGATAGCGGTTATTCTTTCCGCACAGTGTACTGATAAACGCATAAACCAGGTTACTCCGGCCCTCTTCCAAAATTTCAAAACGCCGGAAGAACTTGCTGCATCTACACCTGAAGAAATTTTCGAATACATACGCAGCGTAAGCTATCCCAACAATAAATCGAAACACCTGGTAGGCATGGCCAAAATGCTAGTTGAGAAATTTAACAGCCAGGTGCCGTCCGATATAAATGAACTTCAAAAGTTGCCCGGTGTAGGACGTAAAACTGCCAATGTAATTGCATCAGTGGTGTTCGAGCTGCCTGCAATAGCTGTGGACACCCATGTTTTCCGCGTAGCTAACAGGATTGGACTTACTACTAATGCCCGCACACCGTTGGCTGTTGAAAAACAACTGGTTGAATTTCTTCCACGCGAGACTTTAGCTATTGCCCATCACTGGCTTATTTTACACGGGCGCTATATCTGCCTGGCACGCAGCCCAAAGTGCGAAACCTGCCCTATCAGCTGGTTTTGCAAGTATTATGACCGCACCCATACAGAATCTGCACTGAAAAAAGCCGATGCTCTGAAGGTAAAGAAAGCCAGAGATCAAAAGAAGAAAAAACGACAAAACACCATACACAAAGAACTGAAAAAACGGAGTGTGGATAAAGATATTTGATTGTTTTATCGCTAAATCCCTAACTTGCTGATATTGTTCAATGCACTTATAAAACCAGTAATATAACCATTCAACAATCTAACAATTGAAATAAATTACTAAAAATATTAGTATTTATAAAAACAATTACTTACATTTGTTACTCGAAAAAATTTAAGAATGAGCAGCGCAGAAAAACTAAAAGCTTTACAGCTTACTTTAGACAAGCTTGAAAAATCATACGGCAAAGGCACCATCATGAAATTGGGTGATACCGCTATCGAGCCTATCGATGTGATTTCAACCGGATCGATCGGTCTGGATATTGCATTGGGTGTGGGTGGTTTGCCAAAAGGCCGCGTGATAGAGATATATGGCCCTGAATCATCAGGTAAGACAACTTTGGCTATCCACGCCATTGCTGAGTCGCAGAAAAATGGTGGCATTGCCGCTTTTATAGACGCGGAACATGCATTCGATCGTTTCTATGCTAAAAAATTAGGCGTTGACGTGGAGAACCTGCTGATCTCTCAGCCTGACAACGGTGAACAGGCACTGGAAATTGCGGATAACCTGATTCGTTCGGGCGCTATCGATATCATTGTGATCGACTCTGTAGCTGCTTTGGTACCGAAAGGTGAAATTGAAGGCGAAATGGGCGATAGCAAGATGGGGTTACAAGCTCGTTTGATGTCCCAGGCCCTGCGTAAGCTGACGGGTACTATTTCTAAAACCGGGTGCTGTTGTATATTTATCAATCAGTTGCGCGATAAGATAGGCGTAATGTTTGGCAACCCCGAAACTACTACAGGTGGTAATGCCCTTAAATTTTACGCTTCGGTACGTTTGGACATCCGCCGTATTTCGCAGATAAAGGATACCGATGAGGTATCGGGCAACCGTGTAAAAGTGAAGATCGTGAAGAACAAGGTTGCACCTCCGTTCCGTATAGCTGAATTTGATATCATGTTTGGCGAAGGGGTTTCGAAAGCCGGCGAGATTATCGACCTGGGTGTTGATTATAACATCATCAAAAAATCAGGTTCATGGTTTAGCTATGGAGATTCCCGACTTGGGCAAGGACGGGATGCAGTTAAACAACTAATATTGGATAATCCCGAATTAATGGAAGAACTGGAAGCTAAAATAAAGGAAACCGTTACGGGTGATAAGTTAGCGGTCGAAACAGAATAGTTTTAAGTTTTTGAATAGCATAATGAAGCCTTCCTGATTGTGCACTGCCCCCAAAAAGTTAGACACTATTTGGGGGCATTTTTATGGCAAAAAACAGAAAGCATGGAGTAAAATTTA
>NZ_JAUMKB010000028.1 GCF_030519375.1 Mucilaginibacter tolerans | reverse complement strand
GACAAACCAGAGCCAACCGCAGCCGAAGGTACAGTAGCATAGCTGCCAACCGAAGCTGAAGCAGCAGCGCCATCACTGGCCAGGGTTACAGAATTGACCGCATCCGAGTTCAGCAAACCAGAGGTGGTAAACTCGCTACCTGCAAAAGACTGAGCAGAACCATAAGTCTTATGATTGCTGTTAGCAGTAATCGTCAGAGTAGCAGAATCCACGGTCAGCGTACCATTCACATAGCTGATATGGTAGTTAGACAAACCAGAGCCAACTGCAGCCGAAGGTACAGTAGCATAGCTGCCAACCGCAGCTGAAGCAGCAGCGCCATCACTAGCCAGGGTTACAGAATTGACCGCATCCGAGTTCAGCAGACCCGAGGTAGTAAACTCGGTGCCTGCAAAAGACTGAGGAGAACCATAAGTTTTATGATTGCTGTTAGCAGTAATCGTCAAAGTAGCAGAGTCAACAGTCAGCGTACCATTCACATAGCTGATATGGTAATTAGACAAACCAGAACCCACTGCAGCCGAAGGTACAGTAGCATAGCTGCCAACCGAAGCTGAAGCAGCAGCGCCATCACTGGCCAGGGTTACGGAATTGACCGCATCTGAGTTGAGTAGACCTGAAGTGGTAAACTCGGTGCCTGCGAAAGACTGAGAAGAACCATAAGTCTTATGATTGCTGTTAGCAGTAATCGTCAAAGTAGCAGAATCCACGGTCAGTGTACCATTCACATAGCTGATATGGTAGTTAGACAAACCAGAGCCAGCAGCAGCCGAAGGTACAGTAGCATAGCTGCCAACCGCAGCTGAAGCAGCAGCGCCATCACTGGCCAGGGTTACTGAATTGACCGCATCCGAGTTTTGCAAACCAGAGGTTGTAAATTCGGTGCCTGCGAAAGACTGAGAAGAACCATAAGTTTTATGATTGCTGTTAGCCGTAATAGTCAGAGTAGCAGAATCTACAGTCAGCGTACCATTCACATAGCTGATATGGTAGTTAGACAGGCCAGAGCCCACAGCAGCGGAAGGAACAATGTCATAACCACCCACAGGTGCGGTGGCAACACTACCCAAACTAGTTAAAGATACACTGGTAACTGCGTCAGAGTTCTGCAGGCCAGAAGTCGTAAACTCAGTACCGGCAAAAGAAGGGGTATTGCCATAAGTCTTGGAAGCATTATTCGCTGTAACAGTCAAATTCGCTTGTTTGACCGTATCTGTGCCATTTACATACTGAATGATATAATTAGACAGACCAGAGCCTTGAGCATTTGATGCGACAATAGGATAGTTACCCGCAGAAGCCGTAGGGGCTGTGCCATCACTGGTCAACGTAACAGAGGTTACAGTATCACCATTATCCAGCCCGGTTACCGTAAACTCGGTACCATTGAATGATTGAGATGCACTATATATTTTAGAGGCGTTGTTCGCGGTTATTGTTACCGTATCTTTAGTAACGGTCCCATTAAATGGAACATAGGTTACAGAATAATTGGCTTCGAGGAAACCGTTAGTGCCGGTTGCCAGTGAAGGAGTAACGGTATAAGGTGCATTGGCCGATGTAGTTGCAGATAATCCTGCAGCATCCGGAGTGAGTGTAACACTGGTAATATTTTCACTATTTACTGTGCTGCTATTTGTAAAGTAATTGGAGCTTGTACCTGTAGTTAAAGCTGTGCCATATACCTTCGGAGGCCCGGTTGCTGTTACAGTTAGTAATGCAGGGTTAACTACTACATCTGCCGTTTTATAGGTGATGGTATAGTTGCTTGTGGTAAAAGTACCACCTGTCGCAGCCGAAGGAGTTGCTGCGTTTATATATGGTGATCCGGAGACAGGCGCATTTGCTGCTGTGCCCTGGCTGTAAGTCATGGTTACACTTCCAATAGTTTCACTATTTGCAAGACCAGATGAAATAAATGCAGTTGATCCCGGACCACTTGTTAATGCAGTACCATATGTCTTAACCACATTAGCTGTAATCGTCAACGGTTTTGCCGTAACGCTTAGTGATCCGTTTACATATGATATGGTGTAGTTTGATAAGCCACTTCCCACTGCTCCACTAGGCACAATGGTGTAAGGACTTCCTGCAACACTTGCATTTGCTGCTGCTCCTGCGCTTGTAAACGAAACGCTCGTAATTGCGTCCGAAGCATACAATGTTGAGTGAGTAAATTCTGTGCCTGCAAAAGTGAATGCAGTTCCGTATGATTTAGTTTGATTGTTAGCGGTTATTGTTAAAGGTGCAGGTGTAATATTAGCTGTTAGCCCGGTTGGTTGTTGCAACGTATAATTACCTGCAGATGTACCGCTCAATGTACTTGTGGATGTTATGGCTTTTCCATTGCCTACTGACGCACCGGCAGTGAAAATAGCTGATAGATTAAGGGTTAAATCATCTCCTGATATTTTACCATTAAGCGTACCGGTAATTGTAGCCGTTGCTGTCCCATCGTAAACCTTGCTAACTCCTGCTGCCGGATTAATAAATGCAGTAGCGGGGTTGATGGTGCCCAATAAGGTAATTGTTAACGAATAATTGCTCGCCTGAGGCCCGGAAAGGGTAGGCGAAGTTAAGGTAACGGTTTTATTAATGCCGGCATTTGCATCGGAGAATACACCTGTTGGGTTTGTTCTGCCGTTTAATGCCACAACGTCTCCTGATATCACGCCAGTCAGCGTGCTACCCAACGTTCCGGTTGTAGTAGCTGCGGTTGATTGATTGTATGTTTTAGCATTCACACTTACCGATGATGAGGAGACTGACAACGGTTTCTGTGTAATATTAGCTGACAAGCCGGTTGGCTGTGTTAATGTATAGTTGCCTGCAGCTGATCCGCTTAATGTGCTTGTTGAAGTAACGGCTATGCCCGTACCCGCTGAGGCGCTTGCAAATGTTCCGCTTGGAACAAGTGTTACATTTCCCAGGTCGGCAGAAGCTACGCCAGCCAATGTGCCGCCTGTAAAATTAGGTTCATTTGTAGTCTGATCATACACCTTATTACCAGCTACTAATCCGGTAACTGTTAATGTTGCAGGTGTTATCGTTAGAGTACCTGGTACATAAACTACATTGTAATATGAAGGAGCCACTGCTCCACTTGCTGTGATCGGATAAGCGCCCGGGTTGGAAGCGGAGGTACCTGTAGTAGTTACTGTTGGCAAAGTCGTTAAACTTGCCTGGGTGTCACCATTTACAAAACCACTGTAACTTACGGTCAGTGTTGGCACGGATGCCCCATAACTCATAGTTTGATTGTTCGCAGTTATGGTTAATGTCGGATTGTTAACCGCAATAGATATATCCACTGTTGCAATTACACCTCCTGCATAATTAGCAGTAATGGTATAAAGTGTGGCCGAAGATAAAGTAGTCGGCGTGCCGGTTATTTGCCCGGTTGAAGTATTAAGCGATAATCCAGCTGGCAAGGATCCTGAATAACTCAAAGGACTTCCGGAGGCTGTTGCATTCGCAGCAGTAATAGCCGTGTTAATAGTAAAGTTGAACGGTGAACCTGCATAACTGATTGTAGGTGCGAGCACCTGAATGTTTATAGTTGCCTGAGCCGTTGCCCCTCCGGAATAAGTTGCAGTAACAGTATAATTAGCTGCTGTAGCTGTAGCTGTCGGAGTACCGGATATAACGCCCGTGCCTGTATTTAGGGTTAACCCTGCAGGTAGTGCCGGGCTTACTGAATAGCCTGTCGGGCTACCTGTTACCGTTGGCGTTAATGATGTAATTGGCGAGCCATTATAATAAGTAAAAGGCGAACCTGCATAGCTGATAGATGGTGCAGTAACCGTTATGTTGATAGTAGTGGTAGCAGCACCCACAGGGTTCGCTGCAGTTACTGTATATGCAGTAGATGGTGAAGCCGCAGTAGGTGTGCCGCTTATAGCCCCAGTTACCGGGTTAAAGCTTAAGCCTGCAGGTAAGGCAGGGCTGATGGCAGCTCCCTGGGCAATTACTTTTCTGATAGCAGTGTTGCTTTGATCAACAACATATATGTTGCCTGAGACATCGGCAACCAAACTGGTCATCGTGTTCCCGAATTGGGCGACTGCACCGGTACCGTTTACGTTGCCGGTAGATGAGCCGGCCAATGTGGTAACAGTAGCTGTCGAGATAACTATTTTTTGTATTCTGCGGTTACCACCTGTGCTTGTACTTGCATATAAGTTTCCAGAATTATCGGCAGTTATACTTGTTGGTGGCGCGGCTACTCCACTTGTAAATACAGTAGGTGTGCCGCCTGCTGAAGTTACCTTCAGGATATTGGTGCCACCCTGGTTAGCAATATACAAATTGCCTGAAGCGTCAAGTGCTAAACCGGTAGGATTATTAAGTCCACCGCCTGATGCGAAAGTAGTTGGTGTTCCACCTGCTGAAGTTACTTTCAGAATATTTGTAGCCCCTGTATTGGCTATATACACATTGCCGGAAGCATCAATTGCTACGGCAGTAGGTCCATTAAGGCCACCACCTGTTGCAAATGTGGTTGGCGTTCCACCTGCGGAACCCACCTTCAGCACATTGTTGCTGCCCTTGTTTGCTATATAAAGGTTACCAGCAGCATCAAATGCCAGGCCGTTAGGCGTATTAAGACCACCGCCGCTGGCAAATGTAGTTCCGGTGCCGCCAGCAGACGAGTACTTAACAATCGTATTATTTCCTGTGTTGGATACATAAACGTTGCCGCTTGCGTCTACTGCTACACCAAAGGGCGTACTAAGTGTACTAGTGGTGAAGTTGCTGGTTTGCCCACCGATTAATGGTGTATTGGTTATAGTAGGTGTTATTGTTGATATCGTAACGCCAGTAAGGAACGTATAAGGTGAACCAGTATAGCTAATTGTAGGAGCACCCACAACCGCTACGTTGATAATAGTTTGGGTAGTTATACCGCCTGTATAGGTTGCTGTTACAGTATAATTAGCAGCGGATGATAAGGCAGTTGGTGTGCCTGTTATCTGACCGTTAGTTGTACTGAATGCTAAACCCGAAGGCAGTGTTGGGCTTATTGCATAGCTTGTAGGGGTCGTGCCTGTTACTGTCGGACTTTGTGTGCTTATTGCTACACCATTAAAAAATGTAAAAGGTGTACCAGCATAGCTGATACCTGATACCGTAATATTAAAGGTAATAGAAGAGGTTTGACCACCTGCATAATTTGCAGTGATGGTATATGGTGTTGCTGCGGCAGTAACGGTTGGCGTACCTGTTATTTGTCCGCTAACAGTATTCAATGTCAAACCCGTTGGAAGCGCACCTGAATAACTAGCAGGAGTAGCGCCCGTCACCGTTGGATTCGCTGCGGTTATCGCCACACCATTAAAATAAGTAAATGGAGTTCCGGCATAACTGATACCGGATACATTAATATTGATGACAAATGTAGTAGCCTGACCGCCTGAATAGTGCGCAGTAATGGTGTAGTTGTTGGCTGCGCTTACTGCTGTAGGGGTACCCGAAATTGCACCTGTAGAGCTATTAATGGATAAGCCTGTTGGTAATGTAGTGCTGGTATAGCTCGTAGGCGTGCTGCCTGTTACAGTTGGCGATATCGCGGTGATCGCCGAACCATTATAAAAGGTAAAAGGAGTGCCGGCATAGCTGATACCTGATACCGTTACGTTTATAGTGGTGGTAGTGGTTTGACCACCGCTATAATTTGCTGTTACTGTATAAGCTGTGTTTGCTGATATGATAGACGGATTGCCTGTTATCTGACCATTAGCAGTATTAAATGATAAGCCTGTTGGCAGTGCAGGGTTTATGCTGTAGCTGGTAGGGGTGGAACCTACTAATGTTGGATTCGCAGCTGTAATCGCTGTGCCCTGGAAAAAGGTAAATGGCGAACCGGCATAACTGATACCTGTTACCGTTATATTAATAGTTGTCGAAAATGTCACCCCTCCACTATAGGTTGCGGTAACTGTGTAATTCGCAGCTACTGAATTTACGGTTGGTGTTCCTGATATCACACCTGTGCCAGGATCAATGGATAAACCAGTTGGCAGTGCAGGGCTAATTGAATACCCTGTTGGGGTGTCTCCTAATATATTTGGTGTCAGCTGTGTTATAGCTGTGCCATTGTAGAAAGTATAAGGCGAACCAGTATAACTGATATTTGGCAATACAGTTATGTTAATAGTAGTAGTAATGACCACCCCGCTTCCATAATGTGCAGTTATAGTAAAATCAGTTGCAGCTATAGGCGCTAGTGGTGTTCCTGATATTACGCCGGTTGAAGGATCAATAGATAGCCCATTTGGTAATGCAGGGCTTATTGTAAAGCTTGAAACAGTACCTGTATAGGTTGGTGTTAAGTCTGTGGTTGCTATATTTACTGTATAGGTATAAGGCGAACCGGTGTAACTTAATGTTGGTGCAACCACCGTTATGTTTATCGTAGTTTGTGCAGTTACTCCACCCGAATAATTTGCAGTAATGGTGTAGTCTGTGCCTGCATTCGTTGCTGTCGGTGTACCTGATATCACACCCGTAGAAGTGTTTAACGTCAAACCTGCTGAAAGAGCCGGGCTGATGCTATAACTCAAAGGAGGATTGGTTACAGTTGGGGACAGGCTTGTGATTGCATTGCCCTGGAGGAAACTAAAAGGTGAACCGGTGTAACTGATCGAATTGTTACTTAAAACGGCAATGTTGATCGTTGTTGAAGTACTTGCACCACTTGCATAGTTTGCTGTGACAACGTAATCAGCAGCAGGGGTCACTGTAGTAGGGTTTCCTGTTATCTGTCCGTTAGCAGTATCAAATAACACTCCGTCCGGAAGAGCCGGGTTTATACTATACCCATTTGGTGTATCGCCGGTTATTGTTGGGCTTATTGTTGCAATTGCAGAACCTGTATATAATGAATATGGTGTGCCGGCATAGTTGATACCCGATACCGTGATATTGATCGTTGTTGACACACTTCCGCCAGTATAACTTGCTGTAATAGTGTAGGTGGTGGCTGCCGAATTTGCAGTTGGGGTGCCTGAAATCTGCCCGGTTGATGTGCTGAATGATAATCCTGCAGGTAATGTTGAAGGATTAATAGCATAACTATTCGGGGTAACGCCGGTCACATTGGGCGATAGCGTAGTTATTGCAGTGCCATTATAGAAAACAAATGGCGAACCCGTATAGCTAATACCCGATACGGTAATATTAGCAGTGGTTTGCGCGGTTACACCTCCGGCATAGTTAGCAGTGATGGTATAATCCGCTGCAGCCGATGCAACTGTCGGTGTCCCCGATATCACACCGGTGCCCGTGTTAAACGAGAGCCCTGTTGTCAATGTTGGACTAATGCCATAGCTTGTAGGTGTGCCGTTTGTCTTTACCGGGGTTTGACTAGCTATCGCCGTATTCCGGAAAAACGAGAACGGCGTTCCGGTGTAACTTATCGTCGGCGTGTTTACTGTGACGGTTATGTTGAAGGTTGTTGTTTGCCCGCCAGAATAGTTTGCCGTAACTGCGTAAATGGTAGCCGAGCTTCCTGTTGTTGGTGTTCCCGATATCTGGCCGTTAGCGGTGTTGAAGCTAAGACCGGTACTCGAAAACGATGGTGAGATACTGTAACTGGTTGGCGTTTGGCCAACTATTGTTGGAGAAGCAGTAGTGATGGTTGTGCCTGCATTGAATGTATATGGGGAGCCAGCGTAGCTGATGCCGGATACCGTGATATTGATCGTTGTTGACACACTTCCGCCGGTATAACTTGCTGTAATAGTGTAGGTGGTGGCTGCTGAGTTTGCAGTTGGGGTGCCTGAAATCTGCCCGGTTGATGTACTGAACGATAATCCTGCAGGTAATGTTGAAGGATTAATAGCATAACTATTTGGGGCAACGCCGGTCACATTGGGCAACAGCGTAGTTATTGCAGTGCCATTAAAGAAAGAGAACGGCGATCCGGTATAGCTAATACCAGAAACTGTAACATTAATAGTGGTCTGAGCCGTTACACCTGCACTATATGTAGCGGTGATGGTATAATCCGTTGCGGCCGATGCAACTGTCGGTGTACCTGATATCACACCCGTCCCGGTGTTGAATGCCAGCCCGGTTGGTAATGTTGGACTTATGGCATAGCTCGATGGCGTTCCGTTCGTCTTTACGGGAGTTTGACTAGCTATCGCCGTATTCCGGAAAAACGAGAACGGCGTTCCCGTGTAACTTATCGTTGGGGCGTTTACTGTTACGCTTATAGTCGTCTGAGCTGTTACCCCTGCGTTGTAGTTGGCCGTTACTGTATAGGATGTGGTTGGCGAAGCTCCAGTCGGTGTGCCGGTTATCTGGCCGTTGGCTGTATTGAACGATAAACCTGCCGGAAGAGTGGGGTTTATGCCATAACTCGTTACCGATCCGGTCACGGTTGGCGACGCTGTTGTTATAGCTGTGCCGGCATTATAGGTAAAAGGAGAACCCGCATAACTGATGGTTGGGGCATTAACGGTTACGTTAATGGTTGCCGTTGTGGTCTGACCACCACTATAATTTGCGGTCACAGTATAAGCAGAGCTTACTGAAGTCACAGATGGAGTGCCTGTTATTTGCCCGTTAGCCGTATTGAAGTTCAGGCCTGTAGGAAGCGCAGGGCTGACACCGTAACTGGTAGGTGTGGCACCTGTTGCCGTTGGACTTGCAGTGCTTATTGCTGTACCCGCGATATAAGTAAAAGGAGAGCCAGCATAGTTGACACCGGATGATGTGATATTGACAGTGGCTGTAGAGGTCCCTCCCCCTGAGTAGCTTGCTGTTATAGTGTAATTAGCAGCAGCGGCTGCAACTGTCGGTGTACCCGTAATTTGGCCGTTACTGGTATTTAAAGTTAAACCTGTTGGAAGAGCCGGACTCACAGCGTAGCTGGCAGGTGTATTCCCGGTTATCGTTGGTGATAAGGTTGTTATCGCATTCCCTTTATAAAAGGTAAAAGGAGTACCAGCATAACTGATGCCCGATACCGTCACATTGATCGTAGTCTGAGCAGTAACACTACCAGGATAGGTAGCTGTTACAGTGTAACTAGAAGCGGCAGATGCAACTGTTGGCGTACCTGTTATTTGTCCGGTGCTTGTGCTGAAATTCAAACCTGTTGGCAGGGCAGGGCTAATACTATAACTATTAGGAGGCCCCGAAACAGTTGGACTTGCTGTAGTTATTGCAGTGTTCTGAAAAAAAGAAAAAGGCGTACCTGCATAGCTAATTGAAGCCGCAAGCGTCGTGAAATTTGCAGGGTTAGTCGCAACGGTCGTAGTTAAATAGCTCGGAGTGGAATTGCTATTAAACTCAACTACCATTACACGGTAAGTTGTATTAGGAGTTAAATTTGTGACCGTAGTAGGGGGGCCTGTTGTAGTACTTTCTTTATAAACGCAAAACCAGCCCGAAGAACCTATTTGGCTACCCGATCCGAAAGCTGTATTGGCGTTGTACACAGTGTTGTTTACAGGGGATGGTGAGCCTGTAGAAACTGGTGCCATAAATACCTCTCTATGAATTCCATTGCCGTTAGTCCAACTGTTGAGCGATACTGTACTGGCCGTGATATTAGCAAATGTCAAATTGCTCGCTTGAGTTGTTGGAGCCTGTGCTTGCGCCTTATTCGTAAAACCCAAACCAGCAACAGCCAGTACCATTGTCATCACAAAAGTTTTAGCTGAAAAAAGATTGAACTTTTTCTCCGACCGCGGTAACTGGCCCGGACGCCGGGCATCAGCTATAAAATAACTACTGCATTGCTCAAATGCCATTTCAGTATAATCAACAGAATTGCCTGCTTTTACCTGTCCAGGTAAAATGAAGGTTTTAATTGCGGTCAGAAGATTACGGAGTAAAAGTTTAGCAGCCATAATATCGTGATTAAAGGTTTTTTAGTTGCTAAGCGCTTTATGTTGCTCGCGCTTAGCAAATTATGCAGGCACGTACTTCAATATCCATACCACCTATGCCAAATCGAATAAAGTTGCCTTTTAGTGTATTTTTATCTCTATGGTTTAATTTGCATGCATATTGATTAATAAAAAATATCAATTTTAGTTAATTGATAATCAGTAAGTTAATTTGTTAATAAAAGTGTGGAATATTTTATATGCTTTATTTTTCTCAGCGTTTGTAATTATATAAATCTAATTATCAGCTATTTATATATTTTATATGAATAGATTTATAGTATAATATATATTGCTATAGCTTAATTGTTGGGGAATAATTGGGAAAAAAGACCACGTTAAACTGATATTGCTTTAAGGTTGATAGGATTAAAGGGATGATTAAAGCAATTGTGAAAAATGGCTTATTAGATAAATTAAAGGAAATCGACGGATAAATTAATTTATTATAAATTATTTATAATCAGATTATTGCATTGACAATAACTGTTTTGGCTTTAATTCTGGAATTAAAATGGAATTCTACTAAATAGCATTGGGAAAGCTAATGGTGTACGATCTTAAGGCTGGTTATGTGTTACCGTCAGTAGGTGGGATTGGAGTAATATTAAATAAAATTAATATAATTTATTATTGAAAATAATAAAAAATAATATCTGATCGTGCAGGAATCCATAGCCTGTTTAAGCTATGGATCCTTGCCCGTCAGAATGGTGCCGGCTCAGGCTATTTTGGGTCTTATATAATCAGTTATAGTTTAATAAACTTTGTTGTTCCAATTAGTGATTGCGTTTTAGCGTCATACACTTTAACCATGTATGTCCCGGGCATCCACCCTGTGGCATCACCTTGCCAGTAAGGTTGATTTGATGTTACTTTCTTCAGCATATTACCTGAGCTGTTAGTGATCAGAATACTATATGAACTTGGTGCTGCCGATGCAATCGGTGTGGCAATTGCCAGGTTGATCCTGCCCGCTGCCGGATTAGGATAAATGTTAATGCCATTTTGAGCGAAGTTGTTAGCACCAACGGCATATCCTATTGGAATTATTGGCGAATAAGAAATTTTACTATTGATATCTTCTTGTCTTAACCGATACAAGTTCATACCAGCAACAGGGTTTTTATCAAGGAAACCATAATTCCCGGCGCCCGTTGACGGCACGCCTCCTAATACAGTGAATGTGTTACCCCCGTCTACGCTTCGTTCAACCGTGAAATTGGTATAATTCTCTTCGTATTTTGTATCCCATACCACTTGTACTTCCCTGGCGCTTGGAACCTTTTGTGCATTAAAGTTAAGTAGTTGATATGCGTATACCGGATTTTGCCGCATTATGATAGCAAACCGCTTTGAACCATAGGTATTGGTGTCGGTTCTATCCAGCGCAAAGCTGTAGGAGCTGTTCTGGCGCATGTCTGTTGTGTCATTTTTAAATTTGTCAACAAGCAATATGTCGAACAATTTAGGAATTGCATTCACTTCAAGTAAGTTCAATTGATAGTCTCCGGATGCTGTTGCCCCCACTCTTAATGGAATAGTTTGGCCTTGCTTATTGAATGGAAGTATATTTACAGACAGCGCATGATTATCGCTTGACATACTTGCCAGGTTTACTTTGCCGGTCCCTGGCTTGTAGGGTGCGTCTTCTGCAATGTCAAGCGCAGTTTTGGCATTAGGATTAAAAGCTATAAATATGTTATCCTTATTGATCGTGTCTTTCATCAATTCGATGCGTAGCGATTGTGTTTTTGCAAGCTCATCGGCGGGTTTACCCATAAGGAGGTTAAAACCCGTATTTTGGAGTGTAGTTGACTTTGCGCTTTCGTTAAAGATCAATTGTGCGGATGAATTTAAGGCGACGACAAAGAATCCCTGACCGCTCATGATTGTCCGGGTGCCATTGTTGGTATAAGTACCATTACTATAGTATGTATCGTAGTTATTGGTCCTTGGGTTAAACTCATATATGTAAGTCGCAAGGTTCAGCGCATAGATACCCGTAGTAGTTGATGAGCTTTGCTGGGTATTCCAATCAATACTGCATGCATAAGGATTGGCAGCAAGATTAAAGCCCCGGACCAAAGTATCTGGGTTTGTACAGCCAAGGTTACTTGAGCTTGACGTATACCAATCCCTAAACACTACTTGTTGTTGTGTAAGATAGCCTGTTGTCGAAAAAGTTGTTGGTTCTGCAGGTGCACCCACCGTGAATTGCTGTGCTTTGGTATATGTAGCACTATTCCTGTCACCCCTGTAATAGAATAAGAATGCGTTGCTGACAGGTAAAGAATATGAACCCGAAGTAAGATCAAAGGTATAGGTAGGTGTTGAACTGTTTCCGGAGGTGAGGTCATTTATGCTTCGGAAATTGCCGCTGCTAAAAGTTGCTCTACTAGCGGGAACATCTTCACGCCAAAGATAGATAGTAGGTCCATTGCTGACTTTGTCAAATCCTCCGGCTGAGTTGGTGCCGCTTATATATGCCGAATTCTGCGTGTAATTAAGGCTGTAAACCTTATTTGAACCGGATGTGGCAGCATATACAGGCGAAGCAAATAAACGATACCCTCTGACACCGCTTACATACCGTTCAACCGTAAAGAGGCCGTCAAATGAATTTTGATGGGTGCCTGGGTTATTTGGTATTTTGCCGATGGACCCGGTACCAAATTGGTCAGACTGTATTGTGAAGTTACCACCCGCAGTATTGGTAAAATGGGAGTCGTGAGCAGCCGCATCATTGAAATTGATACTGGATGTTGAACCAAGGTAAAAATTGCCTTGCGCTCCATTAATAACCGATTGCGAGTTGACAATATTTAAGGTACAGGCTGAGTTCGATGTTCCGGCAAAGAAGAACCCATTGTTCTGGAAAGCAAGCTGCCCTGAGGTGCCGCCTATATTAAGAGTATTCCCACCGTGAAATGTCATCACGGCATTGGTTTCATTATATATGTAGTTCAGCCCCCAGTTAATAAATACCGTTCCCCCATTTACAGTGAGTGTGCCCAGGTTATCCATTATAGCATGGCTTGTGTTGTTGCCAACCTGAAGCTGAGAACTGGTGGAAACCATGTTAATAGTAGCTGTTACCCCGGAATTTACCGTAAAACCATTATAAAAGAGTATGTTGATACCTGTATTAATTGTAAGGGTGTTGCTCCCTGTAAAAGTTATCGTATTTACATTGGTACTGGCCGTAACGGTAGGTTTTGTTGTTGTAGCCGGGATAAAAACGTTGTCATTTGTGCCAGGTGTGCCATTTGGAGACCAGTTAGTAGTCGTCGACCAGGTGGTATTGGTTGCCCCAGTCCACGTATAGTTTTGTCCGCACTGACCACTATAAGCAGTGTAAGTGATGTTATAGTTGTTTACATCGAATCCATTAGAGCCTGTAGGCGAAGATGGCGTAACTGTATAAGTTTGTCCTGCTGTCTGAGATGTGGATGGTGAGATGGTGAGCGTAACAGTTGATATGCTCTCACTGCCAACCAATCCGCTCGCAGTAAAATACGCTGAAGATGTCTGCGGTGAAGTTACGGCGGAGCCGGCAACTTTTGGAGGACCTGTGGACACAATAGTTAAGCTAGCTTTGCTTATGGTAAAAGTACCTTGTACATAATTAATTGTATAATAGGCTGGTGCCTGACCGCCGCTTACAGTAATAGGATAAGAGCCCGCACCTGAACTGGATAGAGCTGTGGTACTAATAGAGGGTACCACAATCATACTGGAGGGGCTATCTGAGCCAATCCATCCGCTATAAGTAAATGTTATTACCGAAAGATCGACAGAGCCGTAGGTCTGGGTAAAACTTGTTGCCGTAATGGTTAATATGGCGCCTGTTACAGTGCCACTAAAGTTAAGATAAGTGATATTGTAGTTGCTGGCAAGGAATCCATTTCCTCCAGTGCCTCCCGATGGTGTCACAACGTAAGTTGAACCCTGAGGCGTTGAACTGGATAAGCCCGCCGCATCAGGCGTTAAGGTAACATTGGTAACGGTTTGCGTGCCCACCATTCCGGTTGCGGTAAAGTTGGTCGAGTAATTTCCGGCAGTTAATGCAGTACCATAAGATTTTGATGGTCCTGTTGCTGTAATGGTTAACGGCGCACCTGTAATGTTAGCAGTTATGCCGGGGTTTGTTAGTGTATAATTGCCTGCATTAGCTCCTGTTAATGTAACGGTAACCGCAATGTTATTGGCAACATTGGCACTGGCAAATGTTCCGGTTGTGTTGATGCTAACTACATCTCCGTTGATCACACCTGAAAGCGTGCCGCCTGAAACGGTTGCCGTTGTAGTGGCATCATATGTTTTATTGCTGACACTAGCTCCTGATTCAGTTATGGTAAGTTTATTAACTGTGCTGTTATTAATGGTTATAGTTCTTGTGGTTGCTGTTGGACTAGTAATAGAAATGGTACCTGAATGTGTTCCCGCTGTTGCCGTAGACGTTAACCTTAAATAAATTGTAGTTGAAGCAACGGATCCTCCCGAAGGTACAAGATTGATCGATGTTGTGACAAAAGGCCCAGTAGCACTGTTGAGGCTCATTTCAAATCCTGCAGGTGGAGCAGCTATTACTATGTTGCCTGTTAATGCCGAACCACTTAAGGTGAATTGAATTGTTGATGTGGCAACAGGAGACCCATAAGTAATTGTCGTTGCTGTTAACGTAACCGGATTGCCTACGACAGTAATGGTTGCTGCCATTAACTTAGCTGATGATAAGACGATCAACACCATCGCCATAATAATCGACTTCGGCAAAAGATCTATTATCTTCCTTCTCCTACGCCGGAACCTGCCGAATGAAGTAGAAACATTTAGATAATTGATGCCGCCTTTATTAAAGGCTAACGCATTTCCCTCGTTGTTGATATTGATCTCTGACGATGTGAATCTTTGAGCTAATGCAGACAGTGTTGCAAGTAAATATTTTATGACCATGTTCTGTAAAAATTAGGTTAGGATTATATGCAGAAAATACCTATTCAAATATTATTTGCGCAGTTATACTAAGCGGGGTAACACATAAAGTGTATATTTGACACTCACTTGTCTGTGCCTCAATAAATTACGCACGCATATAGGTCAATCTCCATACCAGCGTAAATATTTTTTGGGTTGCTCAATAAGCCTTTTTTTATAGCATTACTTCAAATTATTGCCGAATAATTTAGTTCTGGTATCGCAAATATTTAGTTGATAAACAGCTGGTTAAGTGTGTTTCTCGAAGTGGGGAATGTTTTGTGGAAAGCTGTGGAGAATGATATTAATTATAGGTCTAAACATATAGTTGCATAATTTACACATTATCAGATCGGTATAAATATTATTTAAACTTAATTGACAGAGTAATAAATAAATTTAATATAAGCGTGGGAAATTTTGAGAAAAAATAGCAACGTGCGACACAATATAATTGATAATGGTGATGAATTGTTTGAATAGTTAAATTGTTAATATTAAGCAAATTATGAAGCTTATTTGCTTTTAAAGGCAGGCCCTTTTAATGGTAAACGAATGAGTTAGATATTATTGGATAAGTGTATTAAATATCAATTAATAAATGTGATATTCATACTTGTTAATAACTATTGTGAGTTGCGTAAAGCGCTCATTTTTAGTATGATGTTTGGGAAATCAGGTAACGTCTACAGAATATAAAATATTGCAGTTTTGCTAAGAAAAATGTACAGGGTCAGCCTTTGTTAAATTGCTGCTATGATCCTGACTGTAATTCTACGCAAACGTTTGTAGTGATATTCTTCCAACAAAATTTCTCTCTTTTTGCTAGCAAATTGGGGGTGCCTTAACCCCGCACTGATCAAAACCTCAACCGACAAATGATTAGAGTGCTTAGCAAATGCTATAGCACTAAATCAGAGGATGTTTCCCTGCCAAAACCGTTAATTGGAAACCTTTGTAACACAAACGTTTGCGTTAAGTAATATTCTTTAACTATCTCATAGCCTTTCTACCTTCCGCTATTGATAACCAAGAATTAACACTCAATTATTAACTGTTTAAAGTTAAAGTTTATGAAAAGCACCCAGCAACCGCCCTGATTGTTTAGGAAAACAGGCCATTTACCTGAATATTCAATGTCAAATAAACCACACCAACTAAACATCACTAGATATGAATCTAAATATACTTCAACATTTAAAGAGCCCTCGAAATATTGGTACAACATTGTGCCTGATCGGGGCTTTGAATCTGAATGCCTTGCCGACGGCATTCGCTTCCGAAAAGACTGGCGCAGGGCACGAAAACTTAATCGCCTTGGTAAAAGGAAAGGTGACAGACAGCAAAGGACAGCCATTGCCGGGTGCTATAGTAAAAGTAAAGGGAACACCAAAAGGAACGGCAGCAGATGCTACTGGTCAGTTTTCAATCGATGCTCAACCAGGCTCGGTGCTGGTAATAAGCTTTGTCGGATTTATCCCTAAAGAAGTTACTGTATCCGACAATACTTTTTTAACGATACAATTACAGGAAGATGCCCGCTCGATGCAGGAAGTGGTAGTTGTAGGTTATGGAGCCGTAAAGAAAAGCGACTTAACCGGTTCAGTAAGCTCTGTAAAAGCGGACGACCTGAACCTGGGTGGCACTACCTCAAATATTGGGCAGGCTATCCAGGGTAAAGCGGCTGGTGTACAGGTACAGCAATCAAGCTTTGCTCCCGGCGGCGGTATTAATATCACCATCCGTGGTGGTAACTCTATCAATACCAGCAATGCACCATTATATGTAGTCGACGGATTTATCTCTGACAATGGTAACGTAATAAACCCAAATGATATCGAGGATATTGAGGTGTTGAAAGATGCATCGGCAACCGCTATCTACGGTTCGCGTGGCGGCAACGGCGTTGTGTTGATCACAACTAAAAAAGGAAAACTGGGTAAAGCAAACATTGACGCCGATGTATCAAATGGCAGGCAATATTTAACCTATAAGCCATCGTTGTTAACCGGACCTCAATATGCAGCCATACAAAACGCTACTTTCACTGAAGATGGAAAGACTCCTCCGTTTCCTTCGGGCACGCAAATAGCCAATACCAACTGGCTTAATGCAGCTATGCAGAATGCAGATGTCAACAACAGGAGCTTAAGCATCAGCAGTGGCAATGAAACCTCCAAATTATACGTGTCAGGGAATTACCTGAATCAGCTGGGGGTGTTAAAAAATACCAATTTGCAAAAATATACAGCCAGGATCGGTACTGAGAAAAAAGTCGGGGACGATCTTACCATAAGCGCAAATTTCTACGGGGCTAGTTCCAGCTCAAATCAACAAAGCTATTCGGGCGATATTACTGCTCCCTTATATGGTTTATTGACAGCGCCTCCTTCTGCACCCATTTACAATCCAGACGGTTCATTCCATTTTTATATTCCTCCGGGCAATAGTGGTGTGCAAAATGCCTTGGCCAATTTATTGGAGCCAACTGATAATTTAGAGGGTAAATTATTTAATGGCAACGTAACTGTCGATTATCAGATCATCAAAAACCTTACTTACCATTTAAATGCTGGTTCTGAATACAGTGAATCAAACGAAGGAAAGTACACACCAAGTACCATTCCGGCAGGAGCAGCCAACCACGGCATTGCGTCAATACAGAATAAAAATGCCTTCAGGTGGTTGGTAGAAAATTATTTCACTTACAAATTTAAGATTAATGACCAGCACGACTTTAACCTGCTTTTGGGTACATCGAACCAAAAAGACGTGACCGAATCATTATATGCAAGCAGTAAGAACTTCTCTACCGACGAATTTTCGTATCATAATTTAGCCGCTGGTTCAATATCAAATGGCTATACCAGCAGCAAATTTCAGAATACATTGATCGACTATTTTGGACGGGTAAATTACGCCTATAAGGACAAACTTTTAGCAACGTTCACATTAAGAAGGGATGGCTCGGCTCAATTTGGGTCTAATAATCGTTACGGTTATTTCCCTTCAGGTGCACTAGCATATCGTTTGGGTGATGAAAGCTTTATCAGAAATCTGAATACATTTTCCAGTTTAAAGGTGCGTGTGAGCTACGGAGTTACCGGTAACGACAGACTGCCTGTCACCAATAATAATAATTATCAGTATTTGGCTGCATTTACCAACTGGAACGTTGTCCTAAATCCTGATGGCACATTATTGCCTGGAATTGAACCCGCAACATTATATAATCCTAATTTAAAATGGGAAAGTACTGCACAGTTGGACTTTGGCTTGGATATGGGATTCCTGAATGATAGAATTACCGCCACCCTTGATCTTTACCGCAAAAAGACCAGCGACCTATTGATGCAAATTCCAATCGGTCAATATTACGGATTTAGTAGTGTTTGGGCAAACGGTGGTTCGATTGAGAACAAGGGTATTGAATTGAGTATTAATACGGCGAATATTAAGTCGACTGATTTCTCATGGAATACAACCTTCAATATCGCATACAATAAACAAAAAGACCTGACATTGGCCAAAGGGGTTGCTGAGGTTGATGCAACTACAGCTAATCCTAGTGGTGTGGTTTCAGGGCAACAATTTACTAAATTGGTTCCGGGGCAGGAATTGGGTGAGCTGTACGGTTATGTATATGCCGGCGTGATAAAAACTGGCGAAACATACGCTCCGCAGCCTAGCTCAAAGCCTGGGGATCCAAAATTTGCTGACCTGAATGGCGATGGTAAGATAACGCCCGCTGACAGGACTTATTTAGGCAATAGTACCCCCCGCTATATCCTGGGCTTTGGTAACGATTTTCGCTATAAAGGTTTTGACTTGAACATATTCTTCCAGGGGGCATTCGGTTATCACTTGTTTGATATGAACCGCCTGGTGTTGGAATCTACAACTTCAACCGACGCTTTGAACCGGTTTGTCTTGGGTGTAAACGAAAATACTTCAATACCGCGTGAAGGTTATTTCATGGGTACTTACAGCAATAACTATGTGAACTCAAGATTTGTCGAGGATGCATCTTATCTCCGGTTAAAATCGCTTTCATTGGGTTATAATATGCCAAAATCCTTGTTCACACATATTAAGCACATACAGGGATTGAGAATTTATGGAACGGCACAAAACCTGCTGACCTTTACCTCATACAAAGGTACCGACCCTGAAGTGAACGCGCATACAACAACCGCAACAGCAATAAATACTGGAGGAGGATTAGATTTTAACTCCTTCCCAGCATTCAGGACATTTGCTTTAGGTATAAGGCTGTCGCTTCAGTAATTAATTGGATTATTCTTTGTGGATTAATATAAACTAGAAAAAAATGAAAAAATATATAATTCTGTTATTGGCGGCTTCGGCAGTTATGCAGGTAAGCTGTAATAAAAACCTGGATCCGAAGGTATATAGCAGCCTTACCAGTACCAATGCATTTTTAACCGAATCGGATGCTATTGCGGCAGTTAATGCAGTATATGGCCGTTTGAAAGGCCCATCAGTGGGAGATAACTTTGACTATTGGACGGTAAGGCATTTTGCCCTTACCGACCTGACAACCGATCTTGGCCATTGCAGCTATGGAGGCGACCCTGGAAATCTTTCATCGGCACAGTGGAATTCTGCTAATGGTTTGATTGCCGAAGATTGGCGCCAGATCTACAAATTGATAGCGGACGCTAACAATGCGATCTATAATATTTCGGCAATGAAAAGCATTACCGATGCGCAAAAGAGCCAGTTTCTTGCTGAATTAAAATTCTTGCGTGCGGTGGCCTATAGTGATTTGACCGATTTGTGGGGGCCTGTTGTTTTGGTGACTGAGAAAGACGTTGCTAATCCTGCTTATACCTCCAATGCACCATTAACCTCTGTTGCAGATATTGAAAGTTTCATGATCAATGATCTGAACAATTCAATTAGTGTATTGCCGGTAAGTTATGCCAATAACGCCATTTATAGTACAAATGATCCCGGACGTGCTACGAAGGGAGCCGCAATGACCTTGTTAATGAGGCTATACCTGCGTCAGCACCAGTGGCAAAAATCAGCTGATATGGCCAAGCAGGTAATGGATCTGAATATTTATCAGCTTTATCCGTCTTACCAGGGCTTATTTGCTGAAGAAAATAAATGGTGTTCAGAGAATATATTCTCGGTGCTTAGCGATGCCAACGTGAATGGTACAGAATTGCTAAATCACTTCGGGCCTTTGGCTCACCCGATAATCCAGAACAGGTGGCAATATTACGCTGTAACATGGGATTTTTACCATTCATTTGATGACGCGGACGACAGGAAGAAAGAATTCTTTCCGGTATATACAGGTACGGATGGCCTGGTACATATGGAAGCGCCAACGCCTGGTGCAACCCCTCCGGCAGGCGAATTTTATATGCCAGATATTGCGACCCAGAAATATGCTGATCCTAATGGTCCGCAAACTTACTATGATGGGCACAGCGTTGATATTTTGCGTTATGCTGATGTGTTGATGAGTCGCGCAGAAGCACTGAATGAGCTGAACGGGCCGAACGCTGAAAGCATATCATTGATCAACCAAGTGAAAGCGCGCTCACACGCTCCACAGTTAAATATAGCAAACTATAGCCAGGCGACATTGCGTGATGCAATTTTACAGGAACGCGGATGGGAATTCTTCTATGAAGGAAAACGCAGGGCCGACCTGATGAGAATGGGCAAATATGATGTGGTGGTAAACGCTTATCTGACCAGGACAGGCCAAACCGCACACGTACAACTGCCGCGTGACCAGTACTTCCCGTATCCTTTAAACCAGGTTACTATCAATCCTAATTTGAATAATTCTGGAAGACAAGAATAAACAACCCAAATTAAATTTCATTATCAGGGTAAAGGTTTCTTTATCCTGATGAATTTTTTAAGCAGGGGATTTAATGATCTGAATAATGACAAAGTTTTTAACTCAATGCATAACCTTAATAGCTATAACTGCAATCCTTGCGGGTTGCTCTGATGGCAGGGTGAATATCGAGGAAATAAGGGTGGGGGTGCATAACAATAATGAGTTGAAAATTCAGATCAATGTGATAACTACCCAGCCAGCTGATGTGTACGCAGAATATTGGAGAGCAAGCGGAAAAGACACTGGAAAGTTCTTGTCGACTGTTTCACGTAATGCCGAAAAGCACTCATTGATCCTTTGTAATGTAATTGCGCAAACTGATTATACCTATCATATCGTAACCGAGAAAAATGGGATAAAGACAGTCAGCAAAACTTATACCTTTAAAACCAATCCTTTGCCAATGTTCCTGCAGGAACAGTTTAAGGCAGACAGTGCTAAATCAGTCAAAATACCTTCAACTTTCTCAGACGGTCTGATGCTTATCAATAAAAGGTATGCGCCGGGCATAGCATACTTCGTCGATAAAAGAGGAACTATCCGCTGGTACCACATGGTAGATGGCCTGGGTTTTAAGGTGATCCATTTTACAAAAGATCACACGATACTCTCCTTATTGGGTAGTAATGATGAGCCAACAAGTTATGGACACGAGATACTGGAGCTCAATATGCTGGGCGATACAGTATTGCACTTGAAACAAGGTCAAAACGATTTTAAAAATCTGACCATTCATCATGAGCTCATCAAGAATGATAAAGGGCAACTGGTGACAATCTATGTCGACAAAAAGACAATGGACTTAACTTCGATAGGCGGCGGAAAAAAAGATACAGTAAGCGGCGATGGCATCATCGTGCTGGATAAAACAGGCAAGAAGTTATGGCGATGGAGCGTATTTGATGTGCTCGACCCATTGAAAGATAAAAACATTGTAAAAACCAGGAGGGACTGGATGCATGCCAACAGTCTGAATTTTGATAAAGATGGCAACTATATCATGTCATTCTACAACAATGGCCAGATATGGAAGATCGACGCACATACCGGCAAACTGATATGGAAATTCGGCAGAAGTGGAACAATTTCAAAACCAGCTGAATGCGATTTTACCCAGGCGCATGCGGTGTATATCAATTCGCAGGGTAACCTGATGTTTTTTGACAATGGCGTCGAAAAACGACAATCCGGTGTATTTGCCATTAAACTGGATGAGAAGAATCAGACCTCACAAATTGATATGCATATAAAACTGCCGAAAGAAGTATTTAATGGACGGATGGGCAGCGCTTATCTTATCAATGATACATCGGTATTGGTTTGTTGTTCAAAACGACATGTGGTGGTGCTGACTAATAGAAAAGGTAATTTGCTGTGGACAATGGAAACAGCTATGCCGACCTACAGGGCTGAGTTTATACGAAGTAGTGAACTTGCCCCTTATTTGAAACCATAATATTTACAGAATAAATTGAGGAAAATGAAAAAAAGCTATCTGTATATTATCTATCTATTGATCGTTGTGGGTATGGTGCAGCTTTACTCATCGTGCAGCGAAAGCAAGGGAGAGGGTAAAAGCGATGCCCAGTCGACTGAAGTAAAGGCAGACTCAGCGGTTGTCGCTGTGGACACCACAAAAATACCGCATGATAAATTCGGCGACGCCATAAAATATGGCCGCGAGTTGATGCTGCACACTGCATATTATATTGGGCCGAATGGCGTAAATGGTAAGTATTTGGGCAATAAAATGAACTGTACCAACTGTCACCAGGATGCAGGCACCAAGCCTTATTCATTAAACCTGGTGACCGCTTTTCGTCATTATCCATCGTACCGTGCCCGCGAAGGTAAGGTGTTATCGCTGGCTGAAAGGATCAACAACTGTATTATGCATCCGCATTTGGGCAGACCGCTGCCTTTAGACTGCCGCGAGATGATTGGCATTATGTCGTACCTGAAATGGCTCAGCGATTCCGCTAATGTGACCAAAGCCACTAAAGGACTCAAAAATGTGGAGATCGAATTGCCTGATACCGCTGCGTCATCGACTGCAGGTGCTGTATTATATGCCAATGATTGCGCCCGTTGCCATGGCACATCCGGTCAGGGTGAAATGAGGCTTGATAATAGCACCTATAAATATCCGCCATTGTGGGGAATGAAAGCTTATCAACCCGGATCGAGCATGCACCGTATTGTTAAAATGGCACAATGGCTTGTTTCGAACATGCCGTATGATAAGGCTACACACGATAAACCATTTCTTACTTCGGCGCAGGCACTTGACTTGGCCGCTTTTATCAATGATGATAAGATACATCAGCGGCCCTTTGTGAAGGAGTATCAATATCCTAACCCTGAAGAAAAAGCAATAGACTATGACAGGGGACCATTCAAAGATCCGTTCACAGAACAACAACATAAATATGGCCCATATAAACCTATCGCTGATTATTGGAAAGGAAGGGGCGTTGAGCCGACTTATTAAAACGTATTAAAGAACCCTTATTGGGATTGGTTGATTAGTTAATGCAGGGAGCATTTCGATAAGAAATAGCTCCCTTTTTAATAGAGTTTTTATGGCTGGGATGCGAAGGCTTTATGCTTTGCCAAATGAAAAAACATATCGCGGCTCATCCTGGACAGGTCAAATTCCGGTTGCCATTCCCAATCATTTCTCGCAATAGAGTCATCAATGCTTCCCGGCCATGAATCGGCGATAGCCTGCCTGAAGTCCGGTTGGTACTCCATCTCAAATGATGAGGTAATGTTCTTTATATTTTGATATAACCCATCCGGTGTAAAACTTAAGCCCGCCAGGTTGTAGGAGGTTCTTACAGTAATTTTCTTTTTCGGAGCTTCCATCAACTTGATCGTTGCCCTTAAGGCGTCATCGATATAGATCATTGGTAAAGCAGTATCAGGTTTAAGGTAGCAGGTGTATTTCTCGCCATTGATGGCTTTGTGGAAAATATCGACTGCATAGTCGGTAGTACCGCCGCCCGGCATTGATTGGTGACTGACCACTCCCGGATATCTTAGCGACCGCACGTCGATGCCGTATTTGTGATAATAGTAAGAACACCAGTTCTCCGTCGCTACTTTACTTACTCCATATACGGTCGAGGGTTCAAGACATGCATTCTGCTGCGTCATCTCCTTACCCGATGACGGCCCAAAGACTGCAATTGAGCTTGGGATAAATAGTTTGTTCAATTTATGTTCACGCGCTGCTTGCAACACACTCAGCGAGGTTTGCATATTGATGTTCCATGCCCAAACCGGATCAGCCTCACCACGGGCCGATAGAATGGCTGCCAGGTGATAGATCTGTGTGATATCGTGTTTTTTGATCACGGCCGAAAGGTTGTCGGCTTTTGTTGCATCCAAGTGCTCAAATACTCCTGTATAATTAACCGGGTTATTGATATCTGATGCGATTACATTTCCTTCTCCATAAATTTCCTCCAAAAATGGGATAAGAGCAGTGCCTATTTGTCCGTTAGCACCAATAACCAGTATTTTATCTTTCATCCTTTTTAAATAACAGATGAAATTATACATTAAGCGGCGGAACAGGCTGTTATCCGTTCTTGTAACTATGCGCAAACGTTTGCAGTGCATTTATGCTAGTGGTTCTTTGGTTGTATGAGTGTGAATTCAATTCGAAATTGTTACCTTGGAAGACTAATTAAGTAGATTGTTTCTATGTCGAGGCCGGTAACCATAAAAGAGATCGCACGTTTGTTGAACCTTTCGATATCAACAGTGTCCCGGGCCTTGCATGATCATCCCAGTATTGGGGCGGTCACACGCGAAAAGATCAAAAAGCTGGCACGTGAGATGAGTTACGAGCCCAATCAGAATGCAATATCCTTCCAAAAAGGCAAGACTTTTACCATCGGCGTCATACTGCCTGAGCTGACGGAGACTTTTTTCTCTGTTGCAATCAGCGCGATCGAAGATACCGCTTACCATAAGAATTACACTGTATTGTTAGGTCAATCGCATGATAACGAGCAACGGGAACGGCAGCTGGTCGAAAAGATGAAGAACAACAGGGTTGATGGCCTTTTGGTGTCGGTGGCGAAAAATACTTCGAAGTATGATCACTTTGAGCTTATGAAAAAATACGATATCCCTATCGTGTTTTTTGATCGAATCCCGGCTATTCCTAATATCCACTATGTAGCTTGCAACATGGAAACCGGTACCATTGAGGCTGTCAATTACTTGCTAAAAAGGGGGCATCGGGCAATAGGTATGATCAACGGACCGGCAACATTATTTGCCACTAACGAACGCAAAGAAGGTTATATCAAGGCCATGGTGAAAAATAGGCTGAAATTCGACCCGTCGCTGGTAGTCAATTGTGATCTGACTGAAGAGGGAACCCTTGCCGCTCTGAATGATCTGCTCAACAATAAAAGAAAACCTACGGCGATCGTCACCTTTAATGATTACGTGGCACTATTCGCCATAAAGCATTCGCGCAGCTTAAATCTTGAGATAAATAGGGACATTGAGTTTGTAAGCTATTCTAATTTACCCCTGGTGAATTATATCGAGCATATACCAATCGCTTCTGTTGAACAATTCCCTTATCTGCAGGGGCAAAAAGCTGCTGAAATTTTGCTCGACCTGCTCGCCCGCAAAGAAAACGCACCCGACGAACAAAGCGCTTACTATAAAAGTATCATTGAATCGCAGCTGATTGAAAACCGTAAGCAATGAATTAACAGCCAGGCAAGAATCGCTTAAAATCAATCAAACGTTTGCGTAATTTTATTAGCATCCATTTATATAGGTTTGATTGAAATAAACCCCAATAATGCTCAATCAAATACTTGAACAGTTCGGCATAAATGTGCTTAACTACCAAATAGAAGAATATGGTTCTGGTCTGATCAATAGCACGTGGAAAATAAGCGGAAACAAGAGTTATATTCTGCAACGGATAAATACTGATGTGTTTAAGCAGCCTGAGGCAATTGCAGAAAACTTGTCGAAGTTGCAATCTTATCTGAATACCCGATACCCCGATTATCTTTTTGTGG
This sequence comes from Mucilaginibacter tolerans, assembly GCF_030519375.1. Lineage (GTDB taxonomy): Bacteria > Bacteroidota > Bacteroidia > Sphingobacteriales > Sphingobacteriaceae > Mucilaginibacter. The sequence continues at coordinate 14,901 of NZ_JAUMKB010000028.1, read as the reverse complement.
CCCCTTTGCTGACATTAAATGGATTGTCGCTGGCGGTTAATAAAGATGGAATTTTCAGGTTATTCCCTTTTATAGATAATTCAACAAGCATTAATTCGGTGACTGACTATAAACAAGCTTATGAGGCGGCAAAACAGTTCGGAAAATTTACTTTTCTGCTTAGGGACTTTAATGCCTCTGAATTGAGAGATACGATACCATCGTTTCATGACCTTGCCCTTCGTTATAAAGAATTTGAGAAAGCATGCCTGAATGCGTCCACTGCCAAATTAGATCAGGCTAAATGGCCTATTTCCGAGGTTAATAAGCACAAAGATATTCTGTCAACCTATGAAGAATTAAAATACAGTGGTAAATTCCCGGTAAGGGTGATTCACCACGATGCTAAGATCAACAATGTATTATTTGATAGCCACTGGAACGGCATATGCCTGATCGACCTGGATACAGTAATGCCGGGTTATTTTATCAGCGATGTGGGTGATATGCTGCGCACTTATTTATCACCGGCTAACGAGGATGAAATTGATCTGTCAAAAATAGTGGTAGATGAACAGTGTTTTGATGCGATCTACAAGGGGTACCTTTCAGAAATGAGTAACGAGCTGACCTCGTTTGAAAAAGAACATTTTATTTATGCAGGCAAATTCATGATCTATATGCAGGCGATCCGTTTCCTATCAGATTATCTGAATGGCGATGTGTATTACCATACTACCTACGCCGGGCAAAATCTGAATCGGGCAAATAACCAGCTAACCTTACTCAATCAATTAATAAAAATCGAAGAAAAAATTCAGTTGACTAACCACTCATCTATAAAAGAATAATGATGCGCAAAACTTACGTATTGCTAACTACCTGTTTGCTCATGTTGACAGCAGGTATATCAAAAGCTCAAACTGTTCCTTATAAAACAGGTAATAAAACCTGGGACCCGGATAAACTGGGAAATCAACGAGCAGTAGTTACTGTTACCGGTGAAGGTAAAGTGGCCGAAGTGGTGGTGCCATGGCGTTGCCGCACGGTTAAGCCCGATCAGCTGATCATCGTGGTTGATGCCAAAACCGGGCAGCAGATTGCCAATGTGAAAACAAAAAATGTAGGTCCGGAAGAAGGAACGGTTGACTTTGAACCTGTTTCTGGCATGGGTAATTATTATATTTATTTTCTTCCTTATGATCTGAAACAATCGTTAAACTATCCAAATGCGGTCTATAGAAAAGGAAACAGCACTGCATCGGATGAATGGCTGAAGTTGGTAGATGGCGTAAAAGCTGGAGCCAAAATCGATTACTTCGAATCATACAACTCGCTGAATAATCTGTACCCGATGGAGGTGATCGCCACTAAAGCAGAAACCGAAAAGCTGATCAGTAATGCCAGTCAACAGCCATATTTGATCTTCCCTGAGAACAGGATATATCCGATCAGTATGGATACCAGCCTGCCACAACGATGGGTAGTTAAAACCAGCGAGTCGAGCTTTAGTGATACGGCGGCACGTGGCGAGAACTTCAGCTATCAGCTAGGCATTTATGCTTTTGCAAAAAATTTGAATGATATTAAAATCTCATTTAGCGACCTGAAAGGGCAGGGCGGTGTAATACCAGCCTCAGCAATGAGTTGTTTAAATACCGATGGAATCACTGCCGAAGGAAAGACTTTTAAGAAAACGGTAGACGTAGAGCAAGGGCATATCCAGGCGATGTGGTGCCTGGTTAACATCCCGGCAGGTATAAAATCCGGAAAATATACCGGTACTGCAACTATTACAGTTGCCGGCTTGCCATCCCGCGAGGTAAAGATCACCCTGAATATTGGAGACAGGGTATTAAACGATAAAGGTATCAGCGAGCCATGGAAGCAAACCCGCCTTGCGTGGCTGAATTCGACAATGGCTCAGCAAAATGTGGTGATTAAACCTTATCTGCCGCTAAAGGTTGAGGGCAATACCATTAGCCTGCTTGGTCGAAAACTGACCTTGGGTCAGAATGGTTTCCCGAGCCAGATCAATACCTACTTTACCGAGGAAATGACCAGCATTGGCACAACACCTAATCATGTGTTGGCCCAGCCTTTCCAGTTCAATGTAAAGGATAAGGTCGGGAATATTGAGAAATGGAAAGCCGGTCAGCTTAAAATAAAACAAACTGAGCCCGGAACGGTAACCTGGACAAGCACCAGCAGCAATAAGGACGTAAGCCTGAGTGTATCGGCACGTGTGGAGTTTGACGGTTTTATCAACTACCAGATAAAAGTAACCGCATTGAACAATGCCGATCTGAATGATATTCAAATGGTAATTCCTTTCAGCAAACAGGCATCGGAATATATGATGGGTCTGAATGAAAAGGGATCAAAACGCCCGGACAACTATGAATGGCACTGGGATGTGGCCCACAAAAACCAGGATGGCGCATGGATAGGCAATGTGAATGCAGGTTTGCAGTTTTCGCTAAGGGATGATAAATATATTCGTCCATTGAATACCAACTTCTATCTTTCAAAACCGTTGGTACTTCCTACATCATGGGGCAACGATGGTAAAGGTGGCATCAATATCAGCTCTAATGCAGGCGGTGCCTCTGTGACTAATTACAGCGGCGGGCGCAGTATGAAAAAGGGAGAGGTGCTGTACTATAACTTCACCTTGATGATCACGCCGTTCCATCCTATTAATACTGAGCAGCAGTGGGATATGCGTTTTTATCATAAATACAGCCCTATCGATAGCATCAAACAGACCGGTGCTACCGTGATTAATATTCACCACGGAACGGCTATTAACCCATATATCAACTATCCGTTCATTGCGTGGCAAAAGATGAAGAACTATATCGATTCAGCGCATCAAACTGGTTTAAAGGTGAAGATATATAACACAGTACGTGAATTGTCTAACAGCGCCTATGAAATCCAACCGATGCGGAGCCTTGGGCATGAGATATTCTCGCCGGGCAAAGGTGGTGGTTATTCATGGTTGCAGGAGCATTTGGGCGGCGATTACATTGCCGCATGGTATGTGCCTGAACAAAAAGACGCAGCCATTATCAACAGCGGCGTAAACCGTTGGCATAATTACTACGTTGAAGGAATGAACTGGCTGGTGAATAATGTGGGCATCGACGGGATTTACCTGGATGACGTGGCATTTGACCGCACCACCATGAAGCGTGTTAAACGCGTACTGACTCAAAATGGTCATCCTGGGATCATCGATTTGCACTCGGCTAATCAATACAACAAAAGCGACGGCTTTAATAACAGCGCGAACCTGTATTTAGAGCACTTCCCATACCTGAACCGTCTTTGGTTTGGTGAGTATTTTGACTATGAGAAAAATGACCCTAATTTCTTCCTGGTGGAAGTATCAGGCATACCTTATGGTCTGATGGGCGAAATGCTGCAAGGTGGTGGTAACCCATGGCGTGGTATAGTATATGGTATGACCAACCGTATGCCATGGTCAGACCATGCTGACCCTCGTCCGATATGGAAAGCATGGGATGATTTCGGTATCAAAAGCAGCAGGATGATCGGTTACTGGGTGAGTCATAATCCAGTCAAGACCAATAATAAGGATGTACTGGCTACTGCTTATGTAAAAGATAAGAAAGTGATGATCGCAATCGCAAGCTGGGCTGGGGACGATACGAAGTTTAAGCTTAATATCGACTGGAAGGCTTTGGGAATAGATCCAACGAAGGCAAAACTGGCGGCACCTGAAATTACCAACTTCCAGGCGGGTAGCCAATTTAGCCCGAATGAGGAAATACCGGTTTCAAAAGGCAAAGGTTGGTTGCTGATTTTAAAATGATCTGAACGATAAATATCACGGACGATGAAAAGATTTTATTGGATAGGAGCATGCCTGTACCTGCTTCTGCAGTTGCAAACGCGAGCTATTGCGCAAAACCATGCTACTATAAAGGAATTTGAAAAGGAATTTAAAACCTATCCTTTTTCAGACCCTAACCCGGTTGCCAATCCTACTAATGTTTATCCTTATTATCGTTTTGATGGTTTTACCAACAAACCAGTTCAGCAAAAATGGAAAGTGGTTGAACTGGAAAATGATTTCATCAAACTGTGGGTGATGCCCAAGATCGGTGGCAAAATATGGACCGCCATCGACAAGAAAAATAACCGGCCATTTATTTACCAAAATGATGTGATCAAGTTCCGCGATATCGCCATGCGCGGCCCATGGACAAGTGGAGGCCTTGAAGCCAACTTTGGAATAATTGGTCATACGCCCGGCGTATCAAATGCAGTAGATTACATCACGAAAAAGAATGACGATGGCAGTGTAAGTTGTATAATTAGCTTGCTCGACTTGCTTACACAGACCCGGTGGAACATGGAGATAAGGTTGCCAAAAAATAAAGCTTATTTTACTACCCATGTTTTCTGGCATAATCAAACCAGTCTCGATCAGCCATATTATAGCTGGATGAATCTTGCGTTAAAAGCTGATGACGACCTGGAGTACATCGAGCCGGGAACGAATCACCTGTTTCATGATGGTAAGTCTTATGAATGGCCTTATGACAAAGAGCATAACCGGGATATTTCTTTTTATAAGCAAAACGATTTTGGAGGGAGCCAGTCGTACCACATTACCGGAACCTATAGTAAATATTGGGGCGCATTTTGGCAGAACGATAATTATGGAATGATCCATTATGCCAATCGTGAGGATAAGGTAGGCAAGAAGATTTGGATATGGGGAAAAGCCCGCAGCGGAGCCATCTGGGACAAATTGCTGAATGACAATGTTGGGCAATATACCGAATTGCAAAGTGGCCGGTTATATATCCAGAATGCGCAGGAAAGTATTTACACGCCTTATAAGCAATTCAGCTTTTCGCCTTATCAAACCGATAGCTGGACTGAGTATTGGTATCCGTATGGCAAAACCAGTGGTGTAGCTATGGCCGATACGAGTGGAGTGCTGAATATCAAATGGGGAGAACGCTCTGCTACCGTTTATTTTTCATCGATAAGGTACATCAAAGACACACTGAAAGTCACAGATAGCGAAGGCAAATCAATTTTGAATAAGCCTGTTAGTTTAGACCCCTTGCAGAATTTAGAGGAAACTATTCATCTGAATAATGGTCAGCAGATAGGTAGTATAATGTTAGGCAGCTGCGAATGGAGCTCGAAAGACAGCACAGTTAAAGTATTAAGCCGGCCAACAAAACCACTTGAAAAATTAGATTATGATTCGGCTTATGGGCTCTATATAAAAGGCAAATACCAGGCTGATACCCGTTATTATGCGGATGCTGAGGTCAGCATCGCCAAAGCCCTTAAGCTTGATCCTGCACTGATCCCGGCACTTGCCGAAATGGCGATGCTTCAATACCGCAAGATGGATTATAAATCTGCATTTGAATACGCCAGCAAAGCCATCAGCCTGGATACTTATCATGGTATGGCTAATTACTATTATGCTTTATCAGCATTAAAACTGGATAAAGTGTATGATGCCGAAGACGGTTTTGAAGTAGCGACCTTAACTGATGATTATCGTGCCGCAGCTTTGACTGAGCTAAGCAAGATCAAGATCAGACAGCAAAAGTTTGATGAAGCTTTGAGCTATGCTTCGAAAAGCCTGGTTTATAACAGCGAGAACATTACGGCATTGCAATTGCAGTATTTGGCAGCGCGATTATTGCAAAATAAAACTCAAGCGATAGCAGCAAAAGAGAGAATTCTGTCTATTGATCCATTGAACCATTTCATTCGCTTCGAAGAATACCTGGCTAATAAATCAACTGAAAGCAAAGCTGCATTTACGGGATTTATTCGCAACGAAATGCCGCAGCAAACCTATCTTGATCTGGCGGTTTGGTACCACGATCTGAATCTGGACAATGAAAGTGCGACAATTTTAAAAACCGCTCCTCAAAAGGATGATGAGCTATTGTATTGGATGGCATGGCTGCACCGGAATGATACTGATGCGAAGCAGCGTCTGGCTGAAGCACAAAACGGTAACGCCTTATTGGTATTCCCTTTTAGGCCACAAAGCATTACGGTGATGCAATGGGCTGCAAAGAATACGAATGATTGGAAACCTGATTACTATCTGGCCTTGATATACGAGACAACAAAAGATCGTTCAAAAGCTCAACAGGTTATCAATAGGATAACTGTTGCACCCGATTTTGCGCCGTATTATGTAGTCCGCGCTCGCCTGTGCGATTCGAGCGATAAGCAAAGTCAATTGCATTATCTGACAAAAGCTGCAAAAATTGCGCCTGACGATTTGCGTTATATCAAATACCTGACCGAGTTTTTGATCGCACAAACGCAGAATGCACCGGCTCTAAAGACAATCGAACCATTTTACAATGCGCACAAAGACAATTATATAGCAGGTATGCTGTATGCACGTTGCCTTATGCTGAACAACCGGTATTCGGCTGCTGAAAAGACCCTCGATCAATTACAGGTACTTCCATATGAAGGCGCAAAGGACGGGCATAAATTATATGAACAAACCAAACTAATGCTGGCCATAGAACTGATGAAAGCCGGGCAGTTGCAGAAGGCGATCAAGAAGGTGGATGAAGCCCGGCTATGGCCTGAAAACCTGGGTGTGGGCTCGCCTTATCCGGATATGGTCGACAGCAGTTTGGAGAACGATATGACCGCTCTGATAAAAGAAGCAGAACATAAAAAGCCTTCGGAGAAAATCCTTGATGAATATCGCGCCCGCATAAAGGCGATTAATAACATATAATCTTAATCAAGATCACTAATGAATAAGCAACTCAAAATATGGATTGCCCTGGTGTTTTTTGCACCGTTTGGCTTGTACGCCCAGGTAAAATCAACTTATGATAAAAAGCAGGTTTTCGACCCACAGTTTTTTACCAATAACGGCAACGAGATGCGCAGTGGAAATGGCGCACCTGGCCCTAAATACTGGCAAAACAGGGCCGATTATGTTATTCATGCCACGTTGCTGGAAAAAGATACGATGGTGAAAGGCGATGTAAGCATCAATTATACCAATAATAGTCCCGATACAATGAATTACTTGTGGCTGCAGTTGGATCAAAATTTATTCAGAAATGATTCGCGCGGTACTGCTGTAACGCCCGCTGGAGACCGTTTTGACTCCAACGGTTTTAAGGGTGGTTATAACATAGGTAAGGTATCTGTTGTTTATGCCGGGAAGACTTATGCAATAACGCCGTATTTCGCCGATACCCGGATGCAGATACGGTTGCCATTTGCAGTTAAACAACAGGGCGATAAGATCACCATCAACATAGATTACTCTTTTGCCATACCTGAACATGGCGCCGATCGTATGGGACGTTTATCTACCCAAAACGGAATGATCTATCAATTGGCGCAATGGTTCCCTCGTATGTGTGTATTTGATGATCTGAACGGATGGAACACTTTGCCGTATCTTGGGAATGGTGAGTTTTATTGCGAGTATGGCGACATCGACTATTATATCACAGCCTGTGCCGATATGATCGTTGCCGGCTCAGGGGACTTGCAGAATCCACAGCAGGTGTTGACGTCTACCAAAATAAATCGTCTTGCTAAAGCGGCGAAAAGCGATAGTACGGTTAGCATTGTTGGTAAAGATGAGTTGAATTCATCTGGCCGGAAATCATCCGGCACATTAACCTGGCACTATAAAATGAATAATACACGCGATGTGGCATGGGCAGCATCGAGAGCGTTTTTGTGGGATGCAGCGCGTGTAAATCTGCCATCAGGCAAAAAGGGTATGGCAATGGCGGTGTATCCGGTTGAAAGTGTAGGTCGTCAGCATTATAGCCGTGCAGTTGAATACCTGAAATCCAGCATGGAGTTTTACTCAAATACTTACTATGAATATCCATACCACAATGCCTTTGTAGTAGCCGGCGTGGCATTGGGAATGGAGTATCCGGGCATCGTATTTTGTAGCCACAAAATTGTGAATGATGACCTGTTTAGGGATATAGCACACGAGATTGGGCATAACTGGTTCCCAATGATCGTAGGGAGTGATGAGCGGCGGTATGGCTGGATGGACGAGGGCTTTAATACCTTTATCAACGGGTATGTCTGGACAAATTTTAACAACGGTGAATATGCCGAAAAGAAAAGTCCGGCACTTGGATTAACAAAAGGGATGCAAAAAGAACATGATCCATTGATGATTGCACCGGATGCCAATGATGATGGCGGTATGTTTTATTATAAAACAGCTCTGGCATTAAATATCCTTCGAAATGTAGTGTTGGAACCCGATCGCTTCGATTATGCTTTTAAAACATACATCAATCGCTGGGCTTACAAACATCCGCAACCTTATGATTTCTTTCGCACGATGAACAATGCAGCAGGAGAGGACCTGAACTGGTTCTGGAAAGAATGGTTTTATACTACATGGAACATTGATCAGACGGTTACCCATGTGAGATATATAAAGAATGATTCGGCATCGGGAGCTTTTATCACGATTGAGAACCTGCGCGAGATGGCTTTACCTGTCATAGCAAAGATCACCGAAGAGAATGGCAAAGTGCAAACCATTAAATTGCCTGTAGAAATTTGGCAGCATGGCTCAAAGTGGGTCTTCAAGTATAATTCGACCTCTAAAATTAAACAGATAGTCTTGGATCCTGATAATCAACTGCCGGACACAGACCGCAGTAATAATATATATGAAATAAAATAACTTGTTGATAGTGGGATAAATAATAGTGTTAATTAAATAATTTTGCTCGGATTATTTAATTAACAGTCTATTTTTCTATTTTGCACTACCAACATATTATTCCTGAATGTCCTGTAAAGAAATTATCTATTCAATTTTTTATATTTTATTTTTTGTATTATCTATCTGGTCGGGTATAGTAAGTGGATTTACAGACAGCCATACGCCGCCTATTCCATTTGCAATTGAGTTTTTTACGTTGATGATAGGGGCTGTCCTTTTTGCTGCCGACTTTGCAAAGCACAAGACCGCGACGTTTGAGAAAATACGCGTTCACGTGCTGGGACTAACAGCCAATAGTTTAGTAATGCTATACGTATTAGTGTTGGCCTTGCAGGGATATCGTTAGAGTAATTTCGGGGGTATTTATTCAATAACCGAGTAAGTAATAACAGGTTTTTCTTTGTTCTTAAGAGTAAACTCTCCATTGATCTGGCAGTGAAAGGATTCCTTTATCTTTTGGTAAACCTGTTCTGTAATTAAAACCTGACCGGCTTTAGCTACAGATTGGAGTCGTTGCGCCACATTCACAGAGTCGCCTATAACGGTATAGTCTAATCTTCTAAGCGATGCTGATCCAATATTGCCAGATACCATTTCGCCCGAGTTGATGCCGATCGAGACATCGGGTTTAAATTCCTTCTCGCCAGCGGCAATGGGGTCCATTTTTGCCAGCTCGGTTTTTATGGCAAGCGCAGTATCAATGGCCCTGTCAAGGTTATAATCGCCACGGTAAACGGCCATAACGGCATCACCCATAAATTTGTCGACATGTCCACCCTGTGCAATAACCTCTTTTACAATTTTATCAAACAAACCATTTAACAAATTCACCACGGTATTCGCCGGCACATGTTCTGTTATCGCCGTAAAACCGCAGACATCAATGAACATTACCGTCGCGTCCATCAGCTCGTTTTTGAGCAGGCTGCTTTCAAACTCCTTGTGCGACATGAAATTCAGTACATTGTCATCTACATACATCTTAAGGATATTATTCTCCTTAATAGCCTGCATGGTGTCCTGAAGCTGCTTTACGTAGTTGATGGTTTTTTCCATCGTTAAGTCCAGATCATCAAAATCAACCGGCTTGCATACAAAATCGAATGCCCCGCGGTTCATTGCGGTTCTAATATTTTGCATATCGCCATAGGCAGATACAACTACGGCTTTTATTATAGGGTTAGCTTCCGGCAAACGGCTCAGCAGGGTAAGACCGTCCATTACCGGCATATTGATATCTGATAGAACGATGTCGAGATCGGGGTGTTCGCTGACTTTTTGAAGAGCTTCTTCACCATTTTGCGCAAAAACAAATTCATATACGTTTTCACGTATCTTTCTCCTGAACTTTTGCTTTACCAGTGCTTCCAGATCAGCCTCGTCGTCTACAACAAGTATCTTGGCCATTATTCGCTCAAGGTTTTAAGTTTTTCTTTCAATAGGGTAAAATCAAGCGGTTTGGTTAAAAAGTCATTGGCGCCCCGCTCCATTGCCTGGCGATGGTTTTCTTCATCGCCGTAGGCAGTTATCATCATCACCATAGGGGGTGGCGCGTCATACTCGTGCCTGATGCGCGATAAGAGCTCAAGGCCGCTCATACCCGGCATGTTGATATCTGATAAAATAAGCACTACCTCGCTATGTTTATCATGCAGATAATGAAGTGCATCTTCTCCGGATAAGGCAAAGTCGAATTCAAATTCATGTTCACGTATTTCCCTGCGGAATCTTTGCAAAAAAAGCGGCTGAACATCAGCTTCGTCATCAACGACAAGTATTTTCATATTACGGCTAAATATAGTTATATAAACTTATACAGGTATGCTTATTCTGAACTCAGAACCCTCTCCGGCCTTACTTTTTACATCAATTTTACCAGAGTGAGCCTTTACCACTATATCATAGCTTAACGACAGACCTAAGCCTGTTCCTTCACCTGTCGGTTTTGTCGTAAAAAATGGCTGTAATATTTTCTCTTTTATCTCATCAGGAATACCCGTACCATTATCCTTTACAATTATTTCCAATGATTTCCCTTTTGTGTGTGTGGTTATTTCAACAGCTGGTTTATAATCTGTCCCGGCTGTTTTTTGCTTTTCTTTGGTGGCATAAAAGGCATTGTTGAACAGATTGAGCAATACTCTGCCAATATCCTGTGGTACCATACTCACCTCGGGAAGTCCTTCCGCAAAATGGGTGATCAGATCAGCATTGAATGATTTATCTTTTGCTCGTAGCCCATGATACGCCAGGCGCAAATATTCATCAGCCAGTTTATTAATATCTGTCGGCTCTTTTACATTACTGCTGGCGCGACTGTGCTGCAGCATACCTTTTACTATACCATCGGCGCGTTTGCCATGGTGCATTATTTTTTGCAGATTTTGTTTTATATCCGATGCAATAGCGATAGCTTCATCTTTGTCTCCTTTGTCCAACTCCAGCTCCATTTCTTCAATTAGTTCGGCAGTTACTTCCGAGAAATTGTTGACGAAGTTCAGTGGGTTCTGAATCTCGTGGGCTATACCTGCGGTCAGCTCACCGAGCGACGCCATCTTTTCAGACTGTATGAGCTGTGCCTGAGTGGTTTTTAGTTCTTGCAGGGTTTCTTGCAGTTCGTCTTTCTGTTTTTGAAGTTCAACCGTGCGTTCCTGTACCAGAACTTCCAACTCGGCGCGGCGTTCGGCGCTGATGCGTAGTTCTTCTTCCTGCTTTTTAGAGGTCGCCCATTTACCGAATATCCAGGCAAAGGCTATAAGAGTTGCCCAACTAAAATATTCATTATATTTTTCATGAAATCCATCGAAAAAGAGTTCAGAAAAACAATTGACGAGTCCCATTGCCGCCAGCGGAATATTTGCCAGGAGATAAGAATGCTGTGATGTAAAGTCCTGTTCTTTACTGGCGTAATAAATCAATCCAAACAAGACCGCCGCTCCAATGAAATCCTTAGCATAATCTTCCAGGGCGAAAGAAGCTATAAAGCCTACTATAATTATCCATGTTGCGGTTGACAACATGGTTTTCCATTTGGGGTAGAGGATAGAAAATTTAAGCGATTTGTTTATTCGCCTTATGATCAGAAAAGCAGCCAGAAAATAAAAAAAATCCATTCCTTATATCAATAATGCTGGTTGAAAATTATGCCAATGGCAAATCTATTATAAATTCTGAGCCTTCACCTTCTTTGCTCTCAATATTTATTTTGCCATTGTGGCCCTTTACTATGGTATCGTAACTTAAGGATAATCCCAGGCCAGTGCCTTCGCCTGTTGGTTTGGTGGTGAAAAATGGCTGCAATATTTTGTCTTTGATATTATCAGGTATCCCGATGCCATTATCCTTTACTTTTATTCGGATGGATTTACCATTTAGAGCAGTACTAACGGTCAGCGTAGGTTTGTAATCTGAATTAATTATTTTCTTCTTTTGTTGCGTTGCATAAAAAGCATTGGTAATCAAATTCAGCAAAACACGTCCGATATCCTGAGGTACCACTTCAACTTGAGGAAGCTTAGGGTCAAAATTCGTGACCATCTCTGCATTGAATGATTTGTCCTTTGCCCGCAAACCATGATAAGCCAGGCGCAGATATTCATCAGCCAGTTTATTAATATCAGTAGGCTCTTTCACATTACTGCTGGCACGGCTATGCTGCAACATTCCTTTAACAATACCATCTGCCCGTTTGCCATGATGGTTTATCTTTTCTTCATTCGCTTTTATATCATTTGCAATAGCAAGAGCTGCATCCGTATTGCCATTCTTTAATTCATCCTCCAGCTCTTCTATCATTTCCTTATTTACTTCGGCGAAGTTGTTAATGAAATTGAGCGGGTTTTGTATTTCATGGGCGATACCTGCTGTTAACTCACCTAGCGAGGCCATTTTTTCTGATTGGATCAGCTGGTTCTGGGTTAGCTTCAAATCGGCCAAAACTTTATTGGTTTGATCGCGCTGTTCCTCGATCTCGCGTTTCTGCTTGCTTAATAAAGTATTGGCTTTTTGCTTTTGCCGGTTGCTGCGATATAATACAATACCGGTAGCCCCAATAAGTATCAGGATACCTGCCGAGCCTGCGAGAAAATAATATTGCATTTTTTTCTCCTGGTTAAGCGAGGTAATCTGCGCCTGTTTTTTGGCCAGTGAGTAGTTATATTGAAGTAGATTGGTATGATTGCTCACTTCGGCATTCGACATGCTATCACGATAACTAATAAAGAGCCTATAATACTTATACGCATTATTATAGTCCTTTTTAATATTGTAGGCGTTTGCCAACGCTGCGCTGTTATCACGTTTAAATTCGATGGTGCCGGTATGAATAGCTTTTTGATACCCGTTGGTGGCGTAATAGATGGCACTATCGGGTTTGTTGAGTTTTAGATAGGCCCTGGCTAATATGCCATCTATCCATTCTTCGCCTTCGGTATCGTTAATTTTCTTTGCAGAATTGAGCGAGATAAATGCATATTTAAACGCCATCGGAAGGTTATTTAGTCGTACATATACGTCTGCCATATTACTCTGGGTCAATTCTATATTGTAAGGTAGTTGCGTTTTGGAAAGGCCCTCTTCATAGGCTTTTATAGCTTCAGGATACTTGTCTGTAAGCCTATACATTTCACCGATCCTGTTAAGTAAATTAAACTCCAAAGCCTGGTTGCCTAATTTTTTATTGGCATCTAATGCTTTTTGATAGTAAGCTATGGCGTTTGGCTGATCGCCGATATTGGTAAAGATGGTGGCCATGGCTGACCACGACCCTGCCATTGCATTAAGATCATTCGCCTCTTCCGCATTCTTTTCAGCTTTTAGCGCCCATTCCATTGCTTTGGTATAATCGCCTACTGACGTGGCATATAAACCGGAAATCCCAGCCTGGCGACGAGAAATCAATGCCTTATTCTGCGTTTTTTGTGCGGCCGCTTCCGATTTGAAGTCGTACTCTAATGCTTGTTTGCTTTCACCTGTCAGATTATTAAATGAGCTCATGGTAGCGTAGGCGTTTGCGAGGTGTTCTTTGTCATCCAGTTTTTCTGCCAGAGCGATAGATTGGTCTAGCAGAGATCTTGCCTGGCGCTGATCGTTTTTCCGGTATATTACTCTTGATAGTACGATCAATGATTCAACCTCGCCTTCTTTATAATTAAGCTTACGCGAAATTAACAATGCCTCATTGGCCATGCTATCTGCTTTGTCAAGAGGCAAAACGATTAAATTTTGTAATTCGTTCAACCGATTGACCCGCAGTGTATCCTGTTGTTTGTGGGTTTTTAAATCCTGTTCTACTTTTTTAACACGTTGTTCCTGGGCGTGAAGCCCGGTGAAACATGTGATCAGTGTAAGAAAGATGATTGTTTTTTTCATCGTGATATTGCAATTCAGGATTTGAGAGGTAAGTTAATAATAAATTCCGAGCCATTTCCCTCTGTACTATCAACTTGAATGATACCGTCATGCCCTTTTACTACAATATCATAGCTTAACGATAGTCCCAACCCCGTCCCTTCGCCTGTAGGCTTGGTGGTAAAGAAGGGCTGCATGATCTTCTCCTTTATGCTTTCAGGAATACCGTTGCCGTTGTCTTTTACTTTGATTTCGATGAAACCATTGTTATGCGATGTTCTCAACTCTACGGTAGGCTTATAATCAACCCCGGCTGTTTTTGCTTTCTGGTTGACGGCATAAAAAGCGTTATTGATCAGGTTGAGTAATACACGGCCAATGTCCTGCTGCACTACGTTCACTTTGGGCAGATCAGGATCAAAATGCGTTACCATTTCTGCGTTGAAGGATTTGTCTTTTGCTCTTAAACCGTGGAAGGATAGCTTGAAAAATTCATCCGCTAACACATTTATATTAGTTGGCTGTTTTTCGCCGCTACTGGCGCGGCTATGCTGCAGCATACCCTTTACAATGAAATCGGCGCGTTTGCCATGCTGACTGATTTTCTGCTGATTGGCCTTGATGTCGCTTGTCAAGGAACGCACTTCGCTTATGCCGCCCTTATCAAGCTCAAGTTCCATTTCTTCAATCAGTTCAGTATTTACCTCCGAGAAATTGTTTACAAAAGGTCTTGTACGTTTTTTGGTTGTCAGTTTTGGAGGGTTAAAAATCTATTAATATTAGTCATTAAATTTAATAAATCA
>NZ_JAUMKB010000027.1 GCF_030519375.1 Mucilaginibacter tolerans | reverse complement strand
TCAATAATTTCATCACGTAAACTTTTTTGAAAATGACCCCGCTCGTGGAAACGGGCTACAACCTCTGAATTCTCGTCTGTTGGTTTCATACACTTTTTTTTAAGTGTGTAGTTTTTGCCGGACGAGTCAAATCTCTAATCAATTTTTATAACTGTCCTTCCAATTGCATCAATCTTATTTTTAATATAGCAGCAATGAATACTGAATCGGTGATTTTGCCATGGCAAACCATCTGGTAAACTTCATTAAAAGGCACCTTTTTAATAACCAGTTGTTCTGTGTCTTCTGGCTCTGGTTCAAATTGCTGTAAGTCTTGCGCAAGGTAGATAATGGAAAGTTCATCGGTAACTGAATTTGAAAGATGCATACGCTGTATCTCGGTCCAGCGTGATGCCTTTAGCCCGGTTTCTTCCAGCAACTCCCTTTTAGCAGATTCAAACGGATCGGTGCCTAATGGCGCGCCTCCCTCGGGTATTTCCCAGCTATATTGTCCCAAGGCAAAGCGGTATTGCCCCACCAGGTAGGTATTCATTTCTGCATCAAGGGGTATGACACCAATGGCAAAATTCTTAAACCTGACCTTACCATATATTCCCGGATTACCGGATGGATTGATCACCTGGTATTCGGTCAGGCCAATCCAGGGATTGTCATAGATAGTTGTCTCAGCGGTTACCAGCCAGGGGTTTTCTTCGGGATGTTGCATAGGATGATGTTATTTTGCAAAAATAGAGATTGAATTGTAACTTAAAGGCATATTAACCGTCTTATTGATGTTATGCGTTACTTCCTTTGCATATTATTTCCACCGGCTGCGGTTTTAACAACCGGGCGCATCGGCGCATTTCTGCTAAGTTGTTTGCTTACGCTTTTCTTTTGGATACCGGGCGTTATACATGCAGTATTAGTTACCAACGATTTTTACGAAGCCAGGAGACATCGCCAGTTAATGCGTGCTGTCAGGAGGAATAGCTATTAATTGATGTTGCCTGACTGGAGTAAGAATAGAGACAATTAATAATCCGATTAATAATCCTGAAATTTCGCTCATAATCACTTCGCCATAATCATGGAGTTTTAGTCCTGCTGCAAATCTGATCAGTAATACCAGAATACTTATCACCACTAATTTTATCCAATACATTGTGCTTTCTTTTGCTTTGGTAATTCTTACAACGGGCATTTGATTGATTGCATAAATGATGACTAAAGCACCAATAATAGAACTCAATTGTTGTAATATGCTGTAAAGTGGCACAGGCAAGTGTTTGATCGCGATCTTGCGTGATAGTAAATGGCTGTGCTTTACAAAATATCCCATTGGATGAGTAAAGCTGTTCCAAAAAATATGAGATGCGGCGCCAATCAATAAGCAGATTATAATGACGATAAAGTTAGCCCGAAGTATTGAGGCGTTTCATTTTTATAGACTGATAAGCGTTTATTAAAGTACATGGGGAGGTGATCGATTAGCTTGTCTTTAATAAACCCATTGTAAATGATAAGCAATATTAAAGCAAGCGGCAGATCAAACCAGAACAAGCCGCCCAGAGTGTGGCTATAAATTGAAAGCACTTTCATCCTGATGAAATATTCAAAATCGGGAGTCATGCTGCCGATCGCCAGCGCAGTAATTGAAATCCAGCGTTTGCTGAGGCGACTTAAAGGTAGTATTATAGCAGGATGTGAAAAGGTAAAAGGCATTGGCTTCGTTTTGCTTATTTTTTCTAAATTTAGAAAATGAAAAAGATAATCTCCCTGGTTATTTTAACTGTTGTTTCAGTAACCTTTGCCTTTGCACAATCTACCTGGGTGAATCACAAAGCGGATAACCGGATATCATTGAAATTTCCTAATGAGCCCAAAGAAATTGTCGCCGGTACTTTGGCAGCGCACGATAAAGATAGTATAACTTATGTTTTTACAGTTGTTGATTTTGTCGCTGTTGCAGGCATCGATTCAACCGCCCTGGCCCCTATGCAGGATTCTCCTGAATTTGCGGCTCAGCTAAAACAGGGCATGAACTCGACTTTGCATAATGTAACCCTAAGTGATTTTAAGATCGGTAAATGGAAAGGGCACTCCAGCTATACATCTACCGGTATAAATAATAAAGATAAGTCTCAGTTATATACGTTTATGGTACTCATAGGTAACAAAATGTATAGTTTATCAACAGTTGTTCCTGCCGGAAGACCAACAGCAGGCAGTGATGAATTCTTTTCTTCGTTAGCGCTTACGAATTAGACCGCACAAATGTAGAATCAATAAAAAAGCGACTTCAGTAATACCAAAGTCGCCTTTCCTTTTATCTATAAAGCATTATAACCCGAAAGCTGCTTTTACCTTATCTACGTAATCCAGTTTTTCCCAGGTAAACAGCTCCACTTCCACTTTAAGCTCTTCGCCGTTAGGGCTGAAGAAGCTCTTTACCACTTTCTGGCTTGGTTTTCCAAAGTGGCCATATGCTGCAGTTTCGCTGTATATCGGGTGACGCAATTTAAAGCGGGTTTCGATAGCGTAAGGAGTCATGTCAAAAATAGCTTCCACTTTTTTGGCGATGTCGGCATCGCTTAAACCTACCTTTCCGCTTCCGTAAGTATTCACATAAATACCCATCGGCTGTGCCACACCAATAGCATATGATACCTGCACCAATACCTCGTCGCAAACACCCGCGGCAACCAGGTTTTTAGCAATATGACGCGTTGCATAAGCCGCAGAGCGGTCAACCTTTGATGGATCTTTTCCTGAGAAAGCACCGCCGCCGTGTGCACCTTTACCGCCATACGTATCTACAATAATCTTACGGCCGGTTAAACCGGTATCGCCATGCGGGCCGCCGATCACAAACTTACCTGTAGGGTTAATGTGGTATTTGATGTCATCATTGAAAAAATGGGCATATTTTGGATATTTGGCCTTTACACGGGGAATCAGAATATTGAGGATGTCATCATTGATCTTTTTCAGCATGGTTTTTTCTTCATCAAAGTCGTCATGCTGGGTAGATATCACGATCGCATCAATTCGTGAAGGCTGGCTGTTATCATTATATTCGAGGGTAACCTGCGATTTTGCGTCCGGACGAAGGTATTTTATCTCTTTGTCCTCGCGACGGATGGCTGCAAGCTCTATCAGTAAAGCATGTGCTATGTCTAATGCTAACGGCATATAATTGGCAGTCTCCACAGTTGCATAGCCAAACATCATTCCCTGATCGCCAGCACCTTGTTCCTGTTTTTCTTTACGATCAACTCCCTGGTTAATATCAGGAGATTGTTCGTGAATAGCCGATAGGACCCCGCATGAATTCCCGTCAAACATGTACTCGCTCTTGTTATAGCCAATCTTGTTGATCACGTCGCGCGCAATTTTCTGCACATCAAGGTATGCTTTTGATTTTACCTCGCCTGCCAAAAATACCTGACCGGTTGTAACCAGCGTTTCACAAGCTACTTTTGATTCAGGGTCAAAAGCCAAAAAGTTGTCAATTAATGCATCCGATATCTGGTCTGCAACTTTATCCGGGTGTCCCTCTGATACGGATTCTGAAGTGAATAAATAGGGCATAAAAAATTTTGTTTAGCAATTAATTAAAGTAATTAAAAGCAGGAAATCTAACGGGATCGCGGGTTAAAAAAGGAAACTGGGTTTAGCACTTTTTTACGTGGTTGCAATCCAGTTCTGTACTTTGTTATCAAGTTACAAGAACAATCAAATCAGTCCACTTTCAAAGGGCAAAAATAAAACAATTTTTCACAAAGCAGAAAATACGGTTACTTTTGACGGCCAAATTATAATTAATTGAAAAGGAAAGCCTTATTTATAATAAATCCCATCTCGGGAGGAAAGAGGAAAGACCAGGTTCCCGCACTGATAAACAAGATATTGGATCATACACAGTTTGAAGCCTCTATCGTTTATACAGAACGGGCCATGCATGGGGCCGATTTGGCAAAAGACGCCATTGATACAAATGATTACGTGATTGCAGTGGGCGGAGATGGCACAGTGAATGAAATTGCATCCGCCATAGTAGGTACTACGACAGCATTGGGTATTATCCCCTTCGGTTCGGGTAATGGGCTGGCACGCTTCCTTGGTATACCAATGGATACCGCTAAATCAATTGAAACCATTAATGGCGAGCAGGTGGAAGCTATAGACTCAGCGATAATAAATGGACAAAGGTTCTTTAATGCTGCGGGTATGGGATTCGATGCCCATATCGCGGAGGTCTTTTCGCACGATAAGAACAGGGGCTTTTGGGCCTATGTGAAATCATCCTTGCGCGAAATTGCGAATTACAAGGCTGAGACCTATCATATAAATATTGACGGAACGGACTATGTGCGCGATGCATTTATGCTTAGCATCGCCAACTCATCCCAGTTCGGCAATAATGCACACGTTTCTCCATGTGCCTCAGTGCAGGATGGTTTGCTGGACATCTGTATCATCAAACAATTTCCGTTGTGGCGCTTTATTGAAATGGGCATCCGCATGTTTGCGAAAACAGCGCATAAGTCCAAATATGTGGAGATTATCCGCGGGAAAAATGTAACGATCAAGCGTTCAGCTGACGGTCCGGTACACCTGGACGGCGAGCCACAGATGATGGGGAAGGAAGTGAGGATACAAATGGTGCCTGCATCATTAAGAATAATAGTGGGAAAAACCCTAAATTCTAAGCTCTAAACCCTAAATAAATACGAAATGCTAAACTCTAAATTATTTTGCGTTAGTGAATTTTAGAATTTAGACCTTAGGGTTTAGAATTTAATCAACAGTTATGTCAAAAAAATTCAAAGACTTTTCGGGGATCGTTTATTCTACAGATTCCGACTATCAATACAATGGTGATACCGGATATGCGGCATCAACCCTGCCGCCACAGCAACAGGATCTAAGAATACATCTTGACCGGAAAGGCGGTGGCAAGGTAGTTACCCGCATTGTGGGCTTTGTAGGTAAGGAAGCTGATTTGGAGATAATCGGCAAGCAATTAAAATCTAAATGCGGCGTGGGTGGGGCTGTAAAAAACGGCGAGATATTGATCCAGGGCGACTTCCGTGACAGGGTGCTGACTTTATTACAAGCCGACGGATATAAGGTTAAAAAAGCAGGTGGTTAGTGTATTGACATTTTTCAAAGTAAAGTTTTAAATTGCTTTAAATCAATAATTTACATAAGTGTAAAATTTACATAATGTAAATAAATCTTAAAATTTTCTTGGTTTTTGCTTTTTAAAAGCGGTATTTTTGCATAAACCAATTATACCTATTTTAATGAGGAATGCTTCTAAAAACCTACCTGACCTGGGTTACTTGAACCTGGGTCGGGCGAATACTGTTTTATATCAGTTAACGCCGGCCGAGCTTGTTGAGGCTGCCTTATTGAGGCGCGAGGGCGTGCTGTCAGATACAGGTGCACTGGCAATTGACACCGGCGAATTCACAGGCCGTTCGCCTAAAGACAGATTCATTGTTGAGGATGATATAACCCGCGATACCGTTTGGTGGGGCGAGGTGAATATCAAATTCGATAGCAAAAAATTCGATGCACTTTACAAAAAAGTAACTGACTATCTGAGTGAAGGTGAAATATTTGTGCGCGACTCATCGGCTTGTGCAAATGAGAAATATCATATAGATATAAGAGTAATAACAGAGACTGCCTATCAGAACCTCTTTGTACACCACCTATTCCGTCGACCCGAGGTGGCCAACCCTACATCAAAACCTGAATGGACAGTAATAGCCGCGCCCGGCTTTAAGGCTGATCCTGCTACTGACGGCACCCGTCAGCATAACTTTTCTATTTTGAATTTCAGCAAGAAAATTGTCCTGATAGGAGGGACGGGATATACAGGCGAGATTAAGAAAGGAATATTTTCTGTTTTGAACTTTGTTTTGCCGCACGAAAAGAAGGTGCTTTCTATGCATTGCTCGGCAAACACAGGGGCTAAAGGCGATACCGCTATATTTTTCGGATTGTCCGGCACCGGAAAAACCACGCTGTCGGCTGATCCGGAACGCAGCCTGATAGGAGATGATGAACACGGATGGAGCGATTATACCATATTTAACTTCGAAGGCGGGTGTTATGCCAAATGCGCCGATCTGACGCCTGAAAAAGAGCCACAGATATTTAGCGCTATTAAGTTTGGGGCATTGCTGGAGAATATCAACTTCAATGATGGCACGCGTGAGGTGAATTTTGCCAATATCGATAAAACAGAAAATACGCGCGTAGCCTATCCAATGTATTATGTAAATAATGCGGTGATTCCTTCATTGGGGGCGTCGCCCAAAAACATTTTCTTTTTAACCGCCGATGCGTTTGGGGTATTGCCTCCTATATCCAAATTGACCGATGCGCAGGCTATGTATTACTTTATTTCGGGCTATACAGCTAAAGTTGCAGGTACTGAGGCCGGTATAAATGAACCCAAAACCACTTTTTCTGCGTGTTTTGGCCAGGCATTTTTACCGTTGAACCCAGTTGAGTACGCCAGATTGCTGGGAGATAAACTAAAAGAGCATCATGTAAATGTATGGCTGGTAAATACCGGTTGGACGGGCGGCCCATATGGCACCGGGAAAAGGATGAAGCTGCAGTATACCCGCGCAATGATTACCGCCGCCATAAACGGGCAACTGGATCATTTACATTACAAAAAGCATCCTATATTTAACCTGAATATGCCTGTAAGCTGCCCGAATGTTCCTGATTATATATTAAATCCGCGTAATACCTGGGCTGATAAATACAATTACGACGAAAAAGCAAATAATTTGGCTATGGCATTTATTAAAAACTTCGAACAATATGTAAATCACAGTAATTCAGACATCATAAGTGCCGGTCCCCGGGTAACTATCGCAGTATAGTTACATATTTTTATAGGTGATTGCTTGCTATTATTAAAAAAAATAGTTTTCATTGCAAAAAATTGTCTGTAAGAAAGACAATTTTTTTGTTTGGTGGCGTTATGTAAATCACCAATTACATGTGAATAACACCAATGACTATTAAATAATTATAAAGATTATCAGAAAAAGTTTTTTTATTTAAGTAAAATTCTAATTTTGTTATCCGCTTTTAATACACGCACATTAATTAACTTTATATAAACAAAAACTAAAACTAAAATCTAAAAGTAATGGCAACCGCACCAACAAAACCAACAACTCCTGTAAAAAAAGAGAGCTCAAGCAGTGCAACAGGCATGTTTGCAGTATTGGCGATTCCTATCTGTATTATTGTCGGCATCCTGATTTTCATATTCATATTGGGCAATCCGAGCCATTATGCAGGTGGTGACGTAGAACATGGTTTACCGCAGGATATCTTCGGTACAATCCACAAAGGAGGTCCAATCGTACCGGTGATTATGTCATTCGTATTGATGGTAATTGTATTTTCAATCGAAAGAGCTATCGTGATCGGTAAAGCATCAGGCACCGGCAGCATGGATTCTTTCGTAAGAAAAATTGTTTCTTTGCTTAACGCAGGTAATATCGATGCTGCTAATGCAGAATGCGATAAACAAAAAGGTTCTGTAGCTAACGTTATCAAATCCGGTTTAAAGAAATACCGCGAGATGGAAGCTGATAATGAACTGACCATCGATCAGAAAACGCTGGCTATCCAGAAAGATATCGAAGAAGCAACTTCATTGGAAATGCCAATGCTGGAGCAAAACCTAACCATCATCGCAACCCTGGTATCTATCGGAACACTGAGCGGTCTGTTAGGTACTGTTGTGGGTATGATTGGTGCATTCGCTACATTGTCTGCATCAGGCGCTCCTGACACCTCACAACTCTCAGCTAACATCTCTGAAGCTTTGATCAACACAGCACTGGGTATTACTACATCTGCTTCATCAATCGTGTTGTATAACTATTTTACATCAAAAATTGATAAGCTGACTTACGCTATCGACGAAACAGGTTTCAGCATTGTACAAACGTTTGCTGCTTCCCACGCTGCAAAAAGGGTATAAAAATATTTTAGTGATAGTTTTTTCCCGTTCCGTTAACCTGATTAACGGAACGGGTGTTTAATCATCATACTAACACACTATTATATTTTAAAAGAAATTAATTATGGCGAGGATAAAGATTCCAAGAAAAAGTACAGCAATTGACATGACGGCCATGTGCGACGTGGCGTTTCTGTTGCTTACCTTTTTCATATTAACAGCAAAATTAAAACAGGAAGACCCTCTGCGCGTAGACGTTCCCGGAGCCAGTGTTAAAGTAAACGTACCCGATGTGGATATGGCTACAATAACAGTAGGTCACGGTAAAGTGTTCTTCGGATTAGAAGGTACTGACCTGCGCAAGTCGCTGCTTGAAGAGATGGGAAAAAAATATACTCAGAACTTTACTCCTGAGGAGATACAAAAGTTTTCGTTGATCCCAACTTTCGGCGTACCTGTCAATACTTTAAAGCAATATTTAGCTTTGAGCACAGAAGACAAAAAGAAATACACACAGCCTGGCATCCCAACTGACACAACCACCAACAGTGAATTGTTCAATTGGATTTACGAAGCACGTATCGTAACCAAGAATCTTCACAATAAGGAACTGCGTTTCGCTATAAAAGGCGACTCACATGAGAATTATCCTGAGATTGGAAAAATAATTGATGTGTTGCAAAAACAGGCAGTTAATAAGTTTAGTTTAATAACGGCACTTAATCAAGGTAAGTAAGAAATGGCAGAATTAGATACCTCCGGGGGCGGAGGGAAAAAAGGCGGAAAGGTAAGAAGTAAGAAGGCGTCTACACGTATCGATCTTACAGCAATGGTTGACCTTGCATTCTTACTGATTACATTCTTCATCATGGCCACTACCCTTGCCAAACCCAAGGCAATGGATACATTTTGGCCTGATAAAACTAAAAAAGACGTGCAATTACCGGTACCAGAGTCCCGGACAATGACGGTACTCCTGGGGAGCAACCATAAGTTGGCCTGGTACGTTGGAGCGCCGGGTGCTACGCCACCTACAGTGGATAACTTTGGTAAAAATGGCATTCGCAAAACACTTATTGAAAACAATAAGAAAATTGAAGAAACGCATGCAGGCAAGGATAATTATATGATCGTATTGGTTAAAGCAAGCGACAAATCCACTTACAAAGATTTTGTAAATATTCTTGACGAGCTCAATATTACCGGTATACAAAGCCGCGCTGTAGTTGCAATTACCGCACCTGAAGTAAAGATGCTTAAGGACAACCAGCTGTACTAAAAAATATTATTTCACGTTAAAAATTAAAAGCCAACAAGATGCTAGGATCAAAGTTAGATATACTGAAACCGGAATGGCTTGATGTCGTTTTTACCGACAGAAATAAAGCATATGGGGCTTATGACCTAAGAAAGCAGAACCCCAAAAATACAAGTAAGGCCTTGGTTATCGGCATTATTGTATTTGTGTTTTTGATTTCATTCCAAACTATCCTCAACTTTATCAGCGGCTTTATTCCAAAAGCTAAAGAAAAGGTGAAGATTACCAACGTGGTTTTACAACCACCACCACCATTAGACAAAACAAAACCACCACCGCCACCACCGGAACCACCAAAACCAAAGGTTGACCAGGTTAAATTCCCTCCTCCGGTAGTAAAACCGGACAATGAGGTGAAGGAACAACCACCAACGGTGAAAGAACTTGAGGTTGCTGACCCTGGTCAGAAAACCGTAAAGGGCGACCCTAATGCTGAAATCAAGATCGATGAACCGGTCGGTAATTCGGACGTGAAGCAAGTAACTGAGGAAGACCCGAACAAGATCTTTACTGCGGTAGAGCAGGAACCTTCATTTGCAGGTGGTATTGATAAATTTTACAAATACCTTCAAAATAACATTCATTATCCTGCTGTTGCAAAGGAAAACAACGTTCAGGGTAAAGTATTTGTAACCTTTGTGGTTGAGAAAGACGGATCACTTACCGATATCAAAGTTGCCCGTGGTATAGGCAGCGGTTGCGATGAGGAAGCGATGCGCGTTTTAAGAAACTCGCCAAAATGGAAACCAGGTATACAAAATGGCCGTCCGGTTCGTGTTCAGTACACCATGCCGATCAGCTTTACATTACAAACTGAGGATCAATAATCAGGCAGATGCCTTATAAATTTAATCTTAGGCAAAAATCGCTCAAAAGGCGGTTTTTGCTTATTTTGGGCGTTGCCACCCTTATTGCCTGTGTCAGCTTTGGACTCATGATCATGTTTTATGAGCCGCTTATCGAAAACCTGGATATGTCTAAAACAGAAAGATTGGCACTCGGCGGCTTGCTATTGTTATACAGTGTATTGAGATTTTCCCGGCTGTTTAAAAAAGACCCATCGGATGAAGAATAAGATCATAGTACTGATTTTGAGTTTACTTGTTCTGTTTGCTTTTCAAACTTGTAAACAGAACGGGCCAACTAATTATAATGATACAAAGAACTCAGGTGAGGCGCTTTTTGTATCAGATGAATCCTTCGCACCAATTTTAGACCAGGAGTTATATATTTTCAAAAATGATAACCCAAAGGCTAAGCCAACGATGTATTACAAGCCGGAGAACGACGTTGTAAAGATGTTAGCAGGCGATAGTGCCAGATTTGGGTTTTTATCAAGAGACTTGACGGATGACGAACGTAATGCGCTAAAAGCACATAATTTGCCTGTTTTGGTAAAGAAATTTGCTGTTGATGCTATTGCCATTATTGTAAATAGCGCATCTGTCGACACAGCTATAACGGTTGGGGACATAAAAAAAATGCTTGCCGGACAAACTAAAACCGACAGAAGCATCGTTTTTGATAATCCGAGCTCAAGTTTGGTGAGGTATCTGAAAGAGTTTAGCGGGCAGTCAGATTTTAAGCAAAAGAATATTTACGCTTTAAAATCAAATAAAGAGGTGATTGAATATGTTAGTAAACACCCCGATGCAATAGGGATTACCGGCTTTAGCTGGATAAATGATCCCGACCCCGATTATGCTGATGCGGCCAAAAAGGTTAAGATTTTGGCGATAAGGGATGAGAATAGCAAGACTGCGTCAAATGCATATTTCAGGCCATCGCAGGAAACACTTTATTTGAAACAATACCCCCTGTTTAGGTATTTATATATCGTGAACTGCACCGGAAGAACCGGGCTCGGGTATGGATTTGAGCACTTTATTGAAAGTGATAAAGGACAGCGCATCATATTGCGTTCGGGTCTGCTACCGATTAATATTCCGGAAAGAAATATTATAATTCATAGTAATAAACTTTAATATTGCATTTCTGTTATAATTGAATATTAAACCTTCATTTGTATCATAGATCAATATAAATGATGCAATTTTATACAACGGATTGAAAACAATAAATTATAATACCATACAATAAAGAATGATTGTTTTGTACGTCAATTCTTACACACCACATTACCATTAAAAACTAATTAACAAGATGAAGATTATCAGTAAAATAGCTGTAGCCGGACTGGGCCTGGTATTTACGGGGACATCGGTGTTCGGACAGAGCCTTGCCGATGCGAAAAAAGCTATTGATGCGGAGCAATTCCAGAAAGCAAAATCAATGCTTAAAAATTTGGTGGTTACTCAATCAACCAAGGATGAAAATTATTTTTACCTGGGTTGGGTATACATAAAGCAGGATTACCCGGATTCCGCAAAAGCGGTATTTCAAAAAGGACTAGGTGTGAATGCAAACTCAGCATTAAATCACGTGGGGCTGGGTATTGTTGCCCGGCTGGATAAAGATAAGGGCGGAGCATCAGCTCAATTTGCACAGGCCACTACTTTGGCCGGTAAAGACAGCAAACCTTACGTGTATATGGCAAAAGGTTACCTGTTGCCCGATGCCAATGGCAAAGTTGCTCCTGCCGACGCTACTGCAGCTCTTGACATATTGAATAAAGGCAACACTGCAAGTGCAACAAAAGGCAAAGACAAAAATGCCGTTGCTCAATCAAACGATCCCGAATTGTTTATTACAATGGGTGAAGCTGACCGAGTATTACTGAAAAGTAATGATGCTTACACCAATTTGTCAACTGCTCAAACTCTTGACCCAAGGTCAGCCGCAGCTAATGTAGGTTTGGGTGTTTTATGGAAATATGCCGATAACTTTGAAGATGCCGAAAAACAATTCCAGGCAGCTTTGGCTATCGATCCTAATTACGGCCCTGCTTATCGCGAATGGGCCGAGACAGATTTGCGTTGGGCACAAAGCAACCCCAGCAAAGCATCTGAAAAAGTGAAAGAAGCTGCCGAGCAGTACAAAAAATATATCAGCTTAACTGACTATTCTCCTGAGTCTCAAATGCGTTATGCAGACTTCCTGATCAACGCAGGTGATTTCAAGACCTTGCAGCAGGTAGCTGGTGACATAGCTAAAAACTCAAATTCTAATTTAAGAGCAAACAGATACGTATTGTATTCAGCAGTAGAAAATAAAGATTATCCTGCTGCTATAACCGCCGGAAATACATGGATTAGTAAAGCCGACCCTAAACGTATCATCCCTCGCGACTATTTGTATTTGGGCCGTGCGCAAATAGCCAGCGGACAAGATTCCTTAGGTGTTCAATCTTTGCAAAAGGCTTTGCAATTAGATAGTAGCTTTGTGGATGTTTATCTAGATATAGCAAAATCCAACTTTGCCAAAAAGAAATTTAAAGAAGCAGGTGAAGCTTATGATATCTATGCTTCCAAATCACGTAATGCTAAACTAACCGACCACTTCTATGCCGGTATGGGTTATTATTTTGGATTCGTTATCCAAGGTTCAAAAGGGATAAAGGACCCTAAAGCCCCAAGAACAGATAGTGCGTTACTTGTAAAAGCTGATTCAGCATTCAGCTATGTAGCACAAAAGGCAGGTGCAAATACTCCGGCTATTGCTTATCTGTATCGTGCTCGAATAGCGGATATGCATGAAACAGATAGGAACAACATAAAAGGTTTAGGTAAACCAATGTATGAAAAATTCATTGCCGCAGCTGTTGCTAAAGGCCCTCCGGCTACACAGACAGATAAAGATCAGTTAACCGAAGCTTATGATTATCTCGGTAATTATTACGAATTCAAAGAAAAAGATGAAGCTAAAGCGGCCGAAAATTTTGGTAAAGCTAGGGAAATCGATCCGGCTAATAAAGCGGCGGTGGACTACTTTAAACGCAAAGGCGGCGGTAAGAGCAAGTAATTTTAGAAAGAAAATGCAGGCCTCCCGGATTCGGGAGGCTTTTTTGTTTATAATTATTTCCGCATTGCTATATTTGCACCATGGAAGGACAAAGTTTGCCTGTAGATTATCTACCTATCATTTTCCAGATGGCAGTGGCAGTAGGTTTCGTGGTTACCACCATGTTTGTAACACATAAAATTGGCCCTAAACGTGTTACCAGTGATAAGCTGACCCCGTTTGAGTCAGGTATTGAGGTAATTGGTAATGCCCGCACGCCAATGTCAATCAAGTACTTCCTGGTGGCTATATTGTTCGTATTGTTCGACGTGGAAGTAATATTTATGTACCCCTGGGCAGTTAATTTCAGGGACCTGGGTAAAGACGGCATGATCGAAATGTTCATCTTTATGGGTACACTGTTACTGGGCTTCATTTACGTTATCAAAAAGGGCGCATTAGATTGGGACTAGTAGTGGTGCTCAGTAGTTTAGACTAATTCTAAATAAAATACCCTATCGTTTTGGTGTACATTTTACAGCGTTATTATTATTAAATTTGCATTCGTTATCGATCAACGGTAACGTTTATTCTATTTATATAGATCATGAGTGAAATTCAAATAGTTGAAGCTCCTCCAGGCGTAGAAGGCGCAGGCTTTTTTGCTACCTCGCTTGATAAAGCAATCGGCTTAGCGCGTTCCTACTCATTGTGGCCACTTCCTTTTGCCACCTCTTGTTGTGGTATCGAATTTATGGCTACAATGGCTTCTACTTACGATTTGTCGAGATTTGGTGCAGAGCGATTAAGTTTTTCCCCACGCCAGGCAGACCTTTTGATGGTGATGGGTACAATTTCAAAAAAGATGGGCCCTGTTTTAAGGCAGGTATATTTGCAAATGGCTGAACCCCGTTGGGTAATGGCCGTGGGTGCTTGTGCTTCAAGTGGTGGTATATTTGATACCTATTCGGTACTGCAGGGTATCGACGAGGTGATCCCGGTTGACGTTTATGTTCCCGGCTGCCCTCCGCGTCCTGAAGCCATCATTGATGGATTTATCGGGATCCAAAAATTAGTGCAAACCGAGTCGTTGCGCAGAAGGAATACACCTGAGTATCAAAAATTATTAGCTTCATACGGTATTCAATAATGAGCAAGATAACCAATGAAGAGTTGCTGAACGGCATCAAAGCAAAGTTTGACAATGATGTAACTAATATCAGCGAACCTTTCGGACTATTAACCCTTGAAACCAGCCGCGAAAAGATCATCGATCTGCTGACCTTTTTAAAGACTGATGCTGCATTGCAGTTTATATTTCTGACGGATATTACAGCTATTCACTATCCTGAACGGCAAAAGCCGATTGGCATTATTTATCACCTACATAGCCTGGTGAACAATATCCGCATCCGGATAAAGGTATTTCTGGCTGATGGCGATGTGAAAATGCCTACTGCAACCGGGCTTTGGAACGGCGCCAATTGGATGGAGCGTGAAACTTACGACTTTTTTGGAGTTGACTTTGAAGGTCATCCCGATTTGCGCAGGATATTAAATGTGGATGACATGACGGTATTCCCTATGAGAAAGGAATACCCATTGGAAGACCCGAACCGTGTTGATAAACGAGATTACTTTTTTGGAAGATAATAAAAGATGAGAACTCATCCTGTATATACTGATAACGATCCGCAAACCGAGTACTCGACCCTGAATCTTGGGCCTACGCACCCGGCCACACATGGTGTATTTCAGAACGTGCTGACCCTGGATGGCGAGCGCATTGTAAGCGGCGTATCAACCATAGGCTATATTCATCGCGCCTTTGAAAAAATAGCGGAGCACAGGCCTTTTTACCAGATCACTCCGTTGACCGACCGCTTGAACTATTGTTCGGCGCCGATCAATAACATGGGCTGGCACATGACAGTTGAAAAACTATTGGGTATCAAAATTCCTAAACGTGTGGATTACATGCGTGTCATCGTTATGGAGTTGTCGCGCATTACCGACCACATTATTTGTAATGGGGTATTGGGTGTGGATACGGGTGCATTTACAGGATTTCTCTATATGATGAAATTTCGCGAGGATGTATACGAAATTTACGAGGAGATTTGCGGCTCCCGCCTGACAACCAATATCGGTCGGATAGGTGGTTTTGAACGTAATTTCAATCATATCGCTTTTGCCAAGATCCGTAAGTTCTTAAAAGAATTTCCGGCGGCCTTGAAAGAGTTCGAAGCGCTGTTTAACCGTAACCGTATTTTCATTGACCGTACCAAGGACGTAGCTGCAGTTACTGCTGAGGACGCATTGAGCTATAGCTGGAGTGGTCCGTTGCTGCGCGCCGCTGGTGTGGATTACGATGTACGTGCAATGGAACCATACAGTTCTTATGAGGAATTTGATTTTGAAGTTCCCGTAGGCAGCAATGGCGATGTTTACAACCGTTTCCTGGTTCGTAACGAAGAAATGTGGCAGAGCCTTCGCCTGATCGAGCAGGCCCTGAACAAGTTGGAAAAAGAGCCTTCAGATATATTCCACGCGGATGTACCTGAGTTCTACCTGCCTCCGAAAGAAGAAGTTTACAATAATATGGAAGCCCTCATATATCATTTTAAGATTGTGATGGGAGAAATAGATACACCGCATACCGAAGTTTATCATTCAGTAGAAGGCGCTAACGGCGAGTTGGGCTTTTACCTGGTAAACGATGGCGGACGTTCGCCATACCGTTTGCATTTCCGCCGGCCAAGCTTCATCAATTACCAGATGTATGCACCAATGAGCCGTGGTATGCTGATATCAGATGCGATCATTAACATGAGTAGTTTAAACGTTATAGCCGGAGAATTAGATGCTTAGAGTTGAAGACACTGGCGTTCCGGTTACATTTTCGCCGGAGCTGATAAAAAAGTTCGATGAAATAGTAAGCCGTTATCCGAAAGGAAAACAGAAATCAGGCTTATTGCCTATCCTGCATTTAGTG
The DNA here is from genome assembly GCF_030519375.1 of Mucilaginibacter tolerans. Classification (GTDB taxonomy): domain Bacteria; phylum Bacteroidota; class Bacteroidia; order Sphingobacteriales; family Sphingobacteriaceae; genus Mucilaginibacter. The sequence goes on along the minus strand of NZ_JAUMKB010000027.1, from coordinate 32,144 downwards.
CAAGCCGAATATGGTTGGGTAAGCTCTCCTGCTATGGATAAAGTAGCGGAGTACCTGGGCATACAGCCAATAGAAGTATATGAAGTGGCTACTTTTTATACCATGTATTTTATGCGCCCGCAAGGAAAATATGTGCTGGAAGTTTGCCGTACAGGACCTTGTGGTATAGTAGGCGCCGAAAAAATAATGGATCACATTGAGGAAAAACTGGGTGTGAAAGAAGGTGAAGTTACTCCCGACGGCCTATTTAGCTGGAGGGGAGTAGAGTGTCTGGCAGCATGCGGTTTTGGTCCGGTATTGCAGATAGGTCCTGAATATACATTTTATGAAAAACTGACCAATGAATCGGTTGATCAGCTGATCGGCGATTTACGGGCAAAAGCAAATAATTAATGACAGTAACTAAAGCGAGAGTAATATATGGGGATGTGGTCTTGTTGATCGCACTCCTCGCATTTTACTTTCTGACCAAACAATTGACCGAAAATGTATTGGCGATGAGTTTGATCATATTACTGTTAGTTGGCCGGAGTATTTTCTGGCATATCAACTGGTACAAGGCAACAGGTAAAATATATTAATGCAATTGCAATCAATTAATATGAGCAGGACCACCCTGATAGTAGCTGATCTGGTATTCGTTGTTGTGATGATCCTCATTTACAATAACGGCGACCTGCAGAAATACCCGGTGATACTGGCGCCTTTTATTATTGCTGCATTTGTAACTTGTGTTATACGTCATATTCACTATTATAATATGACCAAAAGAATTTATTAATAGCAATGGGACGCAAATTACTATTAGAACATATAAACGTACCCGGCATCAACACTTTTGATGTATACCGGTCAAAAGGCGGTTATGCTTCTGTTGAAAAGGCCTTAAAAATGGCCCCGAACGATATTGTGGAGGAGGTAAAGAAATCAGGCTTGCGCGGCCGCGGTGGAGCAGGTTTCCCTACCGGGATGAAATGGAGCTTTTTGGCTAAACCCGAAGGTGTTGCCCGTTACCTGGTTTGCAATGCCGACGAGTCAGAGCCCGGAACTTTTAAGGACCGTTATTTAATGACCTATATCCCTCACTTACTGATCGAGGGTATGATCGTTTCGAGCTTTGCTTTGGGTGCCAATACATCTTACATCTACGTTCGCGGCGAAATGATGCCGCAGATACGCATCCTTGAAAAGGCCATTGCTGAAGCAAAGAACAAAGGATTTCTTGGCAAAAATATATTAGGCAGCGGCTATGATCTTGAATTGTATGTTCAGCCCGGTGGTGGCGCTTATATTTGCGGCGAAGAAACTGCCTTGCTGGAATCACTGGAAGGTAAACGCGGCAACCCGCGTATCAAGCCACCATTCCCGGCGATTGCTGGTTTGTATGGCTGTCCTACGGTGGTAAATAACGTAGAATCTATCGCAGCTGTAGTGCCGATCATTAATGAAGGCGGTGAAGAGTATGCTAAATTAGGTATCGGTCGTAGCACAGGTACTAAGTTGATCTCGGCTGGTGGTAACGTTAAAAAACCGGGAGTTTATGAGATCGACCTTGGCCTGCCTGTTGAAGAATTTTTGTATTCGGATGAATATTGCGGCGGTATAGCCAATGGCAAACGACTGAAGGCGGTTGTTGCTGGTGGTTCATCGGTGCCTATCCTTCCTGCTAACCTGTTCTTGAAAACTGCTAATGGTGAGGCACGTCTGATGAGCTATGAATCATTGGCTGACGGTGGTTTCGTAAGCGGCACAATGTTAGGATCTGGTGGTTTTATAGCCTATGACGAAGATCAGTGTATTGTTCGTAATACCTGGAATTTTACCCGTTTCTATCATCACGAAAGTTGCGGACAATGTTCGCCATGTCGTGAGGGTACAGGCTGGATGGAAAAAGTATTGCACCGTTTGGAATATGGCCACGGCAAAATGAGTGATATGGACCTGTTGGTAGATGTATCGAAGAAGATAGAAGGTAATACCATTTGTCCGCTGGGCGATGCAGCTGCATGGCCGGTAGCCAGTGCTATCCGTCACTTCCGTGATGAGTTTGAATGGCATGTTACCAATCCGGGCGAAGCAACAAAAAGAAATTTTGGATTAGCGCACTATGCTGATCCGCTGCCAAAAGTAGAAACAAAAGTGGCGTAAGCCCTTTATATATTTTGACTTACTATAATGTCAGATAAATTTAAAGTAACGATAGACGGTATACCCGTTGAAGTGGACCCGGGGACAACCATCCTGAATGCCGCAAGGCAGATAGGAGGGGATATTGTTCCGCCGGCAATGTGCTATTACTCCAAATTGCAGGGTAGTGGCGGAAAGTGCCGCACCTGTTTGGTAAAAGTGAGTAAGGGATCTGAAAAAGACCCCCGCCCTATGCCTAAGCTGGTAGCATCATGCCGTACCACAGTGATGGATGGAATGGAAGTGCAGAACATTACTTCGCCTGAAGTAATTGAGGCACGTAAGGGGGTAGTAGAAATGTTATTGATCAACCACCCGCTGGATTGCCCTATTTGCGACCAGGCTGGTGAATGCGATCTTCAGAACTTAGGATTTGAACACGGCGCTGCCAAAACCCGTTATGAGTTTGACCGCCGTACTTTCCATAAAATTGATATCGGCGACAAGATACAGCTGCACATGACCCGTTGTATCCTTTGCTATCGTTGTGTTTTCACTGCCGACCAGATTACGGATCACCGTATCCATGGTATCCTGAACCGTGGTGATCATTCTGAAATATCTACCTACATCCAGGCTGCTGTTGATAATGATTTCTCTGGAAATGTGATCGATGTTTGTCCGGTAGGTGCCTTGACCGATAAAACTTTCCGCTTCCGCAATCGTGTTTGGTTTACCAAGCCTGTTGAGGCACACCGCGATTGCGACCATCCGGGATGTAATGGTAAGGTTACCCTTTGGTATAAGGGAGAAGATGTATTGCGGGTAACTGCCCGTAAGGATGTGTATGGAGAAGTAGAGGAATTTATCTGCAATACCTGCCGTTTTGATAAAAAGAAAACCAGTGATTGGGTAATTGAAGGTCCGCGAAAGGTGTCGAATCAATCAGTGATTAGTGCAAACCACTACGAAACGATGCACCCGCTGCCAGTAGTAAAAACGAACCCGGTATTGCAGGAGGCGAATAAAGAACAATTTGAACGGGAGACGCGATTATAATGGATACTAGAGAAATAATAGTAAGATTAGTACTGATCGTAGTAATATTCCTGATCAGTTTGGTGATTGCCATGTATTCAACATATGCTGAACGCAAGATCGCAGCTTTCTTCCAGGATAGGGTTGGCCCTAACCGCGCCGGTCCGTTTGGTATATTACAACCGTTGGCCGATGGTGCCAAAATGTTCCTGAAAGAAGAGATCATCCCAACCAATTCAAGTAAATTTCTGTTCATTGTTGGTCCTTCACTGGCAATCATGACAGCCTGTATCGGTTCAGCTGTTATCCCCTGGGGGCAACAGATACAGATCGGTACCAGAATGTATGATCTGCAGGTAACTGATATCAACGTTGGTTTGTTATACATATTCGGCGTTGTTTCATTAGGGGTGTATGGCGTCATGATCGGTGGCTGGGCTTCAAACAATAAATATTCGTTATTAGGCGCTATCCGTGCTGCATCGCAAAATATCAGCTACGAAATTGCAATGGGTTTATCCATCATCGCGTTGCTGATGGTTACCAACACGCTTAGCCTGAAAGAAATAGCTGCACAACAGCATGGCTGGCATTGGAACGTGCTTTATCAGCCGATTGGATTTCTCCTGTTTATCGTATGTGCATTTGCCGAGACTAACCGTACACCATTCGACTTGCCTGAGTGTGAAACCGAGCTGGTAGGTGGTTATCATACCGAATACTCATCTATGAAACTGGGCTTTTACCTGTTTGCCGAGTACATCAACATGTTTGTATCATCAGCGGTAATGGCTACACTTTACTGGGGCGGATATAACTATCCGGGTATGGACTGGGTGGCGGCACATGTTGGCCCGGTGGTTGGCCCGCTGATTGGTATGGTGGTATTATTTGCAAAAATATTTTTATTCATCTTCTTTTTTATGTGGGTGCGCTGGACTATCCCGCGTTTCCGCTATGACCAGTTGATGGATCTTGGCTGGAAGGGCTTAATTCCCCTTGCCATTGCCAACATTATCGGAACAGGACTTTGGATCACATTTGTTAAATAACTGGAGGAGGACGAGATTAAATGGAATCATTAAGTAATAAAAGAAAGGTAATTGAATCAAAGCCACTCAGCCTTTGGGAGCGTACCTACCTTCCTGCGGTTGTAAAAGGCCTGGCAATTACCCTGAAACACTTCTTGTTTAGGAAGGATGTGACCGTGCGCTATCCAGAGCAGAAACGTGAGTTTTCTGAAAACTTCCGTGGTATGCACTCACTCAAACGTGACGACGAAGGACGCGAGCGTTGCACCGCATGTGGACTGTGCGCGTTGTCGTGCCCTGCCGAAGCGATCACCATGATCGCAGCAGAACGCAAACCAGGTGAAGAAAATCTGTACCGCGAAGAGAAATATGCTGCGGTATACGAGATAAACATGCTACGTTGCATTTTCTGCGGGCTTTGCGAAGAGGCTTGCCCTAAGGAAGCAATTTATTTAGATGGAGATATTGTCCCTGCCGATTACCTGAGAAAGGATTTTATTTACGGCAAAGACAAATTAGTGGAGGCGCCCTTAAATCAATAAAAGAAGTTTATAACTTTGCCTCACTTTTTTGAGGCAAGGTTATATTGTAAAAAATAGAAATGAGTATATTTTACTTTATCGCATTTTTGTCCATACTGTTCGCAGTACTGGTTATATCTGCAAAAAACCCGGTGCACAGTATACTTTACCTTGTACTAACTTTTTTCACTTTTACTGTTCAATACATCCTGCTGAATGCCCAGTTCCTGGCCATCGTAAACTTTATCGTGTACATGGGGGCCATCCTGGTATTGTTCCTTTACACGCTTATGCTCATCAACCTGAATAAGGATTCGGAACCGATGAAAACTAATATGGTGAAGATAGCGGCGGTATTAGGAGGAGGTTGTTTACTGGTGGTTGTAGTCGCAGCACTGAAGGTGGTCGGTGTGTCGGACCCGGTATTGGTTAGAGACCCTAACCTGGGTTTGGTAAAGAACCTCGGTAAGGTATTGTTCGACGAATTTTTACTGCCATTTGAAATATCATCACTATTGTTGCTATCAGCAATGGTTGGTGCTGTATTGCTTGCTACTAAAGACCCAAAAATTGCGTAATGGATAGCTTTTTTAAAACTGCACAAACCGTACCGCTTAATCATTACATTCTGTTAAGCGCTATCATATTTTCAATAGGAGTTATTGGAGTACTGATCCGTCGTAATGCGATCGTGATCTTCATGTCGATTGAATTGATGCTTAACTCCGTTAACCTCCTGCTCACCGCATTTTCGGTTTATCGCGGCGATGCAACCGGACAGGTGTTTGTTTTTTTTATTATGGCGCTGGCAGCAGCCGAAGTAGCTGTGGGCCTTGCTATTATTGTGATGATCTACCGGAATACCAATTCGATAGATATCAATGTGCTGAACAGATTGAAATGGTAATTTGATTCGGAGGTCGGGCATCCGATTTCGGAGTTAAAGCTTATTAAATAAATATTGGCGTAAAACGCCATACGTACAACTACAACATGGATAAATACATCTGGCTTATTCCTTTATTACCTCTAGCCGGTTTCCTTATTAACGGTGTCGGCCGAAATATCTTCTCAAAAGGAGTTATAGGTTTTATAGGCAGCTTAGTTATTCTGATTTCTTTTGGTTTGAGCCTAGCTGCATTTTTGCAGGTAAAATCGTCAGGTCCGATCAATGTAACCGTATTCGATTGGTTCAGCGTTAATGCATTTAAAGTGCAGTTTGCCTTTTTGGTGGATCAACTTAGCGCCCTAATGCTATTGATCATAACCGGCGTAGGCTTTCTTATTCACTTGTATTCTGTAGGATATATGCACCATGATGAAGGGTTTGGTAAGTTTTTCTCTTATCTCAACCTGTTCGTGTTCTTCATGCTATTGCTGGTCTTGGGATCGAATTATCTGGTAATGTTCATCGGTTGGGAAGGTGTAGGATTATGTTCTTACCTGCTCATCGGGTTCTGGTATACCAATGCTGATTATGCGGATGCTGCTAAAAAAGCTTTTATCATGAACCGTATCGGTGACTTAGGTTTCATTATCGGTTTATTTGTAATTATCGGTTATTTCAACAGTATCACTTTTTCGGATATATTTCCAAAGGCGATCCACATGAACCCAAATGAAGTACCGTTTACTCTGATTACAATTTTGCTTTTTGTGGGTGCCGTTGGTAAATCGGCCCAAATACCATTGTTTACCTGGTTGCCTGACGCGATGGCCGGCCCGACCCCGGTTTCAGCCTTGATACATGCAGCAACCATGGTTACTGCGGGTGTTTACATGGTGGCCAGGTCAAACGCCTTGTTTGCTATGTCGCCGATCACCATGAATATTATAGCCGTGATCGGATTAGCTACGGCAGTGTTGGCGGCATTGATCGCCCTTTCGCAAACAGATATTAAAAAGGTACTTGCTTATTCAACTGTATCGCAGTTGGGCTATATGTTTTTGGGTTTGGGCGTAGGTGCTTATACTGGCGCTTTCTTCCATGTGTTGACTCATGCGTTTTTCAAAGCCCTGTTATTCCTTGGCGCCGGTTCTGTTATACATGCCATGAGCAATGAACAGGATATGCGCATGATGGGTGGACTGAAAAGCAAGTTACCGGTAACTTTCTGGACAATGCTGATCGGTACCATTGCCATATCGGGTATTCCACCGTTTGCCGGTTTCTTCTCGAAAGATGAAATATTGGCTGCGGCATTTGAGCACAGTACAACCATGTGGGTAATTGGTGCTATCACCGCAATGTTCACCTCGTTCTATATGTTCAGGATGCTATATCTTACTTTCTATGGCAAATTCCGCGGAACTTCTGAACAAGAACATCATTTGCATGAGTCGCCAAAAACTATGACAATTCCATTGATCGTACTGGCAGTGCTATCTGTTGTGGGTGGTTTTATTGGTATTCCGGAAGTTTTGGGCGGTCATCACTGGCTTGCTAGTTTCCTGGCCCCTGTGTTTGCGCCATCAGCGGCTGTATCAGTGCATAAGGAAGCGGTTGCTTCTACAGAATATGCGTTAATGGCGGCATCTGTTGTTCTTGCCGTGATCGCTTTAGGTTATGCCTATTTAAGATATGTAAAGAATGGGCATGTGCCTGCTGCCGATACAGAAGAGCGTCCGGGGCCGGTAAGCTTGTCGTATCACAAATTTTATATTGATGAGATATACGATTGGTTGATCCGTAAGCCGCTGGATGCCTTATCCGTATTTTTCTATAAAGTGATTGATTTGTTGGCTATAGATGGCCTTGTAAATGGATTAGGTAAGTTGTCGATAAAATCGAGCAAAGGATTAAGGCTTTTACAGTCGGGTAATGTGGGCTTTTACATCTTTATGATGGTGGCGGGTATAATCGCCATATTAATATTTAGTTTGGTTAAGATATAACAATAAGCGTTTACGATATAAGAAATGACAGTTAGTATTTTACTTTTTTTGCCAATTGTTGCAGCACTTGTTGTTCTATTATTTAAAGGCGAGGTGGCCAAATTTATTGCTTTTGCCTTTTCTATAGCGGAGCTGGCTGTTGCAGGATATTTCTTAAGCAAGTTTGTTCCTGACGGCACTATACAATTCGGTGTTAATTCCATGTGGATGCCTAAAATCGGCATTTGGTTTAATGCAGGGATTGATGGTATCAGCATGATTATGGTGATATTGAGTACCCTGCTCGTACCATTGATCATCCTTACTACCTTCAAGCATCAGTATAAGAGTTTGTTTTACGCTCTGATCCTGTTTATGCAGGCAGGTATGCTGGTTGTGTTTACAGCGCTCGACGGATTTTTATTTTACGTTGGCTGGGAGGCTGCATTGATCCCGATCTACTTTATATGCGCTATGTGGGGTGGTGAAAACCGTATCCGCGTCAATATTAAGTTCTTCATCTATACGTTTGCAGGTTCATTATGTATGTTATTGGGTATTATCTACCTGTATATGCAAACACCGGCAAAACTGTACGATCTGCATGCATTTTATGATCTTACGCTGGACGCCCGCCAGCAAAGTTGGATATTCTGGGCATTCTTTCTGGCATTTGCCATCAAGATGCCGATATTCCCTTTCCATACCTGGCAGCCAGATACCTATACCGAAGCGCCATCAGCCGGAACCATGATGTTATCAGGTATTATGCTGAAAATGGGTATTTACGGTGTTATCCGTTGGCTCATACCTATTGCACCACTTGGTGTTCAGCAATGGGGAACGTTGGCCATGATACTTTCAGTAATTGGCATTGTATATGCTTCCGTTATTGCATTTAAACAAAAAGATGGTAAACGATTGGTAGCTTATTCATCAATTGCCCACGTGGGCTTAATAGCTGCCGGGCTCTTTACTTTTACGCGTCCTGACGGTTCATTTGTATGGGCTTCACAAGGGTTGCAGGGCGCAATGATTCAAATGCTGAATCACGGCATCAACGTAGTGGGCTTATTCTTTGTATGGGATATCATTAGTCGCCGGTTGAATACACGTGAAATAAGCGAAATGGGTGGTATAGCCAAGGTAGCGCCTAAATTTGCAATTGCATTTTTGATCGTTACACTGGGTACAGTGGCACTGCCGCTTACCAACGGTTTTATCGGTGAGTTCCTGTTATTAAATAGCGTTTTCCAGTATAACATATGGGTAGCTGCTGTAGCTGGTTTAACTATGATATTCGGCGCGGTTTATATGTTAAGAATGTATAAAGGCGTGATGCAGGGCGAAACCAACGCATTAACCGCAACATTTACTGATATCAGCGGGTCTGAAGTTTTCGTGCTTGTTATTATATGTGCTCTGATTATTGTAATAGGAGTGTATCCACAGCCTATATTACATCTGTCTGAGGCAAGTGTGAACCAATTAATACATTTAGTACAAGGCAAATTGATGCCGGTAAAACCAATGTAAGATTTTAGAGAATGAACACCTTAATAATATTATCTGTTTTACCTATACTGCTTTTGTATTTAGGATTATATAAAGCAAAAGGCGCGTTATTGCCGGTTACGATTATAGGTTTACTTGCGGCATTGGCAACATCAGTAATGCAGTGGGGAAAAGGCCTTCAGCCGATTTACCATGGTATGATGTTGTTTGACAACTTTTCGGTAGCATTTTCGGTAATTACCATTGCTTCAACCATATTGATATTGCTCCTTTCAAAAGAATATTTTGAAAAGATAAGCACACATGTTGCCGAGTATTATGCGATTATTCTGTTCTCACTGGCGGGTATAATTGTCATGCTTTCATACAACAATTTAACGATGCTGTTTATAGGCATCGAAATTATGTCGGTAAGCTTGTATATCCTGGCAGGTATCAAAAAAAGCGATTTTGCATCAAACGAGGCGTCTTTAAAATACTTCCTGATGGGTGCATTCTCAACAGGCTTTTTGTTATTTGGTATAACGCTGATCTACGGTGCAACGGGCTCATTTAATTTGCAGGCCATCCGCGATTGGGTAGTAACGCACCCAAAGGGCATTGACCCATTATTAGGTACTGGCATTATGCTGATTATTGTTGGACTATGCTTTAAAGTAGGTGCTGCGCCATTTCATTTCTGGACGCCTGATGTTTACGAAGGCTCGCCAACGTTAATTACGGCTTTCATGTCAACAGTAGTAAAAACGGCTGGTTTTGCCGCCTTCCTGCGGTTGTTCTCTGTATGTTTCGCTCCGATGTCTGAATTCTGGGTGCCGGCGTTGCTGATCATTACAATTATTACGCTATTCATCGGTAATATAACCGCGTTGTATCAGCAAAGCTTTAAGCGCATGCTGGCATTCTCTAGTATATCGCACGCAGGTTATTTATTATTTGCGATCGTAGCGCTTGGAGCAAGTTCTGCTAACTCGGTATTCATGTATTCTACTGCTTATTCAATTGCTTCCATTATAGCTTTTGGTGCATTGATACTGGTACATCAGCAGACTGGCAGCGATAATTTTGATACCTTCAACGGTTTGGCGAAAAGGAACCCATTCCTGGCATTGGTACTGACTATTTCTATGTTATCATTGGCCGGTATCCCGCTTACTGCAGGCTTCATCGGTAAATTCTTTGTGTTCTCAGGAGCCTTGGAGCAATACCATACTACGCTGGTTATCCTTGCGGTTATCAATGCTATTATCAGTATATTCTATTATTTCAGAGTGATCATTGCTATGTATTTCCGCAGCAGCGACCGCGAAGAGGTGAGCGTACCTGGATACTTTAACTTTGTTTTAGGGTTAGCTGCTTTGGTGACCATCGTTATAGGTGTTTATCCGGCTTTTATCTCAAACCTCATTTAATCCGTAAGGAGCATACTATTAATTGATTTTATATTAGTAGTTTTACGGTGATAGTGAATGGAACAATTCTGGGAACATCTTCAAAATTTAACAGACGCTCAATCCATCATAAGCAAAGGAGGTTTTTATCTTTTGCTTGTTGTTATTTTCGCCGAGACGGGCTTGTTTTTCGGCTTTTTTTTACCCGGGGATTATTTGCTGGTTTTAGCAGGATTGCTATGTGCTACAAACATACTTGATGTAAGTATCGTTGTATTGCTGTTATCGCTAATGGGAGCGGGTATTTTGGGTAATTATGCGGGCTATTGGTTTGGCTACCGGACCGGGCCAATGCTTTTTAAACGTAATGAATCCTTGTTTTTCAAGAAACGTTATGTAGCCATGGCCGAAGAGTTCTACGCAAAGTACGGAGGTATGGCGCTGGTTTTAGGTAGATTTTTCCCTATAATTAGAACTTTTGCTCCTATCTTTGCGGGTGTGGTTAAGGTGAATTTCAGAAAATTCACCATATTCAATATTATAGGAAGCGCAACATGGGTATGCACCTTAACTTTAGCAGGATTCTTTTTGGGGAAAAAATATCCTGACGAAATTAAGTACTACCTGAAATACGTGATATTGGGGTTAATTTTAATAACATCTATACCGTTGCTGATTGCTTATTTGAAGAAAGCTTTTAAGACAGGAACCACGGAATAGAATTTTCTAACTATAAAATATATAATGAGTACACAACACCCTTGGCACCAGGTTTCTCCGGGCGATAATATGCCTGAGACGGTGAATGCTATAATTGAAATACCAAAAGGCTCAAAAGCCAAATACGAAATAGATAAAGAATCAGGATTATTGAAACTGGATCGCGTTCTTTTCTCCTCAGTAATGTATCCGGCAAACTATGGTTTTATTCCACAAACTTACTGCGACGATCACGACCCGCTGGATATCCTGGTATTATGTTCTGTTGACGTATTCCCGATGTCGATCATCGAAGCTAAGGTGGTAGGCGTGATGCATATGGTAGATAATGGCGAACAGGATGATAAGATTATCGCGGTAGCAAAAAATGATATGTCTGTAAATTACATCAATGACCTGAACGAGTTGCCGCCACATGCTATGAAAGAAATTGTTCGTTTCTTCCAGGATTATAAGAAACTGGAAGGCAAAAACGTAACCATCGAGCACCTTTTGGGTGTGCGTTATGCTCACAAAGTAATTACCGAAAGCCTGGAGCTTTATAAGTCCACTTTCCCGTCGTACCAATAACTGATTAATGGATCCTGCCGGAACAACGATTAATTATTTTTACCTTTTTCTTACAGGCGTGCTGGTGCTGCTCAACGGATTTTTCACGGCCGCTGAGTTCGCTTTGGTTCGCGTGCGCGGCTCACAAATAGAATTAAAAGTGAAAACCGGCAGCAGGGTAGCCAAGATTACACGCGGTATTATGAGTAACCTTGACGGTTACCTGGCTGCGACACAGTTGGGTATTACCATAGCCTCCCTTGGTTTGGGTGTGTTTGGTGAGGAGGTTTTTACTACTATTATGCTTTCAGTGTTCAAGTCGTTTGGCGTGGTTATCACCTCGAGCTTTGTTATTACACTTAGCCGCGTTATCGCTTTCATTCTTATTACTTTTCTGAGCATCGTATTTGGCGAACTTGCTCCTAAGAATATCGCTATTCAGCGCTCGGTACGTACAGCGCTTGCGGTGTCAACACCATTACGCTTCTTCTTTATTGTTTTCAGGCCCCTTATTTGGGTGTTGAACAGGTTTGCAGGTGTTATATTAAAGATGCTTGGGATTAAAGAATTTGAAGGTGAAGCTCACCATAGCTCAGAAGAACTACAGCTGCTTTTAGAACAAGGCAAGGAAACCGGAGCACTCGATTCAACCGAGCATGAACTGATACAGAATGTATTCGAGTTCAACGAGCGCGTGGTGAAAAACATCATGGTTCCGCGGACAAAAATATACGGTATTGACATTAATGCTGATAAGGAAGAACTGCTGGACATGATCATCAACGAAGGATATTCACGTATGCCTGTTTATGATGATACGATAGATAAAATTGTAGGTATTGTTCACGCCAAAGATGTACTTCCATTATTGGTGCGCCACCAGGATATTGTGCTAAAAGAGATCATCCGTAAGCCTTATTTCATCCCCGAGACGAAAAAGATAAACGACCTGATGGCAGAATTGCAGCAAAAACGCATACAGATTGCCATTGTATTGGATGAGTTTGGCGGTACAGCCGGTATGGTAACATTGGAGGATATAGTGGAGGAATTGGTAGGTGAGATCCAGGATGAATATGATGAAGAGCGTCCGATAGTAGAGATCGTAAATGCACACGAATTTATCGTTAATGCGCTCGCCCCCATATATGATGTCAACAGCCATTTGCCGCATGACCTGCCTGAAGACGGGGACTATGATACTGTTTCGGGTTGGTTAGGTGATATTTTTGGTAAGATACCTGACGTGGGTGAGCAAAAAGAAGCTAACGGATATAATATTACCGTACTAAAAAAATCCGATCAGAATATTGAATCTGTTAAGCTCGAACTACTACTTAACGCTGAAGATATTGTCGACCGGCATTAAACCACCCGGAAATGCAACTCTTTTATACACCGGATATTGACGCTGCTTCCACCGCTTATCAGCTAAACGAAGAGGAAAGCAAACATTGTGTACGGGTGCTCCGCCTTCAAACGGGTGATAAGATACAACTGATTGATGGGAAAGGAAACTTTTATACTGCAGCCATTACTGACCCTCATCCCAAACGCACAACATTACAAATCATATCTGTACAAAAGGATTTCCACAAACGCAATCATTACCTCCATATTGCTATTGCACCTACAAAAAATATTGAACGTTTGGAATGGTTCCTTGAGAAGGCCACTGAGGTAGGTATTGATGAAATATCTCTTATCATTTGCCAGCGCTCGGAACGCAGGGAGGCTAAAAAGGAACGTCTGGATAAGATTATTACATCAGCTATCAAACAATCTATAAAAGCATGGCATCCGCTTTTGAATGAGCCCGTTGCTTTGAATAAATTAATAACAGCACCTTTTGATGGACAAAAGTTCATTGCCCATTGTGAAGAGGGGGATCGTTTTACTCTAAAACAGGAGTTGAAGCCATTCGGAAGATATTTAATTTTGATAGGACCGGAGGGCGACTTTACACCAAAAGAGATAGATGATGCGTTAAATAATGGATTTAAAGCTATAACTTTAGGAGAAAGTCGTTTACGAACAGAGACCGCAGCGTTAGAGGCATGTTTCGAAGTGAATTTTTTGAACAGGGTATGAAAGCATTTTCATTTTTAGCTATCGTAGCGTTATTAAGCTTTAGCAGCTTCAATATACCGCCTACTTATAAAATGGCCAAGCTTAAGTATAATGGTGGAGGTGATTGGTACGGGGATAGGACGGCGCTGCCTAACCTGATCAAATTTTGTAATGAAAACCTAAGGACTAATTTTCAGCCTGAAGATGAGGTGGTGGACGTAGGCAGCACCGAAATATTTAATTATCCTTTTATTTTTATGACGGGTCATGGTAACGTGATTTTTTCTGACCAGGAAGCCCGTAACCTGCGTAAGTATTTGACTGGTGGCGGCTTTCTGCATATTTGTGATAATTATGGTTTAGATAAGTTCATCCGCCCGCAGATGAAAAAGGTTTTTCCCGAGCTTGATTTTGTAGAATTGCCCCTTAATTATCCTATCTATCACCAGAAATATGATTTCCCGAATGGCCTGCCGAAAGTTCACGAGCATGATGGTGGCCGGGCGCAAGGTTTTGGCTTGATATACAAAGGGCGCTTAGTTTGCTTTTATGATTATGAGTGTGACCTGGGCAACGGGTGGGAAGACTTTGGCACCTACGCAGGTGATACCCAGGATACGCGTACAAAAGCTTTAAAAATGGGTGCCAACCTCGTTCAATATGCTTTAACGCAATAGAGGCGAAAGATTAGTGATCGGGGATTAGAAATTAGTTAATCTTTAATCAAATAGCTAATAACTGATATTCCGTTGTCGAAAAATTCCAGTAAATTAACCGCTTTGTAACTAGTCTCTAATCACTCACTAACTAATCTCTAACGCCCATGTACAAACTCAAAATAAACGATAAGGCCGAATATAAAATTGAGAAGACCCGGGATAAACTGTTTATTAATGATAAAGAGATTAATGCTGATATACAGCAACTAAATGAGACGGGTTATCACATTATTAATGACCTAAGATCTTATAATGCTGAAGTTGTTAGTTTTGACAAGGAAGCTAAAATTGCTCAGATAAAAGTTAACGGCAACCTATATTCAGTAACTGCTCAAGACCAGTTTGATATCCTGCTGGATCAATTGGGCCTGAACGCTATGAATGCGAATAAGGTAAGTGATATTAAAGCACCTATGCCGGGGCTCGTACTAAAACTACTTGTATCTGAAGGCAGCCAGGTAAAGAAAGGTGATAACCTGTTTGTGTTGGAAGCAATGAAGATGGAGAACATCATCAAATCGCCAGCTGACGTTACCGTTAAATCAATAAAAATTAAGCCAGGTGACAAGGTGGAGAAGGGGCAGGTTTTACTATTATTCCAGTAGAGACGGGACGCATTGCGTCTCTACGCTGGTATCCTTATAAAATAAAAAAAGGTGCACTTATTATGGTGCACCTTTTGCTTATGAAGGAAATATTAATTACTTCGCTTTAAATTCTTTTGCTTTTTTCACGCTGTAGTGTGGTTTGCCTGATGGGCTGATTTCAGGGGCACCCACCATTGTCATTGCACAGCGGAACCCAACTTCGGCGCTTGATTCGTCCTCGTCCATAAAGCGACGGGTAGCAGGGTTTAACCAGTAAGCCAGGTCATTCCATGAACCGCCCTTGTAAACTTTTGAATGGTCGTTAACCAAAGTAGTTGTACCATACAAGGCCATGTTAACCGAGTCGTTTGCACCACGCATATCCGGGTTATAGGCTCTGCCAGAATATTTGATACCTGCTGGTGCTGCAGAAGCTGCACTGCCATTAGCAGGTGCCCCATTTGGCTGACCGTTAGCCGGGGCGCCATTTGGTTGAGTAGCATTCTGTTGTTGCTGGGCTTGCTGCATCGCAATCAGATCGCTGTACTTCATCTTTTTGCCGGCCTTAGCAGGATCTTTTATCGGTTTACCATATTTGTCTTTTGCGTATAAACCTTTAGTAGGATCGGCCAGGCGCTTATCTTTATACTCGTTACCGCGGAATGGATTAAAGTCTTCAAACTCTTCAAATGAGGTTTGGCGATAGGTATCCTGAACCCACTCGTTCACGTTGCCAGCCATGTTGTATAAACCGAAATCGTTTGGAGGGAATGAACGTACAGGAGCTGTAATGTCAGCCTTATCGTTCAGGTAACCACCAACACCCATGTTATCGCCTAAAGCACGTTTAAAGTTGGCTAATATTAAGCCACGGGTTTTCTTTTTAGGTGAACGAACACCTAAGCCGTTCCATGGATAAATTTTATTCTCGCTTATATTTTCAAATTCAGTATTACCAATTAATGATAGTGCAGCATATTCCCATTCGGCCTCTGAAGGTAAACGGTAACCTTGTTTCAATATACCATCCTCAATACGCACTGGTCTTGTTGCTTTAGCAGTTGCTTTACCATTTGAGCCGGTAGCCGGCTTTGCGTTAGGGCTAAGGTCTGGCATCATATTTTTGCCATCGATACCCGGGCCTTTATATTGACCATTCAGATAAATATCAGTATTGAAAGGGTCTTTCGTCATTGCAGCTTGTGTCTGAGCTCCACCTTTGCCTTTGCTTTTCGGGCCATTGCCGGATGCTTCCTGCCAACTGGCTAATCTGTTGGTTTCACGCAGTATATTTTCGTTCATACGGTCGGTTCTCCAGGAGCAGTAATCTTGCACCTGATCCCAGGTTATACCTACAACAGGATAATCCTGGAATGCCGGGTGACGGAGATAGTTATCTACGTAAGGCTCATTATAAGACAATGGTCTGCGCCATACCAGGGTATCGGGCAGCGCATTATAATAAAGCTCATGATCGGTAGGGAAAGTAACGCTTATCCAGTGCAGGTAATCCAGCCAATCCTGATTAGATACTTCGGTATCATCCATGTAAAATGAAGGGACCGTTACCCTGCGGCGAACATTGTTATAATCATAAGTAACATCCTGGTCAGCGCTTCCGCCCATTACAAATGTACCACCTTCAATCGGAACAAGGCCGGGTCCCGGTGCTGGGTGCACGTTTTTGAATCGTTCATAACCACCATTATTCTTATCATTATAAGTTATGCCGGTTTTTTGCGATTGCTGGCGCTTACTGCAGCTGCTAAACAAGGCTCCAACACCCATCAGCACTAAAGCAGTTCTCGTAAAAAGTATTTTCATATTTTTACTATTTAATATTAAGTGGTAAATCTAAAAAATTATATTAATAATTAATGTAACTAAAATAAGCTCAGGTACATTATCAAAACTAAATGAACCTTTATGCCACTTTAAACGTAAAAATTCGCATTGAGTTACACAAATCTACTTTTTTTGCTTTAAGTTGTAAATGTTGGCCCCCTTTGTTCCGATTATATTTTCAAATAAAGCGACGTGGATGCGCTGAGGAGTTTTAACACAAATTATAAAATAATAAGCTATATTGCACCAAATGAATTTTTTCTGTTTACAAATAAAAAGAGCTTTCTTTTTTGCACTGTTTTTGCTGCCATCCTTATCTTTTGCACAACTAGTAAATAACAGCGGTAACGGTGTAAATACTAACGGGACTAGTCAGGCCACGGCTATACAGACCGCTGTACCTTTCTTGCTAATAACTCCCGACTCTCGCTCAGGTGCAATGGGTGAAGCCGGTGTTGCATTATCACCTGATGCAAACTCCAGCTTTTGGAATCCATCGAAGCTTGCATTTCTTGAATCTCCGGATAATATATCCGTTAATTATAGCCCCTGGCTTAGGTCGCTTATTCCTGATGTGACGCTTTCTTATTTAGGCTATGCTCACAAATTGGACGAACGTAATACCATCGGCGCATCTATCCGCTATTTTAATGTAGGTACAATCCAGGCCTATGATAACCTTCAAAATTTTCAGGGCAATTTTATATCCAGCGAATATTCCATTGATGCTTCATTCGCACGAACTTTTGGTGAGGAATTTTCTTTAGGGCTAACGGCACGCTATATTCGTTCCAACTTGTCAAATGGTTATTCTGCATCAGGTGTGACGGCAAAACCTGGTAACGCATTGGCTGCCGATGTTTCCATGTATTATAAAACACAGGCGCAGCAATTTGGTAAGGATGCGACATTCTCATTCGGAGCCAATATCTCTAATATCGGCACCAAGATTAGCTACTCTAATGATGGCACCAAATATTTTTTGCCTACAAACCTTAAAATAGGCATTGCCGATATGGTCAATCTTGATGATGTTAACTCTGTTACGTTTGTATTTGATATCAATAAACTACTGGTACCAACTAAACCTAATAGTGACGTTTCTGTACCATCAGGCCTTTTTGGTTCATTTACCGACGCTTCTTTTACTGAAGAAATACAGGAGTTAAGCTTTTCTCCTGGTATTGAGTACTGGTATAATAAACTATTCGCTGTGAGAGCCGGATATCTTTATCAAAACCCAAACAAAGGCGGCTTGCATTATTTAACACTGGGAACAGGATTTAAATATCAGGAATTTACTTTTGATTTCTCGTACATAGCAGCCAGTCAGCAAAGCAGTCCATTGGCAAATACTTTAAGATTTTCTTTATCAGCTAACTTCGGATCGACCACCAAACAGTAAATGGCTAAAATAAAGGTAGGTTTCGGCTTTGACGTACACCAGTTAAAGGAAGGCCACCCTTTTGTTTTGGGTGGAGTAAATCTTGAACATCATTCAGGCGCCTATGGCCATTCCGACGCGGACGTGCTACTTCATGCTATTTGTGATGCGTTATTGGGCGCTGCCAATCTGCGTGATATAGGTTATCATTTTTCCAACAAGGACGAACGCTGGCGTGGAATCAGCAGCCTGATATTGTTACAGGAAGTTGTGCGATTACTAACTGAAAAAGGCTGGTCGATTGGTAATATTGATGCAATGGTGTGCCTCGAGGCGCCGAAAATCAATCCACATATTCCAGCCATGAAAACCCATATTGCGAAAGCCGCCGGCATAGACGAAGAAGATATCTCGATAAAGGCCACAACCAACGAGCAGTTGGGCTTTATCGGTCGCGAAGAAGGCGTGGTTGCTTATGCAGTTTGCCTGATCGATAAGCTTTAATTACTTCACGGCTTTGGCTGCTTTCCCTTTTACGCTCACACTACCTGTCCGTTTTAGCACACCCCAGCCGCTTAACTCGCCCTTCAATGCTTTGCGTATCGATTTAAACAAGACGTAATACATCAGCTGGCGCCATATAAATCGCTGAGGAATGATATACACGAGCTTCTTGTAATCCTCGCGTTCCATGCGGAAAGCTATTATAGCCACCAGGAAATCAATCATTACAAAAGCTACGTAATAAGCTAATATTTTCCCCGGTTTGTCACCAAGCAGGCCGATGATCATCATCAGATCCGCTAACGGCGAAAACAGTGGCAATATGATCTGGAAGATCAGGATATTAGGCATACCTACCATGCCAAAAAATTTGTATTTCTTATTAAACAGTGCGTCGCGGTTTTTCCAAAAGCTTTGGATCACACCGAAGCTCCAGCGGAAACGTTGCTTTAATAAGGCTCCCAATGTTTCTGGTGCTTCAGTGTAGGCGATAGCTTCAGCACAGTTTTTAATAATATAGCCCTGTTTTAGAATACGCATGGTCAGGTCGCAGTCTTCAGCCAAAGTATCCGAAGTAAAACCACCTGCTTTTTTGATTGCTTTTTTCCGGAATGCGCCTATTGCACCGGGGACTACCGTAATACTGTTGATCAGGTCAAAAGCACGGCGGTCCATGTTTTGGGCTGTGATATATTCAATAGCCTGCCAGCGGGTAATGATGTTGTTTTCATTGCCAACCTTTACCGTACCCGCTACTGCACCAATCTCTTCATCGGTAAAGTAAGTCATCAGATGATAAATGGCGTCATTTTTTAATTGGGTATCGGCATCGATACAAACAGCATAGTCATATTGTGAATGGCTAATGCCAAAGTTTAATGCCGAAGCCTTGCCACCATTAGGCTTGGTGAAAACCTTTACTACCGGATGATTACCATAAGCATTGTTAACCATCTCGTAAGTTTTGTCTTTTGACCCATCGTCAACAAATATGATCTCGAAATTCGGGTAATCCAGTGTCAGCAAACTTTGGATAGTTTTAATTGCTGTGACCTCTTCATTATATGCCGGAACAATAATGCTTACCGGTGGTAAATCTATCGCCAGAGGAAGTTCAGCTTTGTCTTTTTTGTCCTCATAATATTGACGAACAGCCAATATGCCGATCAGTACAATACGTCCCATCGCCAGAAAAATGGCCGTGAGGAACAGGTAAAGAAAAAACCAATTACCAAAAAATATTCCCTGGATGAAAATATCGTACAAAGTGCCCATAATACCACTGTTGGCATCATCCCTTATTGGTGGCATGAGGTCGGCTTTGTCTTTATGTAAAACGTCAGCGATAGTGGTGAACTTATAGCCGTGACTTTTGAAGAAATGGATGATCTCGGGCAATGCCTTTACGGTTTCTTCGCGGGTATCGCCACCTGCATCATGTAGCAATAACATGGTGCCGGCATCTTTTTGCCTTATGGTACGGGCAATGATGCTATCGGCTGTTACTCCAGGCTGCCAGTCCCACGGATCGATAGATTCGCCAATGGTAATATAGCTTTGATTACGGCTTTCCGCAACCGGAATAACTTCGGCAAGAGTTTGCGGTTCCGCATCTGCATTGAACGGCGGACGAAATAATATAGTACTGCGTCCGGTAACCGACTCGATGAGTTTACGCGTTGCATTCAGCTCCAGATTCACTCTTGGAATGCCAATAGTGGATATATCCGGATGGAAAAAGGTGTGGTTGCCTATTTCATATCCTTCCTCAAACTCACGTCTAAGTATGGGTATATTTTTCTCGGCCATTGATCCCACCACAAAGAAAGCTGCAGGCACATGCTCTCTTTTTAGAATATCAAGAATACGTGGTGTGTAATCTGGGTCCGGGCCGTCGTCAAATGTCAAAACGATCTTCCCCGGAGCATAGCCGTAACGCCTGATCACATATTTGGTAGGCAGTTTGATGTAGCGTTGATTGGTTACGGTATAATTGATAGTATCCATCGCCACGTCGATCTGCCCGGTCGTGGGGGTGGTTACCAAATCCAAAACTTCACCTTCACCTGCGTAGTCGATACGGTTATTCAAACCAACAGTTTGCAAGCGCTTAATGTCAACGCCCGTTTTTCTTAATGAGTCAAGTGACAGGTTTTTCTGAAAGAATGACCACATGCGTGGGTCCTCATAGCCCAGGCGCCATAAGGCTACGCCACCTGTTGCCCAATCGTCGGCCTTGCGGATCACGTTGAAATTGGTGGCTGCGTCGGTAAAATAAACAGTATGCTCTAAACTATCCAGGTCGAAATAGGTATAATGCAAGTTTGCCGAGGACGGGTCAAAAGTGATCTTGCTCTTGTTTTCCTGCGCAAAAGAAATAGCCTGCTGATAACTGATCGATTTTCCAGTACTGCTTTCGGGCCAGTCGTAGCCACCGCCCTGGACAGTAAGAATGACCTTTTCGCTTGGGACTTTGGTACAAACATCATCCAGTATTTCTTCGGCCCAGCGCTGGTTGGATAAGTCGCCGGGATTACTGTCTTCTGTATGCTCATCAATAGCCATAATAAACAGGAAATCATTAAAATGAGCCAATTTTACAAGGTCATACTGCTCATCTTCAGGCCATGCATTGGTGGTTACAAGATAACCTTGGGGACGGAGAATCTCGTACATTTCCCTCTGAAAGGCGACGAAGTTTTTCTCGTTACGATCCTTTATATTATCCAGTTCCAGGTTAATGCCTTGAAAATGGTATTTAGCCAATTGCTTAGCGACGCTATTGATAAAAGTGGTGCGCAGTTTCTTGTTCTTTACAATTCTATATACATCCTTGCTATCAAAACCGCCCTTTGTAGCATTATAATTGATATAGTTGGAAATAGAAACGAGTATAGGTTTTTTGTATTTTTTGTTCAGATTGGTTAAACCGGTATCTATTTTAGCAGTAATGGTGTCCATGCCCGGAGTAACGGTAAAACCCTCGGTTACCACCATGTCTAAGCGGCCGATATGGTCAATCAGTGAAGTGTACGCCTGTGGCTCCCACGCCCGGTAAAAGGCTGCATTGATGCGGTCTTTGTTATTCGGATGCTTGAGCTGGTGTTTTTTTAAATTACGCCTTAATACGCCGATTTTTTCTGTATCGATCCGGAAACTTTTAAACTTGGTTGATTTTTTTAACTGCTCTAATTCCTCTTTGGTGAGCTTTTTGGGAGCTGGGTTAAGATTTGGTAGAGACGGATACTGTTTGGATGTAACTGTAACTGCAGCAGCAACAACAGCGGCAGCAAGAACGATCAGCAAGAATCGGCTAAGCCATTTAAAACGCGTCCACCTGCCGGGGGTATCAGCTTGAAAAACCTGTTTTTCGGCCATTAAGATTTAATATTCTTAAAAGTATAATCGGTATTGTGATAAGTGTTTATTTATCTGATTCAGGTGTTTCAATTTTTGAAAAATCCACCCCGCATTTACAGTTTGTTCCGCATCCGCTTTTGGCTGTAAGGCTCTTATAAACCAAACGGCCAAAATAAGCGATGGCAGCTGCAAAAAGTAAAACCACTATGATCAATTGAATATTCACGTCACAAATTTAATACATTTCTAATCTATATACGAATATACAACAGTAATAGTATAAGGTTTTACTTTCGCATGAAGGCAATGGCGCCCCCCACCCAATCAAAGTCTTTATTATAGCGAACACCGATCATTTTTCCTTTACTCAAACGCCCCAGATTAATAGCAAGCGTTGGTTTGTCTTGCCCATCTGGCCATAAATAAAGCAATCTTATTTCTATCTTGACGCCGCCATCAGGGGCCTGCAAGGCTGGCTCATAAGTCACTTTTTGCTGCAAAATCCAGTTTTCAGGGTCCTTTATTTTATCAATGTCCTCTTTGGTCACATCAATGATCACACCCTGGCCGGCAAAGGAGAAAAGCGGCTTCAAAACATAGTTTTCAAGTTCAGCCGGGATAGCCTCTACTTCATTAAGAAATTGCGTTTTGGGTACATAGTCTCCTTTCAGAAAAGGCATAGTGAACTTGCTGATGCGATAAAACCAGTTAGGGTGAGTGATCCATTCCAAATCAAGTGGCTTACGGATATCCACCGCTTTGCTAAAAATACCCGGATCACTTTCTATTTCGTCAAATATCAGGCGGTTATATATTCTTTTGATAGGGGTTAACCCACCGTTAGCTTCATAAAACAGCTTACCATCTTTTTCAATCAAATCACTTAGCGACACAACAGGTGTACCGATGTAATTTTGGGTGAGGTAAAAATCGACAGCTGTTTTTTGCTTTGGTGCGTTCACATCCATCAAGACTACTTCATCTGGCTGATAAGGGCCGATAACAGTTTTCTTGAGCAGATTGAGGTATTCTTCCTGGTCCAGCCCGTTAAAATAAATGGTCCAGTTATCAGGAATATCAAATTCTTCACGATAATGATCGCCAACATATACCTGGAAACTGTACAGTGATGGGAAACCCTGCAATTCAATCAGCTTTGGAACGATTTGCCCATTTTCATCCTTACAAACACCAAAATCAAGTGCGATGAAATGTGGATGATCGTTTTCATTTGCAACACGCCATTTTTCAGGAATCGCGCGTTCGGTCAGCAGTTTAAAATCAGGTTGCAGTATGACATTAATAATGTCTTCGCCTGCGGCCAATAACTTATCACGAAAATCATCTGTAAGGAAAATCGGCGTTTCTGCTACGCGAAAAGGAATTTTCTCTTTCAGGCCGTCATTCAGTGCTGTTAAAAAGCGCTCGTACTTTAATGGTGTAAAGTTGTCGTTGAATGCTTTCCTGGCTGATGGATCCATATGGGGGAAATTCTAAGTTCGAAAAACTAAATTCTAAATCTGCCCTTCAACAATAAAACAATCAGTCTTACGCTTCCTGCAAACTCAAAACCGCCTGGTCCAAAAAGTTTGGAATAACGGTATTTTGTGTGTGCATTATTTTATCCGGGTCCTCCAAACGCTCCAGCATCTCGTTGTATTTGTCGTGGCCATGCTCAGCTATCACTTCGCCTTTCTTGTCTTCTTTTGAAAGATAAGCCTGCATACCTATCGCATCCGCCTCCGGGTGAAACTGTGTAGAGATAAAATACTCACTGAAACGAATAGCCATCATGGCACGCGGCAAATCGACATGGGGGCGTTCCTTTTCTATTGCCAGCAATTGCATGCCCAGGTCGACAAAGCGTTTTTCGTTGGGATGGATCACCTGCCAGACGCGCGAATCAACGGCAAAAAAGGGGTCGGCTAAACCATCAAAAATCGGGTCGCTTAAACCCGCTGTGGTTTGATGCACAGGCAAAACACCAAATGATGGTGAACGGCGTGTGTTCACTTCGCCCAATTGGTATTTACGGCACATCAGCTGAAAAGAATGACATACAAAAAAGGCATGCTTCTTTTGCGGATGGTTAGACAGGTTGTGGTCTTCCAACTTGTCGATCAGGTCGAAATATACCTTTTCCCAGGGTGTCCCTTCAGTGATCAACGGGTCACCCGGACCGCCGCTGGAGATATAAATATCAAAATCCTTATAATCGGGCGTTTCGCATTTCCCGCGCACATCAAATATCTCGTAGCTCAGGTTGAGCTGATTTTTTGTCCTATAGCGTTTTAAAATATCCTGGAACCCACGCATACCCTCATTGGGTATCCCATCGTACAGATCTAATATGGCTACTTTGATTTCGTTCATCATGTTATGCTGAGATATGAGACGTGAGATATGAGGTGTGAGACAAAACCAGGCGGCCTTAATCTTAAATCTCATATCTCAAATCTCATATCTATCTTCAAATTCCCTTCAATGTTTGTGACGTAATGTAATCCACCACGTCTGCAAAGTTACTATTTTGCTGGTAAACTGCCAGTTGGCGGTCGGCGCCGGTTCCGTGCTCCAGTATTTTGTGTACATATTGCAGGTCTTCGCGGCAGCCTAATTCGTCTACTACGTCGTCTACGAAGTCCAGCAGTTCCAATACGAGGGCACGCGTGTTTACTTCCAGTTCCTTACCAAAGTCGATCATTTTACCATCGATACCGTAACGTGCAGCACGCCATTTGTTCTCGTTGATCAACGCCCGGTTATACGTAATAAACGACATGTTTTGTTGGCGAAGCTTGTACAATTTGGCGCATAACGCCTGAAAAAGGGCCGTAAATGCCATTGTCTCGTCAATTAGCATAGGGCAATCGCATATGCGGAATTCGATGGTCTCAAAGAATGGGTGAACCCGGATATCCCACCATATCTTTTTGGCGTTATCGATGCAATTGGTCTTTACCAACAGCTTGATATAACGATCATATTCCTCGATGCTGCTGAAATAATCGGGTATGCCTGTACGTGGGAATTTGTCGAATACCTTAGTCCTGAATGATTTGAAGCCAGTATTCCGACCTTCCCAGAATGGCGAGTTGGTTGAAAGTGCATACACGTGCGGCAAAAAATAACGTACCTGATTGGCTATGTGTATGGCTAAATCGCGCGATTGGATGCCCACGTGCACGTGCAGGCCAAAGATCAGGTTTGAACGGGCGGCCTCCTGCATTTCATCCACGATCTCAAAATAACGGGGGTGATCGGTAATTAACTGGTGCTGCCAGTGCGAGAATGGGTGTGTGCCGGCTGCGCCAATACGCAAGCCAAGTTCCCCGGCCAGCTGCGCTACTGTTCCGCGTAGTTTACCTACCTCTTTGCGTGCCTCGGCGGTGTTGCGGCAAATGTGCGTGCCCACTTCTACCACAGCCTGGTGCATTTCGGCCTTTACCTGATCTTCGTGTATCTTTTGCGCGCCTTCTACAATTTTTTGCTCGTGCGATTTCAGCTCCCTGCTTACAGGATCTATCACCATAAATTCTTCTTCAACACCTAAGGTAAACTCGTTCATAATTGGTTAGGTTTATGCTTTATCATTGTCATGCCGAAACGGGTTCAACATGACGATATTTTATTTTTTTACTACTGCTTTCGGCTTCGCCGATACCTTTTTGGGCGCTGCTTTTTTGAGGGTTCCTTCGGCCGTAATAGCATGATCTATTTTACCTGTTTCAGCATCTTGTTTACTTGCCTTCTTTTCAATTTTCTTTTCTGACGATAAAAGGTCCTCTTTGGCTGCACCGGTTTTCACATATTCGCCCCAGGTTAAATTATCCATGCCGTCCTTTTGTTTTTTTGCGCGTTCAATGGCATAGTCAGCAGCGGTTTCTACCACCCAGTCAAAGTTTTCCTGGCCTACACTGGTCACTTCGGCATCCGGGGCGGGATTGCAAAAATCGATGGCATAAGGTACCCCATCCCGCACCGCAAACTCAACGGTATTAAAATCATAGCCTAAATATTTATTCAGTTTGATGACATAATCTTTTACAGTTTCCAACAATTTCTTTTCAGCTGGCGCTTTACCGTGCTCGTAACGCAGGTGATGCGGATTGCGGGGCTCATATTGCATAACGCGCACATGCTTTCCGCCAATGCAATAGCAGCGGAAATAATCGTCAAAAATAATCTCTTCCTGCAGCATCATCACATATTGTTTGGTCTGGTCGTATTTTGGCCACAGGTCGTCCATGCTGGATATCTTATAAACTTCCTTCCATCCCCCGCCGTCGAATGGTTTCATATAAGCTGGGAATCCTACATAGTTGAATATGCCATCCCAATCCAGCGGATATGCCAGATTGCGAAAGGATTGATCCGTGGTATCGTTTGGTAATTCTTTTGATGGCAGAATAACTGTTTTAGGAACGGGCACACCGATCTTCACAGCCAACGCATTATTGAAGAATTTCTCATCAGCGCTCCACCAGAAAGGGTTATTGATGACTGCCGTTCCACAGATGGCAGCATTTTTAAGTGTTGCCCGGTAAAAAGGTACGTCCTGCGATATGCGGTCGATGATCACCGCATAATCCAATGGTTCGGCTTGCATCACCTTGTCGATGCGTACAAATTCTGCCGATATATTTTTCTCTGCTTTTTGGTTGATCCGTTCAACAAAAGCATGTGGAAATGAATTTTCCTGGCCGAAAAGAATGCCTATTTTTTTCATGGGTATGTTGTTTAAAATTCTGAATCCTAATTTCTAAACTATAAAAGATATCTCATATCTTACACCTATCAGATAGTACTCAAATAATGCGGGAACATAGCCCGCCACATGGGCCAGTCGTGGTCGCCTATACCGCGTACATCCAGCCAATGGTTGATATTTTTCTGCCGTAAAATGTTTGACAACCGGTCGTTATCAGCCCTGCAAATATCATGTTCAGCCGTACCCAGGATGATGTTCATCTGCCATAGCTCCCAGCGGTCGCTGCCAGGCAGGTAATCGGGCGGGTTATTATAAAACACGTCGTTATTATAAAAACCATCCATAAACTGTTTCACGTCAAAGGCTCCACTCATACTGAAGATGTGCCCGGTCTTGTCAGGATGCTTTAATCCAAAGTTGACTGCATGGTATCCGCCAAAACTGCATCCGGCGGTGGCTATTTTATTCACGCCTGTTTCCTGCATGGCCCAGGGGGCTAGCTCTTCGTAAAGCATTTTATCGTAAAAATTATAATTCCTTGCCCGGTCGGCCGGGTGGATGCCTTTGTTGTACCAGGTGAGCCAGTCCAAGCTGTCGGGGCAGTAAATCTTCACTAATCCTTCCTCCACAAACCATCGTGCCGACTCGATCAAACCTTCATCTTTATTCTGAAAATATCTGCCCTGTGAAGTCGGGAAAAGTATAACCGGATAGCCGCGTGTGCCGAAAATCAGCATCTCCACATCGAGGCCCAGGCTGTGCGAGTACCATTTGTGATATTGTTCTGTCAAAGTGTAGCTGCTTTAGTATGTGTAAGTTAATTGCTTTGATTTAAAAAGACAACATTCTGTCAAATTATTCACACCATGTCACTTAATAAATCGAGAAAACCTATTTTTGCCCCCTTGTAATATTTTGAAAGAGATGTATTTGAGTTGGATTGAGAACGAAATGACCCTGACGGAAACCAAAATAACCATTGATTCTGACGCTCTGAAAAGAGGGGTTACCATAACATTATTACTGCCCGAAGAAACTGAAGTTGCTGGGCCTATCAACCTGTTATTGTTAAATGACGGCCAGGAAGCAGATAATCTGAAAATAAAAGAAAGCCTCGAAAATTTATATAACTACGGAGCTATAAAGCCAGTGTTGGTTGCGGCCATACATGCAGGCGACGAGCGTTTGCAGGAGTACGGAACCGCTGGTATCCCCGATTTTAAACAGCGCGGCTCTAAAGCAGCAGCTTATACCAGGTTTATTGTTACCGAATTACTACCCGCCATAAAAAAAGAAACGGGCATCACTAATTTTGATAACACCGCCTTCGCTGGATTTTCTTTAGGTGGATTATCTGCTATGGATATCACCTGGCATTATCCTGAGGCTTTTAACAAAGTAGGGGTATTCTCCGGATCATTCTGGTGGAGGAGCAAAGAATTAGGTAAGGGCTATACCGATAACGACCGCATTATGCACGGCATCGTCCGTAATACCGTCAGCAAGCCCGACCTAAAAATTTGGCTGCAAACTGGTACCAAAGATGAAACTGCCGACAGGAACAAAAATGGCATTATCGACTCCATTGATGATACGATCGACCTGATAAAGGAATTGGAAAACAAAGGCTACAATCGCCCCGCAGATATTCAATACCTTGAAATGGTTGGCGGATCGCACAACGTAGCTACCTGGGCGGAAGCTATACCCAAGTTTCTGATGTGGGCATTTGGAAGGTAATATCAACCCAACTATAAAACATCAAGATCAAAAACGTACGCCTCCTGTATCGAAAACGCACGGGTATAAAATTGTTTTTTGGGTAAAATACTGATTGTGAAATGGTTATTCAATTGGCACATGGTTGGAATCATTGGCAGTATTATGTATTTTGCTAATCAAATGATATAGCAACTGATGAAGACTTTCAAAACGCGAAAACTCGTAACTCTGCTAACAGTGATCCTGTTTTCTGTTGGCTTGACTGCCCGAGCACAGGAAGGCTACAAATACATTCCCGAATCCAAAGAGTTGTACGCCAAGATTGTACACATGGACAGCGTGCTGTTTAACGCCTATAACAGCTGCGATATGGAAACGCAAGCTAAGATATTTTCCGATAACCTGGAGTTTTACCACGATAAAGGGGGCTTAACCACCTCTAAAAAGGACTTGCTGGATGCCATCAAAAGAAACATCTGTGATAAAGTGACCCGAGTACTCGTACCGGGAAGTATAGAAGTTTACCCTATTGCCGGCTATGGTGCGGTAGAGATCGGTCTACACCGATTTATTAATCACCAGGAAAATAACAATTTGTCCAAACCTGATAAGTTTATTTGTGTGTGGCAGCAAAAAGGGGATAGCTGGCAGGTAACGAGGGTGATTAGTTTGCATTGATTTTTGAGGCGAAAGGTCAAATCATTCCGCAAGTTATTTTCCTAACTTAGCGCTATAACATTTCTCATGATGTCAACCCTTCAGCAAAGTTTCGGCAATATCGATATCTACCTGTTCGATCAATTGCTGAAAGGTACATATGATAATTGCCGCAAGGTTTTGGATGCTGGCTGCGGCGGCGGACGCAACCTGGTCTACCTGTTGCAAAATGGTTTCGAAGTTTATGGGATCGATCCCGACGCTGAAGCCGTTAAGGCTGTAAAAGCATTATCCCAAAAATTATCGCCAGGTAATTCACCCGATAATTTCAAAATAGCTCTCGTCGAAGACCTGCCGTTTGAAGATGTTTATTTCGATTTGGTGATCTGCAATACCGTACTTCATTTTGCCGATAGTCAGGATCATTTCGACCAAATGATGCGCTCCATATGGCGGGTTCTGAAACCCGGGGGGTATTTCTTCGCCCGGCTGGCTTCGGATATCGGTATCGAAACCCTCGTACTGCCGCTGGGTAATGGCCGCCATCATTTGCCCGACGGCTCCGACCGTTTCCTGGTCAATCTGCAGTTTTTACTTGATCGTACACAAGCCCTTGGCGCCCAACTGCACGAGCCCATTAAAACTACCAACGTTCAGAATAAAAGAGCTATGACGACCTGGTGTTTGAGGAAAGGCTTATAATTCCAGCGCTTCATATGTCGGCGGCATGGAAAATGGGGATGAGCTTTGATTTCCTCTCCGACGTTTAGGTAATTTACCGCTACTACCTCCTACCACTGCTACTCAAATCGCCAACCTCAATTGTTAATCCTACATCATTATTCCTTTAATAGTCAGGCTAACACTTCCGAATCTGATTAATTAACCGTACCTTTGCGCCAAATTTAGGAGCGGCATTTTCATGCAAAAAATTAGAAATATAGCGATCATCGCACACGTTGACCACGGTAAAACTACGCTGGTTGATAAAATTTTACACAGTTGCGCCATCTTCAGGGATAACCAGGAGACAGGTGAACTCATCCTCGACAACAACGATCTGGAACGCGAGCGTGGTATCACCATCGTTTCAAAAAACGTTTCGGTCCGCTATAAAGATGTTAAGATCAATATCATCGATACTCCTGGTCACGCCGACTTTGGCGGCGAGGTGGAACGCGTGTTAAAAATGGCTGACGGTGTGCTGTTGCTGTGCGATGCGTTTGAAGGCGCTATGCCGCAAACCCGCTTCGTTACACAGAAAGCTTTATCGCTTGGTTTGAAACCGATTGTGGTAGTAAACAAGGTGGATAAGGAAAACTGTCGCCCTGAAGAAGTTTATGAGCAAATATTTGAACTGTTCTTCAACCTTGAAGCTACTGAAGATCAGCTGGATTTCCCGGTGATCTATGGTTCGTCAAAACAAGGCTGGATGAGCACCGACTGGAAAAAACCTACGGAAGATATTTTTCCGCTGATGGATGCCATTTTGGAAAATATCCCTCCGGCTCCGATTGCTGAAGGTACTCTGCAGATGCAGATAACATCCCTGGATTATTCTTCATTTGTGGGCCGTATCGCTATCGGTCGCGTAGCCAGGGGAACCATTAAGGAAAATATGCCGGTATCGTTGGTAAAACGTGATGGTACCATCCAAAAATCAAGAATAAAAGAGCTTTATACATTTGAAGGATTAGGTAAAGTAAGGGCAACAGAAGTAAGTTCAGGCGATATTTGTGCAGTTGTAGGTATCGAAGGGTTTGATATAGGCGATACTATTGCTGATTTTGAAAAACCGGAACAACTGGCAGTAATCAAGATTGATGAGCCTACCATGAACATGCTGTTCACCATCAATACTTCACCGTTTTTTGGCAAGGAGGGCAAGTTTGTGACCTCACGCCACCTGCGCGACAGGTTGCTGAAAGAAATGGAAAAAAATCTTGCCTTAAAAGTGATCGAAACGGAGTCGCCGGATTCATACCTGGTTTATGGCCGTGGTATCCTGCATTTATCAGTATTGATCGAAACGATGCGCCGTGAAGGCTATGAATTACAGGTAGGCCAGCCACAGGTAATTATAAAAGAAATTGACGGGATTAAATGCGAGCCAATTGAAACGCTGATAGTAGATGTACCCGGAGAAGTTGCCGGTAAGGTAATTGAACTGGTAACGCAGCGCAAAGGCGACCTGCTGGTGATGGAACCAAAAGGCGATTTGCAGCATTTGGAATTTGATATTCCTGCCCGCGGTATCATTGGCTTACGTAATAACGTTCTGACGGCTACGGGCGGCGAAGCCATTATGGCTCACCGTTTTAAAGCATATGAGCCATGGAAGGGCAGTATCCCGGGCCGCCTAAATGGCGTTTTGGTATCCATGGATACTGGTAAAACCACAGCTTTTGCTATTGACAAATTACAGGACAGAGGCCGTTTCTTTATCGATCCGGGTGTAGATATCTACGAAGGACAGGTTTTAGGCGAGCACATTCGCGATAACGACCTGGTGATCAATCTGACCAAAGGCAAGCAGTTAACCAACATGCGCGCATCAGGAAGCGATACCAACGTAAGGATAGCACCGGCTATTAAATTTTCGCTGGAAGAATCAATGGAGTATATCCAGGCTGACGAGTATATCGAGGTTACCCCACAAAGCATCCGTTTGCGGAAAATATATCTGAACGAGAATGAACGGAAAGTAAATGCGAAGAAGTTTGTGAATCAGTAATTTATATAATGTAAGGTCCTAAAATAGGTTGACTATTATTGATGATACAAAAGTTGTTAAAAACTCAAACATCCACCAAAGATGT
>NZ_JAUMKB010000026.1 GCF_030519375.1 Mucilaginibacter tolerans | reverse complement strand
TTCTGTTCCTCCAGGAAAGCTTTTTGCTTCTCTAACAACTTAACCTTTGCTTCCAACTCCAGGATCTTTTGTTCAGGCGTCTTTGGCATATGGGAGGGCGTTTGATTAACCCAATCAAAGTTACCATATTTTCGCAACCATGCCACTACAGTCGACCGGGCTTGGATCCCATATTTTCTAACTGCTCCTGTAGCAGTTAATTCACCCTGCTCAATCTCTAAAACAACTTGATGTTTAAAGGATAAGGAATAATCCTTTTGACTACGCTTAGTGTAATCGAATACTTTCTTTTTTTCCATAGCGATTCTTTTTGTGTATCGCTATATCAGGACCAGACAGGATTTACATTAAAAAATAGCCTCATTAAAACCGATGAGGCTTTTTTTGACTCGTACGGGCGATGAACTATTGTCTAACTGCCCATGCTAAACCGTCCGGCCCACCGCCCACATCGATATGCCCTGCCACTTCCAGTTTCTTCAAATCGATCACCGCAACATAATTATCAGCTGTGCAGCCAATAAAAGCACGTGAACCGTCAGGATCCATCAATATACCTGCTGCACCGTGACCAATGTTCACTTTCTTCACTTCTTTGTGCGACGCCGCATCATACACCACAATATCACCATTTCTAAGGCTTGAGATCAGCACTAATTTACCATCTGGCGTAAACTCCAAACGATTAGCGCCAAGAACTTTGGCATCAATCTTATCAATCACTTTTTTTGTGCCCAAATCGATAACAGCTATCGTTCCCTCATCGGAGGCTGCGGTCCACAACTGCTTACCATCGGGTGATACATCAAAGCCTTCTGATCCCCTTGAGACCGGGATAATAGTTTGTACCCAATCCTTCCGGGGTTGTGGTCTGAATCTCGGCGGCGGTGGGGAACCTGCAGGCGGCGTTGCTCCAGCTGGTGGGTTTGCACCGGCCGGCGGCCCCCCTGGTTGAATTAACGTGTCTGCCAATATGCTGACCGTTCCCGAACTCACATTGGTGGTGTATATCTTATTAGCATCCGGTGTTACGTAGATCATATGCGTCCTATCCTGCCCTGTTCCCATAGCCCAATCGAGCTGATTGGTTGCCGGATCAAGCCGAACTACCGATTTTGAACCCTCAGCAGTAAACCACACTTTCCCCGCTGCGAATGTTATGCCATGCGGACCGAAGAAGGGCTTAGTATCAATACTTGGCAATGCTTTCTGATTAACCAGGTCGATCACCTTGATCTCGTGCAAAGAACCTCCACCATAAATAGTAACGTAAGCCGTCTTGCCATCCGATGATGCGATCACTTCATGTGGATCGGTTCCTACCGGCACTTTTGCTAGAACTTTCAAAGTAGCCGGATCCACTATTGCAAGTGTATGATCAGCTTTTGATAATGCAAGCAACGTACTCTTTGGAGTTGACTGTGCGGAACATGCAATTGCCGAAAGGTTTAGTGCTGTTGCTAAGATTATTCCTGGCAAAACGAGTTTCCTATTTTTCATGGTTTAGTGATTAAGTAGCTGTGATCTTAGTTTCAAATTTGAGAAATATTAAAATGTTTTAATCAGTTTATTCAGCATTTATTCCGCCATTGATCATATCTGAGACAATGCCCTTGTGACCTTTCCGTTCGCCAATTACAACGCCTGCAACGTGCACAATTATAAATCCGATAATGAGATACATCGTAAACCCATGTATCTCTTTGATAAAATGCATCTGCCTGAGTGCTGGTATGTTATCTCGAAAAGCAAGGCATAAACCGGTTACCACCATCACTATCAGCAAAACATAAAACACGGCATAAAGTGTTTTAATCAGCATTTCGTTTCGTGAAGAAATCCTGTCTTCTTGCCGGGACAAGAATGATTTTCGTGCCGTTTTGAACTTGCGTATCAGTTTCTGATCAGCCAATTCAAAAAACTCCAGTATGATCCTGAATAAGTACAGGCCAGCCAGCGCATAGCCTAAGTAAGTGTGTACTGCCCATACTTTATCACTTAAAGCAAATGCGACTGATCTGGCCTGATCTTCTGATACCTCAACTCCCTTTTCTTTTAGCTTATCTGCTATTAATGAAGCATTGGTCCATGCTTTCATAACAGTGGAGTTAATCAACACTGTAACCAAAGATCCAGTGATGATAATTGCATTTAACCAATGCCAAATGCGTATTGAGGAGGAATATTTTTTTATGTGGGTTGCTTCTGCTTCTGCAACCTGGGCCGTTGCTACTAATTCCATATGATATATTTAATTATCTAACACGAAGAAAAGGCATATCTGAAAAGTATGAAAACCAAATAGACCGGGAGAGACAATCAGTCGACGGAAAGAGTTTATTTGAAGATGAGCATTTTCAGACGTTAACCAGGTTCTTCACGTCATGCAGCTTACGGCAACTATTAGTCGTTATTATGTTGTTGGAGGTATGTTTAAAATAGTTGACAATGATTGCCTCTTCAGTCTCCGACAAGAATTCATTGTCGAAGCTTATCTCGGTTTCCGGGATGTTATCAAAATGCTTGTCACCGCCGGTTTGTTTTACCAGGATATTCTTCAAAGCTACCGGCCGCCGGTTCCTTACGCTAACAGTAGTGCTCACGCCAAACAATACTTCGGGTTTGGTTTCAAGGCCAATGTTAAAAACATATTGCTCCATTTCTTCAAAGTCGAGGTTCTGGCAGTTGATATACAGGCACCCGTCACGTATGCCTATTACTTTGCCACTATAACGATGCCCCTCGGAAACAGATCTCACGACGATTTGCCCGTTGTCGAGCTCTTTTAAAACAAATGGTGTTTTTACAATATTCCGGCTGCCATCAGTTTTTGGATAATAAAGGAAGTAATTACCCAGGTAATAGCTTTTTACTATAGCCAGCGAGGATCGGCTAAAGCCGTTCCCTGAAAATGAGAGCCGTGACAGACTATTACTATAAGTGTCCACCCGGTGATCAGGTGTCTTTTGCCAATCATCCCATTCAGTAAAAGGGATTTGTAGAAATGCGGTCAAGGCATTTACCTTTACGTATTTGGCATCGCCCCCACTCCAATAGCTTTGCAAGGTTTTACCACTTATCCAGTTAAAAACACGGTACTCGCCCAAAGCACCCAGGTATTTAATGAAATCGTAGATATGACTTGCCCGCATACTACGCATTTGTTTTTCGAGATTATGCTTACCAATAATCAGATTCATCTCTACCAGGTCGGGATTAACCAGCACTTCTTTAGTGATCTGCCGGCTGATCACTTTAGCTACCAGATTAAAATGCGTGCGCGTAAAGCCTTCCCACCTATTGCCTTTGTTTTTGCTTTTCAGGGTATTTACAATATCCGGATGTTCTTCAATAGCTATCTTTAATTTTTCTGTTAATTGCATATATTAATTCACAGGTATTTGTTGTAATAAATTACGCAGATTTCATTTCCGATCAGTTCTTAAATGCTCATTCGCAGCGCTTAAAACAGGCAAAATCCATATTTTAACTTTTGTCAAACATTTGACCGATAAATATACTTAAATCTGACCAAGTATAACACACTATAAATCAAGTATTAGAAAATAATTTCAATTTATTTTTTGACTTATATTTTTACTCATTTGACTTAATGATATTTAGGATCATAAAATGTTACCTGTACCTTTTCCAAAAAAGGGGATTTGTTAAGCACGGTCGCGAAGGGTTTCGGAACAATCAGGTAACATCGGTTTTACATAAATACTAATCCATTTTTATCGATTAATTTTAAATAAAGAAACCTCCATTAACCATTAAGTCCCTCACATGAAGCAAACTCTACGTTTATTATCCATGCTTTTAATAACCTGGCTCTGTAGCATATCGCCTCAGGCGCTTTTTGCGCAAGACCACGTATTAAAAGGTGTCGTTAAAGACAACCAGGGAAATCCCCTGCCGGGTGTGTCTATTCTAATTAAGGGCACCAACCAGGGGATCGCCACCTCTGCCAATGGCACATTCTCACTTATGCTAAGTGGTTCAGGTAATGTGTTGCAGATATCTTCCGCCGGTTATGAAAAAAAGAGTGTTGAAATTAAAGGCGAAAGCAGTATTGTAATAGTATTAGAAGAATCAAAAGCTGAACTAAAGGAAGTGGTAGTAGTAGGTTACGGTACGCAGAAGAAAAGTGAAGTTACCGGGGCTATATCTTCGATCAAAAACAAAGAGTTTAAAGATCAGCCTGTATCCAACCTGGCGGCCAGCATCGAGGGTAAATTATCAGGTATTAATGTAACGCAGCCATCCGGTACTCCCGGAGCGGGGCTATTAGTTAGCATCCGCGGCGCACAAAACCCTTTATACGTAGTAGATGGTGTGCCAATGGAAAGCGAAAGCAATTCATCATTAGGGACTTCTTATAATCTTTCAGGGCAATCAGTAGGCAGCGGGCAGAATATCAGCTCCATTTCTGATATCAATCCGGATGATATCGAGTCTATTGAAATATTAAAGGATGCCTCAAAAGCTATTTACGGCTCCCGTGCAGCAAACGGTGTGGTACTGATCACCACCAAACGGGGTAAAGCAGGCAAAACAGCATTTGATTTTAATGCAAACTATGGATCGCAGACTGTTGCCAAAAAGATCCCATTTCTTAATTCGCAGCAGTTTTATAACCTGACCAACACCGCCATAAAAAATGATATTTGGGTATACAATAATGATATTGCCACAAATAATCCTAATCCGCATTTCTCCTTGTCTGACATGCAATCTGTAGGTATTATGGATTCCAATGGCAACCCTATACCTGACCCGGCAGCACCATACTATGATCTCTCAAGCGGCATCAACACCAATTGGGAGAACGAAATATTCAGGACCGCACCGGTTGTGAACTATGAATTATCGGCCCGCGGAGGTGACGAAAAAACCAAATTTTTCGTCGGCGGTGGTTATTTTGACCAGGACGGCATCATCATTAACAATTATTTCAAGCGCTATAATTTCCGCGCCAATATTGATAACCAGGCTACTGACCGAATCACATTTGGCACAAATGTCAGTGCCTCGTATTCAGATAATAAACGCAGTTTCAACGACAATACTTATACCGGTATTGTAACCAACGCTTTAGGCGCATCACCTCTTATGCCGGTTTATTCATCGCCCGGCGTGTATGCCAATTTTGGCGATTACCAGGCTTACTGGCTGTCTGATAACCCGGTAAAATCAGCTAAAGAAATTAATGCCCACACCTATTCCGATCGTTTTATAGCATCAGTTTATGGAGAGTATAAGATCACTAAGGATTTTAAATTCAGAAGTACATGGTCGGTAGATTATAATAGTGTTAACGATAACCAGTATTTCTCAGCGCTGACTGTAGACGCACAAACCGATGGCGGTAAGTTATTACTCGGCGAAAACAAGCACTTTACCTGGTTGAACGAAAACATATTTTCCTACCAGCATTCGTTTGGTAAAAACAATCTGACACTATTGGGCGGCTTTTCCCAACAGCAAACCCAAATACAGCAACAGGCAACCAAAGGCATAGGCTTTCCGCAAACAGGGGGGGTACAGAACATCAACAACGCCGCACTATCAACCAATATTCCGGTTCTTTATCCAAAGATATACTCCGATCTTAACTCATTCATTTCACGCGTCAATTATGACTATGATAACAAGTATTTGCTGGCTGTTATCATGCGTGCTGATGGTTCGTCAAAATTTGAAAAAGGCCACCAGTGGGGCTATTTCCCTTCTGTTTCTGCGGGCTGGAATATCTCGAATGAAAGTTTTTTAGCCAATAACAAATTTATTAATGCCTTAAAACTACGTGCCAGCTACGGGCTATCAGGTCAACAGGATAATGTGCCTGATTATTTGAACTATGCTTACTGGGGTACAGCAAAATATAACGGAAGCTCTGGTTTTGTACCAATTAATTTATTGCCATCAACTCCACTGACATGGCAGGTAAACACAATTTTTAACATAGGTACCGATTTTGAATTATTCAATCACTTCCTGAACGGATCGATAGAATATTTTATCTCCAACCAAACCAAACTGTTAAATCCTGCACAAGTGGAGGGCACAACAGGGTTCCAAACCGTTTTCACTAACTCAGGGAAAATTCAGGATAAGGGTTTGGAGATACAGCTGACCACCAACAATATTAAAACTGACAAGTTTAGCTGGACCAGCTCTTTTAATATCTCTTTTTTAAAGAATACTATTAAATCTTTGTCGGTTGACAACCAGTTAATCAGTTCTTATAATGACCAATCGCCAACAAACATTTTGAAAGTAGGGCAACCGGTTGGGACATTTATTGGTGTACGTTTTGCCGGGGTTGATCCTGCTAACGGTGATGCTTTATACTATGCCGCCGATGGCACAAAAGAGCGCGCGGATCAGGTAAACTTTACCCGCGACGAAAATATTATAGGAAATGCCAGGCCTAAATTCTTTGGTGGCTTTACCAATAACTTTAAGTATAGGAAGTTTGACCTGATGATAGCTACGCAGTTCTCCTATGGCAATAAAGTGTTTAACCTAATCCGGACTACTTATGAGAGCCTTGGCTGGAGCAGTGGTTCAACACCAAGTGGTGCTTATCTTGGAGGAGTTTATGCCAACAATGACACCAGAGTTCTAAAGGCATGGTCTCACCCCGGGCAGGTAACCAACATTCCCCGGGCTTCATTCCTGTTGCAAAACTATTTTCCAAACTCAGACGAGTTTTTAGAAAATGGCTCTTTTCTGAAAGTACGCACTGTTAATCTGGGCTATACTATTGATAAAACCAAATATTTTAACAGTGTGAGGATTTATGTACAAGCCGAGAACCTATTTACTGTAACCAAATACATCGGTTTTGATCCGGAAGTAAGCTCGACAGGTGGTGGTAATGATGCAACAGCAGGGATTGATTATGCGGCTTATCCACCCGCCCGGACTTTCAGTGTAGGTGTTGATTTGAGGTTTTAAACAAGATTTAATCGCAGGAAAATGAAAAAAATAAAAAATATATCAGTTTTCGGTTTTATCCTGGTTTCGGCTATGCTAATCAGCAGTTGTGCCAAGCTCAACCAGGTATCGCCCACCGCTGTACAGTCTACCCAACTTTTTAAGGATTCCATTGGCTTATCAGAGGCCGTGACGGGCATGTACAGCACGCTCGAAGTCCCAGAATATTATGGCGCATACTACCCTATGTTAGCCGATCTGAATAGCGACAACGGTGTTTCTGGTGGCTACAATAATACTTCATTGGATGAATTTGGCACTTACAGTGTTACGTCATCAAACATCTTCATCCAGAATACTTATGTGGCTATTTATAAAACAATTGCTGCTGCTAATGCTATTATTGCCGGCGAGAACACAGTGAAAGGTGCATCAGCGGCTTATTTAGACAATATCAAAGGCCAGGCTCTGACACTCAGGGCGATGGGACATTTTGATTTATTACGCGCCTTTGGCTATCATTGGGACCTCAACTCACCATATGGCGTTCCGGTGATTACTACGGTGCAATCAACCAACAGCATCGTGCCCCGCAGCACTGTTTCTGCCACTTATGCTTCGATCATTGCTGACCTAACCCAGGCGGCAACTTTATTAAATGGCTCATCAGAACGCAATCCGAATTATGTAAATCCGGCCATAGTAAATGCTTTACTGGCACGCGTGTATTTATATGAAAAAGATTATACCAATGCTGCAAATTATGCTTCGCTGGTTATTAATGATGGCGCTTACCAATTGACGGATGCTGGTCATTATGCAGCGATGTATGGCAACGGTGCAAAAAACTCAACCGAATTTATCTTCCAGTTGCCTTTTGATTTTCAAAATCAAAGCCAGTACTATGCCACTACTTATGCGCGCCCTGAAGCTGCGTCAACCGAAGTATTGTTTATTGCAAATTCCGATCTGCAATCATTTTTCGAGGCCCGCAGTGGCGATGTGCGTTATAATCTAATGGATACCACCAATGCCAATGGTTATCTGCGTACGCTGAAATACAGCAGCGATGGTAAGTACAAGGATAATTCGGCCTTGCTTATCCGTATTGCCGAAATGTATCTGATCAGGGCCGAAGCGCGGGGACGAATCCAGGGATTAGCCGATCTGAATACTATCAGAGTCAATCGTGGGTTGAGTGCTTTGACTTTAGCAGATGTACCTGACAATGCCACTTATGCACAAGCTGTTTTGGATGAAAACAGGGCCGAATTCAATTTTGAAGGGCACCGTTATTTTGACCTCGCACGTACCGGTCAGGTTGTGAATATATTGCAACCGCTGACCAGTTCCGGATTATCGGTATCTAATTCCTGTTTCCCGATACCACTGCGGGAGATAAACGCAGCTAACGGTACAGTGGTTCAGAACCCAGGGTATTAATTATTGAATTAATGAACAAGCGAACGAGTGATTGTCAGAGAAATGAAATTAGGCGCCCATTCATTAAACAATTAAAAATCAAACAGTTGATAATAATAACTCAGTAAATCATTCATTCACTAAATCGCTAATTAAAGTCGTGGCACATAATGCAATTACCCGCATTTTAAGACAAGCCTTCTTTGCTGCAATAAAGGAAGATGAAGAGGGATTGGCCAGTTTTAATGAGTGGAGCGAAAGCCGCCGCAAGTTTTTAAAACAGGCCGTCATAGCTGCTACAGGAACCTTATTGGCTCCGCCCTTGTTAAGCTTATCGTCTTGCCACAAACAAGGGAATAATGACATCGTAATAATTGGCGCAGGAATAGCCGGGTTGAATGCTGCCTATCAATTACAGAAAAAAGGGATCAAATCGACGATCTATGAATCATCGGGACGAATAGGCGGACGAATGTTTACACTGAATGATGAGTTTGGCAAGGGTATCACAACAGAGGTTGGCGGCGAATTTGTGGATACAACGCATAGTGATATTATTCAACTCGTAAAAGAGCTTGGACTATCCTTTTACGACCTCAGGCAAGACCCACTTGCCAGGAAAACGCTTCATTTTGGTGGCAGGGATTATAGTGAAGACGACTTGAAACAAGCCATCAAACCATTTGTAAGCCGGTTAATCGCGGATATTAAATCATTGCCAAAGATTATAAGCTATCAGGCTGCCGATCAATTTAAGCACCTCGATGAACAGTCGGTTACCGGGTATCTTACATCGATCGGAGTAAAGGGCTGGCTATTTGATTTTCTGAATGTAACGCTTACCCGCGAGTATGGCATGGAAGCTTCGCAACAATCGGCCGTAAATTTCCTGATCATGTTTGAGCCGCCCAGTGATGCAGAAAAAGGGTACCAGTTATTTGGTTCGGATCATGAAGTGTTTAAGATAAAAGGTGGCAGCGCTCATTTAACTGACACACTCTATGAAAAAGTGAAATCATCGGTAAAAACCGGATACCGCCTAACGCGAATTTTAAACAGTCAGCAGCAAGGTTATGATCTTGAGTTTCAACACCAGGGGTCAACCGCTATAGTGAATGCCAAACAGGTAATTATCGCGATACCATTTACAATGCTCCGGACAATTGATTTTAATGTGCCAATGCCTGAAGGTAAGCGGAAATGCAT
Source organism: Mucilaginibacter tolerans (assembly GCF_030519375.1). Taxonomy (GTDB): domain Bacteria; phylum Bacteroidota; class Bacteroidia; order Sphingobacteriales; family Sphingobacteriaceae; genus Mucilaginibacter. The sequence continues at coordinate 50,489 of NZ_JAUMKB010000026.1, read as the reverse complement.
AAATGAAATAGGCTATGGCAACAGCAGCAAGCTCTTTATTGGGGTTTCGCATAAGCCGTGGCGGGAAACGGGAAGCCAGGGCTACACTTTTACCGACCTGAGCTTTGGCTGCGGATGGGACAGCAGCCAGATGCAATCTGACAAAGAAGGTAGCTTTACCGTATTTGCCGGTGGTAATTTTAGCGACAGATTGAAAAATGAAAGTGCACAATCGCTGACAGAAAGTTTTTTATCTGATTTCGATACCATCTTCCCGGGGATGGATAAAGCGTTTAATCAAAAAACAAGCAAGTTCTACTGGCCAGACAATCCCGAATCAAAGGCAGCCTATAGCTCTTTCAAAGTAGGTCAATGGAGTACACTTGCTGGTTGGGAAAAAGTACCAGTAGGTGAAATATATTTTGCCGGCGAACATACGAGCAGCGATTTTCAGGGTTACATGAATGGTGCGGCGCAAACCGGGCGGATGGCCGCAGAAGCAATAATAAAATCAATGGTCGGCAGTAACTGACCGAACCAATTATAAAAATTGATAAGTGAGCTAGGAAAATTATGACGAAAGTATTTAAATCTATATTCCCTTATAATCAGCAGCAAATAGCCGAGTACCCTTTGATGGATAATCGGGCTATCGCTAGTACTTTAACAAAAACAGCCAGGGCTTATACCCATTGGTCTGAACAAAGTTTTGCTTACCGCACTGAAATTCTTAACAAAGTAGCTACAATATTGCGAAGAGACAGGGACCAATTGGCAACCCTGATCACAAACGAGATGGGCAAAGTATTGCCGGAATCAAAAGGTGAAGTAGAAAAATGTGCCTGGGTGTGTGAATATTATGCACAAAATGCCGAAGCTTTTTTACAGGACGAAGCGATAGAAGCTGATTATTACAAATCGTTTGTTAGCTATCACCCCACCGGGGCTGTACTGGCTATTATGCCATGGAATTTTCCCTTCTGGCAGGTTTTTCGGTACGCCGCCCCCACCCTTATGGCCGGAAACACTGCCTTATTAAAACATGCGCCAAATGTGACCGGTTGTTCGCTGGCTATTCAAAAAATATTTGATGAAGCAGGCGCTCTTGATGGTGTGTTTCAATCGCTGATTGTTGATACGCAGGATGTTGAGCAAATTGTTTCTTCTGACATTGTACAAGCCGTTACTTTAACCGGGAGCGAACGCGCCGGGGCCTCTGTAGCGGCGCTAGCGGGTAAACATATCAAAAAGTCCGTATTGGAATTAGGTGGATCGGATGCTTTAATTGTATTAGCGGATGCAGATATTGAAAAAGCTGCTGCGGTAGCTGTTCAGTCCCGAATGCTTAACGCAGGCCAGTCATGCATCGCATCAAAACGATTTATTGTGGAGAAAGCCATAGAAGATCAATTTATTCATCAGCTTCAGCTGCAAATTTTAAAATTAAAACAGGGTGATCCTTTTGTAGAAGGCATCACCACCGGCCCGATGGCGCGTCTTGATCTAGCGCGGGAGCTGAAACGGCAAATGCAAAGCACCGTAAAATCAGGCGCCATTCTGGAGATCGGAGGTGACGTTGACGGAGCTAATTTTCAGCCTTCGTTATTACTAAAAGTTCAGAAAGGTATGGCCACTTTTGAGGAAGAAGCTTTTGGCCCCCTGGCGTCTGTTATCACAGCAGTGAGCGAGAGTGACGCAATTTCTATAGCCAATCAGTCTAACTATGGTCTGGGTGGCAGCATTTGGACACGTGATGTAGAAAAAGGTATTGCCTTAGGCCGTAAGATCAACAGTGGAGCGGTATTTATTAACTCGCTGGTAAAGTCTGATCCGAGATTGCCTTTTGGAGGAATTAAAAAATCCGGATACGGCCGTGAGTTGGGCCGGCTCGGCATACTGGAATTTATGAATGCAAAAACAATAGCAGCAGAATAGTGAATAATGAGCGGTGAGTAGTGAATGATAAATGATTAAAAAATTGGTGTAATCATAACAAAGATGAAGAGTAAAGAGATATTGGACAGGAGAAAACAGTTTGTACCTAATGCAATAGGTATATTCAATCCATCTACCGCAGTATGCGCCAAAGGCTCGGTGATAACCGATGCTGATGGCCGGGAGATGATCGATTTTGCAGGTGGTATTGGTGTGGTAAATGCCGGGCACTGTCCGGAGCCTGTGGTAAAAGCTATTGCCGCACAGGCGGCACAAATGATCCACTGCAGCTTTAATGTGGCAACTTATGACCTGTATATGCAGCTGGCCGAAAAGCTGGCGAAGCTTTTCCCCCACGGCGATCATACTAAAGTAATGCTGACCAACTCCGGGGCGGAAAGTGTGGAGAATGCCATCAAAATTGCCCGGCAGGCAACGGCACGCCAGGCAGTTATTTGTTATGGCGGTGCTTTCCACGGCCGTACCATGATGAGCATGACATTGACATCGAAAGTCGGTTACAAATTGGGATGCGGACCGTTCGCGCCCGAAGTATACCGTATCCCGTTCCCTGATTATTACCGCTATGGCAATGGTCTCGGCCTGGATGAGTTTTCGGATGTTCACCTGCGCGAACTGGAAGACTTTTTCCATACCAATGTGCCTGCTGAACAGGTTGCAGCCATCATCATAGAGCCTGTGCAGGGCGAAGGCGGTTTTAATGTAGTACCTCAGAAATACCTGAAGGGGTTACGCAAGGTTTGCGATAAATACGGCATCATGCTCATTCTGGATGAAGTGCAAAGCGGGTTCGGACGTACGGGCAAGTGGGCGGCCTATCAGCATTATGATGTAGTTCCTGATATATCCACCTGGGCCAAAAGTATGGGTAGTGGTATGCCCATCGGTGCGGTAGTAGGCAAGGCGCATATTATGGATGCCTGCAAGCCATCAACCATTGGCGGCACCTACCCTGGCAACCCGGTTTGCTGCGCTGCCTCATTGGCCACGCTTAATTATATGGAGCAGATCAACATTAATGCTTTAGGCGAACGCGTTGGCAGCATCGTCCGTGAGCGTTTTAACGCATTTAGGCAGCAATTCAGTGCAATCGGAGATGTTCGCGGATTGGGTGCGATGATGGCTTTTGAACTGGTAAAAAATGGTGACCCGTTTCAGCCCGATGCTGACTTATGCAAGAAGTTGATCGCTTATTGTGCCGACAATGGTCTGATCGTCATTAGTGCCGGTGTTAATGGCAATATCATCCGTGTATTGAGCCCATTGGTCATAGAAGAAGAGTTGTTGCACAAAGGCCTGGACATAATTGAAGGCGGCCTGCACCAATTATTAGGTGATCAGCAGAAAGCGGCAACAATCAAATAATAAAATCGAGAGCAGTGAAATCAACAAGGAATAAACAATATATCAATGGTGTGTGGGTTGATGCAGCCGACAAGCAGCAATTACCATTGATCAATCCCGCAACCGAGGAAGTGATCGCCAGCATCAGCTTGGGTAATGATAAGGATGCGGTACTGGCTATTGATGCTGCACATGCTGCCTTTAAAACCTGGAGTAAAACTACGCCATATTATCGCGCAGAAATATTAAAAAAGGCTGCTGACTATTTGCGGCAAAACCTGGATGCTATAGCTCACGAAATGGTATTGGAAAGCGGTAAACCTTTGTTAGAGGCCCGGGGCGAATGGACGGTTGCGGCTAACTTACTGGAATGGTATGCCGAAGAGGGTAAACGGGCTTACGGAAAGGTTATTCCGACAAACAGGGTAGATAAAAGAAGCTCGGTAATATGGCAGCCCATGGGTGTTATCGGGGTCATTACCGCGTGGAATTTTCCGGCTTACAACCCTGCACGGGCCTGGGCTGCAGCGTTGGCGGCAGGTTGTACAGTAGTTGCCAAACCATCGGAAAATACTCCACTGTCAGCCTATCACCTGGTAGATGCCCTGATAAATGGAGGGATGCCTTCGGGAGTTCTTAACCTATTGATAGCCGAAGCAGCGCCCGTAGGCGATGCGATGTTAAACGACCCGAGGTTGAAAAAGATCAGCTTTACAGGTAGTACAAGAGTAGGTAAAATATTGATGGACGGAGCCTCGCGTACCAATACCAAACTTTCGCTGGAATTGGGTGGTAATGCCCCTGTTATCATCTTTGATGATGTGGATGTGGACGCTATAGCTAAAGCCGCGTCTATTGCCCGTTTCCGCAACAACGGTCAGGTTTGTATTGCCCCTCAACGTTTTTATGTGCACAAAAACATCTATGACCAGTTTGCTAACCTGGTGAGCAAATATGTATCGCAGTTGAAGGTTGGCAACGGTTTTGAAGATGGGGTAAATGTCGGTCCGCTGATAACCAGCAAACAACGCGATAGCGTGTTTGAACTGCTTGAAAAAACCAAAGCTGAGAATGCAGAAATATTAACAGGAGGACATCGACCTGAGGGCATGGATAAAGGCTATTTTATGCAGCCGGCTGTAGTTACGAACCTCGATCAGACATCATCCCTGGCAAAGAATGAAATATTTGGCCCGGTGCTGCCTCTTTTCGCTTTTGATGATCTAAGCGATGCACTTGCAAAAGCAAACGATACTGAATATGGGCTGGCAGCCTATGCCTTCACCAATCATTTAAAAACAGCCATACAGGTTTCTGAAGGATTAGAATTTGGGATTGTAGGTATAAACGAATGGGCGCCTCACGGCACGGAATTACCTTTTGGCGGCTGGAAACAAAGCGGCCAGGGACACGAAAGCGGCAGTGAGGGTCTGTTTGAATACATGGAGAAAAAACTAATCAGTATCGGAGGACTTTAAAACAACGCAAATCACTAATTCAGTAACTCACGCATTCACTAATTAAACCAAATGGGATACGGCGCAATAGCATTAATACCACCGGCAGTAGTCATCATATTGGCTATAAAACAACGCACCTCCTTTGAGCCGTTACTTATTGGTTGCCTGGTGGGCTATGCTATTATCGGTTACCATGAGCACACGAATGTCTTTACCATTTTTGTAAACTCATTCGAAGGAGTAATGGGCAAGCAGGATTCAGTTTGGGTGATTTTGGTTTGCGGACTGTATGGCTCTTTAATTGGGTTGATGGTCAGGAGCGGAGGCACATTTAAGTTTGGTGAATGGGCTTTGAAAAGGCTAAAAACCGAAAAAAGCGCCCTAATGGGTGCCTGGGGACTTGGTTTATTTATTTTTCTGGATGATTACCTGAGCGCCCTTACCGTTGGCTTATCTATGCGCAAAATAACGGATGCCTTTAAAGTGCCCAGAGAAAAGCTGGCTTACATCGTTAATACAACTGCCCCACCCTGGTGTGTAATAGTACCCATTTCTACCTGGACGATCTTTATCAGCAATATCCTGGAAACATCAAAAGTGGCTCAGAAAGGCCAGGGCTTGTCTACTTACTGGAAGATGATTCCCTATGTGGCTTATGGTTATATATCGGTATTGATCATCCCCTTATTCATTTACGGTATCTTCCCGTGGTTCGGCCGGATAAAAAAGGCAGACATACGCGCTAAAGAAACCGGACAACTTACAGCAACTGAATTCAGCGATACAGCCTCCCTGGATATTTCTGCTATGAACCCTGCAAAATCGCCCAGGGTGATCTATTTTCTTTTACCGATCATCGTGCTTCTTGCTGCTACCATTTACTTTGATATCGATGCATTAAAGGGAGTTATGGTGGCTGTTGTATTCACTTTTGTTTACTACCTCATTATTAAGCTGGGGTCGTTCAAACAATTATCAGAAACCGTTTTTGGCGGGTTCAACAGCATGGTATTCGCCCTGGCCATCCTGATGATGAGCTACGTGCTAAAAGATGTGAATGATAAGATGGGCCTTACCCAGTATATCCTTCATTCTGCATCGCCATATCTGAATAAAGAGTTTTTGCCGGTTATTGTGTTTGTTTCGTTGTCGCTGATTTCGGTTACTACAGGTTCATCATGGGGTTTATATGCTATCGCTATTCCTCTGGTGGTGCCGCTGGCACAGCATTTTAACTCAAATGTTTTGCTCAATTGCGGTGCGGTGATCAGTGCAGGCGTATTTGGCGCTAACGCATGTTTGTATTCAGATGCTACTGTGCTTACTGCCCAAAGTACTGAATGCAACAACCTCGATCACGGGTTGTCTCAACTGCCTTACGCCTTTATAGCCTTCATCATATCGTCAATGGTTTATGTCATACTCGGATATATTATCCATTAATAAAAAGAAAATGCAAACCATTATTAAAACCTATACTGCCAATGATAATTCGGGACTTTTAGTTCAAAACACCAGGTCCGAACATGCTGAACAATTGGAGGAGCTGCAGCGGACGGTGTTTCCAACATTGGCTGATGACGAACTGATACTGGCAAAACATTACCTGAAACACCTGGAAATTTTCCCGGAAGGCCAGTTTGTTATTACAGATAACGGCAGAGTAATAGGCATGACCTCGACCATGAGGAGTACATTCGATTTAAATGATCTGCAGCATTCCTTTAAGGAAACCTTTGCAGGAGGCTGGATGACTAATCACAACCCAAATGGTGAATGGCTTTACGGATTAGACATAGGCATTCACCCCGATTATCGCGGAAAAGGACTGGCCCGCTTGCTTTATCGTGCAAGGCACCATGTAGTTAAGCAGTTAGGGCTGAAAGGACAAATTACAGTAGGCATGATGAGTGGCTACGGAAAAGTAAGTCATTTAATGAATGGGCAGGATTATTATCAGGAATTAATTGCTGGTTTACGATCCGATCCAACACTTACCCCGCAAATGAAGATCGGTTTTGAACCAATAGCCCTGATACCTGATTATCTGAATGATCCGATTTGTGGCAATTATGGAGTTTTTATAAAAATTGACAGTAATAAAGAGATATAATATTAATAATCGTTTCAAATTCCCGGTTGCGCGGATTTTCTGACCTCCGGACTAACATAAAAATCATGTCATATATTCAATTGAAAACAGCACTACCCGGCCCCAAAGGCCAGGCCGCTTTAGAGAGAAGGAAAAATGCGCTACCCGCCGGACTAGCCAAATCCACCGATATTGTCGTGGAAAAAGCTGAGGGCGCCTTGGTGTGGGATATAGATGGCAACCAACTGCTTGATTTTGCCGGGGGTATAGGCATGATCAATGTCGGCCACAGCAATGAATATGTAGTGAATGCTATAAAAGATCAGCTCGACAAATACATTCATACCTGTTCGCTGGTTACTACTATAGAGCCTTATCTTGACCTGGCCGAATTACTGAACAGCTTAACACCAGGTAATTTTCCCAAAAAGACCTTGCTGGCAAATTCAGGATCAGAAGCAGTGGAGAATGCGGTTAATATTGCCAAATACTATACTAAACGTAATGCCGTGTTGTGTTTTGAAGGTGCCTATCATGGCCGCACACTGCTTACATTGAGCCTTACCAGTAAATATTCCCTGTTCAAGAAAGGCTTTGGATCGTATGTATCTGATATTTATCGCATACCGGCACCAAATACATACCGTGGCATTAATGGTTTGAGTGAAGAGGAATACATTGCCTTTTTCATTAAAAAGCTGGAGGAAGCCTTTATTTCCCAGGTTGATCCGGAATCATTGGCGGCAATCATCATCGAGCCTGTGCAGGGTGAGGGTGGATTCTTACCGATGCCCCCAGCCTACCTTCATAAGCTGCGTGAAGTTTGCGACAGATACGGAATCGTATTTATTGCTGATGAAATACAATGCGGAGCAGGGCGTACAGGCAAGTTCTTTGCTGTTGAACATAGTGGTGTAGTGCCTGATATTATCGTAAGCGCTAAATCTATTGGCGCAGGAATGCCTATAAGCGCCGTTACCGGTCGTGCAGAAATAATGGATGCGCCACATTTGGGAGGTGTTGGCGGCACTTATGGCGGTAGTCCGGTGGCTTGTGTGGCTGCTATCGAAGCAATAAAGATCATTAAGAGTACAGCTTTCTTGCAAAGAGTGAATGAGGTTGGTGAAAGCATCCGAAAAACACTTGAAGGCTGGAAAGCAAAATATCCTTTGATTGGTGATGTAAGGGGTATCGGTGCAATGCGATTGATAGAGTTTGTAAAAGACCGGGACACCAAAGAACCAGATGCAGAACTAACATTAGAAATAATTAAAGACGCAGTGGCTCATGGCCTTCTGATGATACGTGCCGGACTGTTCAGCAATTGCATACGGCTATTGCCTCCAATTGTAATTACTGATGAACAACTAACCGAGGGCTTGCAGGTGCTGGAAGATGCCATAGCCCGGGCTCAGGAAAAAAGATTAGTTAAAGCAGGGCATTGATTTACCGCACATCCAATGGCTTCATTGATCATACATAATGCCAATTTGCTTTCATTTCATGAAGGATTCAGTGAGGGCGCTGATGCAATTGCTGTTGAGGGAGATCTTATTAAGGCTATTGGCAAATGGGATGACTTAAAGTCACTGGCGCAATCAGGTACCCAATTAATTGATGTTGGTGGCAAAACACTGATGCCAGGTTTTAACGACTCGCATATCCATATTTGGAAAGTAGGCAATCTTAAAACCTTGATGCTGGATGTACGCACAGCAGGCAGTTTGGATGAAATGCTCAGTATAATAAGGGACTATCATCAGCAAAACCCTCAGGTAAACTGGATAACTGCACGTGGTTTTAATGAAGCCGGCTGGAAAGAGAACAGGATGCCCGATAAGAATGACCTGGACAGAATTACGAAAGACAAGCCAATATATCTTATCCGTACCTGTGCCCACATCGCCGTAACAAATACGCGGGCTATGGAGCTGAGTAACATTACTACCGATACCACGGTTCCTTCTGGTGGAATGATGTATAAAGGTGCCGACGGAAAGCCGAACGGGATTTTTTCGGAGACCGCACTCGGGTTGATCAGCAAACATATTCCGGCTTATACCAAAGAGGAACTGAAAATTATGGTTAAGGCGGCCCGGCAACAATTGTTTGGCTTAGGTATTACTGCGGCGACAGACCCCGCTGTCGACCCACTGTTGCTGCAAACCTACTATGAGATGCATGAAGCAAATGAATTGGGATTGCGGCTGAATGCTATCCCCATCCTATTGCCAGATGGCGGAGAGAAACCTTACGATCTGCCCGGATCTTATTCGTCTGATTGGTTTAATGTAAATACAGTAAAGTTTTTTAGCGACGGCGGTCTGAGTGGTAAAACAGCGGCACTGAAACGTACTTATAAAAATACCGCTGACAAGGGTGTGCTGCGTTTGCAAAAACAGCAATACTTGCAACTAGGGCGAGCGGCACTTGAAAAAGGCCTGGGTTTAGCTACACACGCCATAGGCGATCAAGCCATTGAATTTGTGATCAGTTGCTATATTGAATTAAGTGAATCTTTCCCGGAAATCATCAAACGCATTGAACACTTGGGGCTTCCGGAAGAAAGGGACCTGGAAACGATGGCCAAATACGGAATTGCAACATCCATGCAAACCATATTTATAAGCGAATTAGGCAAAAACTTCAGACAATATCTTGATCAGCAGTATCTTGACCATTGTTACCCGGTACGTTCTGTCTTGAAGCATGGAATCCTAACGGCTTTATCATCAGACGCGCCGGTGGTTAGTAACTTGAACCCGTTAAAAGGTGCGGAAGCCGCTGTAACGCGGAAAGACAATGAAGGCTATGCCATTGCACCGTATGAAGCGATTAGCATTCCAGAAGCTTTAAAAGCCTATACTGTAAACGCTGCGGCTATCGCTGGTACAAAAAAAATTGGGGCATTGCAAGCCGGGCAATTTGCCGATTTCATCCTGTTAAACGCCGATCCTTTAAAGGCAGAGCCGGAAAAACTAACATCTGTCAAAGTTGAAAAAACATTTATCAGCGGCAAGTGTGTTTATGAAGCCTGATATTAAAATAGCAGTATTGATAGCGAAAGACGCCTGTGCCGGGTTGCTTAATAAAGTATTTACGTAGCTTTATACAATACTTATTCTATTAACGGTCATAACCTGATGGTGATCTCTAAACTTCTTCCTCAATTGCCGTACGTATCGTCGGCAAATTAATGAATTTAGAATAGTAAGATAATGTTACAAAAAGTTTTATCATACCAGATAGCTGATAGTATAGATTTAAAAGCATTCAAGGCTACATTTAAAGCTGATCTGCACTATAGCGATGCCGACGAATTATTTTATAAAACAGGCAGCCAGCAGTTTATCTATGTTTTCAAATATGGAGTAGTGTGTTTTTTGAATTATGACGCCATAAAGATCAGCGAATTTTTACGGCTCATATCCTCATATTGCAAAAACTCGTTCGACCAGAATCTGACAGAGGAATTTGAAATACATACCAACGCTGGCAAAAACAAGATCGGCTTTAATTCAATCGAGATCGCCGGATCTGATGTTGAAGTATTGCGGCTGGTCATGCTCACCGTTTCTCAATCTGTTGCCCTCGATTATTACGAAGAACAAACCACCAGGCTGATCGAGGAAACCAATCATCATACGCAGATGCTCGAAGCAAAGGGACGCCTCAACATATCCGGCATTAATCTTAAAAAATACATCGGTAAAACCCTGGTACTAAAAAACCGAATTGCTGAGAATCTGTATATTTTTGATTCGCCGCCCGAAACCTGGGACGACGAGAACTTAAATAAAATACACACCGACCTGAAACGGACCTTCGATCTGCAGGAACGGTTCAGGGACATACAGGAAGGATTAAGTATTGTAAAGGATAACCTGGAGCTTTTCAGGGACCTGCTGCAATACAGAAATAGTTACCGCCTTGAACTGGTGATTATTATCCTGATACTAGTGGAAGTACTGAATATTTTTGCGCAGAAGATATTCAGTTAAATAATTTTACGGTTTAATATAAAATTAATAGATAACTGGATTTTAAGCCAATCCACAATTACTACTTCTGATCCTGCATCTTAAATGTTAACGCGCTCCGAATTTCACCGCAGAGCGCGTTAACATACCTATTCAACTAGAGTTTAAACTGGTGACGAGTTTTTGACCAGCAGTCTAAATTGATTGACCGCCGTTTTAAATTATATTTTCACAAAGCCCCATTGTTGATTTCTACCGCCGTTATAATCCCATTGATCAGCCACCCCTCCGTTATTCAATGAAAGTTGGTAAAGATCCAGAGCTTTTCCACTGTTTACATTGATGATTTTATAGTAACCGTTGTCAGTAGGCTGAATCATCCATTTTTGATTATTTCCGCCAAAATAGTCCCACAGTTCTGCCTGTCCACCATTGCTATTGCTTCCCCCATATATTTCCAGGCATTTTCCGGTTGCATGCATTGGCGTTAATCTATAATAGCCATTGCCTGCATCCTGAACCATAAACTGCTGGTTAGCGCCAGCTAAATAGTCCCACTGGTCGGCTTGGGTTCGGTTGGCCGTACCCCACCCGACAAATTCAAGCGATTTAAAACTGTTACGGTTAAATATCTGGTACACCTGTCCGGTTTGAATTGTCGAGGTGGTGCCATTCTGCGCGCCCTGCATAATGGCCGCTAACCCTTGCTGATCGTAAATGCCGTTGGTCTGTCTGTTAATAATTCTGCCAGGATTGGTTGAGTCGGTTCCTCCTGAGTCAAAATAAAATGGTTTTAACCCGGCTTGCAACGCCTGGTGCACAAAATAATTAAGGTAATAAGCCCGGCTTGCAAGTTGCAGGTTTAATGCATCCCCGGTAAGCCCTAATCTGCGATTTACCGCATATTCTCCTAGCATAACAGGGATACCCTTATCAACAAATTTCGACTTCATCAACGAAAGTTCTGAAGTCATATATGACTCTTCACCCCAAGTAGCATTTCGTGAAGCATCGGTTGTAGAATGGTATCCACTGCCCCAATAATAGAACATATTACCCCAGCTTGCATCCGATGTCAAAAAACAAAACTGAGCCGGATCATAATAATGTACTTCAACCATTAAACGGTTGCTCGCTGGATCAGTTGGAAGCGTATTCATCAAACTATTGGTATAATCAATGTTAGTGCTTGGCCCTTGGACAAGCAGCACCCGGTAGCTGTTATGCCCCCCGGTTGATCTGACCGCATTGACAAACGTTTGATGATACGAGAGCAGAACGCTCATACCTGTGGCATCTGATACCGCAGGTTCATTGGCGCTGGCAAAAATCACATGTTCGTCAAATCCACGCATTTTAGTAGCTATTTGCTCCCAAAAGGCCTTTTGTTTGGCGTTAACGGCAGCTTGTGCCGCGGTTGTACAATTGTTCTCCAACCACCCGTCGTCCCAGTGTATATTTAATATCACATACAAACCGTCGTTAACGCAGTATTGAACAACCTGTTGCACCCTGTTGAGCCATGATTGCTGAATTTGCGCCGTGTTTTGGTCAGAATACTGATCCCAATCGCAAGGAATACGAACTGCGGTAAAACCGGCTTTTTTAACTTCATCGATAAGTGCCTGGCTCACCATAGGGTTGCCCCAGTTTGTTTCACCGCCCGTTGCCTCGAGTGTGTTACCAATATTCCACCCTAACTGGAATTTTGCAGCAAGCTGAGTTGCCGTACTGGTAACTCCCGTTTGATCAGGCGGAAGAGGCGAGGTGTTGTAACTCGGATAACTGGTGATAGTTGAAGCCAATGATTTAGAGGTTTTGGTAATGGGGTGTCCACTGACCGGGTTTGCGACTTCCTGCTTCTGGCATCTCGTAAACATAAGAATGACCAGGAGGCCAAAAAAATAGTTTAAGGTTCTCATATAATATAGTTTATTTGGTTTCCCACGAAAAAGACCAAAGAATGCATACTTTACTTTCGCAAAATCATTTCAAGTGGCCGGTATGTCAGTTTATAATTGCAAATATTATTTTAACCCATTGCCAAAATGAGGGTCGCGCTCTTCTCCCATATTTCTGGGAATAAAAGTATACTGCGTTAAAAAAAGAGAGTATCTGTATTGATAATATTAATAGCCCAAATGTTAACCAGCAGTAAATAGACTATAAATAATAGTTAATTCTCAATCAACTATTATTTAATGATTACACATTAAGCATATCATATCTAGATATTTACTTAAAAATTAGCTATTCTGCTTATAATTGAAATATTGTTCCTGATGGCGCCCCTGAGCTTGTTGCAGGCTTGTATAATAGAACTCAAAAATCGAAAGAAGTCGGATTTATATAAAACAAAGTCTATTTAAAACAATGATAAACCGGAACTGGGGAATAACTTTGCTGTTAACCAATTTTAACACGCTTAGTGGTTCGAAATCGCAAACTTAGAACAAGGGCGTGAATTAATAGTATCGTTTTACAATAGCTCTATCAAGCTTAAATCAATGGCCCAACCTCAAAAAACCAGCGTCCTCTTTAAACAATTATTGCTGGCTATGGCATTTGCGACTACTCACCACAGCGGAGTATGTCAACAATTGACTGGTCAAATTAAAAATCCGGATTTCGAGACTTCCACGTTACAACCCTGGTCAACCGTCGGAAATGGCGCCTTCATATCTGCAACTGCCCCTTATGAAGGAAAGCGATCGATAGAATTACGTTCCGGAGCATCAATTTGGCAACAGGTCCCTCTAAAACCACTGTCGCATTATAAGCTGACAGCTTGGCTCAAAACTGCAAGTGGCTCGGGCGATGTGCGGCTCAACGTCAATGGTTTAGGCCCCAACAACGCTAGTATTGCCAGCGCTATGGCTGCATGGACGCAAGTGAAAGTTGACATTTTTACAGAGGCCGGCCAGCAAAATGCTACAATTGAAATAGAGAATCCTGAAAATGCTGCAAAAAACAGCGCATGGGCAGATCGGCTGCAACTGGAATTTATAGGGGCCTACATTCCCAAAAAAATAGCCGGAATATCCCCTGTAAAAGTCAGAAAACCCAAAACCGACATGGGCCTTACCCAACAGCCTAATAAAACGCTGGACTGGCTAGTCGATGCAAAATTTGGCATGTTCATACATTGGGGATTGTATGCCGGCCCGGGAAAAGGAGAGTGGTATATGGAAAACAGAGGAGAATGGGGTGCCCAGAATAAAGGGATATTACCCGAAGAATATCGGAAATTTGCCTATCCTGAAAGCGGTGACGCTTACTTTGCTGCCGATAAATTTAACGCAGACGATTGGGCATCATTAGCCCGGGATGCAGGAATGAAGTATATGACCATGGTGACAATGCACCATGATGGCTATGCCCTTTTTAGCACAAAGGCACGGGATGCCTTTTCCAGTAAACAGACCCACGATCGCGATTTTGTTGCCGAGTATGTCAGATCTTGCAGAAAATATGACCTAAAGGTCGGCCTTTACAAAACTTTAATTAATTGGCGGTACCCCGGTTATTACGATGTTAATGGCACAGACTGCAAGCCAAATAAATTTGGATATACCACTGATCCAGCCCATAAGGAAAATGCCCGCCGAATGAAAGCAGATCTGTATGATCAAGTTAAGGAACTGGTTACTAATTACGGCAAGATCGATATTATTTTCTGGGATGGTGGTTGGATCGGTCAGCAAGGCAGCGATGCCGACGCAGCAAACTTCTGGGAATCTGGCAAATACCTGGACAGTGAAAATAAGTGGCCTGTGGACCCTTATATTCAGGACTTCGATGAAAAAAACGGAAAACCGCTTGGTCTAATGGGAATGGTAAGAAAATACCAGCCGGATGTGATTGTGAATCCACGAAGTGGATGGTATGGCGACTTTAAATCTGAGGAAGGAGGTAATCCGATCACCGGGCCTGTCAGGAGCGACGAAATTTGGGAGAAATGTATGACTATGGGGCCAGGTTGGGGCTATACACCTGGTCAAGCAGACTCAAATAAGGTAATAAGTTTGGCCCTCATAAAAAGAATGCTGTCCGATTGCGTAATCCGGAACATGAGTTTATTACTCAATGTTGGCCCGGACAGGCATGGACAAATTTCAATGGCGGAGCAGCATGTTTTGCGTGAAACAGGAAAGTGGTTAAAGAAAGTTGGCGGGGCAGTTTATGGCACAAGGGGCGGCCCCTGGGATCCTAAAGACGGTCAGTATGGTTATGCGTATAACGGCAAGTATATTTACGTTTATCTTCTGGATGGATTTAAAGAAAAAGATTTTGCATTACCCACGTTAAATAAAGGGCAGAAAGTAGTTGGTGTTTATTCTTTGTCAGATGGGAATGCTGTTCAATTTAAAAAGCGTGCAGATGGGACCACAATTCTAAAGAACATCAGCGGATCTGATCCGGATGTAACTGTCCTGGCCGTGCAATTAAACAAAAATGTCTTTCCATAATTCTCTTTTTTTCATAAAGGGCATGCCGGCCATGAGCTTATAGCGCGTGAATGGATAAGAGCAGCTAACAAGCGTTTTAGGACATTATAACATGTGCAAGTCGACAACGATTGCGGTTTGGAACCGGAGATGTTGATCTATAACAATCCGTTCAATTTCTTATACTCGCCCGGAGTAAGGCTGGTAACCTTTTTGAAAATTTTTGAGAAATGCGGCAGGTTTTCAAATCCTGTTTTTTCGGCAATCTCTCTATACGACAAAGTAGTGGTTGCAATTAAATATTGCGCTCGCTCGATTCGTTTTTCGTGCAAATAATTTAGCGGCCTTTGACCTGTGTGTTTAAAAAACAACCTTGAAAAATAGTCCTGGTGCAGGTTTGCCCTGCCGGCCAAATAATTTACCGTTAAATTTTGTTTCAGATTTAATTGAATATACCTGGCCGCATCTAAAATTTTTGAGGGAACGGGATCAGGGCTTTTGTTTTTAAACCCATGGGAGTTTAAGAAACGGGAAATTAATTGAAGAATTATACCCTGCGTTTCAAAATAAACAGAGTCACTAACGGTATTATTTATTTCCTGATAGCTTTTGTAATAGGCATTCTTTTCGTAGACAGTTGGATTATCAGACCTGTTAATTCCCCGGCCAGGATTTATGCTCAATAGCTTTTTGAAGTTTATAATATCCGTCTCCGTTGCGGCAACTTTTATGACCTTTCTATTATTCTCAAAAATTGAAATACCCTCCGCCGACTCCTCGAAAAAGTGAAGGAAATATTGGCTCAGGTAGGTATTGCACGAAAGGTGGCATAAAGTAAAGCTTGGAATAACATACAAATAGCCTTGCTCAAGCTTGATCTTTTCCTGTTTGGTAGAGATAAACCCCTCCCCCTGATCAATATAGTAAACACGGAAATAAGGGCTGATCACGTTAGGATAGTTCCACTTTTCATTCAGTTTAACATGATCCACGTGCAGTAAGGAAAAATTGTGCCCAAGTAACCTTTTACTCATTTGATAATCCGTAAAGTTCGGTAAAAAGTCGGATTTATATAAAACAAAGTCTATTTAATACAACAATTAACACAAGTCTGGCGAATATATTTGATCCTAACCAATTTCACCTATTTTCAAGTATACATTATGAACACGTCGCTCCCCCAAAATGTGGCTGCAACCAAGGCGTCAAACGCTGGATTCGCATTTATTTTGGTGACCTCTTTATTCTTTTTATGGGGTTTTTCAAACAACTTGAACCCAATACTGATCCCCCATTTAAAAAAATCGTTTACCCTTACAACTACACAATCGACCCTGGTTGATTCTGCCGTTTATATAGCTTATTTCCTCATGGCCTTACCTGCGGGTTATGTAATAAAAAGATTTGGCTACAAAATTGGAATGATAACGGGCTTAATATTTTTTTCGATCGGTGCATTTTTATTTATCCCGGCAGCCAATACGCAGTCCTATATATTTTTTCTTTTCGCATTATTTGTAATTGCCTGTGGTTTAGGGTTTCTCGAAACAGCTGCTAATCCTTACGCCGCAGCATTGGGACCGCATGAAACAAGTACACAAAGATTAAATCTTGCGCAGTCATTTAATGGGTTGGCGGCTGCCCTTGCGCCCATTATAGGCGCAAGAGTGATTCTTGGCAAGGGGTATTCCGAACAGCAATTAAATGCTATGGCATCTGATGCAAAACGGATTGCTCTGGCATCAGAAGCGTCTTCAGTTAAAACTCCTTATTTTATCCTGGGTACCGTTTTATTAGTTATAGCAATAGCCTTTGCGTTAACCAAATTACCAAAGATTCAGCATAAAGAAACAGGAAGAGAAAAAAGCCAAAATATTTTGCACGCGTTTAAACACAAACATCTCGCTTGGTCCGTAATTGCGCAGTTTTTTTTCGTGGGTGCGCAAGTTTGTGTTTTCAGCTTATTTGTGCTGTATGCCACAAAATCTGCAGGCATCAGCGAAATAAAAGCTGCCTATTATTCAGGAGCCTGCGGTATTGCATTTTTGATCGGGCGTTTCTTTGGGACGTTTCTTATGCGATACATTAAGCCAAGCAAGTTGCTTACAATTTATGCATTGATCAACATTGTATTATGTATTGTTGCAATAACAGCACATGGAATGATAACGGTCTATACAGTCATTGCCATTTGCTTCTTTATGTCTGTCATGTTTCCGACCATTTTTGCCCTGGGAATAGCTGATCTCGGGGGCGATACCGAATATGGCAGCAGTTTATTGATCATGTCCATCGTCGGCGGCGCCATTCTACCCAGATTATTCGGAATAATCAGCGATTCGACCGGCGATATTCAAATGGGTTATGTAGTCCCGGTAATTTGTTTTGTTATTGTAGCATACTTTGGCTGGAAGGGACATAAAACTATTCAGGAAGTTGATTTTGAAGAAGAACCGGCAATCGGTACAACACTATGATATTTCAAAAAAATCAAGAAGCAAAATGAAAAAGCATCAAGAGCCCGAAGTAAAAGGATTAGATAAAGCACCGCTGAGTCTTCCGGCGATTATATTCGGGACCAGCGGTTTGGGAAATTTGTTCGTTGCGCTGGACGAAGAAGAGAAGCTGAATATTGTAAGCGAATGTGTCCGGCTATCAGATGGCAAAGTGGTATTTGATTCTGCAGGAAAGTATGGCGCCGGCCTGGCATTGGAAACACTTGGAAAATGCCTCAGAAAACTAAATATTTCACAGGAAAACGTTATTATCAGTAATAAGTTAGGGTGGCTTCGCACCGAACTAAAAACAGAAGAACCTACTTTCGAACCCGGTGTTTGGAAGAATCTAAAATATGATGCAGTTCAAAAGATAAGTTATAAAGGCATTATAGAATGTTTCGACCAAGGCAATGAATTACTCAGTGGTTATATCCCTCAAATGGTTTCCGTTCACGACCCCGATGAGTATATTAGTACTGCAAAAGACCATCATCACGCAGAGGAATTGTACAACGATATTTTAGCTGCGTATGAGGCTTTGTATGATTTGAAGAAGCAGGGAAAAGTGAAATTTATTGGCGTTGGCGCAAAAAACTGGAAAATCATTAAGCGACTTGCAAATGATGTACAATTAGATTGGATCATGATTGCTAACAGCATGACGATAAAGCGTCATCCGCAAGAACTGCTGGACTTTATCGCGGAAATGGAGAGAAAGGGTGTTTATGTAGTTAATTCTGCAGTGTTTCACTCAGGCTTCCTTGTTGGCAGTAATCATTTCGACTATCGGCTGATTGAAAGAGGCACTTCACAAAATGACGGCTTATACAAATGGCGGGAACATTTTTTTGAAAAATGTAATAAATTCAATATAAAACCTTCTGAAGCTTGTGTCCAATTCGCGCTCAATGTTCCGGGCGTGAAAAGCATAGCACTAAACACGACTAATGCTGCCCGCGTTCAATCGAATTTGGGTATGCTTAATGCCAATATTCCCCCGGAATTTTGGCAGGAATTAAAAATCAATGATCTGATTGAAGTCGACTTTGTATCCTGGCTTCAGCAAGCAGCTACGGCGTAAAATTAATAGAACAAAAATGAAGACTTTAGTGTGCAAAAAGCCTGGTGAGTTTGAATATGCGGTCGGAGCAATACCGCAACCACAGCCCGGACAAGCTATAATAAAAATTAAACGAATCGGGATTTGCGGTACCGATTTGCACGCGTTCGAAGGAACGCAACCGTATTTTGAATATCCGCGTATTTTAGGTCATGAACTTTCAGGTGAACTAATTGAAGCTGATCAGGCCCCCGGTTTTGAGATCGGCGAGGCTCTTACATTCATCCCTTATTTTTATTGTGGTAAATGCATCGCCTGCCGAAATGGAAAACCCAATGCTTGTGAGAAGATAAAAGTGTGCGGTGTGCATCAGGACGGGGGCATGGTTGAATATATTTCTGTTCCCTCCTACTCTTTAATTCATGGTGAAGGATTGAGTTTTGACGCATTGGCGTTGGTTGAACCTTTAGCCATAGGTGCCCATGGCGTGAGAAGAGGCGGAGTCAAAAAAGATGAATTTGTATTGGTAATTGGAGCTGGGCCTATAGGATTAGGAACGATGGAGTTTGCC
The DNA here is from genome assembly GCF_030519375.1 of Mucilaginibacter tolerans. GTDB lineage: Bacteria > Bacteroidota > Bacteroidia > Sphingobacteriales > Sphingobacteriaceae > Mucilaginibacter. Next base: position 31,101 of record NZ_JAUMKB010000026.1, on the reverse strand, counting down.
CGGATTGCAGGAGGAAAAGTAATTGCCATGGACACCAATAGTGATCGGTTACGGTTTTGTAAAGACAAGCTGAAAGTGGAGCATGTTATTAATGCAACTGACGCGGATGTTACAGAGCAATTGAAAGCCATCACGAACGGTGATATGCCAACCGTAGTAATTGATGCGACGGGAAATTTGAAAGCGATCAACAATGCATTCCAATATATGTCTCATGGGGCGAGGTATGTGCTGATCGGGCTCCAAAAGGGAGACATTTGTTTCAGCCATCCCGAGTTTCATAAAAGAGAAGCAACCCTGATGAGCAGCAGAAATGCAACCAGGGAAGATTTTGAACACGTTATTTCGTCCATGAAAGAGAAATTAGTTGATCCAACCACCTACATCACACATCGTGTTTTTTTCGGCCAGCTGAAGGATGAATTTGAAGGATGGTTAAATCCCGCCAATGGCGTAATAAAAGCAATGGTAGAAATCGGTTGAGCAATTTCTTGTTTTAAAAATTAATCATTATTAAATATTATAAAATGAAAAAATACTGCCTGGCAGTCGACCTAGTAGATAACCCGGAATTAATTGCCGAATACGAAAACTGGCACAAAACGGAAAATGCATGGCCTGAAATAATGAAAAGTATTACCGATTCAGGAATTAACAATATGGAAATTCACCGGACAGGTAATCGGTTGTTCATGATCATGGAAACTGATGATAGCTTTAGTTTCGATCGCAAAGCGGCTATGGACGGCTCCAATCAGAAAGTTCAGGAATGGGAGCAACTGATGTGGAAATTTCAGCAACCACTGCCGTGGGCAAAAGAGGGAGAAAAATGGGTTTTGATGAATAAAATTTTCGAATTGTAATTACAGCTGACCGATCGGCAAGCACTTATAAACTTTTTAGAATGAAACGCAGAACATTAATCAAAGGAACTGCCGCTACCTTGTCCTCGTTGTGGTTATCGAGAGCATTGGGCAAGAGCTTTTATAACAACCAATTAAATGAGCCAATTGCAAACGGCCCATTCAAACCGACCTGGGAATCGTTGCAAAATTATAAAACACCCGAATGGTTTCGTGATGCCAAGTTGGGCATGTGGGCACATTGGGGCCCTCAATGCCAGCCCGAAGCCGGCGATTGGTATGGCAGAGGAATGTACCAGGAAGGTTCGTGGCAATATAAAATCCATCTTCAGAAATACGGTCATCCTTCAAAATTTGGATTTAAAGATGTCATCAATGAATGGAAAGCCGAGAAATGGAATCCTGAAGAGTTGGTGAGTTTGTACAAAAGCGCTGGTGCACAATACTTTATGGCGCTTGCCAATCATCATGATAATTTCGACTTATACGATAGTAAATATCAAAATTCCTGGAACTCAACTAAGATTGGCCCAAAGAAAGATCTGATTGGCGGCTGGGAAAAGGCGGCAAGAAATAACGGGTTGCCATTTGGCGTAAGTGTCCACGCATCGCATGCCTGGCGCTGGTATGAAGTGGCACAACGTTCAGATAAAACTGGCCCTTATGCAGGCATTCCCTACGACGGAAAACTCACAAAAGCCGGCGGAAAAGACAAGTGGTGGCAAGGACTCGATCCGCAAGAACTGTATGCACAGAACCACCCTCTGAGCAAAGATAGCTTAGATGACAATTCTATTGGCGGGCAATGGGGTTGGGGAAATGGCGCTTATCCGCCGGATAAAGCCTACATTGATAAATTTTACAACCGGACCATCGAGCTGATCAATAAATACAATCCGGATGTCGTTTATTTCGACGACAGCCAACTTCCGTTTTGGCCGGTTAGTGATTCAGGCTTGCGCATTGCTGCTCATCTTTACAATAAAAGCATTAAAGAACATGGAGCGCTTCGCGCAGTGCTTAATGGGAAAATATTGGATCAAAATCAACGCAAGGCGATGGTATGGGATATTGAAAGAGGGCAAGCCAACCAAATTGAGCCATTGCCCTGGCAAACCGATACCTGCATTGGTGGTTGGCATTATGACCGGGCATTGTATGAACGCGATGGGTATAAAACAGCAAAGACCGTAATTCAAACATTAGTTGACATTGTAGCCAAAAACGGGAACCTGATGCTGAACATCCCTGTTCGCGGCGATGGTACCATTGATGAAAAAGAAAGAAAAATCGTTGAGGATATTGGCAAATGGATGAACACGAACGGCGAAAGCATCTACGCTACAAGGCCATGGAAGATATTTGGGGAAGGGCCGGCACAGGAAGCTGCAGCACAACTGAGCGCACAGGGCTTCAATGAAGGGAAAGGGAAACCGTTTACACATGAAGATATCCGCTTTGCAACAAAAGGCGATGTGCTTTATGCAACTGCAATGGGTTGGCCTGAGGACGGAAAACTAGTTATTAAAAGTTTGGCAAAGGCCAGTGAACACTTTCCAAAAGAGATTCAAAAGATAGAATGGTTGCCGACAAAACAGTCTTTAACTTTTGAAAGAAATGATAAAGGTTTGATTGTTACTTTACCTGAAAAATCGTCAGATGCCTTAGCATATGCAAATGTGTTAAAGGTTTTATCATAAAACAGTTTAAGGCTCATTGAATAACATAGAATCGCCAAATACACTGCCTGAGGTAACAGCAGATAAGGACAATAAGCTTTTAGTAATACCAACCCGATATTATAAACCCGAGCTGGATATACTTAGGTTATGTGCCTTTCTCTTTGTTTTTTTTACTCACAGGCTGGATCTTGCGCCCATTGATCCGGCAAGAAATTATTGGGCTTATCACCTCAGCTTAATTGGTGTATTTGGCGTGCCTTTATTTTTCTTTCTAAGCGCATTTTTGATAACCGAATTGCTATTAAAGGAACTAGAACAGTCAGGCAAAATTAACGTGAAATCTTTCTACATAAGAAGGATACTTCGTATTTGGCCATTGTACTTTGCTTTTTTCTTTGGGATGGTCGTTATAACACAGTTTACAGATAAATTTGGGCATATTTCACTGCCAGTACAACTTTCGTTTAGCTTATTTTCCGGCAATTGGTATATCACTTTTAATGATTGGCTTCCGTCTTATCCTATTAATCCGCTTTGGAGTATTTCGGTTGAAGAACAACTTTACATTTTGCTTCCGTTGATTATATATTTTACAGCCGAACGAGGCTTGAAGATTTTTTCAATTGTTGCATTTGCGATAGCTTACATCACTATTATTTATTACGCCAGAAACCCCACTACGGGATTTAGCGGTGAGTGGACGAATAGCTTAGTGCACTTTCAGTTCTTTGCAGCAGGTATACTTCTATCGGTCTATATGCGGGGTTGGCAACCAAATTGGCACACGGTCATTCGCATATTATTGTTTGCGACAGGAGTGGCGTGCTGGCTGATTGCCTCCATTGTATGTGGCATTCATGCCGATGCTCCTCACCTATCCTCTATCTCGCAATCATTTGTTGGTTGGCTTCTGATACTTACAGGAGTGATATGTTATTTTCTATCCTTCTATGGATCACAGGAAAAATACATGCCAAAAATATTGCGATATCTGGGTCGCATATCTTATGGAATGTATGTTTTTCATATAACCATGTTTTGGCTTGTTTATCAAATTTTCAAAGAACAACTGGCAGATTTTAGCAAAAGTATTGGATTATCTGATTGGAGGGGTGAAGTAGGCTTTGTTATTGCGTTCGTCGCCACCGTCGCCATTTCTATACTCTCATACAGCATTTTCGAAAAGCCCTTTTTACGACTGAAAAAGAAATTTACGGTAATTCCATCGAGGGATTAATAATTATGATAGGGTTCAATCAACATAAACAGTTTGAACTTAAAAGGAACAATTCAGCGCAGCCCAGTTGCTGAATAAATAAATATAAAATCTTTGATCTAATTTCAGATGAGAAACAGACTAACCTTTTTTATTTTTTTATTGACTTTTCCAATTGCTGGATTTTGTCAAACCGTCATTCCATTGTACGACGCACAAATCCCTAATTCGATCCAAACCAATAACATTGAGCATTGGACCACATATAATTTTTTACAAAACGTAACGCAACCGACATTAACAGTGTTTTCACCAGTAGAAAATCACTCTGGCACAGCGGTGATCGTGATTCCAGGCGGAGGATATGGTGCCTTGAACATCCATTATGAGGGTTATGATGTCGCTAAAAGGCTCAATGAAATTGGCATCACTGCATTCGTGCTTAAATACCGCTTGCCGGACGACAAAATCATGCGCGACAAATCTACAGGCCCAATAGAGGATGCTCAACGGGCTTTGCTCATTGTAAAAACAAGGGCAAAAGAATGGCACATTGATACAGCAAAGGTGGGTGTAATGGGGTTTTCTGCTGGAGGACATTTGGCGGCATTTATTGGCACCCATTTTAATAAAACCTCTATCGAAAATATTAATCGGGTCTCATTAAGGCCCAATTTTATGGTATTAGTTTACCCGGTAATTAGTTTTACCGATTCGCTGGGGCATTTAGATTCGCGGACAGCTTTAATAGGGCAAAATCCATCCGCTGAAAAAGTAAGATTTTACTCCAATGAACTTAACGTTACCCCGGGCACTCCACCAACTTTTTTAATTCATGCAGAAGATGATGGCCTGGTCTCTGTCAGAAACAGTACTGCTATGTTTCTTGCATTGCAAAAGAATAAAGTGCCTTCGGGGCTACATATTTTCCCGACCGGGCAGCATGGATTTCCCTTAGAACCTGCAAAGAGCACATGGTTTGACTATTGTGCGAGGTGGCTGAAAGAGAATAAATGGTATTGAAATCAAAAACTATAGCGGGCGCTTTGGTCAGCAGCATCCCATTAAACTAGAAAAACCATAACAAAAAAGCGCAAACATCTTTGACGGATGTTTGAGCATTTAATTAACGTTACGCGATTATTTCAACCATCCATTAGTATCCATCCATTCTTTCAACCTGTCGAACCAGTAATCATGGGTAGTTGGATTGTGTAAACCAAAACCATGGCCGCCCCCCGTGTAGATATGCATCTCACCTTTTACCTTATTTTGTAACAGCGCATCGTAAAACATCAGCGTGTTTTGAACAGGAACAACGTTATCGTCTTCACAATGCACCAGGAAAGTCGGGGGCGTTACATCAGTAACTTGCTTTTCATTGCTGTAAAAGTCGATAAGTTGTTGCGACGGTTTTTTGCCGATCAAGTTCTCGCGCGAGCCTATATGCGCGAATTTTCCGAATGTAATAACCGGATATATCAACGCCATAAAATCAGGGCGGAGGCTGATATTGTCATTATTCTTTATCGTCGGTTTGTCAAAGTGAGTCCCTAAGGTTGACGCCAAATGTCCTCCTGCAGAAAACCCCATCACGCCCACCTTTGCCGGATTTATGTTCCATTTGTTTGCATTTTTGCGTATCATTAACAATGCCGATTGTGCATCCTGCAGGGGGCCAACGGTTTTATCAACCATTGTGCTGTCATTGGGCAAGCGGTATTTCAGTACAAAGGCACTTACACCTATTTTGTTGAAAGCGCGTGCTATGGAATCACCCTCATGACCCATAGCAACGCCTGAGTACCCCCCACCGGGAATTACTAACACAGCCGTATGCGTTGAGCCGTCTTTTAGCAAAAAGGGTGTAAGCGTAGGAATAGACACATTTGTAACGCAGCGCCATTGGTTAAGCCCTTCCCTATATAGCGACGGCGCAGGTTTTGAATTGGGGATATTACCCGGGTAGAGCGGCATTGGTGTTTGAGCAAATGACTGAGCAAGCCAGCCGCTAAATATTGCTACTAGGGCAAATATTTTCATAAAGTTCTTTTCTGATTAATTATAGGCTTTAGTCGCTCGTTAATAATCTTAAACGTACTTCTAGTCACAAAGATCGATCTTAAATCCCGATACTTTCCAGTCAGGTAAGTTCAACGGTTTTTTGATTACCAACGCATCTGTCCCCTGCTGCCATTGTATGGTCTCCTTGCTGCCCAAAAGCTTCACCGATAGTATCTTTTGCATGTTTATGCCCGAGGATTTCCCGAGCGATTTGATTCGAATATCACCGCTGGGCCTGTCAAGAAGAAAGGCATATAATTTTTTGCCGTTACAGGTAAAGCGGATGTCTTCTGCCGTATATTTTACCCGGTCCTCATTAAAATTGCCAGCTTTTATAGTTGAAGCATTCGCCGGCCGTTCGCCAAATATTTTCCAAGGACGGGATCCGTATATCCCTTCCCCGTTGGCCGCCGTCCATTTACCTATCTCGTCAAGCGTATTCAGCATATCAGGCTCCAGATCGCCTTCAGGTGTTTGCACAATATTGATCAGAAGGTTACCATTTTTGCTTACAATATCGACCAGCATTTGTATAATATCTGTTGCGCTTTTATAGGTCTGACCGGTTTTGTAAAACCAGTCGCCGATAGAAGTATCCGTTTGCCAGGGGTATGGACTGATGGAATCTTGAACGCCCCGTTCAAGATCCTGTACCCACATGCCCTGCGATGGCTGTTTGCAGTTATAAACAGCCGTCATTTGGCCATGGTTACATGCGATGTTGCCATTGTAGAAATTGGCTAGCATGGCTCTCCCAACGTCGCCAAACGGAAATCCACTGTCTGAGTAAAGCAGGTCAGGGTGATAGTTATCTACCAGCTCTTTAATCGACCTGTACCATTCCCGATGCCATTCCGGATTGGTACTTAACCATCCGTGGTCATCCGCAGCTGCCTTGGGGTGGTATAAATCAGCATACCTCGGGTCGTTGCCATCGTAAGGTACTCCTTTGTACGCTCCTGCGGTATCAGCCCCATGCGCGGGTTGGTACCATGTGTAACTTGCCCCTAAATGCTCCGATACGCCAAATTTCAAACCATTTTTTTTGGCTGCTTTTTGCCATATACCGACTACATCTTTATGAGGTCCCATTTGTACTGCGTTCCACCGGTGCACGCTAGAATTCCACAAAAAGAAATTATCATGGTGGGTCCCCATACTGACAAAATATTTTGCCCCGGCCTTTTTATACAATTCCATCAATTTTTCAGGGTCCCATTTCTCGGCTTTCCATAGCGGTATAATATCCTTATATCCAAATTTAGACGGATGCCCATAATGAGCAGTATGGTATTTGTTCTGGTCGCTACCCTCGATATAAATATTCCGGGCATACCAATCCCCTTGGCGGGGCACTGCCTGTGGTCCCCAATGTGCCCAAATCCCAAACTTGGCGTCTCTGAACCAAGCCGGATATTGATAATGTTTGAAGGAAGAATCCGCTGGTTTAAAAGGACCAGCGGCAATCGGTAAACCCTGCCCGCGCAAGATTGTAGAACCAACTAACAGCACCAGGCCGAGCGCGAAGATCTTTTGTATGGTATTTCTCATTTTAGTTAAATGTTTAAATATAGTTGAGGATATTCTAATCCTTGTAATGCCTTAGTGATATTTCATTGAAGTTTTCGGTCTCTTCATATCCGGCAACGCGGATTCCGAAAACATCATTTAGTAATCCTGGATGATTTATTGTCCTTAACATTTAATATCATTTTTTACTTTCTGCAACCAGATAAACCACTGCACGTGGCGGCACGGATAACTTTAATCCGTTAGCTAACGAGGAAGAGGTTGCATAGAGGTCCAGATAATTTGCCGGTCCACCGTTAGCACCACTGGGTCCGTTGCCATTTACATATACTTTGCCGGAAAATTCACCATTATCTGTGCCACCTGTCAACGTATAATAATAATATCTTGATCCGGGTTTAAAATTGCTGATGTTTACCTTTACTGTTTGTGAAGCAGTTCCCTTATTTACTATCACGACGCCTGCCTCACCGGACGAAAACGACGATGCGTAGCTTAAAACATCACCATTACCGCCCGTGACAGAGGAACCAACCATCCGGTCGCCGAAATATTTCTGGAAGTAGTACATATAATAAAACGCAGGCCGGGGGTTCCACTTAGCCACACCATCGGGCTCGTCACCGGCATTGAACATACTTTGATCATTGCCGTTGTTCCAGCCATTTGCCAGGTCCCATCTGCTGGCCATCCCGAACTGATTCTTCAGTAATTCACCCAGTGTCATAGCAGCATGCATTCCGGCTATGTAAGAGGGCATCTGTTTTGCGCCGCTAGCGAAAATATTCCATTCCGTCAACGCGATCGGTTTTAGTGAAACGTTGTATTTTGTAGTTGCCGCGTGCATGTAGTCCATCATTGCTTTTGTAACAATCGTTGGAGTTGCGAGGATTGTAGCTGCATTTTCGTTATCGGAACCCGTAAAGTAATCATGTACGATATAGAAGTCTGCATAATCACCGGCGGATGCAAAGTAACCCTGTTCCCATGTTTTCGCTACGGCATTCCACGAATTTGAAGGGTCAGTTTCACTTAACTGTGCCCCAATTTTAATATCAGCGCCCACCTGTTTCGCTGCTTTGCGCATGGAGTCAGCAAAAACTTTAAAATGTTGCCCATATAAAGCACCTGTAATCGTCTGAGGCTGTCCGTCTTTATTTTGTGCTACATCAATTCTAAATCCTGGCTCCCATGGGCCCGCATCTTCATTGCCGATCTCCCAGTACTTTGTCCGGCCCTTATCGTAACGTACCCATTGTGCCGCCACGTGAGCAGCTGCCTGATCCGGGTGTGCGCCTTTGCCGTAGCGGGCATAAGCGTAGTTGATAGTGATGATGCCAGTGCTATTCGTTTGCTCTAGCGCTGCGTAATAATTATCCAGCGTTAAGGTCCATCCTGCCGTATTATTTCCCACCCAATATGAAATCGGGCTTTTATTTCCGTTAGAATCAGACAAACTGTCCGGAGCATCTGAAGGGATCTGCCCATCCCAGAAGTAAACATCCGAAATACTTCCGCCGGGAAAGCGCAGAATGTTAGGCGATAAATTTTTGATATTGTTCATCAGCACAGGCTCAGTGATCAGTTGCCCCATATATGGATTTGTATTGTTGCCAAAAAGATATTTTGGAACCTTTGTGATCACATTGCTGTAGTCGATATTTACAGTAACGGTGGCATCAGCCGCCGGCTGAGGGGCATTGCTATAAGCCGGTGCTTTAAATGTTTTTGTCGTCCAGTCATCCAAAAAAAATCCCGCCGATTTAGCAACCTGCGGATCTTTTTGAGGAATTATCGTTGTCCCGGTGGTGTCTTTTATTACGATATTGTTGTTTAGTTTCGCTTCCTTTTTGCATGCCACCAATACTAACAGACCAATTGCACCGTATTTAATTTTTAGCATATGGAAATTTTTCAATAGGGGTAAAAAACCCGCGCCGTCTTTCACCTCGTCGCGGGCAGTTAAATTAATTAGTATTTAATTTTTTTTATCGGGATATTATCAACTGCGGTTTAAAAAGCCCGCTCCGTATCTCACCTCGTCGCGGGCACCGTTAATCAACTAATTTTTGATCTTTATTATCCGTATATTATTAACTGCGATTTCATAGTTTAAAGTCCTGCACCTTTTTTCAGCGAATCCAATGTCCGCTGGTTTCCTACAGTGTTAGTTGACCGGTCAAAAGCGTCGCTGCCCCACAAAAATGGTAGCACACCATTTGCTTTAGCTTGTTTCGTTACATAACTATAGAAATGCATCTGGGAATTTACCGACAACAGGGAATCCGCCGGATATCCTTTTAGCTTATCGGCGTGATAAGCTGTACCGTATTCGCCCATAATCATCGGTATTCCCTTTGAGATAAAATTCTTTTTGGCAGTTTTGAATATAGAATCTACATACTGCTCTTCATTATAAGTTGAGTTTCGGTCAAGAAACATCGGGTTGGTGGTGTGAAAGTTAGCCCCCCAGAAATACGATTCTTTTCCCCAACTTGCGTCAGCAGATAATATGCAAAAGTTTGGAGGTGTATAATAGTGGAACTCGATTACCATTTTATTTGGCACCTTATCAATAGGCATTGACACTACTTTATACACATTACTCGATTTAAGATATTGGTTAGCCAAATCAATTGAGGTAGAAGGTGCCTGAATAATTAAAGTACGATAGCTGTTTTTACCGCCGGTACTGCGTACTGCATTAATAAACGTTTGGTGATAGCGCATTAGGGTGGCAGATGTTGGTACATCCGTAGCATTGGGCTCGTTGGCACTGGCAAACATCAAATGTTCGTCAAAATCCCTCAATGTTGTAGCTATTTGTTCCCAGTATGCTTTTTGCTTGGCATTGATTGTATCCTGCTTAGTACCCGTCGCGGTACAATCAAGCCAGCCACCATCATAGTGAATATTAACCATTACATACATATGGTCATTAAAGCAATATTGAACCACTTGTTTTATCCGGGCAAGCCAGGCAGGATCTATTTGTGCAGTTTTCTTATCGATTATATGTGACCAATCATACTGGATAGGTATACGTACGGCGTTCATGCCGTTTTGTTTTATCAAATCAATCAATGATTGAGTGATTGCCGGGTTTCCCCATCCAGTTTCATCGCCCGGAGCTTCCATGGTGTTATAAATATTATATCCCATTGTAATATTTGTAGTAAGCTGCGTAGCCGTGCTTCCCATGCCATTTGCATCGGGCGCTATGGGTGATATATTATAGGATGGATAGATATTGGCATCCTGCAGCACTGTGATCCGCCTGCTTTGACCGTTAGTTGAATTTAAAACTAGAAGCAAAGAACGGCTTGCACCTGATTTATTAGCCAAACCTGTTAAATTAATTGTTGCCGTACCATTACCACCCGATGTTTGGCTTAAATGTAGCCATCCAAGGCCAGCAGTATCAACAGTCCATGCTGCGTTTGAAGTAAATTTCAAAGCTACGGTACCGCCATTTGAAGGTATAGTATCTGTTATGTTAGCAAGGGTAAGCTGCGGGGTTGCCGTTTCAGTTTTCTTACAGGAAACAGCAATTAAGATTGCAATAAATATTCCTATAATTCCGGACACCGTCCCAAATTTCTTTATCATCATTTTCATATTTAATTATTAAAAAGCCCCACAGCGATATTCTGCTGAGGGGCCCCAGTTTATTTAATTTTCACAACTCTAAAATTATCAAAAGCACCATAAAAGCCTGTTGCTGTTGCCCCAGCGCCGTAGTTATGGATATATACCGTCCAACTAGGATTTCCGGTTGGCCCAATCAAACCGACAATTTGGGATACGGAAGCGCCCATACCTTCGCCAAGCGTAGGATCACTTGCACGGAACGATGACAGAGGAATAGTTACAGTTATCCAACCCTTTGTAGTGTACGGTGCTGTGGCAGTTGCGGTTTTTTGCCAAGGTTGCCACCTGGCTATATAGCCACCCACACCAGTTACAATGTCTATTGTACCACCATTCCAGGCCTGAGGGACACTTACATCGAATTTCAAGGCCCAGTTGCTTGGTGGGTCATTAAGATTGGCTGCTGGTACCCATTGTGTTCCGCCGCCAAAATAAATTTCATAAGTAGGAGGCCAGCCCGCAGCTCCTTCTCCAGCTTTCAGAACATTGGTTTTCATCGCAACATATTGTGATGAATTTGTTGTAATTCCGGAAAAAGCAGCATCGTATGTCCTCCAATCGCCTGGAGCAGTGCCGGTATACAAACTTCCCCCATTCCAGCTCCAACCAAACGGACCGCTCCATTCCATATTGGCTATAGCCCCCGTCACATAATCGTTAACATTGTACAAAGTAGTACCGGTACCAAACTTTGTGGTAACAGATACAGGTCCGCTTTGTGATAATGTAGGCAAAACAAAACCAACAGACGTTCCATCTTTTGATGATGTAAAGGAAGTAATAGCAGTACCTGCAAATGATAGCGACTGGATATTTTTAAGATAGGTACCATAAACATACACAGAGTCGCCAGGATTAGCATCCTCGTCGGAAATACCGGTAATGGTTGGCGTGGCTACTATTTTAAAATTAACCGTACCAGTCTTTGTCGCAACTATTACCTGGTCGGTTGGCGTTTGCGCAGGCATAAGGAAGCCGATAGAGGTTCCGTCAGCGCTTGGGTTAAACGATGTTATCGGAGTTCCGCCGTATGAAAAGCTGTGAACTAAAACTAAATTCGTCCCAAAAACGTGAACAGAATCACCGGGGTTGGCAAACACATTTGAAATAGCGGTAATTGTCGGCGCCGCCGGGCCCAATTTAAACGAAAATGTTGTTGACCCTCCTGTTGTTTTATAGCTCAGGGTATAAAGCTTAGTGGTATCGATGGCGGAAAACATAATGGCCGGTATTTGCACTACCGCACTGTTCGGTGCAAATAAAGCAGGATTAAAAGTTGCCGGAACACCATCAAATTCTATATGCGTTGCATTTTGCAAATTCTGCCCGATTATTACTACGTATTTTCCTGTTCCTCCAGACCATGTAGGGTCGGTTGCAGGATTACCGCTACTTAAAAGGGTATCCTTAGGTGACGGATTATACATTCTTACGCTTGTAATAACAGGAGCCCGACCGGTGTCGGCGTTGTTCTTTTTACAAGCAGGTGATAAAGCCACTATCGCGAAGAGAAGTGGCAATAAACACAAGCGGATAAATGAATTTTTTTTCATAATAATATATTTTAATTATTAAATTAATAATAAGGGACTGGCGGCTGAGCTAATTTCGGATCGGTGGTTATCTCCGATGCCGGAATTGGCAACGTAAATGAACCAATGGTTGCAGGTAGCGTAGGTACCGCCGTTGTGGTATCTCTTTGGGCTGTATGCGTTTTGGAGTCATAAGTAAAAGTGTACCGTTTCTGAGTGTTAAGAATATTGACTGCTTTAGCAGGCTGGTAATAAGACAACCGTACCAGGTCAATCCAGTATTGTCCTTCAAACGCAAGCTCAACACGTCTTTCCTTAAGCATTGTATCAAAATCCAGCACTGTTACCGGATCTACACCGGCCCTTGTGCGTACCTTGTTAAAATACAGCAGCGCGTCGCCATCGGTAGTTGAAGCATTGTTACCCAGAATAGCTTCGGCATACACCAGGTATACATCCGCCAGCCTCAGCATTGCAAAATGCTCGGGCGACGACCATATCGTCATTGTTGGCGAGTTATTATCTTTTTCATTACCGACAATATGTTTTTTCATGCTGTTACCGGTCGCGTTATATCCCCCATCTGCAATATCCAATTCTGGATAATGGTCGCCATTAAGCATAATAGTGGCTTTGCGTCGTACGGTATCTTTATCGCTGTACATGCTATACAAGTCAAAAGTTGGCTGCAAAGGCTGCCATCCGCCGTTGCCTTGAGCAACCAGCTTGCCACTGGGCGAATAATAAACCGGCAATACGTTGCCAAATCCATAGCCAACGCCCGGCGACCATTGAAGCGCAAATAATGATTCAGCATTGTCGTTATTTTGCACCTTGAAAAGGTCATAATAGTTTGGCAATAAGTCCAACCCGCTGTTTTTACATACATTGCCGGCGTATTTTTTAGCACTATCAAGCAATGCCTGGTTGCGCGTGCCGTTTTGGCCCCAGCCCGCCATTGTTAAGTATACTTTGCCCAACATGCCCTGTGCCGACCATGTGGTTACTCGGCCAGGCTGATCCGTAGCAGGCAGGTATTGTGCTGCAAAAGATAGGTCGTTAGCAATAAATTTATAAACATCCGCAACGTTGTTACGGTTAAGCAGGGGGTTATTTACCAATTTGGTGTTATCTTCAATAATAGGCACTGCACCCCAATAAACAACCAAATGGTAGTACGCTACCGCACGCATAAACCTGGCCTCGGCTAAGGCCCTGTTTTTGGTTAGGACCGGTATGGATGCCGGCGCTTGCTGATTTATGCCACTGATAACCATGTTACTTTGTGCAATAACGTTATAGAGGCCTGTCCAACCCGTTGATATAAGGCCATTTTGTGCCGTAATAGTACGAGTATACAGCTGCATCAAATCGCCATAATAGGTATAAAAGGCCGTTCCGGGTAATGCATCTCCCAGTAATAACCAGGGCTGCTGCCATTGCCACCAAGGGGCACCGCCATATAAATTCGCCGTAGCCAGGCGTAAATCGGATGGGGTTTGGTAAAAATTATTAGAGCTAATCTGCGAAGTGGACGGCCGGTCCAGAAAGCTCTTTTTGCATCCTGCAATTGCTGCCGCAAGTAGCAAAATGATGATTATTTTATTAATTGATTTCATCAATATTTTTTTAATGAGTGATAACTTTATTTGTTAAAGGTGATGTTTGCACCAATAGTATATACCCGTGGTTGCGGATAATAACCGCTATCCCAACCGGCCTGAAGCGGGTTCCATGAACCAATTTCTGGATCCATGCCTACATATTTAGTGACGGTGAAAACGTTGGTTACAGTAGCATATATCCGTATTGAATGCACGTATATTTTGGACAATATATTTTCGGGTACGCGGTAACCCAGCGTAATGTTCTTACATTTCAGGTATGTACCATCCTGTATGTAGATATTTGATGAACGGGTGTTATCGTTGGTGATATCATTTCTTAAACCGACAATCTTGGTATTGGGGTTAACAACATATACATTGTTAATATCCGATGCCGAGCCGCCTGGATCAACCATGCCCAGTTTTGCATAATTCAATACCGAGGTAAAGTAGGCGGTACTGGCTATTGGGTTGGTTTGCACAATGGACATTTCATTGAATATTTTATTGCCCACACTGCCACTGAAGAAAAAGTTCAGATCAAAATTTTTGTATGTAAATGAGTTGTTGACGCCATACTGAAATTTCGGGATAGGTGAACCTAAAAAGGTTTGGTCTTTTGAATCGATAATACCATCGCCGTTCAGGTCTTTAAACATACGGTCGCCATACCAGATACCACCGCCAGCCGATGAGATTGGATAAGGTTTGCCGTTTTGATCGACCGGTAAGGCATGCGTTTGAAAATCTTTAGGGTGGGCAAATACACCATCGAACAGGTAGCCATAAAATTCGCCGATGGGCTGACCTACCACCGTTTTTTCAACGATTTCATTATTTGTATACGATTTTTGTGCTAAACTGGCGTCAGATCCGCCGTTACCTAAACTAAGCACTTTATTGACGTTGCGCGATATGGTAAAGTCGCTTCTCCATACAAAATCCTTAGAGTTAATATTTGTAGAACTGACGTGCAGGTCAATACCCCTGTTACGCATAGAACCCACATTGGCATAAGGCGCCGCCATGCTTCCTGGCGAATAACCGGTACTACTACCTGAATAAAGTGGAAGCGGTTCAGCTAATAAAAGGTGGCTCGTTTCGCGGTCATAAACATCCAATGAAAAATTTAAGCGTCCGTTAAAAAAGGTTCCGTCAATCCCGCCATCGTAGTAGTTTGTTGTTTCCCATCTTACGTTCGGGTTGGGCAAATTGCTTTGAAACTGCGCTATACCTGATATACCGTTAGCTTCTGTTGTAAGCTGGGTTACATAAGTATTACCGGGTATGTTTTGGTTATTGGTAAGCCCGTAGCCAACCCTCAGTTTTAATTCATTTATAGATTTAACATTTTTCAAAAAAGGTTCGTTATTAATTTTCCAGGCAAATGCACCCGAGTAGGTAGTTCCCCAACGAGCTTTAGACGGAAAATTTGAAGAACCATCATCGCGTATGTTCCCAGTGATCAGGTATTTATCGTTCCATGAAAAATTGACACGTCCGAAAAAGGATTCAGATGCGCCGCCGCGTCCGTAGCTGCCAGAGTTTGTGGCCGAAGTTGGATCGCCGGCATTGAGCGAGATCACATTGTTTGATGGGAAATTTGAACGGCCGCCGCCAACGTTTTCAAACGAGCTTGACTGTGCTTCATAACCTGCTAACACGTTGAGCTTATATTTGCCGAAATCATGGTTATAAGTGGCAAAATTGCGCAATACCGTATAAATGTTCTGCGACGAGCTCGAGCTGCCACTGTTGGTACCGTTTATCACCTTACCAAAGGTATAAGTAGGCGTAAAATTATTAGCAGTACCAAAGTCGAAATTACCCGATACTTCCGTACGCAATGACAAGTCTTTAGTAAATTGTATCTCGGCGTATGCGTTGCCAAACATTTGGTTTCTTGTCGAAACATTTGTTACAAGGCGGGCTATAGCTACTGGATTTACAATACCAGGCACCCAACCATCGGTTGTAGTGACTCCGCCCCATGATCCGTCCGAGTTCTGAACGGGAACATCCGGGGTAAGGCTTAATGCCGAACTAATTACATTAGAAGCTGAGGTGTTTTGATTTTGATTGATGTGCGCCATCTGAATGCTGGTACCCACTTTTAACCAGTTGGTGGTTTTATTGTCCAGGTTAAGCCTAACCGAGTACCGCTGAAAATTAGACCCAAGCGCTATACCTTCCTGGTCAAAATAAGAACCTGACAGTAAATACTGTGTCCGGTTATCGCCACCGCTGACACTCAGATTATGATTGTTCATCGGCGCCCTGCGAAATAATTCATTTTGCCAGTTGGTACCAACACCTAAATATTGCGGATTGGCAAATTCGGGCCTTGCACCAAAACCCCAAACCACTGCGCGGGCATCCATAAACGAAGCATACTGCTGCAGGTTCATGGTTGGAAGCTTTTTTGCTATCTCCTGATCGCCGGTATAGAAATCATAACTTACTGTTGGCGGGCCCGCTTTACCTCGCTTAGTGGTGATAACGATAACGCCGTTCGTTGCCTGCGAACCGTATATTGCTGTTGCCGAGGCATCTTTCAATACATCTATCGATTCGATATCAGCAGGATTGATAGAATTTAACGGGTTACCCCCACTACCGGGGTCACTTACCGGAGGGATAATAATGCCGTCTATTACGTATAACGGCGAGTTAGAACCAGTTATTGAAGATACGCCGCGTATTTGAATAGACACGCCACCGCCAGGCTGACCTGATATTTGCTGGACCACAACGCCGGCAACTTTTCCCTGCAAGGCCTGATCAAAAGTAGTTGGTTGTGTTTGGCGCAGGTCGTCCCCTTTTATGGAACTTATAGAGCCTGTAACATCTTTTCTTTTTGCCTTTGCGTATCCGGTGACAACTACCTCATTTAAGTTGCTTGCGGACGGGCTCATCTTTACATCAATTGTGTTTTTTGCACCAACATTAATTTGTTGTGTTGTATAACTGACAAAGGTGAAAACCAATACATCTGTTGGGTTGGCCGTAATAGAGTAAGTTCCGTCGGCTGCAGATATTGCCCCGGTTTTGGCACCCCGAACTTTAATAGTTACTCCGGGCATTGGTTTTGAATCATCGGCACTTACTATAGTCCCGTTAATACGTTTGGTCTGCGCATAACCTGAAATGGAAATTAACGTTGTCAGGAATATGAGACAGAACATGAATTTGATTTTTCGTACTGCTAGTAGTCTCATCTTTTAATTAATTAGGGAAGTAGTAAAAATTGGTTTCATAATTTATTGGTTTAAACTTAGTTGTTGCGTACTATGCAAGTCATCACAGGTTTGCTTTTTGGATGCCTGGCCCCAAAAAATCACTCCCGTTCAAACAGGGTATTTCTTCTAAAAAATCAAATAAAAAAATATCGGTTTAATTGGTGGAGATGAATTCAATGTAAAGGCAGCTGATTGCCAAGCTTTTGAATCTCATTTCCGAAAGATGAAGCTATAGATGTGTGCCTGTAACAAATCGTAGAGTTGATAATGATAATAGCACAAATGTTAACCGATTTTCAATTATTTGATTATCAGACAATTAAATAATTAAATCGTATAATTTACACCGAAAACAGAAAGTTTGATAGTACGAATGATAACATAGCGGGCAAAGCCGATATCATTTTCAACATCGGTAGCTTTTATTTTGGATAAGTTATTATCGGTCAGGATTTCAGATCATCTACAGGTGGGCCGTTTTTTCGGATCTCTGCCATGTATTCAGATGGCAGCAATTTGAATTCTTCTTTAAAAGTCCTTGTAAAGTACGTAGGCGAGTTAAAGCCAACTTCATACGAAACCATAGCAATGGTCATTTGACCACTGGCGAGTAATTGAGCGGCTCGCTTCATCTTCACCGACCTAATAAATTCTAAAGGAGATTTGCCGGTTAGCATTAACAGTTTTTTGTATAAAGACACCCGGCTCATGGCCATTTCGCGACTTAATTCTTCAACTGATAAACGGTCGTTAGACATGTTTTTCTCTATGTAGTCGATTACATTTCGCAGCAATTTCTCGTCTTCAGATGGGACCTCGACATCTTCCAGCTGAACATCCAATTGCTTTTTATAAGTACGTTTAAATGTGTCCTGCAAAGTCAAAAGGTTTTTGATTTTTGAAAGCAGAATCTCAAAATTGAAGGGTTTGGTCATATAATCGGTCGCCCCAAATGCCAGCCCCTTAACCTGGTCTTCTTCACCAGTAAGTGCGGTAAGCAGTATTACAGGTATATGCGACGTCCTGCGATCATTTTTTAGTTTTTTACATAGTTCAATACCGTTCATTTCGGGCATGCTGATATCGCTGACCATGAGGGCGGGGTGTAATGCCAATGCTTTTTGCCACCCATCCCTCCCGTTTACAGCTTCAACTATTTGAAAATACTCCCTGAGATTGTCTTTTAAATAAAACCTGAAATCATCATTGTCTTCCACAAGCAGAATAACGGGCTTTTTATTTTTTTCGAGGGCGGTATCAACATCCTTTTTTACCTCCGAAGACATGTTGGGCTCTAAATCCAAAACGGAAACTTCAGAGTTTGATATGCACAGGTCTTGAGTTTTTACTGGCATGCTGACAATAAAGCAACTTCCATTTCCAGGTTCGCTTTCAACCGTTATCTCACCGTTATGCATTTTAATAAATTCTTTGGTAATCGAGAGCCCGATACCGCTACCCTGGTTAACAAAGGAATCCGGAATATCATTCTGGAAGAAACAATCAAATATTTGGGCATGTTTTTCCTTTTCTATGCCTATACCGGTATCAATTACTCTTATTTCCAGCCATTTGCTTTCAGGAATATCCTCGTCAGAAATGACGGTAACCCATACACTAACATGGCCGCCCGACGGTGTAAATTTGAAAGCGTTTGATAGTAAATTAAATATGATGCGCTCAATCTTATCATGGTCAAAGTTGGTAATAAGGCTGTCGGTATCGGTATCAAAAAGGAAATCTATATTCTTTTTTTCAGCAAGGTCGGCGAACGAATAAGAAGCGTCTTTTACAAATTGAATAATATCTCCGGATTGAGGGCTAAGCTTTAATTCGTGCACTTCCATTTTCCTGAAATCCAGCAATTGATTAACGAGGTTGAGAAGGCGCCTTGCATTTCGCTTGATCAGTTCAGCCTGCGTTTTTTGGTTTTTATCGGCGGACTGGTTAATCATTTTATCTACCGGGGCCATAATCAGCGATAACGGTGTGCGGAATTCGTGGCTAACATTTGTAAGGAATTTGATTTTCATCGTATCCAGTTCCTGTATGCGTTTTGCCTCTTTTCTTTCTTCCTCGATGGCAAACTGCATTTTAAGCTTTTCGATACCTCTGCGCCTGATAAAATATAATGCTCCAAAAATAACCAGCAAATAAATCAGGTAAGCAAGAGGCGACTTATAAAACGGGGGTAATACTTGAATATTCAGGGTCGCTTCCGAAATAGCCGCGCCTCCGGAAGGCATTATTGCCCTGACCTTAAAAACATAATCGCCGGCATCAAGGTTGGTATAAGTGGCCTTACGCGAGTTGTTGTTTGTAGATATCCATTGCTTATCAAAGCCCTGCAGCTTGTATTGATAGCTTACTTTATCTGGATTCAGAAAGTTTAAAGCTGCAAACTCGATCGTAAACATATTTTCGGCATGGCGAAGCGTTATGGCCTTTGTTTCAAGTATTGACTTTTGCAGAACGACATGCCCATCGACGCTTTGCTGTGGTTGAATAGGATTGTTGAAAACGAGAAAATCGGTCAATGCGACGGATTGCTGTTCTGTATTTGACCGGATATCCAGTGGATTAAATATATTAAACCCATTAGCTCCCCCGAAAATGAGCTCACCCCGCTTGGTTTTCAACGAGGAATACCTATTAAATTCGCGCCCCTGCAAGCCATCACCTTCATCAAAATTTTTGAAATGCAGTGTGAGTTTGTCTCCCGTACCTGCTACAGTGATGTTGCATAAACCATTAGCGGTACTGACCCACATGTTGTGATGGTTGTCCTCCAGCACGTCTTGTGTGCTATTGTCCGGCAGCCCATCGTTCTTATGTAGGTTCCTGAATTTTTTTGTTCTGGGATTAAATATGCTGATGCCATCCCGCGTTGTAATCCAGAATAAATGACGAGAGTCTTCTACCAACCCCGATATATTGTTATTTACCAAGCCATTTTGGGGGTTGCCCATCCGCACATAAGAAATGAATTTAGACTGGCGGGTTAATATGTTCAACCCATAAGCCGTACCAATCCATAGATTCCCATCTTCATCTTCGGCGAGCTTTGAAATATAGTTGATGTTCAGCCCGCTGCCTGCCATATAGTGTTTGAACGTTCCTGTCTCCGGATCAAATAAATTAAGCCCGCCACCTATTGTCCCAATCCATAAATGATGAGACGGGTCTTCTATAATATCGGCAATCCGGTTATCTGAAATTGAATTTGGCGAACTACTATGTTTATAATGTTTAAAGGTATGCCCGTCAAAACAGTCCATGCCGCCAAAATAGGTGCCAATCCATAACCTTTTTTTATGGTCTATACAAAGACTGATAACTACATTATTCGACAAGCTGTTAGGGTCGGCGGGATTGTGGATGAAACTTTTATAGGTATTGGTCTTGCGGTTATAATAAATCAGTCCTCGTCCATTGGTGCCTATCCATAAATTACCGAGATCGTCTTCTGTAAACCGGTTCACGTCATCATATGGAAGGCTGCTAGCATCCGACGCAAAATGTTTGATTAGTGGAAATTTTATAATATCCGGGTGATAATAACTTATCCCTTTTTTGTAGGTGCCAATCCAAACAATTCCATCATTCCCTTTATAAAGAGATGTGATGCTGTTCTGAGACAGGCTTTTAGAATCGCCCTCCCGTGTTAAAAAACTTTGTATCTTAAAATCATTTTTGCTGATGAGGTTTACTCCTCCATGATCGGTTCCAACCCAAATAAGACCTTTATCATCCTGTAAGACGCCAGTGACAATATCCGAACTTAAGCGGCCGTCAGGTGACGTGCTGGTTATATTTTTTAAAATATCTTTTTTGACATCGTAATAAAACACTCCGCTTGGGTTTCCTTGCTCAAACACCCACAAATCGCCGTCACGATCAGCAAAAAGGTGGTAATTGGCCCCACTCCGCTTCGCCATTTTATTAAGAACATCAATGCGATTGGTGACCGAACCAGTGTTCTCGTCTACTTTATCAAGTACGCCATTTTGGTATACCACCCATAAACTACCTCCGGGACCTTCACTAATACCCGCTATTTTATCCGAATACAAAGATTCATTATCTTTCGCGTTATGCTGCAGGTGTGTGGCCTTTTCGTCCCCGGGCCGGTATTTATAAATACCGTATGATTCGTGCACGAACCAAAAATTTCCCAATCGGTCCTTTTTTATATCCCCAATACGATTGTCAGGAACGCCCATGTTCTTTAGCTGCTTGTCGGCATCATGCTCAAATCTGTCTTCGGCGGGATTATAGATATTAAATCCGGCCATTGTTGCAATCCATAATTTTCCGGAAGGCCCTTCGAATATGCCGGTTATGTCGTCGTCAGTAAGCGCCGTAGTATCTTCCGAATGCTTGTATACTTTAAAAGTATAGCCATCATAACGGTTCAGGCCAGACTCGGTACCAATCCATATAAATCCGCTATTGTCCTTATAAATGCAATTGATCCCGTTATTAGAAAGGCCATCTCTAATATCCAACCGCGAGAATTGGTAATGGTTGTTTTGTGCATGTACCCAGCCCACCGTCAGCATGCACCCGGTAACGAATAGTAAAAGTCTTTTAAACATCACACTGACCTCAAATCGTTCAAAACGTAGCAATCAACTAATTTAAGAATAAACCCCGACAATGCTGCAATGACTTTTGAATGTTTGCGGTAAGTTCTAAGCTGATCGATTTACCAGATCGGACGCTCAAATACACTATGGTTTTGCCAGCTGCGCGAGATATCCCACCTATCAATTTGTACCACGAATAAGAGAGTCCAGTGCTTGCTTGTCAAATACAGTGTTTGTCTGCCTGTCAAAGATGCCGAATGAGTTGTTACCCAGCCTACCCTCATCCCAGTAAAACGGTATCAAGCCATCCGTCTTTGCGCATTTTACAAAATACTTAAGATAATGGGAGCGTGCGCTCAAATGGCGCATTAACGCATCTCCAACCAGAGAGGAACGTCTAATCGCCCCAAATTCACCAACAATAACCGGGATTCCTTTATCTATAAATTTGGCTTTCAGATCTTTTGCTACTTTGTCTATTTCAGATTCCTCTCCCCATGTAGCGTTGTGGGCAACATCAGCTGACGAATGATATCCCAGCCCCCAATAATAGAACTGGTTACCCCATTTCTCATCCTGAGTCATAAGCGCAAATTGATAAGGTGTATAGGAATGTACCTCTAACATCAATTTGTTTTTGACCTTATCTTCGGGCATTTTCGTCATCAGGTGCAGGGTCTTATCAAAATCAGTTGACGGCCCCTGGATCACCAATGTCCGATAAGCGTTTTTACCCCCGGTAGCGCGAACAGCATCGATAAATGTTTGATGGTATGATAACAGGACATCCATTTGGACAGGGTTCGATACGGCCGGCTCATTTGCGCTTGCAAAAATCAAATGTTCATCAAAATCCCGAAGGCTGGTAGCTATTTGCTCCCAGTATGCTTTTTGTTTTGCATTCACGGCATCTTTTTTTTCCTGAGTACAGTTATTTTCAAGCCAGCCGCCATCCCAATGGATATTTAAGATAACATACATGTCGTTATCAATACAATACTGAATAACCTCTTTCACCCGGCTCAACCAGGCGGATTTTATTTTACCAGTAGACTGATCTGCATATTGATCCCATGAGCAGGGAATGCGTACAGCGTTAAACCCGCTTTTTTTTATTTCGTTAATAAGAGCGTCCGTAACTTTCGGATTTCCCCAGGCTGTTTCCCCACCTATCGCTTCCAGCGTATTGCCCAGGTTCCATCCTATATTCATTTTTGCTGCAAGTTGACCAGCAGTACTGCTCATCCCGGCCGAATCGGGCTTTGCAGGCGAAACATTATAGCTTGGGTAGCCACTACTGGCAATAGCAGATGATTGATGAACAGCTAACGTTGTTCTCTTATGACAAGATGCAAAAGCAATAAACAGCAGCAAATGAATCCCGAAGTTCAGGTTCCCCTTGATTTTCATTAAAAGTTTAAGTTTTATAATTGATTGCTGCGAAACTACTGCGGTACGGTTTAATCGAATGTATCAAATGTTTAAGATTATGATTACGAATGTTAAACATGGTCAATTTATAAGCTAAATCGACGATTCAGAATAAGTCCTAAATCGCCGATTAAGCTATAGGATTGCAATTTCTTAACGCCTATCAGATTCTCACCACAACAAAAAAGCGTTCCGGATCTCATCCCGGAACGCCATCAATTAAACCGCACAACCCACCAGATCTTTATTACATGTAAATAGCTATGAGTCTGTTTTTGTCTAAAACTCAATTAATCATTTGAATGTTACTACTTTTTTTTCTCCATTATACTCAACTGTTTTATCAGGTTTTGTTATTGCGGTGCCAGCACCATGATTTGAATTAACCAGGATCACATTAAATGTCCTGTTTATTAACATCCCCGGATAGCTCCCATTACGGGCATTAATCGTTAACATTTTTGCTTTGTCGTTCCATTTAAATTCAATGGTCGAGTAAACATGCTTTTCATAGTTGTAGTTATCATTTTCATCCTCGTATAGCGTAAATGTGCCATCGGCGCCACCATATATTCTTAATTCAATGTTTTTAAGATTTTTTTCACTAGTGTACTGCTGGAATGGCCCCATTGGGATAATCGAGCCCGCCTTTACATACAATGGCAGTATATCAATTGGGGTTTCCTTGTTAATAATTTGTCCGCCCTTGATCTGTTTACCTGTCCAAAAGTCAAACCAGGTATGGTTTGCCGGCAGGTATACTTGCTGCGACTTGATATTATTGAAATCGGTTTTGCTGCTAACTTTACTGGTATACATTGAATCTGTTACCGGACAAACCAGGAAAGCTTTGCCAAACATGTATTCATTATTGATATCGAGCGCTTTTTTATCCTCCGGGAAATCCATTACTAACGCCCGCATCATTGTTGAGGCGTTTGCTGTAATGCCCCATGCATTTGAATAATTGTAGGGTAATAGCCGGTAACGAAGATTTATATATTTTTCAATGGCGTCATAAGCCCATGTCCCTTTTTGCCCGAATTGATAAATCTCCCTGGGTAAATCGGTACCATGCGAGCGCATCATCGGACAAAATGTACCAAACTGTAGCCATCGTACATATAATTCCTTAAAAGCATTATCAATGCCATCATGGTAATGCACATTGGCAAAGAAACCACCTATATCGGTATTCCAATATGGGATACCACTTAGGGAAAGATTAAGCCCCCCTGATATCTGCTTATGTAAAATGCTCCAGTCAGATTGGATATCGCCAGACCATACTGTTGTTGCATTACGCTGCTGCCCGGCAAATGCTGACCGGGCCAGGATAAATACGCGTTTGTCTGAACTCGTTTCGCGCTGATGCTGATATACACCGCCAGTATGTATCAGCGGATATGCATTGCGTACTTTCCTGAAAGTCCCCAGATAAGTTGGTGTATTGTCGTCACTTTCCTTTGGGTTTACGTGGTCGGGTTCTGTAGAATCAAGCCACCAGCCATCCATCCCGAGAGAGAAAATATTTTTATTGGTATAGCTCCACCACAAGTCGCGCGCCTTTGGATTAAAAGCATCATAAACCTGAACAACGGGTTTCGGGGGCCATGTTACGAAGCTGTTGCTGTATAAAAACCCTTTGTCCTTCATATCAGCCCATATTTTGGTTTTATTACCGAAGGACGGCCATACGGATATAATAATATGAGCATTCAATTGGTGGACACTATCAATCATTGCCCGGGGATTCGGATAATTGGGGTTCCCAAACTCTGTAGAGTTCCATTGTGCTTCATCCACGCCCCAATATTGCCAGTCCTGCACCAGGCCATCAAAAGGCACTTTCAGTTCGCGGTATTTTTTAACTACACCCACTGCTTCCTGCTGACTTTTATACCGTTCACGACTTTGCCAGTAACCAAATACCCAGCGCGGAAACATAGGGGCCTGCCCGGTTAAGTAACGGTAGCCGGCAATCACTTTGTCTGCGTTGCCGCCATATATAAAGTAATAATCAGCACAATTACCTACCTGAGATGAAAACGAAGTCCCGGACACATTATCGTCAAAAACGGTTGTCGAATAATTATCCCAAAACAAGCCATAGCCCTTTGATGAATGGATGAATGGTATACCGATCTGCATATTTTCATTCTTCAGTATAACCTTCTGATTGCGCTGGTTCATGTGGCCAGCCTGATGCTGCCCTAAGCCATAAATCGCTTCGTCTTGCTTCAATTTAAAGGCCTGGGTCACTGTAAATGTATTTTCAAGGGAATCTTTGAAAGGGATAAACTTTAGCCCCGCCGGCTGTTCATTTAACAGTTGTTCACCTTTAACATCAGCAAAGGTTATCTGCCCATCTAACTTATTAAGTTTTACCTGAACAGCATTACTGCTAATAGATATTCCAGCTCCATTTGCGTGAATATTTAACTCCTGCTTTTGAGCGGTCCCGATGACAGATAAACTGTTTTTTACAACATTAGTTCCTGATGGCGATTTTAATATCCTTACAATCCGGGGAGTAAAAAACTGGACTTCGATATCAGTATTATTGACAGTTGTTTTGATGCCAAAAGGGGTTTTGGTAAAGCTTTGAGCTTTTGCGGACGCATAAAAACAAACAAGGGATACAATTAAGATATATTTCATTTTCATAATAATTCAAGTACAAAAAGTTTCATTGTTAAAGCATTGCTAGCTCTTTTTGATTTTCATTTGCAATTTTTTTAATACCAGTTGCCCAACCTGCTGACCTTCCTGTGTTCCCACCAGGCAGGAATTTTTAAAATGTATACCACCATAAACGCGTGATATGCCGGCTTCCTTTGCGGCTTCCCTGAAAGATCTAAAGCTACGGGGCGCTATTCCAAACTCACTTTCTGAGGTATCGCGGTAAGCAAAATTATCACCAAACTGATAGGTCAAGACTTCGGCTGCAGCGGCTGATATAACCGCATGTCCACTCACATATTCCGGGAATGAGGGCGTTTGAATATAGGTTTTCCAATCAGGGTCTAAATATTTTGTAATGACAGTCTCGGGCCGGACTAAATTATACTTGTATTTAAAATACCAGCAGTTGATAAATGCATCAAATAGAGCAATCGATGTCTCCGTATAAGCGCATACTGTACTACCAAAATCGGCCTTGCAGGTTTCTGAGGCTATGCCTACAATATTCATCCAATGCCCCCCGGGCGAAAATTTCTTTGTTCCGAAAGTGGCGTGTCCAACCACGTTTAACTTAAATGCATTATCATCCCAAAAATCCGCGATCTGTTTCTGTTCTTCGGTAAGACGTGCACCGATGGACTTTACCTCCAACACGTCCTGATAAAATGGACTGTTAATATCCTTCATATCAAATAAAGGCGGTGGCGGCGGGGCTACCTGTGAAGCGGAATCGAGTATTAAAGGTCTGATCTCGCCCCAATGCGGTTCCAATGCTTGTGAATACATGGGTGGTGTGGGTATCCAGCGTCCCTCTTTTTTAGTTACGGTGTATTTACTGGCCGATCGTGTTTGTGCATAATGATCGGTTTTACTCCATTTCATGATGTGTTTTGCGACTGCATTTGAATAGTTCACCGAGTTCTCAAATACTTCGGAAGGCATCCCTGCCTCTTTCGCTTTTTGCTTTAATGCGTCTACATACTCATCCATGCTCCCCTCCGGAAATGTAACCGCATTTCCTACATAGCAAAACGCAAGCAAGGATGCAAACGGGTAATCAATTTCAACACCTGGAGCAGGTTTTGGTGTAGCAGTCAAATGTTTGATCTGGCCTGCCAACGACTGGAATTTTTTAGGGTTCTGGGCGGATATCACTTCATACGCCGCAATATTCGCATAGGCATAGTTGCGGGAAGCAATAACCGGAGGGAAGTTATTCTCAAGTATAATATCATTTAACTTTTTCTCTGTAACACGATATAGTTCCGGATTATCAGTTATCTTTTGATAATCCGGTTTTTTGCAAGAGCTAAACAACAAAATTGTTCCCCCGATCAGGATCAAAAAACGATTCATATACTTAAAAATTAAATAGCGCTTCCCGGAGTATTCACTATGATTATAAAATTATAATTCCCTTAACCAGATGTTTCGGTAACTGATAGGCTCACTTTTATCCCCATGAGCTTGCAATTTGATAGGTGCCGGGCCATGTTTTTTATATGCAGGCTGACCTATATAGGGAGTATCTCCTTTTAATTCGAAATTATTCTGAACCAGAATGCCATTATGAAAGGCCGTTACCCTGGCGGGCGATCTTAACGATCCATCGTCATTAAACCGTGGGGCGGTCCAGACTACATCATAAGTTTGCCACTTGCCTGGTGGCAAGGCTGCGTTAGCCAGTGGGATTGATTGTTTGTAGATACTACCCACCTGTCCGTTTACATAAGTTGGATTATTATAGTTGTCGAGTACCTGCAGCTCATAGCCGCCTGCGCCCCAGGGAAGCGCGGCTAAAAAGATGCCGCTGTTACCCCGCGCCTGGCCTGACCCGGTTATATTGGAAGGTATCCGGTATTCAATATGCAGCTGGAAATCCATAAACAACCTTTTCGTTTGAATATCCCCCACACTTTTATCAACAGTTATTACACCATCTGCTACCAGCCATTTTGCCCGTGAGGTGGTGTCTTTAGTTAACACCCACTGATCAAGATTTTTGCCATCAAATAAAATGACTGCGTCGGATGGTGCATCTCTGAAAGTATTCCCTGGAATAACAACTTTTGGAATAGGTTTCCATATTTCGGTGTCTTCAGGTTTTGCTGTTTGCTGTGCGTTTGCTCCAAGACAACTGCTTACCAGTATTGCGGTATATATTAAATTGTATTTCATCTCAGTAATTTTTAGGTTAATTATTAAAATTCCATGCTTAAGTATTTCGCTTATAAATTGCCTTTTTTCAACTCATCCACAGCATATTGAGCCGCACGTGCTGTTAGTGCCATATAGGTGAGCGACGGGTTCTGGCAAGCGCTTGAAGTCATACAGGCCCCATCGGTAACAAAAACATTTTGCGCATCCCAAACCTGGTTATGTGCGTTCAGTACGGATGTTTTTGGATCTTTACCCATACGTGCACTTCCCATCTCGTGAATGCCCTGACCAATGGCATAATTTTTATCCCAGGTAGTGATATTCTTTACTCCAACTGCTTCATACATCGCTACCAGTTCCTTGATGATGTCTTTGCGCATTTTTAATTCATTTTCCTTTAAACCAGCATCCATTGCCAGCACCGGCAAGCCCCACTTGTCTTTCACTTCCTTATCAAGCGTTATCTTGTTATCGTGATATGGCAATATTTCGCCAAAACCGGTTGCCCCGATATGCCAGGCCCCTGGTTCTGTAAGGGCCTCTTTAAAATCTGCACCTATATTCATTTCTGCTACATCACGGCTCCACCCTTCCCGGCTCGCACTACCCTGATAACCATAGCCACGAATGAAGTCTCTTTTATCACCAAATAAATTGACAAAACGTGGAATATAAAAACCATTTGCCCTGCGACCAAAGTAGTACTTGTCTTGGTATCCTTCTACTATTCCCTGTGCACCGAGCATATAATGATGATCCATAATATTATGGCCCAATTCGCCGCTGCTGCTGCCCAGGCCTTCGGGCCAGATCTCGGTTGCTGAATTCATTAAAACCCATGCGCTGTTTAGGGTAGAAGCATTGAGAAAAACAATTTTGGAATAGAACTCATAGGTCTTATTTGTTTCGCCATCAAGCACCTCCACACCCGTCGCTTTCCTGGTATCCTTATCGTACAAAATTTTGGTTACGATAGACCATGGTCTTACTGTAAGGTTACCCGTAGCCACTGCTGCAGGCAGCGTTGAAGATTGTGTACTGAAATAGCCGCCAAATGGACAGCCCTCCCAACATCTGTTTCTATACTGACACTGTGTCCTGGCTTGAATAGGTGCTGTAAGATTGGCCACGCGGCCAATAAACATATGGCGCTGATCCTTGTAAAAAGCTTTTATTCTTGATGCTACATCTTTTTCCACACAATTCAGTTGCATAGGTGGCAGGTAATGACCATCGGGCAAATGAGGCAGGCCCTCCATTGACCCGCTTATTCCGGCAAATTTCTCCACATGATCATACCATGGCGCCAGCTCTTTATAACGAATGGGCCAGTCAACGGCGATGCCGTCTTTTGCATTGGCTTCAAAATCAAAATCACTCCACCGGTAGCTTTGCCTGCCCCATAAGGTAGACCGTCCACCTAACTGGTATGAACGCCACCAGGTAAATGGTTTAACCTCCACATAAGGGCAATCTTTTTCATTTACCCATGACTTCATAAGAGGTTCCTGGGCAGCAGTCCCATACATGGCCCAATCCCGGGAGATAACAGGATTATCTTTCTTTTGCTGCAGTGTGGCCGCTCCCCTGTGTTTAAATTCCCAGGGATTTTTAGTTGCGGTAACATAATCTTTAATATGTTCGTAATTACGCCCGCGTTCGAGCATTAAGACTTTCAGGCCTTTTTCGGTCAATTCCTTTGCAGCCCACCCGCCACTAATACCTGAACCAATTACAATGGCATCATAGGTGTTTTGTGATTTGGATTTATTATTTACGTTTAATGAATCGATTGGCATTTGATTATATTGGGATTTTAGTGTTTACTCAAATTATAGTTCAGCAATTGCTATTTTGCGGTAATAAATTTCTGCGCCTTCGGATTGTATAATTATCCGCCCATCATTCAGCGACGGTGATTCGGCCGTATTTACCACTATTCCATTTACAACATAGGTAATTTTACCCTTATCGACTATTACTTCTACTGTGTTCCATTCGCCGAAAGGCTTTTCCGTGTTCTTCTTTTTCACTATGCGGTTAAAATCGCGTGGAATACTCCGTTTTCCATCAGTGACGACGGTAGCGCTGTCAATCAGCCAAATGTCACCCACATCGCCCTCTTGTATTTGACATTCAATGGATTTTGGCCATACCTTATCTGCTGCATCCGTTTGCACATAGTACATAATTCCGTTGTCCCTTTTTATGGTATCGGCGTCTCTTGGCGGATATTTTTTTATACCCCATTTAAATTCCGCCACCAAATGGAAATTCTTATACTTCTTTTCAGTACACAGGTATCCAAACTCTTTACCTGTAATATGCAGCAAGCCATTTTCTACCGAGAAGACATTCTCGGGGTCATTGTTTTTCCCTTTCGAAGTTAGGAAGCTGTACCATCCTTTAAGATCCTTGCCATTAAAAAGAGGAGTTTCTTTTACTGTTGTTTGCTGTGCATTAGCAAAGCCACAACTGATGAGGCCTATGGCGAATAGTAGTTTTTTCATGAGTTTGGGTTAAAAATTTTATTTAATAGCTTCATTTTTATCCGGAGCTTTTACTAACACTTCTGTTTTGTCATTATTTTTAGCAACGATCAGCAGCTTGCTCTTTCCTGCTTTGATCTCTTTCATATCACGTACTGCGCCTTTGATCACGATGCCGCTCGTTTGTGGTTTGACTGCTGTAAAGTCACCTTTACCGTCTCCTTTGAGCAGTAAGCAATAACTGGCATCATAGATCCCTGCTTCCGGTTTTGACTGATAAAAGTTACCCCCAAGCAAAATGTCCTTCTTGCCATCCCCGTCATAATCTCCGATCACCAGCCCAAACACCGTCGAAAACTGCGC
>NZ_JAUMKB010000025.1 GCF_030519375.1 Mucilaginibacter tolerans | reverse complement strand
GGATAATCTTGCTGCTATTTGAATATTGTACTTTTATTTATTATTAATCCTGTATCGTTTTTTTAGGACTAGTCAATGATCTTTAAAGACTTGTCATGCATGATGGTGATGATCCGGCTCGTCTTTTTTAACGTAACTCTGTAGGTCGCCGTTTTCATCAATTGCCCATTCGCTTAATTCCATTGGGTTTGTTTTTTTCTGTTTGCTATTCCTTGGCCCCCGCAATGGAAGAATAATAACTAATAGTAGCGCACTTATTTCAAGCACCAGGTATAATGTTGTCATGTTAATTATTTAGATGACTATTTACAGCAATTTTATTGCCATTACTACGGTCAGGATTGTAAAATGTTTTATAAATGACTGATATTGTATTGTTTACACTGATTATCTTTTGTTGTTAAAATATCGTTTTGTTGTAAATAATATCAGCATGATAGGACACTATTATCAAAATTGAAACAGTACTGCAACTTTAATGAAAGTAAAATAAAAATTGCTTTTTAATAAAATGCCAGAATTAATTTTCAGGTTCAACTGACAATCTGAAATAATGTCAAAATCAAATTTGTTGAAATTCCGCCCACCTTTTGAAACAGATCAATTTGATAGTATTTTATCGAAGTGAGAGAGAGCAAAAAAAGAAAGCAGACCACAAATGTGCCTGCTTTCAATATCAGGTGTAGGAAATGTTTAATAATACGCGTTTGTTACGATGCTTGCCATTAGTTGCTCTTCCGGTATAGCAGTATTGGCAAGGCCATGCAGCCATATAGTATATACCAGACCACTGTTCAGGGTTACCCCCGAAAGCGTTGTCAAAACTGTATTTGTCCCGTGCCGGCGTACTTCGAAAGTGTAGGTCTTACCGGCAATTTTTGGAATAAATGATGAAAAACCTTTAAACGCTTTATTGCTCACAAAAGCGGCACTGTCTTTAACAGCCAGGTCGACGGCTGGCGCATCGGGGCTTACATTTATAAATCGTACAGTCGCCATTCCGGAAGAGGGCCGACTGATCGAGTCGTTGACCAGTAGTATTCCGGGATTGGATGCTGTATTCACCATAAATAGTGAATAGGCAATATTGGGCTTTAATGTGATAGTGTCAGAATAAACTAAACTCGTGCCACCGGTATGATAAAGATTTACAGTCCGCAAACCTGGGTAGGCCTGGAAATAATCTATACCGTCTCCATAATTCAAAGGGGTCTGGTTGACTTTATTGCTATTGAAATAAAGATCCAAAGGTTGCTCGCCGGGCGATGCCTGAAAAAAAGTGACATAAGCTAATGGGGGAGGTGTGTAATCATTCTTGGTTTTTAAGCATGAAGTAAACACCAGTGATATAAAACAACCTATGCCCAACAATGCGGTCCATCTATTTAATGGGTTGCTGTAAATTTTCATAGTAATTCGTTTAGTAAATATAACCTTTATCAGACATTACGTGTTCATTATTAAGAATGCTACAACCAACAATAAAATTCCTGATTTCGGCTATTTAGGGTAAATTTACTTCTATATTGCACCGGCCAAACCATTATTTGCTATGAAACAAGAATTTCACTATGCTACAATAACAGAGGCTATTGAGCAACTTCATAAAAAGGGGTACACACTGGATTTTAACCTGCAAAAAGATAAGCTTGTTGCCGATGGAAAAGAATACGTCGCCGCGGACTTTGAGATAGCTGATCTGTATCGGTACGAAGGACAGTCAGATCCTGGAGATGAAGCTACTGTGTATGCACTAGCCTCTGAATCAGGCTTAAAAGGCTTGTTGGTTTCTGGTTATGGTATTTCAGCTGACTCAGAATCTGAGGAGACAATCAAGCACCTTCATTACAAATACCAGCAGGAAAATTCATAATCCGGGATTTTTTAAAATCTTTTTTATTCTCATTCGTCTTTGTCTGTAAAGACGTTCATCACGCGAATTGATTTTTAATTTCGCGGCAACCCTAACAAAGCTTTATTATTTTTACCAAGCCAAAAGAAGACTACTAAACCATATATGCCTGAAAAAGAACCAAAAAAAGATAAAAAGCCTGGCATCTTCAGTCTGCTAAAACCATACCAGGGACTGGTAATGCTGCTGATATTATTTGCACTCATCAGTAACAGTATCAGCTTATGGTTGCCAAAGATCATATCGCACGGAATAGATGACTACATTAAAGCCTACGTTTTACATTTCGGCAGATCGTTTCATTTCGATTTAAGCCCGATTATTATAAAATTCTCAATAGCGATGGTGCTGATCTTCATATTTTCCTATCTGCAAAGTATTATTCAAACCTATGCTTCTGAGAAAGTAGCCCGCGATATGCGCTCCCGGTTATCAGAAAAGATATCAAAACAGAGTAATGGGTTTATCGACCTAATCTCCCCTTCGAAACTATTAACCAATCTTACCGGTGATGTCGATTCGATCAAAATGTTCGTGTCGCAGGCACTGGTTTCTATTGTATCATCGGTGTTTATTATTGTCGGTGCAAGCATCATGCTGCTAACCATTAACTGGAAGTTGGCTTTGTGTGTGATTGCTATCATCCCTATCATCGGTATCACATTTGCCGTAGTGCTAAAAAAGGTGAGAGTATTGTTTAAAGAAAGCCGGGCGGTGATCGACTGGCTGAATAAGGTCATCAATGAAAGTATTCTGGGTTCTGCTTTGATTAGGGTGATTAACTCCCAGCAACTGGAGTTTGATAAATTTCTGAAGGCCAATACTAAGGCCCGGGATTATGGGCTTTCCATCCTGAGATTGTTTGCAGGACTGATCCCCGTTATCACCTTTACTGCTAATATGGCCACACTTTCTATATTGGTTTTAGGGGGGCATTTTGTGATAAACAAAACCATGTCACTGGGTGATTTCGCTGCATTTAACAGTTACCTGGTGCAATTGATTTTCCCGATCCTGGTAATAGGTTTTATGAGCAATATTATTGCCCAGGCCACCGCTTCGTTTGAGCGTATCGATGGGGTATTAAATGCACCAGAGCCTCCGCAAACCGGGACAATTACCGAACCACTGCAAGGCAATATTGAGCTGAAAGATGTAAATGTGATTTATGGTCAAAAGCCGGCTTTAAAAGATATTTCTTTTTCGGTTGAAGCCGGATCAAAAATAGCAATCATAGGCCCAACCGCGGCTGGCAAATCACAGTTGTTATATCTGCTGACCGGTCTGATAAAACCCAATTCCGGTACGATAGAATTTGATGGCCGGCCGATCGACGCTTATAAGAGCGAAGCCTTTCACAGCCAGGTTGGATTTGTGTTCCAGGATAGTATTATATTCAATATGAGTATTCGTGAGAATATTGCCTTTAGTGATACGGTGACCGACGAATCGCTGCAAAAAGCCATTGATACTGCCGAGTTGCACGATTTTATTAATGCATTACCTGAAAAATTGAGCACTGTAGTTTCAGAACGTGGCGCAAGTCTTTCAGGTGGGCAAAAGCAGCGTATTATGCTGGCACGGGCATTGGCTGTAAATCCGAAGATTTTATTGCTGGATGATTTTACCGCTCGCGTAGATACCAATACCGAGAAGAAGATCCTGGAGAATGTACACAAGAATTATCCGGGACTGACATTGATCTCAGTAACACAGAAAATAGCTTCGGTTGAGCAATATGATCAGATCATCCTGTTGATGGAAGGCGAAATAGTAGCTACAGGCAAACATGACCAACTGATACATACCTGCACAGAGTACGTACAGATATTTAACTCACAGCAAAGTACCAGCAATTATGAATTACGATCTAAATAAATTTTCGGCGCAGCAGGAAAAAACATCCACCCTGGCAGCACTGAAAAGGCTGCTGGAGCTGATCAGGCATGAGCGCAAAATTCTGTGGTTTGCGTTGATAGCTATTCTTATTAACTCGGGGGTGAATTTGCTTGGACCATTAATGATCGGGCATGCTATCGATAAATATGTGATTCCTCACGATTATCATGGTGTATTAGTCTATTCGGCTATTCTATTGGGAATGTATTTCTGTGGTTTGGTAGCGAGTTACCTTCAAACTAAATTGATGGGTGGAGTGGGGCAGCGAATGCTTTATACTTTGCGAAACGCCATATTCAACAAACTACAGCAGCTGCCGGTTGCTTTCTTTAATCAAAACAAAGCCGGTGACCTGATCTCGCGCGTGAATAACGATACGGATAAGATAAATACCTTCTTCAGTCAGTCTCTGATGCAGTTCATAGGCAACCTTTCCATAATGATCGGGGCTGGTATATTTTTATTGTGTATCAATCTTAAACTGGGGGCCGCAACTGTTGCTCCGGCAGCATTAGCCTGGATATTTACTAAAATATTATCTCCATGGATAAAAAGAAAGAATGCGGTCAACCTAAAGAGTGTGGGAGCGATGAGTGCGGAGATACAGGAGAGCCTGAACAATTTTAAAGTGATCATCGCCTTTAACCGGCGCGATTATTTCCGCAAACGTTTCGACGAGGCGAATAAAGACAATTATGCCACCTCCTTAAAAGCCGGAATCGCCAATAATATTTTTTTACCGGTGTATAGCTTACTTGCTGGTGCGGCTCAATTGATTGTTTTAGCTTATGGTATTTATTTAATATCAATAGGTGATTTTAGTGTGGGTTTGCTGGTGAGTTATCTTTCTTACGCTAACAGCTTTTATAACCCATTAAGACAATTGGCTACCTTATGGACAAGCTTTCAGACTGCTATGGCGGGGTGGGATAGAGTATCGCAAATACTTTCATTGGAAACCAACCTTGTAACGGTGACTGAGAAATTTAAAGAAACGTCGGACGCATTATTGGAATTCAGAAACGTACGCTTTGCATACCCGGGTGGCAATGAGATACTGCATAATATCAATTTCAAATTGGAACGGGGTAAAACTTACGCATTGGTAGGCCCGACCGGTGGCGGTAAAACAACGACAGCTTCTCTGATTGCCCGCTTATATGACCCGACACAGGGCACGGTCTTTCTTGATGGGAAAGATATACGCTCTTATGACGCCGAGGTGCGGACTCGAAAGATCGGTTTTATTTTGCAGGAGCCGTTCCTGTTTACCGGCACTGTTAAAGAAAACATTCTTTATGGTAATGAACTGTATAAAGACTCAACCAATGAAGAACTGGAACAGGCACTTGGTGAGGCAAGTTTAGACAGTTTACTGGCTATTTTTGAGAACGGACTTGAAACAAAGGTATTGTCATCTGGTGATAGCATCAGCCTAGGTCAAAAGCAATTAATTGCTTTTATGCGTGCGGTTTTGCGTAACCCAGAAGTGCTGATATTGGACGAGGCCACGGCAAATATTGACACCATCACAGAGCGTTTACTGAGTGATATCCTCGAAAAACTACCAAAAACTACCACCCGTGTCATCATCGCGCACAGACTCAATACTATTCAGAACGCTGATGAAATATACTTTGTTAACTCAGGTGAGGTAATACCAGCCGGATCGTTGGATCATGCAATCAATATGTTGTTGCAGGGCAAAAGAGTTAGTTGATTGAGTTGAACAGAGAATAGTTGATTGAGTTAACTCAGTCAACCCAATCAACTACTTAACTAATTATCACAAGTCCCTTCGCTCAACTGCCCCGGTTTTCTTGTCTTTTAGGATTAGTTTCTTTTCGCCATTTGGGAGGATCTCTTCTTTAATGAGATAATACTGTTCATCATATGAAGCGAAGTCATGTCCTTCGGTCACATCAGTCCGGCCGCGCCATACATCTAATTGCACTGGTTCCCAGTTGCGCGATTTTGCTGAGCGGTACGCTGCATCGATGATACAATTTACCACATAGCCATCATAAAAGCTTTCCATCGGCTCACGTTTTTGTTCAATTGACTCAAACATATCGGTAAACATATGGCTATAGCCCAGTTCATGTACCTCATCGCCAACAGGGAATAACCAGCCGCTGCTCGATTCAGCTTTTTCGGCAACATAATTAGTGCCTTTTCCTGTACTGAACATTTCAAAACCTGTACGCAGGAAGTTGTTCAGCCAGATAGTGCCTTCGCTACCCATTACCTCGTCGCGCAAGTCCATTCCGCCACGGAAACACCAGCTTACTTCAAACTGACCGATCACGCCATTGGCATATTTTACTAAACCAATTGCATGGTCTTCAGCTGCGATGGGATGTACCTGTGTTGCTGCCCAGCACATCACCTCAACTGGTTTTATATCTTTTCCAATGAAATTTCTTGCTATCTCAATACAGTGACAGCCCAGGTCGACAATAGCGCCGCCACCTGACTGTTCTATATTCCAAAACCAGTCGCTATGCGGGCCGGGGTGGGTTTCTCTTGATTTTGCCCACAGCACGCGGCCAATGCTTCCGGCCTTTACACTATTAAGTGATTTCAGGAACTTAGGGGTATAACAAAGGTCTTCCAGGTAGCCGCCCATAATGCCAGCTTTTTCTACCAGTTGCATCATCTTTTTAGCTTCTTGGCCAGTACGGCCTAATGGTTTGGTACAAAGAACATGCTTGCCGGCTTTGGCACATGCCTCAACGGCTTCTAAATGCAGGTCATTGGATAAAGCAATCACCACCACATCAACATCAGGGTGTTCTACTACTTCAGCCAGGCTGTTACTGTAATGGGGCAGACCGTAATCTTTAGCAAATTTTTCGGCTCTTTCCATACTGCGTGAATACACGCTGACCAGGGTATCTTTTCTACGCTGTGCATTCAGCGAGTCAGCATAAAAGCGGGCGATAAAGCCCGAACCAAGCATAGCAATTTTCATTTTAGGAGTGAGATTTAGTTAGATTATGTTGATTTAGTTGAATATGTTTTCGGACATTTTGAACAGGTTCTTATCTTATGTTGAGCTACTATCTGGCCAAAGTTAAACAGCTAAAAGGCATCTAAGTGGTTTACAAGTTAAATCTATCATATTACAATCTATTTTATATAACCTTTCTTTGAAAATTGTTTTAATTTCGGATTAGATTAATATTAGAAAAAGGGTAACGTATTAATTTTTAATACTTCGAATTTATTTTTACAATTGTAAACCAAACACTTTTTATGCAGAGATATACCGGCGCCAAAAGAATTTTAGTTGCAACAGATTGTATCATTTTTGGATTCGATGGCTGGAATATAAAACTGCTGTTGGTGCAACGGGCTATTGAGCCTGAAAGAAACAAGTGGAGTTTGATGGGAGGGTTTATTCAACCGGATGAATCGCCTGAAGATGCCGCTATACGTGTGCTGGAACAGCGTACAGGCTTGAAAAATGTATACATGGATCAGTTCCATGTTTTTGGTAAGCCCAACCGTGACCCCGTTGAAAGAACACTGTCAGTGGCTTATTATGCTTTGATCGATATACATCAGTATGAACA
Organism: Mucilaginibacter tolerans; assembly: GCF_030519375.1. GTDB lineage: Bacteria > Bacteroidota > Bacteroidia > Sphingobacteriales > Sphingobacteriaceae > Mucilaginibacter. The sequence continues at coordinate 59,690 of NZ_JAUMKB010000025.1, read as the reverse complement.
GCAGATAAGCGACGAGTACCATCCTGAATGGTTTTTACTAAACGAATTGCCTGACCTCATATTTGACCATGCTGAAATGGTAAAACTGGCATTACGGCAACTGCGTTATAAAGCTGCTTTGCACCCTATTTTGTTTCAATTATTGCCCGAGAAATTTACGATACCACAATTGCAGGCATTGTATGAAGGTGTATATCAAGCCGAGTTTGATGACCGCAACTTTAGCCGTAAGTTGCTTTCAACAGGTTTGCTGGTGAAATTGCCGGAAAAAGATAAAGCATCGTCTAAAAAAGGTGCATTCTACTATCGGCTGGATCAATCACATTATCAGGAAAACATCGAATCATTTTTGAATCTTGTACCAAATCCGGATAAATTTTTTTAAAATCTTCACTCCAGGTCTTTAGGAAGAATAATAGTAAATGTACTTCCTTCGCCGGGTTCAGATTGTACTTCAATTTTCCCGCGGTGGTCTTCGATTATGCCAAATACAATCGACAGGCCAAGGCCAGTTCCCTCTCCAACTTCCTTAGTGGTAAAGAATGGGTCGAATATTTTTTGTTTTACTTCTTTATTCATACCAATTCCTGTATCGGTTATCTGAATAATGATATTCTCTGTACTGTCGAAAGTGGTAATCGATATGCATTCATTATTCTGACTTTCTTTGGCTTTTATGGCCTGTATGCCATTGTTAATAAGGTTCATCATTATCTGATTGATCTTGCTCGGATAACAATTCAATAAAGGAAGTTTACTCAACACTGGTTTAATCTCAATATTGTAGGGTATCGAACTCCTTAACAATATCAGCGTGCTTAGTACGGATTTGTTGATGTCTGTTAGTTTAAGTATTTTTTCGTCTGTGCGGCTAAACGTACGCAGGCTTTGTATAATTTCTGTAGTACGATGAGCCCCTGTTTCAATTCCGTCGAGCAGGCTCATTATCTCACTCTTCAGAAAATCAACATCTATATTTTCCTTATATTGATTGGCAAGGTCGAGTAATTCTTTTTTATCAGGTTTTTCTCCTGCTTCTTTGTATTTATCCAGCAGAGAAAATATCTCCAGAAAATCTAACCGCAATGGTTTTACGTTTGAACTGACAAAGTTGATCGGATTATTAATCTCGTGCGCAATTCCGGCTGTGAGTTGGCCCAAAGAGGCCATCTTCTCGGTTTCTAACAACTTTGTATGGGTCGACTGGAGATCTTCGATTGTCGCTGAAAGGTTTTGATTGGTTTTTATCAATTGATTGGTCCGCGCATTGACTTCTGATTCAAGCAGAATATTCTGCTCAGTGATCAGCCGTTCATTTTCCCTGGCTATCGTAAGAGAAAGCTGCTGCATTTCAATTGTTTGTTTGCGGTAAAACCTGATCTTGTCTGCAAGGGCTATTGAGAAGAGCATTAATTCAACAGAAGCGCTATAAAGCACAATATTGGCTGTAAAATCATTATGCTTAATAAACCCCCTGCTTCGGGCTACAGCTATCAGTACCGACACCAAAAAAATGCCCCAGCCAATCATGAAATATTTTGCTGGCTTAAAACCTCTGAAGTATAGTATCCCGCCTATAAATAATAAACAGACAGCGGTTATCACGCTCGAGTAGGTGATGATATTGTAAGCAAATAATACAAACCCGGTTATAATTGCGATAAAGGCTGCCGTATACAAAGCATAAAGCAGGTAATAGAATTTAAAATAAGATTTAAGCGTTTGTTTGAGCTGAAGAAATTCAGATGTAAATAGCAATACTGAATACCCGAAAAATATCCTGGTGAAGGGTATGAAATAGTTATTTAAGATGGCCTTTTTTGTTAAAAAGAAAGTAATACCATAGCCACGCAGGAATAATTGGGAAAGACCCAAAAAAATAATATAGAAAACATAGTACAAATAGCTTAGATCTCTGACAATGGTGTAAAGCATTAAATTATAGAAGGCCATTATTAATACGATACCCATAAAGCCCCCAGCAACTATATTATTAAAATCTGCGCTTCTGAAATATTCGTTAGCGCTGCTTATCTGAATTGGTATAACGCCTGGAGAGCTGCTTTTCACCCTGAGATAAATTGTACGGATTGAATCAGGGAAAATGATACAATTAATAAAGGTGTTATTTTGCTTAATAAGTTTTGAATCGCGGGACGGGATATCTGAGGTCAAACTAATTATATGTTTGCTTTTCTCCGGGTCGGTATAATAAATGTCAAAATTGTCAATTACGCCCGGGCCAATGTTAATTGGTACAAATGCTCTTGTTGTTTTGTTCTTTAGTATAAACTTAAGCCAGGTTGTCGGTTTTGAGTAATTCAGTATGGGCAATGAGGAACTAATGGGGTGGAAATTGGGATTAGATATAACATCATTGATTTTATAACGACTTGCAGTGTCTTCCAACTCAAAAAAATAATTGTGAGTTAAAAGCTTTGTTTCCTTTTCGTGAATAGTTAAAGTATCTACCTGAGCGGCAAAAAGCAAAGTATTTTGTACGATAAGGTATATGATTAGGAATATTTTTCTCATTTTTACAAATGGCTTTTTCGCAATTGGTATGATTTACCATTAAAAATGCACAGAAAATTAAACTTTTAAGAATATTTTCAGTTAAAGTTTGTATACCTAAAACTCTAAAAAAATTAATTGTATGTCTTTCGGAGTACTGTACGTTGACGATGAGATTAATAATCTGAATAGTTTTAAGGCAGCGTTCCGGCGCGATTTTGACATATATACGGCTCAATCGGCCCGAGAAGGACGAAAAGTTTTGGATACTAATGAGATCGGAGTAATCATTACTGATCAGCGTATGCCGGGTATGACCGGTATTGAGTTTCTGGAATCTATTTTACCTGTGTATCCTGATACAATCAGGATTCTTCTCACCGGGTTTTCAGACATGAATGCAGTAATGGATGCAATCAACAGGGGGCAGGTTTATAAGTACCTCGTAAAACCCTGGCAGAATGACGAGTTGAAGCTCTACATCCAGAACGCATTGGAAATTTATCACCTGCGTCGTGAAAACAAGGACCTGGCTCAAAAATTGCACCAGGCTAATCTACAATTGGCTCAGTTGAATAAACAAAAGCAATAATTTTTTATTTCCTTTACTGATAACCGGGATAATAGGTTTTGGTATATTCGCTTAGCGACTTTACTTTTTGTTGTTGCCCTTATATTTTTAGAACCTTATTAACACCAAGTCCATTTTTACATAGTGTGGTATTGCTGATCAGGGATGAAAAAACTTTTACATACGTTTATTCTGCTTTTGCTATTTCAGTTAAGCAATGCACAGCAAAAACCGCAATACACACAATATGTATTTAATAATATCTTACTAAATCCGGCGGTTACAGGCATTGAAAATTATATTGATCTGAAAGCAGGTTACCGCAGCCAATGGACAGGGCTCCAGGGAGCACCGATAACGAGCTACCTGACTGTCAGTGCGCCGTTCGGATCGGATTTTGTGCGTGGTGATGCAGCCTCGATGTCGCCCGGCAACGAAGCAAACCCTTATAGCCGTTTGTACAGCCAGAACTACGAAGCTGCCGAGCCACACCATGGTATTGGTTTTATGATGGTATCCGATCAGGCCGGTCCGATTAGTACCACCAATATCAATGCAACTTATGCTTATCATCTTGGTTTGGCAAGCAACTTTAATTTATCACTTGGCGTTGCAGGAGGTCTGAATCATATTAGCCTTAATACTTCTCAGCTATTATTGGAGAACCCCAATGATCCGGCAATTACAAATGGGAACAACAGTCAATGGAAACCCGACTTAAGCATAGGTGTTTGGGGGTACTCGGCAGATTATTATTTCGGTATTTCGGCCCAGCAATTGTTATCTCAAAATCGATATTTTACTACTACTAATAAAAGCTATAACCAAAGCAAAACTGTGCCTCAATATTTTGTGACTGCTGGTTACAAAATGTATTTATCTGATGATATAACATTAATGCCGTCGGCTCTGCTGAAAATTATACAACCAGAGCCAGTTGCTTTTGACGTTAATATGAAGCTGGCTTTCAGAGATAGATTCTGGATAGGAGGGGCTTACCGGAATCAGGATTCAGTTGCCGGACTTATGGGTCTTAATATCAGTTCGCTGATCAATATCAGCTATTCTTACGACTATACGACCTCTGCCTTGCGTACAGTAAGCAACGGCACGCACGAGATTGTAATAGGTTTGATGCTGAATAACCAGGATCGGGTAGTGTCGCCACGACATGGGTGGTGAAATTTTAGAGCTCTTTGCGTAGTCTTGCAACCGGAATATTCATTTGCTCACGGTATTTGGCAACCGTTCTGCGGGCAATATTATAGCCGGCATCTTTCAAAATCTCTGTCAGCTTTTCATCAGCCAATGGATGTCGCTTGTCTTCCCGGCCAATATGTTCTTCCAGTATCTTTTTCACCTCTTTGTTAGATACTTCCTCGCCGCTTTCAGTTTGTATGGCCTCTGAGAAGAAGGATTTCAACAGAAAAGTGCCGTGCTCGGTTTGTACATATTTTGAGTTGGCCACCCGTGATACGGTCGAGATATCCATACCTATCCTGTCGGCAATATCCTTTAGGATCATTGGCTTCAGGTTCTTTTCATCACCGGTCAGGAAAAACTCGTACTGATACTGCATGATGGCATTCATTGTTTTTAACAACGTTTGCTGACGTTGTTTTATAGCATCTATAAACCATTTTGCCGAATCGAGCTTTTGTTTTACAAACTGAACCGCTTCTTTTAGTTTTTTATCTTTTTGAGATGCCTTGTCGTAATGCTCAAACATTTCCTGGTATGAACGGCTTACCCGGAGTTCGGGTGCGTTTTTTGCGTTTAAGGTCAATACCAGTGTGCCATCGTTATTGGAAATATGAAAATCAGGTATCACCTGCATTTGCTTGGTGTTAACTTCGCTGGAATCACCGGGCTTAGGATTGAGCTTTAGTATTTCATTGATCACGCCCCTGAGCTCAACAGAGTTCATATTTAGCGATTTTTCCAGTTTATCGTAGTGTTTACGGGTAAACTCTTCCAAATAATTTTCAACTACCTGGATGGCCTTTTTTATGATTGGATCTCCGTTTTCTTTCCGCCTAAGTTGTATCAGCAAACATTCCTGTAAACTGCGCGCCCCTACACCCGGAGGATCAAAGGATTGTATCACCTTCAGCATTTCCTCTACTTCTTCATCCTCAGCAAATATATTTTGCGAGAAGGCAAGATCATCTGTAAGTGAAGTAGTAGAACGGCGAAGGTATCCGTCATCGTCAAGACTGCCGATAATTTGCTGACCTATCCTGAAATCTTTATCTGATAAAGGAAGCAAGTCGAGCTGTGCCTGTAAGTTTTCAAAAAACGAACTCTGCACAGCTATCGGTATTTCTTTACGGTCATCCTCATCATCCCCATTTTGATCATAGCGTGAACCGTATTCGTTCAGATTGTCTTCCTGTAAGTAGTCGTCGATATTGAATTCGTCCGCCGGCCCTTCATTTTCATCGCTATTGTAGGATTCTTCTTCCGGATCGCGGTCAGGGTATTGTTCTTCGGGCTCGTTCAGATTGGTTAAACTTAAATCTTCAAGCGCGGGATTTTCCTCCAGCTCTTCTTTTATGCGCGTATCAAGCGATACTGTAGGTACCTGCAACAGCTTAATAAACTGTATCTGCTGCGGGGAGAGCTTTTGTAAAAGTTTCTGTTGAAGATTCTGTTTTAACATAATTAGACGGCCAAAAATACATCAATTAATGTTAACTAAAAAGTTAACTTTTTGATTCGGCTTACATCCCTTTAACGTAATCTGGTTATAAGTGTTTACCTTGCCGGGGTAATAATATTTTTTTGAAAAGAATATTTTAATATCTTTAATTAACTAACAATCCTATTCACTAAATCCTTTTTTTACTATGGCTATTGTAAAAGAATTTAAAGAGTTCGCCATGCGCGGCAATGTAGTCGATCTTGCTGTCGGTGTCATCATCGGTGCTGCCTTCGGAAAGATCGTTACTTCTCTTGTAAATGATATCATAATGCCGCCGATAGGCTATCTCACCGGTGGAATTGATTTCAAAAATCTGAAGGTTATTATTAAAGAGGGGGATCCTGCTAAAAAGATAGCTGATGTTTCTATCAACTACGGTAACTTCATCAATACGCTTATTGAATTCCTGATCGTTGCCTTCTGTATTTTTATGATAGTGAAAGCGATTAATTCTCTTAAGAAACCGGAAGAGGCGCCAGCGCCTGCTCCTGATCCAGGGCCTACCAAAGAAGAAGTTTTATTGACTGAGATAAGAGATTTACTGGCGAAAGGGAAATAATAATAGTTTAATAACAGAAATATGCTCATGCCCTGATTGGTTTATGCTGGTCGGGGTATGTTTATTGAGTGATTTTGTATTGAATTAATAAGTCCTGGGAAGTTTCGGATCGGTCAAAATAATGTAGTCGTTATTCTTGCTGAATTTGACCCAGTCGGGGTTGTCGAAGTTTTCATCTGAAAATATAGCTATATTCATTATTCTGACCTTTGATGAATATTTCTTTAGCTGCGCTGCTGCGCCCAATTTTTCTTCGCTGTGAAAACCTCCGTTTAACTGTAGTATTTTATAATCCTTATGTTTTTTTAAGAATTGTGCGATAGACCAACCCATGGTTGCATCCCACAGGTTTTGCGCCTGGTACATTTGCATCCCGCCCATATTACTGCTATGCCCACCCATTATCTGCAGAAACTTTTCGTAATAGGCACCTGTTGCAGTATCTATTGGCAGCGGCGGAAGCCACGCTTGACCTGTCTTGCTTAGCTTTTCTAAACTGGTTAATCCCATCCTGTTCACCATATTTACATACCGGGCAGGTGCATTTGCTGCTAAAACGGGTATTTGTTGTGTTTTTGCCAGTTCTATTAGTGAACGGTAATCTTTATAATTATGCCAGGCGCGCGCTTCCGAAATAAAATTCTTTTCACGTATCAAGCCTTCCAGGTATTCGTTTAGTACATTCTGACAATCAGTTTCGAACATTTCCATTGACAGCGCCGTTTTACCGGGATAACTTGCTGCTAATTTGGTTAGAAAAGTCAGCTCAAGAACATGGCAGGTGGAGTCATTGTGTTCTTCTCCAAAGAAAAGGACGCCTGCATTGCTCATGTCGCTAATGATATCATCGACGGATATTATTTTCTGATTTCGGGTGTCGTAAATTTTGTAATGACGAGAAAAATCTTCCTGGCAAAAGGCAAACAACGGCAGTAACAGGAGTGATAAAATAATGCTGATCTTCATAACAATGCGAGTAAATTTAAGTAAATAACGCTGTATATATTTAAATTGCACCTTTAGTTTGTTGCAAAATAACCTATTCAACAAATAAGTAATTTGTATTTGACAAGTTTAAAAAATACGCTACATTTGCACTCTTGTTTTTAAAAGCGACGAATAGAATAAAAATACAATGAAAAGAACGTTCCAGCCTTCTCAAAGAAAAAGAAGAAATAAACACGGTTTCCGTGAGCGCATGGCAACTGCCAATGGCAGAAGAGTATTAGCAGCAAGAAGAGCCAAAGGCAGAAAGAAATTAACAGTTTCTGACGAACGCAGCCACAAAGCATAATTTAGACTAAATTGCTTATTCCTCCATATGGGGGTGGGGGCCGGCTGTTTTTACAATTGCGGTTCTGATCATGAGCAAAACATATACTTTTACAAAAGAAGAACGTTTATGTAATAAGAAGCTGATCGATCAGCTTTATCATAACGGTTCTTCTTTTTTATGTTATCCTTTTAAGGTTTCGTGGGCCTTGTCTGCTGATCCGCAGCCATTTCCGGCGCAGGTATTATTCTCTGTATCCAAAAAGCGATATAAAAAAGCAGTCGACCGTAACCTGATAAAGCGACGCCTGCGTGAGGCTTACCGCCTGAACAAACACCAATCCTTATATTCGTTACTGAGTGATGCCGGCAAAAACATTGTTTTTTCAATTAGCTTTATAGGGAAAGAAATAGCCCCATATGACTTTATTGAAAAGAAGATGCTCAAATTGTTATCGCAGCTTTCGGAGCAGGTGACCAAATGAAGATAATTATTGACATATTGAAAAAGATAGTAGGTAGCTTTTTCGTTATCCTGATCAGAATATACCAATACTTTATCTCGCCACTCACCGGCGCTTCGTGCCGTTATACACCAACTTGTTCGCAATATGGCGTTGAGGCCATAAAAAAATACGGAGCCTTTAAAGGGGGCTGGTTGACTTTAAAACGTATTGCCAGTTGCAATCCATGGGGAGGGCATGGCCACGACCCGGTACCTTAAAATATGATGAGCCTGATATTACAAATAGAAACCGCTACTACCGTATGTTCGGTAGCGCTTTCAGAAAATGGAAGCGTATTGGCGCATAAAGAAATACAACAACGGAATGTTCATGCCGAGGTGATTACCTTATTTATTGATGAGGTGCTGAAAATGGCCGGAAAGCAATATAGACAGTTGAACGCAGTTGCTGTAAGCTGTGGTCCTGGCTCGTACACTGGATTGCGGATAGGCATATCGGTTACAAAAGGCTTATGCTATTCATTGGATATCCCATTTATCGCTGTTGAAACGCTCGAAGCAATGACTGACGGGATGATTGCTGAAACCTCAGATAACGATGTGCTGTTTTGCCCGATGATTGACGCTCGCAGGATGGAAGTGTTTACTGCCATTTTTGATGCGGAAGGCCAAAGGATAAGATCCACCTCAGCCGAGATAATAGATCAATATAGCTTTTCAGACTTACTCAAAACCAATAAGATCATATTTTTTGGTGATGGTGCAGCTAAATGCAGTGAAGTATTAGGTGCAAATCCCCATGTTCAGATTATCCCAGATTTCCAGAATTCAGCACTACACCTTACCGAAAAGGCAACTGAAAAATTTATAAATAAGGATTTTGAGGATACAGCTTACTTCGAGCCGTATTACCTGAAAGACTTTATAGCCGGGAAAAAGTCTGTTTAAGCGATATTAATATGCTTTAAATATTCTGTTCCACAGCCGGGCCAGGAAACCTTTGTTGCCATCAGGGATGGTATTTGCATTTAATGGATGTTCAATCACTGGTCCGAATTTTAGGGCGAATCCCAGATAGAAATCAGCCCCGGTAAATGAACTATTAGCGTACGTAGCCGTTTTGCTTGTTGAACTGGCAAAAGAGAGTGTACGTGTTAAACGATCGCTACCAATAAAGATCTCCATATTATTGGGCTTATACATCAATTGTAAACCGATATTAAACAAGTTTAAATTGTCATATGAAGCCATTAAACTGCCATTGAACGCTTTGTATTGAAAATGGTTGACCATTGCCCCGGCAAAACCATCATAAAACAGGTCCTTTGCTACAATGAGTGTCGGCAAATATTTTAGCGTATTGTCGTCGTTGAGATAATACGATTTAGTTGCGCTTAGTTCTGCACGACCGTTAGTGGATGAATTAAAAGAGGTGGTTTGAGACCCTGATGTGAATAAATCATAAACGGCACCATATATATTCTTTTCGCGTTTGGCTGAAGATAGGCCGGTTATGGTTGTTGTATTATCAAAATTGCTAACGACCGAATTACTATACCAATGAATAAATCCAAGGTCCTTCAGGTTTCCCTGGAAGGTAATATTATCATCGGTTGTATATGACAGACCGGCGCTGAATTGTAATCCGGGGCTGCGCGATGTCGGATAAAAGCTCTGCTTGTCAAAAGCGCCAGGGCCTTTACTATACGAATATTTTCCTCTGAGCGAAATAGTTGCAGCATCATTTAGCCTGTCAAAACTCAAATGGGATTCGTAAATATCCAGTTTGGTATAATCTATCCCCATTAGCAAACCCACTTTAAAACCTACAGCAACCTGATTACTTATTTTTTCGCGATAAGTAAAACCAAGATCATGATATATCTGGTTATAAAAGTGGTTGTTGAGGACATTATCATAAATATTGTCCGGAAAAGTAGAAGGCCCGTTAAATAAGCCGATTGATTCATCAGTAAATACGCCTCTGCCCTCAGATTTGGTTTCGAAAAAAAAGCCCAGTTCTTCATAACCGTTCAAACTGGCAAACATTTTAAACATCAGGGTATATGCTGAAGCATTCGCATTTACCCGGTTTAAAGCACCACTGCCAATTTGAAGTGAGGAGTTATCATATTTTGAGCTGAATGCCCTGCTCAGCAGAGTTGACTGAGCGTTGCCAGTCAGGAAAAAATTGCCATCAAAGTTGGGAACTAGGAAATTAAAGGCATATTTTTTACTCGTATCAGGTATAAAAGATCGTTGTGAAGGGTTCTCGAATGAATCGAATAAAGTACCCGTATTGTACAACGAATATTGTTGCGAAAAGCCCGTAGCTGCTATTAACAAGAAACAAGAAATAAGTAAAATCTTCTTCATTAAAGTGAATAAGGGGGCTTTTATTAGCGTAAAAGTATTAAATATAAGCTTTTTAAACTTTATTATATAATGAAATTTAAATTAAGCGCTAGTGCGTTAAACGAATTTTAAACCCGATAGTTATCTTAAATATACATTTTTTTGAAAAACTTTTATCGGGCCGTAGTATCGGTACTTAACTGCATACAAAAATTGGTGTAGTAATTTTTGTCGGATGATGTGAGTTGCCAGGCAGCAGCATAGTAGTCTTTCCAGCCAGGTGAAGTACGCTCAAAGGCTTCATAAAATGCTGGTTTCATATCTTCTTTAAAAAGTTGCAGTGCATTCTTGAACTGTATAAAAAACGACAGGTTACTTCGCTCGGAAAGCAATTTATCAAACTGGCTATAACCGTCTGTTTTATTAAGAAATTTCCTGTTGTTATAGCTGTCATCGTAGCTTTTCATTTCCAGGATACTATTTGTTAAAACAAGATAATTATCAAATACCTTAAAATAAGGTTTTTTAAAGGCGCTAAATGCCTCACCCAATAGCAATTGGGGTATTTTCTCGTAATTGAATAATCCTGTATTGTTGTCACCCATCTGGCTGATATTGCTAAGCAAGGTTCGTGCCCGTGATCCGTCTTTTACCTGGATAATGGCAATCCGCTCATGAAAACGGGTTGTGATTTCTGCAAATTCGTTGCTAAGTAATTTTGTAAATTCTTTTTTCAGTGAGATACCGGTCTCTGATTTAACTTTATTGATGAGTTTTGACCTTTCATCTTTTAAATTGGCCCTGGACTGCCAGTCGCTCAGATCGGATTCGAATTTTTCCGGATCAGAAACCGCAAAACTGGTGCTGTATGCGGTTGTGGAAGGGAAAATCTCTTTCAGGCGGGTCTCTATAGGCTGTTGATAGCTAAAAATACCAAGGTAACTGTCATCCGGGCTGTCTTGTAACTTAGTCGATCCATTGAACATCAAGGCGTCGTTCTTATAGTTTAAACTTAATGCTGCAAATGCTGGAAGTTGTCGGAAGGATCTGAATAGGTCTGGGTTCTTGTTTGCAAATATCTGCGAGAACAGGGGTGATAATGCCTTATAGTTGATATATAAATTGGCCAGGGAATTGGAGCTTTGCCTATCGGAAAGTAAAACGAAAGCCTGCTTCTCTTTCTGATAATCATATTTTGAACATTCTTCGATCAATGGTTTTGAAAAGCTCCCGGAAAGTGTCTGATCGTCTTTGTTAATCAAATAAAACCGGCGCTTAATATCACTCAGGTAAATAACATAGCCTTGTTTTTCACCAATACTAAAAGTGTTGAGTACTAAACCATTTTTCTTTTGTTTCGATAGCTCATCAAACAGCTCCGGCTCGAAGCCTTTCGGGATAGATATAGTGACCAGAAAATCAATATCATCCCCTTTTTGCGGGTGAATGGATATGTATAGGTTTTGACCCGATAAATGCGGCTCGATTACTGGGTTTTGCAGTATTCTTTTCTTAAGCGCTATTAGTTCGGTCATTTTATCCTCACCAATCAGGCTCATAAAAAGCTTATTGCCGGTAAAAATGTCGTATAAGCTTTTTTCGTTGTTGAACTCAAGTATCAGTGAAGCATCATTGGGGATTGTCCGAAGGGCCTGGGTGGTTTGTTGTGAAACGCCGCCCAGGTTTTTGAAATAGACCACGGTTACCAGCACAGTAGCTATAAGCAATATTATGGTGGCAAATATGAGTCGCTTCATCTTGTGTATTACAAAGGTAGATTTTTACCGTATAGCCGTAAAGTAATACTTTCAATTGGTAACTTAGCACTTTATATCTACATGAACAGACGAATTATTATTACCGCTTCGATATTTGGCCTGTTGGCGGTAATCTCAGGTGCTTTTGCCGCTCACGGATTAAAACAGTATTTATCTCCATCGCAATTAGAAATATGGCATACGGGCGTTCAATACCAGTTTTATCATGTATTTGCGTTGCTGTTTTTAGCTATGTTTGCTAAACCCGAAAGCAGGTTGACGGATGCGGCTTATTATCTTTTTACTTTTGGCATAATCTGCTTTTCCGGTTCGATATATTTATTAGCCTGCCGCGAACTGCTGGGTTGGGGATGGATAATTGCAATGGGGCCGGTAACACCACTGGGCGGTTTGATGTTCATAGCCGGATGGGCAACGATGGCTTTGGCCGCTTTCAGAAATAAACAGTCGTAATGCTCGAATTTGCCGAAGTACAACATACCGATCGGGAGACGCTTTTTGTCGAGGTGATTTTGCCTTTGGCAATAGCGAAAAACTACACCTATCGCGTCCCTTTTCATCTGAATAATGAGGTGGTACCAGGCAAAAGGGTGGTAGTGCAATTCGGCAAGAGCAAGTTATATACTGCGATAATCGCCTCAATTGGTATCCAGGCCCCCGAAAAATACGAGGCCAAATATCTGATGGAAATTCTGGACGATCGTCCGGTTGTTTCTGAACGTCAATTGCAGTTCTGGCAATGGCTGGCCGAGTATTATATGTGTACGGTAGGCGAGGTGATGAATGCCGCGCTGCCGTCGGCACTGAAACTAGCCAGCGAGACAAGGGTTGTTCTGAATAAGGGTTTTGAATTTGATAGAACTGCTCTGCACGATAAGGAATTCATGATCGTCGAGGCGCTTGAACTGCAATCAGAACTTACGGTTGGCGATATTGCCAAATTGCTTGGCCAAAAAACAGTGATGCCTATTTTGAAATTAATGTTCGAAAAGAACATTATCAATATTTCAGAAGAGGTAAGCGGGCGTTACAAACCACGCAAGAAGACGTTTATTAAACTTAACCCGATTTATAACGATCCTGAAAATTTAAAGGAACTGTTCCCGATACTGGAAAAGCGTGCACCTAAGCAAGCAGATGCTTTGCTGGCCTATATTAAACTGGCGCGTCATCAAAAAAATATTTCGAAAAGTGAATTGGCAGAGGAAAGTGGAGCGGGTGATGCGAGTATTAAGTCATTGATTGAGAAAGAGGTATTTATTGCCGAAGAGAAGAATGTCAGCCGTTTATATTTTGATGAAGAGGAATTTAGCAGCGATTTTTTATTAAGTCAGAATCAACAAACTGCACTGAATGAAATTAAGGAGCAGTTTGAACAAAAAGATGTGGTGCTGCTGCATGGGGTAACCTCATCGGGTAAAACGCAGATCTATATTCGGTTGATAGAAGATATGATCAACTCGGGCAGGCAGGTGCTTTATCTCTTGCCGGAGATCGCACTTACAACCCATATCATTGAGCGTCTTCGGCAATATTTCGGAAGCAGTATTGGTGTTTACCATTCCCGGTTTAATGATAATGAAAGGGTAGAGGTCTGGCAAAAGGTATTGAACCACGAATATAAAGTGGTGTTAGGTGCACGTTCATCGATGTTTTTACCTTTTGATGATCTGGGATTGATCATTGTGGATGAAGAACACGAAACCTCGTACAAGCAATTTGACCCCGCTCCCCGCTATAATGCCCGCGATGCAGCTATTTATTTGGCCAATACTTATCACAGCAAAGTGCTTTTAGGTTCGGCTACACCTTCGTTTGAGACGTATTACAATGCTCGTATGCACAAATATGGCTTGGTTGAATTGCTGGAACGATTTGGTGGTGTAGAGTTACCACAAACTGAAGTCGTAAGCATATCTGAGGAGATCAAAAAGAAAACCATGCAGTCGCATTTTACCAGTGTGCTGATGGAAGATATGGTAAAGGCGCTTTCAAACAAAGAGCAGGTAATTCTCTTTCAGAACCGCAGAGGCTATGCGCCATTGCTAATTTGCCGAAGCTGCGCCTATACACCCAAGTGTATTAATTGCGATGTAAGCCTTACTTATCATAAAAGCAGCGGGAAGCTGCATTGCCATTACTGCGGATATAAGGAAGATGCTCCATCCATTTGTCCAGCATGTGGTTCGACACATTTGGAATACAAAGGATTTGGTACTGAAAAAGTAGAAGACGAGCTCGCTATGTTGCTCCCTGAAGCCAGAATTAGCAGGATGGATCTGGATACTACACGCTCCAAAAACTCCCTGCAAAATATCCTGAATGATCTGGAAGAGAAGCGGATTGATATCTTGGTTGGTACACAAATGGTAGCAAAGGGACTGGATTTTTCAGATATTACAGTAATAGGAATCATTAATGCCGATAGTTTATTAAAATATCCCGACTACCGGGCTAATGAACGTAGTTTCCAGATGCTGGCGCAGGTAAGTGGTCGGGCAGGGCGCAGGGGCAAACAAGGAAAGGTTGTGATTCAGACTTATGACCCCAATCATCGGGTGATCAAACAAGTGATCGAAAATGATTACAAAGATCTTTACCTGACCGAGATGGAGGAACGAAGAAGTTTTAAATATCCCCCGTTTTACCGCATCATCAACCTGGATATTAAGCACAAAAATGCAGATATTTTATACAACCAGGCCGAATACCTGGCAGCAGAGCTCCGGAAGAATTTTGGTGACCGGGTAATTGGCCCGGAAGTGCCGCTGATCAGTCGTATCCGCAACTATTATATCAAATCTATTATGCTCAAATTTGAGAAGGATGGAGTGTCGATTAATCGCGCCAAAGCAGCTATCCGGGATATTATCACGCAGTTTCAAACTGTCAAACTTAGCAAAGGGAGTATCATTCAGCCTGACGTCGATCCGTACTAAGCTATTATCTGCCCTTGATATCGGTGATATGAATAACCGGAATACGAGTGTTCGGGTTCATTCCGCATTGAAATGCGGCGTCCGAAAGCTCAAAATTGACCGTAATATTTAATTTGTCTTTTTGAAATTCTGTGGGAAGGTTATCAGCGTGATAAAAAGTCACCGAATCTGTTTGTACCAGATAGTCGCATCCGTCAGCAGCAACAGGGCCTGTATTAATGATAGTGGCTTTAATGCCCGACATGGTTGGTTTAATCGAGATTGTGTTTCCCTTATGACAGCTTAAAGCAATCATAGTAAATACCCCAAAAGCAATAGCCGGCGATATTAAAATCCTGCACTTTCTCATAACGACTTTTTTAGCTTTACGTGATGGAGAGTTGTAACGATACAATTATACCGGTAATAATTTAGTTGTGGACAAATTGAATGAATTTCACAAATGCTAAAACCCGCTTTTTGTATAACTTTGCCTGTGTAATGGCTTATAAATTTGTTGATAATTACCGCGAAAAAGGTGCCCGTAAACAGTTAGTTGATATTCTAAAAAAGAAGGGCATTGACGATGAATCAGTACTAAAAGCTATAGGGAAAGTTCCACGCCATTACTTTTTTGATGAAACTTTCTGGAACCAGGCTTATAAAGATATCGCCTTCCCGATAGGCGAAGGACAAACTATTTCGCAGCCTTATACTGTTGCTTATCAAACACAACTACTGCACATTAAAAAAGGGAATAAGGTGCTTGAGATCGGTACAGGGTCGGGTTACCAGGCTTGTATATTGATGGAACTTGGCGCTAAGGTTTATACAATAGAACGCCAGGAAAAATTGTATGAAAGAACTGTGCAGGTTTTGCCTTATATGGGGTATAAAGCACATTTCTTTTTAGGCGATGGCTCCAAGGGCATTCCTGAACATGCGCCATACGATAAAATTATCGTTACCGCCGGCGCACCCATGGTACCCGAAGAATTGTTAAGGCAATTAGCTATTGGCGGCATATTGGTAATCCCCGTAGGCGATGCCGAAACCCAAAAGATGGTCACCATATTAAAAACAGCCGAGAATGATTACGAAAGGCACGTTTTGGATACATTTCGGTTTGTGCCACTCGTGGGAGATAGAGCGTGGTGAGGTAAGCAGCAGTGGCAGCAGCAAGTAGCAGTAATTGACTGCAACTGCCACTATCTTTTCATCGCCCTATCCATCTCGATCTTTGTGTCGCGCTCTTTTAAAGTATCACGCTTATCGTAAGTCTTTTTACCCTGGGCCAAACCGATCTCCAGCTTAGCAAAACCACGCTCACTAATAAACAAGGCAAGCGGAACAATGGTCAAGCCCTTTTCTTCGCCTCGTGTTTGTAGCTTCTTTAGCTCTTTTTTGTTAAGCAGCAGCACGCGGTCTCGCTTGGCTTCGTGGTTATAAAATGAACCGTAGGAATATTCGGAGATATGCAGATTGCGTACATATAGTTGGTTGTCGATAAACGTGCAAAAGGCGTCATTCAGGTTGGCTTTGCCGTCACGAATAGACTTGATCTCGGTGCCCAGCAGTTTTATGCCCGCTGTGTATTTGTCGAGAATCGAGTATTCAAAATAAGCTCTTTTGTTTTTTATATAGATATCCTGCTGGCTCATCCCTGCTATTTTGACGCAAATATAGTTTATTGTGGTTTGACCACAAGCACCGGAACATTCACCTTGTGCCTGACAGAATTTACTGTAGTGCCAAAAATCAGGTCTTTGATCGCTTTATGACCATGGGAGCCCATCACAATAAAATCAATTCTTTCTTCATTCACAATTTTTGCAATGGCGCTGGCGGCTGTGCCATAACCTATTCTTGCCTCAGCTTTATAACCGAGCTCCTCTAGTGCCGAGACATATTTATTCAGGTTATCTACATCACTTTGCGTTTCATGGTCCATTACCTCGGTGCCGTAATAACGCGCCCCGGCTGTCTCAACCACATGTATCAGTGTATATTTGGCATGCTTGTGGCCTTGCATAATGGCATGTCTGATGCACTCCCGGTCATTTTTTGAGAAATCTATGGTAACAGCGATATGATTATAAGAGATTGCCGTCAGATCGGTAATGGTGGTTGCCAGGCCATGCGGTACCTGTGCCGGACGGTCGTAATGTTTAAATAATAGTGGCCTTAAAAATACATAAATCAGTAATGCTGCAACGCCGATTGTTATAGGCACAACCAGCCCATATATCCATCCGGAAGCAGATGGATATTGCTTTATCCAATCGGTGATCTGGTCGACCACTAATTTGCCATTTAATCCAATGATCAAAATAGCGCATGCCCACGCCAATATTCTAACCTTTAAGCTTATAGCAAATTTACCCATCCTTTTGCGGTCTGACGTAAAATGGATCAAAGGTACAATGGCAAATCCCAATTGCAGACTAAGTACCACCTGACTTAATATAATGAGGCTGCCTAAACCACCTTCGCCAAAGTAAACGATGGTTAACATTGCCGGAATAATTGCCAGCAATCGTGTAAGCAGGCGGCGCAGCCAGGGCTCAATACGAAGGTTGATGTGCCCTTCCATAATGATCTGCCCTGCCAGGGTGCCGGTAATGGTAGAGCTTTGTCCGGATGCAATTAAGGCAATAGCGAACAGGGTAGGCGCAAGAGCTCCAAAAATATGTTCCAGTAATTTGTAGGCATCCTGGATTTCGGCCACCTCGAAATATCCGTTTCTAAAAAAAGCACTTGCAGCCAATATTAATATAGCTGCGTTTACAAAAAAGGCAAGATTAAGAGCTATGGTCGTGTCGAAAAGGTTGAACTTGATGGCTGACTTAATTCCTTCATCCGTTCTGGTGATCTGGCGCGTCTGTACTAATGAAGAATGCAGATACAGATTATGCGGCATTACTGTTGCACCGATTATCCCGATTGCTATATAGAGCATTTCGTGGCTCACCTTATCACCTTTAAATAAATTGCTGGGGATAAATCCTTTAGCTATACCCTGAAAATCAGGTCCAACTATAAACATCTCGATTAGATAAGAGGCCCCAATGATAGATATCATTGCGATAATAAAAGCTTCCAGTTTTCGCATGCCTTTGTTCATCAGGAAGAGCATTAATACAGTGTCCGTAATAGTCAGAGAGACACCCCATATCAATGGCAAATGAAACAATAGCTGTAAACCGATGGCCATACCTATAATTTCGGCCAGGTCGCAGGCGATGATCGCAATCTGAGCCAGGATATAAAGACAGAAATTTGCAAAACGCGGATAAGTATTTTTAGAGGCCTGGGCCAGATCGAGCCCGCGCACTATTCCCAATCGTGCACTTAATGATTGCAATAACAATGCAATCAGGTTTGAAACGAATAGCACCCATATCAATTTGTATCCAAAGGCGCTGCCGCCTGCAATATCAGTTGCCCAATTACCCGGGTCCATGTAGCCGACACTTACTAAATAAGCAGGGCCAATAAATGCCAGTAATTTGCGCCAGCCTATCTTATTCTCTGTGGCTACGCTGCTATGTACATTACTTAGTGATTGATGTTGTTCGGTATTCATATAGATATAAGCAGATTATTAGCCACTTCACGGCTGATATGAATTTTTTTATCTTCTACTAATAAAATAACCGAATGATCATAGTCATTTATCTCGGCTACCTTTATCGTTTTGCCAATGGTTAATTGCATTCTCTCCAGGTATTGCAAAAATGCAGACGAATGGTCCCTAACACCCGAAATAATGCCCTTCTCGTTTGTGGTAAGTGCTGATACAGGTTTTAATTCGTGTGTTTTAAATAATCCATTGCTGTCTGGTATAGGATCTCCGTGCGGATCATATCTGGGATTACCCATAAAGTTGTCCAGCCGGTCGATTAACTCTTTTGATGAAATATGTTCGAGTTCCTCCGCTACATCGTGCACTTCGTCCCATTTAAAGTTGAGCTTCTCGACCAAAAAATATTCCCAGAGCCTGTGCTTACGGATAATGCTAATGGCAATTTTTTCGCCGGAAGGCGTAAGGGTAACGCCCTGATATTTGGCATAGTTGATCAGTTCCTTGTCAGCCAGTTTCTTGAGCATGTCCGTCACTGACGCTGCTTTTGTATTCAGCGCAGCCGCAATCTGATTAGTACTTACGCTCTCAGATTGTAAGGATAGATGATATATTGCTTTTAAATAATTCTCTTCAGTAAAAGTATTCATTTAAACAAATCTAATAATAATTTTAGACTAATCTAAAAATTTTATTCAAAAAATTTATTTTTGTTTAAGTACATTTGTGAGAAATTTTATTCTGCTGATGCAGGAAAAACTATATTTGTACTTACCATGGCAGCTGAACTCGATAAAATAGACCTCCAGATCCTTAGAACTTTACAGGAAAACGGCAGAATTACTAATTTGCAGCTATCAAATGAGATTGGCCTTTCGCCGGCTCCAACCCTCGAGCGTGTGCGTAAACTGGAAAATGCAGAGTATATCAAAAGCTATCACGCGCTGGTAGATGAAGAAAAACTTGGTTTAGGAATCAAAACGTTTATCCAGGTATCGTTAGACTTTCATAAAAATAACACCATCCAGGTGTTTCTGGACGAGATAAAAAATATCAAAGAGGTTACCGAATGCCACCATGTAACCGGTCAGTGCGATTTTCTGTTGAAGGTTTATGTCCGCGATATCAAATCGTACGAGCAACTGATCATGGAAAAAATTAGCCGTATCCCGGTTGTGAAAACATTTCAGACCATGATGATCATGTCGACCAGTAAGAAGGAACCTATAGTTCCGCTCGAATATTAATGTGCGGATTGCAGATGTGTAAATGTGCAGATGGAATCTTACAATAATCGATAGTCAAAGCATCCGCACATCCTCGCATTTGCATATCAATGAATTTGCCAGTCAATCGGCTTTTTCCCTTCTCTTATTAATATTTCGTTTGTTTTTGAAAATGGCTTTGAACCAAAAAAACCGCGATCAGCTGAAAAAGGTGAAGGGTGGGGCGATTTAATTATAAAGTGTTTGGATTTATCGATCAGCTCGGCCTTTGCCTGCGCATAAGCTCCCCAAAGAATAAATACAATGCCTTCCTTTTTATCGGAGATGGTTTGGATTACTTTATCAGTAAACTCTTCCCATCCTTTTTTCTGGTGTGACCCTGGGGTTCCGGCGCGAACAGTTAGGGTAGCGTTAAGCAGCATCACGCCCTGCTCGGCCCATTCGGTTAACTCGCCATGGTTAGGAATAACAAAACCGGGAATGTCAGCTGATAGTTCTTTGTAAATATTTTTAAGTGACGGTGGAGAGGTAATACCCCTTTGCACCGAAAAGGACAGCCCATGTGCTTGGTTTGGGCCGTGATAGGGGTCCTGCCCCAATATTAACACCTTTAATTTATCAAAGGGCGTTTTCCAGAAGGCATTAAATATATCAGCATTTCGGGGATAGGTGCGATGACCGGCATCTTGCTCCTCGTTCAAGAAATGCCTGAGTTTTTTCATATAGTCTTTTTCAAATTCGTCGTGTAAAACTTCCACCCAGGATGGTTCGAAATTTAATGCCATAAATATGCGCGTGGATATTGGTTAAGAATACAAATAAACGGATATTTGCATTCTATTTTTATAGCATATAAAATTATGTCGAATCTAGTACGATTAATTATTGCCTGCGTCGTGGCAGGAGCGGGCGTAACGCTTTGTGGCTTTGGTTTTTGGGGTTGGGGTATATCGGTATTTCTTTTAGGCGGACTTATCCTGCTTACTTTCTTTTTCAATGAAAATATGCTGATTGCACAGTTTTATCTGCGTAAAGATAATACAGCTAAAGCTGAACAGTGGTTAAATAAGATCACCAATTACGAAAACCAGTTAAACAAGAGCCAGCATGGTTATTATAACTTATTGATTGGTTTGCTGGAATCGCGCAAGGCGCCGATGAAATCAGAAAAATACTTTAAGAAAGCGCTTTCGTTAGGGATGAAGATGTCGCACAATGTGGCATTGGCTAAATTAAGCCTGGCAGGTATTGCGATGGCCAAACGCAACAAGCGCGAAGCGCAGATGTATTTGCAGGAAGCAACAAAGGATGATAAAAACAAATTGCTTGCTGACCAGATAAAGATGATGAAAGGCCAGCTTGCTCAAATGGATAAACAGGTGGTTCGTGGTGGATACCGCCAGTTCTAAAAAAAACAGCCTTTAAAAGAGAACACTTTTAAAGCCTATTTTTCGTCAATAAAGCTATAGTAGTCTGGCTCAGGCGAATTATTCTGTCTCGGCGACATATATCGCTCGGTTATAGAGTGATCATCAGAAGAAGGATTGGCTACTTCTACAATTTTCAATAGGCTTCTGATAAACGACAGATCGAAATTGCTACGGTTTAGCTTTATCAGGTATTCGTTTTCAGTAATTTCTAATATCGAGTTAGTCATGATTTCTGCATAATTTGTGTAATTATAAAATTATACAGAGAAATTGATACAAAAGTTTTATTTGTTTTATGATTTCATTAACAAATTGTTACCGGAAGTCGGTTTGTGGTGCGCAGTTGGCAGTCTGCGGTATAATAGTGCAAACTGCTAACCGGTAACTGTCAACTATTTTTCAAACCAGGCCATTACCACTTCTTTTGCCGGCATGGTAATGTCAAGCTTCAGTTTTTTGCGCATACCCCCCAGATCGTTAAATACTTTATTGGGATTTGCAGCTTTTAGCTCTTCAATGGTGTTGAAGCCCATTTGGTTAAGCACCTGCACCCATTCAGCAGGAACGCCTATTTTAATAAAATCATCTGCTGTAGCCACTTTAGCTTTTTTCTCCGGACGCATTTGCGGAAAGAATAATACTTCCTGTATGGTGTGTTGGTTGGTCATTAGCATTACAAAGCGGTCGATGCCAATACCCAAACCGGATGTGGGCGGCATGCCATATTCTAACGCGCGTAAAAAGTCATCATCCATTGCCATCGCTTCTTGGTCACCACGACCGGCCAGTTCCAATTGCTCTTCAAAACGCTGGCGCTGATCTATTGGGTCATTCAACTCTGAATAGGCATTGGCTATTTCCTTGCCGTTTACAAACAGCTCAAAGCGTTCAACCAAACCTTCTTTACTGCGGTGCTTTTTAGCAAGTGGCGTCATCTCGATAGGATAATCGGTAATATAGGTTGGCTGTATCAAGTTAGCTTCTACTTTGGCACTGAATATCTCGTCGATCAATTTGCCTTTGCCCATGGTATCATCGATCTCGATATTTAGATCGGCGCAGGTTTTCCTCAGAGCAGCCTCATCCATTGCAGATACGTCTATCCCGGTATATTTCTGGATAGATTCATACATGGTTAATCGGGTATAAGGTCCCGCAAAGTTGATCTCGTTTTCGCCTACCTGAACTACCGGAATACCATTAACCGCACGGGTTACATACTCCAGGCAGTTTTCAACCATCTCCATCATCCAGATATAATCCTTGTAAGCAACGTAGATCTCGACCGAGGTAAACTCAGGGTTGTGGGTGCGGTCCATACCTTCGTTACGGAACATCTTACCGAATTCATACACACCGTCAAATCCGGCTACGATCAACCTTTTTAAGTATAATTCATTAGCGATACGCAGGAAAAGCTGCATATCTAACGTATTGTGATGTGTTTTGAAAGGCCGTGCCGCTGCGCCGCCGTGTATTGCCTGCAGAATTGGGGTTTCTACCTCCATCCATCCCTGCGAGTTAAAGTAATCGCGCATTGAGCTGATTACTTTCGAGCGTTTCATAAATATCTGCTTAAACTCTGGGTTTACTGTCAGATCGACGTAACGCTGACGATAGCGCAATTCAGGGTCAGTAAAGGCATCATGAATATTTCCTTCTTCATCCCGTTTAACGATCGGCAGTGGTTTTAACGATTTAGATAGTAATGTAAATTCCTGCACATGAACAGAAACCTCACCGGTTTGAGTGGTGAAAACATAACCTTTTACCCCGATGTAGTCTCCTAAATCCAGCAGTTTTTTAAATACAGTATTGTAGAGCGTTTTATCTTCACCCGGGCAGATATCATCACGTTTAAGATAAATCTGTATACGCCCGGTAGAATCTTGCAATTTAGCAAATGAGGCGCTTCCCATCACGTTGAAACTCATTATCCTGCCGGCGATAGTGACCTGTTTATAGGTATCCGGAAATTTTTCAAAGTTTTCCAAAATATCCTGCGCGGTGGCAGTGACCTTAAACTCTTCGGGCGGGTAAGGATTGATGCCCAGCGCGCGGAGTTGATTTAGCTTCTCGCGGCGCAAAATTTCCTGTTCGGATAAAACGATACTCATAGTCTTTATTAAGGCTGCAAAAATAGCGTTTTTTTAGATTTGCGAGGTGAGATTTGCGATATGACTTTGTATTTAGGCAGATATGCCTAGAACATGTCTAATACGGTCGAAAAAACTTATGCTTTTAATATTTTTAACTGATTTATGCTTCTCTCAATTTGCTCAAGCTCGGCAAGGAAATTTGTCAGGCTGACTAATTTATTAAATTCATTCTCCATCCCCGGACGATTTAACCGATCAATTTTTTTCTTCACCTCAGCTTTGGTCGCAGAAAGTGCTGTTGTAAAATCGGGCAAAATTTTTGCGTAAAAATTATTGTTAGGTGATATGTCCATGGTATGTGATTTGAACAAATGAATTAAATGATGTTAATCTACCTCGGCCTCCTGTAAATACATATCATCAATAGCTTCGGCGTATTTTTTCTCTATTACTTTGCGCTTAGCCTTCATGGTAGGAGTGATCTCGCCCTCATCCATACTGAACGGATTGCGCTTCACCTTGAAGTTTTTGATCCGCTCAAACTTGGCCAGTTCGATTGATAAACGTTTGACGTCGCGGGCGATCCAGTCGACTATTTCCGAATCTTCTATAAACAGATCAGGATTAGTGAAAAACTCTTCCGTAAGGCCAAATGTTTCTTGCATAATCTCTTTGGCGGGTACAATAATGGCTGTGATATATTCGCGTTTATCACCCACTAAAAATATCTGTTCTATCCGTGAGCTTTTTAAATAAGTGTTCTCAACAGGAGTAGGGTAAATGTTTTTACCATAAGCGTTTACCAGCATGTTTTTCAGCCTGTCGGTAATTTGCAGATTGCCTTTGTAAAAGCGGCCTATATCACCCGTGTGGAACCAGCCATCGGGGTCAATTACATTGGCAGTTTCCTCTGGTTTGTTCCAGTAACCTTTCATTACGCAATGCCCGCGAACAATGATCTCGCCTTCTTCTGACTGAAAATCTTGCTTAAAAGTATGATGCGTTTGGACAGTGTAGATCTCTTTTGTATCTACGTTTTGTATCGCTACCTCAATACGTGGTATTATGCGGCCCACCGTTCCATAGATCACCCGTTCATTTTCTGTAACAGCCATTACAGGTGAAGTTTCTGTTAATCCAAATCCTTCTAATACTTTGATTCCCAGGTCTCCAAAAAATTCTCCAATGTTTTTTGGTAATGCGCCTCCGCCGGATATAAGGAACTTTAACCGCCCGCCGGTCTTTTCTTTTATTTTACTGAATACCAGCTTTTCTGCAATCCTGTGCTGGCCGCGAAGTATTAGTCCTGGCTTTTTCCCACCCTCATACTGTAACCTGTATTTTTTGCCAATACCAAGCGCCCAGAGGAAAATTTTAGTTTTTGCGCCACCAGCTGACAAACCATTTTTCATGGCCCTGTCGTGAATACGCTCCAGCAAACGGGGTACACAGCACATAATGGTTGGTCTTACCTCTGCCATGTTTTTGGCCAACAAGTCTAAGCTTTGGGCGAATGCGATCTGGCAGCCTTCATGTAAACAGATATGGTATGTGGCCGTGCGCTCAAATACGTGTGAAAGTGGCAAAAAGGACAGGAATATATCTGTCTTTTCCAAGACCTGAATTTGCTCAAGACTGGCCCGAACATTTTCCGTAAGGTTGTGATGAGTTAGCATGACGCCCTTAGGAATACCTGTAGTACCCGAAGTATAAATAAGGCATGATAAATCGGACGGTAAAATAGCCTCGCGCGCGCTGTTGATAGCATGGCGATATTTGTCAACTATTTGTTTGCCTTCTTCAATTACTTCATGAAACCCGATAACCCCGGCGTTGAGGCTTACTTTCTCAGTATATTTCTCATAGTCATCAAAAGCAGGTAGGATGCGTATAAGATCAGGGCAATTGTTGGCTGCTTTAATTACTTTTCTGAATAAAAACGGGTTGCCGACAAGAATGGTTTTTGCACCGGAATCATTTAAAATATACTCAATTTCGCTTTCTGAAAGAGTAGGATATATCGAGGTATTTACAGCGCCGATTTGCTGTAATGCCTGATCATAATATACGTAATCAGGACCGTTTTCAATAATTAGAGCCAAACGGTCACCTTTCATGATACCCATATCCAAAAACCAGGCGGATATAGCATCAGCCTTCTCTATGGTTTCACGATAGGAAATACTTACCCAGCCATCCTTTACTTTATGTGTCATAAATGTATGAGTGTCGGGATGGATATTGGCAACAACGTTGCGTATTAGACTCGGAACAGTCGATCGACCAGCTACTGTATTCATTAAATAATCAGGTTGTAAAATTGATTTTCCAGATAAATATAGGATGATTATACCGAATTATAAAAGCAATTACACCGATTCTATTTTATAGAACCGGTGTAATCGGAATAAATCTGCGAAATCAACAATAATATTATACTGAGAAACTTTCACCGCAACCGCAAGTACGGGTTGCATTAGGGTTGTGAAAGTTAAAGCCTTTGCCATTCAACCCGTCTGAAAAATCAAGCTCAGTGCCGGCAAGGTACAGGAACGACTTCATATCTAAAGCCAAACGAATTCCTTTGTCTTCAAAAAATTGGTCACCCTTTTTTATTTCATTATCAAAATCAAGGTTATAAGACAAGCCGGAGCATCCACCTCCCTGCACCGATACCCGCAGAAAATAAGAACCATCCAGGTTCGAATCCCGCATCAGGTGATCTATCTTTCCTTTTGCTTTATCTGTTATAGTTACCATTTTTGAGATTTGAGATTTGAGATTTGAGATTTGAGATTTGAGATAGACTCAAATTTTCAAGCTCAAATCAGTTCACAACTAGGCCAGATACAAGAGTTTCACATCTCATATCTAACATCTCACATCTGATTAGTGATGTGTTTTTTCGCTTACAATTGGCGTTAAGCCATTTTTTACGCGATAATCGTTAATAGCTGCTTTGATCGCATCTTCCGCCAATACGGAGCAGTGAATTTTTACCGGTGGTAAAGCCAATTCTTCAACGATATCCATATTATCGATCTTCATCGCATCGTCGATGGATTTACCTTTAAGCCACTCGGTTGCCAGTGACGAAGAGGCGATAGCTGAACCGCAGCCAAATGTTTTGAATTTAGCATCAGTGATGACATTGTTATCATCAACCTGGATCTGCAGGCGCATAACGTCGCCGCACTCAGGGGCACCAACCAAGCCAGTGCCAACTTTGTCGCTGCTTTTATCCAAAGTACCAACGTTGCGCGGATTGGTATAGTGATCAATTACTTTATCTGAATAAGCCATAGCTTTAATTTTTTAATTTGTCAATTTGAAGATTTGAAAATGAATTCAAATCCAGTTAATTTTTTAATTATTATACTGCAATTTTCAAATCTTCAAATTGCAGCATCTTCAAATTATCTTAGTGTTCCGCCCACTCAATTGAGTTAAGGTCGATACCTTCTTTGAACATTTCCCATAGTGGTGAAAGTTCGCGCAGGTGAGTAACCGATTTTTTGGTTACTTCAACAGCATAATCAACTTCCTCTTCGGTGGTAAAACGACCTAATCCGAAACGGATAGATGAATGCGCCAGGTCATCGGACAAGCCTAAACTCTTCAATACATATGATGGTTCAAGTGATGCTGATGTACAGGCAGAACCTGACGAAACGGCCAGATCTTTCATTGCCATCATTAATCCTTCACCTTCTACGTATTTGAATGATATATTGGCTACATGCGGCAAACGATGTTCAATATTACCGTTCACATAGCTTTCTTCCAGCACTAAAAGTGATTTTTGTAGTTTATCGCGCAGAACAGATAAACGTTTTGCTTCGCTTTCCATTTCCTGCATGCAAAGTTCACAGGCTTTTCCAAAACCAACAATGCCCGGAACATTCAAGGTGCCAGACCGCATACCGCGCTCGTGGCCGCCGCCGTCCATTTGTGCAGTAACTTTAACACGTGGTCCTTTACGACGTACATATAATGCACCTACACCTTTAGGACCGTATATTTTATGTGCGCTAAAAGCTAACAGGTCAATTCCGTCAGCATTTACATCAACAGGGATTTTACCAACAGCTTGTGTAGCGTCTGTCATGAACAGCGCACCATATTTATGTGCAATAGCGGCAATTTCTTTTATAGGTTGAATTACGCCGATCTCGTTGTTGCCATACATTATGGAAACCAAAATAGTTTCTTTGGTCATAGCAGCTTCCAACTCGTTCAGGTCGATCATGCCATCTTCCTTAACCGGTAAATAAGTAACCTTTCCGCCTAGTTTTTCGATGTGTTTACAGGTGTCCAGTACAGCTTTATGCTCGGTAACCGCAGTTATAATGTGGTTGCCTTTGTCCTGGTACATTTCAAAAACACCTTTTATAGCCAGGTTATCGGCTTCGGTAGCGCCTGAGGTAAAGATGATCTCTTTTTCAGTTGCACCAATAATTTTGGCTACCTGTTCACGTGCGTAATCAACAGCTTCTTCTGCCACCCATCCAAATGCATGATTGCGGCTCGCGGCATTACCAAATTTCTGGGTAAAATAGGGCACCATCGCATCCAGTACCCGTGGGTCCATGGGCGTTGTGGCATTATTATCCAGGTATATAGGAATGTTCATATTTTATATCTAATTATTAACAATACAAAGATATGCAAAGTTTTTATTTAAAATCATTCAAAACAAGGACGAATAATCAGATAAAGGTAATTATTTGCAATATTTGGGTATGAGAAAGATCGAGCACATTGGTATTGCTGTAAAGGATATTGCTGGGGCAGGCATGATTTATGAAAAGCTTTTAAATACAACGGTATATAAAATAGAAGATGTTGCATCAGAGGGAGTTAGAACTGCGTTCCTGAAATCCGGTCCAAATAAAATAGAATTGCTCGAGCCCTCATCTGCCGATAGCCCTATCCATAAATTTATCGAAAAAAGGGGCGAGGGGATACACCACATAGCCTTTGATGTAGAGGATATTGTAGCCGAGATGGCACGGTTGAAAAAGGAAGGTTTTGTATTATTAAATGATCAACCCAAAGAAGGCGCAGATAATAAATTAATTTGTTTCCTGCATCCAAAAGGCGCTAATGGCGTGCTGATCGAGCTTTGTCAGACCAAACTGTAAGTTAAGCCGGGCTCTGTTGCGTTAAACTCGGCTCCAGTTTTGAAAAATCACTGATCTTGCTCAAATCTAATACAATCCTGCCATCCTCTTCGCGGTCAAATGCCGGGTTGAATTTGGCGTCCCATACCAAATGTTCACATTGATAGGATGTTCGTGAATGTACTGTTTGCGAAAAAGTATCATCAAACGCCTTTAATAAGATGGCAAAACTTGCCTGAGAGTTTTTTAAATCATCAAGAGTAATATCTTTCAACGGACTGTTTTCGTCAAGCGGATGCACAACGGTCCAGCTTAAAGTTAGTATGCTTACCCTTTTCCTTTCCAGTTCGAGCGGGAAGAACCTTCTCACCTTTTTTCCGTCGACATCTTCATTATAAGAAAATGTGATCTCCATTTGAAGATCTATCAGCGTACTGCGGCGTAAGTTGGCGAGCCGGAACATAATTCCTTTACCTCCATCTTTATATGGTGAGATCAATAGGTTTTGGCTGTAAACGATTTTGGCTGTTGGTCTTGAAAAACGGCCGTATAATAAACCTGTAGCGAGAGCAAAGGCGAGCAATCCCATCATAGATTCTAAGGCAGCAACACTGTTTGCGGCCATCCCCTTTGGACTGATGTGCCCATAGCCAACTGTCGAAATAGTTTGCGCTGAAAAGAAAAAAGCGTCCCAAAAATGCTGATAGGTGTTGGCTCCTTCAGCCCCGTTAAGGTTTTGTACACCTATAAAAAGGTAAATAAAAGCAAATAAAGTATTAATAATCAAGTAGCCACACAATACAATCAGCCAGAATTTGCCCCAGCTCATGGTAATCAGCTTATGGTAATTATCTGCGGTATTATAAAATGGTAGACCTTTGCGTTTTACATTGACTGATCCATCCTGCCTGATGAGCGGCTGATTTTTGAGAACAGGCTGCGTGCCAAATCCAAGGTCATCTTCGGGATTAAATTTACGTTTGTGGATAGCCATGCTGTGGTTGGTTGTAGTTGTTGTATTGGTTTTAAAGGTTATAAAGGTTGCAGAAATTGGAAGAAAAAATCAAATATTTCAACCAATACAACTTCTCCAACCACTGCAACTTCACCCCAATTTTCAGTAAAAATATCATTCCCCTTGCTTTTAGTAAAAACTATTTCCATATTTGTCACACAAGACCATGAATAAAGTATTAAACAACAATTGGTGGTGGCTTAACGAGTAATCGTAAGGCAGTCCCGTGTTTGTTTAAAAATGATATATACAAGAGGGTTGCCACAAGGCAGCCCTTTTTTATTAGCTATTAGCATGAAAGCAATATTAAACCATTTATTTGAGCATAAAACATTTACCCGCGAACAGTCGAAGGAAATTTTGACCAGCATTGCGCAGGGAAAATATAATAATTCGCAAATGGCGGCATTTATGACAGCCTATTGCATGCGTACAATTACGGTTGATGAGTTGGAAGGCTTCCGGGACGCAATGCTTGACTTGTGTTTGCCTGCTAACCTGGAGACAAATGAGTTAGTCGATCTTTGCGGAACAGGAGGAGACGGAAAGGATACCTTTAATATTTCTACACTCGCCTCATTTATTGTGGCAGGTGCAGGGTATAAAGTAGCTAAACATGGTAATTATGGTGTATCATCGGGCTGTGGCTCATCCAATGTGATGGAATTTCTGGGTTATCAGTTTACTAATGAAAGCGATAAACTCAACCGGAGCATTGATAAAGCCAATATATGCTTTCTGCATGCACCGTTATTTCACCCTGCAATGAAAACGGTCGCGCCAATACGAAGGGAGTTGGGTGTAAAAACCTTCTTTAACATGCTGGGGCCGATGGTGAATCCAGCCAAACCAAAGAACCAGATGGTAGGGGTATTTAACCTGGAATTAGCTCGTATATATGCCTATCTGTATCAGAAATCAGATGTAAAATACACTATCCTGAATGCATTGGATGGTTATGACGAAATATCATTAACCGGCGACTTCAAAACGTTCTCTGCCGAAGGTGAGAGAATCAACAGCATTGAAAGTCTGGGTTTTGAACGACTTGATCCGGCAGAGATAGGAGGGGGGAGTACTGTGAAAGAATCGGCAGATATATTTATGAATGTGTTAAATGGAGATGGCACTACTGCTCAGAACAATGTAGTGATATGTAATGCGGCTTTGGCCATTAAGACAATTCATCCAGAGAGAACATTTGGCGACTGCTTTTATGAGGCCGATGGGGCTTTGTTGAGCAAGAGAGCATTAAACAGTTTTAAAACATTGATCAGCAGCAACTAATGCAGATAAAGATATGCGGACTGAAACACCGGGACAATATTGAAGCCATTGCAGCATTTAAGCCTGATTATGTTGGGTTTATCTGTTATGCGCCTTCACCGCGTTTTGCTGCCGAACTGGATGATGAAGTATTGGCTGTTGTGCCCGAAACAATTGCTAAGACAGCTGTTTTTGTCAATGAGACGGCAGAAACGATAGACCAGTTGATCGACAAATATCATTTTGATGCGATTCAATTGCATGGTAATGAAGACCCTGATTTTTGCGCAAGATTTAAAGGCGATGTAACTGTGCTGAAGGCTTTTGGTATTGACGGGGATTTTGATTTTGAAAGACTGAATCCGTACGTTGGTAGTGTCGACTTTTTTCTGTTCGATACCAAAACAGATAAGCATGGCGGCTCTGGGAAAAGCTTTGACTGGTCATTACTGGATAAATACGAACTGGATGTCCCTTTCTTTTTAAGCGGGGGACTGGGCATGGATAATCTGGAGGAGGTGAAATCGATCAAGCACCCTCAATTTTATGGAGTTGACCTGAACAGTCGCTTTGAAATTGAACCGGGATTAAAAGATATTGAAAAATTAAAAAACGCATTCGAACTATTACGATGAAATACGGAGTTAACGAGCACGGGTATTACGGCGATTTTGGCGGGGCTTATATCCCCGAAATGCTGTATCCTAATGTGGAAGAACTAAGACAGCAATATGTCCAGATACTTAATGATCCTGGGTTTAAGGCTGAGTTTGATCAGCTTTTAAGGGACTATGTAGGTCGGCCTTCACCACTATATCCGGCAAAAAGATATTCTGAGAAATATGGTGCCAATATATTTTTCAAGCGCGAGGACCTGAACCATACAGGTTCACATAAGATTAATAACGCTATCGGGCAGATATTGCTGGCGCGCCGCCTTGGTAAAAAACGAATCATCGCTGAAACCGGTGCAGGTCAGCATGGTGTGGCTACTGCGACTGTTTGCGCTTTAATGGGTATTGAATGCGTAGTATATATGGGTGAGGTGGATATGGAACGCCAGGCGCCAAACGTTTCGCGTATGAAAATGCTGGGCGCAAAGGTGGTTCCGGCTACATCAGGCAGTAAAACATTGAAGGATGCTACGAACGAGGCTATGCGCGACTGGATCAATAACCCGGTTGATACGCATTATATTATTGGTTCGGTTGTGGGGCCATATCCTTATCCGGAGATGGTGGCGCAGTTCCAATCGATCATTTCACTGGAAACAAAAAAGCAATTATTGGAGCATACCGGAAATGAATTACCTCAATATGTAATGGCCTGTGTGGGCGGTGGCAGCAATGCGATGGGAATGTTCTACCATTTTTTGGATGATGAATCTGTTCAGTTGATCGCAGTTGAAGCCGCAGGGAAGGGCGTAGAAAGCGGGCACTCAGCAGCTACAACTTTCCTAGGCCGTGAGGGGGTCTTGCATGGCAGTCGTACTATTCTAATGCAAACTGATGATGGACAGGTAGTAGAACCTTATTCTATCTCGGCGGGTTTGGATTATCCGGGAATCGGTCCGCAGCATGCCCATTTATACAAAATAAAGCGTGCGCAATATGTAAATATCACTGATGACGAAGCTCTGCAAGCAGGTTTATTGTGCTCGCAACTTGAAGGAATTATCCCGGCTATAGAAACAGCACATGCGCTGGCCTATTTAGAAAAGATGACTTTTAAAAACGATGATAATGTAGTGATCTGCATTTCGGGCAGGGGGGATAAGGATTTGAGTACATATATTAAATATTTCGGATATTAACTGTCCATGGACCATGGTCGATAGTCCATGGTCTTTTTGTTTTACTGTGGTCTATTGACCATTGACTATTGACCAAAATGAACCGACTGAACAAACTCTTCGAATCAAAAAAAGATAACCTGTTATCCATCTATTTTACTGCGGGGTATCCAGAACTGAATACAACGCTTGACATTGCGGAATCATTGGAAAAAGCGGGTGTGGATTTCCTGGAAATAGGTTTCCCATATTCGGACCCGGTTGCTGATGGCCCTACCATTCAGCATAGCTCTGAAAAGGCGTTGGAAAATGGAATGAACCTAAACCAATTGTTTGAAGAGCTGAAAGATTTACGCAAGCGTATCAGCATACCTATCTTGTTAATGGGTTATGTAAACCCTATGGTTCAGTATGGTATCGAAAGGTTCTGCAAAAAAGCAGCTGAAGTTGGAGTGGATGGTGTCATCGTACCCGATTTGCCGATGTATGAATATGAAGCTTTGTACTCCAAATACTTCACTGAAAATGGCCTGAGCAATATCTTCCTGGTTACCCCGCAAACATCTGAGGACCGCATCAGAAAGATCGACGGCCTGACCAATAGCTTTATTTACCTGTTGTCTTCCTCATCCATCACTGGGAAAAACCTTCAGGTATCCAATGCTATCGAGGATTATTACAAACGCATTAAATCCATGCAACTGAAAAATCCGGCAGTAATTGGTTTTGGTATTTCCAACAACGAAACCTTTACAAAAGCTTGTGAATATGCCCGTGGCGCTATTGTTGGCAGTGCGTTTGTGAAGTTTTTGGAGACTGAGAATTACTTGGAGAAGATACCGGAGTTTGTAAAGGCAATTAGACTTTGAGTAGAATTACGAAGTTTTCAAAACTTCGTAATTCTCAAGTAATTCTTACAAATACAACTCCAAATCCCCCTTACCCTCACGAACAACTTCAAATTCACCTTGGGTACAATCCACAACAGTTGATGGTATATTTCCACCATAACCACCATCAATTACAATATCAACCTGATCTTCATATTTCTCTTCAATCAGTTCAGGATCGGTAGAATATTCAATGATATCATCATCATCGTGGATAGATGTTGAAAGTATCGGATGGCCCAGCACTCTTACTATCTCGCGTGCTATACTATTGTCCGGAACGCGGATACCCACTGTTTTTTTATTAGAACTTAATAGCTTCGGTACGTTGTGATTTGCATTAAAAATAAAGGTAAATGGTCCCGGTAAAGCCTTTTTAAGTACGCGAAACGTGGCATTGTCAATTGGTTTGATATAATCCGATATATGGCTCAGGTCATAGCAGATAAATGAGAAATTGGCTTTCTCCGGTTTGATCCGCCTGATCTGGCATATCTTTTCAATAGCTTTTTGATTGGTAATATCGCAGCCCAAACCGTAAACGGTATCAGTAGGATAGATGATCAATCCACCGCGACGAAGTACGTCGGCTATCTGTTCAATTGCTTTCGGGTTTGGGTTTTCGGGATATATCTTTATTAGCATAGTGATTTAACAAATATACCCTCTGACAGCTTTAAAAAAGAAAAAGCCAATTGTTTTCACAAATGGCCTTCAAATAATCTTATGTAAGTCAATCAATCAACTTAATCAACCAATCAACTCAATCTAACTAAAATTACTGTTGTTTTGTAAGCTGTGCGTTGATGGTCAGCTTAATATCTTCGCCAACTACTACTGAGCCTGCTTCTGTTACGCCGTCCCAGGTTAAACCAAACTCTTTACGATTGATTTTGCCAGTGATTTCGAAACCAGCTTTGGTGTTACCATAAAAATCAGTAGCTGAACCGCCGAATTCAACATCAAGTTTAACTGGCTTAGTAACGTCTTTAATAGTCAGATCGCCCTTTAATTCATATTCGTCATCATCAGTTTTCTTGAAAGAAGTTGACTGAAATTTGATATGTGGATATTTTTCAGATTCAAAAAACTCAGGACCTTTCAGGTGCTCATCACGCATGGTCTGGTTGGTATCGATGCTATTGATATCAATAGAGAAGTTGATTTTCGCGTCCTGGAAATCTTCATTTTCAGATTCTACTGTTCCTTCAAAACTTTTGAAGAAACCACTTACAGTTGAGATAACAAGGTGTTTAACCTTAAACTGTACTTCGGAATGCATTGGGTCAATTGCCCATTTTGTTGCTGTTTGTGTTTCCATGATCTTTAATGATTGTTTTATGAATCAAAGGTAAATAATATATGTTTAAACATCTATTTTATTTTCGAAGATTACATTTTGTCGACAAATCGTATAGACTTTAACCCATCAGTGTGGTTTTTGTTCATATGAAACAATGAAATCAGTTAATAGAACAAATCTTTATTTTAAATATTACCTGAACATGAAGGCAATAAAAAAAGCCCGTTAAGGGCTCTTTTTAATATCGGATTTCGAATGTTGAATTTCGACTATAGAAACTAATCTCTGATTAACTAGTTAACTGATCTCTAACTACTACTTCTTCAACACTTCCTCTACACGTTGAGCAGCTTCTTTCAGCAGGATAGCAGAGTACACTTTCAAACCTGATTCATCGATCAACTTTTTAGCTTCTTCAGCATTTGTACCTTGCAGACGAACGATGATAGGAACCTTGATATTTCCTAATTCCTTATAAGCATCAATCACACCTTGTGCCACACGGTCACAACGAACGATACCTCCGAAAATGTTGATCAGGATAGCTTTTACATTCGGATCTTTAAGGATAATATTGAAAGCAGCCTTAACAGTTTCAGCATTGGCCGTACCGCCTACGTCAAGAAAGTTGGCAGGCTCACCACCGGCAAGCTTGATTATATCCATTGTAGCCATTGCCAAACCGGCGCCGTTTACCATACAACCAACGTTTCCGTCAAGTTTCACATAGTTAAGGTTTGATTTGCTGGCTTCAACTTCGTTAGGATCTTCTTCATGGAAGTCGCGCAGGTCAGCAAAATCCGGGTGACGGAATAAACCGTTATCATCCAGGTTTACTTTAGCGTCCACAGCTAATATTTTATTGTCAGATGTTTTTAAAACAGGGTTGATTTCGAACAGAGATGAATCTGTCGCATCATAAGCTTTATACAAAGCAGTCACAAATTTCACCATGTCTTTAAAGGCATCACCCGAAAGGCCTAGATTAAAAGCAATCTTACGTGCCTGAAATGGCTGTAAACCTACTTTCGGATCAATTTCTTCTTTAAATATCAGGTGAGGGGTATGTTCAGCTACATGCTCGATATCCATACCACCCTCTGTAGAATACATTACAATATTGCGGCCTTTTGCGCGGTCAAGCAATACACTTACGTAGAATTCTTTCGTTTCACTTTCTCCCGGATAATAAACATCCTGGGCTACTAATACCTTATGTACTTTTTTGCCTTCAGGGCCGGTTTGCGGGGTTACCAATTGCATGCCTAAAATGGCTGCTGCTTTTTCCCTAACCTCATCCATGTTTTTTGCCAGCTTAACGCCACCGCCTTTACCGCGACCGCCGGCATGTATTTGCGCTTTAATTACTACCCAACTTGATCCTAAATCTCCCTTTAATTTTTGAGCGGCTGCGGCTGCCTGTTCAACAGTATCGGCAACAATGCCTTCCTGCACCCTTACTCCAAAGCTTTTTAAAATGGCTTTACCCTGGTATTCGTGAATATTCATGTTGTGTGAAGAATTTGCGCCAAAGCTAATTCTTTTTGTTGAAATGTTGTAAAGTTGAAAGGCTGAAATCTCGGAAGAGATCAGAATAACTTGAAAAAATGGATTTACATTAACAAATAGCGAAAATTGAGGCAAAAAAAATAACTTTACAACCTTAAAACGTTCCAACTTTACAACGAATTACCCATGCTCAAGGCCCACGCTATACATAAATCATACGGACAGCTTAAGATATTGAAAGGGGTAGATTTTGAAGTAAAAAAAGGAGAGATCGTTACTATTGTCGGAGCGTCAGGTGCAGGGAAGAGCTCATTATTAAATATATTGGGTACGCTCGATAAACCTGATTCGGGAAGTGTGGTTATTGGTAATACGGATGTTAGTAAGCTTAATAACAAAGATCTGAGTGCGTTCAGGAACAAACAGATCGGCTTTGTATTCCAATTTCACCACCTGCTTGTCGAATTTAATGCGCTCGAGAACGTATGTATCCCGGCATTGATAGCTGGTGATAACCGGGTAGTCGCCGAAAAAAAAGCACAGCTATTACTAAATAGGTTGGGGTTAAAAGACAGGATGACACATAAGCCTGGTCAGCTTTCGGGCGGCGAACAGCAAAGAGTGGCCGTTGCGCGTGCATTGGTTAATAATCCGGCAATGATTTTTGCAGATGAGCCATCAGGTAACCTGGATTCAACCAATGCCAACGAATTACATCATTTATTCAGTGAATTAAGGGATGAGTTTCATCAAACCTTTGTGATAGTTACGCATAACGAACATCTGGCCGAGTTATCCGACAGGAAAGTGCTGATGAAAGATGGTTTAATTGTTCAATAAACAAAAGTGTATACGCTTATTACAGCAGCCGCAACAGCAGAAGCATACCGATTGAAAAACGCGTTGAATAAAGATGATGTGATATTGGGTGATTATATCGAATTGCCTGATATATTGGTTAGATCGGGTAAAGTGATTGCCCTGCCCAATCCTAAAAATTCTGCCTATACACACCAGGTGTTGGCTTTATGCCTTGATAAAGGTATCAGTAATGTATACGCTCTGCGCGAAGAAGAAAAAGAGTTGTTACAGAATGCAAAACAATTGTTTGGCGAATACGATATACAAATAGAGACTGCTGATGATAAAATATAGCGAGATCGATCCACGCAAAGATGCCTTTATATTTGAGCTGGATGATGTTCTTTATCCAGAGAAAGACTACTTGTATCAAATTTACTACCTCTTTACTGCTTTTTTGGAATACACGGAGATGATCGACGCTAAAGAAGCAACCTCATTTATGGTGGATACGTACTTAGCAGAAGGGAAGGAGGTCGTTTTTGATCGCCTGAAGGAAAAACTGGGGCTTGATGAGAAATACAGGCAAAACTTTAAGCATTTGAATATTACTGCCAAATTACCTTTAAAACTGTTACTGGATGAAGCTTTGCTTGTTTTTATGCAGGATATAGTGATTGACCGTAAGAAGATTTTTATCCTTACCAATGGTACTCCTGAACAGCAGCTAAATAAGATAAAACAAACGGAATGGCATGGGCTCGAGCCTTATCTTACCTGTTATTTTGCGGATGAGATAGCGCCCAAGCCCGAAACCGATAGCTTGGATTTACTGATAAAAAACCATAACTTACAACGACGAAATATTTTGATGATCGGAAATTCAGATGTGGACCGACAATGCGCAGATGCTTCCGGTGTAGATTTAATTAAACCAATAGAGTTTTCAGAGGTCTGACTATAACATAATTTTGTATATTTCGTTTAAGTCAAGATATTTCAGAGTCATAACTACTACAACATGAAAAGATTTTTTTACTTAACTTTTGCTCTTGGCGTTTTGTTTTTTACTGCTTGTAAGAGCAATAAGAAAAGTAACCCATCACCTGTGGGGCCAGATGCTCCCGGAACCACACTTGATAAGATTAAAGATTCGGTGTTTTTGTATGCTAAAGAAGATTATTTGTGGTACAATTCTTTACCTACATATGCAACATTTAACCCAAGATCATTTACTGGAGCCGATGATATTACTGCATTAACCAACGAGGTTAACGCTATCTCACAGTATGCGATCAACCCTGCTACGAGCCAGCCCTATGAATATTATTCAGACGGCCCCGGAGAAGCCAAATATTCTTTTATAGACGACGGAACTGTTTCGGGAGAATTAAACGGCGTTCATGGTGATTTTGGCTTTGCTCCATTTTATAATCTGGTTAATGACTTGCGTGTAAAATATGTTTACCCGGGTTCTCCTGCTGATCTGGCAGGTATCAAACGCGGTTACCAGATAACCAGCATCAACGGCAATTCAAGCGTATCATATGATGGACCTGGTTATGGAAACAGTACCAATCTTAATTTCGTAATCAATGCTTATTCCAATAGTAATACCATCTCAATGACCTTAAAGAAGCCGGATGGTACCACACTCACTGTTGCAAATATGAATGTATCTACTTATACAGTTAACCCTGTTTTAAAAGATACCGTATTTGATCAGGGCAACGGGCATAAAGTAGGCTATATCGTATTCAACAGTTTTACTTCAGGTGCTAACGCTGATCCAAAACTTGATCCAGTGTTTGCTGATTTTGCAGCGCAGGGTGTTACGGACCTGGTAGTTGACCTTCGTTATAATGGCGGTGGATATGTATCGACTGCAGAGCATATTGATAACCTGATCGTCCCTTCTTCAAAATCAGGTACTTTAATGTATAACACTTACTATAATGATATACTAACCAATGGGAAAGAAGTTTTATTGAAAAACCAATGGCGAAAGGATCAAACAACAGGCCAGGATTACAATTATGGTCAGTTTAGCTATTCTGTTGCAGATAATGCGGTTAACTTCACCAAGGCAGGATCATTAAATGTGAACAGGGTATTCTTTATCATCACCGGGTCAACCGCATCAGCAAGTGAGTTGACCATTAACAATCTGCGCCCGGTTATGGACGTACAGTTTATAGGTGAAACAAGCTATGGCAAACCAGTAGGTTTCTTCGACATAGATATTAATAAGTACCAAATGTATGTTCCCGAATTTTATACTCAAAACTCAGCAGGTCAGGGAGGATATTATGGTGGATTTACGCCTGGCACAAGTACCTATCCTGGTGTAGCAGACTACGACGATGTGACTAAAGACTTTGGTGATCCGACAGAGGGGCTTTTGGCGCACGTTTTAAATTATGTTAAAACAGGCACCTATGCCGTAAAAACTCAGGCAATACAAAGCGTTCAGGCAAAATATGGTACTTTCTCCATGGCTGTACAAACTGCTGCAGCGCATAAAATGGATCAGCATAAATTTACTGGCATGATCTTTAATAACATCAAGAAGAAAAAATAAGATTTTTGATTGATAGGTGTCACAAAGGCATAGAGTATTACTTTACGCCTTTCGTTTTTGGTTAATCAGCAAGCTCCCTGAGATCTACAGGAACAACCCGTGATATTCCCTGTTCAACCATTGTCACTCCGTAAATTACATCGGTGCTGGCAATGGTTCTTTTATTGTGGGATACGATGATGAATTGTGATTGTCCCGAGAATTCGCGTATGATATTATTGAATTTATCAATATTGGTATCATCCAATGGTGCATCCACCTCATCAAAAATACAGAATGGGGCAGGTTTGAGCAGATAAAGCGAAAAAAGAATAGCAGTCGCGGTCAATGTTTTCTCACCGCCCGAAAGTTGATTGATGGATAACGGCCGTTTCCCTTTTGGACGGGCTATAATATCGATATCAGATTCTAATGGATTTTCAGGATCAGTTAATATCAGATCGCAAGAGTCCTCTTCATTGAACAGTGAACGGAATACTTTGATAAAGTTTTCCCGCACATTGGTAAATGCTGTCATGAATTTTTCTCGCGCTGTGTCATCAATTTCCTGGATAGTCTTCAGTAATGATGCTTTTGCTTCGAGTAAGTCTTTCTTCTGCGATTGAATAAACTCAAAACGCTGGTTCATCTCATTATAAGCTTCAACAGCTAATGGGTTAATTGGCCCGAATTCATCCAGTTGCCGTTTTAACTTGTCGGTTTTTTCACGCAGATCACCTTCATTTTCATTTTCGGGCGCTCCAGTGTCCAGCAATTCGTTGATGTCGATATTAAACTCTACTGATAACCTTTCCTTTAATGCGTTCAGCTCAATCTTCAGGTTATTCTTTTGATCTTTCAGCTCATTTTCAATCACTTCCGCCTGATCCTTTTTACGACGCAGTGCTGTTATATCATTTTCTGTTTCGGTGATTTTGCCGCGCCAGGTATAATATTCCTGTTCAGCTTGCTGAGTGGCTTTTTCAAGTTCGTCCTTTTGGCTATACATTTCCAGTAGATCTTCATCGGAATGCCCTGCCTGTGCCAGGTTTTCGCCGATTGCCTGCTTTACTTTCTCCAGCTCTGTACTGTTTTGTGTAATCCGGCTTTCGAGACTTTCTTTCTGAGTTTCGCGATAGTCCATGTCCTTCACCAATCCAGACACTTTATTCTGCTGCTGATGAAAACGGATATTTTCCTGATTGTATCGGTTTGATTGCACGGAGGTGTATTCGTTCAACTCATTAAACGTCAATTGCTTTTCATTAAGCAGATCGCTTTGAATATCCTTTTGTGTTTTCAGTTCCGCAAGCTCGGGCTGTAAACGCAGCATGTCGTCTTTAATGCTATTTATCTTTTGTGCTATATCCTCTTTCCGGTTGCGGCTGTTCTCAATAAAGGCCTGGTATTGTTCCTGCCGCGTTTTTACGGTGATCAACTCTGTATTGAGACGATTAAGGTCTTGTTGCTGCTGATTGATCTCACTACTTTTGCCTGCGGCTTTTAATGCCGTCAGTTTACTCTGCAGTTCTTCCGCTTTATGGCGAAGATTGATCAACCCATTGTCAATAGTTTTGATCTCTTTAGCCAGATTTTCCAGGTTTTTAGCGCGACCGATACGCTTACCCTCAAACAAGCCAACGGAGCCGCCGGCCATAGTAAATTTCGATTTATTGAACTTACCACTCTTGCCAATCAGAACAAGATCACCATGAATTGCAGTATTATTCAGGTCATTTTCCGTTGAATCATTTACCAGGTAAACATTTTTCAATAAATGATTGCAGAGACCGAGGTATC
Source organism: Mucilaginibacter tolerans (assembly GCF_030519375.1). Classification (GTDB taxonomy): domain Bacteria; phylum Bacteroidota; class Bacteroidia; order Sphingobacteriales; family Sphingobacteriaceae; genus Mucilaginibacter. The sequence goes on along the minus strand of NZ_JAUMKB010000025.1, from coordinate 18,156 downwards.
GTTTTTCAACTTCTATTACACTTAAAGCAGGTATGGCATCTGCAATTGGTGCAGGAGTAATACCTGAATTGTCGTAATTGCTTAGTACAAAAAACTGGGCACGGCCTTTTGATGAATTGCTCAATAGATTGATAGCTGAAATTGCTTCGTCATAATTTTCAACTACATAGTAGTTCATCAATGGCTCAAGGTAGTTTTCTATGGCAACCCGGTATTCTTCCTGGCAAAAAAGTATATCACTGAACAAGGGAGCACTTTTAGCCCAGCCTGCAGTCTTTTTCAGAAAACGGATGGATTCAGGGAAGCCTTCCAGGCTGTCCACCATGCTTTTGGTAAGGTTATACTCGTTTTGTTTGGCATCCAGTTTACGACTTTCTTTAATGATGGTGTCCTTTGCAATTTCCGATTCAGCTACAGTATCTTTTATTTGTTGTTGTAGTTTATTCTCAAATTCGACAAGTGTTTCCAGGTCTTTTTCCATCGACTCGGCCCGGCTTTGCAGCCCTGCAACTACCTGGGTAAAATGCGAAAGTTCCGCCTCTTTACTGGTCGCATCCTCAATGTTCCGTTGACTTTCCTGCTCTAAGGCCTGCTCCTGTATCTGCAAAATATCGATGTCTTTTTCGGTTTTGTAGATCTGGTTTTGCAAGCGGTTATTAATGCTGGTCAGCTCATTTAGTTCTGCGCGGGCTGATCCTTGTTGCTCGCGCAGTTCGTCAACAGCTAGTTTCAGATCGCTCACCAAAACTCGTATAACTTCAAGGTTCTCATCTTCCTGTGCCTTTTCTTCGGCAAGGCGTTTGATATTATATAAAACGTGATTCAATTGATTGCGGTCACGTTCTAACTCTTCATTTAACCTTCCTTCTTTGTCCTGTTGGAATTTAAGATGCTCGTTTTTGATCTTTTTCTCGCTCTCATAAGCCCTGATCTTGGAAACATACTCGTTAGTAGCTTTTTGTTGGGTCGATAGATTTTTTTCTTTTGTCAGACTATCCAGTTTTTGCTGTTGCAGACCTGCCTCCAGGCTATCTATTTGGGCTACGATACCCAGTTTCTCACCATGTTGTTTCTGCTCCTGTTCGTCGATCTTATTCAGCGATTCGCTAAAAGAGATGATCTTGAAAGAAGCCAGCATGACGCTCAAGGTTTTATATTGCTCCTTAAGCCTGTAATAGCGTTCTGTCTTTTTTGCCTGGTTCTCTAAGGTTTTAAGATTTTTTTCGATCTCTGACAACAAATCCTCTACACGCTCCAGATCGGCTTCGGTATCTTTCAGTTTATTGAAAGTTTGTTTTTTGCGGAGTTTATATTTGGATATGCCGGATGCTTCCTCAAATAGATTTCGGCGAGAACCTTCCTTGTTATTGATGATCTCGTCGATCATTTTCAACTCGATAATAGAGTAAGAGTCAGCCCCGATACCTGTATCAAGGAAAAGATCAGTGATGTCCTTTAAACGGCATTGAACGTCATTCAGCCGGTATTCACTCTCACCCGCGCGATAAAGCTTACGGGTTACAGTAACCTGCGAATACTCTGTAGGAAGTATGTTTTTGGTATTATCAAAAGTGAGCGAAACCTCGGCCAGGTTAGCGGCCTTGCGATTTTTGCTACCATTGAATATAATGTTCTCCATTTTTTCGGAACGGAGCATACGGGTACTTTGTTCGCCCAATACCCACCGGATAGCGTCAACTACATTGGATTTACCGCAGCCATTCGGACCCACAATAGCCGTAACGCCCTCATTAAAATTGATCGTTATCTTATCGCCGAAGCTCTTAAATCCCTTAATCTCTAATTTGCTAAGCTGCATTAACCTGCTTTTTTATACGCTGAAAGCTAAAAGCATAAAGCTGAAAGGTTTTTTTAAAATTCTTAGCTTTCAGATTTTACCTTTTTGCTTTAAGCTCAAATAAATATTTCTCCTTTTAAATAGGTGACGGCATTGCCGCTCATTAGCACGCGTTCACCCTTGTTTTCGCACCAGAGTTCACCTTTACGCGATGATAGTTGGTAAGCGTGTAATTTATCTTTTCCCAATTTGCTGGCCCAATAGGGTATAAGGTTGCAATGGGCCGAACCTGTTACCGGGTCTTCGGGTATGCCGGCACCTGGAGCAAAGAAGCGCGAAACAAAATCGACAGTCTTACCGGGGGCGGTCACTATTACGCCAACTGTATCCAGTTTTGATAAAGCAAAGAAATCAGGAGAGATATCCACGATATCATCCTCCGATTGATAAACTACAAAATAATCCCTCGAACGATAGGCCGCAACAGGAGTTTTCTCCCCTAATGCTTCTGACAGACCATTAGGCAATTCAATAGGAATAGGTGGGCGTGACGGGAAATTCATAGTGTACTTGCTGCCATCCTTTTTTATAGTCAAGGTCCCTGCCTTTACCGTCTCAAAATTTATGACATCGCCTTTGTACTCCAGTTCCGTAAATATGATGTGTGCTGAGGCCAGTGTAGCATGTCCGCACAAGTCGATCTCATAAGCTGGCGTAAACCATCTAAGTTTATAACCATCATCATTCTTTACAAAAAAGGCTGTTTCGGCCAGGTTATTTTCCGCGGCTATCTTTTGCATTGTTTCGTCAGGCAGCCATTCATTAAGCGGACAAATAGCGGCCGGATTCCCTCCGAAAAGGCGATTTGTAAAAGCATCAGCCTGGTAAATAGGGATAGTCATAACAAATTATGTTTAGCTGATAAATGTACTTTTAAATTATCAATTATTCAATGTGATTGAAGCTAAATTGAGGTTTCAAGAATCAAAAATAGCACGGGTTAATTGAGGTAAATTGTGCAATTTATTGGTTAGCAAATGATCTTATTTGAACATGCCCCAATACAAATCGAGGAGAAAGGATATTTATACAATAGAAATAAAAACCCCCGGTGGTTTGCCGGGGGCCTCAAAGGATTAACCTAAATATGATTTCAGAATTTTACTTCTGGACGTATGTCTCAATCGTTGCAGCGCTTTGTCTTTTATCTGACGAACGCGTTCGCGTGTCAGATTGAATTTCTCGCCAATTTCTTCCAGCGAAAGCGGATGGTTGGTACCTAGTCCGAAGAATAATACGATGATCTCGCGCTCACGCTCGGTAAGCGTTGAAAGCGAACGTTTAATCTCTTCAGACAGCGACTCGTTGATCAAAATAGAGTCGGTGTTCGGTTCCTGGTTTTCCAATACATCAAGCAAAGTATTTTCTTCGCCTTGTACAAACGGAGCATCCATAGAAACATGACGCCCTGAATTACTTAATGTATCAGAGATCTTGTCCACAGTAGTTTCCAGCATATCGGCCAATTCTTCGGGCGATGGCTCGCGCTCATACTCTTGTTCAAGTTTTGAGAACGCCTTGCTGATCTTACTCAATGAACCCACCTGGTTCAATGGTAAACGAACAATACGAGATTGCTCTGCAATAGCCTGTAATATGGACTGACGAATCCACCATACGGCATAGGAGATGAACTTGAAACCCTTAGTTTCGTCAAAACGCTTTGCCGCTTTAATAAGGCCCAAATTGCCTTCGTTTATCAGGTCGCCTAGTGTAAGGCCCTGATTCTGATATTGTTTTGCAACTGACACAACAAAGCGCAGATTGGTCTTTGTTAGTCTTTCAAGAGCCGCCTGATCGCCCTCTCTGATCTTTTGTGCCAGAATTACTTCTTCTTCAGCAGTGATTAAGTCAACTTTACCAATTTCGTGAAGATATTTATCAAGCGATTGTGATTCGCGATTGGTAATAGATTGGGTTATTTTGAGTTGTCTCATCTATATTTATTACCTCAATTCTTAATTTAGAATTGAACGCGCAAAGGTACAAAATTGTTATGAAAAAAAAACAACCTAACCTATCTTTACATTCAAATTAAAATAAGTAGCTTTTTAAACTTAAAAATTGATTTGTTAACTATTTGGTTTACAGTTCGTTTAGCTTGAAAGTTTCTTTAACCCTTATACCTCTTTCAGTCTGTTGTAATGTACAGCATTCGTTCACAGGATCGTGCTCAAAATACAAAATATATTCCTTTTCCAAGGCTTCGGTTAAAAATATTTTCTTTTCATTGAGGGTTGTTAAAGGAAACATATCGTACGCCATCACATAGGGTAGAGGTAGATGGCCGACAGATGGCAGAAGATCAGCCATATACAATATTTTTCTGCCATTGTAACTCACCAACGGCAGCATCATAGCATCGGTGTGACCGTAAACAAAGCGGACATCAAAACTTTTCATAAAATGGGTACCATCTCTGGCGTCAATAAACTTTAGCTGTCCGCTCTCCTGTATAGGCAATATGTTTTCTTTTAAAAAGGACGCTTTTTCCCGATCGTTAGGGTTAATGGCCCAATCCCAATGCTGTTGGTTGCTCCAATAGGTGGCGTTTTTAAAAGTGGGCACCAGTTTTTCGCCCTGTCTCTTTACCGCACCGCCAACATGATCGAAATGCAGGTGGGTGAGGAAAACATCGGTAATATCATCCGTTGTAAAACCAAGTTTGGCGAGAGACGAGGTTAAACTTGCATCACCATGAAGATAATAGTAACTGAAGAATTTTGCGTCCTGCTTATCACCGATTCCTGTATCGATTAATATCAACCGGTCTCCGTCTTCAACCAGTAAACAACGCATGGCCCAGGTACACAGGTTGTTCTCGTCAGCCGGATTTGTTTTGTTCCAGATAGTTTTAGGAACGACGCCAAACATAGCCCCGCCATCTAGTTTAAAAAAGCCGGTATCGATGGTGTGGAGTTTCATAGATTGGTTCATAGATCATAGTCGATGGTTCATAGCAGGAACAATCCATGAACTATGAACCATCAACTATCAGCTCTTATAAATGAATACACTCACCGTAAGCTTCTGCAGCAGCTTCCATCACTGCCTCGCTCATGGTTGGGTGAGGGTGAACCGATTTGATGATCTCGTGACCGGTAGTTTCCAGTTTGCGGGCGGTAACCACTTCTGCAATCATTTCAGTTACGTTATGGCCCAGCATGTGTGCGCCAAGGAACTCACCGTATTTTGCATCAAAGATCACTTTTACAAAGCCATCTTTAGCGCCTGCGGCGGACGCCTTTCCTGATGCAGAGAATGGGAATTTACCCACTTTAATCTCATAGCCGGCTTCTTTAGCGGCTTTTTCAGTATAACCAACCGAAGCAATTTCAGGACTGCAATAAGTACAGCCCGGTATATTATTATAATTTAATGGTTCAGGGTTATGGCCTGTTATTTTTTCTACGCAGATGATGCCTTCTGCAGAAGCAACGTGTGCCAGCGCCTGACCTTTTACGATATCACCAATAGCATAAATGCCCTCTACATTAGTTTTGTAAAAATCGTCAACAATAACTTTGCCTCTGTCGGTTTTTACACCTAACTCTTCAAGGCCAATGCCCTCAATGTTAGTGCTGATACCTACCGCGGACAATACGATCTCGGCTTCTAAAGAAACATTGCCAGTAGGGGTCTTAACACTCACTTTGCAAATATCTCCGGTGCTGTCTACCGATTCAACATTTGAACTGGTCATGATCTCGATACCCTGTTTTTTCAGGATACGGCTTAAGCCTTTTGAAACCTCTTCGTCTTCTAAAGGAACAATATTATCCAGGAATTCAACAACGGTTACTTTGGTACCAATAGTATTATAAAAATAGGCAAATTCGATACCGATAGCACCGGAGCCAACCACAATCATCGTCTTTGGCTGCTTTGGAAGGTTCATAGCCTGACGGTAACCGATCACTTTTACGCCATCCTGTTTGATGTTAGGAAGTTCGCGTGAGCGGCCGCCAGTAGCTAAAATAATATGCTTTGCAGTGTATGATTTGGTAGCACCGTCAGCAGCTTTTACCTCAACGGTATTTTTTGCTTTTAGCTTGCCGGTACCCATTATTACTTCAATTTTATTCTTTTTCATCAGGAACTGAACGCCTTTGCTCATTCCGTCTGCAACACCACGACTTCTTTTTATTACTGATTCGAAATCAACCTCACCACCTGCGACCTTCACGCCGTAATCAGGAGCATGATTTAAATACTCAAATACCTGTGCGCTTTTTAATAAAGCCTTTGTCGGAATACAACCCCAGTTAAGGCAAATGCCACCTAATGATTCTTTCTCAACTATAGCAGTTTTCAGGCCAAGCTGTGAGGCACGTATAGCAGCTACATATCCTCCGGGGCCAGACCCTATTACAATTAAATCGTAGTCCATGTTTTTATCCTTTTTTTGAATTCGATGCCAAAGCTAAATAAAAAGGCGGGAATAGAAAAAAACCGCCGTTGGGGGCTTCTTTTTTTACATATTGAACAGATAAAATAATATTAACTCTATCAAAATAATAGATTAACCAACGGTTTAAAAATGAATGTTTTATGCGAAAATGATCTGGATATTTTCATATCATTAAATAGTTGTGTGTTAATTGTATTAAATGTTGAGAAATTCATAAAAAATATTAATATTAAATTAACATTGGTGAGTGGTCTGTTATTTATCTTTGCGCCACATCAGTTCATTCACAATAATTAACTAAAGAACAAGTATGAGGAAGTTTTTACTTTTAACCTTATTATTAACCAGCATCAGTTTCCTTGGGATAAGGAACGCAAATGCACAAGGTGTGACGACTGCGTCAGTTAACGGGATCGTTTCCGATAGCAAGGGAGCAATACCTGGAGCAACTGTAACAGTCACACACATCCCTACCGGAACGGTATATGCTACCGTTAGCCGCGGCGACGGACGTTACAACTTACCCAACCTAAGAGTAGGTGGTCCGTACACAGTTAAAATAACATTTATTGGCTACAAAGATTTTGTCCAGGAAGGCATAACCCTTTCAATTGGCCAGGATCAACGTATTGATGCCAGGATTGAAGAGAACAACACCAACCTTAAAGAGGTGACTATCACTGGTACCCAGGGTAAAGTGATCAATTCTTCACGTACAGGTGCACGCGAAACCATAACACGTGCTCAGATCGAAAGTCTGCCTACCATCAACCGTTCATTGCAGGACTTTACAAAATTAACTCCTTCTGCAAACGGGTTGAACTTTGGTGGACGCAGCAGTGGCTATAACAACATCACTGTTGACGGTGCATTGTTCAATAACTCGTTCGGGTTATCAGGCACATTAGGCGGCCAAGCTAACTCGCAACCAATTTCGTTGGATGCTATCGACCAGATACAAGTTGATATTGCACCATATGACGTTCGTCAGGGTAACTTTACAGGCGCAGGGGTTAACACTGTGGTTAAATCAGGCACTAACGAGTTCAAAGGAACCGTTTATGATTACATCCGCAGCACTGGTCTTACTGGTTATCACGCCGGCGTTACCGACATTACAAAAACGCCATTTACTTATCGTCAAACTGGTTTAAGCGTTGGCGGTCCGATCATCAAAAACAAGTTATTCTTCTTCTTATCTGGTGAGCAGGAAAGAATTAGTGCTCCTGCAACTTCTTATGTTGCAAGTGCACCGGGTGTAAGCGGGGCAAATGTATCCCAGGCGGATGCTGCTACGCTTAATCAGATCAGAGATACCTTGCTCACCAAATATCACTACAACCCGGGCGCATATCAGGGTTATAGCTATCAAACTCATAGCGACAAATTAACAGCTAAGATTGACTGGAATATTGACAAGAACAATACGCTGAGTGCAAAATACTTCTATCTGAAATCTTATAAAGATCAGCCGGCAAGTAATTCAGGTATCGTGGGTATTAGCAATACTACGCGTGCTCCGGGTGTGACTACCCTGCCATTTTATGGTTCTGGTTATCGTATCAACAATAATTTCAATATAGGTATTATTGAGTTGGATACCCGTATCAGCAGCAGCATGTCAAACAGATTAACTGTAGGTTACTCAGCTTTGCGCGATTACCGTGCTTCGTTGGGTGGCGCTGCAATTCCAATGGTTGATATTGGCAATGGTGTTGCTACTAGTGATCCGGTTACCGGAATCGTCACTGAAACTACTGCATCAGCAGTTATGACTAGTTTCGGTTATGAGTTATTTACCGCGAATAACATATTAAATACAAACATTGCACAGTTTTCTGACGACTTTACGATATATGCTGGAAGGCATGAGATTACTATTGGTACAAACGACCAAATCCAGAGCTATAAAAATGGTTTTGCTCCAAACTACAATGGGTTGTATACCTATAACTCTGCTTACGATTTCCTAAATGGTTTACCAGCGGCAGCTTATTCAACCAGGTTTTCTGTAACAGGAGCTTTCCCTTATGCAAAAATTAAGGCGGGTATTTACAGCGTATATGCTCAGGACAAATTTCACGCAACTGATAATCTTCGTATAACTTACGGCATAAGGGCCGATTACGATGATTTCCCAACTACTTTGCAACAAAACGCAAACGCAACTGCTTTAACCTTCCAGGGTGGAACACACGTTGATCCGTCGGTTTTACCAAAAAACAGGGTGCAATTATCACCTCGTTTAGGCTTCAACTGGGATGTGAAAGGTGACCAAAGTACTCAAGTTAGGGGTGGAACAGGATTATTCACGGGTACAGTACCTTTTGTATGGATATCTAACCAGGCTTCAAATAATGGAGTATTATTCGGTTCTTATACTATAAATAAAGGTAATATAAATAATACCCCGGCGCAAAACGCACAGCTGATATTCAATCCGAACGTAAATGCGAACAGGCCAGCGAATGCTGTTGCAAACACATCGTATGAGTTAGACATTGCGGATCCAAATCTGAAATACCCTAAAATTTGGAGAACAAATTTGGCTGTTGACCAAAAATTACCCGGCGGCGTTATCGCAACTATCGAAGGTGCTTATAGCAAAGACATCAATGCCATATACCATAAAAATTTGGTGCTTTCTGATGGGTATACCATATTACCTGGAACTGAAGGGCAGATTCGTTATAATTCTAAGAATACTACGCCTGCTGCTTCTGCTGCAACCGCGCAAAATCCTTCAATCACCGGTCTTTATTACATGACCAATACCAACAAAGGGTATTCATGGTTCATTACCGGCCAGTTGCAAAAAAGCTTCAGCAATGGCTTGTATGCAAACGTAGCATATACTCATACGGTATCTAAAGACGTGAACGATGGTGGTTCAACAGCATCAACCATCTGGAGCACAAGGTATGTTGCAGGTAACCCTAATGCTGATAATCTGTCAAATAGCTCTTATGTACAACCAAACCGTGTTATTGCATCCTTTGCTTATAAAAAGGAATACTTTAAGCATGCAGCAACAACTGTTGGGTTGATATTCGAAGCAGCAAATAACGGTGCAGTTTCTTATACAACAGCTAGTAATACAGGTGCTATCGGCGATCTTAACAACGATGGCGCTAATAATGATTTAATGTATATCCCTAGAAGCAAAGGAGATATCATTTTAGTTGCTAATGATGCAAAGGACTTGCGTACACCAGATCAGTTATGGACACAGTTAAATAACTTTATCAATCAAGATCCATATCTAAGCAAACACAGAGGTCAATTTGCTAAAAGGAACGGAGCTATATTGCCAACTTATAAAAGAGCAGACTTGCACCTTGCACAAGATTTCTTTATACAATCAGGTAAGGTAAAGAATACTTTAGAGGTAACATTTGATATTATCAACGTTGGTAACCTCCTGAATCGTAACTGGGGTTTATACCAGACTTCATTTAACGGATTTAACAATGGTTCAGTAGCAGTGTTGAAATACCAGGGAATTGACGCTGCTACAGGTCAGGCTAAATATTCATTCCCGTATCTTGACGCCAACAACCTGATACCTGTTACCAGCTCATACAAAACTGATATCAGCCAATTATCGCGCTGGCAAGCTCAGTTAGGTTTACGTTATATATTTAACTAATATTGATTAATCATGACAACAAAAAACCCCGCTCCAATGGACCGGGGTTTTTTGTTGTTAAAAAATATAAGCTCCTTATATCGGATTAGTTATATACAAACTCTCCAAACTCCGATTTTACGGTCACTTGTTTCTTTTCGGCTGCCTCCACACAGCCAATAATTTGTGCGTCAACGCCAAAGCTTTTGGATATGCTGATCAGGTCAGACGAGATCTCTTGCGGAACGTATAATTCCATACGGTGACCCATATTAAACACTTTATACATTTCCTGCCAGCTGGTTCCGGATTCTTCGTATATCAATTTAAATAGTGGCGGAACCTGGAACAGGTTATCTTTTATTACATGCAGATTATCGATAAAATGCAGCACTTTGGTTTGTGCACCACCACTGCAATGCACCATGCCATGAATCTGGCTGCGGTAAGTATCCAATATCTTTTTGATAATTGGTGCATAGGTGCGGGTAGGGGAAAGAACCAGTTTACCTGCCGTTACGCTTTCGCCATTACCTATAGAGATTTTATCAGTCAGGTTTTTGCTGCCCGAGAATACCAATTCATATGGCACAGCATGATCGTAGCTTTCGGGGAATTTTTCGGCAGTAGTTTTATTGAATACATCATGACGGGCAGATGTTAAACCATTAGAGCCCATGCCGCCATTGTATTCCTTTTCGTAAGTGGCTTTACCATACGAAGCCAGACCGACAATTACATCTCCCGGTTTTATGCGGTCGTTCGAGATTACATCTTCACGTTTCATCCGACAGGTTACCGTCGAGTCGACAATGATAGTCCGCACAAGGTCGCCAACATCAGCCGTTTCGCCGCCTGTAGAGTATATTCCTATTCCGGCGTCACGTAGTTCGGTTAAAATTTCTTCGGTACCATTAATAATAGCAGCGATTACATCGCCCGGTATCAGGTTTTTATTACGGCCTATAGTGGATGAAAGCAGAATATTATCGATGGCGCCTACACAGAGCAGGTCATCAAGATTCATGATAATGGCGTCCTGGGCTATACCGCGCCAAACTGATAGGTCTCCGGTTTCTTTCCAGTAACTGTAGGCCAGGGATGATTTGGTTCCGGCTCCATCAGCATGCATAATATTGCAGTAAGCCGGATCGCCGTTTAATATATCTGGAATTATTTTACAGAAAGCTTTGGGGAAAATGCCTTTGTCAATGTTTTTTATAGCATTGTGAACATCATCTTTTGAGGCTGATACGCCCCTTTGATCATATCGTTGCGAAGAAATCATGGGCAAATATAGTGAATAGTGATGAGTGGTGAATAGCTAGTGGTGAACGGTCAATTATTTCAACTTCTACAACCAATACAACATTTACAACTACACTTCCGCTTTATAAATCAGAGTACTCTTTTAGTAACTGGCGATACTTATTTAAAGCAGCCGATTTAGAAATAAAACCCAGAAATTGATTCCGATCGTCAACAACTGGCAATACCCAGGTTGATGTTTCATCAAACTTATTGATAACAGAAACCATATTCTCGTGATTGCTTATTACCTGTACAGGTATTTTCATGAATGTAAGTATATCGGTTTCCCGAAAATCAGGGTTGAACAGGACAGGTCTTAAGTCGTCGAGGAAAATTACACCGGCCAGCTCTCCTTCATTAAGCACAGCAATGATGTTTCGTTTTCCATGTTTTACTACTTCCATCAAATCCTGAAATGTTGCCTTGATATCCAGTGTGAGCGCATGTTGTTCGATCAGTTCTTCAACATTGATCAATAAAAGAAGATTTTTATCATGCTCCCGTGTAAATATTTTACCTTCATCCGCTAGTTTTTTCAAGTCAGGAGAGATAGGAGAAAACCATTTGCCTATCAGGAACGATATTACGCAAACGATCATCAAAGGGATAAAAAGATCATAACCTGAGCTCGACTCAGCTATCAGAAACGTAGCGGTTAATGGGGCATATAATACGCCACTCATTACCCCCGCCATTCCAACAATGATCAGGTTGATGGTAGGAACATTCTGAATTCCCATCCACGAACAAATAAAGGCAAAGAGGCAACCCAGCGTTCCCCCGGCAAATAATGAGGGCGCAAAGTTGCCACCGTTACCGCCGCTATACAAGGTTACAGAGGTAGCAAAGGCTTTTAACAGACAAACCAGTCCGAGAAAACTTACCACAACCCACTCTTGATAACCAATGAAGTCAAAAAAACTATGCTCTATAATATGGTGTATATCGCCGTTGGTAAATGATTTGATACTTTCATAGCCTTCGCCGAAAAGGGGCGGCAACAGCAGACAAAGCAAGGAAAGAATAATACCACCAATAAGGGCTTTTTGAATTCTGGATACCTTTATACTATGAAAGAAATGCTCAACCCGTTGCGAGATCACAATAAAATACCTCGCATACAAGCCACACAAGATGCCAAGGATAAGATAATATGGAACATTATGGTAATTAAAATCGTGCCGCGCCCTGAAATTGAATAATACTTCTTCCTTTAATATAACACGTGAGAGTAAACTCCCGCATACTGCTGCAACAACAAGCGGAATAAAATCAGTAAAAACTACGCCGGTTAATAGTATCTCGAAAGCAAACATAATCCCGGCTATCGGGGCATTAAAGGCTGCTGCAATTCCGGCTGCTGCGCCCGAGGCCAGCAATAGGGTGCGGTCCTTATAATTTAGCTGGTAAGTTTGTGCGAAGTTTGAACCTATTGCCGATCCGGTTACAGCGATAGGGCTTTCGAGACCAACTGATCCACCCAAACCTACAGTTACAGCACTCTGTATAACCTGCGAATACATCTTTACAGATGATACAAAGCTTGAGTTGCGGGCAATCTCAAAGAGAATAGCCGGTATGCCTTTGCGATCCTGTCCCTTGAAAAAATAGATAACAATAAGCGTCGTCAGCACAATACCCAGAAAAGGGAACAGACCGTAAAAAATAATCTGTTCACTGAAATGTACTTTACTGGTAATGATGAAATGTATATAATGAACGAGCGATTTTAGAACAACTCCGGCCAGGCCAGCAGAACATCCAACCAGTATGCCCGAAAAAATAAGAAATTGATTATGCGATAATTTAGCGTTGAGCCAATGGATAACAATCTCGTAGCTTTTAACTTTCCTCAAGCTGTATTTGCGTGATTTTTTTACCAGCTCAACAAATTCGAGGTATTTTTTTAGGTTTTTATGCTTTTTTAACGACATCTCAACTTTGCAAAAGTGATTAAATAATTTTCATGAAAGAAAATTATTTATCGCCCGCAAATGGCTCTTGTAAAAAAAGGAAAATAAGAAGCACCAATTTGATTGCGGTTAATCAAATTGGTGCTTTGATGGGTGTTTATTTAATAAATATCAGCTCTCTGAATTTAGGAAGAGGCCAAAGTTCGTCATCAATCAATTGCTCCAGCTTGTCTACATGATAGCGGATAGGATCAAAAAAAGTTTTTACTTTTTCATCGTACTCCATAGCCTTTTCGCGGACATCTTCAATAATGTTTGCTTTTTTTCGCTCGGTCACCATTGCCTCCACGTTTGACTTAATAAAGTTGACATGCTCGGATATCTTTGTAATAATGTCCAATTGGGCAGAATAACTGGATTCTTTCAAACCTATATCTTTTAATCCTTTTACATTTTCAACCAGGTTGCTTTGATAAGCTATTGCTGCCGGTATGATAACGTTGGTTACTATTTCGCCAATTACACGGGCTTCTATCTGTAACTTCTTATAGAAGCTATCCAATAATATTTCATGACGGGCATGTGCTTCTCTTTTGCTGAATACTCCGGTGTCTTCAAATAAGATGGTCGATTTTTCAGAAAGTATAGCATCAAGTGCTTTCGGAGTAGTTTTAAAATTGGACAAACCTCTCGCTGCGGCTTCTTTTTCCCATTCCTCACTATAACCGTTGCCCTCAAAGCGTATATTTTTTGATTCCTTGATATACTTTTTGATAACCATTAGTAAGGCAACATCTTTCTTTTCACCTTTTTTTATCAGCTTATCCACGTCATACTTGAATTTTCTGAGCTGATCTGCCATTATCATATTTAAGATGGTCATCGGACCAGAGCAATTTGCTGACGAACCTACGGCGCGCAACTCAAATTTATTTCCTGTAAAGGCGAAAGGAGAGGTGCGGTTCCGGTCGGTGTTATCCTTTAATATTACGGGTATCTTCGGGATGCCCTGCCATAACAAAGCATCGTCCTTTATCTTCTTACTGATTCTTGAGGTTTCGATCTCATCAAGCACATCACTCAGTTGGCTGCCCAGGAATATAGATATAATAGCAGGCGGCGCTTCATTTGCGCCAAGACGGTGATCATTATTCACTGATGCAATAGAAGCACGCAATAAATCGGCGTGTTCATAAACGGCCCTGATGGTATTTACAAAGAAGGTAAGGAACATCAGGTTGTTTTTTGGTGTCTTGCCAGGTGACAACAAGTTTCTACCTGTATTGGTGATCATTGACCAGTTATTATGCTTGCCCGATCCGTTGATGCCCGCATAAGGTTTTTCGTGCAGTAACACCTTAAAGTTATGGCGTTTTGCTACACGATCCATCAGGTCCATCAATAACTGGTTATGATCTATCGCCAGGTTGATCTCTTCATATATAGGTGCGCACTCAAACTGCGATGGCGCAACTTCATTATGGCGGGTCTTTAGCGGAATACCCAATTGAAGGGCTTCAGTTTCCATGTCCTGCATAAAGGCGTATACACGTTCAGGGATCGAACCAAAATAATGATCTTCCAATTGCTGGTTTTTTGCCGACATGTGCCCGAATAAGGTACGGCCCGTTAGATACAGATCTGGCCGTGCATTAAATAAGGCTATATCAACCAGGAAATATTCTTGCTCAATACCTAATGATGCATTAACTTTTTCTATGCTCTTATCGAAATAATGGCATACATCCACCGCAGCCTTATCCAGCGCGCTTAATGCCTTTAATAATGGTACCTTATAATCTAATGCCTCGCCGGTATAAGAAACGAATACGGTAGGTATACACAAGGTACGCCCCATAATAAATGCAGGTGACGAAGGATCCCATGCAGTGTAACCTCGCGCCTCAAAAGTATTGCGTATGCCCCCGCTTGGGAAGCTGGAAGCGTCCGGCTCCTGTTGCGCTAAAGCATCACCCGAGAAGACTTCGATAGCTCCGCCATCACCGGTCGGTTCAAAAAAAGCATCATGCTTTTCAGCCGTCGAGCCGGTAAGCGGCTGAAACCAGTGTGTATAATGCGTAGCGTTTTTGCTCATTGCCCACGATTTCATTACCGATGCTACCTGCTCGGCCATATCCCTGGGGATAGGCTCACCTTTTTCAATAGAGTTGATAATAACCTGGTAAGCTTCTTTTGAAAGATATTCTTTCATTTTCAGCTTGTCAAATACGTTGGAATTGAAATAATCTGAGATTTTAGTTGAGGGTAGCTTTACATCGGGCATGGTTCTATTTAGTACAGCCCGCAAAGCCTGAAATCGAATGTTTGACATCTTTATCGAATTAAAGGTTATCTCAAAAGTAAAATTATCTGTGAGAATACACAGAATATTTGGCCAAAATATCTGATAATTTAAAAAAAGCATGTCCAAACAATGCTTTTTAATGGTATTGGCACGTCAAAGGGCTAAAAATTTGCAATTTTTTTCAAAAAGTGTCTGTTTGAGAAGTGTTTTTTGATGAAATTTTGAAAAATAGCCAGAAGTTGGCCGCTGAAATTTAAAAAGGTGTAATTTTTACATCAGATTTGTGTGATGTGCTTTGATATTGATCTTTTTTAATTGAAAATAATGCAAAATGTGTATATTTTTTACCATGTTTTTTATGATTTTCATAATTCTTCATGTTTTTATGTAAAAATGGCAATTAAAAATTTGTTTTTTTTGAAAAACATACATAATTTCATAAAAAATTAATAAAATCATATTTAAAATTTAAAAAATGTATGATTCTATTAAAAGTTTAGGTGATATATTTAATATTAAATGCGTTAAACATTCAAAATATCATAAAATTCGTTCATATCAATCAAACTAAATTAAACAAACAATGAAAGTAAAATCTCCAAAAGTGAACTTGTTCAGTCTTCTCCGACAACTGACGCGTGAAAGGTGGGCGCTCGGAGCGACCATTTTTTCTGGAAAAATGATCGGATTAGGTTTAGTGCTGGTAGCCATGATGACTATTCCAGGACTATTACCTACCGCTGCCCATGCTGCTACCGCACCGGCTAAACCAACTGACCTGGAAACATCGATGATGAATACGATGAATACAGTGTGGACATTGGTGGCCGCATTTCTGGTTTTTGGGATGCAGGCTGGTTTCGTAATGCTTGAAGCAGGCTTTGCCCGCAAGCGCGAAACAGTGAATGTGTTGATGGAGTGCGTGTTTGATACCTGCCTTTGCGGTATCCTGTTTTATGCTGTAGGCTATGCCTTCATGTTCGGATGGGGCAATGGCTTCATCGGATGGCATGGAGATCCTACAGGAAAGATCAGCGGATCATGGTTCTTCCTTCAAAACACACCTGAGACTTATGGCAGCACCGGTATCCCGGTAATTGCACACTGGATATTCCAGTACGCTTTTGCTGACACCTGTTCAACTATCGTTTCTGGTGCGATGATCGGTCGTACAAGCTTCCGTGGAGATATTCTTTACAGTATAGGTATTACCGGCTTTATTTACCCAATCATAGGTCACTGGGCTTGGGGACCTGATGGGTTTTTAGCACTAATGGGTTCTAAAGGCAACTTCTTTGAATCATTAGGTCAAGGCTTCCGCGATTTCGCAGGTTCAACAGTTGTGCACACTATTGGTGGTATAGCATCATTAGCCGGTGCAGTTGTTTTAGGACCTCGTATTGGACGTATATTCAAACGTGATAATAAAGAGAAAGGCGGCATGCCACCGGGACATAACATGTTAGTTGCCGCTGTAGGTACATTTATCTTATGGTTCGGCTGGTATGGATTTAACCCTGGTAGTACACTTTCTGCTATGGACGTACAAGGTATTGGTCGTGTTGCTACCAATACAACTCTGGCGGCCTGCTCAGGCGGTATGTTTGCTATGATCGCTGCATTGTGGTGGGGTGATACTAAGGGTAAATTTGACTTAGGGTACACGCTGAACGGCTGTCTTGGTGGCCTGGTTGCTATTACCTGTCCTTGTTACTGGGTAAGCCCACTTGGTGCTACCATATTGGGTGCTGTTGCAGGTTTAGTTGTATTTGGCGGTATGTACCTTATCGAGTGGTTCAGAATTGACGATCCAGTAGGTGCTGTTTCAGTACACGGTTTCGCTGGTATCTGGGGTACTTTATCATTAGGTCTGTTCGCTTCTGGTCAATTTGGTGCAACTGGCCCAACTGGTCCGGATAACTCAGCTCCTGTAACTGGTCTATTCTACGGTGGTGGCTGGAGCGTATTCGAAGCTCAGGCTATAGGTACATTTACTATTGCTGCTGCTGTATTTGTTGTTACAGGGATCATGATGTTTATTATAAATAAACTTCCAAATCCTTGGAAACTGCGTGTTGAAGAACATGGCGAAACAGGATTGGGCGGCCTGGATGTATTCGATCATGGTATCGAAGTTTATCCTGCTCAGGATGACGATGTAAGCCTGACCGGCTTATTCGACAAAGGTGTTAAATTACCTGCAGAAGCTTAATAGATAATAAGCACTGTAATTCTTCATAGATCCCGTGCGGTTGCTAAAACATAGTCTGAGATTTTACAACCAGGATAAAATTGACCGCACGGGATTTTTCTAAGTCTTTAGTAAAATTCCCAGGATCTTAATAACTGCTAAAACATGAAGTTTATGCTTACTGGGGATTTTATGTTCCAAATCAATCAAATCAAACCAAATAGTTCAAATCAAATCAATCAAACAACAATTGTCATGAAAAAAATACTTTTACTACTATCACTATTCGTTATTGCTGTCGCGTCAGCCAAAGCCTCTACATCAGCAGTTGCCGATACCGGCAAGGTTGGCACCACAGCTGATCCAAAAGATCCGCCGCTGATTTTCTCAGGTTCGGTAGATACCTATTATAAATATGACTTTTCAGGTCACAATAATATCGGGACCAGCTTTGCCTCTGACCAAAACTCTGTATCAATCGGAATGGTTGACCTGGGCTTAAAAAAGAAAGTTGGAAAAGCTGCTTTTGTAGGTGAATT
>NZ_JAUMKB010000024.1 GCF_030519375.1 Mucilaginibacter tolerans | reverse complement strand
CTGAATTGCTCCATCATCTTTTCTTTCATCTGGAATATAATTATTCCAAAAGTGTCAACCTATACCTGTATAAGACCAAATTGAGTGGGTTCTGTATCTCATGGGCGATACCCGCGGTCAGTTCACCCAATGACGCCATCTTTTCCGATTGAATGAGCTGCCGTTGCGTATTTTTAAGATCGGTGACGGTTTTCTCAAGGTCTTTGCGCTGTGCTTCGATCTGGTCATTTTGTTGTTTTAATATAGAATTAGCCTTCTTTCGCTGGCCGTTTGCAAATAAAAGAATAGCGGCAATCAAAATAAACACACCCAAAACTCCCAGCAATGCATAAAAACGGACCTTGGTTTGGTAAGCTATTTCTTTTGCGTGGGCTTCCTGCAGGCGCTGCTGCTCGTTAAAAACCAGGTTTTGTACCTGCAAAGTTTTCTGCTGACTGAACAAGCTATCCTTTGCCTTTTGCGTAACCTCCTGGTAATAAAACGCATTCTTATAGTCATTCACCGCTTTATACTCGTTGGTGAGCAGGGTAGTAGTGCGCTGCACCTGGTCGGGATTGCGGTCGAGTTTCGCGTGCTCAAGGGCTGTCCTGGCATAGAAGATACAGGAGTCTGGCTTATTCAGTTTTTGATAAGCTTCAGCTATCCTGCGGTAATCTTCGCTGAACAGGTAGTGGTCATTTTTTGATGTACTGTCATTCATGCTTTTTCGGTAATAGCTGATGGCAGCCTCATTGTTGCCCTTTTTAAATTCGATGATCCCAAAATTTCGGATCAGGTAGCCGAAGTTCTTCATCGACTTTTTTTCCAAAGCAAAATCATAAGCTTTTTTTGCAAAGTATGATGCCGAATCAAGCTTGTTCATGTCAAGGTATGCCCTTGCGAGGTTATTCAGCATGGTGACTGTAATGTCGGTATAATGGTATTTTTCAACGATGTGGTATGCCGCATAATAATTGTCAAGGGCTTTTGGAAACTCGTGCATGGTAGAATAGGTCAATCCACGCGTGTTATAACAGGAGGCTACTACGTGCATCTCCTTAATTTGAATAGCCTCAGGGAGTGCCTGAAAGGTAGTTTTCAAACTTCCCGGCAGGTCGCCACTTATATTCTGATAAGTAGCTATTGATGACAACGCCTGTACCTCGCCTAATTTATAATGTATTTTGCGCGACAGATCAAGCGCCTTTCTGGCATACATCACTCCGGAATCAACATTGGTAGTAAGAAAAACATATACACTTTTAAAGTAATATATGCTAGCTAATGTTGTATCCTGCCTGTTTTTGTTATAGGCTTTCTGCAGGCTATCCATGTTTGGTCGTTGAGCAAACCCAGTATAACAAAGGCAGAGCAATAAAACCGCGAGAGGTAATTTTCTTTTCATCTGGAGGAGCAGGTTTGAAGTTGTTCCTATAAATGTAAGCAATCGCTATAAAAAGAAAGAATTCAGTGAGTTATGTTGTCCGAATTGGATTAAATGACTGCTTTTGGAGTTAGTGCAGAATATCAATGATCCCTTGCCCGACGTTTGAGGACACCTCCGGCGGCTTCCTTAATGGTGCTAGTGAATACGAATGCCTTCTCATCAATTTCGTGCACCATTTTTTTCAAGCGCCGTACCTCCAACCGCGTTACAACAGTGAAAACGATATCAACCGGCTGGCTCACATCAAAACTATGTTTCAGAAAGCCTCGTTCACCTTTATAAACGGTAATGCCTCTGCCTAAATCCATCACCAGTCTCTCTTTTATAAGGGCACTCTGTCCTGAAATTATCGTAACGCCGGTATACTCCTCTAAACCCTCGATAACGAAGTTACTTGTTCTTGAAGCGACATAATAGGTGAGGATTGAATAAAGAGCTTCCGTCCAGCCCACCTCTATAGCAGCAATAAGGAAAATAACGATATTGATCCCTAATATGATCTCGCTGATGGTAAAACTAATACGTTTACCTGTATAAAGAGCTAAAACTTCGATGCCGTCTAATGCACAACCTCCACGAATGGATAAGCCTACGCCAATACCCATAAAGCCACCACCAAAAACAGCAACCAGTAATTTGTCATCAGTGATAGTTGGCAAATGAAAAACGTGAAGTAATAGTAATATGCACGCTCCCAGTCCGACAACAGCTGCTAAAGTTTTATATGCGAATGCTTTATTCACCTGCAATGCGCCCATAATAATAAAAGGGATGTTTGCTGCAACAATCACATAGGGAATACTTTTAAATTCGTTTGGTTCACTGATAACAAGGGAGATACCGGTAACCCCGCCATCAAAAAATTTGTTAGGTATTAAGAAACCGGTTAAAGCAAAAGCACAGAATAATATCCCAAAAATCACATAGATCGTATCAATAACAGCACTTGGTAAGGTTAGTCTCTTCATATTAGCTTGTTGTAATCAGGGATTTATGCTGAACAGTTAATGCTTTTTAGTCCCTGTAAATTTAGTGTAGTTTGGCTAAATATGTATTTTCTAAATGAATTTTAATCGAAATAGGGTTATGACGGTGAAATCATAACCCTATTTCTAATCCTGTAGATAATAAAAAAATAACTCCACAGGCGTTGGCATCAAGCCATATTGAACGACGGTCGTTATTTAGATGGGGTAAGCCTTACCAAAATTGCGCCATGTTTATTAATAGGGGTGGTGTAAGTGTTTTTATAATTACCTATGGTTTGCTTTTTCCAGAGATTTCTTACACTAACGCCGTCC
Source organism: Mucilaginibacter tolerans (assembly GCF_030519375.1). Lineage (GTDB taxonomy): Bacteria > Bacteroidota > Bacteroidia > Sphingobacteriales > Sphingobacteriaceae > Mucilaginibacter. Next base: position 65,890 of record NZ_JAUMKB010000024.1, on the reverse strand, counting down.
TTAAGCCCAAGAGCTGAGAAATCGACGCTGACCTCCTGATCCTTATCGCTAATGTTAAAAAGAGCTACATAGATGTCCTTGCTGTTTGGCACATGTGAATACCAGGCCATTGCACTTTCTGTCTTATATAACTGGCGCGGTTGCTGACCGTGCTGATTTACGGCAAGCACCTCATCATTATTGAATAGTTTCCGTTCGACTGCTCTATTTTCAGGCAAATTTCCGCCAATCATTAAAGGCGAGCGGTAGATGCACCAGAAAGTCATATGGGTATACAGTTCATCTTCGGTAAACCGGCTGTAGCGTTCGTCGCCTACTGGCCCGCGTTTGGATAACTTACCTATCTGCAGCATATCGCAATCTGGCCAGTGGCCGCTGCCGCCTACGTTTTCCCAGCTTTTGGCGTAGTCAAACATGTGCAGTATTTCTTTCCAGTTATCCCAAAAATCATCGGCCATGCGCCACATGTTGGCATTTTGCGTTACATGTCCGGCCTCGTTTACAGGTGTCTCGCCTGGAGAGATACTTAATACTACAGGTCTGCCGCATTGCTCAATCGCTTTGTGATATCCTTCGATTTCTTTTTTGTGATATGGGCGCGCTATGTCGTCAACTTTAATAAAATCAACACCCCATGACGCGTATAATTTCAATAGTGAGTTTAAATAAGCCTGTGCGCCGGGTTTATCCATATCCAGTCCGTACATATGGTTCATCCAGTCGCATTTCGAAGCGGTATCGGCTATCATGTCAGCAGTGATACCGCTTGCACCCAGAACAGGGGATTTTGCCCATACTGCCTGACGTGGTATTCCGCGCATAACGTGTATGCCGAATTTTAGGCCGAGATGATGAACATAGTCAGCAAGCGGTTTAAATCCATGCCCCCCAAAAGCCGACGGAAATTTGGTTGGCTGTGGGAACAAGCGTCCCCATTTATCCATTGTAAGCCATGGCACAAATGAACCATCATACAAATTCTTCTGATAAGGATTACCTATATGGCTGCCCGGAGGATTATCATACGACCAAAGAAAATCAACTACCACGTATTGCCATCCATGCGGTTTCAGGTACTTCGCCATATAATCGGCATTAGCTTTAACTTCATTTTCATGTACAGCCGATCCAAAACAGTTATAACTGTTCCAGCCCATAGGTGGGGTTAATGCAACGGTGTTTTTTTGTGCATAGACACTAACAGACCAAACGCAGCAAACGAGTAGCAGGTATTTGAGTTTCATGATTGATTATTAGGCTTATTCGGTTTTTGATTTATAATTAGTGTTAAAATAACACTTAATTATTTAAAAAAGCAAATCTTAATCGATATTTAATTGTTTATTATACAGTTATAATATTTTTGTTTTAATTTGGCTGTTGTTCGACCTGCAAGTTCCCTAACCAATCATAGACTGTACTCTAAAAAATATGACAGCAAATTCAAACAGAATAATTATCTCGTCAATTATGGTGTTCATACTATCCGGCCTTTTTGCAAAAGGGCAGGAGAAGGTAGTCACCATTGCTATCGATCTTTCTAAAACACATCAAACCATAAATAATTTTGGCGCCTCCGATGCATGGTCGTGTCAGTTTGTTGGCAACTGGCCCGAAGAGAAAAAAAATAAAATTGCCGACCTGCTCTTTAGCATGGATACCCTTAAAGATGGTTCGCCAAAAGGTATCGGGCTTTCTACATGGCGTTTTAATATTGGTGCAGGGAGCGCCGAGCAGGGTATGAAAAGTGGTATAAAAGACGAATGGCGCAGGGCAGAATCCTTTTTTAATACCGATGGGTCTTATAACTGGAAAAAGCAATCCGGGCAGATGTGGTTTCTGCAGGCGGCAAAAGAGCGGGGAGTAAAACAGTTTCTTGGTTTTTTTAATAGTCCGCCGATTGAATTTACAGTTAATGGGAAGGCTTTTGCTACCGACGGTAAAACAAATATTTCACAAGAGAAATACGATTCATTTGCAAAATATATTTCAAATGTGGTCAAAGGGGTTGAGCACACTACCGGAGTGAGGTTTAATTACATTAGCCCAGTTAATGAACCGCAATGGAACTGGAGTGATGGGGGACAGGAAGGCTGCCCTTATAATAATTCTGAAATTGCCGGATTGGTGCGATCTATAAGTAAAGCTTTTGTTGAGGATCATATCTCTTCTGATATTTTAATAGCAGAGGCAGGGAATTTGAAGTATCTGTTTTCGCCCGTAGATAAACCGGATAAAGGAAATCAGATAAATGACTTTTTTAAACCGGGTTCGCCAAATTTCATTGGTGATTTGAAAAAAGTAAGCAGAAACATAGCTGCACATAGTTATTTCACCACCTCGCCGATGGCTTCAGCCATGCAAACAAGAGGAACACTTTCGCAAGCTATTAATGCAGTTCCCGGTTTAAGCTTTTGGCAATCGGAATACTGTATTCTTGGAGATAACGCCGGAGAAATGGACGGGAATAAACGCGATCTGGGAATCGATGCGGCGTTATACCTGGCCAAAGTAATTCATACGGATTTGACAAGTGCCGCCGCCGCCGCCTGGCAATGGTGGACGGCGGTTTCCGCATACGACTATAAAGACGGGCTTGTTTATATTGACAAAAATGAAACCGACGGCAATTTCTACCCCAGCAAAATGCTTTGGGCCATGGGCAATTACAGCAGGTTTATCAGGCCGGGATACGTAAGAACCGATGTTGCCGTAGATGGGGATCAAAAAAACCTTTTTGTTTCAGTATTTAAGAAAGGGAAAAATATCGCCGCAGTTATTATCAACGATAATACTGATTTCGTAAAGGTGAAAATTGACAACAGTAAAATCAAATTATTAAGGAAATTCACTACGTCAAAAGAAGCTGATTTGCAGCCAGGTGTCTTGACAGATAGTCAAAAAGAGATATTTATTCCGGGTAAATCGGTCACTACAGTTACGGGCATCACGCTGTAATCGTATTGGTGTGTCTGCGATTGCGGCAAATCGAATATCAATAACAAATTCGGCTGCTATTTCAATCCTTAAAGTTTTATATTTATTGCGCTCGTTTATTTAAAACATTTGATGCTGTTTTAGCCGAATGATGAGCGCAGGACCCAAATCACAATAAACTATTAAGGATAGAATGAATAAGACGAATAAAAACATTTACTACCTGGCTTTAGGTGCTTTTATACTTTTATTAATTGCTTACGCTAACCACTTTAATAATGGCTTCCACTTTGACGATTCGCACGCCATTGTAACAAATACCTTTATCCGTGACCTGAAAAATATCCCTGCTTTCTTTTCAGATCCGAAGATGTTCAGCTCCGAACCCACTCATTGGGGCTTACGTTCACTCGTTACCACCACATTGGCCATTGACTATTGGCTCGGCGGGGGACTTTATCCTTTTTACTTCCAACTGGATACATTTATCTGGCATATCGGTTTATGCATCCTGTTATACTTTGTTTATAAAACGCTTATGCGCAAGTCTTTCCAGGCGCAATGGGTTCCATATCTTGCTTTCGCTGCGGCCGCCTGGTATGCTTTGCATGTGGTAAACGGAGAAACATTGAATTATATCATTTCAAGGTCGGACGTGCTATCCACGTTTATGATCGTTTTATCCTTTCTGATTTATATCAACTGGCCATCAAAAAGGAAATATCTCCTATATATTGTACCTGCTTTTCTGGGCGTTTTTGCTAAGGAAACGGTGCTTTGCCTGGTTATTACCCTGTTCTTTTATATTCTGCTGTTCGAGAAAGATCTTTCTGTTGGCGACCTGTTTAAACCAAAAAACTTCAAAACAATACTGCTGGTGATATGGCAGATATTGCCGCTGATAATCGTTGTTGGGCTCACACAAGTTTATGCTTTAACACGCATTAAGAGCGTTCCTGGTATATCCAATCCCTTGGTACCTTATGTTCTTACTCAAAGCTATATTTGGGTACACTATTTTATCTCGTTCTTCCTGCCATTCAATTTAACAGCCGATTCAGATTTGGGGGTTATTCATAACCCGTTCGACGAACGGATACTCATTGGGTGCATTTTTGTCGTTGCTTTACTGGTAACTATCATCAGAACTTCAATAAAATCAGAAACCAGGCCCATTGCTTTTGGATTGATCTGGTTTTCAGTCGCTTTGCTGCCAACTTCATTGGCTCCATTTGCCGAGGTGACCAACGATCACCGTATGTATTTTCCGTTCATTGGCTTAATGCTCAGCGTAGTTACTTATGCTGGATTGCTGATCAAACGTTATTATTATGTTTTTGAAAATAAACGGAACTTCTATTATCTGTTTTTCCTGTTGTTTTGTATTCTGGGTCTGAATGCGTACGGGATTTACACCCGGAACAAGGTTTGGCATGATGAAGAGTCACTATGGCAGGATGTAAGTGTTAAAAGTCCGCTAAACGGCAGGGGACTAATGAATTACGGCCTTGCTTTAATGGATAAGGGGAAATATGCCCTGGCCGAAACTGAATATAAAGAGGCTGCAAAATTAGTCCCGACATACTCCTATCTGTATATTAATATGGGGGTATTATGCAGCCTGGAACATAAAAATACCGATGCGGAGCAAAATTTTAAAGCTGCCATCGCTTTAGCGCCTAATGATTTTGCCTCGTACACTTTTTATGCACGGTTTTTAATGGATATAGGCAGAACTACCGATGCCCAGGCAATGGCCGAGAAAGCATTGCAGTTAAATCCTGGTTCGGAAATGGCACTGGCATTATTATTAAAGATATACAACCAGCTTGGCTATTGGGATCAACTTGGTAAAACAGCAAAACAATACTTGACTATAATTCCGGCCGATAAATTTGCCCAACAATGCCTGCAGGCGTCTCAAACACATCAAAGGGTAGTCATACAAAGCATGACAAAAGTAATAAAACCTGTTACCGCGGAAGATTATCTGAACCAAAGCCTCGACTATTACAACCAGGGCGATTACAACAAATGTATCGAGGCATCCAATCAGGCGTTAAAGTTAAAACCTGGTTATGCTGATGCCTGGAATAATATTGGGGCCGCTTATATCAAACTCAGTCAATGGGATAAAGCTATTGAGGCATGCAAAAAAGCGATAGCAATTAATCCGGGTCATACTTTAGCTAACAATAATTTAAAATTTGCGGAGTCGCAGAAAAAAAAATAACAGCTATTTATTCAGCATAATAAATATACCTGTCAAAACGATGAAAGCGCCGACTGCCTGCTTAATGTTTAAGCTTTCTTTCAAAAAGAAATGATTGGCAAGTACTATAAAGATGATCGAAGTCAGCGTGATAAATACCGAAAGCGTAGTAGAAACATCAGCCAGGTAAGAGATCTTTAGCAAAGTATTATTTATCAGGATAAATGATAAACGCGATAAGACAGCAAGCGACATGGAAAGGATAAATTTCCAGTTGAATACCAGGTTAACCATGTTCTGAAAATTAAACAGATTGCCCGAAATAAGTCCTCTGTCGCCCAGCAGAACAATTGAAAAGGCGGTAGATAAGCAATAAATTATCACCCAAAAAACAGCTAAGGCAATCATATTTGTCGACGATTTGGTTGTGGTTGATTTGAGTTGCACAGTCTCAGGTATTTTCCAAAAATAACTAAATAAAGCTATTCCTAAATTTTATTATCCGCGTGACCAAGGGTATAAACCCACGATATAAAAGAAGCTGTTCGTTTGCCCCACATCATCCGGAACATTTGCAGCTCTTCATTCCTCCGTACTCCGTCAGATAGCTTAGCGGTCGTTTCTGATTCTTCATGTATGCGGTGATTCATCAGGTTCTTATTGATATAAACAAAGGAGCCTTCCCTGTTTGCCAGTTGATACCAGGCATACCAATCTAAAGCAACAGTAAAATCCGAAGAAAAGCTAAAGCCGGTTAATGCCTCAATGTTGAATGTAACTGCCGGGCAACAGATGGGATCGCCGAACTTTAATATCAGCTTTTTAAACCAGTTGCTCTTTATCTCCTTTTTAAAGATAAACGGGAATAGCAGCGCTCTTTTTACAAAATAGTTTAATGACTTTGGCCTTCGCTGATTATTGATCCAATCATTATATCCGGTAAAAGTGATCAGTACATTTTTATTGGTAGCTTTTATAACATTCTCAGCATATTCAGGCTCATAAATATCATCCTGATGGGCGATAGTCGCCAGGGGCGTTGTTACTTTTGATAAGGCAAAGTTCCAGTCGTTTGCAATTCCTCTTTTATCGTTTATGTAGTATGGCAAATCGTATTTCTTCGCGATATTTTTAGTATAATCTGTTGGGGTAGAGGTGGTGATGATAACCCTGCTTTTTACGGTCTGCGCCAGCAAACTGTGTATACATTGTTCAAGAAAAGATGACTCTTTATAAGCTGGAATAACAAATGTGTGCATAAAATAATTGGACGTTATAGTCTGTTACCATTTAGAACGTAGCTGAGGTTTATTCTTCATGACCGAAATATATCATTTCCATTTCAAGTCAAAAAACAAATTGAGTTTATTAAAGCGATAAAGTAATCAAAAAATGGAGAAGGCCTGGCTGGTATATATTCCTTAACCCCTTGAATTTAACTGAAATAAAAAAACTTAATTTTCTTAAAAGTGTTATGATCTAAACTAATACTTAAGAATGAAGATAACATATATTTCAACTTATCCTCCACGGGAATGTGGTTTGGCTTCTTTTAATAAGAATTTGATGAGTGCAATCTTGTCAAATTTTGATAAAGAAGATTTGTGTGAGCGGGGATCGGTAATCGCGATAAATGCGGACAATATGGGTGAATACGATTATCCGCCGGAAGTGGAGTTTGTGATCAGACAAAATGAGCCTGAGGATTATCGTGATGCTGTTGAATTTATAAACAACAGCGATGCGGACATCTGCATTTTGCAGCATGAGTTTGGAATATTTGGGGGAGAAGCAGGAATATATATCCTGTCACTGGTAAGCCAATTGAAAAAGCCACTTATCACGATTTTCCATACCGTATTAGAACGGCCCTCCAGCCAGCAGAAAATGGCGATCGAGAATATTGCAAAAAAATCTGACAGAGCAGTGGTTATGGGAACTTATGCCATCCAGATGTTGCAGCAGATATATAATGTTCCAAAGAAGAAAATAGCCTATATAGAACATGGGGCCCCTGATATGGAAATCTTATCAGGTAATCCGCTTCATGAAGATAAATTATTCAGGGATCATCAGGTATTACTAACTTTTGGCTTGCTCAGCAGAAATAAAGGATTGGAGACAGTGATACGTGCTTTGCCTCAAATTATTGAACAACACAAAGATGTTGTTTATGTTATTTTGGGTACTACGCATCCGGGAATACTAAAGAACTCAGGTGAAGAATATAGAGAATATCTTATACAATTGGCTAAAGAGCTCGATGTATCCAATCATGTGGTTTTTATTAACCGGTATGTTTCCGAAGAAGAGCTGATGAACTACCTTTCGGCTGCTGACATTTATGTATCACCTTACCTGAATGAAGCTCAGATCACAAGCGGTACCCTTTGTTATGCGGTAAGGGCAGGTGCTGCGGTTGTATCTACGCCTTACTGGCACGCCAGGGAACTGTTGGCAGAACGCCGAGGAAGGCTATTTAATTTTAAAGACGAAAAGGGCTTGGCAGTCATCATTAACGAACTGCTGGATAATCCTGCATATCTGCATGAAATTAAAGACAATGCTTACAATTATGGGATAAATCTTCGATGGACAGCCATAGGGAATAAATATCTTGATACCATTAAAGAAGTAGTCGAAAATCAGGATGTGAATGAACGTATACTGAGACAGATCATCGATCCGGAGATTATGCCCGAATTCAGCCTGGATTATGTGAAATTACTTACAGACAGCACAGGAATTATTCAGCATGCCAAATATGGAATCCCGAACTGGAAAGAAGGGTATTGTGTAGATGATAACGCCCGTGCTCTTTTGATGTCGTTGATGGCCTGTCAGCTGAATTATAGCGAAGCGCTTAAATTAATGCCATCCTATTTGAGTTTCCTGCTTTATATGCAAAATGATGATGGGTATTTCAGAAATTTTTTGAGCTATGATAAGCGATACCTTGACGATTCTGGCTCAGAAGATGCATTTGGACGTGCGGTATGGGCGCTGGGTTATCTTGTTGATAAATCGCCAAACGATTCATGTGGTAAATTAGGCGAGGAATTATTCCGTAAAGCCGAGCCCCACTTCAAAGCTCTGCAATACCTGAGAGGTATTAGCAATACTATAATTGGCATCTCTTATTATCTCCGAAGGCATCCATCCGAGAAACTTCTGTTGGAAACGTTGAACTGCTTAACAGAAAAGCTGACGCAAGCCTTCAATAAAACACATGATACAGAATGGCATTGGTTTGAAGATTTTCTAACTTATGATAATGCTATTTTGCCCTTATCCTTGCTCCATTCAGCTTCAATAACTGGTAACAAAAAGGTTTTCGATATAGGATTTGCGTCATTGAAGTTCCTGGAAGGACTCACTTTCAAATCCAACTACTGGAATCCGGTTGGAAACGAGAACTGGTATTTCCGCGATGCAAAAATGTCATTGTACGATCAGCAGGCAATAGAAACCATGGCGATGGTGTTAACGTATGGCCAGGCTTACGAGATGACCGAAGATTCGCAGTATCTTGAAAAAATGTTCTCGGTTTATCAATGGTTTCTCGGTGAAAATTCGCTCAGTATTCCTTTGTATGACCCCGAAACCAAGGGCTGCTCAGACGGTTTGCACCGCATGGGCATTAATAAGAACCAGGGAGCTGAGAGCGTACTGGCCTACTTAATATCACACCTGACGATATTGCAGAATTTCAAAACCAAACCCACCAGTTCAAACGGAGAGCTTACCAACAACGACGGCGTGCTGTTGAAATAATAAAGATAATGATCCCCGGCCAATTATATTTGGGGGTCAGAGACCAACTTGTCCAGCAATGCATTCAGCTCAACTGTTGCAAAAGATGAAGAATAATCAGAAAGCCCATAAGGAAGAATTAATTTGCCATTATTAACAATACCCCCGCAGGAATAAACCACATTGGGAACATAACCCTCCCGCTCATCCTGGGTAGGTACAAGCAGGGGCTCTCTAAGCCGGCCCGTTTCAACAGACGGGTCATCAAGCTTGAACAAACTAGCGCCCAAACAATATCTTCTCATCGGGCCTACACCATGTGTAATAACCAGCCAGCCACGGTCGGTTTCAATTGGCGAACCACAATTACCTATCTGGACCAACTCCCAGGGATGCAGAGGCTCCTGCAGTTTGATCGGGTTTTCCCACAGATTGATATTATTTGAATACATAATGAAATTATTGCAACCATCTATCCGGGAAAGCATAGTATAATACCCGTTGATTTTCCTTGGGAACAGAGCGAGGTTTTTATTACGGGCCCCATTGCCATGAAGGGGCCTTATTCTAAAATTGTGAAAATCAGAAGTTTGCAATAGCTTCGGCATTATTAAAGCACCATCGAAAGCGGTGTAGGTGGCATAATAAATAGCCGGTCCGCCATTTTCTGTAAATTTAACAAAGCGTGCATCTTCAATCCCTTTGCGTTCCAGCTCCGACATCGGAAATATCACCCGGTCCGAAATATCGGTATCTAGTGAAAAGCTAATGGTGCTGTAGGAGTCCGACAACCAAAGTATCTTTTCATACTCCGTTTTTTTTGAATCATCAATATCTTTTTGCTGCAGGTTCTGTATTGTTCGTTGTAAAGTGTCGTAATCAAACTTTTCATCCAATTGCCCTTTGAGTTCCTTTACAATCTTATGATCGATCCTGGCGGTAACTATTTTTTCGAAAAAAAGCTTTTTTTCATAGGTAGTTGCATTGCGGATAACCTCAGCCTCATCTACGTAATTACCTACGGGCAAAACTTCTATCTTGCTGTCCTTATCTATAATGGCTCTTCTAAAAGCAATAGACGAAATATGCCCTTCACCCACAGCCCTGAAACTGATGATCAACCGCTTTTGTCCCAACTCCAACTCGGATTGGTCGGGATCTTCAATAATGGAAGGGTTAAAAAATGCAGCTGACTCGATAGAGTATTCATGAGTAAAATATGAGCCCACCAATAATTTTCTGTAACTGGAAAGTTCTTCGTGGTCAAATCCGGTACTTTCGATAAATGAGCTCACCCTGTTGCAATGCCTGTAAAGTATTTTGGTGATGTTTCGGTGCCGTTTTGAAAACTCCTGCAACAGAGGTGAAATAATGGCAAACACTTCGTCTTCACTAAGTTTCATGACGCGTTCTATTAATTCTTGCGCCCTTTGCTCACCGTTAAAAAAGAATCTTGCAATTACACGTTTGGCATCAGGGTAAACCCTTATTTGTTGACGTTCAATAGGTATCCTCATTTGCAGAGAAATTTTGGTTGATAATAAATTATGGAGATGTTTATTCATGGATTTCCGTTTCCGGAATCTCGATATAATATATGCTACCGATGTAAATTCCATTTTGAATGGCAAGTTTATGCCGGGTGTCTTCCAGTACTTTTTTACAGTCGGGGCTATTTTTAGGAACCGACAGAAAATAGATCACATTATCCGTTTCATTGTTAATGAACTTATAATGTTTGCTGTCTTTTTTCATCACAAAGAAAGTTTACATACATAATAGCAAAAGGGTGATTTTGTTTGTAATTTATGCTGAAATTATAGGCGAAATTTACGATATTGACTGTTGATCTTATTTTCCGTTCCCATTTGCGTTTTAGCCGGAGCCTTTACTCTATTTTCATTAATCAATAGTTAAGCAATTTTCGAAAATAAAAACTGTATCTGTGTTATCATATCTGCACCGTGGGCTTAATTAAAATAAACTATTAATTAAGTTTTGCTTTGTGGGATTTTTTTTGCATATTTATTTTCCCTTGATTGATGAAATGTTGCCATATACTAAAATGCTCGTTTTGGGTGTTTAATAGATATAGCACCAGAACTATTTATGAAAAACAAACCCTAAATGAAAGTAAATTAACCTTTATTTAATTTAGAAAAATAGTTAAAACATTATCTTTTTTAGGCTGTATATAGCAAATCACAGCTACCTGAAATTTTTTGATTACCCAAACTATGAAAGATCAAATTCTGGAGGAACTCCTGGAACAGGAAGAAGTTTCGCGCTTATCACATGAAGATTCTCTTGACTTGAAAGAACTTTTACGGGTTCTTTCGCTTGTCAAAAACGGTAAACTGGATACCCGGATGCCTGTTACTCAGGCTGGTATAAACGGTAGGATATGCGAGGTGTTGAATGATATTATTGACATGAACCAGCGCCTGGTGGCTGAGATATCAGAAGCTGAAAAAACTATCGGAAAAAAAGGAAATTTATCAAAGCGTATCGAGCTCTCTGATGCACGGGGCGATTGGGCCGATGGCGTGTCGTCATTAAATAACCTGATATCCGATCTGACATCGCCGACCTTGGAAATTGCAGGAATGATCAACTCCGTAGCCAACGGCGATTTATCAAAACAAATACCACTCGAAATAAGCGGTCACCCGTTGCGCGGAGAATTCCTCCGTATCGCTAAAGAATCCAATCAGATGCTTTCCAAGCTGCGGTTATTCTCGATGGAGGTAACCCGCGTCGCGCGTCAGGTGGGCTCTGAAGGCAAGTTGGGTGAACAAGCTAAAATTAAAGGTGTTGCCGGTGTTTGGGCCGAGTTGACAGACTCAGTGAACCAGATGGCAGGTAACCTGACGGCCCAGGTGCGAAACGTTGCTGCAGTAACTACGGCGGTTGCCAAGGGTGACCTTTCGCGTAAGATCACAGTTGAGGCTAAAGGTGAAATATTGGAGCTGAAAAATACCATTAATACCATGGTGGATCAGCTCAACTCGTTCTCATCGGAAGTAACGCGTGTGGCATTGGAAGTAGGCACTGAAGGTAAACTGGGGGGCCAGGCGAAAGTGCCGGGTGTTGCAGGTACCTGGAAGGACTTGACAGACTCGGTAAACCGAATGGCAGGTAACCTTACCTCGCAGGTACGTAATATAGCTGGTGTAACTACCGCGGTAGCAAATGGTGACTTGTCCAAGAAAATTACGGTGGACGTAAAGGGAGAAATGCTTGAGTTGAAAAAGACCATCAACACAATGGTGGACCAATTGAACTCGTTTGCATCCGAAGTAACGCGTGTGGCGCTGGAAGTAGGTACCGAAGGTAAATTAGGAGGTCAGGCCCGTGTGAAGGGTGTAGGTGGTGTTTGGAAGGATCTGACAGACTCTGTCAACCAGATGGGTAGTAATCTTACCGACCAGGTGCGAAACATTGCCTGGGTAACCACGGCAGTAGCAAAGGGCGACTTGTCGCGGAAAATTACGGTAGATGCCAAAGGCGAGCTCCTTGAGCTGAAGAATACGATCAATACGATGGTGGACCAGTTGAACTCCTTCTCGTTTGAGGTGACGCGTGTGGCCAGGGAAGTAGGCTCCGAAGGTCAGCTTGGTGGCCAGGCAAACGTGCCGGGTGTAGGTGGTACCTGGAAGGACTTGACCGACTCCGTAAATCAGATGGCCGGTAACCTAACAGGCCAGGTACGTAACATAGCTGAGGTGACGACGGCTGTGGCCAAGGGGGACTTGTCAAAGAAGATCACGGTGGACGTTCAGGGCGAAATGCTCGAATTAAAGAATACGATCAACACGATGGTGGACCAGCTGAATTCGTTCGGGTCGGAAGTAACCCGTGTAGCGAGGGAAGTAGGTTCGGAAGGGCAGCTTGGTGGCCAGGCAAATGTGCCTGGAGTAGCAGGTACCTGGAAGGATTTGACCGACTCGGTAAATAAAATGGCGGACAACCTGACCTCGCAGGTGCGTAACATCGCCGAAGTAACCACAGCGGTGGCAAAGGGTGACCTTTCACGTAAGATCACGGTAAATGCAAAGGGCGAGTTATTAGAGCTGAAAGATACCATTAACACGATGGTGGACCAGCTGCGCGGCTTTGCATCCGAAGTAACGCGTGTGGCGCGCGAGGTGGGGTCGGAAGGACAGTTAGGCGGCCAGGCAAACGTACCCGGTGTGGATGGTACCTGGAAGGACTTAACCGACTCGGTAAATAAAATGGCCGGCAACCTGACCGCGCAGCTCAGAAATATAGCCGACGTATCCATTGCCATCGCAAACGGTGACTTGTCGAAGAAAATTACGGTCGACGTTCGTGGAGAGATCCTCCAGTTGAAGGAAACAATTAATACAATGGTGGACCAGCTTCGTGGTTTTGCATCCGAAGTAACTCGTGTGGCACGAGAAGTGGGTACCGATGGTAACTTAGGTGGCCAGGCGTTTGTGCCCGGGGTAGGTGGTACCTGGAAGGATTTGACTGACTCCGTAAACCAGATGTCGTCAAACCTAACCTCACAGGTGCGTAACATCGCCGAAGTGACCAAAGCTGTAGCAAGCGGTGACCTTTCGAAGACAGTAATCATCGACGTAAAGGGAGAGATCCTCGACCTGAAAAATACCATCAACACGATGGTGGACCAGCTGAACTCGTTCGCATCCGAAGTAACGCGTGTGGCAAGGGAAGTAGGTACCGAAGGTAAACTGGGTGGTCAGGCGCACGTCAAGGGTGTGGCAGGTACCTGGAAGGACTTAACGGACTCCGTAAATCAGATGGCATCCAACCTTACCGGCCAGATACGCGGTATCGCAAAAGTAGCAACAGGTATTGCAAAAGGTAACCTGAAGCAGCGATTATCCATCAACGCATTGGGTGAGGTGGCACAGCTGACGGATACCATCAACGAAATGATCGATACGCTTGCCGTGTTTGCGGACGAAGTAACCACGGTGGCACGTGAGGTGGGTGTGCAGGGCCGTTTAGGTGGTCAGGCTAGTGTACCGGGCGCTTCGGGTACCTGGAAGGACTTGACAGAAAACGTAAACCAGCTGGCGCAGAATTTAACTGTTCAGGTGCGTTCAATTTCAGAAGTGGCCTCGGCGGTAACCAAGGGTGACCTTACCCGAACTATCCGTGTGGACGCCAAAGGCGAGCTGGAAGCCTTGAAGGATACCATCAACCAGATGATCGCCAACCTGAAGGGTACAACCCTGAGAAACCATGAGCAGGACTGGCTGAAATCAAACCTTGCTAAATTCGCACAGATGCTGCAGGGCCAGCGCGACAGGAATGCGGTAGCAAACAAAGTGCTTTCAGAATTGGCCGAACTGGTAAATGCAAGATATGGTGCCTTCTACGTACTGGAACAGGATATTGCAGAAGAGCCTAAATTAAAACTCTTTGCAGGGTACGCGCAGAAGAGCCGTAAACTCATCAATAACGAATTTGAGCTGAGTGAGGGCCTTGTAGGGCAGTGTGCTACTGATAAGGAACGTATTCGCCTGTCGAACGTGCCCTCAGAATATTTGCAGATCAGTTCAGGTATAGGCAGCGCGGCGCCAATAGACCTGGTGATCCTGCCGGTGTTATTTGAAAATAATATAAAAGCTGTAATTGAGCTGGCATCATTTGAAAACTTCAGTGATACCCACATCGACTTCCTCGATCAGTTGACTGAAAGTATTGGTATCGTGTTGAACAATATCGAAACCAATACCCGTACAGAGGAATTGTTGAAACAATCGCAATCACTGGCTACCGAGCTTTCTTCACAACAGGAAGAATTAAGACGCGCTAATGACGAATTGCACGATAAAGGCCGCTCGCTGGAAGAAAAAGCCGAGCAGCTGACGCTGACCTCAAAATACAAATCAGAGTTTTTGGCCAATATGTCGCACGAGTTGCGTACACCGCTTAATAGCTTGCTGATATTGGCGCAACAACTCTTTGAAAACCCTGAAGGCAACCTTACCGAAAAACAACGCAGGTATGCTAAAACGATCCACTCATGCGGTGATGACCTGATCCAGTTGATTAATGATATCCTGGATCTGTCTAAGATCGAATCAGGTGTGATCTCAGCCGATGTAATGCCTGTTAACTTCAGGGAGATCGCTTCGTTCGCCGAATCAACCTTTAAACCGATATCAGAAGCTAAGAATCTGAAGTTTGAGATCAGCCTGGAACAGGGCCTTCCGGAGATGCTGGAGACAGATATGCAACGTTTGAACCAAATATTGAAGAACCTGCTGTCCAATGCATTCAAATTCACCGAAAAAGGTGGTGTGAAACTGGAAATATTCAGGCCTGGTCCGCACCAGGAAAATCCACTACCTGACGCGGAAGCGGTAATAGCGTTTTCTATTACTGATACTGGTATAGGTATATCAAAGAATACCCAGGGAATTATTTTTGAAGCATTCCAGCAGGCAGAGGGTTCAACCAGCCGTAAATACGGAGGTACCGGTTTAGGTCTTTCTATTAGTAAAGGTTTCGCCGAACTATTGGGCGGAACAATTACTGTTGGTAGTGAATTAGGAAAAGGAAGCGTGTTTACTTTATACCTGCCATTAAGATATAAAGAAGAGGCTGCTTCCGCGGCTACATACAGTGTAAAAGAACCGCATTCACCGGCGCATCTGAGAAGCAGTTTGCTGGATACTGCTGAATTAGTGATTGATGATGACCGTCACAGTATCTCGGCAGAGGATAAAGTGCTGCTGGTTATCGAGGATGATTTGCGTTTTACCAAAATTGTGATCGATAAAGCACATGATTACGGGCTTAAAGTCATTGTTGCTATCAGCTATCTCGAAATATTCGATAGTATTCAGAAGTATAACCCAATTGCTATCACGCTGGATGTGAACATGCCTGAATCAAACGGGTGGAAGATACTTAAATTGCTGAAGTCTGATCTCAATTTGCGGCATATACCGATACACCTGATCTCGGGTGAGGATAATAAGGTTATGGCCCTGAAATTAGGCGCAAAGAGCTTTAGCCTGAAGCCGCTTTCCAATAATTCGCTCGACGAGCTGATCTCGGGAATTGTCCGGTTTAGCGAACAGTCGAAGAAGAAGGTACTGATCATTGAAGATAATGAAAGCGAATTGCAACGACTGACTGATATGCTTAGCAGCGAAAAGGTAGAAGTACTTGGTGCAACTACGGCTAAAAAAGGTCTCACACTGTTAAAAAAAGAACAGGTCGATAGTATTATTCTTGATTTTGTGTTGCCTGATGCGGACGGTATTGAACTGCTTAACAAGATCAATACAGTAAAGCAGCCACAAACAACTATGTTGCTTCATTCGGCAAGAGATTTTACTCAAAACGAGTTGATCCAGTTAAAGCGATTGAATCATAAGGTTATTACCAAAACAGCCACCTCACATTCTTATTTGCTGGAGGAAATATTGACCTTATTGCACGTTGATAAAAAATATATTAGCCAGGAAAATCTGGATATCATCAATGGTATAAGAGTAAATAACGATGTGCTTGATTCGAAGAAGGTATTGGTGGTAGATGACGACGTTCGAAACCTGTTTGCATTGACGGCAGTATTTGAACGTTCGAACATAGAAGTAATAACCGCAGAAAGTGGACGCGAAGCATTGGAAATACTCAATAGCGATAAGAAAGTAGATATCGTGCTGATGGATATCATGATGCCTGAGATGGATGGTTACGAAACGATTCAGATCATCCGTAAAGAGCCTAAGCACAAGAATTTGCCAATAATAGCAGTGACAGCCAAAGCGATGATTGGCGACCGGCAAAAATGTCTGGCATCAGGCGCATCAGATTATATTACAAAACCTGTAAAAACAGATCAACTTTTATCGCTAATGCGTGTTTGGTTAATTAAGTAAACACTTTAAAGATTTAAAATTAGCGAATGGCTGTAGCTCCTGATGATAATATAAAAGTTCTGTTGGTAGATGATAACGAGAATAATCTGACATCAATGGAACTTGTTCTTGAAAACGAGGGGTATACTTTTTTCAAGGCAACGTCGGGCAAAGAAGCTTTGCGTATACTTTTAAAGGAAGAAGATTTTTCATTGATCCTGCTGGATGTTCAGATGCCCATTATGGATGGGTATGAGACAGCAGAGCTGATCTATCAGCGCGATAAGCTCAAGCGCATACCCATCATCTTTTTTACTGCGCAGGATTACGAAGAAGAATCCATGTTCAGGGGGTATAAGGCTGGGGCTGCTGATTTTATCCGCAAGCCATTTAAGCCTGAATTGCTTCGTTATAAGGTAGCTATTTTCGCAGAGCTGCATCGTAAAAATTCGCTTTTGCGAAAACAGGAAGAAAAATTGCGGTTGATAAACGAAGATCTTGTGGCATTGAACCGGAACCTGGAAAAGCGGGTATCTGAACGCACCCGTCAGCTCGAGACACTAAACCAGGAACTCAAGGAGCTGAATTTATCGAAGGATAAATTTCTATCAGTGATCTCTCATGATCTCCGCAACCCGCTGACGTCCCTGTTACTGTCATCAAAAACCTTAAATGATGAGATAGAAGATATTGATCCTAAAAAACTAAAGATGCTTTCAGGGGTCATCCATCGTACTTCTAACAGAATTTTAACGCAATTAAATGAACTGGTGGATTGGGCGAAAAAGCAGCGCCAGAAAACCACCTTTAACCCTCAGAAAATTAAGCTTAATGATGCCATAAATGAGGCATTAGAATTGCTGAAAGAAACTGCGATCCAGAAAGATGTCAAATTTGAAAATCAAACCTCAACAGATTTTTTTGTTAATGCTGATCCTTTGATGCTCCGGTCAATTTTGCAAAATATTGTCACCAATGCTATTAAATACAGTCCGCGTAAGGGAATTGTGAATGTTAGCGCACAACTAACAGACAAAATGGTAGAAATATGTATAATGGATTTTGGCATTGGTATGTCGGAAAAAACGAAGAATACAATATTGGGAAACAACAATACCACATCGCTTCCGGGTACCGATCAAGAGCAAGGTACAGGTCTGGGATTACTATTGGTGAAGGATTTTGTTGCCCAACATGGCGGCCGGATATTAATTGAAAGTAAACTACGGAAAGGGACTTGTTTTAAGTTTACAGTTCCAGCCAATTAATCCAGGTTTTATTTGATAAGTAGAGTGGTGTTCCGAATAAAGGTAAATTGCTGACACCGAGGCCGAACGTCTAAAAAAACATAATTATAAACTACAAGGTGAGTAACCGTATATAAGTCTTGGTAAAATTCTTAGCCTAACAATCATTTGTTAAAGCACTGTAGTAAATATTCTAAGCGTAAGCAAATAATCTAACCTAGTCAAGGGTACACCTTGCTGGAGCCACGTACGCTTGTCAGTTTGGGCAGGTCTTATCCTATTTTAGCCAACCTCTGAATTGATATATTCCGAAAAAAAACAAAGCAGCAGAAATAAAGCGATATAATCAAATTTAGCGATATATAGTGTTTCCTCGTTTCTTTTTAACTCTTCAAGTTGCACAGCAACTGGTCAAAAATATTTTGAACTTTTTTTTGAAACCCTGGATAAAGTCTTCCGTATAAGGACGTATTACTCAACCTTAATTCCTTATTACTATGGAACAAATTTACCTTTATCCTTTTTCACAATCCAAGCGACATCATTGTAGGTTTTTGTCCAGATCAAGGTTCTGAGTCGAATCTTTTTGCTGTGACCATCAGCTCAGTTTGCTGATACAAATTCATCCACTTACATTTTTGATTTTTCCCTATGGTGATTACACGGGCATTATTCCGCTATATCATTGTTCTGTTCCTTCAGGTAGCATGTGCATCATTGTCTTATGGGCAATCTGCTATTAACTGGACAGGTACAACCAGTTCTGATTGGGCGACAGCCTCTAATTGGAGCACAAACTCAGTACCAGGCGCAACTGATAACGTTCAAATAGGTGTCATCACTTTTAATGGTGCGAATCAACCCGTTATCAGCAGTAATGTTCAGGTTGGAAGTATTACTTTCGGCGGAAGTGCACCTGTTTCACTTACCGTTGCTTCTGGTTTTTTGTTGCAGGTCACTGGTAATATCGTAGAACAGCATAGCGATAGTGACATCGCACCATTAGTTACATTGACCGGAGCAGGGAGCGTAACCTGCGCTTCCCTAGTAGTGGGGAATGTTATAATGCCAAAGTTGGTACGGAATAAGGCAACTGTTTTTCAATCCAATGTCGCAGCACTTACGATTACCGGAAATTTAATCATCAAGTCGTCAAGTATCGATCTGCTATCGGGCGGACTTGCCCATAACAACAGTACTTTTTCTCTTGAGGGGGGGGTATTGACAATAAACGGAACCATTACGACAACAAATATTTCACCGGCTTATCTCCCAGCTTTTTCAGGAGATAAACCACTCTCAAAATTTGTAATAAATATCAACTCCAATCAAAATGCTACACTGAAACTTCAAAACAGCAATGCTTTGTCGGTTAGCAACCCTAATTATGCTTCTATTGATTTTTATAATTACGTTTCCGGCACCGGTACCAGCACGGTAGAATATGGCGGAGGGAATCAACAGATATATACCAACACGACTCATGTCATTGATTCATTACCACACCTATATCAGAACCTTTCTGTTTCCGGAACAGGAAATAAAATAGTTGGGTTCAGCAATAATAACAATCTGGATATAGGTGGTAATCTTTATATAACTGGCGGAGCACTTGATTTAAATACTTATACCACCACTACTACCGTCGGTGGTAATTTCAGCAATAGGAGTACAGTGACATTCGGTGCCAATACCACAACATTTAACGGTGGCACATTTTTTAATTCCGGAACATTTACTGTCGGAACGGGAGCAACATTGTTTTCCGGCAATTCTGCACAGTCGCTAACAGACAGTACACAGAATGGGACGTTTTTCAGGAAGCTTGGATTTAACAATTCAGGGGCAAAAAGCATAGTATCCGGAAATTTTGCGGTCATGTCCAGCGGTAAAATACGGATGTCTAATTCGGCGGCAGTTTCGGTTGCGTCAGCTGCTACGCTGACATTAAAAGCAGACAGTACAGGATATGCTTCCATAGCAGCCCTCGCTTCAGGGTGCAGTATTAGTGGTCAGGTAAACGTTGAGCAATATATTCAGGGAAGTGTTTATCTCAATAATACCAGTGCAAGGGGCTACAGGGTATTCTCTTCACCAGTAAACTATACCGGGACACTATCGGGCGACAGAAACTTTGCCATGGGTTACTTACATGGTACCAACAATTATAATGGTATATATACTACCGGTCTCAGTGGCGGTGGATTTGACGCCGCGGGGAATCCTACCATATATCTTTTAAGGGAGGATATTGCCGTTTGTAATTCATCGTTTGCTTGCGGAAATAATAAACCTATTGGTCAGATCAATAATGCTGATCCACATTTGATTGGTACAATGCAGCGCTTTACTACGACATACGTTGTTGACACAACTGTAACACTACCAGTTGCCACAGGTGTGTTATTCTTTTTCAGAGGTAACCGGGTCTTGAACAATGGAACTACTGCCGGTACAAAAACAACAAGTCCGTATAATTATCCGGAGGATGTAACGCTTACCAATACTGGAACTATTAACCAGGGCGATGTACAGGCAAAAGACTGGTTTAGAAGTGATCACTACTTGTCATACACTAATTCAGCTGTGATTTCTAATTCGGGATTAAGAGGTACTAATAGGGTAGGAAATCCTTACCCTGCACCTATAAATTGGGATAATTTCAGTGCTACAGACAGTACTAGTCCGATATACGGTCCCAATTTAAACACAACGATTTATATAATTAATCCCGCTAGCTCACAATACAGTACCTATAAGGCAACGCCATCGCATGACAGAACACAAGTATACGCTGGGACTGGTATTGCCACAAATATTATACAGAGCGGATACGGTTTTGATGTTTTGGTGAATGATACAGTACCTAATAATCCTCATGCAGCTACCTTATTGTTCCGGGAAACAGCCAAATTCGACCCGGATGCTGCTGCTAGTGGTTCAGTAGGAACTTTTGCGGTTGCCGGTAATAGGCAAGTGTTAATGACTGCCAAATCAGGCGCGTCCGTTATCAGTTCGTCTAAGTTTACCGTAAAGACTGCTTCTGCACGCAATGTGGCAAATCCAGCTAAAGTGTTACCTAAATCTCAGCTGACTTCGTTAAGTGCTAAACCAGTTTCTGTAAATATAGCGCCAGAGCAAAATATCAGGCTGAAACTTCATGCGGTTGATGATACCGTTCGTGATGATGATATACTCATCAGGTTTGATGCGGCGGCGCAAAATAAATATAATCCGGCTGAAGATGCTTATGATTTGGGCGGCACAGATGAAGCCAAGGTTATGCTGTCTAGCTACTCAAGTAACCACACCCCATTAGCGATAAACACGCTGCCATTACCTGCGCGGTCTATATCCATAGGTTTATATACTAATGCTGTTGAAAGTGGGACCTATGTTCTTCGGGCATCAGCTATTAAGAACATACCCGCTAATTATCATATCATACTTAAAGATAAAATTAAAGGGAGTGTTGTCGATTTAAGGCTACAGCCCAGGTATGTATTCACTATAGATAAGGCAAACAAAAGCAGTTTTGGTGACAGGTTTGATCTCTTAATCTCATTAAACTAATGGAAGCAAGAAACATTATTTACAGGTTCTCGACTTTGCTTCTGCTGATTGCATGTAGTTCAAAGTTATATGCACAAAGTCCAGTTGGGCAGCAAAAGCAGAAAGCTGTAGTTGACTCGTTAGTTAGAAATAGCCTGGCCCATAATTTTCTTGAAGATCCATTCAAATGGGCGAGGGGATGGGAAAGCACCCGTTCATATGCGAAAGCTTTATCGACCGATACAGCCTCAGTCCATAAAAGCCAGTTGGATAAACTAATGGCATCGCGTGCTAAATCACTGGGTTTTGGGGCAAATAACAGTCTGAAAACGCCAGGCTTACCCAATACGGCGAACTTGCAATTGCCCTCTTTACCCGGTATCCAGACGCTTCCTAATCCAACCGGTATTATCACCACGGGGCAAAATGCATCGGCACTTAAAGTACCATCTGGTACGCCATCTGTTCCGAATGTTTTGAGTAATCCGGTACCCGGACAGGCAATGAATCCGGCAGCAGTAAAAAATCAATTAACTACTGGCATTTCTAAGATCTCTCCTTCAATATCATCACTGCCAATAAATTCGAGCGGCCTGACATCAAAAATAAGTAGCTCAAAAGGGCTTTTAGATAGCAGTGCATCGCGTTTGTTGAATGTACGATCAGCATTAGTTGGTCAGGCATTCTCTAATATGAAACCTATTAATGATGCCATCTCTAAGAATTTTAAATCGTTACCAAACAGCACTTTTTCAGCAAATTTTGCCCTCGAAAATGATGTGCAATATAATCCGATACAATTAATACCTAATGGAAGCAAATTTCAGGAAGTTATAGGCATGCGGGGGACGTTGATGGTAATGGGCGTCCCTTTGAATTTAAATATCTCAAATAATCAGGCGGCCTTTAATGGCCAAAGTCCCTTTGCTGGTGCCAGTTTATTCAAGTTTGGTTTTAATCCGGCTTCATATGCCGGCTTGTTAAAGAATCAACTGCAACAATATTCAGATTTAAAAAACACCGCCTTTCAGGGTTTTAATTTTACCGATTATGTAAGGCAAACCATCACAAATCAAGTTCAGTCACTTCGCGGTGATGTTTCAGGCTTGAAAAGTTCTCCTTTCTCTAACCTCGTATCCGACCCGGAAAAACTTCAGGGATTGATAACCATGAGCAAAAGTGAACTTCATTCAAAGCTTCGGGCAATTGCTGATGAAAAAAATAAAGCTTTACCAGACAGTTCGGGTAAGGTTACTGAACTGTCAGAAGCAGAAAAACAAGCTAATATACGTAAGGCGGATAGCTTGGAAAATGTCATTACAGCCATCAATAAGAAAATAACATCCAAAGGTTTAGACCCCGCAACATTGATACTTGAGGAAAACTACCTGTCGGGAAAGACTTCCTCAGGATTTAATTCTTCGGAAGCAGCATTGAATCTGTTTGAGAAGAGACCGGCTAATGCATTACAGTCAATGTTTGGAGGCATCAGGGGCTTACATGTCGGATCATTTGGTACCACTTTGCCCGGGGCAACAGAAGATGGGCAAAGCCGACTGGTAAGCGGTGCTGACCTCACAGTGAAAATGGGTTATTATCCTTTTACAGTTGGCTTCGGAACACTAAATGATATGAACTCTATGAAGGATGCAGGGTTCGATAACTCTATTTATCTTTTTCCTAAGAATATCACCTATATAGGCGCTGAAATGCCTCGCAGCGTATTTGGCAATGTAAAGGTATCTGTTGTTAGCTCATCCAGCAGTCAGTTCAGTAATTTACAGTATGGCGTTCCGACTTTGCCTGGTAATTCAGTAGCTTTTACAGTCACCAAATCGCTAAATGTAGAAAATGTGGGCCATCTGACATTTGATGCATCCAAATCGGCAACATTGTTCAGCAAAGATTTTTCTCCCGGAAGCGAGACGTTATTGTTGCGAAAAGCAGGAGCTAACTATGACCTTTCTAACGATCTTTTCCAGTCGCTGTCGTTAGGTGTGCGGCATCACCTCGATATACCCGGCATGAATGCGTCAGATAATGTTTACTTCAATTATGCCGGGCTTGGGTATCAGAACCCTGCGAATAATGGCTACTCGGGCGCCTCTATGAAGTTTGGCGGAGATCTGAAAAAAAGCTTCTACAAGAATGATCTCGTATTTGATCTGCGCGGAGATTACAGCAGCACACCACTGAGTTATACCAACAGTGATAAATTCAAAAACTATAGGTTAGAACTCGATAGCAGATACAAGGTAAATAACCGCTGCAATCTTGATTTTAAATATTCGGCAAACGGCACATCACAGGTTCAGCAGGGCACAAGCAATTCCGTGTATAATGCGCAAAAATTTGAAGTCGGGCTCACAGACTCGTATAAAATAGGATCATACGTTACCACAACGCGCGCGAGTATAGCAGATCAAAGCTTCATGAATACTTATATGTCAGCGGCTGGCAGCAATCTGCTTAATCTTACTTATGTGCAGACAATGGCCTTTAAAACAAGCTCGCTGACAGGTACACTTTTCTATAACAAAGAGATGACCTCATCTCAATTACTTGGGAATATGCTGACATCAGATATGATTTATCAGTACCAGTTGTTTAAGCGCTTTCAGTTATCATCCGGCGTAACCTATCTGAGCAATGCTTCATATGTCAAGCAAATTGGGGTAAAGCAGGGGTTGCAGCTGATAGCCAGCAAACATTATGACATCACCGCTTCGATGGATCTTATGAAAAATCTGATGACGCCGCAGTATGCGGATCTCTATCCATCCTGCAGAGGCGAATTAACATTGAAATATTATTTAAAGATCGATTGACGGAATGAAGAAGTTAATAATCCTTTTGCAATTATTTATAGTATGCCAGGCATTTGGCCAGGTGACCTTTCAGTTTATACCTGAAATCAATGGCCGGAATATCGAAGGGTTACTAAACTGTAAGGTTATCAATAGTTCAGGGAAAAAATCAGGCTCTCTGTCGTTGACCATCTCAGAACGAAAAAGCGGCACCGTAATGACCGTAAGAACGGCATCAATTAACCTGATGCCTGGTGTAAATACCATACCCCTTTCGGCTATACGCAGCGCTGCGTTTGATTTTTATAACAACCCTATCGCTGTAATTGTCCGTCATGACCATAACTTCCCGGTGGGAGACTATGAGTATTGCTTTACAATCAACTATTCAGGAGGTGAGATGCCTTCCGAGCAGTGTTTCGACTACAACCTCGTACCCTTTGCTCAGCTGCATCTCATTGAACCTTATGATAGGGATACATTGTGCGATAAGCGGCCGATGTTGACATGGCAGCCATTGATTCCAACATTACAGGGCACGACTTACCAGTTGGTACTAACTGAAATAAAAAATGACCAGAATGCTGTAGAAGCCCTGAATTATAATATGCCGATCATCAACCAGTCGCATATTATATCGCCTATACTAACCTATCCGGCGGTTACGCCACAACTTGAAGATGGCAAAACCTATGCATGGCAGGTAACAGCCTATAAGGATCAGACGATACTCAACCGCTCCGAGATATGGACCTTCAAAGAACATTGTAATGAAAAGAAAAAAGATCCGGTAATCTCTGATGATGGCTATCGCGATATTGAGGATCTCATCCGCGGTAACTATTATGTTGCCAGTGGTATGATCCGCTTTGCGGTTACAAATCCTTACAAGGAAACAAAATTCAAATACCAGATTGAAACCCTGAATAATCCGGGAAAGAAAATAAAAGGACTACCCAAGATAACACTGGCTACAGGTAAGAATAAGATCATGATCGACCTGGCTAATACAGATTCGTTTATCGACGGCTATTCCTATCTCATGACCTTATGGTTGCCGGATGGGACGATGAAAAGTTTAAGATTTATCTATAAAGACTAATATGAAAGCGACGGGTATTGTATTACTCCTATTAACATTAGCGTCCTGCCACACGCCAACAGAGAAATGGCTGGACGGCATGTCGGACTATCAAAGCGTTAAAGGGAAATCCCTTACACTGGAGATTATGAAAATAAAGCCTGTGAAGGAGGATACGACGGCCATTACTTATAAAATTAGATTATATCCTGGTAAAGAATGGATGGAAAATTATACTGGTCATCAAAAGACTGGACTTTTCTACAGTATGGACAGTTGTTTTGTTCTTCGTACTGCAACGGCCAGTTATAGCCCGGACATGGTACAGCCGGTAAATAATGGTATTGCCGGGTGTTATGAATACCTGCTTTCATTCGGGATTGTAAAAGCTATGAAGCACCGGCAATTGCAGTTGGTGTACACAGATAAATATATAGATGGGAAACCCTATCAAATAATATTAAACAGGTAACAAGCGAACTCACGCATATGAAATTATCACGATTCAGAAAAAAAATTGCTATAGGGTTATTGATGCCGACGCTTTTTAACCTGTTGCTGCCTTTAACAGGGCATGCGCTAACCTCGGGCCCGACGCAGCCTGAAGTGGCTGCATTCCAGCCTGCCGGGGTATCGGATATGGTTGATCTGTTTACAGGTGACTTTAAATATAATATTCCCCTGCTCGATATTGACGGATATCCAATCAACCTCAATTATGCTTCAGGCACCGGTATGGATGATGAGGCAAGCTGGGTTGGGCTTGGATGGAACGTAAACGTGGGTGCTATCAACCGCCAGGTGCGCGGTGTGCCTGATGATATGGCTGGTGATAACATTGTAGCCAATAACTGGACAAAACCTAAAGTAACTGTGGGAGGGCGTGTAAGGGTTAAGGGTGAAATATTCCAAATCGGCAAGCTGATTAAAGGCTCAGGTTCATTGGGACTGGGAATTTTTAATGATAATTATACCGGTATCGGAGCCGATGTATCAGCAAATGTCGGTGTTTCATTCGGTAACATAAACGAGACGCCATTCACCGCGGGTTTAGGTTTGGGAATTAACTCGAGCACAGCAAGCGGGGTGGACATCTCACCCTCTGCAAATCTTGGAATTTCACGGAATATTAATGATGAGAAGGTAGAACATGCCGGTCTGAGTGCGTCATTGGGCTATAATAGCCGCTCTGGCTTAAAAAGCTTAACATTGGGTTCGTCATTTGATGTTGGTAAGCTGGAAAAATATAAAGATAAAGATGGTAAAGATCAGGTGCGTGAAAAAGGAGAGAAAAGCGGATTTGAGATATCCGGGTCTTTCATTTCATTCAATACGGAGCCTGTAATGCCAAAAATTCAAGTACCATACAAGGGTAGGTATGGTTCTTTTAGCCTTGACGTGGGCGGTACATGGAACGGCTTTTTTGCTGGACCGGGAGCGACAGGATATATGAATGTGAGAGAGGTGGCCTCTACACAGATGACTAACCCCTCATACGGTTTTATGTATGCTGAACTTGGTAAGAGCCAAAAAACGGCTACAATGGATTTTATCCGTGATGGGGAAAATCCAATAATTCCGGAGCTGCCTAACCTGGCAGTGCCGGTACCTACACCTGATTTATTCTCTTTTACCAGCCAGGAAGGATCAGGGCAGTTCAGATTATATCGTGGTGGCTCAGGCGCATTCTTTGACAACGAAGTTAAGGACGACAATTCCTCGACCACAATTGGTGCGGATCTTGGCTTTGGACCGAATTGGGGACTGGCCCACGGTGGGATCACCTGGTACAAGCAAAACTCGTCCAATACTACCCGCAAATGGACCAGCAATAATAACTATATCGGTAAAGGCGACTTCCAGGATGCTTCTTACGCCAATCCTTCTGCTCAGCATATGTACTTCAAAATGGTGGGAGAAAGGACCCTTGAAGATGCGAATATGACATCGCAGTTGCAGGATATTCAACCTTTGGCAGTAAATATTAGCGGCAAAACTGCGAATGCGCAGTTCTCGAACAATGTGAACCTGACCAACCCATTAAAAAAAATGAACAGGTCGATTAATACGACTACAGTTTCTTACTTGACGGGCGAAGAAGCTGCTGCAGGTGGATTGGATAAAATGATCAAAACTTACGCATTCAATGATGCTTCAACATTTCAGGCACCGACAACTTACCAGACGCAAACTGCATCACTTTCTGAATCACGTTATTTTGATAATACAACAGGCTATCGCCGCCGTCACCATATCTCGGAGATCACTGTGACAAAGACCTCAGGGCAACGCATGGTATACGGTATCCCGGTTTACAACATCAAACAAACTGAATATAGTTTTGCAATAGGTGCAAAGGGAAGCGAGTACAGTATGCTTCCTAATACCGCTGGGGTTAAAGGCACGGACAATACTTTTCCTAATACCAACAATTTGGTTAGCGTAGCTTATACTAATCCGGGCACCTCAACGGCGGCTATTAATTACAAAAAAGGTATCGATAATTATTATCATGACCAGACGCAACCAGCATATGCTTCAAGTTTTCTGCTAACCGCGATTTTATCACCGGATTATGCGGATAGATTAGGTGATGGGATATCTGACGATGATGCTGGAACTGCAATAAAATTTAATTATTCAAAGCTGTCAACGCCTTATAAATGGCGTTCACCATTTGCCGGAGCGACCCTGAACAGAAGTTTGCTGGCAGACAAGGATGATGATAAGGGTAGCATTGTATACGGCGAAAAAGAGGTGTACTATGTCCAAACTATCGAGTCAAAAACAAAGATCGCCTACTTTATTACCCAGAACAGGAACGACGCCATGGGGGTAACCGACTTTACAGGGACCAGCATGGATACCAGCAATCCACTGAAGTGCCTGAAGGAGATACGGCTGTACTCAAAAGCGGATATGTCTAAACCTATAAAAGTGGTAAAGTTCGAATATTCCTATGAACTGTGCCGGGGCATACCTAACAACACAGATAATGCTAACGGACTCAATAGCAATCCTGCCCTGGGCGGTAAACTTACACTGAAAAAGGTGTGGTTTCAGTATGGCAACAGTCCTAAAGGAGCCAATTTTCCATATCAGTTTACCTATAACAATAGTGTTAATGGGCAGACTATTAATTATGGGGATATGCTGACTGACCGCTGGGGGGTATACAAGTCTCCGGACGCTAACCTGGGCTTGATGAAAAATGATGAATTTCCATACACGGCGCAGGATTTGCAGGGTAACAACTCATCAATAAAAGCAACGGAAGATCAGAATGCAGCGTTATGGCACCTGGCATCAGTACAACTGCCAACGGGAGGTAATATAAATGTCAATTATGAGTCGGGCGATTATGCTTACGTGCAGGATAAGCGTGCTATGGCAATGTCGGGGATTGCAGGACTCATAGATCAAAGCGGTAATGATATCAGCTCCTCTTCGGAGACAGCTCTACGTGACGCGCATGGTATCAAGGTACAAATACCAAATACAACTGTAACCGGCGACCCTACAGCATGGTTTAAAAATAATTACCTGAATGGCGCAGACTATATCTATACCAAGTTTTCGGTAAAGATATCTACAGCATACAGCAATTCCGGCGGACCAGACTATGATTACGATTTTATACCATGTTATTCGAAAGTTCAATCTGTGTCGGTTAGCGGTGGTTACGCCAAAATTATATTTGAGAACCGCGCAGACGGTGGTGTAACAGCCAACCCGATTATTTTTTCGGCATGGCAGAAAATAAAAGACGAGTATCCCCGGTATGCTTATTCTGGTTTTGACCGGAGGACGAAAGATGGCGACCTAGTGTCTGCAGTATCCGATGCGGTGAGCGCAGTACTATCTGCGATAGGTAACCTTAGCGAACTGACGGAGAATTTTTATCATAAAGCAAACCGGAAGAGCTTTGCAGGCAACATACAACTGGAAAAATGTTTTGCAAAGTTGGTAAAACAGGATGGCCATAAATTGGGTGGGGGCGTGCGGGTGAAAAAAATTATGATTAGTGATACCTGGGATACAATGTCGGGTAATAATGGTGCGCAACCTGCTAGCTATGGCCAGGCTTATGATTATACAACAGTAGAAAATGGTGTGACGATAAGCAGTGGAGTAGCTGCATACGAGCCTTCAATTGGTAATGACGAGAATGCATTAAAACAACCTGTACCTTATGTAGAGAAGTTCAAGGGCGCCATCGATGATTTCTTTGATCTGGAACAACCTTTCGGGGAATCTTTCTATCCGGCGCCATCAGTAGGCTATAGTAGGGTGACAGTGACCGACCTCGATAAGAATCATAACCCAGATCCGACATTGCGTACTGGGTATACTGTTAATGAGTTCTATACTGCAAAGGAGTTCCCGGTACAGGCTACAGCATTGCCAATTATTCCAATCCATAATAAACCGGTTAACAAGTTCTCATTCCTGGGAGCAACGAGTATCGACGAATTAACCATGTCTCAGGGCTATTCATTTGTCCTGAATGATATGCATGGCAAGGAAAAGAAGGCTACAACCTATAATCAGTCAGGAGCCGAAATATCGTCTACAGAGTACCAATACCGGATTGATACCATTGGCGCTGATAAATTTCAATTGAATAATACTGTAGACATTGTAAACGCAGACGGAACAATGTCCAATAGTAAAATCATTGGAAGGGACATTGACTTCTTTACCGATTTTCGCGAATTCGAGTCCAAAAACTCGGGGATCTCGTTGCAGGCGGGATATGATATGGTAGGCCTCGGGTGGTTTAGCTTCCCATTCTTTGTGAAACCAAGTTATGACGATTCTGATTATAAATTGTTTCGTTCTGCTTGCGCGGTAAAAGTTAGCCAGTATTACGGTATTGTCAAGAAAGTGATCAAGAGGCAAAACGGCTCGGTGATCGCTACAGAAGACCTGGCATACGATGGCGTCACCGGAAACCCTGTTGTGACACGGACACAAACAGAATTTAATAATCCTCAACGAAACGATACAAATAATTCAATATATACAACAAACCTGCCTGCATATTGGGTGTATAAAGGCATGGGTGCAGCATACCAGAACGCCAATATGCTCCTGAAAAATTTTACAACGGATGCCAACGGTGTTATAAACAGCGCCTATTGGAATTATCTTAAAGCAGGTGACGAACTTGTTAATATTGCAGGTGTAACGAAATATTGGGTAATTGAAGACCAGGCGACATCTCCGTCGACTGAAAGTTCGCCTACCAAAAAACTGATTGACATCAAAGGCGGTTATGTTGACTTATCTGCTGGTACTGGTATAACAGTGAAACTGTCACGTTCAGGCTACCGGAATATACTTGATGCCAGCACCGAGCACATCGTCAGCCTTAACAATCCGATAGTAAACAACAAGCTTCAGATAGCGTCGAATGCTGACCAAACCAGCCTTAAGGTGATCAATGCGTCGATGACAGCATTTAACGAAAGCTGGGGAATGGATCAGAGCGGACAGCCGCAGGATTATACCGCAATACCGAACGGTGCAGCCTCGACCTATCAAAGTGTATCTGTTGGAGGGGTTCATTTCATAGCTGCCGTGAATTATTTTCCTAATTCCTGCTTCTTCCCTTGTAACGACAATCAGACTGACGAAGTGAGCTTCGGTAAAGCAGGCCTGTACGGTGCAGCCATATGGCCGACAACGGCATCAGGCCAGTTATCAAACCCGCAGGTAACAATCAATCATACCATCTATGCGCCTTATACCGGTTGGTATTATTTCGTATATTCCGGTGCAGGCAGCTACCAGTATACCATTGATAATAGCACTACGCTGCAACGACCGACAAATACATATTATGGCGTGTCTGAAGTGCAGCTGACTGCCGGCTCACACCAGATTTCTTTAGTCGAGCCAAATAGTGGCAGTGGTCTTCAATATATTACCCTGATGGTCTTTGGTTCTACAACACCAACGTCATCAACAGATGGTTTTATCGATCGAAGCCAGCTAGTATTCTCTACCGGGAACCTTGCTAACCTGAATGATATTCATACCTACGATTACCGTTACCATATCAATCCATATGTCAGAGGATTCCTTGGTAATTGGCGCGAGATAGCAAGTAATGTTTTCCAGCAGAGCCGGCACTATAATACCGATCCGTCTGTGAAAGGTGTAGATGTAAGAAATGCAGGCTATATCAATAACTTCTCTTCATATTGGTATTATGACGTGATACCCTCAACCGTGCCGGTCAATACGGTTACCTTCGGACAGGCAGTGCCACTGTCATCGCGTGGCAGCAGTGGCGTGTATTCTTTTGGGGGCGACATACCAGGCGCACAGGATCAGGTTTTAACAAGTGGCTCCCTGGTAAGCAGAATGCAAGGTGCTTTAGATAGATCGGGTATATGGCCTGTGCCGGTCACGACACAGCAATTGGGCCATCAGGTGACAGCAGTCGGGACATTCACATCCGGAGCAGGGGAGTACTATTTCGGTTATTCAGGCGATGATAATTTCGTTTATTCCATAGATGGCACTACTTTGCCACAGCGGCCAAATACACTATGGTGCTGGTATCCGATGACACTAACGGCTGGCACCCACCACCTTACCCTGCAGGCGACTAATAACAACAGCAGTTTTCCTGGCGCCATAGGCATGGAAATCTATACCAGTGCAGATGGAAGCGGAACACCGGTATTCAGCACAACCAGTCTGATTGGTATCCCTGCCCCTCCACCACAATATGCGTGGCAGACCGACAACCTGGGTAACCGTGCACGCTGGGTAACTGCTAACACGATAACAGGTTACGACCGTTATGGACAGCAAATTGAAAATAAAGATGCATTAGGAAGATTTAGTGCGGCCGCCTTTGGCTTCAATGGTGAACTACCAATTGCTGTAGCATCAAACGCCATGAGCCGGGAAATTTATAATACAGCTTTTGAAGATACCCGCTTTTCTCCGGGTACAGGTTTTAATACTTTACGTTCAAACGAGTTTAAAGTAACAAATACAAATAGTATTAGCTCAGCGGTGGTCACTACCGAGTCACATTCCGGCAGATATAGCGTGGCCCTGCCAACGAATGGACTGACACTGACTACCAAAGCGCATAGTCAATTACTGAGTACAAACAACTTGCTGAGTATTAATCAATACGGCGAATATAATACTAAAACAACCAGCGCAGATGCGGGCCTTTACCCGAACGGCTTCGAACCGCAGCCCGGCAAAAAATATATTATTGATGTATGGGTGAAAGATGGCCACCCGAGCGATAAAAATGTTTATCTGCAGTTGAACGCAGGCATACCGCCAACCATTCCTGTAGACGACCAATATTCGCCAACTTCTGTGCCACAGATAACATTGACCTGTAAGGCACTGGTTGAAGACTGGAAGCTGCTGGAAGGTACAATCGATCTAACCAGCATACCAGCAGGAAGCGCCTATGCAATTTCATTGACGCCAGGTTCTGGTTCTTCTTCGCAGATCTATATTGACGACATCAGGATACATCCGGTGGATGCCCAGATGAAATCTTATGTATACGATGACAGGAACATGCGTCTGATGGCAGAATTAGATGAGAACGGTTTCGCAACTTTTTATGAGTATGATGATGAGGGGTTACTCATACGTGTGAAGAAAGAGACCGAACGTGGTGTGATGACCCTGAAAGAAAGTCGCTCATCTTATAAAAGACAGCCCTAATACAATATGCTATGAAAATGATGAATAAGAATATTAAAAAGCTGATACTGATAATCGTTATTTCTACTGGTGCTTTGTTCACCTGGGCAATGACCTATCGTCATTTACAACAGCCCCTGCAGACAATGAGACACCAGGTAACGGATGGAAAGAAAAAAGAACATAATTACGATCCTGCATTGCTTAGACAGCTAGAACAACTGGCTGCTCAGCTCGATTTTAATAAGCAGCAATGCACCTATTCCGGTATTATTAACGTGGACGATGGCGGAGACACCACCGCATCTGTACATAATCTGGAATTCTTGTTTAGCAGGTCTGGGAAGGATTTTTATTATCGTATGGGAAATACTGAAACGATACATGAGGACGGGGTAAATCTGTTCATTCAGCATGAACAGAATAAGATTGTCCTTTCTCATAATGATATGGTTGTTCAATCACCCGTGACTAACCTGGCAACTATCGAAAAGAACCTTAGATATGAAGATTATGACCTGGTAGGCGCTAACGAAGGGGGAGGTAAGAAAATATCTCTATTAAATAATACTCATATCACATGTAAAGAACTGTCAATGACTTATGATACCATCTCAGGCAAGCTGCAGAAGTTATATACCCGCTTCAGCGATATTGCTGATCCGCTAAATAAGGAAAAAGACCGGGTAATTTCTGTCTCGATAAAAGGGATAGAAGACAACAGTCACCTTGGTCATTATCCTCGCCTGCATGATGTAATTACGGCAACCGATGGAAATCGGCATCTGAAAAATAAATACGCGAACTACGAATTGATACTACTGTAATATCACAAACCTGAACCCAATGAAGAGATTTTTATATTTTTTGCTGCTTACAGCCTTGTTAACAGGCAGTTCCTGGCTCAAGGCCTTTGCGGGCATTGAGCCCTATGAGAATTTCATCAAGGGTAAAGTAAAAAGAAACGATACTTTATTGGTGAAGGACGAGAAATTCAAAAACTCTAAATTCAACTGGAGTGATATCACCAATATTTCGGTCAAGAACTCGATATCCTTCCGGGTAACAGACCAGGCGTTCATCAAAAAGGATTTTAGCTGTACAGTTTATTTAAAAATTGAATATCTGACCAATCCTCAACAGCAGGTGCCCGAGGTAAAGAAGGCGACTTTGAAAATTAATTATTCGTCTAAAAAAAATGCAACGTATAAAATAGTAGATAATTACACCTTTACCGGAGCCTATTGGGTAAAGGTGACCGTAGAAAACATTTATAGTCCCGAATTTGGCAATGATCTGCCAGCGGCTTTATTACTATCGAACCAGATTGTGATTGACCGGACATATCATTTCGATCCACATGTAAAGGTCAGACCAAACGCGCAACTGGTCAAAAATTCGGCGAGTTCAGGAACTACAAAAAAAACTTCATCACCATCGCTGAAATCCAGTTTATTGTCAAGCACAAAACAATCTTTACTGGCTGATGGTCTGTCTGCCGGTAGTACCGGTCTGGTCAATACGTCAAATCAGTTGCAATTGACATGGCAGATCGTACCAGGAGCCGAGTATGATGTTGAGTGGACAACTGCCGATGCAGGAAATGATAACATCAACATTATTCGTCAGATGGCTGCCGGGACAGCAGGTACGGTTGATCCTGCTACTTTGAACCACATTTTCCTGAACAATGCTACACGGGTAACAATAGCCGGGCAGAATTATTTGCTTTCGCTTCCATATAATGATGATTATGTGCTTGTGCGGATGCGCCAAGTTCAATATAGTACAGATGGTATCAGATTGCTTGGTGATTGGAACTATACACTGGACAACGGACAATATGCTATATGGTCCATTAATTGGCATCAGCAAAATCTTAACTGGCAGTATTCGGCTGCTTTTGCAGAGGAGGGAAAGAAAAAAGAGGTTGTCAGTTATTTTGATGGTACACTGCGCGGAAGGCAGACGGTGACTATTAACAACTCTGATAATGTACCCGTTGTACAAGAAAATGTATATGATGAATTCGGGAGGGCGACAGCGAGTATATTGCCTGCACCTTTTAAAGAATCTTCGGGCGTTGCACCTTATTTGCGCTACATTCAGAATTACAATGTTAACAGTGCAAATACTCCATATAGCGCATCGAATGTAACCGGTACTGGTGGAACATGTGAAGTGGTGCCTGACCCTTTAAATACAAATTCAGGAGCATCTAAATATTATTCAGCGCAAAATGCATTCATAAATGATAAGTCTTACAATAGTTATATCCCGGATGCAGAAGGATATCCATTGTCTGTAACCTCTTACACTGCGGATAATACAGGGCGCATAAAATTGCAGGGCGGCATAGGTAAGGCTTTTCAGCCTGGTAGCTCTTTTCCAAGTAATACGACAAAATATTTTTATGGCAAACCTGAACAATGGGAACTCGATCAGTTATTTGGGAATGACGTGGGATTTGCCAGCCATTATATGAAAAATATGGTGGTTGATCCTAACGGACAGATCAGCATCAGCTATCTTAATGCCAGCGGGAAAACTATTGCGACAGCATTAACTGGCGGTGCACCTTCAGGCATGACTGCTTTGCCATCACAAACACCAGTGGTTAACAAGACGACCAATCTGCTCGATCCGGATAAATTCGTATTTAATAGTTCAGCTCTCAAAATAACTGCCACAACAACGTACCTTGCCTCGGTTTCAGGCGACGCAACGCTGTCTTATAGCATCGATAAACTAATTGACCATTATTCGGGAGGTGTAGCGCCGTTATGCAGCAATTGCTATTATGACCTTACGATAACGGTAAGAAACGATTGTAATGCATCAATTTATACAACGACGACACCTATACAGGTAGGCTCAGCGACCTCTGACTGCAACGCAACCGGACAGCAAACCGGTACGCTCAATCTGAATTTTCCGGCAATTGGTGAGTATTATGTCACCTTCGACCTTGCCTTCAGCAAGACGGTAATGGAAAATTATGTTGATCAGTTTGTAACACAGGGACAACAGGATGGTAACCTGAAAAAATCTTTTGATTTTATCTTCCCTTATATACAAAGCATGGACCTTAAATCGTGCCTGAGCGATTGTTCAACAAATGAACAGACCCTGGGAACGAAAGATAGTTTTACACAACTTTTCACCAATAAGTTGCTGGCACTCGGGGTGGATGCAAATAGTATAGCAGGAGTGCCTTTCCAGACATGGCTCAGCAATGAATATGATCAGTTAAAAGCTTATTGCGATGCGATGCAGGCAACCTGCGCCGTCAGTAGCGCGTCAGCACCCTGCGATCAATATGAGAGTGCGATGCTACAGGACGTTTCACCTGGTGGACAATATGCACTTTTTGACAATACTACCGGAGCTGCCTTAGAGCCTCAAATCAATGTTATTAGTAATAACTGGCGTACTGTATTCCCGGTGAAGGCATCGACCGATTCGGCCTATATTGCCGAGGAAATCACATTGCCGGACGGGACCGTAACATCACCATATGATTCGGCCTTTACATTGCTGCAACTCGTGCAATATTGGAAAGATAGCTGGGCCGAAAAATTTCTGCCGTTCCATCCGGAATCCTGCAAGCTCCAGTTTTGCCAAAATAACGCCACTTACGAGGCATGGGATCAACAAGTGCAGGATAATGTGACAACTGCCGCTGCGATACCGACCATTCAGGGTGCATCCGGGGGGCTACATTATGACTATACCAATGCTGCCTGGTTGGTAGCGGCCGACCCATTCTTTAAGTCAGGCGGTGCCGGGGCAGCCTATAGCACCGATTTTCAGAACGATCTGCAAAACTACAGCCGCAATGTCGGCAATTACACGGCGGCTTCACCTAAAGACCTGGTTCAATTAATAGATTACATGCTGTATTGCGCCGATCCTGCGGCAAATACCAATGCACAGAATGATCCTAACGGTACAAACTGGGATAACTGTACCCCATCGGCGGCTTGCCGTGTGCCGGATCGTGAATGGTCATTGTACAAGGAGTTTTATTTTGACCTCAAGCAAAAATACTATGACAAATTGCGTGCAACTACTACCTGCGCAAATCAATGTCAGATCGGGACGCCAATCACGATATTAAACAATAGCAGCTGCCCTGCAAATACCGATTTCTCTATCAATACTTATTCATCAGCTGATGGTACCCCGACGGTAACCTGTACACCTCCGGTAGTAACACCACCAGACCCTGGTGATGGCGGCCCCCTTGATGCAGCAAAAAATGCAGGTAAAACCCTGACAGGAAATAACCTGGTAAAATCACAAGGTGGTCAGGGGAAACTGGCGAGTAGCAACCTTGCCGGGGCCTCTATGATCAATAGCGGAAAACCGGCAAATACCAAAGCTGCAACTGTGTCTGCAAACAAGTCACTGGCGGGCCGTACTCTGGCCGATGGTGGCAGCGGGACTATTACCGCCCCGAATTCCGGCACTACGCTAATGACGGTAACATGCAACACCGGCAAACTTGCAGCGGCAACAACGGTAACCGTAGGTACTGCAGACGGCAGTTACCAGACTGTACTGCAATTTCCACAAGGATCTATTATGCAGAACTTCTGTTTGCCCGCTAATTTACCGCCACAGAGCATTGTAGTGCTTTCTGTTGTTTGCACAGGATGCCAGGCTAACCCATTGGTATTCAGTGCCTGGACAAATAACCAGATTGTACAAAAAACATATGATGCCGGCAATACGGTAACGTCGACATCTACTATCACACCTGACAACAGCTCATTCTTTAATGGTACGCTCTCCATTAACCAAGATAATACCTTTAATGTGGTATCGCCTCTGCATAATTATACGGGCACATGGTCAATAGATGATAACTGCCATATGGCGCTAATTGGGAATAACCGTGTGGTGTACACAGTTTATAGCGTTAACAGTAGTCAAATGGCTTTAGGGCACCGGGAGGGTAGTATCGAAGAGATATGGAACTTTAACAGCCTGGCATCCGGTGTAACCTGTTCTAGTCCGGTTACCCTGCAGGTTGCCGGCAACCAAGGTAGTAATGCTTACCTGTCGGGTACCTATCCAAGCCGACACCTGCTGACAGTTCTTTCCGGAACTGCGGGCAGTCCGCCCGCGTTTACCGGCCAGAATGCAGCAGGCCAGACGGTGACTACGACATCTACATTCTACAGCTGTCTGACAATACAAACAGCTTCCGGTACAAGCATCAATTATCAGAATGTTTGGGTATTTGACAATGTTTACGACACTGCTGCATCTACCTGTTCAGCAGCGTTGCTAACCAAGATACCGCGCTTCCCTGATTATACCATACCATCAAATGCCGGATCAAGCGCTGCAACAACTCCGCAACAGGCGCTGAACCAAATGAGTGCGCAGGCAACGGCTTCTGTCACTTCAGCGGCCGACAGCTGGATAGCTGCTCTTAATGCCGGATTGGTGCAGGGTAATTATGACCAAACGACTATCAATACGCTTAAAGCGAAACTGATTGAAGTGGCCTCAATGGGTGGAGACTTTAACCATCCTTTCGGCGCCAGCACCACGCCACCGGGCAAGGTAACCGCCAGCGGCTACACTTCATTTGGCGATGCTATCAAGGGTGTATTGGGCCTGTCGAACTTTACTAGTTTATTGAATCCATGGCTGATCAGCTCACCTTACCCGTATTCGCCAGCAATGCAAACCGGGCCGCGCTCTATCAGTAATAGTACCGCTGATATTTGCAGCCTGTTGACCCAATTCCAATCGGCCTGTAATTCCTATAACAGCGCCCATGGTACTTCGCTGACTTTATTTGCCTATCTGAGTCAAACCTATGGCAGCGCCATGACCTTGACGTCAAATGATTTGACGGTATTGCAAAACTCCTGCAATCAATGCCGCTTTATCCTGGCAAGCGACGTTACACTGCCGCCATTTCTTGACCCGACCGGGCACGGATGTATCGCGAAGTCTGATTATGATGCCGCGAAGACAGATTTCACTAATCAATTTGCAGGAACTTTAACGACAGGCGATCCTAATTACGAGAATATTTTTACCACCTTCATGAACCAGCGCTGGGGACTGACCTTATATTATACCCAGTACCAGGATTATGAAACGGCCCTTATAACAAACTCTGCTGCGATGCTGTGCAATCAAGCAGCACCAACATTTAACGTGGATTTGTTCTCGTGCATCACTGAGCAGGAGGCGGCAGCTGTAGGTAACGGGCTGAATGACTATTCTGTATACATCAACCAGCAAAGGGAATTGTTTAGGGCCAGCTATGCCAGCACCTGTTCGGCTGCAAAGGCGGCGGCTACGCTAAATGCTCCGCAGCAGATATATCACTATACTTTATATTATTATGACCAGGCCGATAACCTGGTGCGTACCATACCGCCTGAAGGCGTAACCTTGCTTAGCGATGCAGATGTGGCCAGGGTAGAAGCGGTGCGTAACAACGATGCTTCGGCCTGTACCTATACCGGCCCAACCACAAATTCTGATAAAACAGCGGCGTTAATTTCTCTGTCCGGCACTTTGGCCGGCTCAACAGGCGCGGTAGAAATGTGGCTGTATGATGACGGCAGCATAAACAACCAGTTTATTGAGGCAACGCCTGATAATAAATACCTGATGCAGGTAGTGATCAGCGGAACCCAGCTGGGGGTAGATGTTTACCCGTTGACTAGCAGCGGAAGCAACAACATAACGCTGGCATCCGGGTCGACGCATTACCGTGCGGACATTTCGGCGATGGTGCCATTGCGTCCGTTTACGCATTTTGTATTCCAGGGATCATCACTAGGCTCATCCGGAACGGCACAAATCTACCTGAACGGGGTTGCCCTTACGGTAACTCATACCAATACCACTATTGGTCCGGGATTTTCCATTACTACAGATCCCAGTGGCAATATCCTAATGCCTGACAACCTGGCCACGATAAAACACCTGCGCCTGTACAGCCAGCCTTTAAGTACCGCTGTTATTACAGCCAATGCCACCAATACCTGCTTTATGCCAGCAAACACGCCCGATATAGGCTGGTTCAGGTTCAATGTGCCTGTAGCAGGCGGCCCGACCACCATAGCCGATAACAGCACCAATGAAACGCAGCTAATAAATGTATACCCGGTACACGGGCTACAAACTAATTATGCCTATAACGCCACCAACCAGGTAACCACGCTGCAAAGCCCCGATGGCGGTACAAACCGTTTTTGGTATGATTTGATGAGCCGCTTGAATATATCGCAGAATGATAGGCAATTAGCAAGCCAGAATTACAGCTATACCACTTATGATATACTCGGCCGTGCTATTGAAGTGGGAGAGAAGAACCAGCAGGCCGTGAATTTAGGAGTGCCGGATTACCTTGCCGATGCAACAATTACTTCATTTAATGCAACCGGGACCAACAGCCAGGTGACGCACACCTATTATGATGCAGCAGCACCGGCAACTAATGGTATACAAAGTATAACAACGCAAAATAACCTGCACAAGCGCGTGGCGGCAACTACCTACCAGAACACCGGAACAGGGGTAGTGAAGCAGGCCACATACTATGATTATGATATCGACGGTAACGTGAAAACACTGTACCAGCAGATATCAGGGCTTGGACTGAAGCAGATCAACTACGAGTATGATCTGATCAGCGGGAAGGTAAACTTTGTAGGATACCAGACAGGGCAGGCTGATCAGTTCTACTACCAGTATAATTATGATGCCGATAACCGTATTACCGAAGCCTGGAGCAGCCCGGTTGCCAATGTGGTATCTTATGGCGTGGGTAGTACGCTGGATCAGACGCAGAAACGCATGGATGCTAGCTACCAGTACTACCTGCACGGGCCGCTTGCGCGCATGGAACTGGGCGACATCAACGCCAAAGTGCAGGGTGTTGACTATGCCTACACACTGCAAGGCTGGTTAAAGGGTGTGAATAGTACCGTAACAGGTAGTACCACCGACATGGGCACCGATGGCACCAACAACATCGGGCAGGATGCTTATGGCTATGGCTTGTATTACTATGCTAATGACTATAAGCCGATCAATACCGCTAAACAACCTTTTGAAACAGGTGTACCTACAATCAGCACATTTAAGCCGCTGTATAACAGTAATATCAGTGCGGTATCCATGAACATTCCGCAACTGGGAAGCCAGTTCTATTATCATACTTACCAGTACGATCAGTTGAACCGGATTGCCAGTACAGCTGAATATACGGCAACCGGGGCGGGTTTATCATCACTTGCAGCCACCCAAAATTACAAGGAAAGCTTTACTCTTGACGGCAATGGTAATATTCTGAGTAGTGTTCGTAACGGCAATACCAGCAACGGCAAGCCGCTGACGATGGATAACCTGACCTATAACTACAACAGGGATGCTAATGGTAAGCTAATCAATAATATGCTGAACTCTGTAAATGATTCTGCAACGCCAAGTACTGGTTATGTAGGTGACATGCGTAACCAATCAACTAATAATTATACCTATGATGCTATAGGCAACATAACCGCTGATGTGCAGGCAGGCGTAAGTAATATTAACTGGAGCGTATATGGCAAAATACAAAGCCAGACCAATGCCCAGGGAACCATTTTTTATACGTACGATCCAGCACAATACAGAGTTGCCAAAACCTCGGGAGGGGTTACAACTTACTATGTGCGTGATGCACAGGGGCATACGTTGGCGGTATACGATAATAAAAATAGCCAGATAAACTGGCGCGAACAACATCTATATGGTAGCAACAGAATAGGCATGTGGATGCCAAATATGAATTTGGCTGATAACAATGCAACCGCAATTTGGAGCACCCTTGGGTTAAAACAATATGAATTAAACAATTATCTAGGCAATGTAATGGTGACGCTGACCGACAAACGCATTGCGCATTCTACGGATGGTACCACAATTGATTACTATCAGCCTGACGTTATTACCGCACAGGAATATTATGCATTCGGCTCATTAATGCCTGACCTGACTTATGCGGCTAACAATAGTTACCGCTATGGCTTTAACGGTAAAGAAAATGACAATGATGTAAAAGGAACAGGCAACGAACAGGATTATGGAATGCGGATATATGATCCAAGGGTTGGTAAGTTTTTGAGTGTGGATCCATTAAGTGCGAAATATCCAGAATTAACACCATATCAATTTGCAAGTAACAGTCCCATTTGGTTAATAGACATTGATGGAAACGAGGGAGGAATTCCTATTGATTATAGCACAGGTAGCAAGGGATATAACGCATTTCAACCGTTGAGCGCTGCTGGAGTAGATCAAGCTTTTAAACAAACTACTAAACAAAGTTTGAGCAAGTCAGTAGTGACCGAAAGTGGAGAGTTAGTTATGGAAGAGGAAGCAGAAAGAAGAGGCGGTTCGATAATATTAGGAACATTAGGTAAGGCATTTGGATTAACGGCTTATTTGGTTTTTTCCTCAAATAATACTGGTATAGACACAAAGCCGCCATATCAAAGAATTACGACAAAGCCTGAGCAATTAAGTGCGTTTGAAATTCATCAAATTAAGGAAAGGTTAAGTCGTGGGGCTGGTACTCCTCAAGATTTATTATATGCCCCTTATTTGAAAGAGCGTTACCCTAATAGCAAATTTAGTCAGCTGGTTGGTAAAGATCCTAGCTCATCTGTATTGGCATTTAATCTGATTGCTGCTGGATTTATTAGGCCTGATAATACTGCAGCTCACCATATTGTTGCTGGCGAAGCCAAAGGTGCGGCACTTGCAAG
Source organism: Mucilaginibacter tolerans (assembly GCF_030519375.1). GTDB lineage: Bacteria > Bacteroidota > Bacteroidia > Sphingobacteriales > Sphingobacteriaceae > Mucilaginibacter. The sequence goes on along the minus strand of NZ_JAUMKB010000024.1, from coordinate 22,944 downwards.
AATGATATTAAAAAGAGAAGGAATTGATATAAATGAAGCTGATAATGGTGTATTTTTGCCTAAAAACAGTAAATATGAAAATTTACCAATAATGACACATTCGACAATTCACACGAATAAATATTATCAAGCCATTAACAATAGGTTATTAAATGCAAAACCTGGAACTGTAAGACAAGAATTACATAAAATTAAACAAGAAATATTAAATGGAACATTCCCGAAATAATTTTAAAATATACAGAGTAACTGTCGATGTTAGCAATTATCAGTGGATAATGCCTAATATTCCTGAAGATGATCTGCTTGAATTCGTGATTTTTGACTGTAATAAAAAAGATGAGAGTTGGATTAAAACTAATTGGTACGTTTATAATCTTAAGGAAAAAAAAGGAAATTTTTTTGAAATCAATGGGGGGGCTCTGGCTTTTGATCAACAAGTTTACGACAGTGAGTTGTTTACGTTATTGGAAATGGCAGGAGAGATATTGCCAGTAAATGTTGGAGGCGAAAGACTTTATGCGTTGAATGTGCTGGAATGTATAAACTGTTTAGATCAAGAGAATAGTAAATTTGATTACTATGATGATGGAACTAAGGGGAGAATATTGAAATATGCTTTTCATCGTAGACTAACGGAATCATCTATCTTTAAAATACCTGAGACTAGCCGGGGAGAGATTTTGACTTACAGCGGAGTTAAAGACGCTGAAGATGAATTTTATTCTTTGTATAAACAGCTTAAGTTTACAGGTCTGAAATTCGAAGAGTTATACTCAAAATAACCCCCCTCAACTGGCGCGAGTATGCAGCGAAGGGGAAAAGAGGTGGTGTACTCGTGACAAAAAATATTAATAATAACCTAAGCCTTATCACTTACTACAACCAATGGTAGCATGTATTTAAGATTGATTTTTTTAACTATTGCGGGTGTTACACATCGTTACACCTGTTACATGTAACACCCAAATTTTATTGCAAAATCTTCAAAAAAAACCGAACCCAATAATACAGCATTACGTATAAAAGCCTAGTTGAAATTTTGCCGGTTTTTGGAGCATACCTGACAGCCGGCCGGACACTTAAACCGATCACGATGAAAAAACTTTACCTATTTTCCTTATTAGCGTTAACTGCACATTTTGCACAGGCACAATCAACCGATAACAAGCAACCTGATCCGGTATATGCTGCATCATTCAGGCTTTCACAATCGCAAACTGCATTGTCAAATCTTGCGCGCCTGAGAAGGCAATCGGCTATGCTGGCTGCTGTTTATTCTAATCGGAGACCAGGAGATAGCACTAATTTATTCTCGGGAAATCTTTTATCGGCTTCGGGCTCACAACAAAAAAGTGTGTCGGCATTTACCTCTGCTTTAACACAGGGTACCGGTATTGCCGCCTTTACCTATGATGGTACTGCGGCTGCCACGGTAGCGATTGATCAGACCTTTTCGCCAACATGGACAGGCAAGCATAAATTTAACAACTCGGTTACTGCTTCATCCGGTGTTGCACAGGGTATGGCATTAACACCAACACTTACCGCTGCAGCAAATAACGATGTGCTTGCTGCAATTGATGTTACCCCAACATTTTCAGTCGGATCATTTACCGGTGTTCGTAAAGCCGTATTTAGAGGGGTGTACTCGGGTTTGGGACAAGCCTCTAACGATGCAATCATCGTGGCAAATACGTCTGCGGCAACATCTTCAACGCAACAATATTCGCCGGGTATCACCTGGATGACAAACGGCTGGAATACGTCATCGTCAACTTCAATACCGATTGCTTATAGGGCTTTTGTCTCTACCATAGCAGATAACTACCTGGCTAATGGGTCATTTGTTATTGCCGTATCGCAGAACAGTGGATCATTCACCAACGATCTTTCTCTTGACCCATATGGTAACCTAACAATTGGTCAGTCTTTGTATACTTATGGCGGTAGTACGACATCCAGAGATGGTATGGTACTTAGTAACGGACCAACGCCAACCTCAGGTTCACCTGTAGTTTACTCCGGCAGGTTACGCTTGAATGCCAGCGCCTGGAACACAGGTACCTCGTCGGTACAACAAACCGATTTTATCGTAGAAAATAAACCTATATCAGGCTCAACAATAACTTCAAAAATGGTGGTTTCCAGCCGTATCGGTTCAGGTAGCTTCACCGAAAACTTCGCGATTGCAAATAATGGCCTATGGTATCTCAACGGCACCGCCCTTACAGGGGCTCAGCTTATTGGGGCAAATGTGAATGGCACAGGAATGGAGGCAAAAACGGTCAGCGCTACATCGGCAACGGGTATTACCCTGACTAACGCTACCGGTACAATGACCTTCGCGAATGACACCACGACTTTGCAAACAGTAGCAAATTTCTTCCCAAAAGCAGACACAAGATACATGCGTAGCACCATGACTACAGGCGGTGACCTTTCGGGCACATTACCAAACCCGACGGTGGCAAAATTTAACGGACAATTGCCATCTTATTACCTGAACTATAACAACCTGACCAACAAGCCCACAACTGTAAGCTCATTTACCAATGATGCAGGTTATCTGACGACGGTTTCATCAGCTCAGGTGACTACCGCTTTAGGATTTACACCTTATAATGGCGCGACAAACCCTAACGGTTACCTGACTGCGGTATCAGGATCGCAAATAAACACTGCATTAGGATATACTGCTGCCAATAATAGTGCAGTAGTTCACTTAGCAGGCGCAGAAAGCATAACAGGTTTAAAAACTTTCACGGGCAATGTTAGTATTGGTGCAACCACCATACCTTCTGGCTACCAGTTTGCAATTAATGGCAACACCATTGCCACTTCAATAACGGTAAAAGCTTATTCGAACTGGGCCGATTATGTTTTTAACCCGGACTATAAACTTAAATCACTTACTGAAGTAGCTGATTATATCCGGAAAAATCACCACCTGCAAGATATTCCGACTACAGCCGAGGTACAAAAGAACGGTCAGAATCTGGGCGAAATGAACGAGAAATTGTTGAAGAAAGTAGAAGAACTGACCCTTTACCTTATCGAGAAAGATAAACAGATAAGCGATCAGAAAGAAGTGATAGGCACTCAGGAAGAACGTCTGAAAAAACAAGAGGAAAGACTTAAACGGATCGAAGCTCAACTGAATATCGCACCGCAAAATTAAGCTGTGCCTTTACGAAAATGATAAGGAAGACTGGGTGGATGCTGGTTTGGGCAATAGTGCCCCTGTGCGGCATAGCACAACAAAAACCGCAGTACACTCAGTATGTATTTAATAATCTGCTGATTAACCCGGCGGTCAGCGGAATTGAGAATTATATAGATGTAAAGGCAGCTTACCGCAGCCAGTGGACTGGCCTTGATGGAGCTCCGGTAACGCGTACGCTCTCGCTCAGCGCGCCCATAGGTAATGCCTTTGTTGCCGGCGATGCTGTGTCGATGTCATCAGGTTCAGATAATCCGTATAGCCCGGCATACGCAGCAAGTTATCAGTCGGCACCGCCGCATCACGGCCTAGGGTTAACACTCGTTGCAGATCAACTTGGTTATACCCGGAATACAGATATCAATGCTACGTATGCCTGGCATCTCGGCATTAGCAGCGATCTCAACCTCTCATTCGGTATTGCCGCCGGGTTTGATAATACTACACTGAATACTTCAGCTATATTGCTGCAGCAGGCAGATGACAATGCGGTAAATAATCTGCAAAGCAACACCTGGTCACCGGATCTGGGGATGGGCATATGGGCCTACTCGGCCGATTACTATGTTGGATTGTCAGCACTGCAATTGCTACCTCGGCATCTTAATCTTACCACTCAGAATGTGCAGACGCTGCAGGACAGGCGCAGCCCCAATTTTTTTGCCACGGCCGGCATGCGGTTCAGCTTGTCGGATGACCTGGCCGTGGTACCCTCGGCACTGTTTAAAATGATGAGTAACCTCCCAGCGTCATTTGACCTGAATACGAAAATGGTTTTTGACGGACGCTTTTGGATAGGAGCAGCCTATCGGTATCGCGATGCGGTTGGAGGGATGTTCGGTCTGAATATCAACTCGCTGGTTAGCCTAAGCTACTCTTATGACCATGCTACATCGGCATTCAGGTCAGTCAGCCCTTCTACCCACGAAATAGTTATTGCGCTAATGCTCAATAACCGCAACCGGGTGATTTGCCCGCAGCATACATTTTGACTTACCGGATTATAGTAATGTATCCTGACTTATTGATAGCTGTACCATCAGTTCCGACTGCGTTGATGATATAGAAATAAGTACCTGTAGGAACACGTTGACCCTTATTGTCGCCCTTCCAGCTTTGATTGATATCCGTGGATTCAAAAAGCGCCGCACCCCAGCGGTCGAATATCTTGATATGATAAGAGGTGACATTAGTAATGGTGACCTGGAATTCGTCATTCTTACCGTCACCATTTGGAGAAAAAGTATTGGGAATAAAGATGTAGTTATTATTCTCAATAATAATTAGGCCGCTTTTGCTAACCGATTCGCTGCAACCGTCGGTATTGGTTGCAGTCAAAGTAATAGTAAAGTTCCCTTTTTGATTAAAAATGTGTTTCGGGTCCTTTTCTGAAGATGTGGTCCCATCGCCAAAATTCCATGAATAAGAGTTTGCGCCTGTCGAGTGGTTGTTAAATTGTACGGCCACAGGACCGTAAGCCGCATCGGTATATGATGGTGTACAGGTAAACTCCGCAACTGGCGTGGGTGATGGCGGCGCTATGGTGATGTTGGCCAGATCGCTGCTACAACCAAAACGCGTTACCATGAGCGAATAGGTGCCGCTTACTTCGGGGCCCGTCACAGGGATCGTCGGTGACGCAGCAGCGGACTGGAACCCGCTAGGCCCCGTCCATTGGAATTGCAAATTGTCCGCATCTGTTGTGCTCAGCATTATCACATCGTTGATGCAAAAACTGTTTTTGTTTAAAGTAATGACGGGTAATGCGGGTTTAATACCTACTGTAATGGACTGTGATGAAATCACCGAGCAGCCGCTGCTTCCTATAGCCTCTAATGTTATCGTTTTCACGCCCGGCGTTGAATAGCTAATCGTATAGGGGCCGGTTCCGGTTGCCCCGCTTGTGTTGGCACCCTCGCCAAACGACCATTTCAAAGAGGTATAATTCGACGATTTATTTTGCAAAGTTAATTGGGGGCTTGCTGAGCAGTTATTAGTCAGGGTATAGCTGAAAGCTGGCTGAGGACCAGCGAATTGTCCCGTACCTGCTTTACCGTGTTGGTCGGTGAAGGCTAACGAGAATCCATTGTTGCCGGAGGAAAAATTATTGATTAGTAACGCATAGTAATGTCCCTGGACCATGGTGACGAAGGCAAGTTTACCATTTTGCCCTTTCCCGCAACCAGGGGGCTCCGACACATCGGTTTCATTAAAATCGAGGCCCGTTTTGTAGTATAAGGCATCGCTTGGACAATCTACGTTTTCTACTCCATACCCTGCTTTACAACGGATAGCATTAGTGGGATTTACCTGAGCACAATCGCCGATGGTACCTAAATCAAATAACACCCAGTCGATATCGTCACGCACATTGGTTGGGGTGATAGTAAACACCAACGTACCATTATTTGCAGCTTGCCACTTATACCAAACACTATTCGATTCAGAAACCTGTTCTGGGACACTTAAGCAGGTGCCCTTTGCTTCGTCATTATTAAGACCGGCGCCTGACACGTTTTGTTGGGATATTGTCGCTGTCGAACAAAGGAAAGAAGCCGTAGCGCAGTCCTGCCCCGGTTTGATGATGGGATTATAATTATTTATGCAAAGTTTGAATGTACCTGTATTGCCATTGTCTCCGGTAACCTGAATATAGTAGGTGTTTCCGATGATCAGCCCCCCTTTATACAGACTGCTAATATTATTACCCGATAAACTCGTACCCACCAGCTCTGTGCCGCTACAATCGCTGTACAGCTTTATCTCAGGAGATTGCAGTGTGCCGCCACTACCGGCACCGCTGACATTAATATCCACATCCTGAGCTGTAGAGGTAAATTGAAACCACAACGACTTATGTACATTTTGATTATTATAGGCGCCATCGGCGGAGCAGTAACCAACTGTCTGTGTAAGGGTTTGGGCAAGTTTGCAGTCTTCAACAACGGTTTGTGCTACGGCTGCGTTTAGCGTAAAACAAACAAGCAATAAGGCGAGGCACTTCATCATAAACACAGGCTGCCGCTCTATTGACCGGCACGTTGTAAAACACTAAAATACATGTTTTGGTGATGTAATTAAAGTGGTTGTTGCTAAAATCAACATAAAAAATTAACCGTGGTGTCAATTATCCGACTAATCACTTACTTTTTGGCGGATAAGAAAGTAACTTAAAATAGCGTTCGTTAGCACAAAGGCGGTGAATATTATTAGTGGAAGCTTGATGACGGCACTTTGAAAATGAGGATTAAACCAAGCAAAAGGCGCGTTTAAAACAATTGTGTGGGCAAGGTAAGCACCATGACTTTTCGCTGAAATGTCGCCAGGAAGCCTTATTGCAGACGAATTGATGTTTTATACTGTAACGTTTTTGCGAATCAGGAAAATTCCTGCCGTCATCATTGCTACATTAATAGTCTCAAAGCTCCGGGTAAGCTCTAATGTAATGGTGTATTTTTCGATAGGCAGGAGCCGCAAAAAAACAATAAAGGCTATTGCATAATCTATTATAAGCAACATCGCACCCAGGTGATAGTTTCATGCCTTGGAATGAAAGTGAAATCGCGTGATGAATTGGAAAGGATCACCTATCCTAAGAATCCTGGAAAATCCAAATGGATATAGGCACAAGCAACGGGATCGCTTACCGTTTAATACCTCATGCAAAATCATTCGTTTTGCCGGCATTATTGGAATATAGGTAGATAGTTTTGTCACATTTTTTACACTTACTGGTGCCGTTATCAAAATCTTCCCAATTGTGATCGCATTTCGGCTTATTATTTATTATCGAGGTAACGATGCCTATGATTGCAACTATCAATGCAGCTATCAATAAAACCATTATTGTTGTCATTTTTCAAGGTATTAAGGTGAATATTGTATTTACTTATCTGTGCTAAATGAAAAGTTGTTATTAAAATGTATTATTTTTAAAACACTCTCTTAACCTTTAACAGTACGCCCAACGAATTATAATATAATCCGCCATCGTCACCGGCAATTGCTACACCTAAATTATAGCCCTTAGACAGGGCCTTATTTGCTTCCAGGTAACCTGAAAACTCGTTAACTTGTCCGAACAAACCGTATTTAGGGGTAGAGTGACGCCCACCCAATGAGTGCCCCTCGGGACTGGTTCCGTAAGTGCCATAATTATTTGAGTAAGTCAGTTTCAATAAAATACTGATCATATTAACTGATCCCTCGAACCCCAGATTAAACGCCCTGACACGGTTATTAATAAAATAGTCATCCGGATCAGTGACCAAGGTGCTCCTGGCGTACCTTCTGTCGGTAATCAACGGATTACCGACATTCAATCCTTTATATGACCACCCCGTTAAATACATGCTATTGTTGTAATAGTCCTCGTCTCCGGATTTTGATTCGGTGGAATCAAAATAGCCCGCCTGATCAACCGTATAAACAAACTCAAACAACACTTTATGCCAATTAACAAAATGTACGTCTGTATTCGTGTTTGTTAAGCTAAGCCCATTAATGCCGTCGGCAATGTTTGCCAGGTGAAAAAGTGCACCGACATCATATATGCTTTGACGATATAACATTAAGCGAACAGATGGAAAACTATATTCTAATCCCAGATCAACTGATCCCAGGTGGTTGCCTACCTTTGACCGTGCTCCCCGGTTATTTACATTTTTCGGCGAATTATACGTTTTTCCGATAGCGGCATAAATCAGCGACTGAAAAGGACTTAACAAAAAAACATCAGAGCCATAGATGTTTTTTTCACCACCATAATACACCTCGTGATTTATCCCGCCGTATAATTTTAGCCGCCAGTCGGGCTTGCCAAACCTACCATAAAGCTGTTCCTGCTGATAGTAGGTTTCAGCGTGGTCAACCAAACTGTGGGTCAAACCAAGGTCGCCCACGTATCCAAATGCATAACCTCCTTTTATTGCGAACAAATCGCCCAAAAAAGAATAGTAATTAGGAATGGATAGCTCTAATTTTGGAATCCCTAATGCATTGCCGGAGACCGAAAATGCCCCCGTCGATAAAGTTGAGTCTACCAGTCCTACTATTTCTTTTGTGCGGCCTGCTTTAAGCTCAAATACGCCTAACCGTCCCTTGACATATCCTTCTATCAATGTCAGGTTTGAGCCTTTGCCAAAGTTTGCCCTGGTTTCGACACCAGCGCCCCAATCAATTTTATGTTTCCGCGTCGTATCATAATCTTTGTAGATAGCTCCCAGCAGGCTACCTGATGTTCCGGGCAACGGCACACTGCCATATTGGTCTGCTCTGAACCAAAACGGCAGTTTACCAGATGGTGACACTATACCCTGACCTTCTACCGAATAATGCCAATAATTTGATTGAGACCACACAACACCCGGCACCAGGGTTAACAAAAAAAGAAAAAATAAGACTCTGAATGCCGTAACATTTTGATTATCACGCATTTTTAATATTGTTAATTAATAAAGGGGTTATCGCTGTTTTACTACCTGAGGCTATTTCAAGTTAATAAAGCTTTGCAGCGATGAGATCAGTTCTTTTGATGCATAGTCATCAATGTTGAATAAAGGCTTCAAGGGGGTCCTTTGCAGGCTTTTTAGTTTTTCTTTCAGCTCTTCTTCAGTATACGCCACATTTATATAACCTAACTCATCGAACCTGGTAGCAGTTGCCAGTTGATGATCATTCCGGTGTTCTCCGTATTTGGCCAGCCTGGGCATAACCAGTATGGGCTTATTTTTGACAAAAGCCGATATGATTGTTCCCATTCCGGCATGAGAAATAATTAGCTCTGCCCGGTCGAAATAATCGTCGAACTCCTTTGGCGCAATGAATTCCTGAATTTTAAAGTTTTCCGCTTTATAAACTGATTCCGCCACCTGCACAATTAGTTCGACGTCCCCTAAATAGGGGTGAACCTCATCAATGGCTCTAATTAAGCGATCGAAGGGTATTTGGGTTCCTGTGGTAACAAATATCATTGTATAATATTTCCGCTAAACACTACTTTGTCGTTAGCTAAATGCAACCATTGTGTATAAACCTTGTCTGAAAAATATGTTGCTAATCGTCCGCTCATGGAGAGTTTTTCGGCGTTAGCAATGCTGTCAACCCAAACAGTTTTAATATTCCTGATTTTGCCGACGATAATTGCCATCAGCCCCGGGGCAGCCCCGGTGGTAATGATAACATCCGGCTTGGTGGTGGAAATAAGTTTCCAGACCTTAAAAAATGAACGTATCAGCTCCATCTTGTTCCATCTGCTGGCGTCTGGCACCGCGTGAAAATCATAACCTTTTACAGTTGAAGCAAAGTTCGGCTTAGTTGATACAAATACGACATCATTATCCTGAAAGGCAGGCTTTAGTCTGAGCAGTTGGATCCAATGTCCACCTGTTGAAGCAATGGCTAGAATTTTCATAGGCTGAATTAATTTAATTTACAAAAAATTAAATAATATTTCGTTTTTCATAGGCTAAGATAATTAAAAATATGTTAATTAACATATTTTTTGCTTTAAATATCATATTAATTTCTAAAATATTAAGTTTTTATCAATTTATTAATTTTAAGTGTATTTTATTGCTCAAAAATATGACTTTAGCAATTTAACCTTTAGTTTAAATTGAAATTAGTAGACTGATAACTCTTTTTTGTAAATATTCACAAGCTCTTTTGTCTTTTTCCGAATATCAAGTTCGTTGATCGCTGTATTCAAAGCATTTTCCCCTAAGAATTTTCTTTTATCACTGTTTGCCGATAGTTCCGATAAAAATTCCGCAAGTTGTAAATCATCATTCTCTTTAATCAGCAGCCCATTCCAATTCGCCCGAATCACATCAGGTATTCCGGCATGATGTGTAGCAATAACCGGCAACCCGCTCGCCATTGCCTGAACAATTGTGCCGGGTATTCCTTCTTTATCGCCCCGTTTGTCAGTAACGCTGGGATGAACAAATACATCTGCTTGTGCCAGGATTTTTAAAAATTCATCCCCATGTTTGATATGTCCTTTAAACGTAACATTTTCACGTAAGCCGTTTTCGGCAACAAACTTTTCAAGAGATTCCAGCATTTCGCCCCTGCCGACGACAGTATAAACTACCTTTAATTGAGGGCGCATCTTCTTGAGGGTCGCCAACGATTTTAAAACCGTTAAGTGCCCCTTCTTCGGAACAAGAGAAGCAATAGTAAGAATGTTGTATACATCGGAGTCTTCGTAAGTTCTTTCAACGTTAAACAGCTGTGTATCAATGCCATGATAGTGTATTCGTATTTTTTTCTGGGGACAACCCATTAGCACTAAGTCATTAGCCATGTCATCCGACATTGCCAAAAAGCGATCATAGCTGTCAAATACGCGTTGCAGATAAAATCTGCCAAGTCCAAAAAAATACTGAGGAAAACGCGACACATCATACCCATAGGCAGAACATATTTTAGGGATGGCTATATTTTTGGTAAACGGATGAAAATAAGATGTATCTGTTAAAAAATGTCCATGAATAAGAGCAGGGCGGTGCTCTTCATACTTTCCTTTCAGAAACTGTTTCTGCTTATTGTTAATGATCCTCAAATTAATAGGCCAACGCGCCGGGGATTGAAAAACCTCGGCATTGATTTTCAAATTGTTTAAATGCTTTACAGTAAATACTATATTTTGATACTCGTTTTGAAAGTTGATCTGGTCTGCAATAAAAACTTCTGTCGGAGCCGTAAACTTGCGTTCTAAATGTAAAATCATAAATATTGATTAAATAACAGATTAAGGGTGTTGAAAGCTTCTACAGTTTAAGGAGCCACATCATTGTAGGTGGCATCTTCGTCTCCGATTCTGACATCATCATAAAAAACTACTCTTTCGGTTGTTGTTGATATACCTTTGTCTTTTTCCGGCATCCAGACCCATTTGTATATTCCCAGTTTAAAATAGTTCCCCACTTTATCGTTATAGCTGTTTGGTCCGTTGATGGTTTGCGCAAGTTTCCCGTTTTGCCAAACTTCTATCAGCCCGTCATCCTCCCATGAAAAACGTATATGAAATACCCAGTTGGTCCATTGAGAGTTTACGCAAGGTCCCAGATCGTAGTCTTTGCTCAATAAATCTTTATTAGCTGTCAATCGTTTAGCCGAGGATTTAATGGCTAAAAACCAATGCCCGTTTTGCGTATACAAAGCAAAAGGTGGTGACCGCCATACCCCGCCTTCTGACAGATCAGGCATATCGTGCCATTGCTGTATAATTTCAGGTGCCGGATCCGGGGTGAATGTGGCAGGCAAGAACACACTGAAGCCGACCCATCTTTCTGTTTTGGCATTTGGCTCCGGCTTCCTGGCCACTTCGGCTCTTTTGCCATTGGCAACGGCCGGATCACTTTTCCTAAGGACAAATTTCAGCGAATAGCGCCCGCTATGCGCCACTGAATCGGAAATACTTATTGAATTTTTGTCGGCTTTTTCGTGTCCTGGCCAGGCATCTAGTGCCCCGGGACCTTCAAAAGTATCTTCAAAAAGTAAATGATGCCTATTTTGGGCACATACCGAACTATTTAATATGACCAACCCGATAAATAACAAGCTTAGTTTCATAATTAGCTATTTAATTGTTTTATAATCCTGGCAGGATTCCCAACAACAACACTGTTAGAAGGTATGCTTTTGGTTACCATGCTACCGGCGCCAATAATTACATTGTTGCCTATTTCTATTTCGCCTAATATGCATACATGGGCGCCGATATTTACATTGTCGCCTATTACCGGGCAAGGCCGGTCAAACTCACCCTTGTTACCAATGGTTGTCGAGTGTCTTAGTGTACAATTTTCACCGAACACAGTGTCTTTGTTGATCACTAAAGCATAGCCGTGATAAACTCTCAATCCGCTTCCAGCCTTAACCTGGTACGGTATCTTGATACCCAGTGCCCATTCGAAGAAAAATCTGTATAAGGCCAGGTATGGCGACAGGAATAGTTTCGCTAACTTTTTCCCCTTACAAAAATTTGCTATGCGGAAATGGACGGTAATAAATCGCCCCTTCGTGTTGTTGTGATTCCTTATCCAATCCTGTTTAATGAATTTGAAAAATGTCATTTCTTTAAATTCTCATTAAATTAATTACTGTAAACATCCAAATACTGGGTAACCGATGATTCTATTGAGAACCGTTTTTTGACAGAGATGTACGTTTCATCCAAAACTTGTTTTATTTTTCCTTCCTGGTAATAGTCTATCAGCTCATTTATTGTGTGGGCACAATCATCGATATTGGCTGCTTCGAAAAGGAACTTTGTGGCTATATCTTCCATTATTTCGGCCGGGCCTTCAATATTCGAAGCAACAACTGGCAGGCCTGCTGCTACACCCTCGACAACAGTCAACCCAAAACCTTCAAACCGGGATGGCTGAATTAAGACATCGTAGTTTGCCAGGTTATCATATATCCATGCTCTATCCTTTTCACCTAAGAAATTGATGTATCGGGATATTCCCAGATCTATAGCCAAAGATTTGAGATAATCCATCGACTGGCCGGTCCCAATGATATCTAAAACCAAATTGCTTTTTCCCTGCTCCACAATTAATTTATGCATCGTTTTAATTAAGATATCCTGACCTTTCTTTTCGTGTATTAACCTGCTTATCTGCACTAATTTGATGAGCCTGTCCTCCTTGATTTCATAGTCATCTTTCTTTTTAAAATTGTTCATCGGGATGCCATTATGTATAACTTTTGCTTCGATATTGAACCGGTTTTTGACATCTGTTGCAACAGCAGAGGATATAGCTATAATTGAGTCGTACTTATCTATAATTGGATTCTTTATTCCGACATCATGCACGGTGTAAACGGTTTTAACCTTACCGAACCTGATCAAATTGACCAATTTAATCTCGTGACAATGGATTACATCAGGTTTAAGTTTGTGCAATAATAAATTGAACCGAAGCACAGGTAAAGGATTACGGCTGCCTTCCTTTCTGTTAATCAGATATATTTTAACCAAGGGGCTCAATCTTTTTAAAAGTTTTTCATTCCATTGATCATTTACCACAATCAGGGAAACTTCATGCTGTTTACACATTTCATTAAGCATGTCAATAGCAAGTACCTGCGAACCACCCGTATGCATTGTAAAAAAACAGTGTACGATTTTCATGATGACAATAAATGATACTTTAAAAGAATATTCTTGACACGACTTTTAAATGAATAGTAATAGATCTTACGTAATGTTTTGGAGTGTGCGGATGCCCCATGCTTCAACAAAGTCTTTTTTATATCCTTTAAAAATTTTGTGGTGCCTGTGCTGGTTTTGGTTGCCTCCCATGTACGGAACCCTGCGATGGGCTTAACTTTATAAGCATAAATAGGTCCATGCTCAAGCAAACGAAGCCATAAATCCAAATCCATGCAGTAGTGGATTGACTCATCAACGTAATTGACCATTTTCACTAACTCCGTCGAGTAAAATGAGCCCTGCTGAATGACATCGTAGTTGTGATTTAACAAATAAACCTTATCTGAAATCAAGGCATGCTTTTGTTTGATCAGGTTTCCGTTTGCGTCGATGCGGTCTAGTATACTTCCATAATAAACAGCGCCGTCATTATTCAAATGATAAAGCTTAACTATTTCCTCAACACACTCCGGATATAAAATATCATCAGAATTTATCCATCCCACCAATTGTCCTTCAGCGAGCTTGAACCCTTTATTTATTGCGTCTGACTGGCCTTTATCTTTTTCGTGTATAACTATATCGATCTTATCCTGGTATTGTCTTACAACGTTCATTGTGTTATCCGTTGAACCCCCGTCCACAATAATATATTGAATGTTTTTATAGGTTTGATTTAGCACACTTAGGATCGTGGCTTCGATAAATTGCCCTTGATTATAGGATGGGGTTATTATAGACACAAGTGGTTCCATTAACTCAATGTTTTTTTGTTATTAGCTGTTTAAATCATAAATAAGTTGTCCATTCCCGGGCATTATACCGTACTGATGTTCATCACTTTCATCCTGCACACTCACCCCTTTATAGGTTAACACAAACAGCATTGAAACAAACATTACAATAGGTGGCGAAATGATATCGATCCCAAAAAATGATGTTAACAACAAGCCTGTTATTAATATGGCCGATAAATAGGAAAAAGTATATACTCTGTACCTTAAGTAGTATCTTATGTAACTGATATAAACGGTGATAAATAATATAATTCCGATCAGCCCGGTTTGCAAAATCAATAATGACCAAACGATATCGCCGGTATCGATCTGTACCACTTCGTCTGTGCCGTCTTTAACAAGACCAACCGAAAAATCAAGTTTATTTTTAAAAGAAGATTGCTCATTAACCAAGCCTACTCCCGTAAGAGATGTAAACACCCCCTTGCCTGTTACATAACTGAAACGTTCAAAAAAATGCAAGGCCCTGAATTGTGTTGTAGATAACTCCGCTACTTCAGACGGTTTGTAATCAAACATTTGGCTCAAATTCATTGAGGTGCTAAAATTCTTCAAATCATTGAAGCCCTGATTTAGCCGGCCGTCATTTGACTCTGAAAAGGGTATAGTAACTACCCAGCCCAGTAATACAAGGAAGGCCACATTGACGATTCTAACTTTGCGATTATGATAATAAACTGCAATTAGGGATAGTATGGCTACTATAAGTGTATTCCTGTTAAATGAAATAATTACGGCAAGGAAAACAATCACCGCATAGAGCAGATACCGTGGGTTGAATTTATCAAACACTTTTCTGGCATAATAAATCAAAGCAAACAGGGCGTAAAAAGGCAGATTATAAAATCTTGCCAAACCTCCGTTAGTTTGTTTGGCAGTTACATCGTCGCTTTGCAGCGTTGATAAAATTGCCTTCCCAACAAATGCCTGAAGTATATATACGACTGATGCTAATACCGTAAATACACAAACCCATTTTATAACGCCTTCTATCGTTTCATACTTGTATTCGGTAAATAAAATTGGCGATAGGATAAAAAGATGCAACCTTAAAACCGATAATACAACCTTGGTTTCCACATGTAGTACCAACAGCGAATACAACCCTAAAAAAATCAGAAATGCCAGGTACAGGCGAACAGGGAGTGTCAGATATTTTTTGAACGGAATATACCTGGCTCTAAAAACCAAATGGCCTATAATAATTAATGAAATCCAATCGTATGGTTTAGTAATGACCGGATTTAATTCAATAATCTTTAAAGGCGCAAATTGATAGCAGGAGGTAGCCAGCAGAAAAAGAACGAACAAATTCACGTCGTATCTCCGCTGTAAAAAGGTAAACCAGTATATTATAAAAAAAATCAGCCCTAACATCTAAACCTGAATTAGTTAATCCTCATGACAACATCTTTTTCTGTTGTCTCATTATTTGCCATCTTAATAAAACGTGCAGGGTTACCTGCCCAAATCTCATCTTCCGGGATGCTCTTAGTTACGACACTGCCGGCGCCAATAATAGAGCGGTTTCCGATCGTAACTCCTTTTAGAATAATGGAGTTAGCACCAATAAAAACGTCGTCACCTATTACAATTGGCGAGGAATTGATCTTATTCGATAGATCCTGCCTTCTGTCTCTGAAATCTAACGGGTGGAAATCTGTATCCCAGATACTTACATTTCCCCCGCAGAGCACAAACTGTCCAATCGCGATACTGGTAGAACAATAAATTGATACGCCTGAAAACCCGCAGTTATCGTGTATTATAAGCTTTGCATTCTTGTTCACTTTAATAGTGCAGGGCTTGTACAAACCCACCAGATTCGAATGAATTGAGCTATTAAAAATTATGTTCTTACCAAAGACGCATTCACCGTTGTTATAGATAATAAGCCTGCCATTACATCTGGGCAGCTCGCTGTATTTGACGTTTTTTAGCTTTAATAGTATTTTGTGATAGTTATACAAATAGCCCTCCCTTAATGATCTTAAGGGGGTAACCATTAGCGTTTTAAGAACCGATTTCACCATCTAACTCCAGTTGTTTTTTTGATAAATTTTTACTCCCAAGTGCATTAACATCATTTGTTCCATATCCCTTTGGCTTCTGAGTTCAATATTTTCTTACTCTGAATAAATAACACTATTCCCATGAAAACAAAAATGATGACATTGGAATAAGTGACTCCGGGTATACCCATGTATTTCCCTAACAATATTCCTGTTGGGATATTAATTAAAGTGCAGATTGCATAGAGATACACCTGCATTCTGATTTTACCAATGCCATTTAAGAAAAAGCATTGAAGCATTATCCAGCTATATCCCATAACATAAAATGCCATGGCCACTGAGACTGAGAAAGGCACGGAAACACTTCCCTTTAACCAGAACTTATAAATCAGAGGAGATGCAAATAATATCACTAAAGTAAAGGCACATAGCAAAAGCCAATACTTTTCCATCTTGGTTAAAACTCGCCTGATCCATGCCATATCTCCTTTGGTGGCTGCATCAGTGAAAGCGCTCCAGAAAGGAGTAATAATGATGTTGAAAATCATTATTACCATAGAAAATAGTTTATAGGCAACGTTGAATGTAGTTACTGATCTCGGTCCAAAGAGTTGGGTAATAAGTATGTTATCTGTTTCGAACAACAACAAAGCACCCATCTGAATAATGAAAAATACGCCTCCCAGACTTAAAAGCTCCCGGCTGTATTTAAAATTGATTAATTTTATTGATGGCGAAACATGCTTATAGGTGGTATTAAAATAAATTATACTTGTCAGTAACTGGACAAATACAGGCATCCCACCTAATACAAACACCAAATAATTAAGCTCGCCCCTGGTGTTTTTGGTTAAAATGTAAATCACTATGATCACACAAATCTGACCAACGACATACATTAATGATACCCTTGCCGGTTCATGCAGTGCTGTCAGTATCACATTAACGATCTGTGCAACAAACTGTATACAAAACAGCCCAAAAACAATTAAAGCTAAGTGGTTAAGGTTACCACCATTAACATCCGAAGTATTCAAAATCCTCGGCCAGCTTATAAAATGATTTAAACCAAAAAATAACATGAAAACACTGGCCGAAATAATGGCCAGTATAGCATATGTAGTGCTGATATAAATGCGCGCCTGGCTATAGTCCTTCAATGCATTTGCCTGAGCCACCTTGTTTTTTAACCCATTGCCCAAGCCAATGTCGAAAAAGCTAAACCAACTCATTACTGAGCTAAGGGTAAGCCAAATACCGTATTGAGTAGGATTAACATAGTTAATCGTCATCGGTATTAGTACAAATCCAATAAAAATGCTGATGCCCTTAAGCAAAAAAGAAATAGCTACATTCTTTTTGGCTTTAAGAGTCCGCTCATGTCCCTGAGTAAAAAAAGATTTAAGTTTTAAAACAACTGTCCGCATATATCTTAAGTATACCAAATAGTATTGACCGTAGCCAGCAGGGGTGAGTTATCACACTGAAATAGCCTTCTGTCTTTTCTTTATGTTGTCGTCCCCATATCCGGAGCCATAACCATGTTTATTACTATAACCATAACCAGCCTGGCTCTGCTTAATATCATTCATAACTATATAGGAGCGTTTGAACTTTTGGGTGGCGACCAGCTCATTTAAGATATTGAGCTGCGTCTTATAGGTATACCCCTGACGGACAATATATAGACTAACGTCAACGTATTTTCCGATCAATAGCGCATCTGACACTAACCCTATAGGGGCGCTATCGATAATGATATAATCAAAATCCCTTTTTAATTCAGTTATCAGTTCTTTTAAACGATTACTCAATAATAGCTCTGCTGGGTTTGGTGGTATCCGTCCGGCGGATATTAGGTAAACATCGTCCGAAATGTCTGTTGATTTGATGATATCAGAGAATTGAATTGAAGAGGATACGGCATATTCAGTAAATCCATAAGTATGATCCATATTTATATTGGACGACAATTTTGGCTTACGAAGGTCTAATTCAATCATTACTACTTTTTTGCCACCTAAGCCCAACACACTGGCCAGGTTTAACGTAATAAATGATTTTCCTTCGCCGCCCATACTGGATGTGATCATGATAACACTACATTGGTCATTATTCTGCACAAAATGTAAATTGGTCCGTAAAGCCCTAAACTGCTCTGCCAGTACAGTCCTCGAATTCTTTTCAACTACCAGCGATTTTCCCTCGTGTGCAGTACCAATTTCACCGAGAATAGTTACTTTGGAATACTTTGATACATCTTCTTTGCTTAAGATTTTAACATTTAGCGCTTCTCTTAAGTAGATATAAACCCAGGGAATGAAAAGGCCAAGGGCTAAACCTATGAGTATAATATTGAACCTGTTGGGTTTAAATGGCTCATAATCACTTTTAGCTGGATCAATAATTCTTGATGCTGAAACTGTCGAAGTACGGGAAATTGCAGTTTCTTCTCTTTTTTGCAGCAGGTATAAATATAATTCCTGCTTCAAATTTTGCTGCCTTGCATAATCCAGAAACACTCGTTCTTTTTTGGGAACATTCTTTACCTCATTAGCCAGGCCTGCATTCTGAGTTTTTAATGCATTGATACCTACCAATAAACTGTTTTTATAGGTGTCAAAACTTTTAAGCAGGCTTTGTCGGGCAGCTTCAATTTCGGAATCTAAATTTCGGACAACAGGGTTATCTTCTTTATAGGATAAAGTGAGCTGTCCTCTTTGAACCAACAATTGGTTATAAGCGCCAACCGCTGCCGCAAATACCGGATCCTGAACTGCCAACGAGCTTGGCAATATTCTTTTATTTGACGGATCGTTTATCGTTTTTGAGATATCATTTAAAACAGACAACTGTATTTCCTGCCCATTAAGCTTTTGGTAATAATCCGACACATTACCCACCAGCGCTTTAGACTGTTCGTCAACATTAGCGATATTGTTTTGCTGTTTAAACGCAGTGAACTGTGTTTCTACCCCCGACAGTTCTCCACTGACAATTTTTAGCCTCGTGTCGATAAACGCCAGTGTGCTGTCTGCTATTTGCTTTTTATTTTGCAGATTATATTGCAAATACAAGTTCATCAACCTTTGCAGTATGGCTTCACCTTTCTTAGGATTAGGATATTCAAAAGTCAACGCCAATGTCGTACTCTTTTTGTCCGTTAAATCAATCGAGAGGTTTTTCGATAGTTCTTCTACCTTGCTATCAACAGATTGTACATCCAAAAAATAACCACCAGGATCTACTGTCCCCGGCTTTTTTGTGATGACCATGTCAAACTGTTTACACTTTACAATTTCTCCAAACTTTACTGTCTGATTCAAGTCATCATCATTAACCGAGGGGAGGTGAATTAATTTTTTAATGCTTTTTATATGCACCTGGCCATTGGCAATATTGATGTCGAATTTCTTCGCTTCTATCGAATCCTTCTTTTCGATGATCAAAACATTAAATGGAGCTTCATCATACAACTCGACGGCCCTTAGTCTGCCTTTCCGGTAAATTGTTGTATTCAAATGCATATCCTTAATCACATTTGCCATCAAGCTCTTTGATCTTAGGATATCCATTTCGTTGTAGGCATTATTGGGCATACCTAACAGATCAGAAAAATCCATCATAGCATCGCTTCCCATAGACTTGCCGCCCGGAATCTTGCTTTGATCGTCAATGGTTATCTGACTATTAATTTTATATGCTGGCGTGGCGTAACGGGTGTACAAAAATGCAGCCGCACCAAAAACCAAAACGCCAATTATAAATAAATACCAATTTTTAAGAATTTTTGAAACAACCTCTTTTAGATCGAAATTCTCTTCTTTGCCAAAATCTTTGTCAAGTTCCCTTTTGCGAAAATCCATACTATTTCCTTGTTAATATGATAGCGATAATAGATAAAATTGAGCCTGCTATTGTATAATTACGAGCCTGGGCCATATCAGTGGCTGCGGCTTTTCCTTTGCTCGGTTCCACATAGATGTAGTCGTTCTGTTTTAAATAAAAATAGGGTGAACTCATAAAATCACTTTTTTTGAGATTGATCCGGTATGGTGTACGCGTACCATCAAGGTTTTCCCTGATTAGCAGTACATTTTCACGTTTACCATAAATTGTAAGGTCTCCCGCCATTGTTATGGCATCTAAAACGCTTACTTTTTCATTAGGCATAATGTAGCTGCCGGGTTTTAAAACCTCTCCTCCCACATTGACTTTGAAATTGGCGTAGCGCACCGTAATGGAAGGATTGTTATAAAATTTTTCGGCCGTTGTTCGTATCAGTTCTCGTGCTTCTGTGGTAGTAAGTCCGGCCACCTTTATTTTCCCTAAGACAGGTATGGTAATTGTGCCTTCTTTATCGACCAAATAACCTGCCGGGCTATTTATGTTGGGCGTTGCGAACGACAAATTTGAAGCTGATGATGCAGGCATAACGTTGCCTGTAGCATTATTGGCAGCGGAGCTAACATTACCCGAGTTAATCATTGCTGTGGCCTGGGGATCGACTGTCTGCACGACCACAGTCAGAATATCATCATTCTGTATTTTGGGCTCTGTAAACGAAGCTTTGGGAATACCGCCTAAACGTCCTGAATCTGGTATGTCTTGAAAATATTTGGTGTTTTTGGTTGAGGCACAGGAAGAAAACAAAATAAGGAGTAGAAAAAAGAGCAAGTAAACATTTCTTTTCTCGGTAAAGTTTTGTCTCATATACAATTGCAGTAGGGGTGTTTTTTTAGTTGCTTTACGTATATGAAACACATATTATGTTGATATTGTTTTTATTTTTTAACTTTAACTTAAGTATTTGTGAATATTTTAATCTTTTTGAAAATTAATACCAATAAAATATTAAAATCGCAGAAACGTGGATTCAAAACGACATGATTTTAACAGAAACGTAAAATTTATTCTGTTGATTTTATAAAATGTGATAGATCATCGCCTCCAAGTCATTTTATTCCTTAGATGAAACTAATCTTGTTGGCAAAACTTTAATTGAAAGTGGAGCATATTCACCGCCAAAAAGGAAACAAAGGGAGGTATCTGGAAATAGCGTAAAAACAAAAGCGGCTTCTAATTTAGTTAAAAGTGGCTTTTGAGGTTTTGCGAGCCCGCTGAGGCTCGAGCTCAGGACCCGTAGATTAAGAGTCTGATGCCTAATTGCCCTTTATCAATTGTTCAGCTAATTCCATAACTCATCCTTTTCGTCAATACTGCTGCGCGGTTCTTATTTTGGCTGCTATATTTACTTTATTTTAAATGAACAATAATAAAATGAAAAAGACTTTTCTGTTGGCCCTGGTCCTCACAGCCACTGTACTTTTAGCGCGCGCTCAAAGGCCGGCTTATAAAGTATATGCCATTAAATTCGCCGCCAGTAACTATCCTTTCACCGCCGCTGACTGGGCTAAAGGCGGACCGAATACGGACAGCGTAAAAATTAATTTTATGGTCTGGCTGATTAGGGGAAACGATCGGAACATCCTGGTCGACGCCGGTTTTTTAAACGATATAGAAGATGCTAAAGAGTTTAAAGTGGTTAACTACGTCAGGCCTGACAGCGCAATTTCAAAATTGGGCCTGAAGCCAGGAGACATCACAGACATTATCCTAAGCCACCCGCATTGGGACCATATAGATGGAGTGGGTTTATTTCCCAACGCCCTTGTGTGGATACAGAAGGAAGATTTCAATTATTTTGTGAGCACAGCCTGGCAAAAAGGTGAGCATAATGGTGGTTTCGCAAAAAGGGACGTGCGGACGATGATCGATTTGAACCTTGCCGGAAAGGTAAGGCTGGTGAATGGTGATGATCACGAAATCATCCCCGGCATCAAAGTGTTCACCGGCTCCAGGCACACCTTTAATTCACAATACGTGCTGGTAAACACAGATACCAATAAAGTGGTGCTTGCATCAGACAATATCTGGACCTATTATAGCCTGGAGCATTTAGCCCCACCATCCGAGGGTGGTACACTTGATCCCGCTGGCTATGTAAAGGCCGTGCAAAGGATGAAAACCATGGTAACCGATGTGAAGTATATCATCCCCGGCCATGATGCGAAGGTGTTCTCAAAGTTTCCTGCGGCGGCAGATGGCATTGCAGAAATTAAATAAGGCACCTGCTTAAACTATGTTCGCAGAATTTGTTTATGTCTAACGAAAAACCCTTCAACTTCCGCTGAAGGGCTTTTTTGTGACCCTGGTTGTACGAATGTCGAACTCTTTTATTAAGGATTGCAAAAAGATTGTAGCGTTGAAAGTATATTAATGGGCTATTACTTGCTTAAAACCAACCTTTAAGTTCACCCGTCATTTTATCCAATTAAGCGTTTACTTGCCTTGATTTTTCAGCAACTCCACTTTTTCGCGTTCACTTGCCAATAGCCGCTCATAAAGTTTCTTGTTTTCTTCCACCACTTCCATCCATTTTTCGATTGGGTTGAAATTCAAAGTACAATTATTGTTGATCGAACCTGCATTGTCATGAAGTGTGCTTGAGATTATGTTTATCACCGCATCTTCATTAAAAAACTTTATAGCATCTGAATTAGTACCAAGAGCTTTCGCGATTTTATCCAAAACCTCCTCTTCGATTTTTTCGCTTTGCTCGATTTTCGAAACAGCCTGTTGACTGATTCCTAATTCGGCTGCGCCGGATAGGTAGGGGGCATTGCTGCCCCTTTCCCTCCTAAGAACCGGACTTGTCACTTACATGACATCCGGCTC
>NZ_JAUMKB010000023.1 GCF_030519375.1 Mucilaginibacter tolerans | reverse complement strand
CCCGGCTGGTCCTTCGCCCCACAGATATAAAAATCTTCCAGCCCGTCGCCGTTTACATCCCCTTTGGCCATCCGCGGGCCATCGGTGGAGTGCATCTGGAAGATCAGTTTCTCCCTGTCAAAATCCACAAAGTCGTCTTCCTTGTGCTCAAAGTCTATCCCATGGTTATCTGCACTCTGCTCAAACTGGGGCCTTGCCGGTGCCGGATCGCTTCCTGCTTTCTTTGGCATCATCGACTCGATCTCCTTCACTGTGATCGTCTGGTCAGGCTTGACCCCTTTTAATACTTTTTGCTTCCCGCCCGGCCATTTCACTACTACTGAATCTATTGTATTGGCTTTACCCAATCCAAAGTTCAACCGGTTATCTACGCTCGATTCAAATCCCCGCGAGGGCATCTGCTCCTGGTAGCTTAGCGTATGATTGTAGTATAAGGTTACCTGAGCCCCTACGCCAAAGCGGTTCTTGCCTTCACCCTGCAGGATCACTTTCAGATACTTATTCTCCGGATGCTGTTTCCTGCTGTTGTTGCGGTAGATAAAGGCCCGCATGTTCACATTATTTACCACCAGATCCAGCGCTCCGTCATTATTCAGATCTCCATACGCCGACCCGTTCGAAAAACTTGGGTCACCCAGACCCCATTCACCTGCCTTATTGGTAAACGTTAAATCCCCATTGTTCCGGTACGCATAATTCGCAACCGCCTCCGACGGCATCTTATCGATTAATTTCCTGATCACCTCTTTTTCATTTCCCATCATTTTTCTAACCTGAACCGGGTTGGCCATAAATTGGATATAATCCTGGTCGGTTAAATCCTTGAATATCCCATTGCTGACGAAAATGTCCTTGAACCCGTCATTATCCATATCCGTGATCAAAGCGCCCCAACTCCAGTCGGTAGCCGGCACACCGGCCAACCTGCTTATTTCGCTGAAATTTACTTGCGGCTGTTTGGCATTTTTAATCATGACCGGTCCCTGATTCAACTGCAAAACGTTACGAAGAAACTGCTGATAATATCCATTTTGCAGATCAGATTGATATTTGTCCCAATTCTCAAAGGCGGTTTTGGATTTTAACCTGCCTTCCAACTCAGGAAGCATATCAGTCACATAAATATCAGGATAGCCGTCATTATTGATATCGGCAATATCAGCCCCCATGGAGTTTTGGCTTAACTCTCTTATTGCATCCGGCAGGCACTCTTTAAAGGTGCCGTCGTGATTATTAATATATAAATAATCACGTTCAAAAAAATCATTGGAAACATAAATATCGTCCCAGCCATCCCCGTTCACATCCGAAATGGTTACACCTAATCCAAAGCCAATTTTGCTGCTGTATATTCCGGCTTGCTGGGTCACGTCAGTAAAATGACCGCCATCGTTCCGGTATAATTTATTCCCACCAAGCGGGTCGGGAGTATTGCGCTGGTCTTTAATCAGATCATAGTTTCCCACAGAACGAAATGAATTATTAAGAAGATAGCAATCCAGGTCTCCGTCGTGATCATAATCAAAAAAAACAGCATGTGTACACAAGCCTTTATTATTGAGACCGTATTCTGCTGCTTTTTCAGTAAATGTCAGGTTCCCATTATTAATAAATAACTGGTTACTTCTATTTTTCCCGGAAAAATCGCCGGATTTGCATATATAAATATCAAGAAGACCATCCCCATTTACGTCTGCAAAAGTGACACCTGTGGACCATACGCCTGTGGAAGAAAGACCGGCCTTTTCGGTTATGTCTTCAAACTGAAAATTGCCTTTATTTAAGTAAAGCCTGTTTGATTTCTGATTTCCGCAAAAGAAGATATCCGGCAACCCATCATTATTGATATCGCCGATGGCTACTCCCCCGCCATTATAAAAATTACGATAGGTGTAAACATTAAACTGTTCGGTGTAATTAACAATATTAGAAAAATCTACCCCGGTAGCTGATGAAGGTAAAAGCGAAAAAAGTGTATTGTTTTCAACTGGCTTCGTTTTATTTGAATTGCAACTTACCATAAGCAACATGGCGATGCAGAGCACCCGAACATTAATTGATTGTCGCTTTACAAATAAAACTGCATTAATCATTCCCTCTTTCATCCTTATTAAACCCTGCCAAATACACCGATTATACAATTCATTAGCTATTCACTTATATCATTAATGACATTTTTTCTGTTTAAATAGTCCAGTCTATTCATTGACGTTCGGCCTAAAACATATATTCGTTAAAAGGGAAGCAAATAGCAGACTACTTGCTTCCCGAAAAAGCCATTATCTTATATTAAATTATGAAGTTTTCTTAATATCCCGGGTTTTGATGAAGATTTGGATTTGCATTAATTTGAGGTTCTGGTATAGGAAAGATGTTAACGTGTGTGTCGGGATCTGCAGGGTGAAACCGATATGCGTTATTATAGGTTCCAAAGCGAAGCATGTCCTGCCTTTTGTAACATTCGGCAAACATTTCTCTACCACGCTCGGCCGCAAAGGTTGCAGCAGTTAAAGTAGCAAATGGATCAACACCACCATGCAGCACCCTAACCTGATTAACCAATGCCAGGGTAACCGGATCATTCCAATTGTTATTTTTCCGTGCCACAAGTTCAGCCTTCATTAGCAAAATATCTGCGTATCTGTAAATTGCTACATCATTATCCAAACTGGTTTGCATTCCCTTATAAAATCCCCATTTGCCGATACGTGCACCTGATTGCCTCCATGCATTAGGTTGCAGCTCATTAATATAAGGTGTAAAGGTAATGGCAGGACCATCCGGATCGGTAGCGTCTGCTCCACCATCTGTCAAAGGGGTTACCCCATCAGCCTGATATTGAGGGCCCACCAGGAAGTTATTTAACATCCTTTTGTCAACCGTTCCGGTAGTGGGCGTTCCTTTTGGATCAAGGCCAACCACAGTTCCCTGCGGGCCTGGATTTTGCGTGGGATCAATATAGGACTGGTAAAACTCTTGAACTGAAGCAAACCCATTCCAGGGTTGACTATTCATTTGATAGGTATTCTGGCTCTGCAAATGCAAGGTCTCCATATCCATATTGAAGCCGCCAGCCTTTACGCCGTCAAAAGGAATTGCCCAGATAGACTCAGTGGAACCGATATTATTCCGCGAAAAATTATCGGCATAATTTCCCATTAACGTGTATTTACCCGAGTTGATAATCTCATCACAGGCAGCAATCGCTTTGTCATATTGAGGGGTACCTGTATAGATTTGTGCGTTCAGGTACAACTTGGCTAATGTTGCTTCGGCCACATAATAAGTAACACGTCCATAATACGGGCCGTCACCGGTACCTATTTTAGGTAATGCATCTTTATTGTCCAGCAGTTCCTTTTCAATAAAGGCATATACTTCGGCGCGTGTGCTATTGGCCGGCGGCTTTGTATCTGAAAAATCGGTGGTGAGAGGCACATTACCGAACAAATCAAGCAGCCAATAATAATAAACAGCACGCAAGCATTTCAATTCGGATACATAAGTGGCCGCGGTAGGCGAACTACTTTTGGCAAGTGTGGCTAAAAGTTTGTTACAAGTTGTAACTCCCCCAAAACCAAAATTCCATCCGCCGGCCGGCTGTGCGTCTGTACTAACGGTGGTATGTGTTTTTAAACGGACCCAATGGCCCCCATCACCCCAGTCGGCGCCTCTGGTCGGAACCACAACCTCGTCAGTAGTTACTTCATTTAAATTAAAAAAAGAACCCATATAGCCATAAATAGGCGAGTATGCTCCGCCAACTGCCGCAGCTAACTGTTTATCTGTTTTATAAAAATTATCTTCTGTCACCTGGTCATAAAGCAATGATTTTTCATCAAGCTTTGTACATGATGCTGCGACAAGCAAAACTCCGAGAATCGAATATTTTGTAAATGATATGTGTTTCATAACTTGCTAGTATTAGAATTTAAAACATTTATTAAAATCCCATATTGATGCCGAAAGTAAACGACCGGGTATAAACCCAGGTTTCCCTTCTATCAATTCCTGGCGCCAGTGGGTTTGCCGGAATGCCATCCGCATACCTTACCTCAGGATCTACACCCGTATAGCCGGTTATAGTAAACAAATTTTGCCCAGAAAGATAAACCCTAAGGCTGCTTATCATTCCGGATTTACCATCGCTTTTGGCTATTTTAAACGTGTATCCCAGTGTCGCATTATCCAATTTCAGAAAGTCACCTTTTTCTACATCATAGCTGCTATATGCCGCTCCGTCGGTTACTTTAGGATTAAAATATTTGGTATTAACTACATTATAACTGGTGGCGATATTCGGATTTTCATAAAACGCCCGATAAGTATTGATCAATTGGTGCCCGATTGACGATCTCAGGAAGAAATTAAAATCAAAATTTTTGTATTTGAATGCGTTGGTGATACCAAATTCAAATTTTGGCAAGCCATTACCGATAACCTGCCGCGGGGCATTAGCTAAACCCGTTGTGCCTCCTTTACCGTCTGAATACAAGTAGGTACCGTTCGCATCAACGCCTACGTACTTAGGTCCATAAAGTATACCAATTGGCTGCCCTTCAACCGCTCTTGTTAGTTGAGTGGCTTCCTGACCTGGCGTTCCCAAATTGGTTGCACCTACATAAGAACCTTTTAGACTCTCATTCAGCGCTGTCAAAACCACGTGATAGCTGGAAATATTACCACCAGGAGTCCAACTAAAGTTTGAACCTCTGATTGCCTCGTAGTTCAAGGCTAACTCTACTCCGGAGTTGGTTAATTCGCCGATATTTTCCCAGGTGTTATTGTTGATTGCCGGAGGAGAAGGTACGGTCACATTAAAGATCAAATCTTTTGTTTTTCTGTTAAAATAGTCAAATGTACCGCTTAATCTGCCGTCCAGCAGAGTGAAATCCAATCCCAAATCAGCTTCGGTCTTCTTTTCCCATTTCAGTTTCGGGTTCGCATTCACAAAGGTGCCGTAGGTTTGGGCATATACTCCTCCACCAGCGTAATAGGTTCCGGTGGTAGTCAACCGCGACAAGGAGTAATAAGGTCCGACAGGAAGCGCACCAGTAATCCCATAACTGCCCCTTACCTTAAGGTTACTTACTGTTGGAATAGTTACTAATTTGCTAATGTCAAGTCCGGCGCTAACGGCAGGAAAGTAACCCCACTTGCTATCTACTCCAAATTCGCTCGAACCATCCCGTCTTAAACTCGCTGAAAGGAAAGCTATGTTATCATAGTTCAGGTTTACACGCCCAAAAAACGAGATCAATTTATTTTCGTTTTTATAACTGGTTACCGAGCCTATACCATTCACAAAATCCAGTGCAGCACCAAAGTTTTCCCTCGATGCATCGGTTACAAAATTACCTCCTCCGGCGCCAAACCCCTGGTAAAGGTAATCCTGGTAAGAATACCCGGCAACGGCAGACACGTGCATTTTTTTTATTGCTGTTTCGTAAGACAGCGTATTTTGATATAGTGCATTTTCCGTTTCATCATCATTTTTTACAGAAAGCCCTGAACGGCCGAAACCACTTCCTAACGGAAAACCTCTGGAAATAAAAGCATCAATTGGAGAGTATTCAGAATGATAGTTACTGGAAGTTTGTTTATAATATTGGGTTGAAAACTTTAAGTCTTTAATGATTTCATAGGTGACCGACCCGCCAACGTTGAATTTTTTAATGGTTCTTTCGTTAGTGTTCTGTTCTAACATTGCGACAGGGTTAGAGTAATCAACAAAGTTAGACTCAAAATATCCGCCACCGGTAAGGTCGTATAGCGGGTTTGTACTATGAACCGGCGCTGTAGGGTTAAAAATAGTGGCATATTTAAAGGCATCAGGGAAACCTTCCTCATTTTTCCTGTTTGTTGTATTGATATTGAAAATGAAAACCAATCGATCATTCAACGCCTTATGCGTTAAATTCAACCTTGCATTCAATTGCTTAAAACCTGTCATAATAGCAACTCCCTCGCTATTGCGATAGTTTAGGGATGCATCATAGGTAGTCCGTTCATCTCCTCCAGAAAAACCCAGGTTATGTACGTATGATAAAGCTGTACGCGTGATCTCTTTATCCCAATCAGTATTCGAACCAAAGTCAGTGCCTTTACCAAGAGCCCTGAATTGCGCAGCATTCATATGCTGGGTAAATTTCGCTGGTGTTTCAGCGGTACCAGAAACGTTATAGGTAAACTTTGAGGTACCTTTTCTTCCGGTTTTGGTAGTAATAATGATTACCCCGGCAGAACCACGTGTACCGTAAATTGCAGCGGACGATCCGTCCTTAAGCACATCGATGCTTTTGATATCATTCGGATCGATTGTATTAATATCCACGTCAACCTGGTCATCAACTACAATCAGAGGCTGTGTATTAGTCCCGATGGTAGAAAGCCCTCTCAAACGAATGGCAAAGCCCCCATTAGGGTCGCCTCCAGGACGGGCTATAGAAAGGCCGGGTACTTTACCCTGCAGCAATTGTGAAACATCGCTAATATTACCTTTATTAAATTGCGCTGCATTTATAGATGTGATGGCGCTGGTTACTTCTCTCTTTTTCTGCGTGCCGTAACCGGTAACAATAATCTCATCAAGGTTATTTGTAGTTTCAGCTAATACCGCGTCTACAACTCTCTCCTGATCTTCGCCTAATGTTATTGTCTTGGTTACTGTTTTATAACCGACAAATGTAAAAGTCAGCGTGTAGTTACCAGCCGGTAAATTGGCAAAACTATAAATCCCATTAACGTCAGTTGCTTTATTTAGCGAAACAACACCGTCCAGCTTAACAGTAACACCCGGCAGAGGACCGCCTTTTGCGTCGGTCACTGTTCCTTTAATTACACCCTTGGAGGCTACTATGCCATCGTTAGCTGCATCCGTTTTCCCATCTGCCGCAATTTTATCGGGATTTGATTTTGTAATTAATATCTGGTTATCAATTTGCCTGAATTTAAGCGAAGTATTTGACAAGATGGTTTTCAGGAATACCGCAAGGGATTGATTGCTGGCCGTAATTTCCAGGTTACGGACATCCTTCACATCCTCATTGCGATACATAAAATGAAAAGGGCTTTGCGATTCGATTTTATGAAAAGCTTTTACCAGCGATTCATTTTTAAGTGTAATGTTTACTGCTACCTGTTCAATTGTTTGGCTTTTTGCTGGCGTCGCAGAAAATACAGGAATTGAAGTAGCTAATATGAATATTGAAATTATCCCGATTCTCATGAATTGTTTAATATTTGAGTCGATTGGCAGATGAAATCTTAGCGGATACTTAATAAAATGCCGCAGCCCTGCCAGAATTATAGAAAAATTCATAATTTTAATTTGTTTTAAGTGATTAATGTCTTCGATTGAATGTTAAAATTTAAAACACTTTGGCTAATGCAATCGATTGCCGTCGAGTAGCAATAGCAACCCTCTGGATTTCACTTTCTTAGAAAATGATTCCGGGGGGTTTTTTATGTTGGAGAACCGTTCAGGCTTTCTTTGGAATAAACTCCATTTGCGATTGTGAAGTAATTTTTCGTCATATATTTTAAGTTTAATTGGTTTGAGATTTACTGCTGATGGTTATTGTAGTTCTTTCTTTATCGTAAGAATAAGAGGCATCATTGAACTCACAAATGCTTTTTAACGCCTGATCAAGGCTTGCAGACTTATCGAAAGTAGACGTAAAATGTTTTGATTGAATAAGCTGGTCCGTAAATAATATTTTAACCTTAAACCGCTCTTCCAATACCTTAGCAGCTTCACCAAAACTTAAATCTTCAAAATACAAATTATCCTGCGCCGTCCAAATCGTATAGGTTTTGGCATCTATGCTACTTTGCGTCGAAATAGATTTTTGCTTATTAAAAGTAATCTGCTGATTAGGGATAATTATACCCAGGAGTCTATTATGATCACTGACTTTCACCTTACCTCTTGTAACGGTTACTGTTATGGTCTTATCGCCGGGAAGAGCCTTAACATCAAATGCCGTACCCAATACGGTTGTTTCCACCTTGCCGGTATGTACAACAAATGGCTTTAAATTGTCGTGTTTTATATCAAAAAAGGCTTCACCTGTCAGATATACTTCGCGTTTTGCTAAACCATCAAAAGATGAAGCGTAGGTAAGTTTACTACCATAACTTATGATTACCCTACTCCCGTCAGGAAGAATAACCAACAAGTTGGGTTTTTGCTTATGGACTGCGTTTAACGCGGTTGGCTTTATAACCGGTTTATTACGTAAAAATAAAAACCCTATGCCACAAATACCTATAATTACAGCCGCAGCAGCAATTCTTAAGAACCAGGCCTTTAAGGGTACTATTTTTTTGTCGGCATTGATATGCTCATCAATATTTTCCCAAATTGAGGAGTGTATGTCTTTTTTTAATTTCTCTTTTTGCTCATCGCTCAATAAGGAAATAACGTCCGGTTCAGCAGAAAACAAGTCGTAATATTTTACTAAGAACTGTTGCTCTTCATCTGTTGCTTCATCATTAAGGTATTTATGCAGCAGTTCGAGAAAATATTGCTTGTCCATTTAGAATAGTTTATACAATTGGTTATAGATATGACCTTTAAATAAACAAAAGTCCCATCCAGTGAAAAAATATTTTTTTTGAAGAGTTAATCAGTCTATATCCTGCAATAAAAAGATCAACAAAATAAGGAAGGGTAATAATGACACTTTTAATTTTTCAATAGCTTTCCCGAGCTGATTTTGAACTGTCTTTCTGGTGACCCCTAATTTTGCCGCAATGTCTTTGGTCGGTAAATCATTTTGAAAGTGTAGACGGAAAATGATTTGTCTCTTGGGAGGAAGCGCATCTAAAAGTGCTTCGTAGGATGTTAAAAACTCTTTCCAAAGCAAATTATTGTCAGCCTGCTGATGTGTTGCAGGCATATCCTCAAGGATATCAAAGAATGGATGGATGAGTTTCTGCTTTTCAATCAATTTGAATACCTTATTACGTACGGCGACGTTCAAATAAGCTGGTAAATTATTAATATGGAGACTTTCTTTTTTGAGCCAGATATGGGTGAATATTTCCTGAACTATATCTTTAGCCTGATCTGCATCTTTTAAACGTTTATAGGCCTCAGAATAAGCTTTCTCCCAATACTTTTCATACAATACATTAAATGCATGCTTACTGCCTTGTTCTATTTGCTGCAACAATAAAACATCATCAGTATGATATGATTCGATTGGCTCTCTCATTAGTTTTAATGTTTATACAGCCCAACCTCATCGATAATAACTAATCCAGTTATTAGTCAATAAACATTCAATTTGCAGCGGGAGGCTATATATTAGGTTTTAATTGTAATACTAATTTAAGTTTATTAAATCATTAACCAAATTAAATTGAGAAATAATTGTTAAAAAAACACTCATTGGTAATTTAGCACTGATATACAATAAACTACAGCCCAGTTTTACTGGATGCATGGCTATAGTCCGTGGATCTTCGAAATCTGTTTGCGATGTTTAAAAACCATATAGACCGGGTCGCAAAATTTCAATTTACAACTGGTTATTTACGAATTTACATCATAGGCTGATGCATATCGTTATATCAAATAGACTTTATTTTATACAAATCCGACTTTTTTACCCTTAGCCGCACTATTAACACATCTTTATAGCGTACATAGCGCAGCGTTCAAGGTCTAAAGTGGTTTATCGAATTGAAAGGTTAAAGGTCTTCGACTTTCTAGCATCTATCAGATCATAAATTATGTTTCTTGAGGTGCTTAAAATATATTGTTACTTATTTCTCGCTTATCACTCCTGCAAAACCGCCTCTGGACAGGCATTGGATGTGCAGTATGTCTGTTTTTTTTACGCTACTGGTTTCAGTTGTAATTGACTTCGTATCTGTTCCGTCTTTGAATATTTGGAAAGAATAGTTTGAGTTGCCTAAAAAGGCGAAACTAACATTGAGCGTTTGCGGAGTGTCTTTCCCATTAAGCCCGGCAACATACCATAGTTTGCCTTTTCTTCGCGCAATAACAACCATTTCGCCCGGGTAGCCTTCTATCAGTTTTGTTTCATCCCATGTTGTGGGAAATGCCATTAGAAACTTTCGCGGTGCGTCAGTTAAACCATAATAGGCAGAAGGCCTGTCTGCAAAATGCTGTAATCCGGATTCAAATACCACAGCCAAAGCTAGCTCGTGGGCAAAAGACGTTTTATGTTCGTGCTGCGAATTGGAAAAAGTTACCGGTGTATAGTCCATAGGACCTACTATATTACGCGTAAATGGTAGAGTCGTGTTATGTGAGGCAGCCATGTCAGTTAAGATGCCAGCGTTATTATACCATTCAGCACCGTACACCGCTTCGGTACTCATCAAATTGGGATAAGTACGCGCCCAGCCGCGGGGTACAGTAGCTCCGTGAAAGTTTACCAGCAGCTTATGTTTTGCTGCGTCTTCCAGAATATCCATATAATACTTCATCATCTCCTGGCGGTCTCCCCCAAAAAAATCGACCTTGATGCCCGAAACGCCAATATCATTCAGCCATGAAAACTCCTTTTCTCTTTTCTCATGTGTTAACAGTCTGTCCGCTGGGGTTGGACCAAGCCAATCGGTACCTGAATTATACCATAAAAGTGTTTTGATGCCCTTGCTACGGGCATAATTTATCGCATCCTTTACTGTTCCGCCATTCGACATTACATCCCATTCCCAGTCAATGAGCACATAGGGCCAATTCATTTTTACGGCCAGGTCGATGTATTCTACTACCTTCTGATAATCCTTTGAGCCGTGGTTATTTGCCCAGTATACCCAGGCCACGCTTCCCGGCTCAATCCATTTGGTGTCAGTAAAAGTAGCGGGTTCGCTTACATCGGTAATCAGGGTACTCTCTACCAGGTCAGATAACGCGCCCACCATCATCACATGCCATTGCGATTTCCATGGCAGACTGGACGCGGCCCCTCCATTCCAATTTTTCGCTGCCGAAGGGTAGGTAACCTTATACAGGTTTGTGCCTTGCCTGTAGTTAAGCCTGGCCGCACAGTTTTGCCGGCTTATACATGCCTCCGAAATCAGTACCCATAACGGCTGGTCATTAATCTTATACAAGGCAGGGAATGCCCAATCACCCGCATTTTTTTCATCGTTTGCGCCGGTATTAAGCGGATAAAACCTCTCGTAAGATTTATCAAAGGGCTGCATCCATCTCGATGTACCCTGAGGTATTACATAACCTGTTGCTTCATCTGTAATTGATAAGCTGGAATCGGACTGATTGGGGAAAGCGTACCTGAACGCAACCCCATCGTTATAAACCCTGAAAGTGATATTTAGGGGCTGCTTTGAGGAATTTTGATAGCTAAATGTTTTTTCGGTGCCAAAATTTTCACAAGCTCTCCGCTTTCCGATCAGCATTTCATATTTGTCGTGAACGGCGACAGGCCTGCCCTCTCCAACGAATTTGAGATTTGATACGAATTGCTGATCGGCCCTTACAATGCCTAATGGCGAGGAGGGCAATACTTCAACATAAGTTCCATTGCTTTTATACAGCACTTTAAAATAAGCCTGGCCTAAGCCTTTTTGGCCTGACGACTGCATTTCAACAACTACCTTAATTTTTTTATTAGGGGATAAAACTTCTTGCGCATAACCCATAAGACCCCAAAAAAGGCCCAGCACTAAGAAAAAATATTTCATATATTTTAGTCTGTTGTTACAATTCAAATAATTTGTTATTGTTTAAATGCTCTGATATTTAGAACTCCCGCCGATAACCCATCCGAACTAACTGTCAATTTGATATCGCCCGCGCGGTGAGTGCTTTTAATTACAACCAAGGCCTGTCCGTGCCATGCTTTATGCGTATTTCCTGTATATGGGTCAGTGTCTTTCATATCCGCATTTGCTACTCCTGCAATTGTTCCCGGTCCGTCAATGTTAAAATGCAGGCGGTTTGCGGCATTCGGTTGAAATATACCATCGTTGTCTGTTATCTCAATAGTTACATAAGACAAATCTTGCCCATCCGCTGCTATTTCTTGTCGATCAGCGCTTAGTTGGATTTTTGCCGCATCGCCGGAGGTTTTCAAAATAGTGGATTCCATTTCCTTATGATTATCCACCCCTACAGCTTTAAGCAAGCCGGGTGAATACGGCATTGAAAATTCAGCCTTATACTCTTGTTCAAGAGTTGTTGACTTTTCACCAATGAGCTTGTCGTTGAGATAAAGCCTGACGCTCGGATATTTTGAATAGATTTCTATCTGCATATTCTTACCTATGCTTGCCGGCCATGTCCAACTTTCCCATGTTGGCCACACCGCCCACCATGTTGTCTTAATTTCCGAAGAATCCGGTTTAGGTTCACGAACGGCCATATAAAGCTTTTCGGAGTCATTATACAGCAGGTTGCGATAATGGGAAATTGGTTTTCTCCATCCTATTAAATCAATATCACCGCAGTAGGCCCCATGCCATGGGAATAAATCATGTTCCCAGTGCTCTCCCGGCGTCTCACCTGAGTAGTACCAACGGCCTATGCCCGATTCTCCCAGATAATCTACAGCTGTCCAAACAAAATCTCCAATGATATAATTGTGGTTCTGTACCAATTTCCAATTGATAAAAGCATCCTTCGGATAGGACTCCGTTTGAACAATTATCCGCGAAGGAACCCTTTGATGATCCGAAGGGGCATTCCACAAATGATAATTATAACCGCCAATGTCATGCGCGGCCATCAGGGGATCAAGGGCAGCCCAATCTTTGCCGGCTTCCACAATAGCAGATGTAACGGGACGCGATGTATCTATATGCTTGACCGCACTCGCAAGCATTTTGGCAGTTTCAACGGCTTGTGGGCTCCCCCGCTCTACTATTTCATTGCCAATACTCCACATAATAATTGAAGGATGGTTACGATCGCGCAGTACCATTGCATCTAAATCGCGTTTCCACCAATGGTCGAAATACTGTGCATAATCATATTTCTTTTTCCCTTGTCTCCAGCAATCAAACGCTTCATCCATAACTAATAACCCTAATCTGTCGCAGGCATTTAAAAAAGCCTCCGATGGGGGGTTGTGGGAAGTTCTCACAGCGTTAAATCCCGCCTTTTTAAGTAACTCGACCTTACGTTCCTCCGCACGGTCAAAAGCAGCAGCGCCCAGGCATCCATTATCGTGGTGCATACACCCACCGCTGATCTTTATTTGTTTCCCATTAAGCTCGAACCCATTTTCAGCAGTAAATTTTATGAAACGCACCCCAAAATCGGTTTTAGTCTCGTCAATGACTTTTTTATTTTGGGATAGTTGTATTTGAGCCTGGTATAATCTGGGCGTTTCCGGCGTCCATAGCAGCGGATCTGCTATCGCTATGGTTTGTTCGATTTCCTTCTGGCTATTGGCAGCCACTTCGACGTTTATTTGACTATTCCCTGCATCTTTAGCATTCGCATCTCGTAACCGGGTACTAAGAACAATCCTTTGAGGTGAACCGGTTTCATTTTTTATCGATGTTTTGATTTGAACGGTTGCTTTTTTCGAAGTAACATCAGGGGTTGTGATTGCAACACCCCAGTCATCCACGTGCACAGCATCGGTAGCCATCATCCAAACATGGCGATAGATTCCGGAACCACTATACCAGCGGCTGTTCACTTGTTGCGAATTGTCTACCCTTACTGCTATTACATTCTCATTATTAAAATCTAAATAAGAGGAAAGATCATAACTAAACGACGTATAACCATAGGGATGAATTCCAAGCGATTTTCCATTGATAAAAACTTCAGAATTCATATAAACCCCTTCAAAATAAATGGAAACTTTTTTGTCTTTCCATTCATCCGGAGCCCTGAATGTCTTCCTGTACCAACCGATACCCGCAGGGAAGTACCCTCCTTCACCACCAGTTGGATTTTTAGAATTTATATCGCCTTCAATACTCCAGTCATGCGGCAAATCCAGGCTCCGCCAGCTGACGTGGTTAAACTTCTTTGATTTTGCTGCTGCTGGATCTCCAAGGTAAAATTTCCAGTTATAATCAAATAACTGTTTTCGTAAAGCGTTATCAGGATTTTGAGCCTGACATAAAATGTTACCCCCAAAAAGCAGGAAGGCCGTAACTATCGTTTTCAGGTGATATTTAATATTGTAAATATTATGGAGTTTCATAGTGGTCTGTAATTTTCAGCGCTACTTTAATAATTCAACTTTATAAACTTTTATAACAAGCCGCTTAAAGTCACATCAGGATCAATATGTTGATCTCCGGGTGCTAACTTTTTGTGATGATAATTCATTTCAGAGGTTATCGTAACCCACGTTAAAATTTGACAAGCTTAATTAAGAAAACATCATTCTCTCTTATAGGAAGAACCTTTGAAAAGGCGCCGGAGCTACTGATTGTTATATCCTCCTTCAAAATGGGAAGACCATCATTTTGTTTTTTGAGCAAGTCGACCTGAGGTTTGGTCAATTGATTTGGCTTATTAAAGGCAACATAGGTCATATAGGCATCATTTACTTTGTAACCAATCTTATAAACTTCCATTCGGTATCTGCCTTTGGGTATTCCCGATATTGCCAGTTTAACCTGGCCCTTTGATTTAGCAGGCAGGTCGCGGATATAATAAGACTGATTATTTATGGAATCGGGCAAGGTGTAGGTATAATCCCATAATAAGACCTGAACGTCTCCTCTATTATTTTTGCAGGCCCACGACGAACTGTCGCGATTGACTAATTCAGTTTCACCCAGTTTGTTTAAAAAGGAATAGGCAAAAAAAGCTGGCTTTTTTATCCCTTCAATGTTCATTAAACCAAATCCGCCATGGAAAGGCGTAAAACGTGGCCCGGACTCTTCAAAAATATCCGTAAACGTCCAGTATGACATCGAATTGGCCGCAGTTCCAACCTGTTTTAGTTTTTTAAGTATATACGCTGCTTCGTGATAGCTATCATGAAGGGGATCGGCAGGTGTATAAGACGAGCTCCATTCTGTATAATGCAGTTCTAGTCCGGGAATTGCCGAAGTTTGGATCTGCTTGCGTGAATTTAAAACGTCGCCACTAACGCTCCATTCGTTTTTATCAAGGACAGTTCCCGACGAGCCGTGTTCATCCAGAAATCCTTGTTTTACTCCGTAGGAATGTGTACTGATAAAATCGATAGGCACGGCATTTTCCTTACAAAAGGCAATCATTTCGGGCACCCATGCTGCACCGGCTGTCGCTGGACCACCCACTTTATATGCCTGATTTACGCTTTTAACTGCCTTTGCACTATATTGGTACAGTTTGAAATAGTCCGACTGGGAACCGGTCCAGAAACCATCTTTCAAATTCGGCTCATTCCAAACTTCAAAATACCAGGTTTTTACTTCATTGGCTCCATATCGCTCTGTAAAATGTTGTGTCAGGTTACGAATCAACCCTTCCCATTTTTCATAGTCTTTAGGCGGCGTAACATTGCCCCGCCACCAAAAAATTGTTTTATTCCCGCTGGCGAGCGCACCCGGCATAAAGCCTAATTCTACAAAAGGCTTCATTCCGATACTTATAATGTAGTCGTATAAAGCATCAACATATTGGTAATTATATTGCGGATTACCCTTACTGTCTTCGCTGTAAACCGCCATATCATCGGTAAGCAATCCGTGCATCCGGATATATTTAAAACCGCATTCTTTTCTTGCAATTGCTAACTGCTGCTGCCAGTCGGCCCGTAACCCTTCATTGGCACGACCTGCGCCAACGCACTCTTTAAATGAGGTATTCAAAAGTCCTTTTTCCTTGTTAAAATCAACATTGATTATCCTCCCTGGTTCAGTCGTTTTTTTTGGATGATTACTTTGAGCGAAAAGGTGAGTAAAAAGTAAACTACCTAAAATGATTGATAAAAATATTTTTTTCATAATTAGTTAAGTGTGTCAGTCTTGGTTGTTTGCTGGAAATCGAATCAATTAAATTATTCCCATTCCAGCTATAAGTGATGGTTTGAAGATGTAACGGTCGGTCCCAGATTCTCCAGTCATAAAAAGCAGAATAACTGCAAGCGTTTGCACCTGGCGGATTCTGGTCTGCAACAATAGCGTCTAGTTGGTCTGTATTTGCATTTCGTACAGGCACCTCAGCATTAATATAAAGAGTGAGTACCAACAAAAACAAAGTCAGCGTAACAGTCAAATTCCTCCTGTCGATCATCCTAAATTTTCCTACCATGCACATTATTAAATATTTAATAAACTTCTGTCTGTCTATCTGCTTATCTGAAAGGAAGCCACTTGCCTGATTGTTTTTGATGACGAAGCAGCCAATACTTTATATTGGCCGGGCTCAACTATCCATTTGTGTGATTTACTATCAAAATAGGCCAGATCTTTTACATCAATATTCATCGATACAGCCGCCGTTTCAGCCGGCGCTATCATAATCTTTTTAAATGCTTTTAGTTCTTTTTCCGGCCGTAAAACCACGGAATTTGTTTTGCTGATATAAAGTTGGATAACTTCTTTGCCAGCAAGCGTGCCTGAGTTCTTAACCTTTAATGACACCAATATTTTGTCACCCGGTTTATATGCCTTTTTGTTAGTAGCCAAACCTGTATAAGTAAAATTTGTATAAGACAGCCCATAACCAAAACAATACAGCGGATCGATATTTTTGGTATCATACCATCGATATCCAACCATTATGCCCTCTTTGTAATCAGCCGTCAGGTCTTTACCGGGATAGGTTTCTAAGGTAGAAGCAGGTGAATCTTTTAACGAAACAGGAAAAGTAAATGGCAGGCGACCTGAAGGGTTCACTGCGCCTTTTAAAACATCAGCAAGGGCGTCCCCGGCCTCAGATCCATTAAACCACGACCAAACAATAGTATGATTTGACTTTTTGATTTCCTTCAGATCGTAAGGAGCGCCTGCCATAATTACGATAACTGTATTAGGATTAACTGCGCTAACGGCGTTAACTAATGCCTGCTCTCCAAAAGGCAGATCCAGATTTTTACGGTCATGGCCTTCGCTTTCATACTCGCGGTTTGAGCCGATGCACAAAATAGCAACCTCTGTTGTTTTTGCAAGTGCCACGGCCTCGTCGATCAGTTTTTGGTCGGGCTGGTCATAGCCACGATTCTGCGCATCAGTATTACTGGCCAAATAATTAGCCCGATAACCCTGAGCAAAACTGATGCTGGCCGTTTTGCCAAATCTTGATTTGATACCTTCTAATGCTGTTATCTCGTGTTTCGCCTTTACACCGGCACCGTATCCTCCCAAAGCAAATGTACGGGTGGCATTATCACCGATGACTGCAATGCTTTTAATGTTGCCCTCTTTCAAAGGCAACAAATGAGCGTCATTTTTTAATAGGATTATAGATTCTGAGGCAATATCATATGCGGCTTTGGCATGTGCCGGTGTAGCAATAGAACCTTTAGGGTGATTTGCACTCATGGATGTTTGATACATCAGCCATAAAATCCTTCTTACCTTTTCATCAATTGTC
This sequence comes from Mucilaginibacter tolerans, assembly GCF_030519375.1. Lineage (GTDB taxonomy): Bacteria > Bacteroidota > Bacteroidia > Sphingobacteriales > Sphingobacteriaceae > Mucilaginibacter. Next base: position 52,618 of record NZ_JAUMKB010000023.1, on the reverse strand, counting down.
TTTTCTGAAACCTGGCCCGATCTTACCGCTTCAAGTAGGGGTTTCGCAAAATACCACTGTTCATATGGCCCGCTTGATCCCATTTCAATATCCAGGCCGCTGTTTGCTGCAGCAACGGTATGGTGCGTTCCTGCCCAATCCGACATAACAGCCCCTTTAAAGCCCCACTCATTCTTCAATACTTTATTGAGCAAAAAATCATTTTCTGAGCACCAGTAACCATTCACTTTATTATAAGCTGACATTACTGTGTAAGCATTCCCCTGTTGTACCGCGGCCTTAAATGCGGGCAAATAGATTTCGCGCAGCGCTCTTTCATCAACTAAGGTATTTACGCTGTCGCGGTGAAGCTCCTGGTTATTAGCGGCAAAATGTTTTATACAGGCTGCCACATGCTGACTTTGAATCCCCCTTACCGATTGAATGGCCAATTGACTATTCAAATAAGGGTCCTCAGAATAATATTCATAAGTACGACCACAAAGCGGCATTCTACAAATATTGAACGCAGGTGCAAGCATCACAATCTTTTTCCGGGCATTAGCCTCCTCGCCTATAACCACTCCGTATTTATTTGCCAGTGCAGGGTTCCAGGTTGCGGCAATTGCCGAACCGTTTGGCAAAAAAGTTGCCGAATCGGTGGTCCAGTTCGCCGAAGCCCAGTCGAAGCGCTTTATTTCTTCGCGCACACCCAACGGTCCATCATCACATGTTAGCTCTGGGATACCTAAACGCGGCACACCTCCTGAGGAAAATAAAGCATTTCCATGAAGCATGTTAACTTTCTCTTCAAGGGTCATTTTTTTAACAATGCTGTTGATTTTAATCTGGAGCGCGGTTTCTTTTTTATTTTGTGCAAAAACGTTTACAGACAGAAAAAGCACAATTGCACAGGGTATTATATACTTCATGAATATTAATTTATTATATGTTTTAGTTTTTAGTATTACAAAAAAATCAACGTTATCCCGTTTACTTCGAATTGACCCACGCCTTACCTTCAGGCGTGAACCTCCATTTAAAATAGTTATCCAGAACCCTTAGTGACTTTTCGCCAGGCACTGGCCCTATATGAGGTGTCTGAGCAAAGTACATCACCACCGGAGTGTTATTGTTGAAAGCTGGCCACGGGGGAACACCTTCTCCATTAGGATCGCCGTATTTAGTAAAGTTGATCCAGTATGTTCCCATAGCCGCCGAAATCTCCAGATCAGATTTAGTAGTCTGAGCGTTCTTTGGATCAATATGCTGGAAAACATAGGAGACATCTTGCGCATGTGGTGAGCCGTGCCCGAAATCGGGTGAACTTTTAGGATAATCGGGGTGCTGATCAAAATAGTAATAATACACTTTAGATTTACCTGTTTCGGACTGAAGCCGCGCCCAGGTCCAGTTATGCCATCCGAAAGCAGCATCACGGGTTAAATCGCGCGCACTTTTAGGTATAGTGTTTTCTTCCAGCGGGTATGCATTGAGCAGACTTTCAGCAAACTTCCCATACCGGAGTTTAACGGCTTCGGTAAATTCATTTGGCGTTCTTCCTGGCAAAAAACTCAGTCCTTCGTCAGAGTTGTAGCCGATGAGAACAGGGACATCATTATACTTCGCTGCCTGGTACAATTTATATTGATCATCCGGAAGTACATACCCGTCAATTATTGGCCAGGCGCTGCCAATACCCCATCCCATCGGCAGCTTTTCAGCATCCATTTTTCTAAGTTCGGCAATGGAAGACGCACCAGCTTTTCGCACATATTCTTGCCCCTCATTCTCAGCTTGTTTAAGGGTTTTCATATTTTCTCCCGGGTACAGTTCCGGCCGTGTTGGCCCGAACGATCCGCCGCTTTGTGAAATCGCACCCCGGAAAAGTCCCTTTGCCAACGGCGAAGCACACAACATACTCACGGAAATCCCACCGGCCGACTCGCCAAAGATTGTTACTTTATCAGGGTCGCCCCCAAATGCGGCAATGTTACTTTGTATCCATTTGAGCCCGGCAATCTGGTCGAGCAAACCATAATTTCCTGAAACATGACCGGAGTTTTCGGCGCTTAGTTCCGGGTGTGCCAAAAATCCCAGTGGCCCAACTCTGTAAGCGATACTTACGAATACCACACCTTTTTTTGCAAGCTGTTCACCATCATACCATGGCTCGGCCGTTGATCCGGCGCTGAACCCGCCTCCATAAATCCAGACAAGCACGGGCAGGTGTTCATTAGTTGATTTTGCTGGTGTCCATACATTCAGGTACAGGCAGTCTTCGCTCTTTCCGGCAGCCGGGTTACCTCCCTGCATTGGCGAGTGGGCAAATCTTGTGGCCAGTCTCACGCTATCCCATTTTACCACTGGTTGTGGTGCACGCCAACGCAAGTCCCCAACCGGAGGGGCTGCAAAAGGGATCCCTCTGAAAATGGTTAAACCATTTTCAGTAGTTCCTCGTATCCATCCACCTTCAACTTTTACTTTTTGAGGTTGCCCAAGGACACAAGTACCGGAAGCTAAAAAAACTACTATAATCAAAAACACAATATTTATTGCTGTCTTTGCTTTCATCGAGTTGTGGTTTTAATCATTTTCAAATCTTTAACATCCAAACCATTATCGTAATAAACCTCATATTCGCCTGGAGTAAAACTTGTCCAAAGAGATTCAACGAAAACAGTCGAATAGTGCCAATTATTAAAAATCGCCTCATCGTATTATTGGGCTAATAATTCTGACATCAGGTACGCTACTACCTCAAAAAATTTGAGACAGTTAGAAAACGGTTTAAATAAGTCAAGAAAATAAATTAACCTGCAGGTTCAAATTGTTATAATTGGTCGATTACGATTCAAGACCGTATGTTTAAACACATCAGTATTGTACCATAATTCAGAAGGGTGAAACTATAATTACTTAACAAAAGAGCATAGCAAAATTGATTAAAAATATAGATCAAATGTTCAGCTGGTTGCCACTGGCTTTAAATTGACATGCTAACTATTGCCAATAAGGCCATTTTTTAGAATAAATTAAAGTTTTTGATTTAACATACAGCTTATTGAAAGCTAAGATCGCATAATGTTATTTTGATGGTTAACTAGAAACTTAAAATTCAGATTTAAACGATTTATCATTCAAAATAGAATTCGCATATGCGCAATTTATTTAGTAGGCTCAACTATTTTTTGTAATTGCAACTAGTACATATATTTATCCAACCAGTTAAACAATAAAACCAAATGCAGGTACATTTTTCAGTTCATTCAAAACCATATTTTAAACTTGTATTAAGCATTGTATTAGTGTTTTTCTTCCTGGCGGTAAGTGGTCAGGATAAGGAGAACAGCCAAACCTGGAAGGGTTTTGAAAAGACTGGATTTACAGTTGAAGACCATCAGGCGTATTACGTAAAACCCAGGCAGCCGTTACCCGGCAATGCTTGGGTCTGGCGGTCGTCATTCCCGGATTGGCATACCGATATGGATAGTATTTTACTTTCGAAGGGGCTTTATGTAGCTTATATAAATGTCGATGATCAGTATGGCAGCCCATCATCTTTACAGGTTTGGGATAAGTTTTATCATTACCTGACCAATAAAATGTCTTTTGCCCCAAAAGCAGCTCTCGAGGCCGTTAGCCGTGGTGCCTTATATGCTTATGGCTGGGCCAAAAGAAATCCTGATAAGGTTAGCTGTATTTATGCTGAAACACCTGTATGTGATATAAAAAGTTGGCCCGGAGGTAAAGGAATAGGAGCTGGTGATACGACTTTATGGAATCAACTTAAAAAAATCTATCATTTTACAGAAGCGAAGGCCATTGCTTATAATGATAATCCTATTGATAACCTGGAGGGACTGGCATCGTTCAAGGTGCCCGTTTTGCATGTTATTGGTTTAGATGATAAACTGGTTCCACCAGCAGAAAATACTTACCTTTTTGCACAACATTACATTGCTGCCGGGGGGCCTATGAGTGTTTACCCGGTAACAACGGGGCCACAGGAATTACAAGGGCATCACGTTCCAATAAATTGCCCGGGATATTTTGCTGCGTTTATATACGGCAACTCCTTCCCGGTGAACAGGCCCTTGCCATATAGTGACTATTATAAAGTTGGGAATAAGCTTAGTTCTTTTTATAACGCTGCTGCAAAAGGCGGAAAAGTCCAGGTGACATTTCTTGGCGGCTCAATCACCTACAATCCTGGCTGGCGCCAAAAGGTTTGCAGATACCTGCAAGAGCGTTTCCCAAATACAGATTTCCATTTTGTCGCAGCCGGCATCCCTTCATTAGGGAGTTTGCCTCATGCTTTCAGATTGCAGAGGGATGTGCTTGATTCAGGCAAAACCGACTTGCTTTTTGTTGAAGCAGCTGTGAATGACAGGGTGAACGGAACCGACAGCATTACACAGGTTCGTGCATTGGAAGGGATTATAAGGCATGCTAAAAAAAGTAATCCGGACATGGATATCGTGATGATGGCTTTTGCAGACCCCGGAAAAACAAATGATTATAACAATGGAATTATTCCGGTTGAAATAAAAAATCATCAACTGGTAGCACAACATTATAATCTTCCATTTATTGATCTTGCTAAAGAAGTGAGGGATAAAATTAAAAACAAAGAGTTTTCATGGAATGATGATTTTAAAGACCTGCATCCGGCCATTTTTGGTCAGGAACTATATTTTGAGACTATTAAAGACTTACTGGACGATTGTTTTGAAAGTCAAAACGACGCGGCAATCAATCATAAATTATCCTTACAAAAACCTCTGAATAAAGCAAATTTTGAAAGCGGGAGCTATTACAATATAAAGAATGCACAGTATACTACCGGCTGGGTATTTACCGAAAACTGGAAACCTGCGGATGGTCTTGCTACCCGCGATGGCTTTGTGAATGTCCCGGTTTTGAGTTCAGATAAGCCGGGAGCAGAATTATCACTTACTTTTAATGGCACTGCTGTAGGCATAGCTATAGTTTCGGGAGCAGATGCGGGGATTATTAACTATACCATTGACAATGGGCCGGTAAAAAGTATCGATCTCTACACGCAGTGGAGCAGCATGCTTCATTTACCCTGGTATCTTTTACTTGGCAGCGATCTAAAGCCTGGTAAGCACTTGTTAACGATCAGAATAAATGAGCAAAAGAATTCATCCAGTAAAGGTAATGCATGCCGGATCGTGAATTTTTTGGTTAACAAATAATTAAAACACTATAAATAATGTAGTAAGTGTCGCTATAGCTTCGAGGCTAACATCCTGGACGAGTCAAAGTGTTACATGTAACGGGTGTAACGATGACCCGCAATAGTTAAAAAAATTAACTCTATCCCAATGGACATCACGCCAATTTAAGTGTCACGGGCGCGGCTGTCGGCACTTGAACTGGCGTGGAAGAAGATTTTTTACCTCGCCGCCTCCTTATTATACTTACTCCTATATTCCAGCGGAGACATGCCGGTGATCTTGCGGAACAGCTCACGAAAGGCTTTCAGGTCTGAATAGCCTACTTCGTACATCACCTCGTTAATCGTTTTGCGGCTCACCTCGAGCTCCTTTTTTGCCGATTCGATCTTCACCCTCTGTGCATATTCCAAAGGTGTATTTCCTGTCGCTTTAATAAATCTTCTGTCGAAATTGCGTCTGCCGATAGCAAACCTGGATGATAACTCTTCAACTGACAGCCGCTCGCCCAACGAACTTTCAATATACTTTTGTGCATCCTCTACCATTTTATCGCCGTGAAGTTTCTGCCCTGTAAAAATAGTAAAGGCCGACTGGCTGTTCCGGTCCATTTCTATCTGCAAGGTTTTGGAGCAGTAAATGGCAGTCTCACGGTCGTAATATTTCTCTACCAGGTAAATCATCAGGTTCAGGAACGAAAAGGCACCGCCGTTGGTGTATATACCATTCTCGTCGGTGATCAGTTTATCGGTCATCAAATGCACTTTAGGGAACCGCTGTCTGAAAAGTTCCGCGTGCGCCCAATGGGTAGAGCAGCTTTTTCCGTCAAGCAAACCGGAGGAGGCCAGCAGGAAGGCCCCGGAGCAAATGCTTACTATACCCGCACCCATTTTATATTGTTTAGTGATCCAATCAATCAACACATCATCCCCGGGCATTGCATGCTGGAAATCAGGATTGGCGGATGGAATAATAACCAGGTCAGTTTTCGTTATGTCAGAAATATTCCGCTGCGGCTTAATGGTAAACATACCACCGTACATTTCCTCGGCAGCGATAGTCCCAGCCAGTTCAACAGTAAAGAGATCGGTTTTACCACTTCTCCTGCGATAAGCATTAGCGGCAATAAAGGTCTCGAAGGCTGCAGTTATACATGAAAGTGTGCTGTAGCCGCTGCGCTGCGCGGGATAAATGATTGTTGCATGTTTCATATCCTTATATTTCTTACGAAGATAGCTGGCTTACAGGTCTAAATCAACCCATTATAATGTCTATTTAACCACCCACTGATACGGAATATGGACAATAACTCTGGGTTATGAAAGGTGATGCTAACGAAAGAAGTGACAATTTACAATATCCTTGTTTAAACAGGAACAACCAACAAAAATACAAATAATTGAATATTAATTACTTTCCGATACAAAACTTCGAAAAAATATTATCCAGCAAATCATCTGTAGTGACTGTTCCCGTTATTTCGCCGAGATAGTGGAGTGCTTGTTTAATATCCATCGCCAGGAAATCAGATGTCACATGTGCGTCGATGCCGCCCAAAAGGCGGGCCAATGCTGATTCTGTTTTTTGCAAAGCTTCCAGATGGCGGACATTTGTCACCAGGGTTTCGTCTGCGCTTAATTGGTGTTTGACAGCTGAGGAGTATATCTTGTGTTTCAGTTCATCAATATGTCGCTTCTGTTTTGCTGAGATGATAATAGCGCTTTGGGTATGAGGTAACGACAGCAATTGTTCCTTATTCAGCAGATCAGCCTTATTGGCTACAACCAGCATAGTCACGCCTGGTTTTTGCAAATTTTCCAGGTCATTATTTAATTCTTCAATCGTAATTTCTGCCGCATCAAACATATAGATCAGTAATGCCGATTGACTGATCTTCTCCATGGTTCGCTGTACCCCTATCTGCTCAATAGTATCTGTGGCTTCACGTATCCCGGCGGTATCGATCAGTCTAAAGTTGATGCCATTAATATTCAGAACCTCCTCTATCGTATCGCGCGTTGTACCCGGAATATGGCTTACGATGGCTCTTTCTTCATTCAATAGTGCATTCAACAAAGTAGACTTCCCGGCATTTGGCCGGCCTGCAATTACTGTATTGACGCCATTTTTGATCACATTGCCCAACTCAAAGGATTGAATCAATTGACCAACAATTCTGTTGATATTATATATCAACTGCTTAAGCTGCTCGCGGTTAGCAAACTCCACATCCTCTTCAGAAAAATCCAGCTCTAATTCCACCAGCGAAGCAAAATTGACCAGTTGTTCACGGAGTGCCTGTAACTGATTACTAAAGCCACCACGTAACTGCTGTATAGCCACCTGTTGTGATGCTTTCGAGTTGGCAGCAATCAAATCGGCTACAGCTTCGGCTTGCGAAAGGTCGAGCTGACCGTTTAGAAAAGCCCTTAATGTAAACTCACCGGGTTTGGCAGAACGTGCGCCTTTTCTGATCAGGAGTTTGACAATCGACTCAATAACATAATTGGACCCATGACACGATATCTCCACCACATTTTCACGTGTATACGACCGTGGTGCAATAAATAATGAAACCAATACTTCGTCCAGCAACAGGTCGCCATCTGCAATCTGCCCGAAATGGATGGTATGCGATTCCTGTTTGGTCAGGTCTTTACCCTTAAACACGCTATTTGCAATCATAATAGCGTCCGGGCCCGACAAGCGTATTACGCCAATGGCACCTACTCCATTTGGGGTTGCAAGAGCAACTATGGTTTCTTCTTTAATATTTGTCATTAGTCATTGGTCATTTTTGGCCATGCCACATTAAGTGTGCAAAAATCGCTATTTACCGCCTGATTTTTATTCGGGAAGTGTAAAATATTAAACTGTAATTTTGGGATGTGGTAAATCCGATGCCATATGAGTTTGTGTTCGATTATTTGCCGGGCGACATAATCGTGAGGAAAATGTTCGGCATGCACTATATCTACTGGCGAAAAAAGATCATGATGATACTGCGCCGAAGGCTTAATGAGCCTGAATTTAACGGGATTTGGGTTGCGACCAACAAGAAACACCACGAGAGTCTGGAGAAAGATGTACCTGATCTGGGCCCCTTCTTTTGGGCGGGGACAGAGCAACGCGGTAATTGGCTATTGATCCAGGATGGAGTGGATGGATTTGAAGAAGCAGGAATTAAAGTATGTGAATTAATCGCACACAGCGACCCGCGCATCGGTAACCTGACAGAAAAAGCTCCGCTCTGAGCAATATTTATTTTACTTTCGCAGCATTATGGTAACTTTTTTTGAAGCTTCACTTGAAACGGTATCCGTTCATCATATTGGTAATCAAGCACAAAATGAAATGTATGCGCTTTCGGAGCATCCGCTCTCTTTTAAAGATGAGGTGATTCCACAATTGCTGATGCAGTATTTTCTACGACCGTTTGAAAAAGCGAATGAAGTTTACCACCTGATGCATAGCGGCGGTAATCTGGACCTGAACGAAGTTCACCATTATGTTACCGGCATTTTTGAAGACAACATTCAATTTCATGAACTAACCGGGCAAATTGCAAAGCATTTATATAATGCCTCTAATCATCCTAACATCAAACCCGGTGAGTTATATATAGCGCATTTTAAAAATGTTCAGATTGAAGGAAATTTACTGGAAGCCATTGGTATTTTTAAATCGGAAAATAAAGAAACATACCTGAAGGTTTATCCTGAAAAAGGTGGCTTCGGGATAGATTATGAAGAAAATGCCATTAATATCAACAAACTGGATAAGGGCGCGCTGATCTTCAACATCGAAAAAGAAAACGGCTTCAAAGTAGTTGTCGTCGACCATACCAACCGGGGCCAGGATACAGCCGCTTACTGGAAGGATAGCTTCCTGCAATTAAAAATCCGGAACGATAGTTTTAATCAAACCACTAACACCTTAGGCATTTATAAAAATTTCATCACCCAAAAACTGGATGATGAGTTTGAGATGAGCAAAGCTGATAAGATCGATCTGCTGAATAAGTCCATGAAATATTTTAAGGAAAAAGACACCTTTGATATGGATGAATTTACAGGTGAAGTTCTGGGTAACCCGCAGGCTATTGAATCATTCAAAAATTACAAAAACCAATACGAACAGGAATACGAAATGCCTATTGCCGATGTTTTTGAGATATCGGGCAACGCAGTGAAAAAACAGCAGAGAGTATATAAAAGCGTCTTAAAACTGGATAAAAACTTCCATATCTATATCCATGGCGACAGAGAACTGATAGAAAAGGGCTTTGACGATAGTAAATCGATGAATTACTATAAAGTTTACTTCCGGGAAGAACAATAGAAGATTACACAGATTTTATGGTAGATTCCACAGATTTATTAACTATTAGCTGATTTAGTTAACTATTGTGCACTAATCGCATAAAATCTATCACCTCCTCATTCACATCTTCTTTGTGCAGCATCCTGAAATGATGATTAAACTGCATATCTCCAGGCACTTGCGCAATTTTCTGAAAACAAAAGTTGTCTTCGTAACGTTCTCTTAACGGAAAAACAACATGAATGAAGTTTTTCCCTAATTGAGTAATATATGCTATTCTTTTATGTGAGTTGGCTACGCCGATCATGGTCTTTGCCGGATGCAAAGTTACCGGTCCGACTTTTTGGAACTCATTTACAAAATGATGAAAAAGTGTTAAGGTCTGCTCCGATTTTCCGTTTAAAAAACGCTGCAGGGCGCTATCGTCCTGGTTATAATAATCTTCCATACAAATTCGTTAATCAACAAGCAACAAAATATTTAATTAAAATTTTTTATAATTGCTTTTTATTTAAACCTTATTCTATGCGATTTCTTATCCTAAACACGATATTACTATTTTCAATCAGTGCGATTGCACAAAATAAAAAAATAAAAGATACGTCCGTCACGCTAACAGCTCAAGTTAGGGCTCAATTTATTAAAGAGTCAAAGAAAAACGGGAGATTAGATTTTTGGACTCCGATAAAAGGTCATGAACTTGACGGTGAAAGGATTGAACACGATTTTTATGTTTCCAAAGAAGATGCCGCTCTTATTAAATGGACCTATGAGCTAACAATCAAAGGAGTTAAAAATAAAGCCGATATTATTTCTTTATATGAAGAACTTAAGGGTCGCCAAACGAATAGTAATGAATTAAACTATATTGATTATGCATACCACAAGGCTCTTGAAAAACGCGCAAAATCCATAGCATACGACGAATAGAAGAACCACAACGTAAATTGCGATTGTCATACGAATCAGCCTAAAATTTCTCTTCAATACCCAGACCGAAGAGTGCAAAATCATACTTAACCGGATCGTTCGGGTCAAATTCACGCAGGCGCCCGGTTAGTTCAATAGCCGTTTGCCAGTCGGTTTGTTTGCGGTCGATTAGTTTCAGTTTCCGCGCAACTCTGTCCACATGCAGATCACATGGCATGATCAGGTCAGAAGGTTTGATTTTATTCCAGATGCCAAAATCAACTCCGCAATTATCCCTGCGAACCATCCAGCGTAAAAACATGTTTAATCGCTTGCAAGTTGATTTTTGTGATGGTGATGAGACATGCTTTTTAGTACGATGCGGATAATCGGGTAATGAGAAAAAATATTCTCTAAAATAATTCAAGCAATCTTCTACAGCATTTGCTCCGCTTGGGGGAATGAATGCATCTTCAAGTGACTCATAGCTCGAATAATGATGCCTGAAAAATGAGATGAAATAAAGCGTGTCTATATCATTAAAAGTACGGTGCTTAAAGTGAAGCAGCTTTTTCAGATCGGGTTCTTCGTGATTGATGATGAAATCATAAGGCGCGCCGTCCATCAAGTTGATGAGTTCCTTACATTTATTAATGATGGTAATACGCTGTCCCCAGGCTAAAGTGGCGGCCCAAAAGCCCATGATCTCGATATCTTGTTTGCTGGTAAACAAATGCGGAATAGAAACTGGGTCGTTTTTTATAAAATCCGGCCGGTTATATTGAGCTACTTTAGAATCGAGGAACGCTTTGAGATTTTCAATCATTACTGCTTCTGCCGCTGCTACTGCTACTTAAGAAAGAGCTTGTTTCAAATCGTCGATGAGGTCGTCAATATCCTCCACTCCCACACTGAGTCGCAACAAATTATCTACTACTCCGGCTTTCTCCCGTTCTTCCTTCGGAATAGAGGCATGCGTCATCGTTACCGGGTGATTGATCAGCGATTCTACCCCACCTAATGATTCGGCTAATGAAAATACTTTAAATGACGAGGCGATTCTGAATGTTTCCTTCAGGTCAGCGCCTTTAAGGGTGATCGATATCATTCCGCCAAAATCGCGCATTTGTTTTTTAGCAATATCATGATTAGGATGATCGGTAAAACCCGGCCAGTATATCTTATCCACCCGTGGATGGTTCTTCAAAAACTCAGCCACTTTGCGACCGTTCTCGCAATGAGCTTTCATACGCAAATGCAGGGTTTTGATACCACGCAGTACCAGGAAACTATCCATCGGTCCGGGCGTGGCTCCACATGCATTGTAGATGAACCAAAGCCTTTTGTACAGGTCTTCGTCGTTCAGCATCAAAGCCCCCATTACCACATCGCTATGTCCGCCGATGTATTTAGTTACCGAATGCATCACGATAGTGGCGCCCATATCGATTGGGTTTTGCAGGTATGGGGAGGCGAATGTATTGTCCACTACAAGTATTAAACCTTTTGTTTTAGCAATTGATGCTACTTTCTCAATATCAATCACTTGCATTGTTGGATTGGTAGGGGTTTCTATCCAAACCAGCTTTGTATTTTCGTTCACATAATCATTGATTATCTCCGGTTTAGAGAGATCGAGAAAATGAAATTTAACACCATAATTAGCAAAGATCTTAGTGAACATCCGGTACGAGCCGCCGTACAGATCGTTACCAGTAATTACTTCATCACCTGGTTTCAGCAACTTCATCACGGCATCAGTAGCACCCATACCACTTGAAAAAGCCAGGCCATATTTGGCATTCTCTAATGCTGCCAGGCAATCTTCCAAAGCCCTGCGTGTAGGGTTTGTGCCACGCGAATACTCATAACCTTTGTTATCTCCCGGCGCTTTTTGCCAGTAGGTGGAGGTCTGATAAATCGGCGTCATAATAGCCCCGGTAGTCGGGTCGGGCTCCTGCCCTGCATGTATGGCTTTAGTTGCGAATTTCATGAGTTAGTTGATTAAGTTGACTTAGTTAGATTAAGTTGATTAAGTTAATGAGTGTTGTTTAAACTTAATCAGCCACTCACTCAATCAACCTAATCAACTTAAATTTAATATGCCCGTGCAAATAATACCCTCTGTGTTGATGGCTTGCCTGTCAGGATACATTTACCGACTTCCTGCTTGTTGTTTAATGGGATACAACGTATAGTTGCTTTGGTTTCTTCTTTTATGCGCTGTTCAGTTTCGGCAGTGCCATCCCAGTGTGCTGATAAGAATCCGGGTTCTTCATCCAGCAAGCGTTTGAACTCTTCGTAATCATTTACCTCACGGGTATTCGCCGCTCTGAAGTTTAGCGCTTTCTGGTAGATGTTTTGCTGAATATCTTCCAGCAACTGTTCAATTTTGCCAGCCAATCCTTCCTGCGACACTGTTTCCTTGGTTTTGGTATCGCGGCGGGCCAGTTCAACCGTACCATTCTGCATATCACGGCTGCCAATAGCCACACGGAGAGGAACTCCTTTCAATTCATACTCCGCAAACTTGGCACCCGGGCGGTGTGTATCGCGATTATCGAATTTAACGCTGATATTTTTCGCTTTCAGCTCTTTGCTGAACTCTTTTACATACGCTGTTATATTTTCCAACTCTTCGTCGTGCTTGTAAATTGGCACTACCACAACTTGTATTGGTGCCAGTTTTGGAGGCAATACCAAACCGGCATCATCTGAATGTGACATGATCAGTGCACCAATTAACCGCGTAGAAACACCCCATGAAGTAGCCCAAACATAATCCAGTTTATTTTCTTTGCTGGTGAACTTCACATCAAACGCTTTGGCAAAATTTTGTCCCAGGAAGTGTGATGTACCCGCCTGTAAAGCCTTGCCATCCTGCATCAATGCTTCGATGCAATAAGTATCCAACGCGCCTGCAAAACGTTCATTAGGTGTTTTACGGCCTCTTACAACAGGCAATGCCAACCAGTTTTCAGCAAACTCGGCATAGACATCCAGCATCTGTTCGGTCTCTGCAATCGCTTCTTCGGCCGTAGCATGAGCAGTATGCCCCTCCTGCCATAAGAATTCACTTGTACGCAAGAACAAGCGCGTGCGCATCTCCCATCTAACCACGTTAGCCCATTGGTTTACCAAAATAGGCAAATCGCGATAAGACTGTATCCAGCCTTTGTAAGTATTCCAGATGATCGTTTCCGAAGTCGGGCGAACGATCAATTCTTCTTCCAGCTTTGCATCTTCATCAACCACAATATTGCCCTCTCCATCATTTTTCAGACGGTAGTGAGTTATCACAGCGCATTCCTTTGCAAAGCCTTCCACGTGGCTGGCTTCTTTGGAAAAGAATGATTTTGGGATAAATAAAGGGAAATAGGCGTTGACATGACCGGTATCTTTAAACATTTTGTCCAGTACAGCCTGCATTTTTTCCCAAATGGAATATCCATAGGGCTTAATGATCATACAGCCTCTCACAGGTGAATACTCGGCCATATCGGCTTTAATTACCAGGTCGTTATACCATTGCGAATAGTCTTCCTCTTTACTAATGATCCCTTTGCTCATATTATATTGTAATGTGAATTTGTATAAGCGCCAAATTTATAAATTTAAATGTTACCCAGGGCTGATTTTCGCTATACAAACCGATCGGCTTTAAATGCCCATATTTGTACACACTTTGAAAATGCTGCAGCCACATATCAATTATCAGTTTCATTCGACCGTATGGCGGTTGGAGATCGATTCTGTAACCGATATTTTATTTGCAGAAATAAGAGACGGTGATGGCAAAAGAGTTTCTTTTTCAGCAATAAGTCTTGAAAACGGCGAAATTTATTTTAACGACCTGCAAACCGAAGAAAGGTGGTTGATCAGTATCGAAACAGCGTATGATGGTGTATTGCTCCTGCATAATTATCAATCCGAAAGCGTGCCAGTACATAAAGGGATAATAGCAATTGATGGTAAAACAGGAAAAACAACGTGGAGTAATTACACACATGCATTTGATCATTTGTCGACAAGCGGCCCTGTGATTTATGACACTCGTCTTCAGCCACCTCAATTATTCATAGCTGATATTAAAACCGGCACTGTTGAAAGGCAATATCAGCCATCAATTGATACGGAGGTGGATAATCATATTCTTTTGCCGGAGATGACGTCTATTGAAGTTGCATCTTCATTATCGTTACAGTTAAATACTTTCGGTAATACTATGCATTACCTTGACCATAATAGTTTCAGAATTGTATCTTTGCACGCGTTTGCAGATGGGACACTGCAGCAGCTTTTGTATATATTGACAGCAGACAATAAGATCGTTTATCAAGATTTGTTGAATGACAATATACAAAAACTGCAACCTGAGTCGTTTCTACTGCGTAAGGGACAATTAATCTACCTTACTGGCAAATCAAGATTAAAAGTTTTAAACTTAGATACGTTTTAAAAATCGAAATGAACTTTAAACTATTATTAACCCTCCTCCTATCAACCTTTTCCATATCTGTTTTTGCACGACCATTAACCGACTCTGTAGGCGTAGAGAATCATAACGGGAAAAAGGTCATTCTGCATAAACTCGACCCAAAAGATAATTTTTACTCAATCGGCCGCCGCTACAATGTAAGCCCTAAGGCCATCATAAAATTTAACCCTGATGCAAAAATGTCGATCGGCAATATCATCAAAGTACCAACCGACAAGCCATTTGTGGAAGCAGCACCAGTAGTGGTAAAAAACAATCCGGTGCATCAAAATAAACCGGTTCAACAGCCCGCAGAGACTAAGCCTCAGCAACAACAGCCCGTACCACAACAACAAACCAAGCCGGCAAATACTACAACGGATAATTCCGCTCCTACCCAATATAAAGTATCAGCGGGTGAAACGTTGTATGCAATATCCAAACGTTTTAATACAACCGTTGAAGATATCGTTAATCTGAATGGGTTGAAATCAAACAACATAAGCCCCGGTCAGGTGCTGCTTGTAAAATCAAACACAGCCACGCCTTCTTCCGATCAAACGCAACCGACTACTCAAAACCAGCCTGTTGAAACTCAGCAAGCACAGCCTGTAGTTGCTACACGCGATTCAACTTCGCCCGACAGCAGTCATCATATCAACAATGCCAACAAGTTTGGTATTTATGAAAAGGATGAAAAAGGCGTGGCCACCTGGATGGATGACGACGGCCTTGATCCAAACAAGATGCTCGTATTGCACCGCACCGCTCCTATTGGTACGGTTATAAAAATCACTAATGTAATGACTAATCGTACTACATTTGCAAAAGTGGTGGGTCGCTTTACCGATAACGAGCAAACCAAAGATGTGATAATTGTGATGACCAAGAACGTCGCAACTGCATTGGGCGCTTTGGATAAACGTTTCCAGGTGAATTTGAGCTACGGCACATCCGATCCAAACAATTAATTTCTGAATTGTAAACAGGCATGGGTAACCAGGACTCGAATAATTCGAAGCCATTTATCATGGGTATAGCCGGAGGAAGCGGCTCAGGTAAAACCTTTTTTCTGAATCGTTTCCTGGATCATTTTACCAGCAACGAAGTCTGTTTGGTATCACAGGATGATTATTATTTCCGGGTTGGCCATACCATGACCAAAGAGGAAAATAAACTTTATAATTTCGATGTGCCTGAAACTATTGATCGTGAGCATTTCTACTCGGATATTACCAAACTCATCAATCGGGAGACGATATATAAAAAGGAATACACTTTTAATAACCCAGCTGCTGTTCCGAAAGTATTAGAGATAAAACCCGCCCCAATCATGATAGTAGAGGGTCTATTTATTTTCCATTTTAAAGAAATCGCCAATCTGCTTGATCTGAAAATATTTATCGAAGCAGATGAAGATGTAGCGCTGGCGCGTCGTTTAAAACGCGATTTGGAAGAACGCGGCTATTCGAACGACGATGTAATGTACAAATGGGAAAATCACGTAGTTCCGGCTTATAAAGAGTTCCTGCTCCCTTATAAAAATGTTTGCGAGCAAGTGATTGTAAACAATACCCATATTGCTGATGATATTATCCAGGTAACAGAGCAAATCTCAAAAGAGCTGAGGGAAAAAGTGCTTTAGCAATTTCAAGAGTATCCAATACGAAGATTAAAGGTTTAGGTTAAACAATACCGAATAAAATTTGGTTATTAATCTTATCTTTATGTTTATTTCCCTTTGCTTATGACCAACCGATTTGACCGTAATCTCCGGATAGGCTATGGTTTCTCCCTGCTGATCGTCCTTACGATTGGCCTTGTATCCTTTTTAACTCTCCAAAGATTGTTAAAGAGCAATCAGGCTGTGTCACATAGCGGACAGGTTATGCAGAAGCTTGAACAAGTACTCTCGGTGATGAAAGACGCCGAGACGGGCCAGCGGGGTTATCTGCTCACTGGTCGCGCCAATTTTCTGGAACCTTATAATGGCGCATATAATGAGGCCCTTAACCTTACCGGGGAATTAACAACACTAACGGCTGATAATCCACAGCAGCAAACTAATATGGCGTCAATACGCATCATACTACGCCAGCGCATGGACATTTTGCAGCAACTCATTGGTAAAAAACAACGTGGGCAGGCTATATCACTTCAAGACCTGGATGCTGGCAAATCAGCAATGGATACGTTACGACACGCTGTCGCAAAAGCAGAGGCAGGTGAACAACTACTCCTTGACGCGCGAGCCGAAAAACTTAACAGCTATACCAACATTGTTCCAGGCTTTATTATCTTGGCGGCATTAGTCTCATTAGCTGTTACGGTATATTCTTACCGGAAAGTGATACGCGATGTCCGCGAAAAGGAACACCTGCGTGCAGAGCTGGAGCTTCGGGAACAGGAAACAGCGGCATTAAACGAAGAGCTTACAGCAGCTAACGAAGAAATTACTACTTCCAACGAAGAACTCACATCCATTAACGAAGAGGTTACTGAAGCCCGTGAGGAACTCCAAAGTCTCAATGAATCACTTGAAAAAAGGGTCGATGAACGGACTCAAGCGCTTGCAACCAGCGAGGAGGAGACCCAGGTATTAAATGAAGAACTTACCGCCACTAATGAAGAACTTGCTGCTGCTAACGAGGAACTCCAAACAACCAACGAAGAACTGGCTGATAGCGAGCGACGCCTGCAAAAATTGCTGCAGGAAGCAATACTCGCCGAGGAACGAAGTGCCAAATTAGCTGCCATTGTAGAATCATCTGATGACGCTATCATCGGCAAAACCCTTGACGGTATTGTTACCAGTTGGAACCAGGGTGCCGAGCGGACTTTCGGTTATACAGAACGGGAAATGGTTGGAGAATCGATCTTAAAGCTTATCCCGAAAGACCGCTACCATGAAGAAACAGTAATTTTATCCCATTTAAAAAAGGGTGAGCGTATTGATCATTATGAAACTATACGCTGCAAAAAGGATGGTACCCCCATTCAAGTATCATTAACCATTTCGCCTATTCGTAACAAAGCCGGCGAGATCGTCGGCATTTCCAAGATTGCCCGCGACATTACCGAACAGAAACGAGACGAACAGCGCAAAAACGATTTTATCGGGATGGCCAGTCATGAACTCAAAACTCCGTTAACCTCATTGACCGCACTGATCCAGGTGCTCCAGCAAAAGGTGCAGGAAAATGGCGACGGCTTTATGAGCAGTGCACTTGCCCGGGCAAACTCACAAACCAAGAGAATGGCCGGTCTGATCAACGGTTTTCTTAATGTATCCCGGCTGGAATCAGGTAAATTACTGATCGAGCAGCACCCTTTTGAACTGAATGCACTGATCAGCGAAATGATTGAGGAAATGCGTCTCAGCGTTAACACCCACACATTTGTATTCGAGCCTGTAGGTGAACTTGTCGTAGACGCCGATCGGGAAAAGATCGGCTCCGTTTTGTCCAACCTGCTTTCCAACGCGGTTAAATATTCGCCAAAAGGCAAAATCGTGACTGTTAAGTGTACTGTTGAAACTGAAATGGTGACAATTAGTGTACACGATGAAGGGATAGGTATCAATCCACATGATATGAAACGATTGTTTGATCGCTTTTATCGTGTCCAAAGCGAGCACACCCGGCATATTTCAGGGTTTGGCGTCGGGCTTTACCTAAGCGCCGAGATCATCGAACGCCATGGAGGCCACATCTGGGCCGAAAGCGAGAGGGATAAAGGTTCTACTTTTTACTTTACGCTACCAATGGCCGAACCTGCGTGAAGGTCCATGTTAATCTAAATCACTCCACGTCGTTTGCGGACTTTCTCTGTAAGATCAAAAGTCTTCAGACTTACAACTAAAGACTTTTGATTATTCTGTAAATTTTAGGTCCTGCTATCTCGATCCAACGCCCTGCTGCTGTTGGTTCTGATCGCCCTGTTTCAGGTCATCATTGTTGATACCTTTATTTTTAGGCTGGCTGAACGACATTTTACCAAAGCTGTAGCTAAACGTAATACCAAAGGACCGGAAAGGAATAGCGTTGGTGCTGGTTTGGGTAAGCCCCGGACTGCTAATACTGCTATTAAAGTGTTTATAGTTGGCAAACGGTTGTACCACATTCAACCCCACCGACATCTTCTTTTGCATCAACTGCTTGCGAACACCGATACCATACATCGCGAAGGCTGGATTGGTACCTTGGATCGTGCGTCGTGACGAGCCGCCGAAGCCAAATGCCTCGGCCAGGAAGTTAGATGGTAAAGTGAGCGAACCCCGCAGAAATCCATTATACATCAGGTAAGTGCTGTTTTGGGTGTTGTCGGTGATATACGTGCCGGATGGATCGGGCTTGTAGGTATACAGGTTGACATTACCGGTGATAGTAAATATTTTGAAAGGCGTAACGCTCCCGAAAAATGTACCGCCTATTGAGTTGTTGTCGCCGATGTTCTGATAACGGGTAAGCGTACCACCTTCTTCAGTGCCGTTTACAACCACCGATATCGGTGCTGCAATCCCTTCAATCAGGTTGTGAGTATGCTTGTAATATGCACCAATAGTGAGCGATGAAGACCCGAAGAAGGCGTTGTAATCCAGTTCATAGGTGTCTGTTGTCTCTGCATTCAGCGTAGGGTTACCAACCGTTTGGCTCTGTGGCGCACTGCTATTGGTAAATGGGTTCAGAAACTGCAGGCTCGGCCTCGATATACGCTTCGAATAAACCAACTTCAGGGTATTGTTGCCTCCTAATCCCTTTTGCAGCGTCAGACTTGGGATAAAGGTATTATAGCTCTGGCTAAACGGTTGCAAAGCCTGCGATTCGTTCACCGGGTCGCCATGAATGTTAGTATTTTCATCCCTTAAACCCGCCAGAATGGACCATTTTTGAGGCAGCGTAAACGTGAGCACGGTGTAACCCGCATACACATCCTGATTGTATTTGTAAATGTTCGAAAGGGTGCCGTTAAATATAGGGTTCGAATTCTGATCAAAGTCGTAATAATCAGAAACGCTGTTGATCCGCCTGATAATACTTTTGGCACCAGCTTCAATCTTAAACACTTTGCTTACCGGTAAGGTATAATCCAGTTGGAACGTATATTCATTATTGGTACTGTTGATGTCATTCTGCAGATCCGAGAATACGCCGGTGTACATATTTGTATAATTGTTTACACCCGAGCCGCGGCTCCATTGCGTTGAAAAGTCCAGTTCATGCCCGTTCTCGTCAAATTTATGGGTATAATCCATGTTCCAGTCAAAGTTACTGAATGCGTTTTTGCCATTTGAGGTGTACGAATATGGAAGGGTAGAAACGGTGTTCGAGCTTCCATCCGTAGTAAACTGAAAATGCATTAACCTGAACGTGGTATTAATGCTGTTATAGGCATTAAAATCGTAACCTGCACTTATAGAACTAAAAATCGCATGACGCGATACCCTGCTGGTGCCTTTGGTTGATGTTGTGGTGTTGATAGAATCGTTTTGTATATGCTGCTCAAAATCAGAGATACTGGTTTGAGGCCAGCTCAGAAATCCGCCCAGGTTTGCCGAAGCGTGAAAACGGCCCTCGTTATAGTTCAAGTTCATATTGCCGTTGTTTTGCCGGGTGCCTACACCACCATTTATAGAGCCGCTGAAGCCGGAAACGTTCTTTTGCTTGGTAATAATATTGATAATACCGGCTGAACCTTCAGCATCATATTTGGCTGACGGTGAAGTTATCACTTCAATATTCTTGATCTGGTCTGCTGGAATAGAACGGAGCACATCAGAGATGTTCGCTGCCGAAGCGCCTGTTGATTTCCCGTTAATCAATATCCGCACATTCTGATCGCCGCGAACAGATACGTTACCATTCATGTCAACCGAAACCATCGGCACTTTGCCTAAAACATCTGTGGCCGTGCCACCCGAAGCTGTGATATCTTTCTCTACATTGTAAACGATCTTGTCGATCTTGTTTTCAATCAATGCCGCCTGACCGACAACCGAAACTTCTTTCAACGTACGCTGACTTGGCGCCAGGCTAATTACACCAAGATTCTTGTCGGGTTTTGACGGGCTGGTAATTACCGGGGTGATGGTCTTTGCCGGATAGCCTAAAAAACTAACTGTGACTTTATAACTTCCCGAACTGATATTGTTCAGTTTAAAATTCCCTTTTTCATCTGTTACCACGCCGTTTATCGGTGATGCCCCATCGGTGGCAAACAAGGCAACCGTTGCATAATCGATAGGCTTTTTTGTAATTGAATCGATTACCGTACCTGAAATATGACCGGTTATCCCGGACGCGCCGCCGGTCGGAGGCGGTCCCTGGAAATTTTGAGCACCGGCACTAAGTGCCAGCGTAAGAATAGAAAATATAGTAAGGATATACTTCATAACTGTCGAAATATGATTTTGCGCAAAACAAAACAATATTTCCCGTCTGAAATGGAATAATAGACGTAGCTGAGGACATAGTCGACGAGGGCAGTAATTTAATCGATTAAAGTTTTCTGTAAATTCTGCTGGAAGATTTCGCGACATTAACACTAAGCCAGAAGTTGGAAAACTTCGGTCATTTACTATTCCTCGTTAAAGACACACTATAGTGCCATTTCAGGAATCTCGCCCTCAATAATCAATTTACCGGCAGTAGCTGCTTTTATTTCTTCAACACTTACACCTGGAGCACGTTCTAATAGTTTAAAGCCACCTTCCGGCAGAACATCCAGCACGCCTAGTTCAGTTACTATTTTTTTCACACAATGCACGCCTGTAAGCGGCAGGGAACATTTTGACAATAATTTTGACTCACCTGCTTTGTTTACATGCTGCATCGCGACAATGATATTGTCTGCAGATGCCACCAGGTCCATCGCACCGCCCATGCCTTTCACCATTTTACCGGGGATTTTCCAGTTGGCTATGTCCCCGTTTTCAGACACTTCCATTGCACCCAGAATAGTCAGATTTACCTTTTTAGCGCGTATCATCCCAAAACTCATCGCCGAGTCAAATATAGCTGAGCCTGGTAAGGTAGTAATGGTTTGCTTGCCGGCGTTAATCATGTCCGGGTCCTCTTCCCCTTCAAGCGGGAACGGGCCCATGCCGAGCAATCCATTTTCCGATTGCAGTACCACATCCATTCCTTCCGGAATATAATTTGCCACCAATGTAGGTATGCCTATGCCCAGGTTAACATAGTAACCATCCTTTATCTCTTTTGCTATTCGTTTTGCTATTCCTTCTTTGTCAAGCATGATCTCTTTTTCTTACGGTGCGTTGTTCAATCCTCTTCTCGTAATTCTCTCCCTTAAATATCCGGTGAACATAAATCCCCGGAGTATGGATATGATCGGGATCTAATTCCCCCGGTTCAACCAGTTCTTCTACTTCAGCAATTGTTACCTTCCCTGCCATCGCCATTACCGGGTTAAAATTTCTTGCAGTAGAGCGGTAAACCAGGTTACCCATTGTATCACCTTTCCACGCTTTAACAATAGCAAAATCAGCGCTAAAGGCCATCTCCATCAGGTAATCTTTGCCGTTAAAATTCCGTACTTCTTTTCCTATGGCTACCTCGGTACCTATACCGGCGGGTGTAAAAATGGCGGGCATACCGTAGCCAGCTGCCATGCAGCGTGTAGCTAATGTTCCTTGCGGGATAAGTTCCACTTCCAGTTCGCCGCTTAATAATTGCCGCTCAAATTCTGCATTTTCACCTACATAGGATGAGATCATCTTTTTTACCTGGCGCTGTTTGAGCATCAGGCCGATACCAAAATCGTCTACTCCTGCATTGTTGGAGATACAGGTCAGATTTTTCACTCCTTTTTTCACAAGTGCTGCAATACATTTTTCAGGCAATCCGCACAAACCAAACCCACCGAGCATAAGGGTCATACCGTCCTGAATATCATGGATAGCTTCGTCAGCACCGCTAACAACTTTGTTCATAAATAATAATTGGTCGACGTAAAATTAGCAGGATTTTGACACGATTTCAGGATTTATCAGATTTAAAAAATACGTTCTCATTAATATCCCGCTATTCAATAAAATCTTAAATCGTGTTTGGGTTACCATTTGATATTCTGATCAATAAACGCGATCAGGTCATCTGCCATAGCCTGCTGCTCTTTTTTGCTTGGATGACCGGGCGTATTTTTATACGGGAAAATGTGCACGAATATCTTTTTGTCGCCGATCTGCTCCACTGCCTTTTTGATATATCCCGGCCACGGCGCGCCTTC
Organism: Mucilaginibacter tolerans; assembly: GCF_030519375.1. GTDB lineage: Bacteria > Bacteroidota > Bacteroidia > Sphingobacteriales > Sphingobacteriaceae > Mucilaginibacter. The sequence continues at coordinate 29,482 of NZ_JAUMKB010000023.1, read as the reverse complement.
TTTTACGGCGTCCATACTGCCCAATGCACAAATGATCTGTGCCTTAGGATACTTGCTTCTGATAGTTTTTACAAAATCCTTGTAGGCTTTTACACATTGGTCATCTGTTGGTGCTTTGGTACCAAACCTGGCCTTGAACTGTTCATTATCAGGCAGTTTAACAATCCAATTGTCATTCTGAAACAGGTTGATCACCACCAGGTCTGGTGTATATTTTGAAAAATCCCATTTGCTTTCCGCATCCGTCGCATCCAATCGGTAGTACATTTCGGGCATAATCAGCGGAGCCCAGCTCACCATAATCCCGATACCGCTTCGTGAGGTGCTATGCAACTCTGCATCAAAGTGACGTGCGGTAATAGATGCATAACTTAAATAAGCATTCTCGTAAGGCGCTGTCCCCCTATCCTGCCCTGTTGTATCTTCAATGGCATACCCACAGGTGATGGAATTCCCAAAAAATTCCATCTTGCGTTTTTGCTGTGCCGGACGTAGTAATATACCTGCATTTTTATCCATCTCGAAGCCATAAAACCAGGTTTTGCCCATTGACCATTCGCTGCGTTTAAACAATTCAATAGTATGACTACCTCCTGAAAGCCCTGTGGCAAGGGTGTATTGTTTTTGAATACTATCTGGTTGAAGAACAGAGATTACTTTACCATCAAGTATTACGTTCCAGTAATCGTTACCGCGTTCGTCTTTCAGGGTGGCTTTTATGAAAGTCCCCTTAAAATTCATTTTGATAGCAGATGCTGACCATGAAAGTTCGGCTGCATCGTCTGTCATAGCTATACGACCTGAGTAACGGATATGCGTGTCGTGACTTTTAACAACTATATTTTGTGCGCAGCCAAGGATGGCTACGAATTGCAGCACAAACAAAAAGTATAATTTTCTCATGTTCAGGTAATATTTGGGTTATTTCAAATATACGTATGTTATACCATCGCCACCCCTGTCTGCGTGTTCATCTTCCATTCTATCTACGGCATCATATTTTTTTAAATATTCGCGGATCAGTTTGCGCAATATCCCGTCGCCTTTTCCGTGGATGATCTTTAAATTATTAAAGCCCATCATCAATGCTCTGTCCAGCATCTTTTCAATATCATATAATGCTTCTTCGCCGCGTTTGCCACGCACATCAATCTCCGGACTAAAGTTAGCATAATCATTCGTTTGCCCGCTGAAGCTCTTCCTGATCTCTTTCGGAACCTCTTTTTTCCCTACTCGGTGCACCCGGTTCTTTTTGGCTACAGTCCGCAAATCACCGATTGCAATAATCAAATTGTCTTTGGTTATCTCCATGATCTGGCCGGTGGTCTCCGAATCATTAAGCTTCACCCAGTCGCCCGGCTTCAATTCTTCTGTTACTGTAGCCTTAACTGCTTCTGGTTTAACAGTGTTCTTTTGCAATTCGCGGTTGAGGCCCTCACGCAGTTGCCGTGTTTTTTCTTTATCGGCATTACTGCTCTTAATATCTGCAATGGTATTCTCGACCAACTTATTGGCATTAAGAATAATATTCTTTGCTTCTTGTTTAGCGTCACGAATAAGCGCCTTTTTATTTTCTTCGAGGTATCCTTTCAGTTTTTCATTTTCAGAAAGGAGTTCGTTTACCCTTTTTTGCTGCCTTTCCAGTTTTACTTTTGTATCGAATATCTCCTTCTTCTCGCGCTCCAGATCGACCAGCAAGGTGTCTACTTTCTTTTGGCTAACACCTATTTTATTTTTGGCCAGATTCAATACCTGTTGCGGCAAGCCAATTTTCTGCGCGATTTCAAATGCATAAGAGCTACCTGGCTTTCCTACTTCGAGTATATAAAGCGGGCGCATCTCAACATTATCAAACAGCATCGAGGCATTTTCTATACCTTCTGTATTACTTGCGAAAACTTTCAGGTTTGAATAGTGGGTGGTTACCACTCCTCTCACTTTTTTGTGATTGAGGGTTTCCAAAACAGCCTCTGCTATCGGCCCCCCGAATTGCGGATCGGTACCTGTACCAAACTCATCTATCAGAACAAGTGTCTTTCCGTTGGCCATCTCCACAAAATCTTTCATTTTGGATAGATGTGCGCTGTAAGTGCTTAAATCACTTTCAATCGATTGGTCATCACCTATATCGACAAATATTTGTTTAAACACTCCTACTATACTGTTATCAGCTGCCGGGATTAATAAGCCTGCCTGCGCCATCATTTGCAGCAGGCCAACTGTTTTCATACAAACAGATTTGCCGCCTGCATTTGGCCCTGATACTACTACGACACGAGTGGCCTCATCTATATTGATGTTAAGTGGCACAACTGATTTTTTCTCCGCTTTAAAACTCAACAGTAACAACGGATGCCTGGCATTGGTGAGTTTTATTTTAGCCTCATTCACCACTTCAGGCATTGAAGCTTCAATATCAATAGCAAACAGAGCTTTTGCACGCACAAAATCAAGCTTGGTCAACAAGCTATGGTACGACAACAGCAATGGCACATATGGTCTTAGCTCATCAGTTAATGTGGTAAGGATCCTTACTATTTCCCGACGCCGCTCAAATTCCAGGTCACGGATGCGGTTATTTAGTGTGAATACTTCTTCCGGCTCAATATAAACTGTTTGGCCCGATGATGATTCATCATGAATAAAACCTTTCAGCTTTCGTTTATTTTCAGCTAACAATGGAATACACAAGCGGCCATCTCTAATGGTCAATGAGCCGTCAGCCGTCCAGCCATTGGAAGCTGCATTTTTAAATATCTGGTCGATCTTTTTACGGGCCTCCTGCTCAGATTTAGCTATGGAGGAGGTGAGCTCCGCTAATTCACGTGAAGCATTCGTTTTTATCTTGCCTTTCTGATCTATTACCTGCTCAATTTTTTTTATGATTGATCTCTCAATCGGCAAATGCTCAAATAATGCTTCCAGGTTGGGGTATTGCCTTTCGCGGTCGTTAAAATAGGCGATTACAGCAAAAACCGTAGACAATGAAGCCTGTACCTGGTAAAACTCTTCTTCCGTCAAAAACGCACCCTCAATTTTGGCCTTATTTGCCAGAGATTTTATATCGAAGAAATGATGAATAGGCAATGCCTCATCATTTTCCAGGATATTCTTAAATTCATTAGCCTGGCTCAGAAACTTATGAATCTGATCATAATTATTCATCACCTGTATCTTATCAACCATTTGCTGGCCCATAACACTCAGGCAATGCGCTTTGATCAGTTCCTTTATCTCGGTAAAGCCAAGCTTATCAACACTATGGGAGGGAATCAGCATGCGTTCTTTTTCGTGGCTTAATGTTCGGATTAAAATTTCTTTTGATGACGGGCTGCACGGGCTTTGCCGTAACCTGATTTGGTTGGGGCTGCTTAGGTAATTTCTTTAAAGAGTCTGTTCGTCTTTTATTATCCCTATTTATCTTATCAAGATTGAGTTTATTAACCGAATCACTTTTTTGCTTAATATTTATTGTTATCTGATCATACATGGCCTGCAATTTTTCAGGATGTGAGGAATAGTACTGAAAACTTTTCTTAAACTGTCCCGAATCCGTATGATACTTGCTGAATACTATGCGATATTTATCTTTCCCGTACTTATACAGAGAATCAGGCACTTGCACCACGTTGTACATGCTACCATCCACAATATGAATATCGGTTAGCAAATTCGTCATTTCGTCCTGCGCAATTATTCCATCAGGCACTTTATTTCCGCTACAGGCGGCCAGGAAAATCAATACTGAGAAAAACAGCTTATTATATTTATGCATTCTGTAATTTAGCGGCATTATTAAGCAAAACTACGGATAAATGAGCATTGCGGATAACATCAAACGCTTAAAAAACGAAACGGAAACAATAAAAGTACAATTGATTGCTGTATCGAAGACTAAATCTGAGGAAGAGATAAAAGAAGCCTACGATGCCGGCCAGCGTGTATTTGGCGAAAATATGGTACAGGAGCTGGTGGACAAATATGAACACTTGCCCAAGGATATTGAATGGCACCTGATAGGGCATTTGCAAAGCAACAAGGTAAAATATATTGCTCCTTTTATCAGTATGATCCAATCTGTCGACAGCCTGAAGCTGTTGCAGGAAATTGATAAGCATGCTCAAAAACACAGCCGCGTGATCGACTGTTTATTGCAGGTATATATTGCCGATGAAGAAACTAAATACGGGCTCGGTTTTGATGAGATAATTGAATTATTGCGGTCGGAAGAGTTTACTGTTTTGAAAAATGTACGAATCCGGGGATTAATGGGTATAGCAACCAATACCGAAAATGAGAAGCAGATAAATGAAGAATTTTATGAGCTGAAAACCTTTTTTGATGGTATAAAGCAGAGTTTCTTCAGAAAAGACGGCTCTTTTGACACACTATCCATGGGTATGTCGTCCGATTATAAACTAGCGATTGAGCAAGGCAGCAACATGGTGCGCCTCGGTAGTACTATCTTCGGGCAGAGAGTAATTAAACATTGGAAAAATAACTAATCGCCCGAATACGATATATGCAGATAAATTTAAGAGTAGCCGTAAAAGAAGATTGTCCGCGCCTGCTTGAATTGGTAAACGAATTGGCTTTGTTTGAAAAAGCGCCAGAAGAAGTCACTGTTACATTGAAGGAATTTGAAGAAGCAGGGTTTGGCGAAAAGCCGGTCTGGAAAACATTTGTTGCTGAGGTTGACGGAGTAATTGTGGGATTTGCCTTATATTACATTCGTTATTCTACCTGGAAAGGATGCCGTATGTACCTGGAGGATTTGATCGTGACGGAAAGCTGGCGGGGCAAGGGCGTTGGGAAATTACTTTTTGACAGGCTGATTATCGAGGCCCGCGAAATGGGGTTCAACGGTATGACCTGGCAGGTACTGGATTGGAACGAGCCTGCCATTAAATTCTACAAAAAATACGAAGCTGCTCTTGACGGTGCCTGGATAAACGGGTCATTGTCAAAAGAACAGATAATGAACTAAAGCTATGAGACTGAGGGGTATCCTTTTTGTGATAATCGCATGCAGCTTAGCTTCCTGTCAATGGGGAACATCGACAGAAGACAAGCCAGAGATCACTACGGATACACTTCAATTTGTTTATAAGCATATTAAACAAAAAGAAGCAGACCGACAGCTGGATATTTCTTACCCGGTTTTCAAAAATCAAAATACATTGAATGATTCATTGACTGGTTATCTACATGGTCAGAAAGATCATAATTTACATGCTTCAGTTCTCAGACAAGATTCTAGCCTAACTATTATAGAGATCAACGAAATTTTTGCCGATTCAGGGAAATCTGGTAAAACTCAGGCGACGCACTTCCTGAATTGGAACACTAAGAAATCCAAACCAATAAAGCTGAATGACATTTTAATCGATCAGTATACAGATCAACTAAATAAAATTGCAGAGGCGATATTCAGAAAAAACGAAAATTTGAGCGCCGATGCTCCGCTAAACGGGTACAGCTTTAAAGGCGGTCAATTCGTCTTAAATGATAATTTTTTAATTACCCCCATCGGATTAAAGTTTTTGTACAACAACGGGGAAGCAAAACCCGAGAGTTACGGACCTGTTGCATTGTTTATTCCTTACTCACAAATTCTAAATTTACTGCGGCCAAATACGGTTATTACTCAATATCACAAATAATGCTTGTTTTCAAATTCGGAGGTGCATCGGTGAAGGATGCCGCGGGAGTGATCAATCTCTCAAACATTGTAAAAAAATACGAAGGCCAAAAGTTGCTGATAGTAGTTTCGGCCATGGGTAAAACCACCAATGCATTGGAGAAACTGACCAAGGCTTACATCAACGGTTCTCGCGATCTGCATACTGTTTTTGATGAAATAAAAGATTATCATTATAATATTGTTAAAGAGCTTTTTGCGCCAAACCACCCGGTTTATAATGAAGTAGCTAATACGTTTGTGGAGATCGATTGGATGATTGAGGATGAGCCCCACGCCGATCATGATTTTATTTATGACCAGATCGTATCCATCGGCGAGCTGGTTTCGACCCGAATAGTTGCCGCTTATTTAAATCAAACCGGTATAAAAACCCAATGGCTGGATGTACGCGGCTATGTTCATACCGATAATAACTACCGCGAAGGCAATGTAAACTGGGATAGAACACGGGCCAGCATCAGCCAGGAAATTCCTGCTTTACTTGATAATGGCATTGTGGTCACACAAGGCTTTTTGGGTGGAACGTCGGAAAACTTCACCACTACCTTAGGTCGCGAGGGCTCAGATTATACTGCCTCCATTTTTGCGTCGTGCTTAAACGCGGAATCAGTTACCACATGGAAGGATGTTCCGGGTATATTAAATGCGGACCCAAAGCATTTTGCCGATACTGTTAAGTTCAATGAGTTGACTTATGCTGAAGCCATTGAAATGACTTATTATGGTGCAAGCGTGATCCACCCGAAAACCATAAAACCACTGCAGAATGCCAAAATACCTTTGCTGGTAAAATCATTTAATGATCCTTCTGCTGAAGGGACGATCATAAAAGAAACAGCTGATATGCATTTTGATAAGCCGGTTATCATATTGAAACAAAACCAGGTGCTGCTTTCTATATCAGCCAGAGATTATTCATTTATATCGGAGATTCACCTGAGCGAGATTTTCAATTTATTTGCGCAGAACAATATTAAAGCGAATGTAATGCAAACCTCAGCCTTGAGTTTCAGCGTATGTTTTGACTTAAACCCCGAACGTTTTGAAAAACTTTTGGCGGGCTTCAATCAGAATTATAAGGTGAAATATAACAGCGAACTTACCCTGATCACCCTGAGACATTACAAGCTGTACGATTTAAAAGGGCTGGTAGAAAATCGCTCAATCCTCTTAGAACAGGTAAGCCGGAATACCGCACAAATGGTGGTAAAATAATTATTAATTTCTTTAATATAAGGAAGTTAAAAGGTTTATTTATATCCTTTATTTAACAAGCCAAATAGATTAATCCGGCAACTATAGCTGCAATAAATGTGTTCAAAAAGTTGACACCATTGTTTGTCAGCAAATGTTTTCGTTCCAGCAAAGCGCCTAGAAAGGAATCGAATAGGTTACCAATGGTTCCTGATAGGATTATGATCCAAAAGCCTACGTTCCAGCTAAAGCCTAACGCATAAATTAAAGCAATAATCGCAGAGCCGATTACTCCTATCAAAGTCCCTTCAAGACTAACTACACCATCTAACCCTTTTGCATCTGCCTTCCACGAAATGATGTTACAAAACCGTTTGCCATAAATCATCCCAAGTTCTGATGATAAAGTATCAGCCATAGCGGATGATAAGCTTGTAGCCATCATTAGATTCCATAACGGCGCCTTACCGGAAACCCAATAACCCAACGCTCCCATCAGGGCCGCTACCGCGCCATTAGCTATCACCTGCCCGGCGTCCCTTCTTATAGATTGATCATGCTGGATTTTGATCATCTGCTTTTCTTTTTTCTTCCAGATAGTAGCGGCAGTACCCAATGAAAAGAATACAAATAACATAGCTACGCCTGTATATCCGGCTCCTAAAAATATCAGAATAGCAATCACCGCGCCTGTCAAAGCGCCGCCGGCAGTTAACTTCTTGGCGGCAATACTCGCCGCCACAATCGTGATCAACAATAAAATAAAGGACAGGGAATGATTAATGGCCAACGTGTAAATGATTAAAACTGCATCCAATTACGTTAATAGGTTTACAGAATTAAAATTTATTTTACATTTGTAGCAAACTTTAAATGATGAAAAAGATCAGCATATTACTTATTATCATCGGCATAGCGGTAATTTTCTATTGCCTCTATTTTTTCCACCCGCTAATTAATGCAGTTGACTCTGATAGCATGAGCGTAAATCCGCACGGTATAAGATCACCTCAATGGCCTTTATTTATAGGTATCCTGACCGCTTTTGTGGGCATTTGCTTCTATTTCATCGGTGTTGGCGAAGAAAAGAAAGCCAAGAGATAATTAAGGAATATTTTATCCTCATAAAAGGGGTATGGCCGAAAATTCTGACCGGTTATATCCCTTTCTTTTTTGCATTTATTTTTTATGCATATGCCCCAGCAAATACCCAATAGCGAATGCCAAAACAATTAGCCCCCACCATATATACTGCAGCATTTGCATTTTATCAATCTTTTTTTGAAGATCCCTTCGCTCTGATTCAGCAGATAGTTTGAGATTTTGCAGCCGCATATTCTGTTGTTGCAGTTTCGCCAGCGTTCCTCCTACTTCAACAGGTTTCTCCTGTTCGGCTTTGTAACGTTTGGTAAAGCCGCCACCTTTCAAAAACTTTTCGCCCTTCGGTTTCAAGATTAGTTTATCGGGTAATTCGTAATCGCCGTGTTTACCCGATTCTGCTATCAATCCTTCTCTCAGTAATATTTGTACCATGGCAAAAGCTGCTGCTTCATCCTGGTCAAACAACTGCATCAACTGCGCTCTGGTCAGGCTGTCCGGTATACCAAAAGCTTCCAGCACTGCATCCAGCAATTCGCACTCATATTCATTCAGTTCAGTCATACGCACAAATTTGGTTATAATACTTTAACAAGGCAACCCATTGAAGCGTTTCTGTAGAACTTATACCCGAAGGCGCTGGCACACGGAGTGTTTCAGCCATGCTAATACCGGAGCCGGATCGGCGCACAATTATTCCAAAGGCTGGAGGGGATGTTTTAGTAAACTTGACAAATTATTGCGGGCAAAGAGCTATTAATATTTTCACGCAGACCAAGTGCTATTACCACTCATCCAATGATTTGCTTTTATCCGGCAATAACCAGGAAACAATTTGCTCAGGCAGCGACCCCACCAAACCGGTATAATCCAGGATATCCAGAAATAACATCGCCAGTTCCTGTTTCCTGTCAGGTGGAAAAGCTGCCGGGTCCGGTATTAAGAAATCATCTTCCATATCAGTATAGACGAATAGCCCTTTAAAACATTTTATGTAAAAGTAAATTTAGGACTACCTGGGCACAAGGTAAAAGTGGTTAACCGGGTGGGGGAATCGGTGAAGAGGTGGTTATGGGCGGTGAAGGGTGGGATTGCAATATTTTTATTCCCTATCTTTAACTAAAAACCCACACCATGAAAAAGTTTACACTAATCGCCCTGCTTTGCGCGGCCTTCCTATTAGGCTATGGTTTCAACCGTTTAACCTCCCCGGTCAATACCGGTCCGAGGGTGACGGGTATTGGCGGTATTTTTTTTAAGGCCAAAGACCCTGCGGCGCTCAAAGCCTGGTATAGCAAAAACCTGGGCATCCGCATAGGGCAATATGATGCAATTTTTGAATGGCACCAGGGCATGGATAGTACCAAAAAGGGTTTTACCGTATGGGCGCCGTTTAAGGAAACCACCAAATACTTTCAGCCCTCTGAAAAGCAATTCATGATCAATTACCGTGTAGAGGGATTGGATCAGCTTTTGGCCCAAATGAAAGCGGCGGGCACCCTGCCGGTTGACAGCGTGGATAACGAGAGCTATGGTAAGTTTGTACATGTGATGGACCCTGAGGGTAATAAGATCGAATTGTGGGAGCCCAATGATGTGGAATATGCCAAAATGGGTTCTGTTACCACCAAATAAACTACAGATTGTGTGCTTTAATTTATAGTGTAATTACCACAAAACCCGCGCATATAGTTTTCCGTAAAAACCTATATGCCAATTACATGGACAGACTTTGATGAATGTGTAAATGACCGGATTGCTTATTACCAGCAGCAGTACGACCAGGCAACGCGCATTTATAGCAAGCTGCTTAATGAAGGCCGAAACAACCAGCAACAGGTTATAGATATCTTGTCCGTTCAGCAAATGATGGCGGATGAACTGAGCAGGTTACGAAGACTGTTAAACAAATATGCTCCGCAACCAAAAACGGTGTTGCCCAATAAATGGCTTACCGATATAAAACCGAACCGGCTGAATTAGGCTCAACTCTCTATCAAGCAAAAACGCCCCCCAATTTCTTGAGAGGCGCTTGAATAGACTAACAAACTTTTTTAATTCAAATCAAACCTGTCCAGGTTCATTACTTTGTTCCATGCTGCAACAAAGTCATTTACAAATTTACTTTGTCCACCGGCCTCTCCGTATACTTCTGCAATACCTCTCAGTTCTGCGTGGGAACCAAACACCAGGTCGGCACGGGTGGCTATCCACTTGTACTCCCCTGTCGTGCGATCGCGCCCCTCATATAGTTCCCGGCCTTCATCGACAGCTTTCCATGCAGTGTTCATATCGAGCAAGTTTACAAAGAAATCGTTTGTAAGCTGTCCCGGGCGCTTTGTAAAAATGCCATGCGGAGAACCGTCATAGTTGGCATTTAAAGCCCGCATCCCTCCAACCAGCACGGTCATTTCGGGCGCTGTGAGGGTCAACAACTGAGCCTTATCCACCAAATATTCTTCTGTACGCACGCTACCTCTTTTTTTCCGGAAATTGCGGAAACCATCGGCAACTGGTTCCAAATAATGAAAAGAATCTACATCAGTTTGCTCAAGCGACGCATCTGTACGGCCCGGCGTAAATGGAACATTAATATCATGACCGGCATCCTTGGCTGCCTTTTCCACCGCAGCACAACCCGCAAGTACAATCAGATCTGCCATTGAAACTTTTTTGCCGCTGCTCTGCGTCTCGTTAAATTGTTTCTGAATGTCTTCCAGTACACCCAACACCCTGTTTAATTGTGCAGGATTATTTGCTTCCCATGTCCGTTGTGGTTCCAGCCGGATGCGGGCACCATTTGCTCCACCGCGTTTATCGCCTCCGCGGAAAGTGGAAGCTGACGCCCAGGCCGTTGATACGAGTTGCGAAACGGTTAAGCCTGAACCGAGTATTTTGGTTTTAAGATCGGCAATATCGTTACCGTCTACCAAAGGATGATCCAGCGTTGGGACAGGGTCCTGCCAAATCAATACTTCAGCGGGAACATCCGGGCCCAGGTAGCGCGCGCGCGGTCCCATATCGCGATGGGTAAGTTTGTACCATGCACGGGCGAAAGCATCAGCAAATTCATCCGGGTTTTCATAAAAACGCCTTGATATCTTTTCATACACCGGATCGAACCTTAAAGACAGGTCGGTAGTGAGCATGCGGGGTGCATGTTTTTTATTAGGATCATACGCATCCGGGATCACATCGGCTGCATTCTTAGCCACCCACTGATATGCGCCTCCGGGGCTTTTTGTCAACTCCCACTCATAGCTAAAGAGATGGTCAAAAAAGTCATTACTCCACCGGGTGGGGGTTTTTGTCCAGATTACTTCCAGCCCGCTGGTAATGGTATCCGCTCCTTTGCCGGTACCATAGTTATTGCGCCAGCCAAAACCCTGCTGGTCAATGTCTGCTCCTTCAGGCTCCTTACCTACATGATCTGATGAGGCAGCACCATGGGTTTTGCCAAAGCTGTGTCCGCCGGCAATCAGGGCAACTGTCTCCTCGTCATTCATTGCCATGCGGCCAAAAGTATCCCTTATATCTTTTGCTGCAGCAACGGGGTCTGGATTGCCATCCGGCCCTTCGGGATTCACATAAATAAGGCCCATCTGAACAGCAGCAAGTGGTTTTTCCAAATTGCGGGAGTGAACATCTCCATCTGCCTTATCATCCGATATTAATACGCCTGTGTTTTTATTCACGCCTTCATCCCCGTGGGCATAACGCAGGTCGCCGCCCAGCCAGGTATTTTCTGCTCCCCAATACACTGCTTCATCTGCTTCCCAAACATCTTGGCGGCCACCAGCAAATCCAAATGTTTTAAAGCCCATGGATTCAAGGGCAATATTACCCGCAAGGATCATCAGATCGGCCCAGGAAATTTTATTGCCATATTTTTGTTTGATAGGCCACAGCAATCTGCGCGCCTTGTCCAGGCTCACATTATCCGGCCAGCTGTTCAGCGGCGCAAAACGTTGTTGCCCCTGACCGGCACCACCCCGGCCATCGGTTATGCGATAAGTCCCTGCACTGTGCCAGGCCATACGAATGAATAAACCTCCGTAATGACCAAAGTCTGCCGGCCACCAATCTTGTGAATCGGTCATAAGCGCGTGCAAGTCTTTTTTAACTGCCTCAAGGTCGAGGCTTTTGAAAGCTTCTGCATAGTTAAAGTCCTTATCCATTGGATTAGATAAGGATGAATGCTGGCGCAGAATACTTAACTTAAGCTGGTTAGGCCACCAATCGCGATTTCTGGTACCGCCACCGCCGACATTGTTTTTCATACTGCCGTTATGAAAAGGGCATTTGCTGATATCATTTGAATTTGACACCACTTCGGAAGACGTATTATTTTCCATCTGTTTGAGTTTGATTTAATCAAATTTAAAACACCTTTTGGTATAGAAAAAATCAATAATTTTTATCCTGCTATAGAGCTTATCTATTTAATGACGAAAAGCAAGACAGCGCAATAAAAATTCCCAATACAGATAATTAAAAAAGCCCTTTTGCATCCGCAAAGAGCTTTTATATTATTGGGTCGTGGAAGCAGTCTTCTGTTTGCTTATTACTGATAAAGCTTTATGGTGTCCTCGATATTAAGATCAGTAAGCCACTTTTCAATATAGGCAAGCAGATCATCTTTATCAGGGTTTGAATTCTTTTCTCCGTGTGAGCCAAAAACAATTAATCCCAAAGCAATGCAATACTTAATGTCAAACTGCATTATTAAGCCTATCGCAAAGCCGGCAACGAAATTATCTCTTGCATCCTTTGCAATCTCAATGTTATAATCTATTGCCTTTCGCGTTAATACAAATTGCTGATCTTCGGAGTATACCAGAGCGTCGTTTACAGAATAGATTAATAACTGGTCCACTGCCATCGTCTTATATATGGAAAAGTATTTCCTTTTCAGATCGCTTGGTGTAAAAGTCTTCAATTCAGAGTCCGGGCGCTCCCCATTTAAAACCATCCATAATTTAACAGCCTCACTTTCGTCCAGGCAAAATGTTACCTTACCATGTTTTGAAAACTCGCTTATAATATCGAGGATCTCATCCACCTCGAAGGATAACTTTTTAGCAGGATCTCCAAGATAAAAGATAAAATCTAAATCCTTTTTCTGTAAAGGCCGGATAACGTCAGTAAGCAAACCGGTCCATAAGTCAGACGAGTTTGCCACATTTGCCCAGTCGTCAAAAGCGATCGTGCGACAAGCCCGAAACAGTTTTGACAGATCATAAATAAGTTTTTCGCTTTTAATTTCAGACCACCGGTCGCCTTTGTTACTACCTGCTTCAATATCAACGGCACTTCTGGAAAATGCATCTTCCGCAAAGGGAGAGCTTAAAGTTAAACTACGGACGCCCAAGTTGGCCAAAAATTCAGGCAGTTTAGCCTCTTGTATTCCAAACGCCTTTTTAAGGATTCCCGAATCAGGCGTGCTGCTATTGTATGTCCGGCTTAAATAAATACTCTTAGAATCATTGAAGTTCCTAATTGCTTCGACCAGATCTGTTAATATGGGAAGCACATTTTTGATTTCGATATCATATACTTGCATGGCTCAATTTTTTAATATTTTTTCAAGTCAAATAGGCGGATAGCAGTAAGGGACAATATGGTTCTGGCGTCAAGTCGAAAGTCTTGAGCTGTAAAGTCTTAAGTCAATTTCGTTCTTTTCTGGATCGACATTTTGGACTTCGACTCAAGACTAAGCTTCAATTCAAAATTGACTGAAGACTAAAATATAATCCGGCTGCGTCCGGCATCAATTTTTTCTTCGCTAAACATGAATGGCAAGTCTTTCATACGGAGAGAATCGTCCAAAAACTCACTGCCCTCGTTAAGCGGAGGCTCTTCAACAGCTAAGTTGTGTTTGTCCGGCTGATCGTTCAGATTTTCGTCATCCGGATATAAAAAAGAGGAATTCATGATGTTTACATTGTTAATGAATAACATTGTTAATGTATAGTTTGTTTTCTCAATACCAGCCGGTCAGTCAACCAGACCGGCTGGGTAATAATTTGTTGTCAAAAAATACCAGGTAAAGGTTCAATCTGCTGCCTGCTGACTTGCCGTGTTGTTGACCGGTTTTCGTAAGGATAATACGCCGGCGTAGGGATATCCTAATGCACGAACTGGTGGAAAGTGCATTCCCATTACAACCGCCTCGACAAACTGGCACCCGTCATCTTCGTTTCAACAGAAGACAGATCGTTACCATCAGGCTTTTTGCAGCTGTTTACTCCACCATTCTTCAAAGTCGATGGTTCCAAATTCTGCCTTTCCGGCAGGCACCAATGCACTATGACTAATTTCTCCGCCATAGTAGGTTGGCTTACCGTCTGATAATACTTTGCGCTGATCATTTGTATGGCGCAGATACCGGGCCACTATTTCATACAAAGCAAAGCGTTCCGGGCCGGCTATTTCTGTTATGCCATTAATAGGGGCTTCAAGGGCATATTTGGCTACAAAAGTGGCGACATCTTCTGCTGCAATAGGTTGGAACCGGACGTCGGAAAGATGGACCTCATTTCCGACCGTAGCCTGATCGGCAATACCCTTCAGAAATTCTAAAAACTGGGTACTCCTGACAATAGTATAAGGCACTCCCGATTGTTTGATAAGGTCTTCCTGAACTTTTTTGGCCCGCATGTAGCCGATGTTTTGCATGAGATTGGTTCCGACAATGGAAAGCGCCACATGGTGTTTTACACCGGCATTGATTTCCGCTCCTAATAAGTTACGGCCGGCCGTCTGAAAGAATTCCATCACCGCCTGGTCTTCAAAGGACGGAGAATTTGCCAGATCTACAACTACATCTGTACCATTCATGGCTTCAGCCAGCCCCGCCCCTGTGATGGTGTTAATACCAGTGTCCGGAGAGGCAGCTATCACCTGATGCCCCTGCTGACGAAGTTTTGCTACTACTTTGGACCCGATGAGGCCTGTGCCTCCAATGACTACGATTTTCATAATGTTGATTTTTAATGATTCGTAATCCTAAAGACAAAGCCAATGCCAAACATATCAAACCATTGATATTCAACTAG
This sequence comes from Mucilaginibacter tolerans, assembly GCF_030519375.1. Lineage (GTDB taxonomy): Bacteria > Bacteroidota > Bacteroidia > Sphingobacteriales > Sphingobacteriaceae > Mucilaginibacter. Next base: position 14,428 of record NZ_JAUMKB010000023.1, on the reverse strand, counting down.
TTTAACAATATCAATCGTTCAATTTTTCACTATATTCAGTGAAAGCACGACCTGATTCACTATATAAAGGGAAGAAATAGGAGGCTCCCATGAAATATTATCAGACAAAATAGTCCCTTTTACTGATACCTAACTTTTTCATTTTGGAGTGCAAGGTGTTTCCGGGGATTTTCAATATCTCGGCAGCGCCGCCCGCACCTGAAATTTTGCCAGCACATCGCTTCAATGCTTCAATAATATAACTGCGCTCAACCTCCTCCAATGTCCGGTTTAAAAGATGTGCCTCATCTTGCTTTTCTGCATCCATATTCCTGGGTATGTATACATCATGCAAAATACCGTCGGTTGTTAATAGTATACTACGTTCCAGCAAATGCTCCAATTCCCGTACATTGCCCGGCCAGGTGTAGCTGCGTAATTGCTGTATCACTTTTGGTGCGATTTTCCTGATCTTCCGGCCGGTATTTCGGCTGTGTTTCTGCACAAAAAAATGAGCCAATGGTTCAATATCCTCGGGTCTGTCGCGCAATGGAGGCAGGTTGATAGGAAATACATTCAGCCGAAAATACAGATCTGAGCGAAAACGGCCAGTCTTTACTTCTTCTTCCAGACTGCGGTTGGTTGCAGCAATCAGCCTGACATCGATCTTTATGGTTTGCTTGCCCCCCAATCGCTCCAGTTCGCGCTCTTGTATCACACGTAGCAATTTAGACTGCAATTCAAGAGGCAGTTCGCCAATTTCGTCAAGGAAAAGCGTACTGTTATTGGCCAGCTCAAATTTACCTATGCGCTTGTCGATGGCTCCGGTAAAAGCGCCTTTTTCATGGCCAAACAATTCGCTCTCAATAAGATTTGCCGGTAATGCTGCACAATTGACTTTTACCATCAATTTATCCCGGCGTGGCGACGCGTTGTGAATAGCTCTTGCGATCAGTTCCTTTCCCGTTCCTGTTTCGCCCGATATCAGCACGGTGGTATTTGAATCTGCCACCAGTGATATTAAGCGATATACTTTTTGCATCTGGTCGCCATTGCCAATTATTTCTGAGAAATTGTAAATTGTTTTGATTTGCTCTCTGAGGTAATCATTTTCTACTTCCAGCTGCTTTTTGTACGCCAGCAATTTTTCATTAGCCTGTATATTGGCAACAGCAACAGCTATTTGAGCACATATGCCTTTCAACAATAGTTGGCTAAGCCGGTTTGCAAGCAACCAGATGGTACCGATGTTTTTGTCGCCTACGCGTAATGGCAAAGCGTACATATTTTTCAGCCCGGTTGTTTTCCAAAGTTTTGCGTATGCATTACCCGTTTTTAGTTCTTCTTCTACATTAAACACCAATCCATGTTTACTCGCAAGCACCTGTGCTGTATAGGTTTCGTCAATGGTTATACGGTCTGACTGTTTTTTATCATAATTTGTTTTGGCCTTATTAAACAATGTTTCATCATACATAAATGAGGATAAGTGAATACCATCGTCATCTATTAACCGCAGCATAGCGAGTTTGGTATGCATCGTTTTATCCAAAACCCTGAAAATAGCATTCTGCAGATCCAGCTTGGTTCTGGACTGTGTAATATCGTTACTAAAATCCAACAGAAAAGCTTGCTCTTCCTGCTTTTTATTGATTTGCTCATGAGCAAAAATATTAGCCAGGGCGATGGATATCTGCGCGCAAATACCTTGCAACAGCTCAACGTTGATCTCCCCGATATCCAGGAATAAAATTCCATGGTTCGTTTCCCCATTGCGCAAGCGGATACCCACAATATCCTTAAACCCCATTGTCTTCCAATATTGCAGATAGGCCGAGGTGATGCCACGTTGTATTTCTCTATCTACATTAAATAATAAGGGAATAGAACTATCCAGTACGCGGTTTTGAAGACCGTCATTGATTGGATACCTGGCATTCTCGAGGGCACTTACTACTTTCGGATCTTGCGTTTTGCTAAGATCATACACATAGGGGCTCATGGTAACGTTATCTTCATTGATCCGTCGAATGACAAAGCCGCCCGGGGGGTTTAACTTACTTAATCCGGCTCGAACCGTGCGGACGAGTTCTTCTTTCGTTCTTACTGTTACTATATCGCTGCTAAAGTCTAGAAGAAATGATTTTTCCTTTTCCTTAGCGAGCAGCTCCTCATTTTTAATAATGTTGGATACCGCACTCGACAACTGGGGCGTAATGCCTTTAATAATACTACGGAACTCGTTATTAAAACTGTCAGGTTTATCCGAATAAATATGAATAAAGCCCATTGGCTTCCCTACTTTCATAAGCCGGGTCATTAGAATTTCTCTTCCGCCTTTTTCGTAATTAACACGGAGAAAAGAGGGACTTTGAGGCTTATCCATTATATCTTCCAATAAAAAAGATATGGGTTCATCTGCCTGCAGTACTACCTGAATAAAGGGCTCGTTCAATGGAAAATGAGACTTCACCATTTCCTGATATCTTGGATGCGACCGGATCGGAGACCCCTCATTATCCAGCAAAAAAGGAACATATGTTTCATCCTTGTGGTCAATCAGGGTAATAATTGTATGAGTAAAATAAAATAGCCCCTTGATCCTTTTTTTAAAAAGCGTGATGAGATCGTTCTTGTCCCGAACCCGGGTGATATCATTTCCAAGGTCCAACAAAAGCCTTCTTTCCTGTTCAAGTTCGGCTATTAAGGGCGCCCGCAAATCTGATCCGGAAAGCTTTGCCTTTTTCATGATGGCAATTTATGGAAAATATAAGTAGATGTTCTTGCCTTTTTGACGTTCTCCAACAGATACACTGGCTATTACCCAACAAAAAACGCACCATATTTTATGAGAAGTTTTAGGTCTTTAATGATGCAAATCTAGAACGGTTTATGAATTATTTAACAAGATTGCCAGCAATAAAATAATTGCAACACGTTCTTGCCAAATCACGTGAAGAGATGTACAATCTAACCATGCTCTATCCTAATAGAATTAAAACTGACCAAAATCATCTTTTACCTTGCTGATCATCATGGTTTTTTAATCAATGACCATGTTACTTTGGTTACAAATCAAAGTCATGAAAAAGTTAAAACACTTACTCACTTTTGCAGCGATCATAGTGTTCGCAGCAAATGCATTTGCTCAGCAAGCGAAAGACTCGACAAACACATTTATCACTATAGATGCCAAAGGCGGAATTCACAATCACGGTGGTACAAAGCTTGGGTATATCACTAAGGATAATATTGTCAAAGACAATCAGGGCCGCACTTTATATTTTATTGACCGTGACGGCAATGTAGTTGACGCAAAAGGCAACAAGCTTGGTAAAGCTTCGAAAAACGGCAATTACTACAGCAACAGTGGACAAGTTGTATTGCAATTAAAAAATGTGGATGAAGCAAAATGCGAGATTTTAGACCCTAAAGGGCACAGCTGGGGATATGCTCACAGGAACTATAAGCTGCATGCATGCGCGGCTCACTGTTTCTTCCTTGAAAAGAAAAAAATGGAAGATGCAAAAAAAGACTCTCTGGCTAAGAAGGGCAAAAATTAATCGCATTGGTTGTTGACGGCAGCCCTCGATCTCATGCTGGTATCAATATATCCATATTAAAAACGCCCCTCATTTTCATGAGAGGCGTTTGGGGTAAGCAATGGGGCTCGAACCCACGACCCCCAGAACCACAATCTGGTGCTCTAACCAACTGAGCTATGCCTACCGTTTTGGGGAGTGCAAATGTAAATATTTACTCTCTAAAGTCAAGGGATTTTTTAATATTACAATCACTTTACCATTTTACTATATCCGTTACCGACTTTTGTTTTTATGGCAGAGCAGTTAGTTGAATTAAATGTTACCGGGATGCATTGCAATAATTGCGCAATGTCTGTCCATAAATTATTAGAGAAAAAAGGCTTTCACAACATATTGGTTGATTTTGCATCAGAAGAGGTGAAATTCTCCGCCGAAGATGATGAAAAGGTAAAGGACGCTATCAAAAGCATCGAAGGCCTTGGTTATAAGGTTGCTGAAGATGCGAGCCAGCAACAGGAGAAATTCTATGAAAGAGTTGAGAATAAGCTGATTTTCTGCGCCATCTTTACCACTCCTCTTCTTTCCGCAATGATCATTCCCTGGCATTTCCTTCAAATGCCGGTTGTGCAACTCACCTTATGTCTTCCTGTTTTTATCGTAGGATGCCTGCATTTTGGCAAAAGTGCGTGGAACTCTGTTAAAGGCGGTGTGCCGAATATGGATGTGCTGATTTTTATCGGTTCATCTTCGGCATTTATTTACAGCCTTATCGGCACTGTACAACACTTAGGTATGCGCTACCAGTTTTACGAAACCTGTGCGACTATTATTACGCTTGTTTTGCTCGGGAATCTGTTTGAAAAGCGTTCAGTCACCCAAACTACATCAGCCGTAAAGGATCTGGTTAAAATCCAGCAGGTTAATGCCAACCGCATTGTGAACGGTGAAATTGAAGTGATCAGCGCGCGCGAAGTACGTCCGGGAGATACCTTAATAGTCAATACTGGCGATAAAATCCCTGTTGACGGCGAGGTGCTTTCAGGGAACGCTTCGGTAAATGAATCCATGCTTACAGGTGAAAGTATCCCTGTTGAAAAAGAAAAATACGACACTTTAATAGGCGGAACTATTGTTGAACATGGCAATATCACCATGATCGCGACCAAAGTAGGCAGCAATACTGTGCTTTCGCAGATCATAGACCTGATGAAGAGGGCTCAGGCTGCTAAACCCCCGGTACAAAAACTAGGCGACCGGGTGGCAGCCATATTTGTACCTGCCGTAGTATTAATTGCCCTGATCACTTTCACACTGACTTATTATGTGGGTCATGCGGGTATGCAGCACGCAATCATGAATGCGATTGCAGTACTGGTGATTTCCTGCCCTTGCGCTATGGGACTGGCTACTCCTACTGCGGTGATGGTGGGCCTGGGACGTGCTGCAAAAAATGGAATCCTGATAAAAGGAGGTGATACAATTGAAGCCGTTACCAAAGCTAAATACATTGTTTTTGATAAGACCGGCACCCTTACTACAGGAAAATTCCACGTTAACAATATAAAGTTTGAAAAAGGAGCGGATATAGAAACGATACGCGGTATTATAACTGCCATTGAGGAGCGTTCCAATCACCCTATTGCACGTTCGTTGGTTCATGAGTTAAAAACGCTATCTCAAAAGAAAGTAATCCTAAAATCCGTAAGCGAAGAAAAGGGGCTGGGTATGAGGGCGGAGGATGTGGAAGGCAATCATTACTTCCTTGGCCTTGGTAAAAATACGGACGACGACTTTAATGTCTCCCTATATAAAAATCAATCTTTGTTAGCACGGATTGAGATCGACGATGATATTAAGCCACAGGCCGCAAGTCTCATCAGCGATTTGCAAAAAATGGGTATTACACCTGTTCTGTTAAGTGGCGACAAAAAAAGCCGATGTATCAAAGTAGCTAAGGCTATCGGCATTAATGAAATTCATTCCGAAAAACTCCCGGCTGAAAAACTGACGGTGATCGACATTTACAAAAAGAAGGGCGAAACCATTATGGTTGGTGATGGCATTAACGACGCCCCAGCTCTAACCAAAGCCGATGTAGGTGTATCGATGAATGACTCCAGCCAGGTAGCCATACAGTCTGCCAAAGTGATCTTATTAAATACCGATTTGTATTCACTGGTGAAATTTTTGCAGATCAGCCGTCATACTTTGATTACTATCAAGCAAAATCTGTTCTGGGCTTTTGCTTACAACATTGTGGCCATTCCTATTGCCGCATTAGGCCTACTGAACCCCATGATCGGTGCATTTACTATGGCTTTTTCTGATGTGGTCGTTATCGGCAACTCCTTGAGGTTGAAAGTGAAGAAGATCGATTAATTCGTCTATGGTCAACGGGCCATAATCTATAGTAACAAATTAAATTCTAACAGGAGCAACCATTTAAACTTATGTTCCTATTTTTGGCGAACAACCATGGACTATCTATGGACTAAAATCACATGATCGAAATTTTTACCGATGGTGCATCAAGCGGAAATCCGGGGCCGGGCGGCTACGGGGTAATTCTGCGGTCAGGTAATCACTATAAGGAACTTTCAGCAGGATACCGTAAAACCACCAATAACCGCATGGAGTTGCTTGCAGTTATTCGGGGTCTTGAGGCATTAAAGAATCTGAACCAAACCGTCACTATCTATTCAGACTCCAAATATGTCATCGACGCTATAGAAAAAAGATGGGTTAACGGCTGGGTGCAAAAGGGCTTTGTCGGCAAAAAGAATAAAGACTTGTGGCTGCGTTACCTTGAAATAAGCAAATTACACCTCATTAAATTCATTTGGGTACGCGGTCACGCCGGTCACCCGGAAAACGAAAGATGTGACCAGTTAGCTGTAGCTGCGAGCAAACAGAAAGATTTACTGATAGATACAGTTTTTGAAGCCGAGGCGGGAAAGGTAAATTTGTTGTAATAGTCCGAAAGTTGGAGAGTGCACGTAAGTCCGAAAGAAAACTTTCCGACTTACGGTCAAACTGACTTGCGAGTTATTGTATAGATATCATACCCTCAAAATTCTTTTTTGTTCCCTGCGGTGAAAAGAAAGACATCAGTTCCTCCGCCTTATGCACCATATTTTCCGACCCTATGAAGATAGCGGTGCGCTGGTGCAATTCGGTTACTTCCAGGTCGAGGATGCGATCATAGCCATTACTTGCCTTACCACCGGCCTGCTCTACAATAAAAGCCATAGGATTGCATTCGTAAACCAACCGAAGCTTACCTTTTGGTGCGCTTGCTGTTACAGGGTAAATAAAAATACCGCCTTTGATCAGGTTACGATGAATATCCGCCACCATCGAGCCAATATAGCGTGAAGTATAAGGACGTCTGGTTTTTTCGTCCTCTACCTGGCAATATTTGATATACTTTTTAACACCATCAGGGAAGTGAGCATAGTAGCCCTCGTTTATAGAATATATTACGCCATCTTTTGGTATTTTCATATCCGGGTGCGAGAGGCAAAATTCACCAATTGATGGATCGAGCGTAAAACCATTCACCCCCTTACCTGTAGTGTACACCAGCATGGTAGATGAGCCATAAATCACATACCCGGCGGCTACTTGTTCTGTACCCTTTTGCAAAACATCTGCCATAGTAGCTTTACCTGATGTCGATTTCCGGCGATAGATAGAGAAAATAGTTCCTATGCCCACATTGACATCTATATTAGACGAGCCATCCAAAGGGTCGATTGCAACGATGTATTTGGCATCTTTTGAAACAACCGAATCGATATGGATCACATTATCATTTTCTTCGGATGCAACAATACAGCATTCGCCACCATGTTTCAATGCCGATATGAATTGCTCATTGGCATATACATCCAGTTTCTTCTGGCCTTCGCCCTGAATGTTGGTTGTACCGTTCTCACCAAGTATATCAGCAAGACCAGCTTTGTTGACTTCGCGATTGACAATTTTTGCTGCGATTCCGATGTCTCTCAACAGCCTTGATAATTCACCCTTAGCGTACGGAAAGTCAGCCTGCTTCTCAATAATAAACTGGCCAAGTGTTTTGGTTATTTTCATATACTTAGTGTATTTAATACATATTATTTTTGCAATTCTATGGCTTCTAAGGTATGAATTTTTTCCTCAGAAATGCAAAACCTAAGCATTGTACGTACTTTATGCCAACCTTGTTTCCCTGCCGCTCCGGGGTTTAAGTGTAAACAGTTGATTTTTTTATCGTAAATAACTTTGAGTATATGAGAGTGTCCACAGATGAACAATTGAGGGGGCTTAGTGTAAATTTCTTGTCGGATTGACGGGTTATATTTCCCGGGATAGCCGCCGATGTGCGTCATCCAAACATCTACATTTTCGCACTTAAAACGAAGGTGTTCGGGGTAGGCCAAGCGGATATCTTTCCCATCGATATTTCCATAAACGCCACGCAACGGCTTAAAGGATGCTAACTTATCCGCCAGCTCTATAGTACCAAAATCGCCGGCATGCCATATCTCATCGCAATTTTCAAAATGCTTAAAAACTGCATCGTCGAGATAACTGTGAGTATCTGAAAGGAGGCCGATGCGGATCATTGTCGATTTTAGATTTTTGAATTAAAAAATGGTAAAAAAATCTTTCAAAGTTTCCTGGTATTGTTCAGTATAGATTTTGGGCGATGCATAAATCACAAATTTATCATTGGTTGCTTTATCGGAATCGGATGATAAAACAATGATCTCTCTATGAGGCTCAGCATCCTGATAAGAAAGCACCGATGTTGCTTTTTGTATAAAGAGCCCATTTTTAAATGCAATGTCTTTAACCCGCACAACTGTATCGAGCGGTAGGATCAGACACATAACTCCCCTATCATTAAGATGTTTTGATGCATAGTAAATCAGATTTTTGAAAAAATCGTTATCCGCATGCTTCGCCAATTCTCTCTTTGCTTGCGGCGACTTTAATGAATTTATATAAAACGGCGGGTTTGAGACAATCAGGTCGTACTTTTTAGCCGGATTTGACTCGAAAAATTGTTCAAATCCCACCGGATATAAATTCATCCTTTCAGCAAATGGCGAATTGTTAAAATTCCGCCCCGCCGTTTCAGCAGCGGACTGATCTATTTCCACGGCATCGATCTTAGCATTTGTAAACCGTTGCGCCAGCATCAAAGCAATCACACCTGTGCCCGTACCAATGTCGAGAATTGTTTGTGGCTGATCTGCATCAGCCAAAGCACCAAGCAAAACTCCATCGGTATTGATCTTCATAGCACAACCGTCCTGATCAACATCAAATTGCTTGAATTTGAAAATGCCTGCCATAATTTATTTCTCGTAAAACTCGATAGGCAAGCCGTCTGGGTCAGCAAAAAATGTAAAGTGCTTTCCTGTAAATTCATCAACCCGGATAGGCTCTATGGTAATGTTATGCGATTGGATATGACGTGCGGCCTCTTCCACATTGTCCACCTCAAAAGCCAGGTGACGGAGACCGGCAGCTTCTGGTCGCGATGGTCTCGGTGGAGGATCGGGAAATGAAAAAAGCTCGATCTGGTATTGCCCGGCAACTTCCAGATCAAGCTTATATGAATTTCTTGCTTCGCGAAAAACTTCCTGTAGGATAGTTAAACCAAGCACCTCGCTATAAAACTGCTTCGACTTTTGATAGTCGGAGCAAATGATGGCGATATGGTGTACCCGGTTTAATTTCAGCATTTATTCTCCCAGGATACTATGTAATACGTTATCATAAACCAGTTTGGTGTCGGTGACATGCCCAAAGGATTCTTCGTCAACCGTCATGTAACCATTAGTTACGGTGCCCAGTAGACTAAAGTCAATTTCGCTTGTTGCCATCAGCTCAACAAAGCGCTCCTGGTCTTCCGGGGAAACGCTTACCACTATCCTACCCTGAGCTTCACCGAAAAGGAAGGCATCTTTACGAATGTCACTATCTGATTCAATTTCAAAGCCTAAGCCGTTTGGCATAGCCGATTCTGTCAACGCAATAAATAAACCACCGTCAGATACGTCATGTACTGATTGCACCACTTCATGCTTGATTAATTGCTTAATCACCTGATGTGTAGCATATTCTTTTTCCAGATCAAAATATGGAGCCGGAGCTTTTAGAATTTTGTGATATGATGCCAAATATTGTGATGATGCAATATCATTAACCGATTCACCGATCAGATAGATCAGATCGCCGGGCTGTTTGAAATCAGAGGTCATGATGGTAGCTATATCATCCAACACGCCTAACATACCGATGGTTGGGGTTGGGAATACCGGGCCTTCATCTGATGACTGGTTATAGAAGCTTACGTTACCACCTGTAACCGGGGTCTCAAATTTTGTGCAAGCCTCGCCCATTCCTTTTATCGCCCCCACAAATTGCCAGTATACTTCAGGGTTGTATGGATTGCCAAAGTTGAGACAGTTAGTAATAGCCACGGGCTCACCACCAGCACAGGTAATATTACGTGCGGCTTCTGCTACAGCAATAGCGCAACCCTTTTGAGGATCAGCGTAGACATAGCGTGAGTTACAATCTACAGTCAAAGCTATTGCTTTATTGCTATGACGAATACTTACTACAGCCGCGTCGCAAGGGCGATTGGTTGTCATGGTAGCCGCGCCCACCATAGAGTCATATTGTTTAGTCACCCAGCGTTTTGATGCAATATTCGGATGAGCAAGCAGATGCTCAGCCACTTCTACCAAACTTTCAGGTTCTTTTACGTCTTCTATTTTAAATTTCTGATTTTCCTTGTAATAAGCAGGTTCGCGGTATTCGCGTTTGTAAACAGGTGCACCTCCACCCAAAACCAGATCTTCGGCAGGCACATCGGCTACCAATTCGCCGTGCATGTAATATTTCAGGCGTTGATCACCAGTTACCTCGCCAATAATAGCGCAATTCAGGTCCCATTTATCAAATACAGCCTCCACATCTTTTTCACGGCCTTTATGAACCACGATCAGCATACGCTCCTGAGATTCAGAAAGTAATATTTCAAATGGCTTCATATTTTCCTGGCGTGTAGGCACTTTATCCAGGTCGATACGCATACCGTGCTCACCTTTTGCCGACATTTCAGAGTTAGAGCAGATAATGCCAGCCGCACCCATATCCTGCATACCTACAACAGCACCGGTTTTAATCACCTCAAGCGTAGCTTCCAGCAACAGTTTCTCCTGGAACGGGTCGCCTACCTGTACCGCAGGCAAATCATTTACTGAATCCTCAGTAATATCTTTTGATGCAAATGCGGCACCATGGATACCATCTTTTCCTGTCGCAGAACCGACGATGTAAACCGGGTTACCAACGCCATATGAAGTTGCTGAAACAGTTTCACCTGCTTTAACGATACCTGCCGACATGGCATTCACCAGCGGGTTTACATTATAACAATCGTCAAAAAATAGCTCCCCACCTACAGTAGGGATACCAAAAGCATTGCCATAATCGCCGATGCCTTTTACCACGCCTTTGATCAGCCATTTGGTTCGGTCAAGACTCAGGTCACCAAAACGCAACGAGTTAAGTTGGGCGATCGGTCTGGCACCCATGGTAAATATATCGCGGTTGATACCACCAACACCGGTTGCAGCGCCCTGGTAAGGTTCTAAAGCAGATGGGTGATTATGTGATTCTATTTTAAAAGCGCAGCCTATTCCATCGCCCAGATCAACCAGCCCGGCATTTTCTTCTCCGGCTTTCGCCAGCATACGCGGACCATCTTTTGGCAGAGTTTTTAGCCAGGTAATTGAGTTCTTATATGAACAATGCTCGCTCCACATTACCGAGAAAATAGATAGTTCGGTAAAGTTTGGCACGCGGCCCAGTATTTCTTTTATTCGTTCAAATTCTTCGGGTAGTAAACCTAAATCTTTGGCTGTGTCGACGGTGGTTAATTCCAGGTGCTCCAAGGTAATATCGTTTTTTTGAAAAGATGCGCAAAATTAGGAAAAAGAGCCGGGAACTGAAAGGAAAAGAAGCTAAAAGCTTAAGGCGGAGAGGCGAAAGCAACTAACGTTTAGCGATGGGTTTGAACCCACCGCTATAAATTACAAATTAATCCTGATCAGGTAATACAAAACTAATGGGGATATTATACATAACACGAACTTTGTGCCCGTTTTGAATACCGGGTTTCCAGGCTGGTGCGAGCTTAAGTACCCTCAAAGCCTCTTCATCTAATCCTGATCCGACACCGCTTTCGACCTTAATATTCGACAAGCGACCATCAGTTTCAATAATGAAACTTAAAAATACTTTCCCGTGAACTCCATTTTCCGCAGCCTGAGGTGGATAATGTATATTTTTTTGGAGGAATTTGGCCCAGGCTGCAGCCCCTCCGTACGGCTCAGGCTCAACCTCCACAGTTCCCCTATTGAATATATCTTCCGTATGTTCAGTTACAGCATTCATAGGGGACTCGGTAGTACCTTCACCTGGAATATCAATATTTACCCCTTGATCTGTCCCACTTTTATTTGCCGGCCCTATTGGCTTACTATCAAGATCGATTAGCGTGGGTGGATTTGTAGCTTCCCGGTCTGCCGCTGGTCTCATAGAAAGATATTGTATTGTTGACTGCTGCGATTGTGGCCGCGATGTTGCCGGTCTTGGAGGTGTGACCGTTTTAGGAGGATCAACTTTAACTGGTTGAATTGTAAAAACATCCTGTATAACATGTGTAACAGGCTCAGGTTTAGGCTTTAAGATTGTATACCCTGCATACAAAACAGCCACACTAAAAAAGGCAATTGCCATTGACTTTACCAATGTTCCGGCATAGTGCTGGCGCAATTCGTAAGCGCCATAATCTTTGTTCTTACTGTCGAATACAAGCTCGAGCCACTCGGGGTTGTACAAATCAAATTTTGCGATATTCATGTTTTAGGAATTTAATTTTACTTTATAACGTTTTTAACAAATAAAATATTGTATAATACAATCTTTTATTTTGTTTTGGACGATAAATTCCACTTTCGCAAAATATTATTCCAGAAAGAATATAAACCAAAAAATCCCTCGCTGTTATAGAAGGATTTCCAGTGAGGCTTAGTAAAGCTGAAAGTTTTTGTTATGCCTTACCATAAGCTACAAGCTGGCGGTGGCCGGGACAATCTTAAAATTTTTCCAGTCACCAGCTGATGTTCCACCAACCCAATAGCCGATCAACTCCCCTTCTGTATGCACAAGCGGCGTTACGCTAAGAGCAGGACTGGAATTTCCATTAACATATACCCTAATATTTTCACTCTCAACTATTATACGTACATGAAACCAGTTATTCGGTTTAGGTGCGGGAGAAATGGGTTGCTCATACATACCTGGATGATCTGACCTTAGTACAGGCCAGTCAAACTTAGGAAGTGCTATGTATTGCACAGCATGATTTTTTCGTTCAGGATCAGATGCCTGAAAATTAAAAGGCCGGAAATAAATGACTTCATAAGTTGTATCATTAACACCGTGAAAGGCAATACCGACAAAGCTGGCCAGGTAGTCATCTTTCCCCTTTGCGTCAAACTCAATAGTCCCGTATTTAAACTTCCTACCATTAATCCACGCCAAACCATCGCTTATTTTATCGTTCAAATGAACACTGCCGGCTTCAGTCCCGCGGCTTATTGACCGGTTATAAACTTTATAATTCTTTCGCATTTCCGGATCACTTTGATTGCAGCTGCTAATTGCTACCAGCAGTATTATAAAAAAGATAAAAGGAAACGGATTTTTCATAAGATTTAAGTTAAATGTTAGGTAAACAAAAAGTTCAGATATATAATCAGCTAGTGATAAATATTTCCATTGGTAAAGCCCAATTTATCCTCTTATTTAATGTCCCAAAAATCAGGCACAAATACAAACTCGATTCGCTTAAAAGAATTTAATTTCAAATATATAATTTTTTACAAAATAAAATATTGTAAAATATAATTTTACATCTGTTTTTAACTATAAAGGGTTATTTTTAACAACATTATTTGTTTTTTTGCGTAAACAAAAAAATCCCTCTCAGTTTTCGAGAAGGATTTAAGACAAAGGCATCCCCCTTTCTTACCACTTGTCTGTCACAATCTTCTTCACCGGCTTATTTTCCTTAGGTTGCTGCGGCTTTCCTTCGGCCATATATTTTTTCAGCTTATCACCCAATTGCTTGCAAAAAGCACCTGTCTGCTCAAAGTAACCTTCTACATCTTTCTTAGGTAATTTATCCGAAACTTTTTCAAGTGTGATATACATGCCACTTACCGGCGTAAACATACCGTAACGATTTTTTTCATAAGGTGTAAACACAAAATCAGTAACCCAATAACGGTATTTACCATCCTTACATTCCACATTTAATGCATAGGTCATTTCGCCGTTCTCATGTTTCACCAGCGAGGTATAGGTCAGAAATTTATCTTTTACAGAAGCACCAGGATTCGTTACCTGCAAGGATTTTTCTTTCGGATAAAACTCCTTAATAAACAAAACCATATTCTTTTGCAGGCTATCAGCTTTAATACCCGGCATATCAACCACCTGGTAATAAATGTATTTATTGTTCTCATCGATGGACAATAAACTTTTTTGAGCATTTACCGCTGCCGATATAGCCAAACTGGCAATTAGTAGTAAGATCGTTTTCATACCATAAATATAAAGCCGCTCTCCTTACGGTGAGCGGCTTTAGTAAAATTAATATAATTAAGTTAATTAGAAAGCATAAACAGCGGCAATTACAAACTGACCTGCTGATTTGGTTGGAGCGCCATCGCTGTCTGTAAATACCTGGTTTTTAGCATTGTCAAATCTGATCTCAGGGATCAGAGTTAATGCACCTGCTTTAATGTTTGCTGTTGCAGTGATGCCCG
>NZ_JAUMKB010000022.1 GCF_030519375.1 Mucilaginibacter tolerans | reverse complement strand
TACGCTTAGTGTAATCGAATACTTTCTTTTTTTCCATAGCGATTCTTTTTGTGTATCGCTATATCAGGACCAGACAAATCGCAAAATAAAAAACCACCGGATTTACACGGTGGTTTTTTTAATTAACAGTATATATTGGGTTTAAAATCTGCCTTCTCTGTGGCCGTTACCTCTTACCCAGCCGCCTCTTTGATCGAAACGTCCATGATCATCGCCTCTTTTATCAAAACCTTGACCTCGGTTCCAGTCGTTACGACGATTATCGTTATTCCAGCCATGGTTATCAAACCTGCGGTCGTCGCCTCTGAAATGATCATTACCATAGTGGTTATAGTTATTTACATATACATGATTGTAAGGACGATCCCAGTGACCACCAAAGCTCACGCCATTATATCTTTCACGGTAGTACGCTGCGTGCATGAACGGGCGTGGCGCACGAACTTCGTACCGGCGGGCATAACGCCAGTCATAATCACGGTAAGCACCTGGCAGGTAGGTTGCTGAAACCCAGGCCCCGCCGTTGTTATAATAGTAGCATTGGTCGGGTACGCTATAGTAAGCATCCACTTCCGGCAGATAATAGTAATCTTCGTCGCCATCATAATTGGTGGGCTCGCAGTAATCTGCAGGCTGTTCAACTTGTTGGGTATAAACCACAGGTCGTGTACCAAAATTAAAGCCTAAATGTACCCTTATTTGCGCTTCAGCTTTGTTATTAAATAATAAGCCGCTTATTGCTATTGCTGATATGAGTGCTATCTTTTTCATAATATTAAATATTAAATTTTATATAGCTAGGACGACTACAGATTAAAAAGGTTTAATTCCGCAATAGAATAAGGATATCGCTATACTCAAATTGATATTATATTTTTTTATTATAATAAATTCAGAATATAATTTCCAGGAAGATGAAATTAAGATGAATATTTTTTCATGTTTAGCTTAGGCATGCAAAATGATGCTCGATGTTATTTAGCCACTTCATCCTTTTCTGTTCCTTTACAAACTTCACCATATTAAAGCTTAACCATTTTCGGTTCTTATAGCCCAGTTTCCAGAATGTTCCTGTGAACATGGCCCTTTTTATTGCGTTCCCGAAAAACAAACGATAAACCAGTGACGGCGTGTTCATGGTGGTGATCAGGGTAATACCTTTAAGCTCGTGGAAGCGTTTGATCATTTTTGGGAAACGGCCCGAATGATCGTGATCAAATGCCACTCCCGGAAATATCACCTTGTCAACAAAGCCTTTGGTCATGGCCGGCATCAGTTCCCACCATACCGGGAATATAAATATAAGGTGCCCTGCGTCAGCTAACCTTTCCTGGTAAGCAATCACTTTCGGATCACAGGGTGTGCCATCTTTGTAGGCTTTCAGGTCTGCCGTACGCATCACAGGATCAAACCCGTCATTGTCCAGGTGAAACAGGTCAACCTGGTGACCTGCCTTATTTAAACCTGCTGTTACTGCCTGCAATATTGCGGTGCAATAACTCCCATCGTAAGGGTGATTAAAAACTATGGCTACTTTCATCGTGCTTCTTTTTTAAGCACAAATTCACAGAATATTGAGGAGGGCCACGATAACAATTGTTAATAAATGAATTATACTCTGTTACGTATCCGGCTTAAAGAAACGGAAGTGATGCCCAGAAAAGAGGCGATATAATGCTGTGGTATGCGTCTGATTATTTCGGGGTTGTTTTTCAACAGTTCCTTATACCGTTCCTCGGGCGTATTTTTAATGTACGACATAAACAGCTTCGAATAAAAATTCAACCGTCTGAAGATCGTCTCATTAATAAATTCCCTGTACTCCGGGTTTTCCATAAATATCGACTCGAAATTCTTCTTGCTGATCTTTAGTACAGTTGATGGCTCAATACTTTCGATAGAAAAAAGACTCGGCTCACCGGTGCGAAAGCTTTCAACTGATGACACCCCTTCATTTTCAAAAAAGAACTGGAAGGTCATATCTTTTCCTTTATTGCTAAACCATAGCCTCAAACACCCCTTTTTAATAAAATAACCATACCTGGATACGTCACCCTCATTTAACAAAATAGTTTTGGCGGGGACTTCCATCTCTTTAAAAAGATGGCTGTATTTTTCCCAATCAATTTTGATCTCAGGCGCATTCATACGATGAGTAATATTATGAAAGTAAAGATACATCGTCTACTTAATAAGTTAGCCACCTTGTCATGGCATTGATACAAAACACATTTCAATAATTGTTGTATAATCTTATAAATTTGGTACCAAAACATAAACTATCATGAAAAGAAAAGCATGGGGAACCATCTTACTGCCTGTATTGGCCATAGCAGGCATTATCACATTGCTCGCATTAAAAAATGATATCCGGGCCAAACACAATAATTTCAATGCTCCGGATGGTGCGGGGCTCACCTTACCTGCAGGTTTTAACGCCAATATTATTGCCGATAACCTGGGCGGTGTGAGACATATTGCCGTTACTCCTCAAAACGAGATCTATGCAAAATTGAGAGGGCTTGAAAAAGGCAAAGGCATCTTATTACTGCATCAAACTGGTAACAAGGCAGATGTAAAAGCTTCATTTGGCAACTTCGCTGGAACTGGTATTGCTATAAAAAACGGTTATCTGTATGCCTCGTCGGATGAGGAAGTGTTTCGCTTCAAATTAAACGCAAATAATGAAGTGATCGATCCTAATAAACCAGAAAAAATTGTCACCGGGTTATTAAGCCGTGGCGAACACGAGGCAAAAGCTATCACACTGGATAATGCAGGACACCTGTATGTAAACATTGGTGCTTATTCCAATGCATGCCAGGTAAAGGACCGTCAAAAAGGTTCCCCAGGTCAAAAGGGTTGCCCTATTCTTGATTCAGCCGGTGGTATCTGGCAATTCAGCGCAAGCAAACCTAATCAGCATTATGGCGATGGCATACGTTATGCTACGGGTCTGAGGAATGTGGTTGGCCTTGACTGGAATACACAGAATAATCAACTTTTTGTGATGCAGCATGGTCGTGATCAGCTCAATGATCTTTACCCTCAATACTTTACTGCAAAACAGAATGCAGAACTACCTGCTGAATGTATGTATGCATTAAAAAAAGGTGATAATGCCGGCTGGCCATACATGTATTACGACTGGCAAACACACAAAAAAATGCTGATGCCTGAATATGGCGGTGATGGCAAAAAAGAAGGCGGTCAAAATGCCATTAACCCTGCAGCCGCTTATCCGGGCCACTTAGCGCCAAACGGTTTGTTATTTTATACTGGCAACCAATTCCCGGCACGATACAAAAACGGTGCGTTCATTGCTTTTCATGGTTCGTGGAACAGAGCACCAGAACCACAAGCAGGTTTTTTTGTGGTATTTCAACCATTTAAAGATGGCAAACCGTCAGGAAAGTGGGAAGTATTTGCTGATGGCTTTGCAGGTACTGCAGCAGATAAAGCCAAAGGATCAGCTCAACACCGTCCATGCGGTTTAGCGCAAGGTCCAGACGGTGCTTTATATGTTAGCGACGACAACAAAGGAACTATTTATAAGATTACTTATAAAAAATAAAGAAATCGACTATAAACCAAAAGGCCCCGACCGGGGCCTTTTTAGTTGGATAACTCGTAATTGTATTTCTTCACCTGGCGCTTTTTCTCTTTCACCCTTTCAATACTTTCCTGCAGATTATCCTTTTCATCTTTGCGCATAGCTTCCAGCAGTGCGTTACGATAAGCTTCTGTGGCATCCGCCCATTCTCTTTTCTTTTCGGCGTATAAACCGATAAGATTATATACAGATGCATAATTTACACCAGCTATTTTTAACGCTTTCTCGCTAACCAATCTGAACTGTTTTTCCATATCCAGGAAAACCAATAAACGCAGGTAATGATAATATACATCAGGGAACTGCGGCTCCAGTTCAGCGCAGGTTTTGAAATGATAACCCGCCGTGTGGTAATCGCTGATCTCATAAAAGTATATCTTTCCCAACTGGTAATGCGCTCTAGCGTAAAGTGGGTCATTAGTGATGATCTCGTTCAGCAACTGTAATGCTTTTGGGGGTTCACCATACCACAATTCATCAAGAGCCTGCAAATATTTCTCTTCTATAGTCAAATATATGTCCATAAACAAAATGTAAAACATCCGGCAAAAACCGGATCAATAAATAAAAAATGCTAATTATTTGATGTGTCTGAATTCAGGCTACACCGGGATGCAGAAGAGATTAGCAAATGCATAACCCTTCCGCTGCGAGCCGATGGGCCGCATAGCTTGTTTAAGTCGGAGGTGATTTAGACGTAGCATTTGCCTTTTATATTTTTTTGCAAATATAAAACTTTGAGCGCGATAAATAAAACTCACAGCTTGAGAATCAAGGAAATCTTTAAATTGTGTAATTAGGCAAACCAATCAAAAATATCGTTCTGTTTTAAGCTAGCCTTTTCCTGCTTATTCAGGTCTTTGATTATTTTACCTTCAGCCATCTGAATAATCCGGTTGCCATAAGTAAAAGCTTCCTTCAGGTTATGGGTGATGAGGATGGTAGTTAATCCAAATTCTGTGGTCAGTTTATCAGCTGCTCGCATCACTATTTCTGCTGAACGGGGATCGAGTGCAGCAGTAGGCTCATCCAGTAATAGCACCTTGCAGCTATCCATAATGCTCATTAGTAAGGTTAATGCCTGCCGCTGACCACCGGATAGAGTACCCATCGGTTGTTCTATCTTGTTCTCCAGTCCCATACCCAGCATTGTAATCTTTTCTTTAACCGATTTTTTAAAAGACTCATTAATGCCGATGGACAATCCCTTGGATTTGGTTCTTATAGCCGCTAAACGAAAATTATCCAGGATACTCAAATCAGGAGCAGTACCACTTAGTGGATTCTGAAAAACCCTCGCGATCCATTCGCTTCGCTGGTAATCAGGAAGCTTGGTTACATCGTTACCATCAATATGAACGGTTCCTGAACCTGGCAAGATACTTCCGGCAATCAGGTTTAATAATGTTGTCTTCCCCGAACCATTTGAGCCGACAATCACTAAAAACTCTTTTTCTGTAATAGCGAGATCAACTCCCCTTATAGCATCTACCTGGTTAGCTTTGCCTTTGTTAAAAGTTTTATGAATGCTTTTCAGATCGATCATAAGGAACTTTTGAAAGATAAACGGGGCAAACTCACAATCAATAACACAAATGCGGCCGTTACCAGCTTGAGCAGATTAGCGTCAACTCCAATATTTAAGGTAATGGCAAGTACCATTTGAAAGATAACTGCTCCAGACAGTACAAGTACAAGGCTCAACCAAACCGAAGTGATCTTAAACCAGTTGATCAATGATTCGGCTATAATAACCGATCCCAACCCTACAATCACAATCCCGATACCCATATTGATATCTGCAAAGCCCTGGAACTGAGTCATCAGGTAGCCACTAGTGGCTGTTAATGCGTTGGCTAAAGCTAATCCTATGATTTTCATACGATCCGTGTTTACACCTAACGCTCTAATCATCGATTCACTGTTCCCGGTCGCTCTCATGGCTATACCAAAATCTGTTTTAAGCAAGTAGCCAATGATCAACGTAACGATCGCTACAAAGAACAATAATATCCAAAAGGTATTATGATTAGGGTCGCCTGAAATATTGATCAGTGAAAATATGGATGAGACATTCAGAAGAGGAATATTGGAGCGTCCCATCAAAGTTAGATTGACTGAATAAAGCGCGGTCATTACCAATATCCCTGCCAATAAAGGATTTATCTTTAGCTTGGTATGAATAATACCCGTGATCGATCCTGCCAATGCTCCCGTTGCAATGACGATTGGTAGAATAGCGAATGCAGGCAAATGATGCGTGAGCAACACCGCTGTCACCGTTCCGCCTAATGTATAGCTGCCATCAGTGGTGATATCAGGTATGTTAAATATCTTCATCGAGATGTAAATACCCAAAGCAATAGCCGAAAAGCAGAATCCCTGTAATAATGCGGTGAGGTAGAAATCCATTATTTCACAGCTTCAAAGTTTGATGCAATCGTAATGTTGTATTTTTTTGCAGCCGCCGGATTATACACTCGCTTGCGTATTTTCACCATTTCAGGCTTTAATCCGTCCGTTTTATGTGTCTTTAAATATTGTGCAGCCTGCTCCCCTGCCTGGTAACCCCATTGATATATATCGGCGCCAAATGCAGCTACTGCGCCACGTTGCACCAAACCTGCCTCGCTTGTAAATATGGGCACATTTGCCTGGTTGCAGCTTTTCAATATAGTTTCAAACGAGGCAAAAACCGTATTATCCGGGTTGGCGAAAAAAGCATCTATATTTTTGCTCAAAAGAGATTTAGTGACCAGTTGTGCGTCAGCAGATGAATTCAGCGGCAATGCAACTAAATCGATATTCAGTTTACCTGCCAGCGATTTGATACGGTTCATCGCATCAGCTGATTGAGGCTCAGATTGATTGTAGATCATGCCAACTACCAATTTACTGCCTTTAGGTTTCAGTAACTTGGGTATAAGTGAAAATGAAGTATCGATATAAGCCAACTCCTCAACAGCTCCATACAGATTGGCAGGTGCAGTGCCTGTCGAACTAATCACATTCATTCGTTCAGGTGTTGGTGAAACCATTGCAAAAACCGGTATGGTTTTGGTCTTTTGAATTGCCGTGATGGTTGATAAAGTAGTACAGGTAGCCAGCAGATCAACCTTTTCTGAAACAAAATAATTGACGATCTGCGTCAGTGTAGGGATATCACCCTGTGCATTGCGGTATTCTATTTTAACTGTCTTCTGATCTTCACTAAAGCCATTCTTTTTCAGGGCATTCGTAAAACCGGTGCGTGCCTGCGAGATGGTTGCGTCCTCAAAAGCATCGACAAAACCAACAACCGGAACATTGCTTTTTTGTGAATTACAGGATACGGCAAAAATCAGCACAATTATTAAAGGCAGATATTTTTGAAGCTTCATCTGGCTAAGTTAACTATTGAAGCGGAAAGCTAAAAGCAGAAAGATAAAAGGCACTGCGAATTGAGGGATAGTTTGACAAATCATTTATAAACAAAAAGGCCGTCATCAGACAGCCTTTGCTTAATTAAATCATACAAGATCACATCGTTCCTTCTCCTGCATACTGCATCATAAAATCTACCTTACCATCTTTGTTAAATCCCCACACTTCATGAATACGCTGCTTAACCTGTTTCCCATCTTTGTCGGTAAAACTCTCAGTGCCCCAGATGCAAACGAAATTTTGATTTTTGTCTGTACTTTTTATGCTCATCCAGGCATCTGCTGTAACCTTGTAGTCCTTTAAAGAACCCCGGTATGCTTTTGCCCCGGCAAGATTTGCTGCTTTTCCTTTTACCGGCGCTCCCTGTGAGAACATCATGGTGACGGTATCGGTGATCATGTCAACGTGACTGTCCAGTGTGTTGTTTTCAAAGTCTTTCCATAGGGTTAATACAATTTTTGAGTAATTCGCGTCTGCTATTTTAAAGTTTGATGAATAAGTAGCAGTATAAGGCATTTTCCCGTCCTGGGCTTTACATACGGCTGTAAACAAAAAGGCCACTAAAGCAGCCAAAATCAACTTTTTCATTTCTTTAGGATTTAATGGTTTGTAACTGGTTCTTTACATTAAATGTAAAACATAAATTGCTAATAATCAAAAATTTAAGAATAAATAAGCGACAGCTCGAAATTATTTTATTAGTTAAAAATATATGGCTTGCTTTAAAAAGATTCAGTTAAATAATTTCAGTACTTTTAGCCTTCAGATGATACCTATTGTTTCAAAGCTGCCCCAGGTGGGCACCACTATTTTTACTATAATGTCGGCCCTTGCAAATGAGCTGGGGGCAGTCAATCTTTCGCAGGGATTTCCTGATTACGAAACTTCACCAGAACTGATTGAGTTGGTAAACCAGGCCATGAAAAACGGCTATAACCAATATGCCCCGATGGCTGGCGTAATGTCGCTTCGTGAAGAGATCAGCAAAAAAACTGAAAAGCTGTACGGTGCGTATTATAACCCGGATACCGAAATAACCATTACAGCCGGCGGGACGCAAGCTATTTATACTGCTATAACCACCGTTATTCACCCAAATGACGAGGTGATCATTTTTGAACCTGCTTTTGATTGCTATGCGCCGGCAATTAAAATAGCTGGTGGTATTGTAAAATCACTTGAATTGGAACCACCAGATTATAAGATAAACTGGGAGATGGTAAAAAGACTGATCAATAACCGCACCCGGATGATCATTCTTAACTCACCACATAACCCGACGGCAACTATACTGCAACAACAGGATATTGAGGAATTATCTGCCATTGTAAAAAACCAGGACATCCTGATTCTTAGTGATGAGGTTTACGAGCATTTGGTTTACGATGGGCAAAGTCATTTGAGTATGGCCCGTTATCCTGAATTACGGCAACGAAGCTTTATCGTAGCATCATTTGGCAAGCCGTTTCATGCAACCGGGTGGAAAGTAGGTTATTGTATGGCCCCTGCTCACTTAATGAATGAATTCAGAAAAGTGCACCAGTTTTTGGTTTTCTGCGTCAATGCACCTATGCAGGTGGGTATTGCTGAATATTTAAAAAACGAAGAACATTATTTGAGTTTAAGAGGTTTCTTTCAGCAAAAACGAGATTATTTCCGCGATGGCTTGAAAAGCAGTCGCTTTGAATTGCTGCCCTGCGCCGGGTCTTACTTTCAATCAGTTAGGTACGCCCGGATCAGTGACGAGAAAGATGCAGACCTGGCCATCAGGCTTACAAAGGAGATCGGAGTAGCCTCTATACCTGTGTCTGCTTTTTATAATATGGGTACGGATCATCATGTTTTAAGATTTTGTTTTGCCAAAAGACAAGAAACTTTAGATAAAGCCGTTGATAGATTAATTAAAGTTTAAATTTGAGGGGTGTATTTTCTCCAAAGTTAACTCACGATCTAAATTATTTGCATGGAAAATCTAAAAATTACACTATTTCAGGGCTATCTGTTTTGGGAAAATATTGACAAAAATTTGCAGAACATTGCACTGCGTTTAGCCAATATCAGAGAAAAAACCGATCTGATCATTTTGCCCGAAATGTTCAACACCGGTTTTACCATGAATGCCGAAGCATTGGCAGAACCTATGAACGGAAAAACCATGCTTTGGATGCATAAGATATCCAAAGAATATGATTGCGTGGTAACCGGCAGTCTGATTATTAAAGAAGGCGATCATTATTATAACCGCCTGGTATGGATGCGCCCCGACGGCAAATACCAATGCTACGACAAACGCCATCTGTTCAAATTAGGCAAAGAACATCTTACTTATACACCCGGCCACAGAAAACTGATCGTAGAATTGAAAGGCTGGAAAATATGCCCGGTAATCTGCTATGATCTGCGTTTTCCGGTATGGCTGCGTAACGTACAACATGAAACCTACGATGTGCTCATAGTGGTGGCCAACTGGCCCGAGCGCCGGGCTTCGCACTGGCGTACCTTGCTGCCTGCACGTGCTGTTGAGAACCAGTCATATGTAATAGGCGTGAACCGTGTTGGCCATGATGGCAATGAAATCTATCACTCGGGCGACTCGACATGCATCACCCCTAACGGAGATGTAATTTATTATAAACGCGACGAGGCAGATGTGTATACATTTTCTATCATACCCGATGAGGTTACCAAAACACGGCGCACCCTCCCATTCTTAAAGGATGCGGATGACTTTACAATAAATGATGTGGAATCGCTTGTCATAAAGGAACATTAGCCTTTCGATATATCGTTTCAAAGCGTTTAATTTGTTGATTGATTTAGTAATAGCAATTTATCAATCCTTAATTAAGCCCTAATGAAGTATTCCCTTCGTGCTGCTCTTTTAATTTTCTGCACGGTATTTATTGCATCAACGTTATTCGCACAAAAAAAGAACGATTATACCAAACTCGTTAACCCTTTTATCGGTACCGGAGGCCATGGACACACCTACCCAGGCGCTGTGGTTCCGTTTGGCATGGTGCAACTAAGCCCTGATACAAGGTTAGAAGGTTGGGATGGCTGCTCGGGCTATTATTATACCGATACGGTAGTTTACGGCTTTTCGCATACCCATTTGAGTGGGACAGGTATAGCAGATTACTGTGATATCCTATTCATGCCAACGACGGGTCAGCCGCAACTTAAGAATACCGATTACCGCTCGGGGTTTAAAAAAAAGAATGAATCAGCTTCTCCGGGTTATTACAAAACCACATTGGATAAATACCATATCGATGTAGAACTAACTGCTACAAAGCGTGTTGGTGTGCACCGTTATGATTTCCCAAGTACAAAGCAGGCGAATATCATCATCGACCTGCAGCATCGTGATAAAGTACTGGATTCATGGATCGAGGTTGTAAACGACCACGAGATAAAAGGATTCAGGCGTTCAAGCTCCTGGGCTGCTGATCAATACATTTACTTTTACGCTAAATTTTCTAAGCCCTTCAAAACTTACGGCATAGCTTCAAACGATACTTTGCAAGCTGGTAAAAACAGATTGCAGGGCACCAATATCAAAATGTATATTCAGTTTGATAATCCTGGAGAAGTGATTGCCAAAGTGGGTATCTCGTCAGTAAGCGATGAAGGTGCTTTAAGAAACCTTGACACTGAGGTTCCTGATTTTGATTTCAAAAAAGTGGAGAAAGCTGCTAAGGCTGATTGGAACACCGGGTTGAATAAAATACAGGTTACAGGTGGCGTTCCTGAAATATCGCAGGAAGCACAACGGCAGCAATATCAGAGCGGCGGCTATAACCCACGCCCGCAGCAAAAGAAATCGCCTTCGGTTACCGACTGGGCCAAAATAAAGCAGACTGTTTTCTACACGGCATTATACCATACCATGCTCGCACCAAACGTTTACAGCGATGTCGACGGGCAGTACCGGGGAATGGATCAAAAGGTGCATAAAGCTGAGGGGTTTGACTACTATACCGTATTCTCTTTATGGGACACGTATCGCGCCGAGAACCCTTTGTTTACAATTATCGATAAAAAACGCACCCTTGATTTTATCAAATCATTCCTTGCGATGTATGAGCAGGGCGGTTTGCTGCCCATTTGGCCTTTAGCTTCCAATGAGACTTACTGTATGGTGGGCAATCACTCCATCCCCGTAATTGTAGACGCTTATGCTAAAGGTATACGTGATTTTAATGCCGAAGAAGCGCTAACGGCAATGAAAGCAGCTGTGAACCGTAATCAGTTTGGATTGGATAGCTATCGTAAAAATGGTGCCGTACTGGCTGATGACGAGCATGAATCGGTATCAAAAACACTGGAATATGCTTATGACGACTGGTGCATTGCCCAATTTGCCAAAATGCTGAATAAACCGCAGGATTATGCCGAGTTTATCCAGCGCGCTCAATACTGGAAAAATTTATTTAACGATCAGACTGGCTTTATACAGGGCCGGGTGGATGGTGGTTGGTACGAACCGTTTGACCCGACTGATCTCAATAACAATTACACAGAAGGTAATGCCTGGCAATACTCCTTCCTGGCACCACAGGATGTGGAAGGGCTGATTAACCGCATGGGTGGCAAGGATAAATTTGAAGCCAAACTGGATGAACTATTCACCACAACATTAAAACTAAGCGGCAACCAGGTGGATGATGTATCTGGCCTGATCGGGCAGTATGCGCATGGAAATGAACCAAGCCATCACATGGCCTATTTGTACAATTTCACTGATTCGCCTGATAAGACGCAGATGTGGGTTAACCGTATTCTGAAAGAAGAATACAGCAATTCGCCTGATGGACTGGCAGGCAATGAGGATTGCGGGCAAATGTCGGCCTGGTATGTGATGAGTGCGTTGGGTATTTATACCATTCAGCCGGGGCAAACTGCGTATCAGATCGGTATACCGCAGTTTGATAAAGCAGTTATCAATCTGGAGAATGGTAAAAAGTTCACGATCAGCAATTCAGGTTCAGGTGTCAACTATCAAAATATTTATTTGCAAGGCATGGTTTTGAACAAGAAGACTTATAACAAACTGTATATCGACGATAAGGATATTCAGGAAGGCGGGCAATTTGATGTTTATACAGGGCGTCTGGCCAATAAGCTATTTGTTCAGGATCTGGAGAAACCGGTATCGAAGATCGCGGATAACCTGGTCGTTTCTAATCCATACTTTTTAAATACCTCACCCACTTTCAAAAAGCCGTTTGATCTGAGCATCAAATGCTTCGACAAGGATGCAAAAATCTATTATACGCTGGATGGTTCAGCGCCAACCATTTCCTCTACCCTGTATACCAAACCCATCAGTATATCAGCTACGACAACTGTTAAGGCAATTGCTGTGAAGGATGGTAAACAGAGTTTTGTTGATGCCGGCACGTTCCACAAAATAAGGGATGATATTAAACTAACATTGCTGACCAAATACCTGCCTAATTATGCAGCCGGGGGCGACGAAAGCCTGATAGATGGATTGAAAGGCACGTCTAACTGGAAAACAGGTCACTGGCAGGGTTACCAGGGTAATGATCTGATTGCAGTGGTTGATATGGGTCAGTCAAAAAATATTAAATCGGTATCGCTTGGCACTATACAGGATACGGGTTCGTGGATCGTGTTTCCAAAGTATGTGGAGTATTGGGTGTCAGACGATAACAAGAACTTCAAACTTGTGTCAACAGTAAACACCAAAGTTGATATAAAAGACCTGAAAGCACAGACACAGGAGTTTAAAGCCGACCTGGATATTAAAGCGAGATACGTTAAACTGGTGGCAAAACAGTACGGCGCACTACCCGACTGGCACGAAAGTAAAGGACAGCCATCCTACATATTGGCCGATGAGATAACGATAGAATAATTTGGATATCTCATGATAATTAGTTTAATTTTACTATAAGTAAACGAACCTAAATAACTAATTATCAAATGGAACCAAACAACAACATTTCAACTACCGACAATGGGAAAAATGTCGGTATTATCAGTTATCTTACTATTATTGGCTGGCTGATCGCTTACTTTGGTATGCATCAAAATAACAAAACCGAGTTGGGCAGCTACCAGTTAAGGCAAACGCTATTATTGCACATTGCTTCATTCCTGGTTTCATGGGTATTGGGAATGATTTTCGCGGCGATATTCTTTTCAACCGGTTTTGCAGGAAGCTGGTTTGGCGTGTATGGCTTAACATGGATAATCAGGCTGGCATTTATTATTCTCTGGCTTATCGGCTTCATCGGCGCAGTTAACGGCGAAAAGAAACCCATCCCGCTTATCGGGGAAAGAGCACAAACCCTGTTTTCAGGTATTTGATTGAAAATATTTATGCTATTATACCGGAGACGCCTTGCATTCAGGGCGTCTTTTTTTGTCCGTCCGTAAGTGCGAGAAACTGCGATTAACTGTCATGCTGAACGATAGTGAAGCATCTATTCCGTGAAGCTGCCAGGTACTCAAGATATGCAGTGATAGATTCTTCGCTCTCGCTCAGAAGGGCAAAGTGGGTTGCAATTATTCCTTTTCCAAAGCAGCCTTTATTTCCTGCAACTTGTCTTTTTCAGCCTTAGGCAACACCGGATATTTTAATTTCAATTCTTCAATGGTGTGCAGGATGATCTCTGAAATTGCAATGCGGGTAAACCACTTTTTATCGGCAGGGATAACGTACCAGGGGTTTTCGGGTGTGGCGGTTTCTTTTATCGCCTTTTCGTAGGCGTGCATGTACTCGTCCCAAAACGCCCTTTCTTTAACATCAGTGGCAGAGAATTTCCAGTTTTTTTTAGGGTCGTCGATACGCTCTATAAAACGTTCTTTTTGTTCCTTCCTTGATACATGCAGAAAGAATTTCACAATTACTGTTCCGTTATAATGCAAATGCTTTTCAAAGTTCCTTATACTTTGATAACGATCATCCCAAAAACCATCGGTAAGGTCTTTTACATTTTTAATGCCGGGGATATTCTCGTTCAAAACCAGCTCAGGATGCACTTTGGTGATCAGCACATTCTCATAATGCGAACGGTTATGAATACCTATGTGCCCGCGTTCAGGCAAGGCTTTATAATGTCTCCATAAAAAATCATGGGCGTATTCCTCGCTGCTGGGTTGTTTAAAGCTAAATACCTGGCACCCCTGCGGGTTGAACCCCGACATGGTATGTTTTATCGCGCTGTCTTTCCCGGCGGCATCCATTGCCTGGAAGATGATCAACAATGAAGATTGCTTATCGGCATACAGTTCGTCTTGTATGATGACGGCCTTGCTTATCAACTCTTGCAAAACCTTGTCTGCATCTTCCTTTTTATATTCGGCAGTAAAGGAGGTGTCAAAGTCTTTGAGAGAGAAGTTGCGCCCTTCGGTAATTTTAAATTGATTAATGAATTGTTTCATATGAGGATGATATCTATCCAATCGTATTTCTACTAAGTTAGTGTAAAATTTAACCTCTTAATTTCCGTTAGTTATATTTGCCGGACGCTCATTAAATTTAGAGCCATAATTTTACCATATTTACCGAATGTTCAGACGTATAAAAAACAGGTTCCTTAGGTACTTCGTTGTATTTATCTACTTTATTATCATCTTCTTTTGTGCAATTGAACTAAACTTCCTCTGGCTTTTTGGTTACTCCCCCACCATACACGATATAAAAAACCCTGAGATGTCGATCTCGTCAGAGGTGTATTATGCTGATGGCAAGTTAATTGGCCGTTACTCAAAAGAAAATCGCACCCCGGTTGATTTTAAGAGCATCTCCCCCAGCCTGGTGAATGCGTTAGTCGCTACCGAAGACGTTCGCTTTTATAAACATAGCGGCGTCGATTTTTATTCTTTCTTCACCAGTATGCTGTCAACCGCAAAAGGCGACAAACGTGGCGGCAGTACCATCACCCAGCAATTGGCCAAGAACCTGTTTGAAACGCGTAAAAAGAAGTCGCAGGGGCTTGCCAGTCATGTGCCGGTTATACGCACCATAGTTTCTAAAGTAAAGGAATGGTTCACAGCCTTCCAGATAGAGCGAAACTATAGCAAAGAAGATATATTGACCCTTTATTTTAATACTGTTCCGTTTGGCAATAACACTTTCGGTATCCAGGCAGCGTCGCTTAAATACTTTAATGTAACTCCTGATAAAATAACAGCTCCACAGGCAGGGGTGCTTATTGGAATGCTTAAAGCAACATCGACTTATAACCCGATAAGAAACCCGGAAAAGAGCTTAGAAAGGCGCAACACGGTACTGAGCCAGATGGAGAAATATCAGTACATCACCAAAGCAGAATATGATAAGGATGTAAAACAGCCTTTAAACCTCAACCTGAGTTATATCGATAACGAATGGCAGGGCGATTCCTACATTCGCCGTGCTGTAGAAAAATGGCTGGATAAATGGTGCAAGGATAATGGCTATAACCTGTATGAGGACGGCCTGAAAATTTATACTACTATTGATTCGCGCCTGCAACAATATGCAGAAGAAGCAGTAGAAGAAAAGATGAAGATGCTTCAGAAGCGCTTTTATAATCTGTGGGGAAATAAAACACCATGGCGTGATCTGGATGGAAATATCATTTCTGATTTTATACTAAAGAATGAACAGCGTTTGCCCATTTACAAGCTGCTTCAACAGAAATATCATGGCGATACCATCCAGATAAATCAATACTTTCAAAAGAAAAGGAAGATGACCGTCTTCTCGTGGAGTGGTGACCGGGATACGTTATTTTCAAGTGTCGACTCCATAAAATACTACGCTAAAATATTGAATACCGGTATGATGACAATCGAGCCATCGACCGGGAAGATAAAGGTATGGGTTGGCGGTATCAACCACCGTTACTTTAACTACGACCACGTAAACCAGTCTAAACGTCAGGCAGGGTCCACATTTAAGCCTTTTGCATATGTAACTGCTTTGGATAATGGTTTTACGCCATGCGATAAATTTACCGACAAGCCGGTATCCATCAACTTTACAGATAATGGCAAGCCGGATGTGTGGGCACCACAAAACGCCGATTTCCATTTTACCTACATGGATATGTCGTTACGCTGGGCCATGGGCAAATCCGTCAACTCGATCACTGCCCAGGTGACGGAGAAAGTTGGCTGGGATAAAATAGTGCAGTATGCACACAAATGCGGTATCGAAAGCCCGTTGAAATCAGTTCCGTCTGTTTCATTAGGAACGAATGATGTCTCGGTATATGAAATGGTTCGCGCTTATAGTACGTTCCTGAACAAGGGCAACCGTATTGATCCTATCCTCGTAAGTAAAATAACTGATCAGGATAATAATACACTGGCTGAATTTAAGCCAAAGACAGAAAAGGTTTTAAGCGATGAGACTGCCTGGCTAATGTTATATATGTTCAGGGGTGGCATGGAAGAACCGGGTGGTACTTCGCAAGCTTTGTGGGAATATCCGGGTTTATGGAAGAAGGACAACAACCAGATTGGCGGCAAAACCGGCACCTCATCAAAATATGTTGATGGCTGGTACATGGGCATTACCAAAGACCTGGTAACCGGTGTTTGGGTTGGTTGCGATGACCGCAGCGTGCATTTTACCAGCTCCGAAACAGGTGAAGGTTCACACACGGCGTTACCGATCTTTGCACGGTTTATGGAAAAGGTTTATGCTGATCCAAAATCGGGCTATACTTATGGACCGTTCCCGAAACCGTGGACGAAGATCGACAAGGAGTATAACTGTCCATCGCCACGTATAGAGGTTGACAGTTTGCAAACAGACAGTTTGAATGCACCGAAAATTGATTCAGCACAATTAGAGGATATGAAAAAGGCCGAGGAAAACCCGGATACTAAAACGACTGATCAGCAAAACAGATAATTTAACAACTGTTCAGCATAGCATAATTTTTTCTATCTTGAACTGTTTATATAAAAGAAATCAAACTCATCTGCAGATTTATTCTTTATAAATGAATCTATGAATAAACTATACCCAACCTTTACCTGGTTCAAGAAATATGCTTTAGCCTTATTGTGTATTATCGGAACTTTAGTAATCACGCAGGATGCCAAAGCACAATATTTCGGGCAAAACAAAGTGCGGTATAAAAACCTGAAATTCAAGGTATATAAAACTCCGCATTTCGAGATTTACTATTACATCAAAAATGATAGCACCATTAAACGTTTTGCACAGGAAAGCGAGCTTTGGTATACCATCCATCAACAGGTTTTCAGGGATACATTCAGAAGACCCAACCCTATTATTCTTTATGCTGACCATCCGGATTTCCAGCAGACAACGGCTATTGACGGCGATATAGGTGTAGGTACCGGCGGTGTTACAGAAGGATTGAAAAACCGCGTGGTAATGCCAATGATGGAAACCAATCAAACCACACGGCATGTTATCGGTCACGAGTTGGTGCACGCTTTTCAATACCATACCCTTTTGAGCCGTGATTCGGCAATGTATGAGAACATTAACAATATCCCGCTATGGATGATTGAAGGTATGGCCGAATATCTTTCCATTGGTAAAAAGGATGCTTATACGGCAATGTGGATCAGGGATGCTTATCTCAATAAAAACATACCCACTATACGAGACCTGACGGAAACCAATAAGTATTTCCCCTATCGTTATGGCGAAGCATTCTGGTCGTTTGTAGGGTCAACTTATGGAGATACGATTATAGTACCTTTCTTTAAAAACACGGCACGTTTTGGCTTAGAATATGGTATCCGGCGGACCTTTGGCTATGATGATAAAACATTATCCAATCTCTGGAAAAACTCAATCGAAGCAGCATATAAGCCATTGCTTAAAGACACATTACAAAAGCCTGTTGGTAAAAAACTGATAGACAACAAAAATTCAGGCGAATTGAATGTTGCTCCTGCTATTAGCCCTGATGGTAATTATTTAGCATTTCTGTCAGAAAAAGATTTGTTTACGATCGACCTGTATTTGGCTGATGCTCATTCGGGACGAGTCATAAAAAAATTGACGAGTAAAATCTCGAACAGTCATATTGATGAATTTAACTTTATAGAATCTGCAGGAACCTGGTCGCCGGATAGTAAGAAATTTGCCTTTAGTGTTTTCAGTCATGGCAGAAACCGGATGCTGATCGTTGATATACCAAGCGGAAGTGTCTCGGACAATATTTCGATGGAAAAAGCAGAGCAGTTCAGCAACCTAAGTTGGTCGCCGGATGGAAAAAATATCGTCTGCCAGGGAATGTCGGACGGACAAAGTGACCTGTACCTATATAACTTCGATACAAAAAAGGTTACACAGTTGACCAATGACAAGTTTTCCGATTATCAGCCAACTTTCTCAAGGGATGGGAAAAGGATCATATTTACAAGTGACCGTACTACTTATGACAAGTCACTATCGCAGGACATTACCTTTAACCTGGCCGAGTTAGATCTTGCTACTGGTCAGATTGCTAATATTAATGTATTTGACGGAGCTAATAATTTAGACCCCCAATACTCGGCTGACGGCAAACAAGTCTATTTCCTGTCAAACAGGGATGGCTTCCGCAATATGTACCGCTACACGCTTGCTACCGGGCAAGTAGAGCAAATGACTGATCTGTTTACAGGGATTTGTGGTATCACTGAGTATTCACCTGCAATCAGCATATCGAATAACGACGATATAGTTTATTCCTACTACAATGCCCAGAAATACTTTTTATACAATGCCAAGGCATCAGATTTTAAACCAAAGGATGTAGATAAGCAGGCTTTGAATTTTGATGCGGCGATGCTCCCGCCATTCCGCTCAGTTGGTGTCGACTTGATTAACTCAAACCTGAACAACTACCTGGCTTACAAAAAAATCCCGACCGACTCTATCAAGAATATCCCTTACAAACCGATGTTTAAGCTGGATTACCTGGCAAGTAGCGGCGTAGGCGCTTCGGTAAGTCAGTTCGGGGCAGGCTTTTCCAGTGGCGTGCAGGGTGTGTTCAGTGATATCCTTGGGCGTAACCTAATCTATGGTGGCCTTAATATAAATGGCCAGGTATATGATTTTGGTGGCCAGTTTATTTATATCAACCAGGAAGGCCGTTGGAATCTCGGGACCGGAATATCGCATATCCCGTATCAGTATGGTTTTTATACAAATACTTTCCCCACCAGGAATGTTAATGGGAAAAACGTTACAGTTTTGTCTCAAAACACAGATATACTGCGGAATTTCCAGGATGCAGCCCAGGTGTTTACTGCATATCCTTTTTCCAAAATTACAAGAGTTGAGTTTGGCGGAGGGGTAACAAGAATCTATTATCGCGTTGATCGCTATAGTGATTATTATAAACTTGATACGATTTCAAATAACGGGACAACCCAAATTAATTCAACCTACATTGGGTCTGATAAAAGCAAAGTTTCCAACGCTGATGAGGGTACTTTAATCGGAACAAATCTGCAGCCGTATACACTCCTTCAAATCAATGCTTCCTTGATTGGCGATAACTCATTTTTTGGAGTTGCTTCACCTCTTACTGGTTTCCGCTATCGCCTGGAGGCTGAATATGATTTTGGCTCATTTAATTTTTTCGCTCCTACTGTTGACTTCCGTGAGTATATCCGGGCGGCTCCCGTAACCTTTGCCGCAAGGTTATTGGGATACGGACGATTCGGAACGGTAGATAAGCTATACCCTCAATTCCTTGGCTATCCATTTTATATAAGGGGTTACGAGGCTCAAACCTTCTATGGCAGTAATAAAAAGCCAACTAACAACTTTACAATTAATGATTTGTCGGGGAACAACCTGGCAGTCGCAAACTTTGAGGTCCGTTTGCCTTTCAGTGGACCTGAAAAGTTATCTCAGTTTAAATCGAAATTCTTTTTTACGGAGCTCAATTTGTTCTTTGATGCCGGGTTAGCCTGGAGTGCGAGTGATAAAGTTGAGTTTAGTTCAAATCCTTCATTGGTGCGTACAGAACCTATACTTGATGCAAGCGGAAAACCAGTATTAGATTCGTCAGGAAAAGTTGAAGTAAATTCGATCTATTCAAAAGTTCCGGCTTTGAGCGCCGGTATTTCCATGCGTGTAAACCTGTTTGGTTACTTTGTATTGGAGCCTTACTTTGCATGGCCATTTAACCGTACTGATATCAGTAAGCCTGTATTTGGTTTAGGATTTACACCAGGATGGTAACAAAATTCATCCCAGAAAACGCCTGATATTTACAGGCGTTTTTTATTTAAAACCTATTTTAGTCTCAGTAGTTAAGGATACAAAACTTTATAATGAACAAACTCTTCCTGTTTCTTTTTATAGCGTTCAACAGTTCAATCGTTTTGGCTCAAAAAACGGATTCAGTAGTAAATAAATCAGCAAAAGCACGAAATGTGGATGGCTCGTTAATGAGCCCTTCAAAAACTATACAAGTGAATATTTCAGCATCACCTGGTTTTTCAACTCTTGCTTCTATTATAAAAGCTGATACCACAAATATTTTCAATGGCGACAACCCAATCACCATTTTTGCACCAGACAATAAAGCCTTTGGAAAACTACCTGCCGGGACGATCGATTCCTTATTATTGCCTACTCACAAAACTGACTTGATCAACCTGCTCAAATACCATGCTATTGCAGGAAAGATAACATCTAAAGACATAGAAAGGCAAATAAAAGCAGGAAATGGACAAGCTACTTTTACATCTCTATCCGGACGGACATTAATGGCAAAGATTAATGAAAACCGGAATATTGTGCTAACTGATGAGAATGGCGGACAAAGTATAGTGAGCCGGTTAAATGTTGAGCAAGGCAACGGGATACTTTATGTGGTGACACAGGTGTTAATGCCTAAGATGACACAACAATTACAGGAAAACAGCAAACCGCAATAAATCTGTTTTCGTAATTCTAAGTATGAAGATCACCCTGTTTACAATCACAGCCAGTGCTTTATTTTTATTCGGCACTTTAAACGGCATGGCACAGGCTAAAAGAAAACTAAGCAAGCCTGCCTCAGAATGGAAAAAGATACTTACCCCAAACCAATATGAAATCATGGTCGAAAGTGGTACTGAAACACCTTACAAAAATGCCTATTGGAATAACCACGAAAAAGGCGTTTATGTCAGCGCTGCTACGGGTGAAGTTTTATTCAGCTCGGATGACAAATATGACAGCCATACAGGCTGGCCAAGTTTTGTAAAACCAGTTGATCCCAACAAAGTTGAAATAGCGAGGGACAACAGTTTTGGTATGGTACGTGACGAAGTGATCGAAAAAAGCACGGGTTTACACCTGGGCCATGTTTTCGATGACGGTCCCGCAGATCGCGGTGGCAAACGCTACTGCATGAACTCCGGCGCACTGAAATTCATTAAAAAGTAACCATTTTACGTGCAGCACTGATGGACGGGCGGATCATTGATCTTGCGCGGGTGTTGTGCTCAAAATTCAAACCGATGGTCAGGTCTACCCAATCAGGGTTTACAGATCTGATCATTTTTTCTTTTTGCGGGCGGGTAAATGTGCTCACATATTTAAAACGCTCCATGGCTTGTTCTTCCGTATTGATCTCTTCAAAGTATACTAAACGATTTAGTTGCTGGGCTGTATCAAAGAATAAGGTTGGCATTTCGCGATAAAAATTCAGTGTCTTCAAAATATCTGAACATAGTCCAACATGCAAATTGTTTCTGTTTCTGTCAGTTATGATATATATAAAGCGTTTCATTTAAATAAAAATTTGCTGGTTAAAAAATATTTACTAATTTTATGAGCATAAAAATACTAATAATTTTAGCAATTGCAAATTTTATGTCAATAATTTCATCAAATATTAAATTCCTCAGAAAAAAGAAAGGTCTTACACAGCAACAGTTTGCAGACCAGATAGGTATAAAAAGGTCGCTTGTAGGCGCCTATGAGGAAGAAAGAGCAGAACCGAAATACGATTTGCTAAAAATAATAGCATCGTTTTTTGACATTACCATAGATGACTTTATTAATGAGACTATAAATGAGAAATGGGCGCCAAAACCTAAAGGCGATCCTGCCAATCTGCGCATACTTAGTATATCAGTAGATAAAGATGATAACGAAAATATCGAACTGGTGCCGTTAAAGGCAAGCGCCGGATATTTAAATGGCTATGCCGATCCGGAATATGTTGCTGCTTTACCAAAATTCTACCTGCCTATGTTTAAACAAGGTACCTATCGTGCTTTTGAGATCAAGGGCGACTCGATGCTACCGCTGGTATCAGGCACCATCATCGTTGGTGAGTACCTTGAGAACTGGGGAGACATCAAATCAGGTGATACTTACGTTATCATATCAAAATCTGAAGGTGTAGTATATAAAAGAGTGAACGGGAAATTTAAGGAACAGAAAAAGCTAAAATTAGTATCAGACAACCCGGTTTATGAGCCTTACGAAATAAGTGGCGAAGATATCCTGGAAATATGGAAAGCAAAAGCATACATCTCGACCCACCTGCCCGAACCAACACCGGAACCAACCATGGAAAGCCTGACAAGCATGATGGCGCAAATGCAGCGTTCTATTTCTAAGCTTCAGCAGAATAATTAGTTTATTGGTTGTAGTTGTTGTAGTGGTTAAAAAGCTTGTAACGGTTAAAAATGTGTAATGATTAAATATTGTCTAAGCCAACTATAGGGTCTGCAACTATTATAACTTCTACAACTACTTCAACCTTTACAACCAATACAACTATTCCTCCCCAGGCAACAATTAAGTTACACGATAGTAATTAAACTATTAGCGGTTAACTTTATCAAAAGATCAAATTGTTAAAAAACTGAAAAATGAAGAAATTTCTTTTAATGTGCTGTTTCCTTATAGGAATTACAGCGGTATGCCGTGCACAAGGTGGCGGTATGAGGAGAAGCCCCGAAGAAAGGGCTAAGCAACTGCAAACGCAACTTAAACTAAATGATGATCAGACATCTAAAATAACCGCTATTTATAAAGCTCAGTCAGCTAAAATGGATAGTGTAAGAACGGCTGCTAATGGCGACAGACAGGCGATGATGCAGGCCATGATGCCAATGATGAAGGATGCTAATGATAAAATAAAGGCCCTTTTAACTCCTGAGCAAGCTACTGCTTATGATAAATTGGTGCAGGAAAGAATGAATAGAATGAGAAATGGTGGTGGGGGTGGTGGCAACTAACGTGCCTATAATCATTTTTTGAAGAAAGCCTTCCGCTTTAACGGGAGGCTTTCTCTATTTTAGCACAAATTTTTAACCTTGAGTGCTGCAGAAAAATTTATCCGGGAAAGACTTGAAGAAAGACGGGAAAATGGTTCTTACCGAACTTTAAAACCGGAAAATAACCTGGTCGATTTTTACTCAAACGATTATCTCGGCTTTGCACGTTCATCTACCTTAAAACAGTGGATAGATGATGAGATTGCAGCTAATCAGCGTGTATTAAATGGTTCTACTGGTTCCCGGCTTTTATCAGGCAATCTTACTTATACTGAAACATTAGAACGACAAATTGCGGATTACCACAAAGCTGAAGCCGGGTTGATTTATAATTCAGGATACGATGCCAACATCGGTTTGTTCTCGGCTCTACTTCAACGGGGCGATACCATTATATCGGACGAACTGATCCATGCTTCCATTATTGACGGGGCAAGACTGAGTTATGCTAACCGATATACCTTCAGGCACAACGATCTGGTAAGCCTGGAAGAAAAACTAAAACACGCCAAAGGGAATTGCTATGTAGTGATTGAAAGCGTTTATTCAATGGATGGTGATACACCGCCCATAAAAGAGATTTTGGCTATTACCCAAAAATATCATGCTGAACTAATAGTTGATGAAGCGCACGCTATCGGACTATATAACAATGGGTTAATAAATAAGTTGGCTTTAGAAAAAGAGATATTTGCCAGGGTTGTAACTTTCGGGAAAGCTTTGGGTTGTCATGGTGCTGTTGTGTTAGGAAGCAAAACATTAAGGGAGTATCTGATCAATTTTTCAAGGTCCTTTATCTACACCACCGCAGCTTCTTTTCACCAGATCGCATCAGTAAGAATGGCTTATAAAATGCTACCACAGGCCACTAATGAGATTGAAAAAGTGCGCAGCAATATTCAATTATTTAAAAAGCTGATAGTGGGTGCAAAGGGTGATTTATTGCCGAGCGATTCATCTATTCAATGCCTGGTTGTTGGCAATAATCAAAAGGCGAAAACAATAGCAAGTGAATTACAAAGCGCAGGTCTGGATGTCCGCCCTATTCTGAATCCTACGGTTGCTAAAGGGAGCGAACGATTACGAATATGTTTGCATTCCTTTAATTCTGATATTGAAATAACTTTGCTCTCGGAAATTTTACATCAATATACACTATGACCTCTAAAAACCCTCTGTTTGTTACCGGCATCGGTACTGGCATTGGCAAAACTGTTGTATCTGCCGTCCTGGTTGAAAAATTAAAGGCCGACTATTGGAAACCTATCCAATCCGGCGACCTGGATAAGAGCGACTCTCTATCGATAAAAAACCTGATATCAAATACGGTTACTAAAATTCACCCTGAAAGTTATCGTCTTACACAACCCTTTTCGCCGCATAAATCCGCTGCAATTGACGGTATAACGATTGACCCGGATAGATTCCATCTTCCTCAGACTAATAACGTCTTAATTGTAGAGGGTGCTGGTGGTTTAATGGTGCCCTTGAGCAATAATTTTTTGATGATTGATCTGATAAAAAAACTAGATGCCGAAGTGATTCTCGTATCTCAAAATTATCTGGGTAGCATTAATCATACCCTGCTATCTATCCATGCATTAAAAAATTACGGTATACCATTAAGAGGCATTATTTTTAATGGGACCAAAGAGAATTATTCCGAAGATTTTATTCTAAAAAACTCAGGGATTAAACTATTGGGGCATCTCCCGGAATATGATGGGATTGATAAAAAAGCCATAATTAACGCAGGCAATTATATTGAATTGTAATAATCAGATATTTTGCCATGTAAAGAATTTGCATCAACTTAGCATAATTCTAAACACCAATTATGATACAAAACGTTACGGTTATCGGTTCGGGAACTATGGGTAATGGCATTGCTCATACCTTTGCTCAAAATGGTTTTAAAGTTTCGCTGGTTGATATCAGCAGTGAGTCATTGGCTAAAGCATTGCAAACCATTACCAATAACCTGGACAGGCAGATCAAAAAAGGAGCAATTGAAGAATTTGTAAAGGTCTCTACCCTTTCTAACATTACCACTTATACTGAACTGAAAACTGGTGCAATCAATGCTGACCTGGTTGTTGAAGCCGCTACTGAAAATAAAGAAATCAAACTAAATCTTTTCAAACAACTGGGCGAACTCTGCAAGGCCGAAACAATACTGGCATCAAATACTTCTTCCATTTCAATCACGCAAATCGCAGCTGCAACCAGCAGACCTGATAAGGTAATTGGGATGCACTTTATGAACCCGGTTCCCATAATGAAACTGGTTGAGGTAATCCGGGGGTACGCCACAAGTGATATCACTACAAATGCCATCATGCAGCTTTCGCGTGACCTGGGAAAAGACCCTGTTGAGGTGAACGATTACCCAGGCTTTGTAGCTAATCGTATTTTAATGCCAATGATCAACGAAGCTGTCTACACTTTATACGAAGGCGTTGCTGGCGTTGTTGAAATTGATACTGTAATGAAACTGGGTATGGCGCATCCGATGGGCCCACTACAATTGGCTGACTTTATTGGGTTGGATGTTTGCCTGGCAATTTTAAAGGTATTATATGATGGTTTTGGCAACCAGAAATACGCCCCTTGCCCCCTGTTGGCTAACATGGTAACAGCTGGACATTTAGGCGTAAAATCAGGCAATGGCTTTTATACCTATACACCCGGAAATAAAGAATTAATAGTATCTCCCAAGTTCAAAGCTTAAAGACAATTAAACCTTTTCTGTATTTATCTGTTTATAGTTTATACCTATTTAAAACGAAAACAGATGAAAACTTTAATAAAAATAGGGCTGATCGCCGCGATGGGGTCATCTCTGTTTCTGACCTCATGCGCAGGCGAATATTATGTTTACGATCAACCAGCCGATGTATATTATGACCCGGGACCACCGCCCTTTACAGGCGCTATATGGATTGAAGGTGATTGGGTATACAGCGGTGGGCATTACGTACATAACCGCGGTCATTGGACCAGGGGACGGGCAAACCGTGCCTGGGTTAAAGGCAACTGGGAGCACAACAACCACGGTTATCGTTGGAACAGAGGCCACTGGCAATAATCAGTTGGCAGTTCTCAGTTGGGACTTTAGACCTTTCTAAATAGAAAAAGCGGTTTGCATCAAATATGCAAACCGCTTTTTTGTAATTATAAATCGAAATCACATTCTTTCCGGAACTTCAATTCCTAATAATCTCATCGCCTTTTTTATCACACGCGCTGTTGCAGATGACAGCTGTAAACGAAATTGCTTAGAGGTTTCATCTTCAGCCTGTAGAATCGATTTTTCGTGATAAAACTTATTGAAGGCCTTGGCTACTTCGTATACATAGTTGGCAATCACGGCCGGGCTATGTGAAGATGCAGCCTGTGATATAGTTTCTGGGAATTGACTTAGAATCAATATTAAATCCCTTTCCACAACATCTAATAATTCAATACTTATTTTTTGATTACCAAATCCCTCAGCCCTGCTCAATACTGAACGGATACGTGCATGTGTATATTGAATAAACGGACCTGTATGCCCCTGGAAATCCACTGATTCATTTGGATCGAACAGTAAACGCTTTTTAGGATCAACTTTCAGTAAGAAATACTTTAATGCCCCCATGCCGATAGTGTGATAAAGCTCGGTCTTTTCGGCTTCACTATAGTTTTCAACTTTCCCTAAAGCTTCAGTTTGTTCTTTGGCGGTTTGCTCCATTTCGGCGATCAGGTCATCAGCATCAACTACCGTTCCCTCACGCGATTTCATTTTACCGGACGGCAGGTCAACCATACCATACGATAAATGGTACAATCCTTTTGCCCATGATTTACCCAGTTTCTCCAGAATCAGGAATAGCACTTTAAAGTGGTAATCCTGCTCGTTACCTACTACATAGATGGACTCATCCATGTGAAAATTTTTATATTTCTCCTCGGCAGTACCTAAATCCTGGGTCATATAAACTGACGTACCATCGGAACGACGTACCAGTTTCTGATCCAAACCGTCGGCAGTCAGGTCTATCCAAACCGAACCGTCTGCCTTTTCAAAAAACACACCTCTTTCAAGTCCTTCTTCAACGATATCTTTTCCTAATAAATAAGTTTCCGATTCGTAATAAAATTTATCAAAATTGACGCCTAAAGCTTCGTAAGTTTTACCAAAACCGTCATAAACCCACAGGTTCATCGTCTTCCACAGGTTGATTACTGCTTCATTTCCAGCCTCCCATTGCTGCAGCATCTCCTGTGCTTCTTTGATGATGGGCGCATTCTTTTTGGCTTCCTCTTCTGTTTGTCCAAATGATTTGAGCTCGTCTATTTGTTTTTTGTACTCCTTATCGAAAAGTACATAGTATTTACCAACTAAATGATCGCCTTTTTCTCCGGTCGATTCAGGGGTTTCACCATTGCCGAATTTTTGCCAGGCCAGCATGGATTTGCAAATGTGGATCCCCCTATCGTTCACCAAATTGCTTTTGATCACATCGTAGCCATCAGCCTTTAATATTTCC
Organism: Mucilaginibacter tolerans; assembly: GCF_030519375.1. GTDB lineage: Bacteria > Bacteroidota > Bacteroidia > Sphingobacteriales > Sphingobacteriaceae > Mucilaginibacter. The sequence continues at coordinate 47,204 of NZ_JAUMKB010000022.1, read as the reverse complement.
GCAACAGAATAACCCAACAGATTATTACGCACGTGGCCTAAATGGAGTGGTTTGTTCGTATTGGGTGATGAGTATTCCACCATCACTTTTTTGCCATTTGGTTTATAATCAGCAAAATCATCAGGCAGAATTTCATTATAGAATTTATCGACCCAATAGCTGTCTGCCAGCGAAATATTCAAAAATCCCTTGATCACATTGAAACCGGCGATTTCTTTCACATCGTTCTTCAGAACCTCTCCTATTTCGGCGCCGGTTTGCTCTGGCGATTTACGTGAAAACCTGGTAAACGGAAACGTTACGATAGTTATTTGTCCTTCAAATTCCTTACGGGTTGGCTGCAGGTTTACGTCTGCGTCATTCAATTCTGTTTGGTATAGGGTTTTAACTGCTTTAACAGCGGCTTCAATTATAAAATCCATTCGCCAAAATTAATAAATTGGTTGGTAGTTCGTGGCCGATAGTTCATGGTTTTCCTAACTATGGGTTATGAACTATCAACTATGAACTAAAAAGTATAGCTTTGCTATTCTCGTAATTATTTATGACCAAAAAGAATAATGAATTTCGTATCGATGTAACGTCCGAAATAGGCGACCTGCGTTGCTTGTTAATACATAGTCCCGACAGTGGATTAGGAAAAGTAGTACCCTCAAAAGCGCAGGATTGGCTGTTTGAAGATATTGTGCACCTGGATACCATGCGCCGCAATGAGTATGACTATTACGTAAAACTGCTCATGTATTTCCTCGATCCGGATAAAATAAAAGGCAGATTGAAAGAGATCGACTCAAAAGAACACGACCGTGCCTTTTTTAAACCTGATAACGAAAGCTTCCATGCATCGACCAAAGTGATCGAACTGCAAAATCTGCTGGCAGATATTTTGATTGAGGATGATATTCGCAAAAAACTGGTGGCCTCTGTTTGTGCTATTGAAGGTTGCACCTATCGTCTTCAGCAAAAGTTAATCAATACCAAGGCTATTGAACTGGCTAAAATATTTATCTCGGGATCTTTGGGCAATGATGAAATGATCTTCGCCCCCATCCCCAACCTGATATTTTCGAGGGACATTGGCATCGCTATTAATGATCATATGCTGCTGAACAAGCCTGCAAAAAAAGCCCGTGCAAGGGAAACTCTGTTAGCGCGATATATTTTCTTCAATCACCCGCTTTTTGCTAAATATCAGGGCAATATCCTCGAGATACCAGAGACCGTGCACCATTTCTTACGCCCTGGCGAAGAGCAGGAAGAAAAAACCACACTGGAAGGCGGTGATGTAATGATGGTTAGCCCTAATCATTTATTGATCGGTTGCAGTGAACGTACCTCGATAAGCGGAGCCAATGAGGCGATGAAGCTGCTTTTTGAGAACGATGTGGTGAAGAAAGTCACCATCGTAAAGATTCCTCATAAGCGTGATTACATGCACATTGATACGATCTTTACGCAAGTAAAACGCAACGTGTGGGTGATGCTGGGTTCTCTTTCGGCATTGGAAATTCAGGAAGAAGAAACCAACGTGGTAAAATGGTTCACTGAAAAAAAACAGAAGGATAAAACGGATATTATCCAATTTGAAAAAGACAGAACCAAACCACGAATATTTAAGAGCCTGGAAGAATTGCTAAGCGATATCAGCGAAAATGACCTGCAAAGCGGCAAAAAAACCAAATTTATTTATTCGGGCAATGACAAATTCCCTTTTGATGCCCGCGAGCAATGGACCGACTCCTGCAACTTGCTGGCTTTAAAAGAAGGCGTGGTATTAGGTTATGACCGTAATGATAAAACCGTAGAGGCTTTCAGGAAAAAAGGGTTTGAGATTGTGAAAGTGGCTGACCTGCTGCAAAAGTTTGAGAATGGCGAGATCGATCCGCACGATCTGAAGGATACATTGATATTAATGCCTTCGTCGGAACTTTCCCGTGCCCGCGGTGGTTTCCATTGTATGAGCATGCCGCTATTGCGGGATAAAATATTGTAGTCATTGATCACTGGTCATTAGTCATTAGAAAAGAGCGGATGACTAGTGATCAATGACTAACGACATTCACCAATGACTAATGACCAATGACTAACCAACAGACAACATCTACCATATTAATGATCCGCCCGGTAAACTTTGTGTTTAACGAGCAAACTGCCGGAAGCAACGCTTTCCAGAACAGAAATGCTGAACAGCAACGAGTACAGGATAAGGCTCTGGAGGAATTTGATCGCTTTGTTAGCCTACTGCGTGAAAATGGCGTTGAAGTAATCGTGATCGATGATACAACTAAGCCGCATACCCCGGACTCCATCTTTCCAAATAACTGGGTATCATTCCATAATGATGGCACCGTTTTTCTTTATCCGATGATGGCTGAAAACCGCCGACTGGAGCGCAGAGAAGACATTATCACCCAGCTGGAAGATGAGTTTAAGGTAAAGCATGTGATCGACCTAAGCCATTTTGAGCATGAGAATAAGTTTCTGGAAGGAACAGGCAGCATGGTACTCGATCGTGAAAATAAAATCGCCTATGCCTGCTTATCGCCACGCACTGATAAGGAAGTGCTTGAGGAATTCTGCAAGGACAGTGGTTACAAGCCTGTGATTTTCCACGCTATCGACCGAAATGGCATGGATATTTACCATACCAATGTATTGATGTGCATCGGCAGCAGCTATGCGGTGATCTGTCTGGATAGCATCAAAGATGAAACAGAAAAGGCCACAGTGACCCAGTCATTCCGATCAACCCAAAAGCAAGTAGTAGATATTTCCTTCGATCAGATGAACCATTTTGCCGGTAATATGCTTGAGGTTCAAAATAAGTCCGGAGAAAGTCTTCTGGTGATGTCCAAAAGTGCCTGGGATTCGCTCAATTATGAGCAAAAATCTATTTTAAGTTCGTTTAGCAAACCGCTTTATTCTGACATCAGTACCATAGAAAATAATGGCGGAGGCAGCGCCCGCTGCATGATGGCCGAAGTGCATTTACCACATAATTTATAAGATTTTTAAACCGAATATGATATTAAGGTAAAATATTTATTAAAAATCTTTTAAATCACAAATTGATGTATATATCTCGTTAAAAAATTACATTTTTGGCAAAATTTTTAAGAATGCAGAGTTACCAGGAATTTCTTGATCTGAGTGTAGGTTTTCCGCAGGATGGGTTCGAGATCATTGATGATGAGTTATATTTTAATGATCTGAATTTGATGGAGATGATCGAAACGTATGGCACACCGCTTCGTTTCACTTATTTGCCTATGGTATCCAAAAAGATACAGCAGGCAAAACTGTTATTTCAGCAGGCGATTGTAAAAAACAATTACCGTGGTAGCTATAAATACTGTTATTGCACAAAAAGCTCTCACTTTAAACATATTGTTGAAGAAGCGCTGAAAAATGATATCCACCTGGAAACATCTTCAGCATTCGATATGCCAATGATCGATGCATTAGAGAAAAAGGGCGCACTAACTAAAGATATGACCGTTATCTGCAACGGTTTTAAAACTTTCCAGTACAAAACCTATATTGTTGATATGCTGCATGATGGATTCAAAAACATCATCCCGGTATTGGATAATAAGGAAGAGTTTAACATCTATGATGATGAGATCGAGATGGATACTCCTTGTAACCTTGGTATACGCATAGCGGCTGAGGAGCAGCCTGATTCGCAGTTCTATACGTCTCGTTTAGGTATACGCATGGAGGATATTATCGATTTTTATTATAACAAGATCGAACCAAATCCGAACTTCAAAGTAAAACTGCTGCACTTCTTTATCAACTCCGGTATTTCGGATACGCCGTATTACTGGAACGAGTTGGAAAAATATGTAACCCTGTATTGCAAGTTTAAAAAGATCAACCCCGATCTGGACACTTTGGATATTGGCGGAGGCATGCCTTTTAAAGATTCATTGGTATTCGATTTTGATTATGAATACATGATCAACGAGATCGTTAGCCGTATCAAAGAAATTTGCGCCGACAACGATACCGAGGAACCAGATATCATTACTGAGTTTGGAAAATATACTTGTGCCGAAGCTTCAGGAATTTTATATAAAGTGCTCGGTCGTAAACAACAAAATGACCGCGAGAAATGGCTAATGCTGGATGGTTCATTTATTACCAATCTTCCCGATGTTTGGGCACTGAATCAAAAGTATATTTTGTTGCCGGTAAACAACTGGGACTCAGAATATGAGCGTGTAAACCTTGGCGGTATTACTTGCGACGGCCAGGACTATTACAACCAGGAAGCACACATGAATAGTGTATTTATGCCTAAAACACGTAAAGTGCAATACCTGGGCTTCTTTAATACCGGGGCTTACCAAGAGGTTTTAAGCGGATATGGTGGTATTCACCATTGCCTGCTGCCGTCGCCTAAGCACGTTATCATCCGTCGCAACCGCGATGAGACTTTCAATTTCGAAGTATTCGGCGAAGAACAAAATAGTAAACAAGTACTGAAGATATTAGGCTATACCACCTGAGATTATTTCATAAACTTATTAAGCCGACCGCTGTTAAGTTATTATGCTTAAAATCGGATCGGCTTTTTTGGTGCTTATACCCCTGCTCTGTTCCGTATCAAACCCCAGATCTCAACAGAAGGACGATAGCATTTATACCTATAAAACTGCTTCGGATGGCGGTACAGGCAAATTCTATTTTGGCCGCGAAATAGCCCATATAATGGATTTCAGCGGATCGGCCTGGCTAGAACGAAATAATCGCCAGATCGAGGAGAATTCAAATCTGACTGTTTCCAAACTTCCCATAAACGAAAACAGCGTTGTGGCTGACATTGGCGCAGGTACAGGTTATTATACCTTCAAAATCTACAACCGGATAACCAAAGGGAAAATATACGCCGAAGAAATACAAGACGATGCGGTAAATTATCTCAAAAATAAAGCGGGTCAGCTGGCAGCGATGAATGTCATTATTGTTAAAGGCAATGAAAAATCGCCAGAATTGCCTGCGAATAGTATTGATCTAGCCTTAATGGTGGATGTTTACCATGAATTAAGTTATCCCCACGAAATGCTTCAAAACATCCGTAAATCATTAAAACCCAAAGGCAAACTATTATTGCTTGAATATCGCGCTGAAGACCCTAAAGTAGACATAAAACCGTTACACAAAATGACCGTAAAACAGGCTAACAAAGAATTAAGTGCAAACGGTTTTCATTTGATTGAAGATGGTGAGTTTTTACCTATTCAGCACTATTTACTGTTCGAAAAAGACTGATAACTAATACCCGGGCACCGATCACTAACTATCAAACTTCTCCAGCAACTTCAACAAGGTCTCTAAATCCTTAGGGTATGGCGCGTGAATAGTAACTTCCTTGCCATCTAATAATTTAAAACTTACCTCGTAGGCATGCAGCGCAAATCGCTTCATAATCGGTTGCTCTTCCTGGTCTTTGCCTAAATGGTATTTGCGCTTGATCTCCGATAGGAAAACCGGCTTGCCGCGATACATTTCATCTCCAGCTATCGTGGCACGCTGTGAGGCCAGATGAATACGGATCTGGTGCATACGACCTGTCACAGGGCGGCATTCAACCAAAGTATAATGTTTAAAGTATTTTAGTGATTGAAACCATGTTTCGGCGCGCTTACCTTCTTGTCTGCTGATGCTTACGTTTCCTTTACCAACATTCAATATCGGGAGGTCAACCAGCAAGTTTTCGAAAACATGGGTGCCTTCAATAATAGCGTGATATACTTTCTTAACCTGCCTTTTCTCAAACTGTATGGAAACGGTTCGATAAGCTTCCGGATTTTTTGCGATGATTAGCGCACCTGAAGTTTCCTTATCCAAACGGTGACATATCTGCGCATCCTCTGAGTATGCCTTTGCCATGCGCAGCAAATTGATCTCTCCGCCTTCACGTTCATCCAGCGAACTTAAAAAAGGCGGCTTATTTACCACGATCACATCTTCATTCTCAAACAATATCAGGTCGGCAAACTTCGGAAACTTCATAGCCGGCAAAAATACGCTTATTAATAGAAATACCGAAAGGGTGCACGCTTATGAGCTAGTAATAAAACAAACATTGCAAGCCAGTGGTTAAGCAAGTGAAAAACATTAACATCTAACTACAAAAACATGAGCACAAACTCAACCGGACCTGAAGAAAAGGGATTTTTCGAGAAGGTCAAAGAAACCATAGAACATCTATGGGATGGTACTAAAGATACAGCCGAGGGAATAAAAGATAAAACTGCCGATACGATAGAACATATAAAAGACAAAGTAACAACCGAAAAGAAAACGGTGGCCGGGAAACCAGTTACCGACAAAAAGAAGGTGGCTGCAAAATCAAGAATAGTAAAAGCCAAAGCAGAGGCAGCAGCAGCTGATGTGAAAACTAAAGCGGACACTAAAATAAAGCAGATTAAGGCAAAGGCAGCTGACGAAACCTCTAAGGCTAAAAAGGTTGTGGCTAATGTAAAGTCGAAAACGGCTCAAAAGACTAAGGAAATAGAAGCCAAGGCAAAAGCAGCAAACACAGCGGTAAAGAAATCAGCCGCCAAAAAGACTGCGGCCATAAAAAAAACAACCGCTTAAATACTTTATAAGTAAAAATGCCCCGGGGTTGCGGGGCATTTTTACTATCCTTCAAATTTATATCCGACGCCTTTTACCGTCGAAACGATATCGTCTCCGAGTTTTTCGCGCAGCTTACGGATGTGGACATCGATAGTACGGTTGGTTACCACTACCGAATCTTCCCAAATATTTTTTAGTATTACCTCGCGGGTGTAAACCTTTCCGGGTTTCGACGCTAACAAGTATAATAATTCAAATTCTTTCTTAGCCAATACAACCTTTTCACCGTTCTGGTAAACCAGGTAGGCTTCACGGTCTATGGTAAGGCCGCCAATTTCAAGTTTGTTATCGGTTACTTCTTCAGCAGGAGCATTTCTTCTTAAGATCGCATTGATACGGCTAACCAGCGCGCGAGGCTTAATAGGTTTGGCGATGTAATCATCTGCACCTACATTAAAACCAGCAATCTCTGAGTATTCTTCACTGCGGGCAGTCAAAAACACCATAAAAGTATTTTTGAACTCGGGCATGGTACGCATAATGCGACAAGCCTCAATGCCATCCATTTTTGGCATCATAATATCCAGCACAATTAAGTCCGGAAGTACTTTTTTAGCCTCAGAAACAGCTTCCTGGCCATTTCTTGCGGTATAAACCTGATACCCTTCCTTCTTTAAATTATATTCTATCAACTCTAAAATATCCGGTTCGTCATCAACAATAAGAATTTTTTGCTTCGTAGATGTGCTCATATTACAAATTTTGCATAAAGATATAAGCTTAAAAAAAGCAAATGGTTACGTAGTTGTTAACAAATTGTTAAGTGTTACCTTATCTTAACTTATTATTGAGGCTTATTAAACGTTTTGTTTAAGAAATCTTCAAGATCGCTTCCGGTAATATTCTTGGCAATTATATTTCCCTGAGGATCAATCATAAAATTTGAAGGGATCGCATTTATATGATAGAGCCTTTCAGTTGGCCCCTCAAAGTTCTTTAAATCAGAAGCATGGCTCCATGAAAGTTTATCCTGATCAATAGCTTGCTGCCACTTGCCTTTATCTACATCCAATGATATACCCAGTATATTAAGACCTTTATTTTTATAGCGCTCGTACTGTTTTACGACATTCGGATTTTCCTGGCGACAAGGTGCACACCAGGATGCCCAGAAATCAACCAACACGTACTTACCTTTATAATCGGATAATTTAACAGGTTTTCCATCGAGCCCTGTCGTTGTAAAATCAGGGGCTTTATGGCCTACTGAGATCGGCTTTACCTCCATCATGTTACGAACAAAACGTTTCACCGCAGGGTTATCACTGAAGAGATTTTTCGCCTGGACATTATCTGCATAAGCTACCAGTTGTTGCTCGTACCTGTTGGGATCTACGCCCGTGATCGCAAAAAAACCTGCAAGCGAGCCACTGTTGTCATTGGCAAATTTCAGTACAGCCTGGCTTTGATCATTCAGCAGCTTTTCGAGCCTTGGACGGTAGACTTTGATAAGTGAATCCGACTCACGGCCTATCTTTTGTGCCTCTTGACGATATTGTTCGGTAAGGATCGCAATTTGCTTATTATATACATTATCGATCTGGTTAAACTGCTTGATCTTTTCTGAATCATCTGAACCAGTAACCGTATACTTTCTTGTAGTATCCGCCAAATCGGTCGAGAAAGAAATGTCATCACCGTTTTTGGCAATCACATCAAAAACGGCAGTTTTACCTGTGCGTACATCGAACAGGTTTTGATAAGGCGACGACCGCTTGAACTCAAATTTCCCATTTTCGCTCAAATTAGTCGAATCTACCATTGTCAAACCAGCACTATCAGCTTGAAAAAGGTATACCTTTTTTACTGGCCCCGGATTCTTGATAGTTCCTGAAAGAGTAAATGCTGACTTGTCTTTACAAGAACTGATTATTCCCATCAATCCCACAATACAACAATAAACAATAAAACGATTCTTCATTATTTCGATTCTAATTCTTTTATCAATAACTGGTTAGTTTTCTGCGGGTCAATTTTACCTTTTGACCGTTTCATGATCTCACCCATAAATAATCCCAAAACCCCCTTCTTCCCTTTCCGGTATTCAATCACTTTATCCGGGAATTTGGCTATAGCTTCGTTTATAAATTGGTACACATCGTCTACATCGGCGGTGATCAACAGGTTCAGTTCTTTAGCTAATTGATCAGGTCCTTTTTCGGGATCATTGATCATAGCAGGGAATAGCTTTTGCGATGCTACCGAATTATTAACCTGGCCCGACTCAATCAACACTATAAGCAAGGCTAAATTAGCAGGCTTGATGGTGAACTCATTAATACTTATGCCATTTTCATTCAGATATGATTTTACTGAGCCCATCAACCAGTTTGATGCTGATTTATAGTTTCCGGTATGTTTGATCAGCTCTTCAAAATACAAAGCAAACTCTCTGTCCGCAGTAATTACAGAAGCATCATAAGCAGGTAAACCAAGCGTTGAGATACACTTGTTATAAAGTTCATTTGGCAATGCCGGTAATTCTTCCTTTATCTTGTTTACAAATTCGATATTCAGAAATAAAGGCTGCAGATCAGGTTCTGGAAAATAGCGGTAATCGTTTGCCATTTCTTTTGAGCGTAAAACAGAGGTCTCGCCTGTATCTGCATTAAAGTTTAGTGTATTTTGTTCTATATGGCCACCCTTCTCAATTATCTTAACCTGGCGCTCAAATTCATGATCAATAGCCCGCTGAACATTACGAATAGAGTTAAGATTTTTCACCTCACACCGATTCCCGTAAATGGTGTTTCCTCTTAATCTCACTGAAATGTTGGCATCACAACGCATGCTGCCTTCTTCCATATTACCGTCGCAAATATCAAGGTAGCGAAGCAGTTTACGTATCTCAGTCAAGTATTGTCCGGCTTCCTCACTGCTGCGGATATCTGGTTCTGATACGATCTCGATCAATGGTACCCCTGCCCTGTTCAAATCAATCAATGAATCGGCTTGATGCTGATCGTGCATACTTTTACCTGCATCCTCTTCCATGTGGATATGATGAATGGCTATATCTTTCTGAGTACCGTCAGACAGGCGTACGGTAACGTATCCGCCTAAACACACCGGGGATTGATCCTGCGTAATCTGGTATCCTTTAGGCAGATCTGCATAAAAGTAATTCTTACGGGCAAATGTATTATTGAGGTTGATGCTACAATTACAAGCCAGACCCATTTTAACGGCATACTCAACCATGCGCTTATTAATGCGTGGTAATGTACCCGGATGGCCCAGCGAAATCGGGCTGATATGTTCATTAGGACCGGCACCAAATGCTGCTGAATCCGAAGAAAAGGCTTTGCTTAATGTAGATAACTGAGCATGCACTTCCAAACCTACCACCAGCTCATATTTGTCTTTCATCTTCCCAGATAGAATTTCTTGATCAATATTTTAATACCAAATTAACGGCAAGCGTCAAATATAGTTAAAACTATAAAATACATAGGCAATAAAGCTTATCTTATAGGCTGAACCTGCTTTTTTATGATTATTCACTGCAATTTGAAAACTATGTTTATCGTTATACACACATAATCAACTGATTAAAATAAAATATTCACTCAAACTAAATATTTAGTTATAAATGTCATAACAACTCTTTAACTTAGTATAACTAAAAACTTAATTATTAACCTTAGCGCCTATGAACCCCCTGCAATATATAGTTTTGGCAAACCTATTCCTTAGCGCATTCTTTGGATTATATGTACTTCTGTTGAAGAATGAGACATTTTTTCTGATAAACAGAATCTACTTATTATCATCCCTGCTCCTGTCATTTATCCTGCCGCTTATTCACACCAATTGGTTTGGAGAATCTGCTATTGCCGAACAGATAAAATATTCCGTTATAGGCAATCCAATTGAGGTATTTGCGACCGGACAGGCGGATGCATCCCATTTTACATTTTTTCAGTTTGCATCATGGGCATATTACGCGGGGATTGTAGTTTTTGCTTTGCATCTTCTTATCAGGTTATTGGCTGTTAAAAAGATCATTTTTAAATCAGATGGCCAGTCATCCTATTCATTTTTCAAGAAGATATATGTGAGCGATAGTAATTCGGCCAGTCAACTTATATGCGAGCATGAAAATATCCATGCTGCTCAATGGCATTCAGCAGATGTGTTATACATGGAGATCGTGATTGTTTTCAACTGGTTTAATCCCTTGGTGTACTTATTCAGAAAAGAATTGAAAAATGTACACGAGTTTATTGCTGATGAAGGCGCTTTGAAGCTTTCTGGCAGTAAAAAGGACTATGCCATACTTTTAGTCAGTCAAACGTTTGAAACACCTATAAATAACTTAGTTAATTCATTTTTCAATCAAAAATTATTAAAACAACGCATTATGATGATCCAAAAAAATAAATCGCAAAAAAGCGCGCTATTAAAGTATCTGCTCGCTGTGCCTTTATTTGTGTTGATGTTAACGCTGTCTTCAGCAACCATTGCTAAAAACGAAACAGTCATCTCATCAGAGAAAACAATACTTCCACCGCAGCAAAAAGATACTCGAATATTCACCGCGGTTGAGCATGCGCCAAACTATCCCGGGGGAGTAGATATATTTTATAAATTTCTACAGCAAAACATTAAATACCCTGCTGAAGCACGTAATAAGAAAATAGAGGGTAAGGTTTTTGTGTCCTTTATAGTGGAAAAAGATGGTTCTCTCAGCACTTTTAAAGTTCTACGCGATCCAGGTGCCGGCTGCGGGGTGGAAGCGCTTAGAGTAATGAAGTTATCTCCTAAATGGAATCCAGGAATCCAAAATGGGCATAAGGTAAGGGTTCAGTATACCTTGCCGATCAGCTTTACGCTTAAAGCATAACTTAATACGGGTGTCATGCTGTGGCTCTCGAAGCATGCGGGCAAGGCCCCTAGGCACACACTTCGAGTGCCTCAGTGTGACACCCATTTATTTATTCTCTTTTCTGTTCTATATAAAGCTTTTGGCCTTCTTTAATACCTTATCTAATCCGCTAACATCTTTACCGCCTGCAGTTGCGAAGAATGGCTGACCGCCGCCACCGCCCTGAATTTCCTTAGCAAGTTCGCGAACGATGTTGCCGGCATTCAGCCCTTTATCTTTTACCAGATTTTCAGAGATCATGACGGTGATGTTCGGTTTACCTTCAAAATCAGCAGCCAGAACAAGGAAAAGATCACTAACCATATCTTTTAACTGGTAAGCCAGATTCTTTAGGGCATCTGCATTTGGAAGAGCCACTTTTTCAGCGATAAAATTGACACCATTAATATGCTGCGCTTTTTTAGCCAATTCATTTTTTAATCCAGCTGATTTTTCGAGAACCGATTTCTCGATTTCTTTTTTCAGCTTGCTGTTTTCATCCAGCAGACTCTCGATGCTTTTGCCGATATCTTTCGGGTTTTTCAGCAACTCCTTTAGCTGGTGGATGAGCAGGCTTTGCTCATTGATATAGTTTTCAGCACCGATACCTGTAATAGCCTCGATACGGCGAACACCTGCCGCCACAGCGCTTTCAGCTATGATCTTAAAATAACCGATATTACCAGTAGCTTTTACATGCGTACCGCCGCAAAGCTCTTTCGAGAAACTGTCATCAAAAGTGATCACGCGCACATATTCGCCATATTTTTCGCCAAACAAAGCAGTTACACCGCTACTAATAGCTACCAGGTATGCCACGTTACGTTCTTCTTTTAAAGGAATATTCTCACGTACTTTTTGATTTACAATTGCCTCTATCTGTGCCAGTTCCTGCTCGGTTACTTTGGCGAAATGCGAGAAATCGAATCGCAGGTATTCGTCATTTACCAATGAGCCTTTCTGGTTCACGTGACTGCCCAATACCTGCTTCAAAGCAGCATGTAATAAGTGCGTAGCCGAGTGATTGCTCATAATATTGGCCCGGCGCGCTGGGTCTACAATGGCTGTCAGCACATCATCAATAGCTTCTTCAGATGGCAGCTTATCTACAAAATGTACGATCAGCGCATTTTCTTTTTTGGTGTCGGTTACATTAATTACTTCTCCATCCGGGAAAACCAATTCGCCCGTATCCCCTACCTGGCCACCACTTTCGGCATAGAATGGCGTTTTATCTAATACAATCTGATATTGTTCTTTTCCTTTAGCAGTTACTTTACGGTATTTCACTACATGGGCTATGGTTTCGGTCTCGTCATAGCCTGTAAATTCGGTTGTGTCTTCGTCTTTTATAACCGTCCAATCGCCTGTGTCAATAGCGGTGGCCGCACGGGAACGTGATTTTTGTTGCTGAAGCGCTTTATTGAAATCCGCCATGTTAATTTCACCACCCTTTTCACGCACCATCAATTCTGTCAGATCTATTGGAAACCCGTATGTGTCGTATAATTTAAAGGCGTTTTGTCCAGGAAGTATTACTTGATAAGCCCCTAATCGTGGATTATCACCTCCTATTCCGGCTTTTTCTGCTTTTTCATAATAATCTTCAAAATACTTTATACCATTTTCTAATGTTCTAAGGAATGAATTTTCCTCTTCCAACACCACCTTTTGCACAAAATCCTTCTGACTCCACAATTCATCGAATACACCTTCAAATTGCTTTGCCAGTAATGGCACAAGATGGTTTAAAAAAGGTTCCTTAATATCTAAATATTGATACTGATACCTTACAGCTCTGCGTAAAATCCGGCGAACTACATATCCCGCTTTATTGTTTGACGGCAACTGTCCATCTGCAATGGTGAAGCTTACAGCACGAACATGGTCAGCCAATACCCGCATGGCAACAGCCTCATGCCATCCGTCTTCACCCGGTTTGGCAGCCGCATTATATTTTTTACCGCTTTTTTCAGCAATAAATTGTATCAGTTGCTGAAAAATATCGGTATCATAGTTTGAAGTTTTATCCTGCAGTACACGCACCAATCGCTCAAAGCCCATCCCGGTATCCACGTGTTTGGCTGGCAATGGCTGTAATGAGCCATCCTTTAGGCGGTTAAACTGCATGAATACATTATTCCATATCTCGATCACCTGGTCACTGTCGCCATTTACCAGGCTTGCACCTGATACTTTAGCACGCTCATCATCGGGGCGGTTATCATAATGAATTTCCGAACATGGTCCGCAGGGACCGGTTTCGCCCATTTCCCAGAAATTATCCTTTTTGTTTCCCATCAGGATGCGGTCTTCGGCAATATACTGCGCCCAGAAATCATAGGCTTCCTGGTCTTTTGGTAACCCTTCTTTTTCGTCTCCCTCAAAAACGGTTACGTACAGGCGGTCTTTGTCAATTTTATATACATCGGTCAGCAATTCCCAGCTCCAGGCAATGGCTTCCTTTTTAAAATAGTCGCCAAAGCTCCAGTTGCCCAGCATCTCGAACATGGTATGGTGATAAGTGTCGATACCCACTTCTTCCAGGTCATTATGCTTGCCAGAAACACGCAGACAACGCTGAGTATCTGCCACACGAGGGTACTTGGCTGGTGCTTCACCCAGAAAAATATCTTTAAACTGGTTCATCCCAGCGTTGGTAAACATCAGTGTCGGGTCGTTTTTAATAACAATAGGAGCCGATGGCACTATGGTGTGCCCTTTGGAAGCAAAAAAGTCCAAAAAAGCCTTACGTATCTCTGAAGAAGTCATGAAATGTTAAATAGTTCGCAAAGTTAATTATTCGCCTCAAAGTGCGAAAACATGCCCTCTAATCACTTTATTATGAGAATGAGCACGTTACAAGGATTAAAAGAATAAAAACTTTTCCACACTTTGTGATTTTATAGAACTTTCTTAGCTGATTGTGCGTTAAAAAGAAAAATTGAAATTAATTTTGGACTATGCCTTACAAAGAGCACGAGATTAGTAAAATGTACTACACCATGGGTGAGGTAGCTGCTATTTTTGACGTAAATCAGTCATTGATCAGATTCTACGAAAAAGAATTTGATGTATTACAGCCCAAAAAGAACAAAAAAGGCAACCGCTATTTCACTCCTGAGGATATAGAACACCTGCGTATTATTTTCCACTTAGTAAGGGATAAAGGCTATACCATTAATGGCGCGCGTGAACACCTGAAGAAAAACATGGATGAATCCAAAGACCATCAGCGTGTTGTTGATTCGCTTGAAAGCATCAAAAAATTCCTGCTGGAAGTCCGCGAACAATTATAATCCCAATTTTAGCGAACTATTATCTTTTTTAAAGATTTTTTCTCTTTGAAATCCTATCTTTATTTCCAGATTTTTTGTGCTGATCATCATCAGTACCTGAACCTGTAAAATTGATATGATAGCCGCTCACAAAGGCGAAATTCCATTTGCGATATTATTACTCCACTTTTTAGCTGGAATCGGTTTAGGTATTTATTTTCCTATATTTTCTTTTACGTTTCTAGCGATTCTACTCGGGAGTTTGAATGTGCTGTTTATCAGCCTAAACTTGATTTATAAAAAACTTAATCTTCACAAATTAAAATGGGTTGGCGGAATATTGATTTTCAGCATATCATTCTGTTGAGGGTGGAACATCCCCTTAAAACATGACGAACTCAACGAAAAAGATCATTTTTCAAAAAAGCCAAACCCTGGCTGATGCAGGATTATCACAAAAATTGAAGATCGACTATTTATACCTATCTGGTTCTGGCAGTTCGGACGCTGATCTCAATTTTAACAATAAGAACTATGATTACCATTCGTTGATTATCGACAATACCAATTCAAACTTCCTGATTGACAAGTCGCAAAAACAAGCACAATCACAACATGTCAATTTTCACACATTACATCGTAACAATTCAATAGTCGTATCATCTAACGAATAATTAAACAAAATTTGCACTCAAAACATTTAATATCTATTTTGTCACAAATAAAATCCAAAGCATGAAACCATCGTGGCTTATAAAAAACGAACACTGCTCATGATAGCTTCATTACCATTAATAAACAAATCAAATACAATGAAAATCAAACTCTTAGGCGCAGCTTTCGGTGTTGCTTTATCGGCAATATCGTTAAGTGCCAGTGCGCAAAAAAACTTCACGGAGGGCGTGGTTACTTATAAAACCAGTATGCGCGGCCAGGATGTGGAAATCAAAGAATATTTCAGGGCAGACTCCACTGCAGCTACTTTTTCTGCGGGTCCGGCTACAATAAAATTATTATCTGACGCTAACCACAAATCGTTCGCCGTATTGGTTGATGTACCTGTAGCTTCAATAAAAAAGGCCGCTATCTACACTCCTGACGAAGTGGAACAGGCAATGAACGGTTTACCAACTTTTACCTTTGCGCCAGGCACTGAGACCAAAACAATTTCTGGTTTCAATTGCAAAAAAGTAGTTGCTACTGATAACAAAGACAAAAAGACTTATGACATCTGGGTTACTAATGATATTGCAGTTCCTCCTACTGCTATCCCGGTATATTATAAAGCAATTGGCGGTTTCCCCGTACAATACACCGCATTTCAGCAAGGTCAAAGCACTGAAATTACCGTTTCAAGTGTAACAGACCAGAAAGCTCCTGCCGGAACTTTTGGCATTCCTGCTGACTTTGATAAGATCAGCAAAGATGACCTGGCCGCTATGTCAGGTGGTTGATTATTATCCTTAAGGCATAAAAAAAGCGATCCGATTAATTCGGATCGCTTTTTTTGTTTAGTACTATTGATTAGTTAGCTACTTCCTTATTCAATTGATCCACCCATTGATTGAACAATCTGCTTTCGATTTCAACCGCTCTATTGGCATGCAATTGCCAGTCAGGAGAAAAAGTTTTTAACTGATTGATCATTTCCTCCAAATGGCCTTCTTCTTCCAGAATAATGGATTTTACGTTGACCTTGCTACCATTCTTATCCAACTCTTCCTGGTAAACGGGGTAAAGTTCATCAGCCCGAACTTCGATAGCATAAGTAACCAGCAAATAGGCAGCAAAACGCAATGCACTCGCTGTTAAGCCCAATTCCTTTTTTAAGTATCTGCATACATCCACATCCAACTGATTGAGATAGTATTTGCTGCTTTTCGGAGCAATCAGGTAATCACTTGTATAGGTTGGGCACTCTGCCAATTTTACTTTCTCTATCTGTTTTTTAAGATAAAAAGCATGACGATGCTCCTCAGCGGCATGTTTAAGTATAATATAGGTAACTGTTTCAGGGTCTTCACAGGCTGATATTTTGCGTGCGCCGGTGTTTTCCATCAACGAGAGGGTATTCAACCATCGTGCATGCAACTGGTCGTTATTAATTATGGCAGATATTAGTTTATTGAATTCCATTAGTTATAATTCGTCAAGTGCACTTTCAATTTTGCTGTAAATATAATTGAGTTGCTCATTGGTGATGCAATACGGAGGTAAAATATAAATGATATTGCCCAATGGACGCAGAATAATTCCTGCCTCTAAAAAATATTGATAAAGGCGGTCACGCAACGAACTGAAGTATGAGGTATCCGAACCGGTCTCCCATTCCATCGCCAGGATGGTGCCTGTCTGTCGTGTAGTTCTGATCTTAGGATGATCTTTGATCTTCGACGCAAACTTATTGTGCGATTCTGCAATACGATCAATATTTTCCTGTGTGGATGGATCTAAAAACAGATCGAGACTGGCCAGTCCTGCCGAACACGCTACCGGATTAGCTGTATAAGAATGTCCGTGAAACAATGTTTTCAAGCGGTCGTCTGATAAAAAGGCATTAAATATTTGCTGGGTACACGTAGTTAAACCCAAAGCCATAGTTCCGCCTGTTAAGCCCTTGGAAAAACACATTATATCTGGTTGCACCGAAACATGGTTACAAGCAAAAGGCTTTCCTGTGCGGCCGAAGCCGGTAAAAACTTCATCAGCAATGAGCAGCACACCTTTTTCACGGCAATGCGCCATTAGCTCCTCCAGGTATTTCGCCTCATACATCAACATTCCTGATGCGCCCTGAACCAGGGGCTCGAAGATAAAACAGGTTAGATCAGATTTGAGATTTGAGATTTGAGATTTGAGACCTTCGATATTCGATGCGTCGGGTGTATCGATAAACTCTACCTCGAACAGCAAGTTATCAAAAGCGGCAGTAAAAGCACTGCGACCGCTCACAGCCATGGCACCGAAAGTATCACCATGATAGGCATTTTTGAATGCCAATATTTTAGTACGGTTTATACCCTGATTGTGCCAGTATTGCAGGCACATCTTTATCGCTACCTCTACTGCCGTTGAACCATTATCGGAATAAAATGCCTTTTGCTGATTTGATGGCAGTATTTGTAAAATACGTTCGGCTAATTCTACCGCTGCCGGATGGGTGAACCCGGCAAATATTACGTGTTCCAGTTTATTAAGTTGTTCAGCAACTTTCTGAGCGATATAAGGATGCGCATGCCCATGAATATTTACCCACCAGGATGACACCGCATCGACATAGCATTTGCCGTTTTCGTCATACAAACAGGCCCCTTCACCGCGTACGATAGGTACAGGCGGTAAAGCAGTTTTCATTTGAGTATAAGGGTGCCATATAACTTTTAAATCTCTTTCTACCAGACTCATTTGTTATTTATTAAAAGTTTTACTACATGCTGGTCTATCGGAAATGTAACATCTTCAGGATGAATATCTGCCATGTTTACCCATCGAAAAGATTGCAACACTTCCCCTTCTCCATCAAAATCAAAAGCGATGGTTTTGAATGCCAGATTCAGTGGCGTAATATTTTTAACCATATAGTATACACTGATCATCTGCGATTCGTTAAAGGCTGATTTGATGTAAAAATCGGTGGTATAAAAATGGCGGAGCACCTCTATTTCAACATTACACTCTTCAACAAATTCCCGTTTTAAGCCGTCGATCAAACCCTCACCATGTTCCAGACCACCGCCCGGAAATTTAGTAAACCGCATACCAAATTCCTGTTCATCGGTGATGAGGATTTCATTTTGGTCATTAATCAACAGACCGTATACGCGTACATTAAATGGATACATTATTCGAAATGTTTTTTGTTACGGATCACCTTTTCAAGCGTCCAGGTTATGTCTTCAGTTTTTGCTTCCGATCGTATGGGGCAGTCGGGCATGCGGCAGTAATGACAACATTGAGGCACACATGGGTCTGTATGGATAAACAACTCTGTTTTGGTTACCTGTTCATTTATAAGCTGATCAATTCTTTTAACCTCATCATGTACCTGAATAAGGTCCAGATAATTCGGCAAGGTTAAATGGCAATCGATGTGCAGATCATTACCATATTTTTGTGCCCTGAAATTATGTATGTCTATCCATTGATCTCTTCTTTTCTCATTCAATACTGAAACTACCTCTGTGACAATATCAAAATCTGCTTCATCCATCAAACCCGAAACAGATTTTCTGACCAATTTATAGCCGGTATAAACAATGTATAATCCTACTAAGACAGATAAGATGCTATCTAGTATTAAGATTTGGGTAAAATGGATAAGTAATAACCCCAAAACAAGACCTAAACTAGTGACCATGTCGGTTATCAGGTGTTTACCATCTGCCTCAAGAGTAATTGAACGCAAGTGCTTTCCCCTTTTTATCATATAGTAACCGTAACCGCCATTTACTACACCGGTTGCGCCGATGATAATCGCTCCGGCAACAAGCTCCTTAATCTCGTGCGGATAAAAAATATTGTAGCCCGATTTAAATAAAATGACTAATCCGGCCAGACCGATTAAACCGCCTTCAATGAATACAGAAAAGAATTCAATCTTCCCATGACCATACGGGTGATTCTGATCACGAGGTTGTGCAGCCAGATAAATACTGAAAAAAGCAAATGAACTCGCTAATATGTTTACAATGCTTTCAGCAGCATCAGTTAACACGAAATTTGAAGAAGTTAAAAAGTAGGCACTGAATTTCGCCAGCATTAGAACAGTACCTGTAATCAGGGATATTAATATGATCCGTTTTTGTTCTTGCAAAATATTGAGGATTTGCGCGCAAATTTAGGAATAACATCTTGAAGTCCTAAGTCAATAGTCATAAGTCTTGTGTTAGTTGCATTAAAATTAAGAAATCGCAAAAAAGCAAAGCTTTAGGTCCCTAAATTTGAGAAAAATGAAAAAATAGAAAATGACTTAAGACGCTAACCCGCGACTAAAGACTTTTCCTATATTTGCGCCCGGAATAAAATTAAGTTAATTATGAGCGCATTAAGTAACAGAATCAACAACCTTGCTGAATCGGCAACTATCAAAATGGCCAAATTGGGCCGTGAGCTTGCTGCTAAAGGTGTTGATGTAATCAGCCTTAGTTTTGGCGAACCGGATTTTCATACCCCTGAGTACGTAAAGGAAGCGGCTAAGAAAGCCATGGATGAAAATTTCACCTATTACACCCCGGTATCTGGTTATCCTGAACTGCGAAAGGCAATCGCTGCTAAACTTAAGAACGAAAATGGCCTGGACTATGATTTCAGCCAGATCGTGGTTTCTACGGGCGCTAAACAGGCTATCGCCAACGCTGTGCTTTGTTTGGTTAACCCTGGCGAAGAAGTAATTATCCCTACTCCTTACTGGGTATCTTACTCTGAGGTAGTAAAATTGGCTGAAGGCAAAAGTGTGTTTATTGATACTACTGTTGAGCAGGAATTCAAGATCACTCCTGAGCAATTAGAAGCTGCAATAACGCCAAATACCAAACTGTTCATGTTCTCTTCGCCTTGTAACCCTACAGGTAGTGTTTATAGCAAAGCGGAACTTGAAGGCTTAGCTAAAGTATTTGAAAAACACCCGCATGTCTATATCCTGTCTGACGAGATATACGAGCACATCAACTTTGTTGATAAGCACGAATCAATAGCTCAGTTCGACAGCATTAAAGACCGCGTGATCATCATCAATGGTTTTTCAAAAGCATTTGCAATGACCGGTTGGAGAATCGGTTATACTGCATCGAACAAAGAGATTGCTGCGGCTTGCGATAAAATGCAGGGCCAGATCACTTCAGGCACCTGCTCAATCACCCAGAAAGCAGGTGTTGCGGCAAGTGAAGGTGGTTTAGAAAGTGTTTTGAAAATGCGTGAGCAATTCAGAAAACGCCGCGATATCGTTTATGCATTATTGAAAGAAATTCCGGGTGTTCATGTAAACCTGCCGGAAGGAGCATTCTACTTCTTCCCTAATGTGACTTCATTCTTTGGTAAAAGTTATAATGGCAATACCATTAAAGATGCAGACGAGCTAAGCATATTCCTGCTGGAAGAAGCACACGTGGCAACTGTAGGCGGCGACTCATTTGGCGATCCTAAATCGATCCGTATATCTTACGCAGCTGCCGAAGATAAGCTGATAGAAGCTATCAAAAGAATCAAAGCAGCTTTGGCGAAACTAAGCTAAAGAAGTCCGATATTCATAAAAAACCCCATTACGACGCCGTAATGGGGTTTTTGTTTAATGCAAATTTGTTTACAGCGTAAAGCCGTAAGCAACACGCAAGTTTACAAGACCATAGTTTACGCCGCCGCCCGATAAGTTTTCGTAACGTGCACCTATGTCCCATGACTTATTGGCCCAGCCTAAGCCTGGTGATAACAGAAGCCTTGTGCTGCCGCCTGATGAAGTTTCAAATCCGGCACCTGCTTCACCGCTTATATAAATTGGTGAATTAAAAAATACCTTAGCACCAGCTTTTACCGGTATCAAACCAAAATTTGGGGCTTTAGCTGTAACGGTTGTTACCCCGGTTCCGGAAACGATGGTGGCCGTATAATCTTTACCAAAGAAGTTGTAGTACCCAGAGGTCAGCATGATAGCGACATTTTTATCGATTCCATACTGTAAGCGCGCAGTACCACCTAAGTCCCAGCTAGAAGTATTGTGAATATCGCCGGTTGGCAAACCGCCTTCTACGCCGACCCCTAAACGCCATGCGCTTTTGTCTACGGTTTGAGCTTTCACATTCGTTGCAAAAAATATAGCTATGGCTGTTCCAGCGATAGCCATTAGTTTAGTTACTTTTTTCATAGTTGTTGTGTTTGGTTAAACTAAATGGTTTATGTTATGCCCCCTTTACAAATATTTTGCCATTGTGATTTTTCGGGGCTTTCTTCTGCTAAGTAACGAAAGTTATTAAGATATATTATTAACAAATGTTAATATGTTAAATTATTGTACAACAGCTCATTGACTGATCAAGTATAAAAGCATAAAAAATCAAACAATTGATTAATGACTTTTTAATGAGTTGATAGTAAAAAAGCACTTCTGTACTCTATTGTAGAGCTCTGTGTTCTGTTTGCAAGGCATTTTTCCAACCTACAATAATGCCGCTAAATAAAAAAACCCGTACTCAGGGGCTTCTGTTTATGCTTGAGTATCGCGATCGGGGTCGGACTTATAATGTTTTTGTAATTCGGCTAATTTCTCTTTACCATATGCAGCCCGTGTGATCAGATAAAATAGTACCGGTACGATAAATATAGCCAGCGATGTAGCCGCCAGCATTCCCCCAAATACCGTCCAGCCAATAGTTTGCCTGGCTTGCGCCCCGGCTCCGGATGCAACCAATAGCGGACCTACACCTAAAATAAAGGCCATTGACGTCATGATGATTGGACGCAACCGTAAACGCACAGCTTCCAGTATTGCTTTCTCCAGCTCTACCCCCCTGTCCACACGTTCCTTAGCGAATTCGACAATCAGGATTGCATTTTTGGCCGCCAGGCCGATAAGTGTAATCAAACCGATTTGTGCGTATATATTGTTGTCCAGACCTTTGTTAAAAGGTAGGCTTAAAAACAATATCGCCCCAAAGGCGCCCAATGGTACCGCGAGTAGTACCGAGAAGGGAACCGACCAGCTCTCGTATAAGGCAGCAAGGAACAGAAACACGAATCCGATAGATAGCATGAAGATGTATACCGTTTTCGATCCGGACAAAATTTCCTCGCGGCTCAAGCCTGAGAATTCATATCCATAACCTTCGGGCAAGGTTTTGGCCGCCACTTCCTGCAAAGCTTTAATGGCATCGCCACTACTGAACCCTTCAGCCGAGTTGCCGTCAATTTCAGCTGAGCGGAAAAGATTAAAGTGTGAGATCAACGGTGCATTTTCAATCATCTTGTAAGAAGTAACCGTACTTAGAGGTACCATTTGCCCATCCTGGTTCCGCACAAAATATTGGCCCAGACTTGAAATATCTGTACGGTAGTTGGTATCTGCCTGAGCTACCACGTGAAAATTACGGCCGTAAATGGTAAAGTCGTTGACAAAATAACTACCCATATAGGTTTGCAGGGCTGAGTTGATATTAGAGATAGATACACCTAAACGCTTAGCCTTTTCACGATCGATGGTTAACTGATAAGCAGGAGTGCGTGCCGTAAAGAATGAAAATGCCTTTGATATTTCTTTTCGTTTCCTCACCTCAGCCAGGAAGTTTTGAAGTGTTTTTTCAAATGCACCAATGTCGCCTGCCTGTCGCTGTTCAAGTATAAAAGAAAAACCTGCAGTGGTTCCCAATCCGGGTACCGCAGGCGGTCGGATTACCACGACAGTGGCTTCCTTAAACCTGGCCATTCTTTTCTGGATTACACCAACAAGCTGTTCTGAGGTTAACTTGCGGTCGTCCCAGGGTTTTAACTGCACAAATATGGTTCCGCTGTTAGACTTATTTGCAAAGCTCACCACATTTAATCCCCCTAATGCAGCATAATGCCCCACTTCAGGAATACTATCCAATAAATTCATCATCTCATGCAAGCGCGAAACACTCCTTTGTGTGGATGATGCTTCAGGCAGATCGTAAGTGATATAAATACGCCCTTCGTCTTCAGTCGGTATAAAACCGGTAGGTTTACCCCTAAATAGTAAGATAGTCGCGACGATAATACATACCAGGATAATGATTATAAATTTAGAATTCTTGATACTTCTATCAACCGCATTTCTGTACCTGCCCGTTACCCTGCCAAACCATACATTGAATTTGAAGAAGAACTTGTCTAAACCCTTTGAGTTTTCATCCAATTTATGAGGACGCAATAGTATTGTGCATAAAGCAGGTGTTAATGATAGCGCCACAAATGCTGAAATCAACACAGAAATAGCAATAGTAATCGCAAACTGTTGATAAAGTCTGCCAACGATACCCGGAACAAAACCCACAGGAACGAATACCGCAGCCAGAATCAATGCGATGGCAATTACCGGTGCCGAAATATCTTTCATCGCATGGTTTGTAGCCTCTTTAGGCGACATACCATCCTCATCCATATAATGCTGAACGGCTTCGACAACCACGATGGCGTCATCGACCACTATACCAATAGCTAAAACAAAGCCGAAAAGTGTTAACGTATTGATAGTGAAATTTAAAGGTATAAAGAATATAAAGGTCCCTATGATTGACACGGGAATAGCCAAAACAGGGATGAGTGTTGTGCGCCAGTTTTGGAGGAATAGGAACACGACGAGAATCACAAGCGTTAAAGCAATTAATAAGGTTACAACTACCTCATGTACTGATACTTTTACAACGGTTACTGCTTCAAACGGAACGACATAATCAACGTCTGTAGGAAACGATTTTTTAAGCTCCTCCATCGTCTTAACCACATTCTCTGCAGTTTCAATTGCATTACTGTTGGGCGCCTGGTAAATTAACAGGTAGGCAGCTCTCTTATTATCAACAAATGAATTACCTGCATAATTAAATTTGCCGAGTTCAACACGGGCTACATCTTTCAAATGTACTATTGCCCCATTTCCAGGCTGAGTCCTTACAATAATATTTTCAAATTCCTGAGGAGTCCTCAACCTACCGTTCGCTAGTATAGTGTATTCAAAGCTTTGTGTCTTCTCCTGGGGAGTTGAGCCTACCGATCCCGCTGCGATCTGCGCATTTTGTTCCTGGATGGCACTTGTCACATCGGTTGCTGTCATTCCTAACGCAGCAAGTTTATCCGGTTTGAGCCAAATACGCATACTAAAATCGTCCGCCCTATTAATAACGTCACCTACACCTTTAGCTCGTAAAAGTGCATCACGCACATATACATTGCTATAATTGTCAAGAAACGGCACTGTATGACTCCCCTTTGGAGCAAAGATTGCCACCAGCATCAGGATACTTGGGTTCCGCTTGCGGGTTATGATACCTATACGCTGAACATCCTGAGGTAATGTTGGTGTTGCTATGCCTACCCTGTTTTGTACGTCTAACGCTGCCACATTGATGTCGGTACCCACTTCAAAGTTAACCGTCATGCTCATTTGTCCGTTGCTAGCGCTGTTACTCTGCAGATACGTCATGCCCGGCGTACCGTTTACCTGTACTTCTATCGGCGTAGCAACAGTTTGCTCAACAGTTTGCGCATCAGCACCGGTGTAGGTTGTAGAGATATTAACTGTTGGAGGTGTAATTTCAGGATACTGGCCTATAGCCAGGTTAGTTATAGATAATATACCCACCACAACTATGACCAGTGAAATAACTATGGCTGTAACAGGTCGTTTTATAAAGGTTTCTGCAATCATTCTTTTTGTTTTTAGGAAAAGCCCCTATTATTTCCCTTGTTTTGGCTGACCTTGCTGGCCTGTTGCTCCGGTACCACCCTGTGTTCCGGCTGGGTTACCCAAAGTGATCTTTCCGCCGTCGCGCAGGCGCTGGAAACCATCGGTTATTATCTTATCACCCGCATTAACGCCCGATAATACTATTACATCATTCCCAACGCGGGGCCCTAATTGTACTTTATACTGTTTAGCAATGGTGTCCTGGCTTACAAATACAAAAAATTCACCCATTTGCTCGATTAAGGCCTTATTTGGAATAAGCACTCTTTGTCCGGAAGCTGCATTAAGTACTTTTACCACACAACTCATCCCGTCTTTCAACTCATCTTTTTCATTTGCAAACTCGGCCCGAACCTTAATAGTACCTGTTTGATTATTTACGCCACGGTCAATTGCCAGTATTTTACCAGGTTTATTATAAACAGTTATGCCATCTGATAACTGAAGCCTAAAAGTAGAATCGGTAGTTTTTTTCTGCAGGCCATAAAAACGGTCGATATCCTGCTCGTTGATCACAAAATCAACACCAATCGGATTTTGGCTCGAAATGGTGTTTAATAATGTAGTCCCTGGAGTAACCTGTGCTCCTAATTTAACCTGCGAAATACCAATGCGACCAGTAAATGGCGCAGTGATTATTGAGTAAGAAAGATCAGTTTTAGCTGAGATCACTCCTGCTTTTGCTACCGACACCTGGCTTTTCGCAGACTCATAAGCTGCCTGAGCCTGATCAACCGTTTGCCTGGCAACAGCGTCCTCTTTTTGAAGATAGTTGTAACGATCAATATCTTTTTGAGCCTTAACCAGGTTCGCCTCTGCGCCTGACAGGTTGGCAACGGCTTGATCGTATGCGGCTACATATTTGCGGCGGTCTATCTCGTAAAGCTGCTTACCTTTCTGCACGACCTCACCTTCTTTAAAAAATATTCCGGTAATAAAGCCGGTCACCTGGCTGCGTAATTCAACCGAATTCAAGGCAACCACAGTCCCCTGGAATTGGTCGTAATAAACTGCTTCAGCTGTTCTTGCTTCAGTAACAGCGACAGGTGTTGGCGGCAAAGGTGCATTTTGATTGGACGGTGCCTTGCATGCTGATATAGCAAATAATGCCACTAAGCCTGCCTGGTATAGGTAATTATACTTCATCGATGGTATGAAAATGAGATTCAATGTTAAATTAGTTTTGTTGTACAGATAAAGTCCCCAGTGCTTTTTGCAGGTCGATCTTACTCGACAAAACCTGGAATAAAGCATTATAATAATTAAGCTCAGCTGTTCTTAGATCTGATTGGGCCACAATCACATCGAGGTAAATCTTAATACCCTCCCTGTACTGCAGGCTTACTACGTGATATACGTCCTTTGCCAGGCCTACATTCTCCTTTAGAAATTGCCAGTTAGTATAGTTGCTTTTATAACTCGCCAATGCCTGCACATATTCAGTACTAATCGTATTTTTTGCATTGGTAATATCCAGATCAGCTCTTTCTGCCTGCAAACGTGCTTTACTCAAGTTTTGCAGTCGCTTATTACCCTGAAATATGGGCAGATTAAGCGATACCCCCACATAAGAATTCGGGAATGATTTATTATAAAGAGTTGAGAAACTATCACTAAAGTAATTTAGATTGTAGACGCCTGTTGCAGATAAAGATGGCAGAAAACCCCATTTGTAATAGTTTACGTTTACATTTTGCAAGCTTTTTTGCGTTTGCAATAATTGATATTCTATACGGCTATTGTAGTCTAGTTTCTGATTAGTATCAGCAATGGCTTCTGTTTCGAATCGTGCAGAATCGTAAGATAAAGTAAACTTACTTTCAGCACCTAGCCCCATGATCTGCTTCAGATAAGCTTCTTTACTTTTAATGGCTTGTTCAGTTTGCTTGCGCGAAGCCAATGAATTATTTAAAGCGATAGTCGCCTGTTTATAGTCAGTTTTGTCAACCACACCGGCATTGTACTGTGATTTTGCATCCTTCAGGCTTCTTTGTAATCTCAGGATATCTTCATCCAAGATATTTAATTGCTTTTGCGATAACAAGACATCGAAAAATGCCTTGCTCACATCAGCCACGAGATTGATCTGACTGCTGGTTGTGTTCTGTTTATAGTACAGTCGGGAATATTTTGCTGCTTTGGCTGCCTGTAATACATCATTATTATATATTACCTGGTTAGCCTGTAAACCGAGGGTCGACAAATTATCGATTCTTCCCGTGGTATTCGAGCTGGTTGATGGCACAATTGGCGATCCTTTAAAATAATAATTATATAAGCCCGATCCGGTTACCTGTGGCAACCATGCCGAAAGACTAATATTGATGTTTCGCTCGTTAATAGCTTCGTCAATGGCTGCCTGCTTAACTGTCGGCTGGTTCTTTAAAGCAAACTCAACGCATTGTTTTAAAGTAACTACCTTTAAAGAAGTATCGGCATTTGATTGGGCAAAAACAATCACGGGTAAGAATAATACTATAAAATAGAATAGGAATATTTTTTTTGCCATAGGGTTGGTTTGGTCGTAGGATTAACAGACAAAGTAAGCGCAATGTTCCGTATTTTTAAGTAAATTTACTCGATTAGTGTGAATATGGCACAATTATGAATAAAAGATAATAGCGAGGCGTTTTTTTGGTAATTGCCATGTAACCACCATTTTGAAGCTAAAATTTGTGGCTTTTTTAAAAAAATGAAAAATAGTGACATGAATTAAATAAAAAATTTAATTAATTTGCCTCTCGGGAATTTATGTTGCGACACAAAATGTAATGTAAACATTCTCAGTTATCTAATCTTGAAATTGTAAACTTGTTCATGATATTTTTACAATAAATTAAAACAAGGCTAATAAATGGGTAAAAAACTACATGATAAAATTGCGTTGTTCAAAGACGCAGAACTGGCCAGGGAAAAGGGCGTTTATCCTTTTTTCAGACCTATTGAGTCCGGGCAGGATACAGAAGTAATTATAGATGGTCAAAGGGTGTTGATGTTCGGTTCAAATTCTTATCTCGGACTAACAAATCACCCTAAAATTAAAGAAGCCTCTAAAAAAGCTATCGATAAATACGGCACTGGCTGTGCAGGATCAAGGTTCTTAAATGGCACACTTGATATCCATATTGAGCTTGAACAGCGCCTTGCAGATTATGTGGGCAAAGAAGCTTCTGTATTGTTCAGCACCGGCTTCCAGGTAAATCTGGGAGTTTTATCTTCTATCACCGGTCGTAATGATTATTTGATTCTAGATGAATATGACCACGCTTCGTTAATTGACGGAAGCCGCCTTTCGTTTTCCAGGGTAATTAAATATGCACATAACGACATGGCTGATCTTCGTCGTAAACTGAGCATTTTGCCTGAAGATGCGGTAAAGCTTATTTCCGTTGATGGTATATTCAGTATGGAAGGTGACATTGTTAAGTTACCTGAAATAGTTCAGCTTGCTGAAGAGTTTGGTGCCAACATTATGGTTGATGACGCCCACAGTTTGGGTGTTATAGGTGAAAAAGGTGCAGGTACAGCTTCTCATTTCGGCTTAACTGAAGATGTGGATCTGATTATGGGCACGTTCAGTAAATCACTGGCATCATTAGGTGGCTTTATCGCTGCCGACTTTGCCACTATAGATTATCTGAAACACCGTGCACGGTCATTAATGTTTAGTGCCAGTATGCCTCCCGGCGCTGTAGCAAGTGTTATAGCAGCTCTTGACATTATTGAATCAGAACCTGAAAGAATTCAAAAATTGTGGGATAATACAAACTATGCTCACAAGTTATTGGTAGATGAAGGATTCGACCTTGGCCCAACCGAGAGCCCGATCCTGCCTATCTATGTACGTGATAACGAAAAAACATTCCTGGTTACCAAATATCTGCAAAACTCGGGTGTATTTGTTAACCCGGTAGTATCGCCGGCTGTTCCATCCGACTCATCTTTGCTCCGCTTCTCATTAATGGCAACCCATACCTTTGCTCAAATAGAAGAGGCAATCGATAAGATTAACAAGGTGTTTAAAGAGGTCGGTGTATCGATGATCAAAGAAAATATCTAAAAAGAAAAAGTCATCCTGGTAAAATTACCGGGATGATTTTTTTAGTACCATTTTTTTTAATACCAATTAAAAACTCTTTACCCCAATGAAAAAAGTAATTCCAGTTAGTAATAAAAAAGAACTGGCAAAATTTATTGACTTTCCGCACGACCTTTATAAAGATGATCCATATTATGTACCGGAATTATTCATTGCTCAACGGGACCTTTTAACCACACATCCCTTCCATAAGCACTCCCAAGTGCAGCCTTTTTTAGCTTATGATGGCGATAAAATTGTTGGGCGTATTGCAGCAATTAATAACACTAATCACAATCAATTTAATAAAACCAATGATGGCTTTTTTGGATTTTTTGATTGTGTTAACGATCCGGAAGTTTCCCGGTTATTGTTTGATGCAGTGATAACGTGGTTAAAAGAAAAGAAACTGGATAAAATTGTTGGCCCCGTAAACCCTTCAACTAATGAAACCTGCGGATTATTGGTTAAAGGTTTCGATAGCTCGCCAATGGTGATGATGACCTATAATCCGCCTTATTATATTGATTTGGTTGAAAAAGCAGGTCTGAAAAAGCAAGTTGACTTACTCGCCTGGCATTGGGATAAAACAAGCTATAGCGATAAATCAGTCCAACTGTTAGATAAATTACAGGACCGCTTGAAAAGAAATGATATCACTATCAGAAAAGTAAATCTGAAAAAATTTAAAGAAGAGGCTGCTGCCCTGCGCGATGTGTACAACACTGCATGGGATAAAAACATGGGCTTCTTCCCGATGACCAACGAAGAATTTGACTACACGGCGAAGGATCTCAAAATGATTCTCGATCCTGATTTCTGTCTCCTGGCAGAACAGCATGGTAAAATAGTTGGGTTTGGGGTTGCGATCCCGGATATTAACGCTATTCTAAAAACAATTAAACGCGGCCGCTTGCTTCCTACCGGTATCTTTAAGCTATTATTGAACAAAAGTAAGATCAAAGGTATACGCATTATGCTGCTGGGCGTGGTTGATGGCTATCGCAAAATGGGTATAGAGGCCGTTTTATACGGAAATATTATAAAAGAATACCGCAGAAAAGGCTTGGAGTACGCTGAAGCATCATGGACACTGGAACACAACGATATGGTGAATCGCGCAATTGAAGCTATTGGCGGCGATCAATATAAAACATACAGAATATACGAGAAAGCAATCTAGGCTATCGCATTTTACCCCTATCTGTATCTCTCATTATTGTTACCTGAACTGGGCCTGAACTCAAAATTGACTATTTTCATATTTTGGTCAATTTTGTAATTTTGCATCATTCTTTATTGAAAAATGCAGTCTTTTGAGCACTCAAATAAACGCATGGCATTGCCATTATACTAACAACTTGAAAAAATAAAACATGAAGAACAACATTCAACCAGCTAAAGGCAAATTAGGGATTTTAATACCGGGCTTAGGTGCAGTGGCTACTACATTAATTGCAGGTGTTGAAGCCGTGAAAAAAGGGATATCACAACCTATTGGGTCACTTACCCAAATGGGGCATATCCGTTTAGGTAAAAGAACTGAAAATCGTTATCCAAAAATTAAGGATTTTGTTCCCCTGGCTGATCTGAATGACATTGTTTTTGGTGGATGGGATGTATATGAAGATAACGTATACGAAGCGGCGATGCATGCTAAAGTATTGGAACCAGGATTATTGAACGCTATTAAACCTGAATTGGAAAAAATCAAACCAATGAAGGCTGCTTTTGATAAAAACTATGCAAAAAATCTTGACGGTTCGTATGTTAAACAAGGGACACGTCAACAGCTTGCCGAGGCTGTAATGGAAGACATAGAAAATTTCAAAGAACAAAACGATTGCGATAGAATAGTGCTGGTATGGTGCGGTTCGACAGAAATTTACTACGAAGCGTCTGAGATACATCAATCATTAGCTGCATTTGAGCAAGCTCTGGTAAATGATGATAAGCTGATATCGCCAAGCATGATTTATGCTTACGCGGCACTTAAACTAGGTGTACCTTTTGCCAATGGCGCTCCAAATCTTACTGTTGATATCCCTGCATTGGTTGAGCTTTCAAAATTGACCAATACCCCTATCGCCGGCAAGGACTTTAAAACAGGTCAAACGTTAATGAAAACCATTTTGGCTCCTGGCCTGGCTGCAAGGTCACTGGGTATAAGCGGATGGTTCTCGACTAATATTTTGGGCAACCGAGATGGTTTAGTTTTAGACGATCCGGATAACTTTAAAACCAAAGAAGTATCAAAATTGGGTGTATTAGAAGACATTCTACGCCCTGAAGATAACCATGAATTGTACGGAGATATATTCCACAAGATCCGTATCAACTATTATCCTCCGCACGGTGATAATAAAGAAAGCTGGGATAACATCGACATCTTTGGCTGGCTCGGTTATAAAATGCAGATCAAGATCAATTTCCTTTGCCGCGACTCTATCCTGGCAGCACCGATCGCATTAGACCTTGCCTTGTTTATTGATCTTGCTAAGAGAGCCGAAATGAGCGGCATACAGGAATGGCTGTCCTTCTACCTTAAATCACCACAAACTTTACCTGGTTTGAGGCCTGAGAACGATATATTTAAACAATTGATGAAACTGCAGAATACTTTGCGTCATTTAATGGGCGAAGACCTGATCACTCACCTGGGTTTAGATTACTACCAGGACCTGGTTGAAGTATTATAATGCTTTTTCATAAGCTAATTTCCACAAGCCTGGGCATAGGATATATTGGCAAAGGTGCCGGGACAGTAGCAGCTGTCGCGTGTTGCATTTGCTGGTACTTTGCCTGGGCTTCTGGCTATCATCCAGTTGCTGCAATTATTATTACGCTGCTAATTACGTTGATCGGTGTCTGGTCGTCAACTGTCGTTTCTAAGGTATGGGGCAAAGACCCTTCCCGCGTAGTGATTGATGAAGTATCGGGTATGTGCATCAGTTTACTTTTCGTTCCGGTAACTTTAAAATGCGTAATTGTTGCCTTAGTACTATTCCGCTTTTTTGACATTGTAAAACCTTTGTTTATCAAAAAAATGGAAATTTTCCCCGGTGGTTGGGGGATCATGCTTGATGATGTGCTGGCCGGTATTTATGCCAATATTATACTGCAGGCGGCTATTTTATTCAAACTGCTCTGAATGCAATACTAAAAGAATTTATTAATCGTTTGATTAATTTTGACTTTTTGACCACAAAAGTCTGAACGGAATTTTTCTATTTTTGCGGTTAATAACAGGCCCGCTAAACTAATAATGGAAATTATAGTCTGACAGGAGCAAAACGGAGGGCAAAACATTTATTTGAAACCACTGCATCAGGGAAATGTTAAGAAAATACTGATGCATCAAATTAGATGTAGTTAAATAGTGCAGATTAAATAAAATTGTATCAATATTAATATAGTTACGTTTACAACTATCCGGGGGCAAAATGAGTTGGTATTTGCGTAACTGCATCGGTCATATGAATTTTAAAAATATTTACCTGAAAATATTTCTTCTACTGCCATTACTACTTTTATCATTCATCACATTTGGACAGGTAACCAAGGTGAGCGGTGTAGTTACCGATGCTAAAACCAATCAAACTCTTCCTTTTGTAAATGTATTCGCCGCCGATAGCTCTGTAAATATTACTGCTGACGAAGAAGGCAAATTCACTTTAATATCCAAGCCCGATAAGCCATTCAGCCAGCTAAAAGTATCTTTCGTGGGGTATAAACCCACTACCATCAATGTAAGACCGGGGCAGGATCAGATTGTCAATATTAAGTTGGTTCCTGTGGCGCAACAACTTAGTGAGGTTGTGATCAGATCGGGCAAAAAGGCCAGGTACCGTAATAAAGACAACCCTGCTGTTGAACTCATACGACAGGTTATAGCACATAAAGAACAAAACCGACCGGAAAGCTATGACTATATTCAGAATAAGGAATACGACAAAATGATGTTTTCGGTGCTAAATGTCTCCCCTACCATCGCCGATAGAAAGTTCTTCAAAAAGTATAAATTCTTATTAGATAATAGAGATAGCACCACGATACCAGGCAAAAATTTATTGCCTATATATCTTGATGAAAAATTAAGCCAGAATTATTATCGTAAAACTCCCGAAAAAAAGAAAACTATTCTGCTTGGCGAAAAGAGTGTAAACTTTGGCAGCTATATTGATAATGAAGGTCTTGGCCAGTATTTCAAACATATGTATTACGAGGTTGATATTTATAAAAACAATATTTTCCTGATGACCAATATGTTTCTGAGCCCGATATGCGATGCAGCCCCTTCGTTTTATAAGTTCTTTATTACGGACACCATTGTTGTTAACAACGCAAAGGTTGTTGAATTGAGCTTTACCCCTCGCAATACAACTGACATGTTATTTGAGGGTAAGATTTATGTAACGCTTGACGGGCGTTATGCAGTTCAGCATGTAGGGCTTACGGTTAACAAAAATATCAACCTAAACTTTGTAAAATCGCTGCATGTTGACCAGGATTTTGAGCAAAGTCCTGATAGCAGGTATCACTTAAGCAAGAGCAATACAATAGTTGATTTTAGCTTCAACAAAAAAGGCAAAGGCGGCCTATTGGGAATTCGGACAATTACTTATAAGGATTATATAGTCAACAAAGCGATACCCGATACTACATTTGATGGGCCGGCACTGGTGGAAACTGACGAAGCGACGCGCAGAAGCAATGATTTCTGGACTCAAAATCGTTTGGATACACTAACAAAAGCTGAATCAAAAGTTTATCATAATATTGATACGCTCAAGTCCATGCCGTCATACCGACGAACTATGGATATTCTGACACTATTATTGGCAGGCTATAAGTCATTCGGCCCGTTTGAAATGGGACCGGCAAATTCCTTTTACAGCTTTAACCCTGTTGAGGGTTTTAAATTGAGACTTGGCGGCCGTACAACACCTGAATTAAGCAAGCGATATTACTTTGAAACGTATTTGGCTTATGGATTTAAAGATGAAAAGTGGAAAGGTTTTTTAAGTGCTACTTATTCCCTAAACGATAAATCCATTTATAAATTCCCGCAGAATTATATACGTGTGAGTTATCAAAAGGACACTAAAATCCCGGGACTGGCACTTCAGTTTGTACAGGAAGACAACTTCCTGTTATCATTTAAACGCGGCACTAACGACAAATACCTGTACAACGACTTTTATAAGATTGACTATGTCCATGAATATGAAAATCACTTTTCATACAGCATTGGGTTAAGAAGATGGTCACAATCACCAGCAGGATCATTATTTTTTACCAATGAAGTAAATGGCGTTCCTAATAATATAAATGGTATTACAACAGCCGAAATAACCGGACAATTGCGCTATGCACCGCATGAGCAATTTTACCAGGGTAAGATCTATCGTATTGATATTCCTAATCAATACCCGATCTTTACACTTGACTATACTCAAGGCTTAAAAAACGTATTCGACGGACAATACGCTTATAAAAATCTTCATTTTGAGATTGATAAACGTTTTTACCTGTCGCAGTTAGGCTATGCTGATATTACAGGCGAAGCAGGGCATGTTTTTGGGCAGGTTCCTTTTCCACTGCTTTCTATACCACGTGCGAACCAAACCTATGCTTACGACTTGTATTCATATAACCTGATGAACTTTCTTGAGTTCGTTAATGACCATTATGAAAGTATCATGATCGACCAGCATTTTAATGGTTTTTTATTTAACAAAATACCATTATTTAAGAGATTAAAATGGCGCGAAACGCTTTCGTTTAAGTCACTTTGGGGTGGATTAAGGGATGAAAACAATCCATCATTGCATCAGTCATTGTTTCAGTTGCCGGTGGACGAAAACGGTCGACCTACCACATTTGCCTTAGGCAGAACACCTTATGTAGAAGGCAGCGTTGGTATTGAAAACATTTTTAAATTTGTAAGAGTTGATTTGGTTAGGCGTTTCACCTATTTAGACAATCCCGATGTTGCTAAATGGGGCATTCGCACTAGGGTTCTCTTTACGTTTTAACCTGGGTTTATTAAAGATTATTTTGACAATGGCACATCAAACATCAATACGTACCAATCTTCAACTCGGCATCTATAAAGTAATAGATCCTTTTGTAAAAGTGCTGATCAAATTAGGACTTACTCCTAATGCGGTTACCACAATAGGTTTTATATTGAATATTGGTGTCGCTGTAATTTTTATTATAGGTGCTGAAGAAGGCAACCGTGGCGACTTGACCTATGTTGGTTGGGCGGGGGCTCTGATTCTGTTTGCCGGCTTATTTGATATGCTTGACGGTCAGGTGGCAAGACTTGGAAATATGAAATCAACTTTCGGCGCCCTGTATGATTCAGTTCTTGACCGATATAGCGAATTGGTAATGTTTCTCGGTATCTGTTATTATTTGGTTGCCCACCACTATTTCCTGAGTTCGATTTTTGCTTTTATTGCATTGATTGGGTCAATGATGGTAAGTTATGTTCGTGCCCGGGCTGAAGGTTTGGGTGTTGATATTAAAGGCGGGTTGATGCAAAGGCCTGAACGGGTGATCACACTGGGCCTGTTTGCTATGCTGTGCGGAGTTACCTCATTATATATTGGTGGCAACTATAAATTATACGTTCCCGGAATCAAATTCCACGTGTTCGAAACGATGTCAATTTTTACATTCCCAATAGTTGCATTAGCCGTGTTAACCAATGCAACCGCCATCAGGCGGCTGGTAGACGCTAAAAAAGCGCTGGGAAAAAAATAATGCAATATCTCTTTTTAATTTAATGCGATTATATTTTTTACTATTTGTTTCCATTTTATCCATAACATCCGCCTATGGATATTCAAAAAAAATTGATAAAGGGCCGGGGGGCGATAAAGGCGCCAATGTGGTTTACCCGACACCTCCCATAAGTAACGAAAGGTTATTTTACGTACAACGTACCCCGAATGCTAATACAATCGTTTACGACTTGAACCTAAATAGCGACGGGAAACTGAATACCGACCAGCCAGTGAAGGTTTATTGGCTAAAATATGCGGAAAAAGGACAAAAAGAGGAATTAAATTATATTCAACGTAAATTTGCATACGGTTTAAATACAAAAGCGCTGAATAAGGGCAGTTATGATATCAGATTTGTGTCTTACAAGAAGTTTCCGCTTACTTTAATAAGGGGCGAAGACGGAAAATATCATATATTCGCGTCAGTTGCACAAAAACAGGTAATACTCAACCGTATTTTTGTAAAAATTGAAGGCGGCAGCTTTTGGATCCCTAACGTCGTTTATGTAGAGGTCAAAGGCACTGACCCCGAAACAGGCAAAGAAATAGTTGACCGTTTTAAACCCTGAAGTGATGAAAAAGAAATTTGTTTCCAATTCACAGGAGTCTGTGAGAATGTTTAAGAACGACCTCTTTGAGGCTTTATCAAAGGTACATTTCCTAGTGCCGGTATTTATTTTTATGCCGGTTATTTTCTATTGCATCTACAGGTACTTCTTCATAGCTGAGCTACCCGGACTTACCTTTTTCGGTCTGTTCTTCGTGGCTTTATTTGTGTGGACTTTTGTTGAGTACGTAATGCACCGTTTTGTATTTCATTACGCGCCACCAGATAAACCATGGGCACAACGCATGCATTTTATCTTCCACGGAGTTCACCATGATTACCCAAGCGATGCCAAGCGTTTGGTGTTACCGCCTTCAGTAAGTATACCCTTAGCTACAGGCTTCTTCTTTTTATTTAAAGGTATGCTGCCTGTGGATTACATATGGGGTTTCTTCCCTGGCTTTATCCTGGGTTACCTGATTTACGATGAAACTCACTATGCTATTCATCACTTCAACTTTAAGGGCAACATCTGGAAAAAGATAAAACAGCACCATATGTTGCATCATTATCAGGATGCAGACAAGGGCTATGGTGTTAGCTCACCACTTTGGGACAAGGTATTCGATTCCGATTTCATTAAGAAATAGCATGGATGTTGATGCCGTTTCAAGTAACACAGTCACAGTACGGTCTGTAACTGTTGTTTCTATTGCATCATTTGCATACTTATTATTTTCTGCTTTCCTTGTCGGCTTTAAATCTGACCAGGTAGTGCTGGTAGTGCTTTTTAACCTGCTTTTTTATGCATCTGCCATCACTCGCAAGTTCATAACAGGCTTTTCCATTTTCGTCGTGTATTGGATCATATACGACTATATGAAAGCCTTCCCAAATTATGAGTACGCCACAGTACATATAGCCGATATTTATAATTTTGAAAAGCACCTTTTCGGGGTTCACTTCCAAGGCAAATTGCTAACGCCCAATGAATATTTTCGTTTAAACGGCACCACTTTCCTCGATATACTTACTGGCATATTTTATTTGTGCTGGATACCAGTACCGATGGGTTTTGCTGTCTACCTGTTCTTTACCCGAAGAAGGCAATTTTTACTATTCCTGCTCACTTTTGTGCTGGTCAACTTTATAGGTTTTATTGTTTATTATACTTTCCCTGCTGCACCGCCATGGTACGTACAGTATCACGGTTTTGCTTTCCATCAACTTACTGCGGGCAATACAGCGGGCCTCGCGAAATTTGACGCCTATTTTAATGTGAGCATTTTTAAATCGATATACTCCAAGGGTTCAAATGTATTCGCGGCCATGCCATCCTTGCATTCCTCCTATCCGGTTATCGTATTATATTATGGCTTGAGAAATAAATTGGGCAAAGGCAATATTTTTTTCGGGATAGTAATGGCTGGAATATGGTTTTCCGCAGTATATCTTAGCCACCACTATATAGTAGATGTTCTGGCCGGTATATTATGCGCTGCAATCGGGATTACATTATTCAATATCACCTTATCCAAGGTAGCTCCTTTCAGAAGGTTTATCGATAACTACGAGAACCTGATAAAGTAGCAAGTTGAGGAGTGCATTGTACTAATTACTGTACTTTACGCCAATTTGTCTGTTGGTGCCTTATTTAAATAATTTATCAATTCTATTGATTTAAAGTCACGTTAAGGAACTTTGAAGCTGACTTTAAGTATAAAGGCACGGCTTTTGTAGTTATCCGTTGTCAATCTGATGAATACAGTTATGCCTTACACGAGAAAAACATTACTACTTCTTTTATTTTTATGCAGTACGTATAGTTTATTTGCAAACACTAAAAGAATTGACAGTTTAAGCATACAAGATCAATCAATCTCAAATATAAATTTGATAGACAGCCTAAAAAAAGAATTGGGCAATATTAAAGATGATTCGCTTAAAGCTTCATTATATAGTAAAATTGCTGCGGAGTATCTCAAATACGACTCAACCGCCAGCAAAAAAGAGCGTCGCATCTATCAGAACGAAGCAATCAGCAATACACTTTCCGCCATTCATCATTACTCAAAATACGACGACTCAGTAGGTTTGCGCAATAGCTTCGATGTACTGGCGAAAGTTTATCATGTACAGCACAAATACATCCAGGCTAAATGGTTTATCATTCAATCGAACTCGATCTCAAGAGTCATGAACGATAATCCGAACATTATAGCATCTCTGCTTGAAATGGCTTCTATCAAAGCAGATATAAAGGATTATAAACTTGCTGCGCGCGATTTGAATGAAGCATTGGCTATTTCTTCCAAAAATCATATGCCCAAACTGGAGGCGGATGTTCAGCTGCATTATGCCCTATTCTATAATGTGACCAGGAACACGGAAAAAGCTGCAGCCGCTATGAAACGATATACCGCGATTAATGACAGTATCAGGCGAGATAACGAGGCGCGTACATTGGCTAAGCTAAAAATCACTGATTCGTTGCAGCAGGTCAAAAAAAAAGTATATATGAGCAGCAGCGACGGAAAGAGCTTCTCAACAAGAATGGTATTATTATCGACCTTATAATCATCATTGCTGTAATTTCTGTCAGCTTACTTTTTCTTTACAGGCGCAAACGCCGTAGATTTTGGCGGTCCAAGATCAAACATCCGCACCATACCGATAATAGTTAGCGAACAAATAACATTTGTTTAAACCTGCCGTTTGAATAAACGTCAATAGAATATATGAAGAGATTATTTTTGGGCGGATTATCACTGTTAGTTATCCTGCTCACCTGTGTTTCTGCCGCACCGCAGCAGATTAATAATAACCGTTTTAAAGAAGAGTTTTTAAGTCGCATAAATAAAATACGCGCGAAAGGTTGCAATTGCGGTGTTACTTATTTTCCACCCGCCCCACCAATGAAATGGAATGAGCAACTGGAGTTCGCTGCCCGTGGGCATGCCCTTGATATGTCGGAGCGAAATTATTTCAGTCATACCAGTATGAATGGCCGCAGCATGTCCGATCGTGCCCTGGATGCAGGCTATGGCTTTAAGGGATTTAAAACCTATGCCATTGGCGAAAATATCGCGAAGGGACAAACGAGCATCCCCGAAGTGATGAATGGCTGGCTGCACAGCGAAGGCCATTGCCGCAATTTAATGAATCCCATTTTTAAAGAAGTAGGCGTAGCTGTAATAGACCATTACTGGGTGCAGGACTTTGGCGGCCGTGGAGAGTTTTCACCGCGCGAGCAGCAGATGCTCAAGAGCGGAAGGTACAAACTGGTGCAAAAAGAGATTTCTCAAGGGCATTAATTCCACCCCATCAAAGTCTTCACCTTGATAAACTCGGGCTGAAGTGATGCTTCAATAGTTATCATTTGTCCATCCACCGGATGCTCGAACGTCAATTTCGAAGCATGCAGCAGCATAGTAGTCATTCCCCATTTTTCTTTAAACAGCTTATTCTGCTTATTACATCCATGGGTTCTGTCGCCAATAATCGGGTGAAAAATATGGGCGAAGTGCTTGCGTAGCTGATGCATCCGGCCGGTTTTGGGCATCGCTTCAACAAGGGAATATCTGGAAGTAGCATGTTTGCCAAATGCCACATCCAATTCGGCCCGTTTTAACGTATGGTAAATTGTAAAAGCCTCTTGCAATGTGCCGTTCTCCTTTCTTAAAGCATAATCTATTTCACCGTTATCGGGTGTATGCCCACGAAGAATGGCCAAATATTTTTTACTGACCTTGTTCTCCATAAATCGCTTTTGCATTACAATCTCGATAGCTTTATCAAAAGCAAACAGCAGCACACCTCCTGTTTTTCTGTCTATCCGGTGAACGGGATAAACCTTTTGCCCTACCTGGTCACGTAATAATTGCAGGGCGAAGACTTCGGCATCTGCAGCGATATTGGAACGATGTACCAACAGATCATGAGGTTTATTTATAGCGATCAGGTGTTCGTCCCTGAATAGAATTTCCAGCATTATTTGTCCGGATTTTTGGAGGCAGCCTGATTCGAATCCGGTTTGTTTGGAGCTGATTTCCTTTCCATAGGTCCACGTTTAAAGATGATGAGCCCATTCAGGAAATTACGCAATAGCTGATCGCCGCAGGGCTTAAAATTAGGGTGGTCTTTATCGCGAAATATGGCTCCGAGCTCCGCTTTAGATGTGCGGAAATTTACAAGGCTACAGATATGAACAATGTCATCATCCCGCAATTGCAGTGCCACACGTAACTTCTTCATGATATCGTTATTGCTCATATTTGCTATTTTATACGCTGCAAAGTTAATATTTAAGTCCGAAGCGTGAATAATTGGTGGCACGCTTAACAGATATATGACTTAGAACTTTTGACTTAAGACTTATTAGTACCTTTGCACCCAAATTAAACGCTTGTGTGGGCAGAAAAACTAAAACTAAGTAAACAGCTGGTACGGTCGGTAACGGCAGCCGGGTACTTCACTCCAAAGGAAATACAATCCAAAACCCTTAGCCGGGTAATCGGCGGACAGGACATTATCGCAATAGCTCCCGAAGGCAGCGGGAAAACAACTGCCTACATCCTTGGCGTTCTAACACGCTTAAAGTACGGCTTTGAGGAAGCGCCAAGAGCGCTTATCCTGGTACCTGATAAAGAGAAGGTCCTTGATGTTATCGAAAAAATTCACCTGTTAAATCAAAATGCCAGCATTCGTACGGTGGGGCTATATACCGAACCATCAATGCAGGTCCAATTGGACGCTTTGGCCGACGGAGCAGATATTGTAGTGGCTACGCCCGACAGGGCACGCGCCATCTATCTGAAGCTTGGCTTAAATCTTAATAAGATCATGATGCTGGTGATTGATGATGCAGCGGAGATTGTAAGGCTTGGGGCGCAACTACCGGTAGCTGAACTGGCCAATAGTATCATCAAGTGTCAGCACCTGATATTTACCGAAGTAATGCATAGCAAGCTGCAGCAAATGATTGATCCTTTTATGAATATGCCTGCACTGATCGAGATAGAAGAATTGAGTGGAGTCAAAGCGGAAATTCATGAACAATCCTTATACCATGTAGCTGACTTTAAAACCAAGCTCAACCTGTTAACATTGCTGCTAAAAGATATTCTCCCAACTGATAAAGCAGTAGTTTTTGTAAGCACGCGCCTGAACGCTGAAAAAATATATAACCATATTCGTTTAAACTTCAAAAATGAAGTAGCGATATTAAACCCAATGATGTTTGAATCAAAAGGATTTAGCTCAATTGAGAATTTTAAAGAACAACAACAAGTAAGATTTTTGATTGTTGCGGATGAATTAAACCGTTCATATGAATTGCAAGGCATATCGCTATTGATACATGTTGAGATACCGGCAGACACGGATGTTTTTGTTCATAGAATGATAAAAGACTTGAATGAGCCTGGTAATGTGCAATCTATCAGCATGGCAACTGATCTTGAGTTGTCATTGATTAAGAAAATTGAACAAACCATTGGTCAAAAAATTAGGTTAAATGAGCTCCCTGAAGACTTGAAAATCGCTGATGTGCATAAAGACAAGAAAGTGGCCAAACCGGATAAAGCTTCAAAGAATGAAGAGCCTTTGCGCGGTGCAGCCTTTCATGAAAAAAAGGCCAGCAATAAAAAGGACTACAACTACAGCGCCGGCACCAAGGCAAAAATGAATAAGAAGAAAAAACATTAGCAGAATGAAAGATCCATTTGACATCGAAGTAAACGGCATCACCTACTCCATATTCCCCGAGGGCGAGGATATTTATGCTGTATTCAAAGAGGGCGAAGATTACTTGCGGATCCAAAAAGATACCGAAACACATTGGCTAAAGCTTGATCCGGAAACAGAAATGCCCTTTTTTGATAATGATGAAGAAGTAAATGCTATTGGCCGTGAAATAGAAGCTTACAACGAAGAGTAAAAATTTTGTAACAGACTATAAATGTGCTGTTAGCATTTCGTATTAATTGTTGGAAATGATTAGTTTTATTTCGTAACCCTAACTAATTATTTTTCACAATTAAACGATGAATACACAACTTGCTGACGATTTTCAGAAAACACCTACCCGGCTTTATTCGTTAGATGCGCTACGCGGATTCGACATGTTTTGGATCATGGGCGCCGAAGAGATATTCCACGCATTGGCTGATGCCACAAATTGGGGGCCCTTCGAGGCTATTTCTAATCAATTAACCCACCCTGCATGGAATGGCTTTCATTTGTATGACCTGATCTTCCCGTTGTTCTTGTTTATGGCGGGCGTGTCCACCCCATTTTCGGTGGGCCGCGAGCTTGAAAAGGGTAAATCACGTCAGCAATTACTTTTCAGAGTCATCAAAAGAGGTCTCATCCTGGTATTGCTTGGCGTAATTTACAATAACGGCCTCAATATTAAGCCGATTGCAGATATACGCTTTGCTTCAGTTTTAGGTCGCATCGGTTTGGCCTATATGCTCGCCAACATCATCTACCTCTATTCGGTTGAAAAATGGCAGATTTTCTGGTTCTGGTTTTTAATCATCGGATATTGGCTGTTGCTTAAGTTCACCTCTGCTCCCGGCTTCCCGGCAGGCGATCTTACCATGCAGGGTAACTTTGCATCTTATATGGACAGATCTATACTACCTGGCCGCTTATATCTAAAGATACACGACCCGGAAGGATTGTTCTCTACAATTCCTGCAATC
The DNA here is from genome assembly GCF_030519375.1 of Mucilaginibacter tolerans. Classification (GTDB taxonomy): domain Bacteria; phylum Bacteroidota; class Bacteroidia; order Sphingobacteriales; family Sphingobacteriaceae; genus Mucilaginibacter. Next base: position 3,871 of record NZ_JAUMKB010000022.1, on the reverse strand, counting down.
AGTACCGGTTTATTAGGTATTCTGACCGGCATCACCCTAAAGAAAACAACACTTACGCAACTGCAAAAAACTTTAAGAATAGCGGTAGTCGGGGTCATTTTCCTGGTACTTGCCCAAATATGGAATCTGGATTTTCCAATCAACAAAAACCTTTGGACAAGCTCATTTGTATTGAATGTCGGTGGATTAAGCCTTTTGTTAATGGCGTTATTTTATTACGTGATTGATGTATTGGGCCATCAGAAATGGGCCTTCTTTTTCAAAGTCATTGGCATGAATTCCATCCTTATCTACATTTCCGGAAGATTTATTAATTGGGAGTATACTACAAAAGGGTTCTTTAACTGGTTACTTTACTTTTTCAGCGACCCTTATAAGCTGGTGGTTGGAGCCATTTGCTTTGTATTTATCAAGTGGTTGTTTTTGTATTTTATGTACAAAAAGAAGGTCTTCTTACGGGTATAACTATTAAAATATGCAAAGAAGAACATTCATACATTTATCGGCATACACCGCACTGGCCTTGACATTGCCTTTTGCAGATGGATGTTCTCCATCGCCAGAAAACATAGCATCGCGCCCTTTTCTGTTCTCCCAGTTAGCGGATAAAAAGACAATTGCAGAGGCAGGCATTGCTTACCGGAAAAAGTTCCCCAAAGAGGACGATAAAACCCTATTAAGCAACCTGCTTATTGGCGCTAACGCATCGCTGGATAAATCAGCTATCGAAAAGCAACTGGATGATCGTGTTTTGAATGATTTTAGAACAGGTAAAACTATAATGGCAGCGGGCTGGGTACTTTCAGTGACGGAAGCCCGTCAATGCGCATTATACTCTATTTTAAACGCCTAAGTCGAAGCATTATGCATATAGACGCCAGGGAATTACCAAATAACTCATTAATAGAAGGCGACATCTGCATTATCGGCGCAGGCGCTGCCGGAATCAGTGTGGCGTTAGAATTTCTGAATACTCCGCACAAAATAATTCTGCTGGAAGGCGGCGGTTTTGAATATGAATCGCAAATGCAGGATTTATATAGGGGAAAAACGACTGGGCAGCGTTACTTCCCTTTAGAATCAGCACGATTACATTATTTTGGCGGCACAACCGGGCATTGGGCGGGTTTTTGTTCGCCGCTTGACCCAATAGATTTTGAAAAGCGGGATTGGGTGCCATACAGTGGCTGGCCGATCAAGCGAGCGGATCTTGATCCTTACTATGCCCGTGCGCATAAAAACCTTGATCTGGGACCTTATGAATATCGCGATAGCTATTGGTTAGGGAAAGACCCCAAACTTGATTCATTACCATTTGATCATGCTGCTATCTTTAACAAGATGTGGCAGTTTAGTCCCCCCACACGCTTTGGAGCAAAGTATAAAGACACGATAGTCAAGGCGCCTAATATCCATTTATACACCTACGCCAATGTAACCAATATTGATGCTAATGAACATGCCTCAGCTATACAACAAGTAACGGTCAAGAATTTTGCGGGCAAAACTCATATAGTTAAAGCCAAAAAGTTTGTCCTGGCCTGTTGTTCTATTCAAAACGCACGGTTGCTGCTCACCTCTGATCAACAGGCAAAACAAGGTTTAGGTAATGATAATGACCAGGTCGGCCGCTACTTTATGGAGCACATTGAGATTAAGTCTGCTGAATTGTGGCTGACCAAACCGGAAGCTTTGAAACTGTATGCCATCGATTTTGGAAAAACCAAGGCCCGGGCGGAATTAGCTATAACCGCCGAAAAACAGCGAGAGTTAAAAATATTAAACGGCACCGCTTCCTTTACTCCTTTAGAGGTCGCTCGCAAACAGCCCGCTTTTATCGATATGTGGACATCAGATACTGCACAGACGAAGAAAAACATGTCGAAATTTGACGAGGCTGAAAAGAAAGCGCTCTCAGAAAGCAAACATGATTCTTATCAGCTTTTTACCCGCATAGAACAAGCACCAAACCCTAACAGCCGTATTACCCTTGACTCCGAAACAGATGCTTTAGGCATGCCCCGCGCAAGGCTGCATTGGGTACTCACTCCGTTGGAAAAAAGAAGCATCCGCGAAATTTATAAGCTGATCGGAACTGAGCTTGGCCTCCTAGATAAAGGACGCGTGCGGTTAATGGAATACCTGCGCGACGAAAACGACAATAACTGGCCCGAATTTACAGGTGGCGGATGGCATCACATGGGGACTACCCGCATGGGCGACAATCCAAAACAAAGTGTGGTTGACGCCAACTGCAAAGTTCATGGCATCAGCAACTTGTTTGTGGCCGGAGCGGCATGCTATGCCACAGCAGGGGCACCAAATCCAACGTTGACCCTGGTTGCACTTACTATCCGTTTAGGGGATCATTTAAAACAGGGAATCGCTTAAGCGTCCACTGCATCATACACGATCACTTTCTCCCACAGATGGCTGCAATTTTTAATAAACTCCAGGTGAACGGGATGATTCTGATAAGCTGCCTGCCCTGCAAGATCGCTGAAGAACATTAATTCAGATACGCCCCAGCTTTTATCAACTACATCGCGTTTTTCGGTATCAGCTACTATGCCCACCCGTAATTCTCGAACGGTTTCAATTTTAGCCAGCGTCTTCACTCCTGCTACTAATTTATCACGGTCTTCTTTTGAGTTGGGGTTTTTAAGCCAGAAAAAAACGTGATGAATAATTGGATATTTATTTTCGGTAATTGTCAAAGACATAGCTGATGCAGCTGCGGTTCCTATAGCCAATGAAGCGGTTGTCGCGATGAATTTTCTTCTGTTTGATTTGTTCATAATGGTTTGATAATCCCTCAATTTTAATAAAAAAATAGCACCTTAACTATATACAAATTGACATTCTCTCACTTACTAACCCACAATTAGTTGCTTTAAGTAAAGAATTTTACGCTTTGGGTATTAGATCACTAATTGGATGTCGTGCCAACAATCAAAACAATAATGCAACATTATCGTTACATTTAACACATTTTAATTATTGATTAATCAACACATTTGCATGAAAAATTACATTTTAATCCTTGTTGCCTTTTTAAGTCTTTGCCTCGCGTCGTGTAAAAAGGAAAGCTCATCTGGTACTACTCATGTTAGCGTAAAACTAACAGATGCACCGGGCCCCTATGATGCCGTTTTACTAAGCATTAAAAACGTTGTAATCGTAACAGATAAAGGAGAGCAGACACTTGCTGTTGGTGGTGGTATCATCAACATCTTAAATTTCAGATTGGGAAAAGACACTTTATTAGCGGCACAAGACATACCCGCCGGCACTATTCAGCAAATCCGTTTGGTATTGAATAGTACGGGAAACCAGGTGGTTATTGGCGGAATAGCTTACGATCTGACCACTCCAAGCGGACAAACTTCCGGAGTAAAACTAAATGTTCACGATAATCTAACAGCCGGAGTAGACTATACCCTGACATTGGATTTTGATGCCGCTCAATCAATTGTATTAACAGGAAACGGCAAATACATACTAAAACCTGTTATCCGTGCGGTAGCTAATGCTGCCTCAGGGGCATTAAAAGGCGTAGTTACGCCTGCAGCTTCTTATCCAAAAGTTTACGCAATTATGGGCACAGATACCATAGGTACTGTCGCAGATTCTACTGGAAAATTCTATTTTCCCGGTCTCTCTGCCGGAACATATACGGTAAACTTTGTTCCTGTTAGTCCATACCTTAAGAAAACTGTAAGTAGCGTTGTCGTAACTAACGGAAGCGTGCAGGATATGGGAACGGTGACTATATCACAATAACAATAAATGGATGACTAGTCCTAAAAAAACGATACAGGATTAATAATAAATAAAAGTACAATATTCAAATAGCAGCAAGATTATCCTT
>NZ_JAUMKB010000021.1 GCF_030519375.1 Mucilaginibacter tolerans | reverse complement strand
AACCAGATACAGCATACCATTACCGGCTGGCCGGGAGGAAAACCCAATGCAGATGACTCACAACGTCCAGAAAGGGCCTTGCCTGCCAAAAAACGTTCCATCATCTTCTCCCCGCACCCGGATGATGATGTGATCTCGATGGGTGGAACCTTCATCCGCCTGGTAGACCAGGGACATGATGTGCATGTGGCCTACCAAACCTCGGGGAATACCGCCGTATGGGATGATGATGTACTGCGTTACATGGAGTTTGCCATCGACTTTAACCAGAGCATAGGCGATGATAACTCGCATCTGAAAAAACTGTATGAAGATATGCGTACCTTCTTTGCCCAGAAACAACCCAACCAGATCGATACACTGGAGATCAGGGATGTAAAAGGTTTTATCCGGAAAACAGAGGCCATCTCCGGAGCACGATATGCAGGACTGGATGACGACCATATCCACTTCCAGGCATTGCCGTTTTATGAGACCGGCAAAACACAAAAGAGCCCGGTAACAGAAAAGGATGTGCAGTTAACCATGGAGCTATTACAAAAAATAAAACCGCAGCAGGTATTCGTGGCAGGCGACTTTGCCGATCCGCATGGTACGCACTTAGTTTGCTTTAACATTGTCATAGCCGCCTTAAGAAAACTCAGAGCAACCGAGGACTGGGTAAAAGACTGCTGGGTATGGATGTACCGCGGCGCATGGAAAGAGTTTGAAACTTACGAAATCGAAATGGCCGTGCCGTTATCACCACAGGAAGTACTCAGAAAACGTAATGCCATCTTCAAACACCAGTCGCAGAAAGACAGGGCGGTGTTCCCGGGTGATGATGCAAGGGAGTTCTGGGTAAGGGCCGAAGACCGTAACCGGGAAACGGCTCAGGCTTATGACCGGCTGGGATTGGCTGAATACCAGGCGATGGAGGCATTTGTGAGATTCCATTTTTAACATTATACGTTTGCCAACTATAGATCGTAGAGACGCAATGCGTAGCGTCTCTACACTAGTTCTCAATTCGTATTTTTATAAAGCACGTGCGTGAGCGACTGCTGGTTACCATCGATCATTTTGCTATGGCAGCCACAGATATCATCTATCGATTGGTTGATATCGTGCGTGAACCCGCTTTTAGGATAGGCACAGAACAGGCAAAACGATTGCTTTTCGCAAAAGCGGTTCCATAAATACTCCAGGTTCACAGTTGCACCGGCATTGCCCTGCGCCCACAAAACCGCCACCATTTCGCCAAAAGCTCGAACCCGGCGTTGTTTCAAACCAGCCTTATCTATCAGTTTCGATACGGTTTTGATAAACAGCTCCTCATTGGGCCAGCCATCCACCATAAATTTCGCAAGCGTTTCTTCGGCATCCACGGCAATAAAGCGGTCGTCATCAATCAAACTGTCTACTTTAATGCCAAAACTTTCGAGTTTGTCCTTTAAAGCATGCAGGTGCACGGCGGTGGCAATTACAATTACGCACTCCCCGGCATTTATACCCCCGCCTACAAAACCCGACAGTGAGTCCAGAAAAACATCCTGGTTCTCATAAATTTGTACCACATGATCACATGGGGCTATTTCGGCCCAAAATATATCTGCGCGGCTCTTCTTCCAATACGTATCAGTAGGATAAATCATGCTATATTCTTTGGTTTATTTATGTTGGCAATAATTCGATCACATAACTTAGCAATAAACGAGCCATCATGTTACAACCACATGAAACACAAAGAGCTACGCACAGTTATTTAAACCGTACTGCTATTTTAAACGGAATTGATTTAGGATACCTATTTATATAGATGTACCTTGCATTCAAGGCTTTATTACCCAAAAGGTATTTAATCATCAACAACCCATGGAAAAGAGAACTTTTGTTAACCCCGCAATTAATGATTCTGCTACGTTTATAAAAACTTCCGCAGAAACCAATGGCGCATATACGCTTATGGAAATAGATTTGGGTAAGAGCAACGGCCCTCCGTTACATTATCATAATGCCTTTTCCGAAAAATTTGAAGTGAAAGAAGGAGTTTTATACATGCAGGTGGGGAAAAATAAAAGGACCCTTAATGTTGGGGATTCAGTCCTTGTTCCGGCCGGAACCAATCACCGGTTCTATAACGAAACAAACGATATGGTGAAATTTCACATCACCCTTGAACCCGGGCATGCCGGAATGGAAAACTTTATAAAAATAATGTACGGACTTGCCGAAGATGGTTTTTCGGATAAAAATGGTAAGCCCAATAACTTCGCCCATCTTGCCGTGGTATTAATCATGTCGGATTCAAATGCCAGTGGCTGGATGTCATTGCTTTCGCTGATTGTTCGCCGATCAGCTAAACGGGCTAAAAAGAATGGGACGGAGAAATGGCTCCTGGATAGATATTGCAGGTGATCAGTTTGTATTTATTTTACCCAGACCAGTGCTTTATCATAATTTCATTCTCCATCAATGGTGATTTTGTTCGTTCGTTTGCTGAGCAGGAATGTGGTGAGACAAGGCGAACAGGTATTCAACAGCAGCATTTGCACACTTAGCCCAGCCCGCCATACTCACGCCAGTTGGCGGGTATAGCATAGGCCTATCAACCTTTAGTAAGATCATTATTTTGAAGTGAACACCTTCACATAGTCAACATACATTGTGCCGCATTGTATGTCAGCCGGATTCAGATGCTTGTCGTAAAACCAGCCTCCTACAGGTACATTTAGCGAAACATACTGTGATGTACCAAAAAGGTTATTTATGTGCCCGCCTGCGCCAACTGTGGTTTTCATTTCAACCAGGTTTCCGTCGAGGTAGGAGTTAAGTGAATTTTGCGTCCACTCCATGACGTACACGTGGTAACAAGAGGCCAGGTCGCTGCTGGTAGGATTGTATAAAAGACTTCCAGAAACTAAACTATGACCGGGCGTTGTACCATAGGCATAGTCGGTCGAATACATTTTGGTGGTATTACCCTGTGCTTCAACGCAGTCGATCTCGCCGGTTGTGGGCCATACTCCGTTACCGTAGGTCCAGAACAACGAAGTAACCCCATAGCCCGTGGCTACCTTTATCCTTGCAACCAGGCGAACCTTTGGTGTTGTACTATTTGCCGAAAAAGACTGCTTTGTGCTGAGCCAGGCCGAAGTAAAATCAAACGATGCAGTAGTATCATTATTTACTGTTTTCGGGCCGCTAACCGTCTCACGTTTCGCTGTTATTTGCAAAACTCCATTTACTATTTGGGCGTTTGCTGCTTCATTACACTGTAATTCGCCGTGTAAACCGCCTACCAGGACATACCAGTTTGAAAGATCCCCTGTAAACTCATCATCAAAAGCTTTTGTCCAGCCGTGATTAGTCAGGCTGGTGTCGCTAACATCAAAATCACACGTTGCTGTAGTTGTTTGCGGGTTTATTTTCGTAGTGCTAATAGGTCCGTTAGTACTATTTTTAATGTCGACACCGCCATCGTTCAGATTATGGCAACCGCCGAGAGCTACCAACCCGCTGATAGCCATCGTGAAATAAAGTTTGGTTTGGACTAACATGATAATTTTATTTAATTTTTTAAACGAACTATCAGGTAGCTGTATAGCTATACATCTAACAATCATGCCACAAAATATTATCGCTTACGGCATAGCTGCGGACTCTGGCAGGACACCCCGTGCCACACTCCCTGAACATTTTTAAGTGGGGTAATATTTCCCACAATTTTCGCATTCAACTCCTTCACATCAGATCCTGCCGGAGGTTGGAAGTTGGAAGAAGGATGGGAAAGCCGGATGGAGGAAGTGGGGTTTGCTTGCCGATTTTGCATAGTTCGCGATTGCTTAGTCACCGCATCAGACCGTTTCCCGCAATGACAGGATGGTTATTTTGTTCGTTTGCTGATCAGGGATTTGGTGGGACAGGGTGAACAGGTAGTCACGACCCTTTACGCTTGGCCGGACCCGTCATACCCGCGCCAGTTAAGGGGAATTGAAGTTACTTCCCGCGTTAAGAATATCAGTTTTTAGATTTAATTAAATTTGCTACTTTTAGAAAATGAATAAAACCTTATTAATCTTATCACTTTTTTGTATTGTATTCTTTTCCTGCAAAAAAACTGTCACTTCACCAACTCCGCAAGCCAAACCGAAAGTATTTGCTTTGCTGCTGGATACCATATATGAGCACGAGTTTGTCTTTCCCCGAATAATTGATACCACAGGTAGTAAAAGTGAAACTTATAGATGGGATTGGGGAGACAATACAACTGATACCGGTTTGCACGCAAGACATGAGTATTTAGCAGAAGGAAATTATACTATTAAGCTGACAACTAATGGCGGCAGCACATCAAAAAAAGTTTTCGTTTATCCAGGATCGGGAAGTGTTGAGTTTGTAAATGCATCCTCTGAGCCGATTACAAAAATAGTGGTCAACTCCGAATCACAAACGGATGCACATCCTGTTGGAACACTGCTACCCGGTGCCAGAACAGGGACAATTTTTATTACTCAACTACCCCTATTTACTCAATGCGTAATAAGCGGGTACGTTGGGGACACAACAAAGAAAACTGTGTTTTTTAAATGGGGTGAAAGCTATCTGCACCCATACTACCACGATGTATTTACCATCAACGACCATAGTATAGTATTTTTCCGTGATAGTTATGGCAACTTCCAAGGTACTAACCTTTCTAATTGGATGAACTTTAGTTTTTAACAACAGTTTGGGTCTCGTACATCGTTAAGTGATCTTTACCTCGCTGTCCGAAATCTCTTATTCGGATGCAATATACCAGTAGTTTGCAACTACTCCATGGCAGCGCGAGTATGTGAATGGGTAGGACAAGGTGAACATGGCATGAATTCATAAACCATGTCATTGCGAGGATACGAAGCAACCGCGTACTATACAGGGCGAAGATGCACAGTTCGCAATTGCTTCCTCACCGCATCAGGCCGTTTCTCGCAATGACAGGGTGGTGGTTTTGTTCGTTCGTTTGTTAAGTGGTGCAGGTTGGTTCAAACCAAACACTTTAAAAAAAGCGTCATTGCGAGGAACGAAGCAATCTCCAGACTATGCAAGTCAAATGCGCACGAATACCTTTCCGTCCGCCCTGTACAGTTCGGAGATTGCATCTTCACCGCTCAGGCCGTTCATCGCAATGACGCCCCGGTAAAGTGTTTCACTCTGTTCGTTTACCGCCCGCTTAGCGAACGAACGAACAAAACGCGTGAAGGATTTTAAGCGGAATTAGTTACCTTTAAAATTATTTAAACCATATCCACATGATTAAAAAAGGTACCTGGAAAGGGCTGTATAAGTATAATAATAAAATCCACCACGAATTAAGACGTGAAGGGACCAAATTTGAGATCTCTATTATAGAGATAAATAATGATCACTTTGCCGGCACCGTTCAGGATGACCTCGCAACCGGAGGGACAGAAGGCATAGGAGAAATTACTGGTCATGTAACCGGGAATGAAGTGTATTTTGTAAAGCAAATGCCCATAATGACAACGCTGAATCCGATAAACGGAGCCCGGAAAACATTTAACAAAAAACATCCGAATATTTATTACACAGGTACGTTTTCGGATGATGGGAAATCAATTAGCGGGCAATGGAGATTTAAAGCTGGTTTTACTTTAGTGGGACTATTGTTAATTATCGGTCTTGCGAACAAAGGGACGTGGACAATGACACTAACGGAATAAGCATAAATTATGAAGCTTCTTCTCACTTCCGCCGGTATCAGTAATGGGAGCATTCGCCAGGCGCTGATTGAACTCCTCGGCAAACCTATCGCCGGGGCGAGCGCCCTCTTTGTCCCTACCGCAATATACGCCTACCCCAACGGTGGCGACATTGCACGAAGGGTGATCTGCGGATCATTAGGCGACCCTTTCTGCGAATTGGGGTGGAAGTCGCTGGGAGTGCTGGAGCTTACTGCTCTGCCCAGCGTCAGGCAAGAGCTTTGGGTGCCTATGCTACAGGAGACCGACGCCCTGCTGTTTGGTGGCGGCGACTGCCAATACCTGACTTACTGGATGCAGCAATCCGGACTGGCAGACCTGTTGCCCTCGCTGCTGCGCAAGACGGTATACGTAGGCCTGAGCGCCGGAAGTATGATCATGACCCGTTATGGTACCACCTACGGGCACCATACGCTGCCACCAGAAAGCGACAAATCGCTGGGCTTGGTTGATTTTGCCCTGCACCCGCATCTGGATCACGAGTGGTTCCCTAAGAATTCCATGGCTAACCTGGAAAAGCTGGCCGCTACGGTACCGGTACCATCCTACCTGATCGACGATCAGACGGCTATTAAAGTGGTAGATGGCAACGTCGAAGTTATCTCGGAGGGGCATTGGAAGTTGTTTACCCCGTGAGATGAACAATTCCACGTATAATCCCAAATACCGCCACTAAATTGCCTATACCCGCCTGTTTAAAAATCTTTTTACGGTTGCCTCCAGTGTTGGCAGGTCGAAGGGTTTGGATAGGACGCCGTCCCAACCATGATGATTCTTTTCAAGCATAGATTTAGGGAAGCCTGAGATCATGATAACAGGGACATGAAAAGTACCGGGGTTGCTTTTTAATTGATGGCAAATTTTGTCGCCATTTCCTTCGGGCATTTTATAGTCCAGCAATATCAGGTCGGGCTGATATTTATTGTAGGCCTCAAATATGTCGTCCACTTTGCCCAGAGTGGATACGATGTAATCACGGGGTTCAAAAAACACTTTGAGCATTAAGCGGATGTCTTCATCGTCATCGATGATCAGTAAGCGTTTTTGCATAGGTCAGGAAGGTTAAATGGGGAATGTCTATGCTTAACAACAGCGGTGATTTGCGATTGTTTGGGGCACATAGTCAATGGTCAATAGTAAGCTATCGTAATCAAATCCATGGACTATCGACCATGGGCTATGGACTCGTACCCACATAAAACGTACAACCTCTCGGCTATTCAAATAGCTACTATTATAGACTTTTTGTCTACTTTGCTTGACATTATGAAATGTTTACTTATCTTTGCCTTAATTAAACATTAAAGATTATGGAACAATCCAAAAAATCCCTAAACCAACAGTCTATTATCTTTGCGCTCATTTACGGAGCCACTTATTTGCCGGCATCATGGCTGTTAAAGCATAAGGTAGCCGGGCAGTCGGTTTCGGTAATTATTGCGCTGGTGCCAGTTATTACTTTCGCCATTTTTATTTATAAATACATCAAAGCCATTTCGGCAATGGACGAAGTGAAGCAACGGGTGCAATTGGAAGCCGTTGTAATCGGCTTTTCGTTGACGGCCATGTTGCTGATGCTCCTGTTTTTGCTGGAGCTGTGCGGCATATCCAACCCAGGCTGGTTCGGCTATGGATTCATGGTGGGCTATTGCTGGCTGTTTTATATTATTGGTTGGTTAATTTCGAAAAGGAAATACGGCGTATGAAAAACACCATAAAGGTTGAACGCGCTAAAAAAAACTGGACACAAGCGGACCTTGCAAAACACATCGGGATATCGAGGCAGGGTCTAAATTCTATCGAAACTGGGAAATTTATCCCATCCACGTTGCTTGCCTTGCGGATGGCGAAGGTTTTTGGCACCACGGTGGAGGAGTTGTTTCAATTGGAGGTTGATGAGGATGGGCCTGGCGAATAGGTTATACGTAGTACGTGATGACGCCCCCGTAATGTGTTCACTTTGTTCGTTTACCACCCGCTTAGCGAACGAACAAAACGCGTGAAGGATAGTAGCGGATACCTGCCCGTGGCCAATGCCTGAGCAGTATGATCCCGATAGGCATCGGGACAAGTCTCCTAGCCTGACCCGCAGGGCCATGCCCAAAGATATGTAGTAGTACCCCACGCACCGCACTTCGACAGGCTCAGTGTGACACCCTTTAGTCCATAGTTGATAGTCCATAGACCATGGTAGACTATTGCAATGAAATCCATGGACTATCGACCAATGACTAATGACTAATGACCTTACCCAATCTTCCCGTTCACTAGCGCGATGATCTCTGCTTCACGGTCGATGGCCATTTGCTGGAGGGCTTCGCCTTCGTTGAGGATCTCTTGCAAGTAGGTTTTGTCGTTGTAGCCGGTGGCGTTTACTTTCACATTCATGAAGGCGCCTAACACAGCGGTGCGGGCACACAACGCGGCCACGCCGGCGTCGGTTACCGAATTGGGGTTGCCCGTTTCGGCCATCGCCCTGATCACTTCCATGCTCTGGTATGCGGCCTTCATCACCTGGAAAGGCACCTCGATGGCCAGTTTGGTGGCCTGCTGTATGGCTTCGGTGCGTGCGGTCTTCTCCTCGTCGGTGGCTTTGGGCAGGGCAAATGCCGTCATGATCTGGTTAAAGGCGAGGGTATCCTGGTCCACCAGTCGGACTAACTCGTTTTTAAAATGCTGACCGCGTTCGGCCCAGCCGCTGAACTCCTTCCAGCGGTCGTCCCAACCCCGTTTATGCGACGACAGGTTGGCAACCATAGCCGCCAGCGACGCACCAAGCGCACCCACATAAGCTGAGATGGATCCACCACCCGGTGCCGGGCTCTCGCTGGCCGTTTCGTCGGCAAAGTCGGCGAGGCTCATGCCGATAAGCTTGCTGCCAGCCTTGTCTTTTAAAAGATATTCTATTATCCGTTCTTCAGGGTGGAAGGGCGCCAGTTCATCCAGTCCCATTGATTTGATGGCGATGCGGATAAGTTCCTTCTCGCTGACCCCCGTCGACCGCTGTTGCTTGGCCAAAAAATACCGTCCTGCATCCAGCATGGATTTGAGGGGGATGAGGCCCACCAATTCGCTGCCGGTTACACGGATACCGCGCTCGTTGGCTTTGATGCACACCTCGTCGAACGCTTTGTGCACGGGCGTTACCTCGATATTGGTGAGGTTCATGGAAATCTGCGCGATGCCATACTCCTCGATATACCAGCCAATAGCCTTTACCGATTTAAGCGAACCGGGGATAGAGCGCGGTTTGCCTTTTGCATCAGTAATTATTTTACCTGTTACCGGATCGCCCTCACGCATTACTCGACCTGCTTCCCTCACATCAAAAGCGATGGAATTAGCACGACGTACCGAGGTAGTATTGAGGTTGACGTTATAAGCGACAAGGAAATCGCGCGCACCGATAACCGTTGCCCCACGCCTGGCATCAAACTCCGTCGGACCGAAGTCGGGCTTCCACTCCGGTTGTTTTATTTTCTTAAAAAATCCTTCATACTCTCCCGCACGGATCACCGACAGGTTGCTTCTGCTATTATCGGGCTGGGCATATTCATACAGGTAAACAGGTAGATTTAATTCTGTTCCTACGCGTTCCGCCAACCGCTTTGCATACTCCGCCGTCTCCTCCATGCTGATGTTACTGATGGGTATCAGCGGACAAACATCGGTAGCACCCATGCGGGGATGCTCGCCGGTATGTTTGCTCATGTCGATCACTTCACCTGCTTTTTTTATAGCCTGGTAAGCCGCTTCGATTACCCGCTCTGGTTCGCCCACAAAGGTTACCACGGTGCGGTTGGTGGCTTTGCCGGGATCAACATTCAGCAGTCGCACACCCTCCACAGCTTCCACCGCATCGGTGATCTGCTTGATGATATGCGGGTCGCGGCCTTCACTGAAATTGGGAACACATTCTATGAGTTGCATGTTGGTTTATTTGTCAATAGTCAATAGTCAATGGCGATTTGTTCGTTGATGTTGTTGATAGAAAACGAACGAACACCTTATCCTCGCAATGACGGTTTTTTTATATTCTTATCCTTTTAATCATTCAAATCAACTGTTCAGATGCTTTCCAAACCTTATCCGGTTTCAGCCTTCCCTGGTGATACAGTATTTCCCTGTAATCAGCACATGGGTAGGCTTGCATGTCGGCCAGTTTACCTGTTTCTAACACGCCACGATCGTACAAATTTAGTGCTTTGGCAGCGCGGAAGGTTAGGGCTGCAAAAGTTTCGGCGGTGGTTAGCTTTTCGTAGGCGCTTAGTACCGATGCTTGCAGCAGCAGATCGCCCATTGGAGCCGAGCCGGGGTTCCAGTCACTGGCGATGGCCAGGCACGCCCCTGCGTTTAATAATTTTCGCGCAGGGGCAAAACCCATACCCAAACCTAAGGATGCGCCCGGCAATGCAACTGCAACCGTTTCGGAAGCAGCTAATCGTTTAATTTCTTGTTCTCCGCTGGCCTCGAGATGATCGGCAGATACGGCACCGACAGTCACCGCTACCTCACTGCCGCCCGTGCTGAACTGGTCGGCATGAACGGTGATATCAAAGCCCATTTTCTTAGCCACCTCCAGATAGCAGGCAGCATCGGCGGTGCTGAAAGCGCCGTCTTCAATAAATATATCTACCCGGTTAGCCAGGTTCTCTTGTTTTATTTTGGGAAGAAGTTTGTTCAATATCAACTCCAAATATTCTTCTACGGGACCATTAAAGTCTTTTGGTAAAATGTGGGTAGCAAGGCAGGTTGGGATCAGATCGGCTCTGACGTTATCAGCCGCTATTTTGATAGCCTCCAATTGTTTTAGTTCCTGTTCAATGCTCAATCCATATCCAGTTTTCACTTCGATAGTAGTCACGCCATTTCTCAAATGTCTCTTTACTCTATCGACCAGGAAACCCGCCAATAAATATTTACTCGCGGCTCTGGTTTGAGTCACCGAATCCCAAATACCACCACCTGATCTGGCAATTTCGAGATAGCTTTTACCTGCTATTCGCAGGGCATAATCTTTTGCCCGGCTACCTGCAAAGCATAGGTGTGTATGGCAGTCTATAAAGCCGGGAAGTAAAATATGGTCGCCTTGTATTTCTTCGATTTCAGCTTGAGGGTTTGATTTTCTTAGGGTCCCAAAATCTCCGACTTCTGCTATTAATCCATTTTCAGTCAATATGCCACCTTGCGGGATGATCTGTAAAGCATCATCCGCAATGGGTTCTTTTACCGGTAATCCCGATAAAGGAAGTATTTGTGTAAATGGACCGATGAGTTTTTTCATCTTCTTTTAAATATTTTTTGTTCGCGTTGTTTCATTGTACTTGTTACAAAAAGAACGAACGAACACCTTACCATCACGTCATTGCGAGGGACGAAGCAATCCCCGATTTGCAGAGCGGCTAATGCAGGTTCTACACCTCTTTATTTGCTCTGTATAGTTTGGGATTGCTTCGTCGCTCACTCCTCGCAATGACGGTTCGATTAATCAACTATATCTTCAACCCAAACTTCTCTGCTGTCTCCTCCGCTTGTTCATACCCCGCATCAACATGACGGAATATGCCCATTGCCGGATCATTGTATAATACCCGCTTCAGGCACCTTGCTGCGCGTTCTGTGCCGTCAGCTACTACTACCATACCTGCATGCTGCGAGTAACCCATCCCTACCCCGCCACCGTGATGGAACGATACCCAGGTTGCTCCGCCTGAGGTGTTCGACATCAGGTTGAGCAGCGGCCAGTCGGATACGGCGTCTGAACCGTCTTTCATGGCTTCGGTTTCGCGGTTTGGCGATGCTACTGAACCGCAATCCAGGTGATCACGACCGATAACGATAGGGCCTTTTACTTTGCCGCTTGCTACCAGTTCATTAAATATCAATCCTGCCTTCTCGCGCTCTCCCATGCCCAGCCAGCATATACGTGCCGGCAAGCCTTGAAAAGCGATCCTCTTTTGGGCTTTATAAAGCCAGTTGATCAAATGTTTATTTTCTGGAAAAGCCTCCATTAATGCACGGTCTGT
This sequence comes from Mucilaginibacter tolerans, assembly GCF_030519375.1. Taxonomy (GTDB): domain Bacteria; phylum Bacteroidota; class Bacteroidia; order Sphingobacteriales; family Sphingobacteriaceae; genus Mucilaginibacter. The sequence goes on along the minus strand of NZ_JAUMKB010000021.1, from coordinate 63,619 downwards.
AGTATAAATATCTTCGGGATTACCGGATAATGCAACCCAGCGGAACGGCCCCTTTCCTTCGCAAAACAGCGGACGGATATAAGCAGGTGTAAAACCAGGAAAGTCAAATGCGGCAAGCTCGCCACCCTGACGGGCAAACTCGCGCAGGTTATTTCCATAATCAAAAGTAACGGCGCCCATAGCCTGCAAATCGAGCATAAACCCAACGTGGCGCGCCATGCTTTTAAGGGAAAGGCGTTTGTATTCCTCCGGATCACTTCTGCGTAGCACTGCTGCCAGGGTGAGCGACAAACCGTTAGGCACATAGCCATTCAGTGGATCGTGGGCCGAGGTTTGGTCTGTAAGCACGTGCGGCACTATATTATCCTTTATCAGGCGCTCCAGCATATCGCCGGCATCACTTACCAGTCCTACCGATAATTCTTCGCCCAATTCCATCGCATCTTTTACCCATTCTATGGCTTCCTCGTAAGAGTGGGTCATCCGGTCGATGTATTTGGTATCTACACGCTTTTGGATGCGCGACTCATCTACATCGGCGCCAAGGAACACAGCTCCGGCCATAGTTGCTGCCAATGGCTGAGCGCCACCCATTCCGCCTAATCCGGCACTAACGATGAGCTTACCCTTCAAATCATTATTAAAATGCTGGCGACCGCATTCTGCAAAGGTCTCATAAGTACCTTGTAAAATACCTTGGGTACCGATGTATATCCAGCTACCGGCAGTCATCTGGCCAAACATCATCAGGCCTTTGGCTCGTAGCTCGTTAAAATGCTCCCAGGTGGCCCATGCAGGCACCAGGTTACTGTTAGCAATGAGCACACGCGGCGCTTCAGGGTGACTGCGTATAATACCAACCGGCTTACCTGATTGGATCAGTAAGGAATGCTCCTCATCCAGTTCAAGCAGTAGTTCGATGATCTTCCTTAGCGATTCCTGGTTTCGCGCGGCCTGACCTATACCGCCGTATACTACCAGTTCATCCGGATTTTCGGCTACCTGGCCATCGAGGTTGTTGAGCAGCATGCGTAAGGGTGCTTCGGTTTGCCAGCTTTTGGCGTGCAACTGCATTCCTCTCGGTGCTTTGTAAACCGGGTGGTTGGCGTAGGTTTTAATAAATTCTGAACTCGTCATCATTATCCAGTTTTATGTCGTTTTTCTCGGCAATGGTATTCACTATTTTGAGTAATGAACCCTCGCAGATAATTTTATGTAATTGTTTGATGTCGTCGGCAAAAATGCGGTCGTCATTAATAAAAGGCACATGCTCGCGTACGTAGTTGTGGCAGGCTTCCAGTACCGGGGTCGATTTTAATGGTCGGCGGAAGTCCATTGCCTGCACAGCATATAACAGTTCGATGGCCTGAATGTATTCGATATTATCTAACACCTGGTGCAGCTTTCGCCCGCTTATGGAGCCCATTGAAACGTGGTCCTCCTGGCCCAAAGATGTCGGTACGCTATCGGCACTTGCGGGGAAGCATAGTGTTTTATTCTCCGTTACCAATGCAGCTGTAGTATATTGTGGGATCATCAAGCCTGAATTCAGACCTGCATCCGGGGTCAATAATTTTGGCAGGCCATACCGCCCTTCACTCATCAGGTAGCAACGGCGATCAGCTATATTGCCTATCTCAGCAGCAGCCACCGTTGCATAGTCCAACGGCAATGCCAATGGCTGACCGTGGAAGTTTCCACCGCTTATGGTATCGTCAGCATTAAAAATAATCGGGTTATCGGTTACAGAGTTCAGCTCGATCTCGGTTAATTCTTTCAGATGCAGCCAGGCATTTCGAGAAGCGCCGTGTACTTGTGGGATGCAACGTAAAGAATACGGATCCTGCACACGGTCGCAATCCACGTGGGAGTTTAATATCTCCGAATGTTCCAATAAAATAAATAAACGATGTGCTACAAACCGGGTTCCTTTAAAAGGACGGATATTGTGCAGACGTGGATCGAATGGCCTTGCTGATCCCATCAACCCTTCTAACGACATTGCCCCAATAATATCAGCCGTTTGCAAAACCTGATGCAGGCGTTTAACCGCTTTAACGGCAAATGATAAAATAAACTGTGTTCCATTGATCAATGCCAGGCCTTCTTTAGGGCCAAGAACAATCGGCTCTAATCGATACTTTTTCAACATTTCTGCTGCGGGTATGATGTTACCTTTCTCTTCTACTTCTCCCATGCCGATCAAAGGCAAAAAGAGGTGCGCTAACGGAGCTAAATCACCAGATGCACCTACTGAACCCTTCTCTGGAACAACCGGGATAATATCATTATCAATATGCCAGATGATGCGCTCGATGGTTTTCATCGAGATACCCGAATAACCCTGCGCCAGTGCATGCACTTTAGTGATCAGCATCAGTTTAGCAATTTCGGTCGGGATGGGTTTGCCTACACCTACGCTATGACTTTTAAGCAGGTTATATTGAAGGGTACAGGTATCCTTCTCAGGAATATGGGTATTACAAAGCGGTCCAAAACCAGTATTGATACCATAAACCGGGATTTCTCTTTCAACAATCTTCCCCACCTCCAGCCATGATGCACGGATATTGGCGTGAGCAGCAGGAGCAATGATCCCCTTTACCTTACCCGAGGCAATATCGAGGCAGGTGCCAATAGTTAAATGCCCGGTACCATAGTTAAAGGACTTTTCCATGATCGGCAGGTTTTAAGGTGGATAACTTTTCACTTATTTTCTCCGACAGGCTTATCGAACGGAATTTATTCTCCAATGCAGTAATAGCAGGTAACAAATGCTCACATTCGGCCTCACTATTTGTAAGCTCTTCCATGGTCTGACTCAAGGCTTCCCAAATCGGCAGGATACGATCTAACAATGCATGACCTGCCTTGGTGAGCTGCACCAACTGCCGGCGACCGTCATCTGCACTCGTCGTGGTTTTTATCAATTTTCTATTCTTCAAATTAGCAACCAGCTGGCTTGCTGCCGGATGAGATACGCCTATGGTATCACTTAGTTCCTTAATGGACAATGTGCCGTTGTTCAATAACAGGTAAAACACCGGGAACCAGCTGGCATCAAACTCAATGCCAACTGACTGGTAGGTTTTGTTTATTTCAGATAAAAAAGACTCACTCAAACGCCTTAAACGGCTGCCCAAAACAAGGTAACCAAGGCTCTCATAGAAATTCATTGTGCAATTTATATAAGTGCTTATATAATTGCAAATTTTTGGATGGGAATTTGTTTGATTATATGGTTGGAAAGGTTGTAGTGGTTGTAATAGTTGATCCAAGTTAACCCACCCAATCAACTTGTTCGCTTTGTTTCATAGTACATTAGATTAAAAAACGAACGAACAGGGGTTGGTTGGACAACATCTACAACCACTACAACTTATTTCAACTTGATCTAGGGCTTATAATCGCTAACCGATATCACTTTAGAATAACCTGAATCTATTTTCAAGATCACTTTATGCACTTCATAAGCGCCATAAGCATCATTACCCTGGTACGAAGCATACAGCGACCAACCCTTTATGTGTTTACTTTTTGAGGTGATATCCAAAACAGAGTCTACTTTCCCAAACGTGATCGTCTTAAAATCGCCTTTTCCGGATAATGCGGAATCAAGGTAATGGTGTGCAATGTCTTCTGCCTTTTTTTGGTTTGACCGGCGATCCAAATGACAGGAGCAGATCAAAACAGTGGCTATAAGGAATACTCGTTTCATTTGTGACAAGCTTTAAGAAACCAAGATAAAGATATTTTGATTACTAGTTATTCTATTAAATATAGGGTTCATATGCACCGATGAATAATAATTATTATTCATTCTAAAATATATTTGATTTTAACGTTTAAATCCCTAATTTAGAACATCTTATTATATCTTATATAAATTTTAATGCCCCCTTATTCCCCCTAAATTAATAGAAGGCTATTGTTTAATGGCATTTAGCGGGATTTTATTGTTACTAATATTTTTTGGAACCTTAATTTCTTAGCTATGCGAACTAATGTATCTGGCAAGTCGGCCATTCTGGCCGTAGTCATTGTCCTCATTTTCTTTGTTTCGTTGGAACTTTACCTGCGGCATGCAGGCGGTTTTGTTGGCTATGATGATGGCCCTGAGTTATGGGCACATAGCCGTGATATGGCTTACGAACCATCCGACAAAGCAGTTGTCTTTACCGGATCATCGCGCATTAAGTATGATCTGGACATTCCAACATGGGAGAAACTCACCGGCACTCATGCTGTCCAGTTAGCTATGGTGGCATCGTCACCCAGGCTCTTTTTAACCGATCTGGCTAATGACCCCAACTTTAAAGGTAAGTTGATTGTGGATGTGACCGAAGTATTGTTCTTCAGTCATCGCGGTACCTCTTATCCTGAACAATTTGTATCCTATTATCACAAACGCACGCCTGCACAAAAGGCGAGTTTTGTATTAGACAAACCTTTAGAGGCACACCTGGTATTTTTAAATGAAGGCCATTATGCTATTAACGCGCTATTAGGTCGATTACATGTAAAAGATCGCCCCGGAGTATACCCATTCCTCGATTTTCCATCGGGTTTCGACCGGACAATGTACAACAGGCAATGTATGATGACGCCTGAATTTGTAGCTGACACCAACCAGCAAAACCAGGTGAAAGCTATCTGGGGACTGTTGAAAAATGATCCTACACCACCTATGAATGGGAAAGACCTTGACTCCACAATGTTGTCGGTAAAGAATGATGTGAACAAGATCAGGGCAAGAGGCGGCGATGTACTGTTTGTACGAACCCCGTCAACTGGCTTCTTCTGGGGGGCCGAGCAACATCTGTTCCCCCGAAAATTGTATTGGGACAGGTTACTCACCGAAACGGGCTGCAAAGGAATCTTTTTTTCGGATTATCCTGATATGGCTAAACTCGATTGCCCCGAGCTCTCGCACTTAAGCCCGGCTGGTGCAATTGTCTATACCAGGAGCCTTGTCCAGGCACTCGAAAAAGAAAAAGGCTGGGCTTTTAACCAACCATCTCAAACCGCATCTAACCTAACAAATCAAAACTTATCACGCCATGGTTTTTAACTCATACACCTTCGTCGCTTTTTTCGCTATTATGCTGTTATTGCATAATCTTCCGATATCATGGAGAGCAAAAAAGATAAACCTCCTGATAGCCAGTTACCTGTTCTATGCAGCCTGGAACCCGCCATTTATTCTGCTATTGTGGCTATCAACTGTGGTGGATTTCTTTGTCGGCAGGGCATTGTATACCCAGCCGAATATCCACAAACGTCGCCTGCTTCTGGTGATCAGCTTAATAGGCAACCTCGGCATGCTGTGCTTCTTTAAATATGGTGGCTTTATTCTGGAAAACTTCGTTCACCTGACCAACTTGTTAGGCATTGATTTCCATCCGGCTAAGCCTAGTATCATATTGCCTGCCGGTATCTCCTTTTACACTTTTACAACGCTGTGCTATACTATAGATATGTATAAAAAGAAGAGCGAACCTGTAAAATCAATGCTCGATTTTGCTTTGTTTGTAACCTTCTTCCCACACCTTGTGGCGGGCCCAATTGTTCGTCCTCCGCAACTGGTACCACAGTTTGAAACGCCACGCAAAGCAACTAAACAGCAATTGTTGGATGGGCTGATGCTTTTAACGCTTGGCTTATTCATGAAGGTGGTTTGTGCCGATACCTTGCTTTCGGCTACTGCTGATACGGTTTTTGGTGCAGGGAGACCGATGGGGCCGCTTGATGCCTGGGCGGGTGTGCTTGCCTTTTCCGGGCAGATATTTTTTGATTTTGCGGGGTATTCCATTTCAGCTATAGGCGTTGCCTTGTGTTTAGGATTTATTCTGCCGCAGAACTTCTTGTGCCCCTATGGCGCTGTCGGGTTCTCCGATTTCTGGCGCAGATGGCATATTACCCTTTCTTTATGGCTACGTGATTATTTGTATATCCCGCTGGGCGGCAATCGGAAAGGAAAATTTCGCACTTATATTAACCTGATGATCACTATGCTCATCGGTGGTTTATGGCACGGTGCTAATTGGACATTTGTGGCCTGGGGTGGCTTGCACGGCTTATATTTATGGATAGAGAAAGCTATTCGCGATAGCCGTTCTAAAGTATCAAATGTACCTTCTGAAGATGTCCCCAAACCCTTTATTGCTACGGCATCTTTCGGACCACCATTGATCGGTAAAAAATCAGCCAGCTTCGTTTACGCGTTGCTCACTTTTATATTGGTCTGTATCACATGGGTATTTTTTCGCTCAACAACTTTTAGTGGCGCCGGGCTGCTCCTGGCCTCTATGGCCGGCCGCCTTGCACCTGCTGGCCCTCCATTATTATTAACTATGGATATTATTAAGGTATTTGTAGTGATCGGCATTATGCTGATCGTTCATTGGTCGATGCGGAATACAACTTTTTTAAAGACCGTGGTAAAGATGCCATGGTGGGCAGTGAGTGTTGTATGGGCAGGGATGCTGATACTGATCATTTTGAGCCAGGGAACGAGTAAGGCGTTTATTTACTTTCAGTTTTAAACAAGAAGTATTACTCGTCCAATTAGTATAACCCGACGTGATCAACTAAAATGCCGGCAGCATCGGTATTGCTCTCGACATTTGCCGATTCCCATACGGCTGAATACAGGCCGTTATAAAGCAAGTAAACATTGCTGTAGCCTTCAGAGGTAAGTTGTCTGCAAATGTCAGTCAAATCAGGGTTGGATGGGCCCTGCGTTGGTTTTGCTGCAGATGAAAATCCCCCATAAATCAAAATGGGAGTCTTTTTATCTTTTCTTTTTAAATAAGTTACCAGGTGAGCAGGCGTAAAATTAACAGCATTTTTAATATGCCCTAAATTGTGCCAGGACTGTTCCGCTTTGTTCCCAAACTCCTTTTCGGGGCGCAGGTCTGCAATAACCAAATCAGAGTGTTGGTTAACCAGATCTATCGTCTCTCTGACACCAATAATTTTAAAGGCTGGTGTGCCAATCATTAATTCACTACGAAGTTTTGATGAGGACAGTGTATTCACTAAAAAGCCGTTAAAGCCTTCAAAAAGTACATTAACATTTTTAAATCCTGCTTTAGAGAGTTTCGCGGCGGCCTGCATCGCATCTGCCCCCGAAAGATCATACAGCAATATAGGATGTTCTTTATACTCATTTAAGTTAGCTATTTCCTTATCAATCGTGCTTAATGGCACATTAATAGCTCTTTTTATCCTGCCGATGTTATTATACCCGGCGCTATCGTTTCCATTGAATTGAGCGGCAGGCCGCACATCAATAATCACATTGCCCTTGTGCCAGATAAATACGACTGCATCATCCGCACCAATTAATTTATAAGGCAGATTTGAGGCGTATAATGATGATTTACATGGAAAATCTGCAATAGTGGTTCTATTTATCTGGGTCATACCACCGTTTAAACTATAGACATTTTTAAATCCACTATCTGCCAAAAGCTTGCTAACAACACGGCTGCGCTGACTATGCGAACAGTAGATCAGTATGGGCCTGTCTTTATAAGCTTTTAGATCGTTGAAGCGTGTGCTGACCGAATCAATAGAGATGTTTACCGAACCTTTTAACCTACCGATACTATAGACGATATTTTGACTACTATCCTTATACTCGCCCGGCGATCTAACATCCAATAACATCAGATCAGGGTTGTTGGCCAGAAGCTTGCACGCTTCTTTAAAGTATATTGCTTTGTAATTTGTATTATCAAAACGTTGATTTAACTGTGCCTTTGCTGTAAAATAAAGCGTACAGCAAATGGTAAGGCCCATAATTTTTGCTTTCATAATTACCCTGATTTGTCAAAAGAATACCTTAGGATTTATAGATAAATATAAGTCTAATTGAGCAATTGCTTCTATTATACTCTCCATCAAATATTTAAAACTTCTTCCTCACATAAGTAAAATCATACGAGACAGTAACTGTTTTACCGTCATCATTATTTACACCCTGGTATTGACGTACGGTATTTTTGTCGATATTATAAAATTTAAAATTGCCTGTTACCGGTTTATTGTTGGCTGTCGCCTCGTAAGTAAAGTGCATTACGCTGTCTTTATAAATGCCGTTAAGGTATCGTTGCGGTCCACCACCTGTGCCTATCCAGTCCTGTTCCCATTTGCCAGTTGCCGGATTATAGTAGTTAATGCTTTTGCCGGTACTTCCTTTCACTGATGTCCAATTTTCCAATATGCCACAACCTCCTGATATACTTTCTACTATACTATGACCCACAAGTGTCGTAGTTCCGGTTTGATACACATCCCATTCTCCTATCCAGAAATCAAAATCATGTGAATGAGGTTCAGTAGAGCAGGATTGCGATTGCTGTGCAAAGGCATGCACGCCTGCTATGATCAATAACATGGTGACAAGTGTTTTCATACCATGATTTATTTAAGCCAATTTATATCCAATTTCACCCAATAAATATCATCCCACCCATTGCCTGGACTGGTAAGCACGTCTTTCAATTGCTGATAATTTTTTGTTGACCCGTCTTTAAACGATTTATTTAGCCGGTTGCTGGTAAACATCAGGTAGTGTTTATCCCAGGTCACAAAAGGACAATAATCCAGGGAGGCTGAATTAAAGGGTGACGGCAAATGTTTTACAGGCATCCAGTTACCTCCCTTATCCTTATGACTAATGTACAAATCGCCGCCACCCATATCGTCAGGTCTGCCATAGGATGAAAAGATGATAAACTGTTCATCCGGATCAACAAAAGCATTGAATTCATCGTATTTTGTATTGATGTTTTCGGGCAGACTTTCCGGTTTGGCATATTCCGGGCCTGTCCACTTACATACTACGATATCCTCACTCCCTTTACCATAATCTGCTTCGACTGTAATATACAGGTTACCGCTTTTGGTGATGGATGGATAGAATTCATTTTTAGCAGAATTAACCACCGTACCCAAATTCTCAGGTTCACCCCATTTCCCATTTGATAGTTTCTTTACCTTCCAGATATCAAAATCTTTAGCTTTATCGCCGCTTAATGGTCTGTCAGAAGAGAAATAAATAGTCTGCCCATCCGGAGAAAAGGCGGCTTCCAGGTCGCGGTAACGACCAGAGAATGACGCTACTTCCGGCATGGACCATTCACCATTCCTCAAAATCAGGTGTAAAATGGTGCTGCTTGCAAAACGGGCCTGCTGAAGGGTAAAAAATATCTCGTCGCCTTTGGGCGATATGGTGAAATCGCGGCTACTTAAACCGTTGGATAAAATACCTTTTGCGAAAAGTTCAGGAGTATCAGTAGGGAGCTGTCCACCCGGATATTTCACCTGGGCAACAGCTCCGCTGAAGAATAATGTAAAGACAAATAAATTAACTGATCTTATTATCATGCATCTACAGTAGCCTGATCAAATATACCTCAGCTAAGTAAGCCAACAATCACCCTATCGGGGGGAATTATAAAGAATAATGACGCATCAAGTGACCATTCTGACTTGAATAGAGTCAATACAAAAATTGAAAATCCAAGTTTTATCAGGCGTCCTGCTCTCCGCGCGATTCTTCGGGCTGAAGCGAACCGAACAGTTTTTGAAGTTTGCGAATCTGCCGCTGGCGATTAAAGAATTCATCCATCAAGTAAGCCGGGATGAACCCCCCAAGCCAAAAAGCCAAGACAAATAAGTTAGACATGCCCCTGTATAGAAACCATGATGCCATTGCGAAAAAGATAAATCCTAAAATGGCATAATAGTTAGCCTGCCTCACTTTTAACTGATAGCCTTTTTCCTTGAAACCATGTTTAAAAGGGAAAGTAAATAATGGGATAAAAAGGAAATAGAAAAGATTTTTCTCCGCAAATGCCAGATCGTGAGAAATATTATTTTTGATATACTTGTTAAGCTTTTCTAACTGCTTGAACTTGTACTTTTTGATCTCCTCTTCTGATATGCTCCGACTCGCCAGCTCTTCAAAAGCTACAGAAACGGCTAATTCTGTATAACCGAATTTATTGTCAATAATTTCCATGAGCTTCTCAGTTGGAAGCATAGCATAAATGCCCTTTAATTCATCCTTTGAAACCATTGAAAATCAGGCGATTTAGTTTATAATTGTTGGTGGTTATATCAAATGTAGACTTTACACTTTAATTTTCCTAATTAAATCTACTTTTTTGATAGAGTTTTCCATTGACATTAACTATTGGATAACAAAATAAATTCAGCGCGAAACAAGAAAGTAAAAGAGATCAGACATTTATCTGATTTTTTTCGGTTTCGCAACAGTTGTTATTGAACCGAAATGACGGGCTTTTGATATAGTAGTCACAGAGCCTGAAGAGGTTATCTTGCGAATCAGGTTATTATTTTCGTCAGCCACATAGATATTGCCGGATTTATCAACAGCGATGCCGGACGGGGTATTGAAACTTGCAGCATTACCTGCACCATCATTTGCTCCCTTTGAGCCGCTGCCTGCAATTGTAGTAACAGTGCCATCAGGCGTTATTTTACGGATCAAGTTATTGCCCGAATCGGCCACATAAACATTTCCTGCTGCATCTACAGCTATCCCAAAGGGTGAGTTAAAGCTTGCTGAAGTGCCTGTGCCGTCGCTCTTTCCGGGCTGGCCGCTCCCGGCAAATGTACTCACCTGCCCAGCCGGAGTAATCTTTCTTATCAGATCATTACCATTATCGGCCACATAAACATTTCCGGTGCCATCAACAGCCACAGCTTCGGGTAAATTAAAGGTAGCTGCCGTATCCAGGCCATCATCGGCCCCTTTAGCACCTGAGCCTGCCAGGGTGCGCACTATTCCCGCCTGGGTTACCTTCCGTATCAGGTTATTTTCATAGTCGGCCACATAAACATTTCCGCTGCCGTCAACTGCCACACCCAAAGGTGAATTAAAAGTAACTGAATCCGCAACATTGGATGAACCTGCTATGCCTGTACCCGCAAATGTGCTCACCATGCCTGCTGTACCAACCATCCTGATCAGGTTATTACCGGCATCAGCTACATACACATTACCCGCAGCATCCGTAGCAACGCCAAAAGGCTTATTAAAGGTAGCAAGGCTATCGAATCCATTTGTTGAACCCTTCACACTACCTATCCCTGCAAAAGTAGTTACCAAGTCAGTAGTATCCATTTTGCGGATCACGTTATTACCTACATCAGCAATGTACAGGTTACCGCCGGCGTCCACAGCCAAACCGAAGGGATGATTAAATTTCACTGCTTTCCCGGTACCATTTACCAAACCTGCAGTATCCCTACCTGCCACTATAGTGCTGTCTGTAACATGGGAAGGCGACAAAAGCTCCTGCTTACAGCCGATCACACCGCTCACAAAGACGATACAGAGAAAGATAATAAGAAGTTTTAGCGAAGATCTGATCATCCGGGTATTTAAACGCGTGCTTCAAATTTAAAGTTTAAATATCTATCATTCCCCTGCAATAATCAATAATTCACTAATTCAGTCATTCAATAATTAATATCTTAGCCATAATGAATAAACTGATCTTCTTTTGCTGCGCGTTATTGCTTGGGCTATCGTCATGCCATAACAGCGATCTATCCAAAGGAAAGACGGTTTTCAATATCAACCTCGATGAAGGCCTTACCTCACTTGATCCGGCCTTTTGCCGTAACCAAAATACTACCTGGATGGACAACCAGCTTTATAATGGCTTGGTACAGGCAGATGACAGTCTGAACATTCGGCCCTGTATTGCCAGAAGCTGGCGGGTATCAACAGATGGGCTAACCTACACGTTCCATTTACGCAATGATGTTTATTTTCATGACGACCCATTGTTTAAAGATGGCAAAGGGCGAAAAGCAGTAGCATCGGATTTTGTATACAGCTTTGGTCGGCTCATCGATCCCAAAATAGCCTCCTCCGGATCATGGATATTTAGCGATAAAGTGGAGAGCATGCAATCATTCACCGCTCCCAACGACAGCACTTTTATTATCAAACTAAAACAACCCTTTCCGCCGTTACTGAGTCTGCTCACAGCTCAGTATGCTGATGTTGTTCCGCATGAGGTGGTTGATTATTATGGTAAGGATTTCCGGAATCATCCGGTGGGTACAGGACCCTTTAAATTCAAATACTGGAAAGAGGGTGAGGTAATAGTGTTGCTGAAAAATGAACGATACTGGGAAAAAGATAAAGATGGTAGCCCTATGCCACATCTCGACGCTATACGCGCAACATTTATTGGCGATAAGCAAACTGCCTTCATGGAATTCGTGACGGATAAACTCGATTTCCTCAATGATATAGACGGTAGTTACCGCGATGACATCCTCACCAAATCTGGCCAGATTACACAAAAGTATAAAGGCAAATTCATTTTAAATTCCGCACCGCTGCTCAATACAGTTTATCTGGGTATGCTGGTTGATAGCAGCCTGCCTATTGTGAAACACTCGCCGTTAAAATTGCTTAAGGTGCGCCAGGCTATTAATTATGCTATTGATAAGCAAAAGATGATCAAATACCTGCGCAACAGTCTGGCTACACCAGGCAATGCAGGCTTTATCCCGACAGGGATGCCCGGCTTTGATCCCCAAAAGGTGAAAGGCTACAACTACAACCCCGAAAAGGCCCGCGAGTTGCTTGCCGAAGCCGGCTTCCCTAACGGTAAAAACCTACCCGATATTCTGCTCACCACAACCATTGGCTACCGCGACCTGATAGAATACGTGCAGGGGCAATTGGATCAGATAGGTATACATACGCGTGTAGAGATTACCCAGGGGGCGAGCCTGCGCGAACTGGTGTCCAAAAACGGAGTTAATTTTTTCTATGGATCCTGGCTTGCTGATTACCCTGATGGCGAGAATTATCTCTCGGTCTTTTACTCCAAAAACAAAATACCATGGGGGCCTAACTATACCGGTTTTAACAATAAGAAATTCGATTACCTGTTTGACGAATCGTACCATGAACCGGATAAAACCAAACGTTACGCCTTATACCAGCAGATGGATAACCTGGTAATGGAACAATCGCCGGTAGTGATACTATATTACGATAAACTGGTGAACCTGTACCAAAACAATATTACAGGGTATAGTAAGAATGCGCTGAATTTGCTGGTATTGAAAAGGGTAAGGAAGAAGTAAGTGGTCAGTTGGCATTTATGAGTTGACAGTAAAAGCAGCGGTATCATGCTCATAGTTGGATTAACTGAACCCAATCAACCACGCAACCCCATCAACTGAAATTAACAATTACTCGCCCGTAGTAGCAACAACTTCGGAAGGCGCGAGTGAAAGGTTTTTGAACCGTTTGACCATCCGTGTTTTTGTTTCACTGTCCAGGTGTTTGTCTTTAAACATACTTACCCACATTCTTCCTTGTACGGTGGCAAAGAACAGTCTCAACTGGCTCTGAAATTTCACGCGATTATAATACAGGTATCCCCAGCCGCCATCGGGCAGGGCATCGCAGCTGTAAGAGTCCCATTGCTCACCTGTTACCGTATGCCACGGGATTACGATGATGTCATTCAACAACGCAAAAGCTACATCGCCCACTTTTAAATTATGCGCCGCACAGGGCACACGTATGTTAGCTTCGGTACTGTCGCTGATCATGTCGATCAGGTAAGGTATTGCTGCTGTGTCCAATGCCAATACTTCATGATAGGCAGGGTTCTCTTTCCTGAACCGGGCATTGATACGCTCCTCTTTTCGCCATTGCTGGGAGCCAAATTGCCCATAAGGCAAATATCTTAAGTGCCGTACATCCCGCTCCACAATTTCTTTCACCTGACTAAAACCTTCAGCACTGCTCAGAACAAGCGAAATGAGTAATAAAGTTCGGTTAAACATGTTAATAAGGTTGAAGCCCGAATATAGTAAAGAATAATCTGAATTTTACAATAGTTTAATAAAATATTTTCAGCAGAAACTCTATAATTACAGGTTAAGGATTAATAAGTTATAAGCACTATCTAAAGTTCATTTTCGTCAATAATTATATTTATTTAACTCGCTGCTTATGTGTGTTTTAACACCCAAAATCAACAAAAAAATCACAGGTGGCAGGCAGCAAAAAAGGTGTAAAAACGTTGGAATTTTTATACCGGTACTAGCCATAGGAAAACAAAAAGGCCCTCCAAAACGGAAGGCCCGGCTTGTATATTGAGAAAAAATCTATTGCTTTTCGTATTTCAGTGCGTCAGCATTTACAATATCCGATGCAGATTTATTGCCATTATTCACTGTATTTCCGGTGATTACAATGGCATCGGCGCCAATAGTTTTACCGTATGCTGTAAGTTTTGCTTTAATACTATCCTGTTTCATCACATTGGGAATGGTTAAGTGCCCGATCACCTTATAGGGTTGCCTAACATCATGGGTTGAATAAAACAAATCGACCGAGGTAGTTGGCGGAAATTTATCTCCAAAATAAGAAGGCTGCAATGCTGCGCATGCTGCTAAAAATACAATACTGATGATAAGCAGTAAGTTTTTCATGGCCGAAGGGTTGTAATAAAGCTAAGACTTACTTGTTACCAGAAAGTTTAAGTGAGATTAAGTAATGATTTTATTACAATAGAGCCAAAAGCAGAAAGACGAAAGCAAAGCTATTTACGTTTTCTGCTTGGACTTTAAGAGAATAAAAAAGCCTCCTCCTTTCGGGGAAGGCTTGTATAAAATGATGCTTTTAGCCTTCGTCTTTAAGCTTTCAGCTTAGTTAGCCATTTGTTTGCGAATGATATTCAGCGCACCACCTGCCTTGAACCACTCTATCTGCTGTGCATTGTAAGTGTGGTTTACGGCAAATGAATCGGTAGAGCCGTCTTTATGGTGCAGTACTACAGTTAGTTGTTTGCCAGGCGCAAAGGTGGTTAATCCTTGGATATCGATGGTATCATCTTCCTGAACTTTATCGTAATCAACCGGATCAGCGAAGGTGATACCCAGCATACCTTGTTTTTTCAGGTTGGTTTCGTGGATACGTGCAAATGATTTTACCAGTATGGCACGCACACCCAGGTGACGAGGCTCCATCGCAGCGTGCTCACGTGATGAACCTTCTCCATAGTTTTCGTCGCCCACTACGATAGTACCTATGTTATTGGCTTTGTAATCGCGCTGGGTAGCAGGTACAGGACCGTATTCGCCTGTAAGCTGGTTTTTCACGCTATCAGCAGAACCGTTAAAGTAATTAATAGCGCCGATAAGCATGTTGTTTGAAATATTATCCAAATGCCCGCGGAATTTCAACCACGGACCAGCCATCGAGATGTGATCTGTAGTACATTTACCTTTCGCTTTGATCAGCAGTTTTAAACCGCTTAGGTCGATGCCTTCCCATGCAGCAAACGGATCAAGCAATTGCAAACGGGCAGACTTAGGATCAACCTTCACCTCTACCTTGCTGCCATCTTCTGCTGGAGCCTGGTATCCTGCATCTTCAACTGCATAGCCTTTTATCGGCATTTCGATACCCTGCGGCTCATCCAGTTTTACCTGCTGGCCTTGCTCGTTAGTCAAAGTGTCAGTCAACGGGTTAAAAGTCAAGTCACCTGCAATAGCAAATGCAGTTACGATCTCGGGCGATGCCACAAAAGCGTGTGTATTGGGGTTACCATCCTGGCGTTTAGCAAAGTTTCTGTTGAATGATGTGATGATAGAGTTTTTGCGTGTCGGATCATCTGTATGACGTGCCCACTGACCAATACACGGACCGCAAGCATTAGCCAGCACCACCCCACCCATTTCGGCAAAAGTACCCAGGTAACCGTCGCGGTCAACAGTGTAACGTACTTGTTCTGAACCCGGAGTGATTGTGAACTCTGCTTTGGTTTTCAGATGCTTGTCAACCGCCTGTTTAGCAATAGATGCCGCACGGGTGATATCCTCGTAGGATGAGTTAGTGCATGAGCCAATCAAACCAACCTCCAATGTAGCAGGCCAGTTATTTTCCTTTACGGCAGCAGCGAATTTAGAGATAGGCCATGCCAAATCCGGTGTGAACGGACCATTTACATGCGGTTCCAGTTCGCTCAGGTTGATTTCGATCACCTGGTCAAAATATTGCTCAGGATTAGCATAAACCTCAGCATCCCCGGTTAAATGTTCTTTTATAGTATCTGCCAATGCCGCAATTTCTTCACGTTTTGTTCCTCTCAGGTAGACAGCAGCTTTCTCATCATAACCAAATACCGAGGTAGTAGCACCTATTTCGGCACCCATATTACAGATCGTACCTTTACCGGTTGCTGAAAGCGATTGTGCACCTTCGCCAAAGTATTCAACAATAGCGCCTGTACCACCTTTTACGGTAAGGATACCGGCCACTTTCAGGATCACGTCTTTAGCAGATGTCCAGCCAGATAACTTACCAGTCAGTTTTACACCGATCAGTTTAGGGAATTTAAGTTCCCATGGAAGACCAGCCATTACGTCGCAGGCATCGGCGCCGCCAACACCAATTGCGATCATACCCAAACCACCTGCGTTAGGTGTATGTGAGTCTGTACCGATCATCATACCGCCCGGGAAAGCGTAGTTCTCCAACACTACCTGGTGGATGATACCTGCACCCGGTTTCCAGAAACCGATACCATATTTATCAGATACTGATGCCAGGAAATCGTACACTTCCTTGTTGGTATCTTTTGCAGTGTTTAAGTCAACCTCAGCGCCAATTTTAGCCTGGATCAAGTGGTCGCAATGCACGGTAGACGGCACAGCCACTTTAGGGCGGCCAGCCTGCATAAATTGCAACAGGGCCATTTGTGCGGTGGCATCCTGCATCGCCACACGGTCAGGAGCAAAGTCAACATAATCCACTCCGCGGGCAAAAGCCTTGTGGGCATCCCCTTCAGAAAGGTGGGCGTATAATATCTTTTCGGTTAACGTAAGGGGCTTGCCGGTCGCTTTGCGGGCAGCAGCCACGCGGGTGCTGTAGCGATCGTAAACCTTTTTGATCATATCTAAATCAAAAGCCATTGTATTGATTTTTTGGGTAAAAAGTAAACGAATTCGGAATGAAAGCTCATAATTGAGTCAATGCCGCGAATTTATAAAAATTACAGCTAAAAGGTGTCAGTATTTTGTTTAAATGTAATTTGGAGGGGTTCTAAATTAGTGAGTAGAGATTAGAGGTCAAAGATTAGAGATTGGTTGATTGCATCCTTACTAATCTCAAATCACTAGTCAACTTGACTCGTCCGTCCGCTTACGCGCGAAAACTGTACGATAGCGTACATCTGCAAAAATCACTAAATTTTATTTTATTGAAAATCAGACAGTTGATTAATAGGTATAAATTTTGGCATACCCCAGCCAAATGAACAACAATTAATTCAACAGTAAAATATCAATAAAATGAAGAAGTCAATTTTAACCCTCGCAATAGCAATAGCAACTGTACTGGGCATCAGCCAGTCAGCATTTGCCGGTACCAAAGACCGTGACGCAGTTACCGTATTAACCGAGATCAGCAACATCAACAAAATCGAAGTACATGGCAACGTTGAGCTATATCTGTCGGATGGTGCAGCAGATCAGGTAAAGGTTTATAACAAGTATTATTCTGAAAACGCCCTGGTGCAAAATCAAAATGGTGTACTTAAAATTTCGTCGTACAAAGCCGAAAAACTGGTAGTTTGGGTTACGGTAAGCGACCTTTTCAGCTTATCAGTTTATGACAATGCGCAGGTTAAATCTTTTGGTAAATTATCTGCTCTTGAGCTTAACTTGAACCTGTACAACAATGCATCGGCACAATTAAACCTGGATGCTTACGCAGTGAATGTAAAATTAAACGACCGCGCTAAAGCAGATATTGAAGGCACTACTACTGAAGCTAATTTGGCTTGCGACTATTCAGCCTTCCTGAACATCAGCAATCTGAATAGCGAACATTTGGTTAAGAAGGTAGTTGCAGACCCTTACACCGGCGAAAGCAACCCGACGGTAGCCTTATAATTTTAATTCCAAAGGGTGGCTAATATTGAGCTCGATTTAAACTTTATCAAAAAAAAATTTCATTGTAATATAATTCGATCTAATTATATCTTTGCGTCCGAATCTTATTACATGACAATGAAAAAGACCATACTTATCCTGGCAAGTGTATTTGCCACCCTTGGAGCTTACGCTCAAACCACAAAAGTTGACACCGAAAAAAGTTTAAAACCAACCACCAAAAGCTTAACCACTGAACTAAATGTTAATCCTTTTAACGGACAGATCAGCCTGAACAACTCTCTCAACCAGATCAAATTCAGGTATTTTGTTTCGCCCTCTGTTGCGCTGCGGCTTGGGTTTAATGTCAGCAAAATTGACTCAAATATCAACGTAAATAATCCTTACGGCACCAACAGTTATTTTAATAACGACCAGAAAAAATCAACTACAGTTGGAGCAAATTTTGGTATCGAAAAACATTTTGCCGGCACTAAAAGATTGTCTCCTTATATCGGAGCGGATTTCTCAATAACGGAAAGATCATCGAGCGAAGTTAGCAGTAACAGCCAATCGACAACAACCGTCACCAATGCATGGTATTACACTTACTATAACGGCAATACTACCGTCACCCAGATAGCACAGCCCGGATACACAAAATACGGTTTAAATTTATTTACCGGTTTCGACTTTTATATCGCCAGGCATTTCTTTGTTGGCTATGAGTTTAATTACAATATTTCCAGAACAAACTGGAAGGAGATCAGCGTTGTTACGACTCCGTCAAATGGCGTTAATAACGGCAATGCTTCTGTAAAAAACACAAACACAACATTTGGCCCAAGCCTGATAAATGGCATTAGATTGGGATACTCATTTTAACTTAAAACCTAAACTTAAATGAAAAAGCGCTCAACTTGCCTCAGCATAATTCTATTGCTTTTGGCATCAATTCAATTTCACAGCTGTAAAAAGGATAAAAGTGCAGATCCACAGGTACAAACAACTGCAGTAACCGCTCTTGCACCGGGCAAGGTTTTGCTCAAAGGGAATATTGTTAGCACAGGCAGTTTTAAAGTATTAGACTATGGATTTGTCTATAGCACATCAACATCCGGGATCAATGAAACGGTAGGCACAAAAGTTTCTTTAGGACAAAACCCCCAGGCTGGCCCTTACAGCAAAGAGGTAGATGGAATTACTATTACTAACAACTATTCACCCATGATATATGTCAGAGCGTATTTAACCAATGAAAAAGGAACAGCTTTTGGCGCACTCACCTCTGTGACTTTGCCTTCGCCCTCGGCAAGCAGCGTTTCACCGGCAAGTGGCAGGTCAGGGGATCAAGTTACTATAAACGGCCAATTTTATTCCGCCTCCACAAGTGATGTTAAAGTAAGCTTTAATAATGTTCAGGCAACAGTAGTATCGGTATCGTCAACCCAAATTGTTGCTACAATCCCCTCTGGCATAAACGCCTCCGACAATACCCAGATCCCGGTACAGGTAACTGTGAGCGGCCAAACTTTCACTTTACCTTACAGCTTTACTATCCTGGCTAATTTCAAAGATTATTCGCCAAAATCCGGACCGATAGGCACTGCTATAACTTTCACGGGCGACAATCTTCCGGGTTATTACTATTCTTCCAATTACACCGTGTCATTTGGAACTATTTCTCAGAATGTTGGTTACTACTCGTCTCAGGCAACCGTGCCTTACAATGTTACCACCAATAATTTTCAGATCTCGGTTACAGACTACGGAAAAACCTTTATTTTACCAGGAACCTTCAGCGTGACTGCTCCGACTATTACTTCTCTGGCTCCTGGCTCTGGCCTGGCTGGAAGCACTGTTACGGTTTCGGGCACAAATTTCCCGACATCTTATGGAAACATCAGTGCAACTTTAGGAGGTGTTAGTGTCAGCGCCAATGTGTATAGTAACAACCAGTTTTCATTTACGGTTCCAACAAGCCTGGCCCCGGGAAGCTATTCGTTTGTTTTAACAGCGGGCCCTAACAACGTGACAGCTCCGCAGAAATTCACAGTGGTAGCCCCATCAATATCAAGTTTTGCACCTACATCCGGGCCGGTAAACAGTCAGGTTACGCTAACCGGAACCTTCGTAGCAGGTCAATATTATACCGTTAATTTGGGTTCGTATAGCACTTCGGCTTATGCATCTTCATCAAATACGCTTATTGTAACCGTTCCTTACGGAATCAGCGGCGGCGCTTTAAAAATTTCTGTCGTTATTGGAGGCCAAACGGTAACAGCTCCCGGGACATTTACGGTTGCAGTTCCTACTATTACCTCATTTTCTCCTACATCAGGTGTAGCCGGAACGGTTGTGACAATTACAGGAACAGGATTTAATTCTACTTATGGCGCAGGTGTCAACTTTGGATCAATTAATGCCAGCGTATTAAGTGTTACAAGTACCACAATTAAGGCAATTGTTCCATCTAATACAGGTAACGGCGCTATGAAGGTCACAGTTACTTCAGGCGGTCAAACAGTGGTAAGCACAGATAACTTTACAGTTACGAATTAGAAAATTCCGATTCGAAGTAATTAAAATAAAAAGCGGTCGTCATAGATAATTATGACGACCGCCTTTGTTTATGATAGTTGCCTGGATTGGGTCCATTCAACTTAACAACCCAAACTCATACCCCTTTCTGCTCCATTCCTCCAACGCTCTGGGCAATACATACTCCAGCCGGTCGTAGGCTTTCAGGCTGTCGTGAAATACCACTATCGAGCCATTCTCTGCATACCGCAATACATGCTGCAGACAGGTTTCGGGTTTTAGTTCGGTATCGAAGTCACCGCTTAACACATCCCACATGATGATCTTCGTACCGGGCTTGGCCTTTTGAATCAGTTTTGCCTGCGACTTTTTGATACGCCCATAAGGCGGGCGGAACAGATCGGCATGAAGTATTTCATCCGCTTTTAAAAAATTTTCGACATAGGTTTTATTATCTGTTTTCCAGCCCTTCAGGTGATTAAAAGTATGATTCCCGATGCTATGACCTGCATTTTTTACCTGTTCAAATACATCAGGGTGCTTGGTTACATTATCGCCAATACAAAAAAAAGTAGCCTTTGCATTATATTGCTTTAAAATATTTAAAACATACGGTGTAACAATCGGTATAGGGCCGTCGTCAAAAGTGACATAAATGCTATGGCGCTTGCGGCTCTTATTCCATATCATATTGGAATAGAACTGCTTAAGCAACCAAGGTGTTTTGACCAGATACATTTGTTCAGACGTAAGATGTTAGATTTGAGATCTGATACAGGTAAATTTTAATCAAGTATAATAATGCTCAAATCTAACACCTCAAATCTCATATCTCAAAATATTGGTGATATAACCTTATGGCAAAATTTATATTCGGATTTAAAAAAGGACTTTTAATAGGTTTTACCCTGGGCCTTTCAGCTTTTAGCTTAACAACAGTCAATGCACAACAAGTGATCAGTTTGCAAAAAGCGATAGACCTGGCAATGGCCAATAACCTGTCGATAAAGCAATCGCAGATCACCACGTCTATTGCTACTGAAGATTATAAGCAATCAAAATATAATTTATTACCCAGTCTAACTGCCAGCCCAAATGCGGCTTATGGCTTTGGACGAAGTGCCGTTTCGGGTAATTATGCTTATGCCAATCAGACAGTTTTTAATGTCAATGGCTCAGCTTCTTTGCAATTAACCATTTTTCAGGGCGGACAGTTACGCAACCAGATATTGCAAAACAAAATAGCTCTTGATGTGGACAAAACGACTACTGCAAAGGTTAAAAACGACCTGCTGCTGAATGTTGTAACTGACTACCTGACCATATTGAGTGACCAGGATCTGGTAGTTGCCGCAAAACAACAGATAGACCTTGCAAAAATCACATTGGACCGCGCTCAGAAAAACTTTGACCAGGGCAATGCCACCCGTGCCGACCTGGCTCAGGCACAGGCACAGGTCTCAACAGCGGAATTGAACCTAACCACCGCACAAAACCAGGTTGATCTGGCCGTCATCGTGCTAAAACAATACATGGAGATGGACCCAACCACTGAGATCGCAGTTGAAAAACCAGATATCAGTAAGCTAACGGATGTAAAAACTATTTATGACGCTTCTGAAGTAATCAAAACATCGTTAAGCGTCAATCCAGACATTAAGTTGGCCGAACTACAACAGCAATCTTATGAACAGGCCATTAAAGTTGCAAAGGGCAATTATTATCCAACTTTATCATTATTTGGAGGTCTCGGTTCGACTTATACAAGTGCACAGGAACCGTATAAAATAATAGACTATACCCCCTTAGCTTTTGACCCTATTGGCACTGTTCAGTCCACCAATCAGATAGTTCAAACCTTAACGCAACTTAGACATCCGATATATGGTTATTACTCGTTTACCGATCAGCTTAGGGACAATTTTAACCAGTCATTCGGTATAAGCTTGCAAATACCAATTTTCAACCGCTTTACGGCTCGTACATCAGTTCGTAAGGCAAAACTGAATTATGAATATGCGCAGGTAACTACCCAACTGGCGAAAAATACGTTGAGCAAAACCATTATACAGGCACTTGCTGATCTGCAGGCTGCGGTAAAAAATTATCAGTCGGCATTACATAGTTATGAGTCAACCAAAGAGGCTTTGAATGTAACCAAGCAACGCTACGATGCTGGTTTTGTGAACAATTTAGACTATAATACAGCAGTCACCAATTATAATAAAGCGCAGAACGATATGATCAACGCGCAATACTCGATGATATTCAGAAGCAAGGTGATTGATTATTACCTGGGCAATAAGATAGAGCTGTAGGGATTAAAGGTTAGGATTTATTAAATTTTAGGATTTAGATATTAGAATTTAGAAATTATACACAATGGGAAAAACTACTAAATATGTTTTAATAAGCCTTGGGGCTTTGGTTGTAATTTACATTGCCGGCAAGGCAGCCGGCTTTTGGGGGAAGCCGCCAAAAACACAAGTTGCTACCGAAAAGGTTGATACACGTGCAATTAACGAGTCGGTTTCAGCCAGTGGTAAAATAAAGGCCCATGTAGAAGTAAAAATCAGTCCGGAAGTTTCAGGCGAAGTGGTTGAGTTGCCTGTAAAGGAAGGCGACGTGGTAAAGAAAGGGCAATTGCTTTGTCGTATCAGGCCAGATATTCTAAAATCCGACTATGATCGCACCGTGGCCGCTTACAATTCGCAAAAGGCAAATGTAGGCAACACCACTCAATTGCTTAAACAAGCAGAAGCCACTTACGAAAATCAAGCGGCTATTTACAAACGCGATAAAGTATTATTTGATAATAAAGTTCTGACTGCTGCCGAATTTGACGCCGCAAAAGCCAGCTATGAAGGCGCAAAAGCCCAGTTAGAAGCTGCGAAACAGAATGTAGCCGGCTCAAATTACGGATTGGCCCAATCAGCGGCATCGGTAAAAGAATCGCAGGCTAACCTGAATAAAACAACTATCTATTCGCCGGTGGATGGTGTGATATCTAAATTATCCATTCAAAAAGGTGAACGTGTATTGGGAACCCAACAGTTTGCCGGTACCGAGATCATGACCATATCAGACCTGAACCAACTGGATGTAAACGTGGATGTAAACGAGAATGATATTAACCGTATTACCCTTGGCGATTCTTCAAAAATACAGGTAGATGCTTTCCAGAGCAAGTTATTTTCTGGTGTGGTAACAGAGATAGGCAGTGCAGCCAATGTAGTAGGTACCACAGCTGACCAGGTAACTAACTTTACCGTGAAAGTAAGGATCGATCCAAAATCATACGTTGCTTTACTAAACAAAACTGCGTCTAATCCTTCGCCTTTCCGCCCGGGATTAACGGCAACTGTTGAAATTCTGACTAATCATGCAAAAGCGCTATCGGTTCCAATACAATCTGTAACGACTCGCCAGGAAACAAAAACACCCACCACTTCCAAAAGCGATAACAACAAGTCTGACGACAACAACGACAACAAAGCAAAGATCACTGCTGCTCCAAAGGAATATGTATTTGTTTACAGTGCAGGAAAAGTAAAGCAGGTGGCTGTAACAACAGGCATCCAGGACGATTCTTATATCCAGATATTATCAGGATTAAAAAGCGGTGAGGAAGTGGTATCAGCACCATACACAGCTATCTCCAAAACATTAAACGATAAGATGGAAGTAGAAAAAGTAGATAAATCCAAGCTGTTTAGTGGCGACCAGAGTAAATAATATTTAATAACCAATTTTGATTGTCAGGCCTGCGCAAATGCACAGGCCTTTTTTATTTGGTGCTATTTGCACATCTGCACATTTGCACATCTAGGTATTAAATTCGCACATTTGCACATCTGCATATTTGCACATCAACCAAATGCATCAACAACATAATAAAATACTCGTGGTCGGCGGAGGGAGCTGGGCAACAGCTAATATTAAAATGCTAACCGATAATCCTGTAGAAAAGGAGATTTTTTGGTGGATGCGTAACGAAAAAGCCGCTGAACATATCCGCCAGTTCAGGCATAACCCGAATTACCTGAGCTCGGTCGAGATAAAAGTGCCTGCCCAAAATATCTCTACCGATCTGAAACCGCTGATAGAAAAAGCAGATATCATTTTGTTAAATGTCCCTGCCGCATTTCTAAAAGAAGCATTGAAAGGCATAACTTCCGAAGATTTCGCAGGCAAGAAAGTCGTATCAGCAATAAAAGGTATCGTACCGGATGAAAATCAGATTATTGGCGAATTTTTGAATCAACGCTATAATATCTCTTTTGATAATTTTATGGTGATCAGCGGACCGTGTCATGCCGAGGAGGTTGCTCTTGAGAAATTATCCTACCTTACTATTGCGTCAGGCGATACAGAACTGGCAGCAAGCTTTGCCGCAATGCTGACTACCCGGTACATCAATACTGTAGTTTCAGACGATATTTACGGAACGGAGTATGCAGCGGTGCTAAAAAATGTCTATGCTATAGCCAGTGGTATTTGTCATGGGGTTGGCTACGGTGATAACTTTCAGTCGGTTTTAATATCCAATGCCATCCGCGAGCTGGAACGATTCGTAGAAGCGGTCCACCCTATTGACCGTGATATCAAAGAGTCTGCCTACCTGGGCGATTTGCTGGTAACCGCTTATTCACAATTCAGCCGCAACCGTACGTTTGGAAATATGATCGGCAAAGGCTATACAGTAACTTCGGCACAACTTGAAATGAATATGATTGCCGAAGGATATTATGCTGTGAATTGTTTACACCAGGTAAACAAACAATACAAAGTTTTTATGCCTATTTGCAGTGCCGTTTACAGTATTTTGTACGAGAAAAGGAACCCGGCCATGGAGATGAAACATTTAGCCGCTCAACTTAGTTAATAGCTTAATTAATTTAATATACAAACCAATGAAAAAGGTAATAGCGGCCGCACTTTTTGTTGCGGCATTATTTGTAGCCGGCCAGGCAGATGCACAAAGTAAAGACACCACGAGTTTTAAAACCAAAGTACACAAGACAACCAAACAGGTTGGTGATGCAGCGACAAAAATTGGCCATAAAACATCAGAAATAGCTGTAAAGGGCGCTTCAACTATTGTTGACAAGCAATATAAAGACAAATGCGGTCCTAACGGTGAAACCATTTATATCAACAGTCATTCAGAATACTATTATGTTGATAAAAAAGGGCATAAAGTTTATCTGAAAGAATCCGAATTGAAGGATAAAAAAATGTAATTTTATATTACTGCGACCGAAGCATCCCGGACCCTAACGGGGTGCTTCCTATTTTTTAATGCTATGAGAATATCCGTTTCAACAGTTTCCGGCAAAAGCATAGGGTTAGGCCTTGTTTGGGTTCTGCTTTTACTATCTTCTTGTTCAAACTCTAATTCGGGTCCAGGTGACAAAAGGTTACAAGGCGACTGGAAACTAAAAGAGGGTGATACCAAACTCAAGATTACCCAAAAAAAGTTTGCAATGGATAGCGACCTGCAATATGCAGAGGATTACTTTGTAAAAGGCGATACCATATTCTCATCCTTCCAGGGAAATCAGCCCTATAGCAAGTTTGTGATACAAAAGCTTGACGATCATAACTTAAAACTACTCTCTCCCGACTCAACTATAATGGAGTTTACCCGCTAAAACACAAAAGCCCCTCATCCCGAAGGTGAGAGGCCTTGCAAACTAAACTAAA
Source organism: Mucilaginibacter tolerans (assembly GCF_030519375.1). Classification (GTDB taxonomy): domain Bacteria; phylum Bacteroidota; class Bacteroidia; order Sphingobacteriales; family Sphingobacteriaceae; genus Mucilaginibacter. Next base: position 37,414 of record NZ_JAUMKB010000021.1, on the reverse strand, counting down.
CCTAAAACTTATTCTTGAGTTGATTAAGTGAGTGGTTAACTGGTCAATTGAGTTAACTTATTCAACTCAATCAATTTAATCCGACTCAATCAACATTAAAACCGTCTGCGACGCTCGCCGTTGTTATTCCCCGAACGATCCTCACGGCGCTTGCCTGAGAAATCGCGGAAGCCACCACCGTTTGGTGCTCCTGCTCTTTCCTTGTTACCGCCCTCGTGGCTGTAACCATTTCTGCGGAAATCGCCTTCTCTCCTGTCGCCGCCTTCACGCTTTTTATAGTTAGACGCACCGCCACGGCTTTCGTTACGGCTATCACCAGAAATTTCTATTCTTACGTCGCGTCCCTGAAAATCAGCTCCTTTAAAACCTGCTTGTACTTTTTCTACATCGTCATTAGGTACTTCAAAGAATGAATAAACCCCTTTAACGTCGATCTTACCTACTGTTTTCCCGCTGATCTTTGCTGTGCTGCAGATGTAGCCCAACAGATCACCACGACCAAAGCCATCAACAGAACCTAAGTTGATAAACAGGCGGGTAAAGTCTGAGCGCATACCTGTACGGTTGAAACGGTCGCCTGTACCATCGGCACGACGTTGTTCGTCGATCTGAGCGTTCAGATCAGGTGCGTTTTTATAATAATCAAGGAAGCGGTTAAACTCCAATGATGCAAAACGTTTGATGATATCTTCTTTGCTCATGTCCTTAAACTCGTCCATGATGCGTGGGATATATTGTTCTATCTGCTGCTCGTTCACTTCCACATTGTGTACTTTATGAACTAAAGCAAACAACTGCTTTTCAACTACGTCAAAACCTGTGGGTATTTCCGCTTTGATAAAGCGTTTGCCAATTACTTTTTCTATCTGGCGTATTTTGCCAAATTCTTTTGCATTGATGATAGAGATTGAAACCCCTGTTTTACCCGCACGGGCGGTACGTCCGCTACGGTGGGTGTAGTTCTCAATCTCATCAGGCAATGAGTAATTGATAACGTGGGTAACATCGTTCACATCGATACCACGTGCGGCTACGTCGGTCGCGATCAATAATTGCAGACTACGTTCACGGTAGCGTTTCATTACTTTATCGCGCTGTTGCTGCGACAAGTCGCCATGCAGTGAATCGGCATTGTAACCATCCTTAATTAACGCTTCGGCAATCTCCTGGGTTTCTATTTTCGTACGGCAGAATACAATACCAAATATCTCAGGATTAAAATCGACAATACGTTTAAAAGCTGCATATTTATCACGGGCACGCACTACATAATATTCGTGCTCGATATTTTCGTTACCGGTATTTTTGGTGCCCATGGTAAGCTCATAAGGATCGGTCATGTATTTTTTGGCGATCCTTCTTACTTCTGAAGGCATAGTGGCTGAGAACAGCCATGTTTTTTTATCATCAGGTGTGGTTGACAGGATATTGTCTATGTCTTCCTGGAAGCCCATGTTGAGCATCTCATCAGCCTCATCCAATACTACATAGTTTACTCCGCTGAAATCAATAGCCTTACGGTTGATGATATCCAGCATACGGCCTGGCGTAGCAACAACGATCTGTACACCGCGACGAATCTGGTGCAATTGATCAGAAATACTTGCGCCGCCATAAACAGCCACAACATGTACGTTGCGCATGTTTTTAGCATAATTTTTCAGATCATTGGTGATCTGCAAACAAAGTTCGCGAGTTGGGCATAATATAAGTGCCTGCGGATGATTTGCTTCGAAATCTAAAAGTTCCAGTAATGGAAGTCCAAAAGCAGCAGTTTTGCCGGTCCCGGTTTGGGCCAATCCGACAAAATCGTTGCTGCCTGTAAGCAATACCGGAATCGACTGTTCCTGGATTGGAGTTGGGTTTTCGAAACCTAACTCAGAGATGGCATTAACAATATCATGACGGATTCCCAGTTGAATAAATGGGTTCATGAATTAAAATAACGAATCTGGCAACATCGCCAAATCGGGCGCAAAGGTAGGAATTATTTTTTGCAATTCAAATACTGCAGAAAGAAACAGGAAAGATGACAATTGGTTAGTAAAAATAATCAGGATTAATGTTTCGCGCAAAGTTAACTCACCCCGACTACGCTACACTGGTCGACCCTCTCTAAACTACGTTTAAAGAGGGGGAGGGCGAGCGAAGCAATGACCGGGTGCGTATAAACGGAGGATTAACCAATCTGCTCCGTTTCTGGCTCTATATCTCTCTTCTCCCTCAGCGATAACAGCAACCCGATCACTCCTGCAGTAACGCACATATCCGCCACATTAAATATACCTGTACGGAAGTTGCTAATGCCAACATTCATAAAATCGGTTACATGACGGTCGAACATCAGCCGGTCGATGATATTGCCTAAGCCACCTGAAATAATGAGTGCGAACGAAAATAGTTTCAGCGAATTATAAGTATTAATTTTAGCAAGAACATAACCGGCAAGCACCAGTAAACAAACTAATGGGACGACGCTCAGCAGCCAGAAACTAACCGGCTTGGAAAGCTGATCACCCAGGCTTAAGGCAGCACCGGTATTTTCTACATACTCCAGGCGAACGGTATTATGTAAATAGGAAATTGGCTCATGATACATTAGGTGCTCTTTTGCCAGGTTTTTGGTTATCCTGTCGCACCCGATAAATATTACCGACGTAATGCAGAACAATATTATCTTCATCCAATTCTTCATCCTGTTAAACTTTTAATCGTGTTCTACCTTAATCTGTCTGCCGATTTTACTAACTTTTCGTCGCGCTGAATGGCCTTTGCCGCCAGCAATGCAAAAATGATGCTTACCGAGCTTAATAACGCACCGATACCAAAATTATTGGTGTTTAAACTAACGTCGCCTGTATAAGATTTTACTGTTTCGGCCATCCAGAAGCTATACCCGAATATAACGACGATATAGCCATAGCACAACATCGCCTGCTGCTTGCGGTTTTTGTATAAAAATATCAGGATAAGGGGCATAATTGCTACTACTGCTGTAGCTGCTATTAGTGCAATAAAACTTTCCGTATGCGCTTGTGCGCCGTTCACATCCCGGTAAATACCGCTTACCGTAATAGTTGATGGCACCCCGGCTACGTAAACATTATGTACCAATGGGAACAGGAAAAGTGCGAAAACAGCCAGGCTGGCAAGTAATAAGTAAATGCTTTGTATACGTTGGATCATTTTGTTAAAGTTGAAAATATTGTAGGGCTTGTAAAAGTTGTATTGGTTGCACTGGTTATTCTAAAACAATACTTTCAACTACTACAACCATTACAACTAATACAACCTCGCGTAGCGCAAATATAAAATTGTTTGAATCAAAATCCTGAAATAGGGTTAAAAACATGACTTTCAAATCGTAATTGATAATTCTTAAATCGTAAATCAAAATTTAACTTTGCCTCGTGTCCGAAAAACAACGCTATTTTATTGAACTGGCTTACGACGGTACCGATTTTCACGGCTGGCAGGTACAGCCCAATGCGGTTACTGTGCAGGAAGTGTTGAATGATGCACTTTATACTGTTTTGCGCCAGCCTATTGAGACTATAGGTTGTGGCCGTACAGATACCGGCGTACATGCGAGAGATTTTTTTTTGCATTTCGACGTGGGGTCAACGGTCAATAGTCAATGGTCAATGGATAAACAAGCTATCGGCCCCGGTCCATCGACTATCGACTTAATAAAAACCGCTAATAGTTTAAATGCTATTTTACCCAATACCATAGCTATAAAACGTATTATTCCGGTTGATGCCGAGGCGCATGCACGGTTTGATGCCACTTCACGTTCATATGAGTATCATGTACATTTTAATAAGGATCCGTTCAAGATCAATCATTCGTGGCAGTTAAGGGATAAACCGGACATTGCCCTGATGAATGCTGCGGCGCGCATCATTATGGAGCATACCGATTTTAGCTGCTTCAGCAAATCTAATACGCAAACCTATACCAATAATTGTAAAATAACACGGGCCGAATGGGTTTACAGCAAACATTGCCTGGTTTTCCATATCACAGCCGATCGCTTTTTGCGTAACATGGTACGCGCTATAGTGGGGACTTTAATGCAGGTGGGCCGTAAAGAGATTCAGCCGGAAGATGTGCGGGCGATCATCGAAAGCAAAAACCGCAGCAATGCAGGAACATCGGTACCGGCTTGCGGGTTGTATTTAACGGAAGTAAAATATCCATATTTGTAATAGTGATGATTTTATATTTACGAATTACGATTTTAGATTTGAACCCTGTAGTGGCGTCTGAAGAAGTAAAGCCAATCGTAAATCGTAAATCTAAATTCGTAAATAAAAATGTCTAACGTAACCGGAAAAGCGCTTGATTGGAACCTGCTGGGGCGGGTGATGAAGTATGTAAAACCTTACAGGGCTACATTCGTCATTGCTGCCTGTCTGACCATCTTTTTGGCCGGCAGCGCTTTGGTGCAGCCTATCTTGATGCAGCTGACGCTGGACAAATATATCCTTACCAATAACTACAACGGCCTGGTGTTGATGGTTGTGCTGATGATCGCACAGTTAGCCATACAAACTGCGGTACAGTATTATCAAACCTACTCTACCAATGCGTTGGGTCAGTCTGTAATACGCGACCTGCGCAAAGATGTGTTCAACCACATTATGAGCCTGCGGTTAAAATATTTCGACCGCACACCAATCGGTATGCTCATCACCCGTACCGTATCTGACCTGGAAACCATTGCCGATATTTTTTCGGAGGGACTGATCTCCATTGTTGGCGATCTGCTGTTGGTATTGGCCATCATTATCCTGATGATGATCAGCGATTGGAAGCTGGCGCTCATTACCCTAATACCTATGCCTTTCCTGATGTTATCTACCTATGTTTTTAAAGAGGCTATCAAATCATCCTTCCAGGAAGTGCGCACACAGGTAGCGCATTTAAATACTTTTTTGGCCGAGCATATTTCAGGTATCAGCATAATCCAATACTTCTCTCGTGAGGATCAGGAGATGCGGAAGTTCAAAGCTGTAAATGAAAAATACCGCGATGCTAACATCCGCTCCAACTGGTATTATTCTATCTTTTTCCCGGTTGTCGAAATACTTTTTGCATGCAGCATGGCCTTACTGGTTTGGTACGGTTGTAAAAGGATTCTGACAGATCAGCAACTAGCTTCACTGGGCACCCATAATAACCCGGTTACACCTGGAATGATATTAAGTTTTATTGTACTACTTAACCTCTTGTTCCGTCCGATAAGGCAGTTAGCTGATAAATTCAATACCCTGCAAATGGGGATGGTGGGCGCCGACCGCATTTTTAAAGTTTTGGATACAGATGAAGTAGCAGTTAATACCGGCACGCTGAAGCCAGCCAGTTTGCGTGGTGCAATTGCCTTTGAAAACATTTGGTTTGCCTATAATGATGAGAACTGGGTACTCAAAAACGTCAACTTCCATGTTAATCCTGGCGAGACATTGGCTTTGGTTGGCGCTACGGGAGCAGGTAAATCGTCCACTATTAATATCCTGAACCGTTTTTATGAAATAGGTCAAGGAACCGCAAAGGTAGATGGCATCGACATAAGGGAATACGATGTGAACTACCTTCGTTCGCAAATAGCTACCGTTATACAGGATGTTTTCCTGTTTTCAGATACCATTGCCAACAATATCAGCTTGAACAATCCGGCTATTACCCGCGAGCAAATCGTCGCGGCAGCAAAAGATGTAGGCGCTCATGATTTTATTGAGCGATTGCCCGGCGGATATGATTATAATGTAATGGAGCGTGGCGCTACCTTGTCGTCCGGTCAGGCCCAGCTAATCTCTTTCATACGTGCTTTAGTGTATGACCCGGCTATTTTGGTATTGGATGAGGCTACCTCATCGGTAGATACCGAGACTGAATTGCTTATCCAAAACGCTATTAATAAGCTGATGCAGGGCCGCACAGCCATTGTTATCGCTCACCGTTTATCCACCATTCAAAATGCCGATAAGATCATTGTCCTGGATCATGGCGAGATAAAAGAGATGGGCACACATCAGGAGCTACTCAAAATTGAACACGGTTACTACCGTAAGCTGTACGATCTGCAGTTTAACTCGGCAGGGATTGTGAAGTCGTGAGTTGAGCCCATGGTCTGAGTCTTAAAAATCTATGGCTGCACCTTCCCTTTGTCCATTCCCTTTTCTTTGGGTGGAGTTTTTATTGGGCTTACGGGCTGCTCTTCTTTCTCATGCTTTTTAGCTATGTCACCGGCATGAGGTTGATCAGCATGGTAATGCCTATCACTTTGATGCCGTATGGCTTTATTACCCTCATCATGCGGACGATGCGTTGGCGTATCAGATGGAGATGGCTTATTGGTGGAGTTTGCAGGCTTTGTCATGACACTATTTTCAGAACTAACAAAACTTAAACCTATTTTGTTGATGGATCAAATCATATCATTTTCAATCCATCAAAATCGTATAATCCTTGTTGTTAATTTTTGTTAAAATGTGTTAAGGGCACACCTTTGCAAATAATAATAACACATAAAGTTTTACCTTTAAAGACAGGATTGTTATTTTCGCGACATTGAGATCAATCTCATATCTCAAATCTAACATCTCATATCTAAGTCGTATGGAAGAATTTGAAGCAAGCGAGTCAGCTAAAAAGACCAAAACCATTTATATATCAACCGTTTTTGGTATCGCAATGGTATTGCTGATGATCGGTTTGCTGGGCCTTTTGCTGGTGGATGCCAATAATCTTTCGCGCTATGTGAAAGAAAACATTGTGCTGAATATTTATGTGGATGAAAGCGCCCACGAAACCGATGTGTTGCAACTGCAAAAGCAACTGGACGCCAACCCGATGGTAAAACAAACGCAGTATGTCAACAAAGAACTCGCCGCCCGCAACCTGCAAAAAGATCTTGGTGAAGACTTTGTAAAATTCCTGGGCTATAATCCGCTTTCGGGCTCACTGGATGTTTACCTGAAAGCGCAATACGCCAACAATACGGATATTGAGAAATTTAAAACCGAGTTGATGAAAAACCCGGTCATCAAAGAGGTAAAGTATCAGCAATCACTTGTCGACCAGATGAACCAGAACCTGACTTCCATCAGTTTGATCATCCTGGGTTTTGCTGCCATATTTGTATTGCTGTCGGTAGCGCTCATCAACAACACTATTCGTCTGGCAATTTATTCGCAAAGGTTTTTGATCAAATCGATGCAATTGGTAGGCGCAACAAAGAATTTTATACGCAAACCATTTATATTATACGGTATCTGGCACGGCATTTTAGGTGCGCTGATCGCCATCATGATACTCATGGGTGCGCTTTATTTAGCCGAAAAACAAATACCCGACCTGGTGATCTTGCAAAACTACACCGAGTTTGGTATCGTATTCGCCATAGTAGTAGGTTTGGGCATTTTTATTTCCGGCTTCAGCACATTCTTAGCAGTAAACAAATATTTGCGTTTAAAGATCTTTAATCTGTACAGATAAGCCGAGGTCTAAAAGACTAAGGCAGAAAGCAAAATCACTAATTCAGACAATCATTAATTTAAATATATGGCACAAGTTCAAACAAAGCCAACCAGTCCCATCAAAACATCGTCAAAAGAAGCAGGACATGTTCCCGTAAAATTCGTTTTTGATAAAAGCAACTACCGCTGGTTCATCATCGCTATTGCAGTGGTAATTTTCGGGTTTATCCTGATGTCGGGCACTACAGATATTTACAGCACCACTAAAATAGTTGTGGCCCCGGTAGTGGTATTGGCCGGTTTCGCTATAGGCTTTTACGCCATATTGAAGAAACCGTCTGCTAACGCGTAGTTGATTGGGTTGAATAAGTTGGATTGAGTTGATTAAGTTAAATTGTTTTAACCTAACCAACCACTTAACTTAATCAGCCACTTCACTCAATCTAACTTAATCCAACTATACCCCACCTATGAACATCATCCACGTTATCATCCTGGCTATTATCGAAGGACTGACTGAGTTTTTGCCTGTATCATCAACCGGTCACATGGTAGTAGCCAGCTCATTAATGGGCATCAATAAAGACGAGTTTGTAAAGCTTTTTGAAGTAGTGATCCAGTTAGGCGCTATCCTGGCTGTAGTTGTACTCTACTTTAAGCGCTTTGTACGGTCAGTCGATTTCTATATCAAACTGGTAATAGGCGTAATCCCTGCCATAATATTGGGCCTGCTGCTAAAGAAACACATTGATAAATGGTTGGAGAACCCACTGATTGTAGCAGTTTCGTTTGTAGTCGGTGGTATCATCCTGTTGTTTGTTGACGACTGGTTCAACAAACCTCAAATCAACGAGGAAAAGAAGATTAGCCATATTACCGCGTTGAAAATTGGTTTCTTCCAGTGTTTGGCCATGATACCTGGGGTCTCCCGCTCTGCTGCTTCTATCGTAGGAGGTATGTCGCAAAAGCTAAGCCGTACTGCAGCAGCTGAATTCTCTTTCTTCCTGGCGGTACCTACCATGTTTGGTGCAACGGTGAAAGACTTGTGGGATTATAAAAAGAATGGCTATTTCAGCACACCAAATTTTCACCAGGATATTAAATTCTTACTAATCGGCAGTGTGATTGCCTTTATTGTAGCCCTGCTGGCCATCAAAACATTTATCACCTTTTTAGAGAAACGCGGGTTTAAGGTATTCGGCTGGTACCGTATACTGGCAGGTGCTGTTATCATTATCCTGTATTTCGCGGGTAATGCGTTGCATAATGTATGAATCGTTGATTTGAATGATTAGATGATTTCGCCGATCACCCGCATAATCCGGTAATCTGTTTAATCAGCGATTCAGCCAGTTCAGACAATAATCCTACCTTTGCGCAAAAAGCACACTTGAAACGAACTTTCGCCAACATAGGAGAATTTGCTGAGGGGCAGCTACTACTGGTAAATAAACCCTATAAATGGACCAGCTTTGACGTGGTGGGCAAAATACGCAATGCCTTTAAACCGCTGAAGCTGAAGGTGGGCCATGCAGGCACGCTCGATCCGCTTGCTACAGGCCTGCTCATCATCTGCACTGGGAAGATGACTAAGCAGATTGATAACTTTCAGGCTGAGGAAAAGGAGTATACCGGCACCATGGTATTAGGCTCTGTTACCCCAACCTACGACCTGGAAAGCGAACCGGAGCAATTATTCAGTACCGCCGATATCAGCCCTGAACAAATACACGCCGTTTGTGAGCAGTTTATTGGAGATATCCAGCAATACCCTCCTGCCCATTCGGCTGTAAAGATTGATGGGGAGCGACTATACGAGAAAGCGCGCCGCGGCGAGGATGTCGAGCTTCGCCTTCGCAATGTCACGATCACGGCGTTTGAAATAACCCGGGTTGAACTGCCGGAAGTTGATTTCAAGGTAGTATGCAGCAAGGGCACTTATATCCGTTCATTAGTAAACGACTTTGGTAAAGCCTTAAATAACGGAGCTTATTTATCGCGTTTAAGGCGCACACGTAGCGGTAGTTTTGTAATTGGCGACGCCTGGGAGGTAATGGAATTAGTCAACACAATAAGGGAATTAAAAGCAACAGTCGAGTAAATTTTAATCGACAAGGCAACCATTGGCCTTAATCTATGTAATCATAAGAGAATCGGTGTTATCACAATAATGAAAATCTACCATCATATCGACGAATTTGTACCTGTTAAAAATGCGGTGGTTACCATCGGCACTTTTGATGGTGTGCATTTGGGACATCGCAAAATCATTGAGCGGGTAAAGCAGTTGGCGAAAGCATCGGGCGGCGAAACAGTGATATTGACGTTCTTTCCTCATCCGCGTATGATCATACATCCTGAAGATCAGGACTTGAAGATGATCAACACCATGGATGAGAAGGCGCATCTATTGGAGCAATTAGGCATCGATCACCTCATCATCACTCCCTTTTCGAGAGACTTCTCCAACCAGACTGCCGAGGAATACATCCGTGAAGTATTGGTAAATAAAATCGGGACTAAAACCATTGTAATCGGTTATGACCACCGCTTTGGCAAAGACCGCCAGGGTAGTTTGGCCGATCTGCAACAATTAGCCCCTGTTTACGGTTATAATGTGATCGAGATACCCGAGCAGGATATTCATGACGTGGCGGTGAGTTCTACGCGTATCCGCAATGCCTTGTTAGGCGACCAGATCGAACTGGCAAATGAATTTTTGGGTTACCCGTTTTTTATCAGCGGTAAAGTAAACCGCGGCGATCAAATCGGGCGCACAATCGGCTATCCTACAGCCAATATCCTGATAGAAGAAACTTATAAGCTGATTCCCGGCGATGGCATATTTGCTGTACACATATGGCTCGGCGATCAAAAGCACAAAGGGATGGGCTATATCGGTCACCGCCCTACTATCAACGGTATTACCCGGAACATCGAAGTAAACATCTTCGATTTCAACCATGATATCTATACTCAGCCTATTCGCATGGAATTTCTGCACTTTGTACGGGGTGATATTAAATTTACTTCGCTGGAAGATTTAACAATACAGTTAGGAAGAGATAAGGAAGCAGTGTTGGGCTTGTTGGGCTAATTAATGCTTAAAAACATGCAGATACAACTGCTTTACAATATGGTATAGTGAGAACGAAAAGAATAAAATAGCAATACCGGTATTGATCGTCCTGTTACTTAAATCGAGTTTATCCCTAACATATCGCGCCGACTTTGCATAAATAAACAGACACAAAAATGCGCCTGCAGCCGACCCAACGCTAAAGAGAGCGAGCGGCCATCTGCCTGTTTCAATCCATTCATGCGTGATCAGGTAAGTGCCGGTGATCATCCAAAAAGGTATTTGCACCGGGTTCAGGAAACCCAATAAAATGCCGTATGTAATACTATCCCGGCTTGAGTTTTTTGACTCTTTAGGTGGTTTATTACGATGCATCCAGGTGATTGCTCCCATCGAACCAAACAACACAACCATCACCCAATCGATGGCCGTATCCAGGTGCACCTGCATCGACAGCCAGTCGGCCGCATTCATAATAAAATAAGTAAAAAAGAACTCGACGCAGGAAAAGGCAGTAATAAATTGCAAAGCCTGTTTCATACCCCGGTTAATGGTGATCTGCACCAATGCCAAATTGATATTCCCCGGCGGTATGTACCCAATAAAGTTGGCGATAAGGCCAATGAAAAAGGTTAAGAAGATCATTGGGGACTAAATTAGGCTTTATTGTTGACTTGAAGATATCCGATCGGATTTATGCCCGCTTTTTTGAATTTTTACAGCCTGAAATCAGGGGGGTTCTATTAGGTTAACGCAAATATTTTAATTAAAGTTTGCCGGAAAAAATATATTATCAAAAGCAGAAAAAATTTAAAAAGCATAAATACATTTGACTGATTACCAATAATTAAGCCAACATTTCATGATACCTGAAGACAAGAGAACTGTTGTTGACAAAGCCTTACAAGCAGCATTTGGAACCACTGATATTGAAGATATCCGTCAGCTTACTGCCGGGCTTTCATCAGCTTTGGTTTACCGCATAGTAATACAAGGTAAACCTTACCTGCTCCGCATCATTATGCGTACTGACGAGTTTGCTAATCCGGAACGCGAATACAATTGCATGCGGGCCGGTGCTGAAATTGGGGTTGCTCCCAAGGTGTGGTACACCAGCATTTCCGACAGGATTGCGATCACAGATTTTGTTGATGTTAAACCTTTTCCAGTTGAAGAAGCGAGGATAAAAATGCCAAAAGCTTTAAGGAAGCTGCATTCGCTCCCTCTTTTTCCGGTTTTTCAATACATAGATGCTGCGGCGCGCTTCAATAAAAAGCTTCTGGAATCGAAATTGATGCCGGAAGAAGAAATTAGCGAACTATTCCGGCAGTTTGACAGGATTAACAAAACCTACCCGCGTAACCCCAAAGATATGGTATCCAGTCACAGCGATCTGAAACCGGAAAATACACTTTATAATGGTGAAAAACTATGGCTGGTAGATTGGGAAGCGGCTTTTTCAAATGACCGGTATGCCGATCTGGCCATAGCCGGAAACTTTTTGATCGCTAACAATAAGGATGAAAAAGAATATCTTCAAAACTATTTTGAGGAAGAACCTACCGAATACCAGCATGCCCGTTTTTTCCTGATGCAACAGATTATTCATACGTTCTACCTCACTTCATTTGTCCTGTTTAGCAATCCGCAGGGGCCAATCGATATCAATATGCCACGATCCGGTTATCGTGAATTCAATGACTGGATATGGTCAGGCGAGATCAGTCTGGCGGATATGAACAACCGGCGATTATACGCTTTGGTTCACATGGATCAGCTCAAACGCAATCTGCAAACAGACCGTTTTGAGGATTCTTTGCGCATCGTTCAGTCGGCTTAATATTTTCAACTGTAAGCAGCTAACAGTACCTTTGCGTCATGCCATCCCAAAAAATTGTCTCGCTGTTACCTGCTGCTACCGAAATTGTTTGCGCCTTAGGATTGGAAGAAAATCTGGTTGGGCGTTCGCATGAGTGTGATTTCCCGCCTTCGGTAAAACAATTGCCGATATGCTCGGAAGCCAATATCCAGGACAATCTAAGCAGTGCAGCTATCGATGTCAAAGTAAAGGAACTGCTCACTGATGCCCTTTCTGTTTACACCGTAAAGAGGGATGTGATTAAACAACTGTCGCCTGATGTGGTAATTACGCAGGCGCAATGCGAGGTATGTGCTGTTTCGTTAACAGAAGTAGAAGAAGCACTAGAGGATTATTTGGATAAACAATCGACTATCATCTCATTACAACCCGATAGCCTGGATGCGATATTTAATACTATCCGTGAAGTGGCAGTTGTCTTGGGTGTCACAGAGAAAGGCGAACAATTAATAGAAGGATTACAGGAACGTGTAGATATCATCCGCCACAAGCTGAAGTTTATGGAGAATAAACCAAAGGTGGCTTGTATCGAATGGCTGGAACCAATGATGGTGTCAGGCAATTGGGTTCCGGAATTAGTTAATATTGCCGGAGGCGTGCCGATTCTGGCAGAAAATGGGAAACATTCGCCCTATGTAAAATGGGAAGATATTCGGCAGCAAGATCCGGACGCAATTGTAGTCATGCCCTGCGGATTTTCTATTGAGCGCACTATGAAAGAAGCAAATCTGTTACTTCAATTGCCGGGGTTTACCGAATTGAAAGCTGTAAAGAATAACCGTTTTTACATTGCCGATGGCAATCACTATTTTAACCGTCCCGGGCCACGGATAGTCGACTCTATTGAAATTTTAGCCGAAATCATCCACCCTAAACAATTTATTTTTGGATATGAGGGTGATGGGTGGATAAAGTTCTCTTTATAAACCAGAAATCCTCTTCAAATTTTGTCAGCTATTTTTGGCTAAAGCCCCTTATTTTGTCTAACTTACCGTTCCATAAATGGAACGTCAATGAATAGATACCCTGTTTCAGGTTCATCTTCTATTCATTGCTGTTGGGCTTTAGCCTAATACCTTAAGCTTTTCTTTTCAAAAGCAATTTTTCTTATAAAGAACATCATACTTTTTAAAATTTGCAAAAAAGTCTATATTTACGATTCAATAAAAACCTAATACTAAACTATGCGCCAATTACTTATTACAATGCTGATCTTCCTTGTCGGCACAAAGGCTAATGCCTCAAAAATTGATTCCCCACCACTTGATGCCCGTGATTTACAAATAAAATGGGAGGCAGTTCAGGATGACTATCAGAATAAGGCGCAATCATTAAACGCCATTACCATCACCAACACCGGCAAAAACACCCTCCCTTCAAGCGGTTGGAAATTATATTTCAATTCACCGCATGATTTTTTACCAACAAGCCCAACCGGAAATGTTAAGGTGGAGCATATCAACGGCGACCTGTTCAGCTTTACCCCGCTCAACACATTCACTGAATTAAAACCAGGAGGCTCGGTAAGGATTGAATTTATAGATACAGACAATATTGTTAACTTCACCGATGCACCCGAAGGATTCTATGTTGTTTGGGACGCACAGACTGATAAAGGCTATTCCGTTGGGGGAGTTAACATTGCTCCTTTCAAGCCTACTTACAAAGGGCTGATTACTCCTGAGATCATTTACAATCAAAATGCAAGCATTACCGATATTCCTGAAAAGCAGTTGACTAAAGTATTCCCTTCGCCGACAAGCTATTCGGAAATTAAAGGTGTTTTCAAACTAAACTCGGGCGTGCAGATTGTAAACGACAGCCGTTTTGAAAAAGAGGCAGAGGTATTGACTGACAAGTTCAGAACCATGCTTGAAGGCGGCAGCGCAGCAAGCGAAAACACCATTAAACTGGTTTATAAAGAAGGCATGAACCCCCAAGGGTACGCCATGGAGGTAAAGCCAAAGGCCATTTTCATCGTGGCCTCTACCCCGACCGGGATATTTTATGGCATACAATCCTTGTTATCACTGATCTCCCCTTCTGCTTATGTTAAACCGCAAAGCGAAATAAAAATACAATGTGTAGAGATTCAGGATGCGCCCCGCTTTGGCTACCGGGCATTTATGCTGGATGTGGGCCGCAATTTTCAAACAAAAAAGCAGGTTGAAAGATTGCTTGATTTGCTTGCATTATACAAGATCAACACCTTCCACTTCCATTTAACTGAGGATGAAGGCTGGAGATTGGAAATACCGTCGTTACCTGAATTAACCGAAATAGGCTCACAACGCGGGCATTCTTTAGACAGCAAGAAGTTTTTACCTGCATGCCATGGTTCAGGTCCTGAAACCGGTAAACTGGCGGGAAGCGGTTTTTATACGAAAGCGGATTATGTTGAGATATTAAAATACGCTAATGAAAGACATATTACTGTAATAACTGAGATCGAAACACCGGGCCATGCCCGTGCCGCTATCAAGGCAATGAATGCGCGCTATACCAAATTGATGGCGCAAGGTAAAAAAGCAGAAGCTGAAAAATATCTTCTGTATGATCTAAACGACAAATCCGAGTATAGCTCAAACCAGTTTTGGAACGATAATATCATGGATGTATCGCTGCCATCTACCTACAATTTTATTGGAACAGTTATCAATGATATTGTAGCAATGTACAAAGAGGCAGGCGCACCGCTAAAAATGATTCATTTTGGTGGCGACGAGGTGCCCGCACATGTTTGGGAAAAATCCCCTGCTTATGTTGCTCTGCAGGGCAGTCACCCTGAAATTCAAAACACAGGCGACCTGTGGTATTATTTCTATGGCAAAGTAAATCAGATGCTGAAAGCCAAAGGGCTTAACCTTGCAGGCTGGGAAGAAATGGCATTGCGCAAAACCAAGCTGGATGGCAGACCTGTTTACGTTCCAAATCCTGACTTTATGCCGGAGCACTTGCAAACCGAAGTTTGGAATAACACACTGGGCGATGGAAATGAGGACCTTGCCTATCGTCTTGCCAACTCGGGCTATAAAGTGGTGCTATCGTGTGTAACTAATCTGTATTTTGATATGGCGAATTATAAATCGTTTGATGAGCCGGGCTATTACTGGGGGGCGTTTTCGGATATTGACAAACCTTTTTCTTTTATTCCTTTTGATTATTTTAAAAACACCAAAGTTGATAAAAACGGGCTGCCAATTAACCGCAATATCTTTATCGGCAAACAACGGCTGACCGACTACGGCAAAAGCAATATTGTTGGTCTTCAATGCGCCCTGTGGGGAGAAACCGTTAAAACAACAGAACGCGAGGAATACATGCTGTTGCCACGCTTGCTTGGATTTGCTGAACGTGCGTGGTCGCAGGACCCTGAATGGGCGACAACAAATGATACTACCAAAAGTCAGGAGCTTTACGCTCAGGCATGGTCAAATTTCTTAAACGTGTTGGGCAAACGTGAGCTGCCCCGTCTGGATTATCTTAATGGTGGGTATGGGTACCGCATCCCAAAACCGGGAGTGATAGAACAAAATGGTAAATTAATTGCTAACGAACAGTTTCCCGGTCTAACTATCAGATACACCACCAACGGCAAAGATCCGGACGCAAAAAGCTCTGTGTATAACGATGGTGTTACAATAGAAAATTCGTTAATAAAATTTAGAACTTTTAACAACAAAGGCAGGGGTAGCAACGTTACTGAGATAGCTAAATAACAGAGCACCGCAGCACTAAAAGTTCTCGCTGCAAATGGGAACTTTTAGTGCTCATCCAGTTAAAGCACAAGCTTCAGGCCCGCATAATAATTCCTGGGAGCGGCTGCGTTATAATACCGGCCTCCTACTGCGTTCAGATCATTACCAAGGCTATATTTCTGGTTCAGAATATTGTCTGCACCCACGTAAATGGCTAACCTGGTTTTAGGGCTTATCACGCACTCCCATCCTGCTTTTGCCTCTACTAAATGGTAAGCAGGTGCATAGGCTGTACTGGCATCATTTAGGGGGATTTTTGCCGTATAGTTATATTGCCCAAAGACATACAAATGCTCTGGAAACTTAATTTGCACATTACCAACTAATACCTGGTTGGGTACTCCTGTTAATTGATTATGCGTGCTCTCGAAGGAAAAACGATCAATTGTAGCGGATGCATTTATTTGCAGACCTCTGATGAAACTGATATTGTTTTGGCGGATAACCCAGTCGCTGAAATATAATTCAAGCCCTGGCTGACTTGTTCCCCCTGCATTGATGTAGTATGTTGTTCCATCGGCATTTTGCTGAGGGTCGATGGCATTATTAAGCTTATAATAAAAAACAGCGGCATCCAGGAACATGCTCTCATCGGCATTACGCAGCCTGAAACCAGTCTCATAGTTCCAGCCGTCTTCTGCCTGCAAACTTGTGTTGATCACCTGGTCTGTAGGCCTGATCTCGGCTGTTGTCGGTGTGGAATATCCACGGCTTACCGATGCACGCCAGATAAAATTGTTGGTTATCTGGTAAGATAAAGCTAACCTTGGCATCAATTGCGGAGTAAAGCTGCGGTTTGTAAATACGGCTTCGTTATTGGGGAATACATTCCGGAATTTATAATCATAATAATTCAGGCTCAATGCTGCTTCTACATGCAAACGCTTATAAATATCTGCGAAGTAACGCGCAAAAATAAAGTGCTGATTAGTATGTATTCTATCCAGCGTTTGTGCTGTATCTCTCACACCCGATCTGTTGCCATAGCTATTTATATCTGAGTTGGTTTGCTGCCATTCCAGTCCAACATTCACTTTCCAGTTAATTGCCGGGTTCGGCTTGCCACTTAATTCAAAATAGGTTCGCAGACCGTAAGTACTTTCATAACGCTGATTGTAAGTAGTAATAAATGGATTGGAGAAATCCACGTAGCTGCCAAATATGGATGTTACATTTTTTAGCTGATCAGTTACCTGCCAGTTATTTACAAGACCCCCGATCATTATTTTTTGATAAACGCCTGCTTTTTGCTGTATTGCTCCTGGCAAGGTTTTGGTGGGTAGCCGCGCCTGTTTTGGATCAGCCTGGTATTGGGCCAATGTCAACCCGCCAGGTGTTTCATAACCCATATCAGAATAAAAACCCAGGAATTTAAGCTGATCAGCTTTAGAGAAAGTTACCTTATCAACCGCCTGCACATAATTGCGATCCATATAACTATGCTGACGGTAGCCGCTATAAGTTTCATAAGCTTGATTGATGTTCAGCTGATGATTACCCGAAGTATTTTGCAGGCCAACATTCTGATGAAAGAGCCCGTACGAACCTCCATTTAGTTCTGCTGATAAGTAGTTGCTATTATTATAACGCCTAACCGGGCTAATCAACACGACGCCACCTGAGTTGGCTCCAAACAGACTACCGTCCGGGCCTTTTAGTATTTCAATGCCTTGCACGCTATTTACATCTACTGCATTCAGATAGGTATTACCTCCGGCATCGGTTAGGGGTATCTCGTCAAAATATATCTTTATATCACGTACTCCAAAAGGCGAGCGCAATAAACTACCCCGGATGGATAAACGGTAGCTTCCTGGGGAACGCTCCTCCATACGCACTCCGGGAACAGTGTTCATCGATGATACCAGCGAATTTTCGGGTTGTAGAGCCAATTGAGAGGGACTTAATACCGCTACCGAAGCAGGTACGCTCAAAACCGGCTGCTCTATCAGGTAGCCCTTTACTGTTAGTTCTGTTAAATGTCTTAAAGCATCCTTCTTTAAAGTATCTGTTCTGTTTTGAGAAAAACTAATCAAGGGAGCTGCGGCAAAAAGAAAAATTGAAGGGTAGATTTTCATCATAAGCATCAACTGGGGTTACAACAAATGTAACCCTTTATGCTGCAAAAACCGTTAGCTGATAAAGAATTTGATAGACAAAGAAATACATCACTTAAAGTATTATTTTTGAAGTTGGGCTTTTTGCCCGATCAATATTAATGCGACCGAGAAGCTCTGACTTATTTTTACTTTTTTTATTAATATTTTTCACATCAAGGTCCCTTGCTCAAACTTGTTCGGGTAGCCTGGGCGATCCAGTTATTGACCAAACTTTCGGCGCAGGCTCTAACCCGGGCATGACCTTGTCTGGCGGTATCACCAATATGAACTACACGTCCAGCAATTGTCCTAATGATGGTTATTATACCATAGCAAATAGCGTTACAGGAAACTGTTACGGCGTTTGGCATAATGTAACAACCGACCATACCGGTAACCCGAACGGCTACATGATGATTGTTAATGCCAGCTTCCAGCCAAGTACCTTTTTTACGCAAACAGCCAATGGACTATGCCCAAATACCACCTATGAGTTTTCGGCATACATCCTGAACTTATACGCCCTTGCAGCAAGCAAGCCAAATTCAATTCCACCTAATATTACTTTTTCTATCGAGACGACTACCGGGCAGGTATTAAAAACACATAATACCGGCGATATCCTACCTACAGCTCAACCCAAGTGGGATAAATACGCTACTAATTTTACCACACCAGCCGGGGTGACCGATGTCGTAGTTAAAATGATCAATAACGCGCCGGGCGGCAACGGCAATGACCTGATATTGGATGATATTGCCTTCAGGCCTTGCGGTCCGATTGTACAAACAGGTTTTGGTGACCTGACCTCAACGGGGGATCAAAATATTTGCGAGGGGAGCAAGGCAAGTTACACGCTTAAAGCAAGTGTAGGCGCTGGGTACAATAACCCATTTTTACAATGGCAGGCCAATCAAAATAATACCGGCTGGATGAATATTCCCGGGCAGACGAGTGCTGTATTTAATTTAAATATCACTAATGCTCAAAGCGGCGTCTATCAATACAGGCTGGCTGTAGGCGAAGGTGAAAACATATTATCTCCCACCTGCAGTGTGAGTTCCCAGCCACTTACAATAAATGTCAATCCTTTACCAATAGCGCACTTACCCGCAACTCCCATTGTTTGCGAAGGAGACGCGCTAACATTAACCGCTACAGGAGGTGCAAGTTACACCTGGTCGGGGCCGAATATCGCTTCAAGTAATCAAAACCCGCTTATTATTAATAATGTTACCCCTGCAAATGCCGGTATTTATACCGTTGTTGCTACATCAACCAGTGATTGTACCAGTGCATCTGTACAAACAACTGTGAAGGTTGTTCCTAAAGTGGTGGCTGTTGTAGGCAACAACCCAACGATTTGCGCAGGTGAATCAACACGCCTGACTGCATCCGGCGGTATTTATTATAAATGGACGCCGTCAACCGGATTAGATCATGACGATATGCCCAACCCGGTAGCTACCCCCTCACAAACTACCACATACACAGTTAAAGTAAGCAATGACGCCTGCTACGATGATACCAAATCTGTGACGGTAACAGTAAACAATAACCCTGTAGCAAATGCGGGTGATAATAAAGTAATTTTCGAAGGGCAATCGGTACAGTTAAACGGCGCAATGGCTGGCGATAATATCAGCAACCATTATTGGACGCCTACGACGGGTCTTGATAATCCAAACGCTATTGCACCCAATGCCAGCCCGAAAGATGATATTACCTATACCCTAAATGTCGTATCGCAAACGTGTGGCACAGCAACAAGTACAGTTTCTGTACGAGTTTATAAAAAGATCACCATCCCAAATGCATTCACACCGAATAATGATGGCATCAATGACTTTTGGAACATCGATGCCTTAATTACTTATCCGTCATGTCTTGTTTCAATATTCGACCGCAATGGCCAAAAAGTATATCAAAGTACCGGTTACCCAAAATCATGGGACGGTACCCGAAATGGCTCACCTTTACCAGCGGGCACCTATTATTACATTATTGACCTGAAAAACAATACGCCTAAACTATCCGGGTGGGTAGTGATCATACGCTGAGTTTATTTTGTAAATCCTAATTCAGACTAATCATAAATAACATTTTGATATTCAAAACGATAATCATACTTGTACTTTTATCTTATGCATCACGAACATCATTTAAAAAGCTCAGATACTATAAAAGACATTGTTATCGGCATGTCTGATGGCTTAACCGTGCCGTTTGCATTAGCGGCGGGTTTGAGCGGAGCTACTGCTGCCTCCCATATTGTGGTAACTGCAGGCATAGCTGAAATTGTAGCAGGATCAATAGCCATGGGACTTGGCGGTTTCCTGGCCGGAAAGACCGAGGCCGATCATTACAATTCCGAACTGAAAAGAGAATACGATGAAGTAGAAAGAGTTCCGGAGCAGGAGAAGATGGAAGTTCGGGAGGTATTTGCTGGCTTTGGCATATCCGAACATTTACAGCACGAGATCGCCAACGAAATGGCCAAAGACAAAAATGCCTGGGTTGATTTTATGATGCGTTATGAATTGGGGCTCGAAAAACCCGAAGCAAACCGCGCCACACAAAGCGCTATTACGATCGGCTTTTCTTACATCGTCGGTGGAATTATCCCTTTGTCGCCGTACTTCTTTATACACGAGTCACAGCAGGCTCTGTACTACTCTTGCGCTATCACCTCTGTCTGCCTGTTTATATTTGGTTACTTCAAAAGCAAAGTTACCGGGCAGCCTCCATTATCTGGCGCCTTAAAGGTTCTGATCATTGGCGCATTGGCCGCCGCAGCCGCATTTGGTATGGCTAAGGTGATAAATGGGGGTTAGTCAATTGGTTGAAGTGGTTGTAATAGTTGTAATGGTTGTAATGGTTGGAAAAGTTTTTTTTGCCAAATCATAGTGATAAAGAGTAGCGATACGCAGTTCAAATCCGAGCCACTTTACTGCATGTAATAGGCCATTTAACTCGACACTAGTAAAAGAGATTAAATCGAATGGCTAACTAAGTTAACGACCACAACCTTTACAACCACTCCAGCTTTTACAACTAAAACCTAATAAACTTATCAATCTGCTCATTAGTAAACTTCAGGGTATCTTCTTTAAAAAAATCGCCATGGGTATCCAATTCTTTATGAACCGATGGGATATGGATCTTCAACGGCATTACATGCAGGTGAATATAATTGCATATGCCTGTAAAATGGTCTATACCGCGAATGTTGCCATACCTACCGGATGACACGCCCACCAATGCTGCTTTCTTTTCATAGAAGCTCTCCGGAAAAGAACAGGCATCTATAAATACTTTAAGCACTCCCGGAAAACTGCCATTGTACTCGGGAATAACAAATAGGAATTTATCCGTTTTGGTAACGATCTCCTGGATAGGCTCAAATTCTTTGCTGCGCTTTCCATAGAGGTCAGTTTCGATCAGGTTAGGTGGCAATTCAGACAACGATAGCAATTGGGTATCGGTTCCTTTTTCGTTTAACCTCCGTTGGTAATATTGAGCGACTTTAAGCGTTGAACTTCCTGAACGATTAGTGGATGATATAATGGTGATCATTTTTTAATTAGTGAATGAATGAGTTAGCGAATGAGTAAGTTAAAAGAGTTTTTTGACTGAAATCGTGGAAATTCTTAAATGATGAAAATCGGGTTCTAACCATTCGCTAACTCACTCATTCACTAATTCGCTAATTGCTTTTGTTTGTAATTTGCCATAAGCTGTGGATTTCTGTATAGTTAAAATATGTATCTTTAGCCCGGTAAATTACCTTTGCGAAGGTAGAAATTTCTGCTTTCACTTTGCGTTGGTATAAACCTACACCTGTAAAAAAAATTGGAACATACGAATGAGTAAAATTATTGCTTTAGCCAACCAAAAAGGCGGCGTAGGAAAAACTACATCCTCCATAAACCTGGCTGCAAGTTTGGCAGTTCTGGAATACAAAACACTACTGGTTGATGCCGATCCGCAGGCTAATTCAACATCAGGTATAGGCTTTGACCCGCGTACAATTAAAAATAGCGTCTATGAGTGCATTATCAATGATATTGATCCGCATGAGGCTATCCAGAAAACCGAAACCCCTAATCTCGACCTATTGCCAGCTCACATCGACCTGGTTGGCGCAGAGATAGAAATGATCAACCTGGTTGATCGGGAGTATAAAATGAAAGCCGTACTCAACAGCATACGCGATGAGTATGACTTCATCATCATTGATTGTTCACCATCATTGGGCCTGATCACTATCAACGCTTTAACAGCTGCCGATTCGGTGATCATCCCTGTTCAGTGCGAATACTTTGCGTTGGAAGGTTTAGGCAAACTCCTGAACACAATAAAAATTGTGCAAACCCGCTTAAATACAGCGCTGGAAATTGAAGGCATATTGCTAACCATGTATGATGTAAGGCTCCGCCTCTCAAACCAGGTGGTTGAAGAAGTGAAAAATCATTTCGAAGACATGGTTTTTGAAACAATTATTCAACGTAACACACGTTTAAGCGAAGCACCCAGCTTTGGAATGTCGGTGATTATGCACGACGCCAATAGCAAGGGGGCCATTAATTATCTGAACCTGGCCCGCGAAATTGTACGAAAAAACGGAATGTTAAAAGGCGAAACCATAGCCACAACAGAAACTATATAAATAAATGAGTGCAGAGAAGAGAAATGCTTTGGGTAAGGGATTAAGCGCCCTTTTGAATGATTCTGTAAACGTACTTCCGAATAAAAATGAAATTGGCACGAGCGCTGACGTAAACGCAATGGGCTCGGTCAACGAAATAAAAATTGCCGAAATAGAAGTTAACCCTTTTCAGCCGCGTACTGATTTTGACCAGGAAGCTTTGGCAGAACTGGCTGACTCCATTAAACTTCAGGGCTTAATTCAGCCAATTACGGTAAGAAAGGTAAATTCCCATAAATTTCAACTGATATCAGGTGAACGTCGTTTGCGCGCATCGAAATTAGCCGGATTAACACAGATACCTGCTTACGTACGTACAGCCAACGACCAGCAGATGCTGGAAATGGCATTGATCGAAAACATTCAGCGTGAAAACCTGAATGCAATAGAAGTTGCCCTGAGCTTTCAGCGGATGATAGATGAGTGCAGCCTGAAACAAGAGGAACTTGGCGAGCGCGTAAGCAAAAACCGTTCGACAGTAACCAATTACCTGCGTTTGCTAAAATTGCCGCCAACCATCCAGGCATCTATCCGAGATAACCAGATCAGTATGGGGCATGCAAAAGCATTGATATCTGTTTCTGACGCTGCAAAGCAATTGTATATTCATCAGCAGATTATACAGCATGAGCTTTCTGTGCGCAAAGTGGAAGAAATAGTGCGCGAGATGCAAAAGGTACCTTTAAAAAAGGAAGGCAAACAACCTGAACCCTTGTCATTCCAGGTGCAAAAGATACAGGACGACCTTGCATCAAAATTCAGCACAAATGTTAAACTAAAATTAAACAGCCAGGGAAAGGGCAGTATTGAAATCCCTTTCTTATCTGAGGATGATCTTAACCGCATCCTTGAAATGCTGGATTGGTAAGCATGCATAAACATTTGTTCATTTTTTGGCTTCTGTTGGGATTGGCTGTCGCTGCAAAAGCTCAACAGCCAGACACCATTGTCGTGAAAAACAAAAAAGACAGTCTGAACCGGATAAAGGATTCGGTAACCTCAAAGCGTTATTATCCTAAGATAACCAAAGAGAAGACCTACCACCCCGATTCTTTGCACGATCCGCATAAGGCGGTGATGCGTTCATTAATGATACCTGGCTGGGGGCAATTGTATAATCATCGGTGGTGGAAATTGCCGCTTATCTATGGCGGATTAGGTTTGTTAGCCGATGTGGTTGTATATAATCAGCATTGGTACAAGATTTTTTTGAACGAAGCCTTGCTTCGCGAAAAGGGTATTGTTGGAACCAGCCAAAATAATCCAATACTCGTTAAGGTGTCGAATGATGATGTGGTCACCTACACCAATAGTTTTCGACGTGACCGCGACCTCGGCATATTGGGTTTCCTTGGCGGATGGGGTATACAGATGGTAGATGCATATATCGATGCCAAATTTATCCGGAGCTATACTATGGACAATAATCTATCTATAAAAGTAAGTCCAGGCACAATAAGCCAACCTGTATATGCCTTAAACAGCAATACTACATTTATTCCCGCTGTAAAAATTACCTTTACACTTAAATAAGTCGCTAAATATCCTTCCATAAACAAGACTTAAAAAGAATAAAATATATCTTTACGCCTGCTGTTAACGAAGAATTACAAGTAATGAACATTGCATTATTAGGATACGGGAAAATGGGAAAGATTATCGAGAAGATCGCCACTGACCGTAAACATAACATCGTATTAAAAATTGACCACGATAATCAGCATGAATTAACTGCTGAGAACCTGAAAAAAGCGGACGCTATAATAGAATTTACCACCCCGGCCTCTGTTTTGAGTAATATACAACACTGTTTTGATGCCGGAGTTCCTGTTGTTGTGGGTACAACAGGCTGGTATGAGCATTTGCCTCAGGTAAAACAAAATTGCATTGAGACAGGGAACACATTGTTGTATGCATCAAACTTTAGTGTTGGAGTAAATATCTTCTTCCACATAAACAGAAAGCTGGCCAAGCTGATGAATAATTACCCTTACTATGATGTACAAGTGGAAGAAATTCATCACACCCAAAAGCTGGACTCGCCGAGTGGCACAGCCATTACCATAGCCGAAGGAATCATCGAAAACGTCGACCGCAAAAAAGAATGGGTAAATGTTTTAACCGCTGAAGGCAATGACGCTGATGACAGCAGCTTGAGAAACAACCAGGTACTAATTGAGTCATTCCGTATCGATAGCGTGCCAGGCACTCATACTGTTATCTATGATTCGGAAGTAGATACCATTGAATTTAAACATACAGCGCACAACCGGAATGGTTTTGCACTGGGCGCAGTGCTTGCTGCGGAATGGGTTCATAATAAAAAAGGCTTTTTCTCTGTTGAAGAGATGTTCAATTTTGATATTTAAGATAAAACTTCACTAAAAAATACCAGCGTGAGTATCATAGAACTTATTATCTTCCTTGTATTATATATCGTGTTGCCATTTGTTGGCTTTGCGAAATTATTTGAAAAAGCCGGACAACCGGGCTGGCAGGGTTATATCCCTGTTTACAACGCTTATGTGATCATTAAGCTTACTGGCAAGCCAAAGTGGTGGATCGTTCTGATGCTGATTCCTGCTATCAATATTCTTGCAATCATAGGTCTCACTATTGATTTGCTTAAATCATTTGGCAAATTCTCCTTACGCGACTGGGCCGCGGGAATAATATTGCCCTTTATTTACCTGATCAAATGGGGAAATGATAAGGAAACCAAATATCTTGGTCCTTCACAAACTCAGGAATTTAGAGAAAAGCACAGTAAACAATTAAAAAAATCATCGGCCCGCGAGTGGACGGAAGCTATTGTTTTTGCAGTGTTGGCCGCAACAATAATCCGCACCTTCTTCATTGAAGCTTACGTGATCCCTACCGGCTCGATGGAGAGCTCGTTGCTGGTTGGCGATTATTTATTTGTGAGCAAAATGAATTACGGTCCTCGTCTGCCGATGACACCGCTGTCTTTCCCTTTTGCCCAAAATACGATGCCGCTTATCAATACTAAGTCTTATTCAGACATTATAAAACTACCTTACTATCGTTTGCCTGGATTTAACGATGTAAAGAAAGGCGATGTTGTGGTATTCAATTATCCAATGCAGTCCGATTCGCCGTGGAACAGACCTGTAGATAAGCAAGATAATTATATTAAGCGCTGCCAGGGAGCTCCGGGCGATACGCTTTCTATCGTAAATGCCCAGGTTTATATCAACGGCAAAGCTATGCCTAATCCGCCACAAGGCCAGCCTTCATACCTTGTGCATACTGATGGAAACGCACTTAATCCACAGTTGTTAACCGATCTGCATATTACCCTGGTCAATCAATCGAGCCCATCGGATTATGAAATGCTGATGACTCGTCAATCAGCAGCCACTTTAAAAGGTTACTCGAACGTTAAATCAGTCACCGAGTCAATCCAGCCAAAAGGCACCTTTGACAGGAACATTTTCCCTTCGGACCCTACGTTGCCTTGGAGTGTTGATAATTATGGGCCTATTATTATTCCCAAAACAGGCATGACTATAAAATTGGACAAATCAAATTTTCTTGTTTATAGACGTGTTATAGAGGTTTATGAAAACAACAAGCTGGAACTAAAAGACAACGACATCGTGATTAATGGCAAAAAAGCTACCAGCTACACATTTAAGCAAAACTACTACTGGATGATGGGCGATAACCGTCATAATTCAGAGGATTCACGTTTCTGGGGATTCGTACCTGAAGATCATATTGTAGGTAAGGCTTTGTTTATCTGGATGAGTACTGATTCAGCCGGAAGTTTCTTAAACTCTATCCGCTGGAGCAGGTTATTTAAGGGAATACATTGATAGAATGCGGATTTGAAGGTTAGATCGTGTATTGATTTATTAAGATTTTCCGTCCTGAGCGACAGCGAAGCTTGATAAAAATAAAATCAACTCCTTAACAGTTCTACCCCAAACCTCCCAGCTATTTCATTCAAGTCTTTTACAACGGCTTCAACCAAAGGTATGCCGCTCAGTTTTCTTGCTGCTTCAGCTTCCAATTCTGGTTCACCGGGAATGATCACTTTCTGATTAGGATCTATAGTAGCGGACGATTTAAAGCGATGTATCCAATTATCCATATGCTGCTTAAACTCTGCAACCGGACGGAAGCCATCAATCCGCATAGCGCCAACAAAATGACCGATACCTGTACCAACCGGATCATTCGGCGGATCAAGAAAAGCTACAAATGGCGGCACCCATGGGCCATAATTAGCGCCTGATAACACTGCCGAAAGTATATCGACCGTAGCACTCAACCCAAACCCTTTATGACTGCCGTGATCACGGTCGCTGCCCAATGGCAATAAAGCCCCGCCTGATTTTAAAGCGTGCGGATCAGTAGTTGGTTCTCCCTCTTTATTTTGTATCCAGCCCTCGGGGACCTGCATACCTGCCCGCTGAGCGATCTCCAATTTACCATTGGCCGCAGCTGACGTAGCCATATCTACGATCACCGGTGGGTATTTACCAGCTGGGAAAGCGTAACACACGGGATTAGTACCCAATAAACGCTCGCTTGAAAAGGTTGGTGATACCAGCGGACTGGCATTGGTCATCGCAAAGCCAATCATATCTTTTTCTACTGCCTTCATAGCATGATAGCCGGCGATCCCGAAATGATTTGAGTTTCTCACCGATACCCATCCCGAGCCATATTTCTCTGCCTTCTCAATTGCTACCTTCATTGCAAAAGGAGCTACGACTAATCCCAACCCTGCATCACCATCGACTGTAGCGGTTGTTGCTGTTTCGTGTACAATTCTGAGATCCGGATCAGTATTGATCCGTTTTTTCTCCCACAAGCGTACATAGCCCTGCAATCTTGCTACACCGTGCGAATCGATGCCACGCAGATCTGATTTGATCAATACATCGGCCGAAAGGCGCGCATGTTCAGCACTACAGCCCATTGCTGCAAAAATATTTTCGGTAAAACTACGGAGGGTAGATTCAGAGATGAGCATACGGGCAAATATAACAACCTTATGCCATCCGTTTAAATACGTTTTTGGGTTTGAAATTTAATGAAGTCTATTTTTCAAGGCAGAACGGTTATTTAAAACCCTTCCAGTATGGTAATAGATTTTTTGCACGGTATGTCCCAGTGCAGACTTTGGTAATATTCCTGCTACTGTACTCACCATATCAGCAGGTGTAATTTTTCGGATCAGGTTATTATTAGCGTCAGCTACATACAAGTTGCCTGATGCATCGATAGCTATTCCTGCAGGATCGTTAAAAGATGCCTGTATGCCTAACCCATTCTGTGCTCCTGCCTGCCCACTACCCGCGATAGTTGTAACCGCCCCTGTCGGCGTCACCGCACGGATCCGGTTATTTATATCATCGGTTACATATACACCTCCAGAGGCATCTACTGTAAGGCTATTGGGAAAGTAAAACCTTGCAGCGGTATCTAATCCATCTTTTGAGCCAATATCACCGTTGCCGGCAAGCGTAGTAGTAGTGCCATCAGGAGCTACTTTTCGTATCATGTTATTTAGCATATCTGCCACATACACATTCCCGGAGCCATCTACTGCTACACCTGTGGGATTATTAAAAGTAGCAGAAGTCCCGGCGCCGTTATTTGAGCCTGGGTTGCCGTTGCCTGCAAGCGTTCTTGTATTGCCTGACTGACTAATCACGCAAATCCTGTTATTGCCTGCATCAGCCACGTACACATTACCCGACGCGTCTACTGCTACTCCACTCGGTCCCGAAAAAAGCGGTTGCTCCGTCACAGTGTTACTTGTATCGGCTGCCACCACCGTACCTGCAAGCGTACTTACAGTGCCGTCGGGTGTAATTTTACGGATCAGGTTATTCCCCGCATCAGCAACATACACATTGCCTGCGCCATCCACCGCTAATCCGGATGGTCTATTGAATGATGCCAGTTTGCCCAACCCATTTATAGCGCCAACATTCCCCGTTCCGGCCAGGGTTGACACTGTGCCGTTTACAGATATTTTTTGTATCCTGTTATACCAGTAATCGGCCACATAAAGATTGCCGGCTGCATCAACCGCTACATCAGAAGGCGATGAAAAAAGAGCCGGTATTACTGTAGTCGAGTCAGTTGTACCCGTACTTCCTGTAATGCCCGTTGCACCGGTAGTTCCTGTATTATTGTAAGGAGTGGGGTCGTATTTACCCGGAATTATTTTAACGTCAGTTTTAGTACATGACGCTATAATAGCCACTACACACAAAATGACTGTGGCACGTAATAATCGCCTAAAATGAGGTAAATATCTCAATGCTGATAATTAAACTGGTATTTGTACGTTGACCGCAGACGCTATGTTCACGCCGGTCAATCAAAGATAATATTTGAGTTGAGTAGAAATGGTTGTTAGGTTAAATAGTTTAAGCTGTTAACTGGTCAACCGGTTAACTATCCAATTTCTTCAATATCTCCAGTCCTTCATCCCATTGGCCGTATCCTGATGATATATTGATATGCCCGGCTTCGCCAATATTGATCAATTCGCTACCCCAGGCATGGGCAAAGTGTTTTGCACGATCGATATTTGCACAAAAATCATTGGAACTGGCTACAACAATTGACGGAAATGGCAATTTAAATAATGGCATCGGTGCAAAACCAATCGCTCCCTGTGGAAAAGTTTGCGCTTCCGGGTCAGCGGGAGCTACCAGTAAAGCGGCCTTAACCTTCGTTTGATATCGCTCCGCCCATTTGGCTAAGGCCGAACATACGGCACTGTGGCCAACCAGTATCACCTTTTTAGGATCATATTTTGACACCGTCTTTTGGATGTTTGCTACCCACTCATCCCTGAACGGGGTTTCCCATTCCTGTTGCTCTATCCGGGTAAAGCCATATTCTTTTTCCCATAAAGATTGCCAATGCTGCGGCCCCGAGCCGCCAATGCCGGGAAGGGTTAGGATAGTAGATTGAAATTGCATTATTTTTCAGTCAGTACGGTAAATTTAAAATCCAGCGGTTCAAAGTTGTGGATAAGTTCGTCGATAAATTGTTGGCCCCATTTTACATAAAACAAGCCAAAATTTTCGGTTCGTTCCTGCAGGCTGTCTTTCGGGAAAAGCTCAGCCTTAATATGATCGATCTGCTCGAGACGTGTATGGTAATTTTTCTTTTCGGCCCTGATCAGCTTCTTCTCTAATCTGTCGATAGCGTGCTCCAACCTTGCTTGTATGGCGCTTGTGGATTGCGCCAATGTAGGGTCGATTTTAGATGAACGAAGCTTGATCTTTTCAAGGGTTTGATGAAGTTCACCCCATTCCTCTTTTAAGGAAAGTTCATGATCGCTATGCTGCTTTATCCAGTTGGTTTTAATGGTATCCGTACTTTTGAATAATTCAGCCAATGGTAACCCCATGCGCTCAACTTTTGAGGCTGATTGCTTAGGAATAACCAAACCTGAATTACGTAGAATCAATATCGGAAAATCAACCTTATAATATTCAAAGTTCGACTTCAGTTCCAACCAGTAGACCACTTCGGCACCACCACCCACATAAGCAATATTCGGTAAAATATACTCCTGGTACAAGGGCCTCATCACCACGTTAGGGCTGAAATGCTCAGGCGTTGATTGAATCTCTTTCTGTAATTCCTCGTTGGTAAAGCTAATCTCCGTGTTCAGTACCTTATAAATGCCATCCTCAAAAACAATACGCTCGCGCAAACCATCACTCAAATAGAAAAAATTGATCTCTCGCGGATTTACCTGTATTTGTACATGCAGATTTTTGAGTTGTTCGTTGGTGGTCTCGATGTTTTTTGAGCTAAGCTGCTTAATAATATCTTCTTCGATAATATGGGCGAATTGCTTTTTCAGGTCATGGTCATCTGCATCGATAATTACCAAACCGTATTGCCCGAACAAGGCATTCACCAGATAACGTGTCGCATCAGCAAGTTTGTCGAACCTGCCATACGCGGTCTCTACAATCTCAGCTAATTCTTCGGCATGATGATCCAGGCCCAGAACCCCTTTATACTGGTTCAAAGCCTGACGCATGGTAACAGGATCGATACGCCCCGTTGCTCCGGATGCTTCATACCACCAATGCACTTTTTTACCGCCAATATTGGTGTAGTTGATCTCTGCAAAGTCGTGATCCTCGGAGGCCATCCAGTAAACGGGGACAAAGTTTTTATCCGGGAATTTCTCCTTTAATTGACGCGCCAGTTTGATTGCAGTGACAATCTTATAGATAAAATATAAAGGCCCGGCAAAAATGTTAAGCTGGTGACCGGTAGTTATCGTATAGGTATTTGTTGATTTGAGGAGATCGATATTACTCTGAACCAGTGGTGAGTGACGAGTAGTGAATGGTGAAATAGCTTGATATTGCTCTGTCAATACACTTGTCAGCAGGTCTCGGTCAGCAACTACTTTTTTGTTTTGAAGCAGCGCTTTAAAACCGTCCCAATCAGGTCTGTAGCTATAAAAAGGGCGTAATTCGGCTTTATCTTCCAGGTAATCGTTAACCGTTTGTGTGAAATATCCGGTCTCTTTGTAGCTTATACAGGCTGCATCCATTATTTTGATTTCGGATTTGGGATGTTCGATTTCTGGTTTGATTATAGCCTCCATCATCTAGTTTATTACCCGAAATTAGATTTTAAAATCTGAAAACAATAACGGTCCGCTTAAAATCCGGTTATTTTACAATTTGTCCATAAAGATCGAAGTCTTCCGCACTGTCAATCTTCACGTTAACCAAGCTGCCTACCGTAGCATAATGCTTTTTAGCGTCTATCAGCACCTCATTATCTACCTCAGGCGAATCAAACTCTGTACGGCCAACAAAATAACCGCCATCTTTTTTGTCGATCAGCACTTTATACGTTTCGCCTATCTTCTCCTGGTTTTTTTCATACGAAATGCCCTGTTGGATCTCCATAATAGCATCGGCGCGATCCTGTTTTACTTCTTCCGGAACATCATCTACTAAAGAATGAGCATGTGTTTTTTCTTCATGCGAGTAAGTAAAGCAGCCCAGGCGATCAAAACGGGTTTCTTCAACCCATTGCTGCATTTCTTGAAAATCTTGCTCCGTTTCGCCCGGATAACCGGTGATCAGCGTAGTACGCATTGCGATATTCGGAACTTTATCACGGATGGCATTTACCAGGTCGATGGTTTTTTGTTTGGTCGTTCCGCGTCGCATGGATTTCAACATATTGTCGCTGATATGCTGCAGCGGCATATCCAGGTAGTTGCAAATGTTCTCACGCTCATTCATCACATCCAAAATCTCCATCGGAAAACCGGAAGGATAGGCATATTGCAAACGAATCCACTCGATACCGTTCACATCCGATAAGTGGCGCAGCAATTCATCCAGGTTGCGTTTATTATAAAGATCAAGACCGTAGTAAGTCAGGTCCTGAGCGATCAAAATCAATTCTTTGGTGCCATTTTTTGCGAGATGCTGCGCTTCTTTTACCAAATCCTCAATCGGTTTGGATACGTGTTTGCCGCGCATCAAAGGAATAGCACAAAACGAGCAGGGACGGTTACAACCCTCAGCAATCTTAAAATAGGCAAAATGAGTTGGTGTGGTTAACAAACGTTCCCCTACCAATTCGTGACGGTAATTGGCGCCTAAAGTGCTCAGCAGGTTTTGCAGCTCATTGGTACCGAACCAAGAATCCACGTTGGTAATTTCCGCTTCCAGTTCGGGTTTATAGCGTTCAGACAAGCAACCGGTAACGATCACCCTCCCTACTTTTCCCTGTTCTTTCAGCTCACTGTATTGGAGGATAGTATCTATCGATTCCTGCTTGGCATTATCAATAAATCCGCAGGTATTGATCACGATGATATCATCACTGTTTACTTTCTCCGCCTCGTGCACCACATCAAAGCGGTTGCCTTTCAGCTGACCCATCAATACTTCTGAATCATAAGTATTCTTAGAGCAACCCAGGGTTACCACATTAACACGCGGTTTATTTATTTTTTGAGGCTGATTAATTTCTTTTGTTTTCATATCACACTGTATCTATCTGCGGAATCATTTTGAGCACCGGTATCACACTGAGGTTCTTGAAGTGCGTGTGTAGAGGCCCTACCCACCATGCTTCGAGCGCCTCAGCATGCCCCCCGTTTATCTTTTTATTGTTTAAATAAACTATCCACAAATGCCTTCCTGTCAAACAACTGCAAGTGTTCCACACCTTCACCTACACCTATATATTTTACCGGTATCCTGAACTGATCGGATATACCGATCACCACACCGCCTTTGGCCGTGCCATCCAGCTTGGTTAATGCCAGCGCATTTACAGCAGTAGCTTCGGTAAACTGTTTGCATTGCTCAATAGCATTCTGACCTGTCGAAGCATCCAGTACCAGCAATATCTCATGCGGTGCTCCGGGCACCACTTTTTCCATCACATTTTTGATCTTCGTCAGCTCGTTCATCAAACCAACTTTGTTGTGCAAACGACCGGCTGTATCTATAATGACGACATCATCACTGTTGGCAACTGCCGAACGTAAAGTATCATAAGCGACAGACGCAGGATCGGAACCCATGGCCTGCGCAACTACACGCACCCCGATACGGTCACCCCACAATTGTATTTGCTCCACCGCTGCCGCACGGAAAGTATCTGCCGCACCGATCACCACTTTATTGCCGGCTTGTTTCAGTTTATGCGCCAGCTTGCCTATGGTGGTGGTTTTACCCACCCCATTCACACCAACTACCATAATCACATAGGGCTTATGGTTACCATACTCAAAATTGGTAAAATCGTTACTATTATTTTCAGCAAGTAAATGCTGTATCTCGTCGCGAAGCAGGTTGTTTAATTCAGATGTCCCCACATATTTGTCGCGGGCTACGCGATCCTGTATACGTTTGATGATCTTTAGAGTAGTGCTTACCCCAACATCCGAGGTTACCAGTACTTCTTCCAAGTCGTCGAGCACATCGTCATCAACGGTCGATTTGCCTGCAACAACCTTAGTAATCTTTGAAAAAAAGCTGTCCTTGGTTTTTTCCAAACCGGTATCCAGCGCCTGCTGTTCCTGCGGCGTGCTTTCCTTCTTCTTAAAAAAATCGAATAATCCCATGATTTAAATTGGCAGATATGCGAATGTGCAAATATGCAGATTGATTTAATTCCTGAATGTCAATTTATTTAAAGTTCATTTGCACATCTGCATATCCTATGCATTTGCACATCAACAAAAAAAGCCCTCTCGCTAACACAAGACGGCTTTTATATATTTTTCTGATCTGATTAGTGACCTTTAGCAGCGTTGATCGCATCTTTAACGTGGTCGTTATGTACGATTACTTCTTTGAATGAATAAGCACCTGTTTTAGGCGACTTAGTCATGGTGATCACTTTTGAATATTCTTTGCCTTTTCCTGTTTTAAGGGTTGCAACTACTTTCTTTGCCATGCTCTTATAATTATTGAGTTAGTGAATGAGTGAATTAGTGATTGTCAAGATTAACTTAATCAACCAATCACCTTAATCAACCAATTACTTAATTTCTTTATGAACGGTTACTTTTCTTAATACCGGGTTGAATTTTTTCAATTCCAGTCTTTCAGTAGTATTTTTCTTGTTCTTGGTAGTGATATAACGAGACATGCCTGGCAGTCCGCTTTCTTTATGCTCGGTACATTCTAATATTACCTGAACCCTATTACCTTTTTTTGCCATCGTATTTTTAATTATTGAGTTAGTGAATGAGTGAATTAGCGATTGAACTCAATCAACCAATAAACACAATCAACTCTATTAAATGTATCCTTTTTTAACGTATTTATTGATACAGGCAGTTATACCATTCTTGCTGATGGTTTTAACAGCCGAAGTAGATACTTTTAAAGTGATCCACTTATCTTCTTCAGGAATATAAAACTTCTTCAGCTTTAAATTAGGGTGAAACCTGCGTTTGGTCTTAACATTTGAGTTAGAAACGTTGTTACCAACCAGTGAACCTTTTCCTGTTAAATCACAAATTCTTGACATGACAATCGATTTAATTCAATCCCTTTTTGTAAAAGAGTTTGCAAATATCCGAATTTTGAATCAAATATTCAATAGAGAATTTAAAAATATTTAAAAAAGGCCTACGCAGTAAAAAGGACGATCCTGACAGGCTACTCCAATTGTTATAAAATTATTAAATTATTGCTGCAAGCAATCCCCTTTATCAATAAAATTGCTAATTTTCGCTCACCAATTTGCTATTTGATATTCCGCTGTGCTTAGTGAAATGTTCGGTCATTAAGCAACAACAAAATCTATCAAAAAATATAACCATGAAGATCACTTCTTTTGAAGAGTACCAACAAGCCTATCAGAAAAGCGTAGAACAGCCCGAAGAGTTCTGGGCCGACATTGCCGGTAATTTCCAATGGCGCAAACCTTGGCTAAAGGTGCTGGAATGGAACTTTACTGAACCTAATGTAAAATGGTTCAGGGGAGCTAAATTAAATATTACCGAAAACTGCCTCGACCGTCACCTTCCAAAACTGGGGGATAAACCTGCGATCATCTGGGAACCGAACGATCCAAGTGAAGATCACCGGGTACTGACCTATCGCCAGTTGCACGAGAAGGTTTGTG
The DNA here is from genome assembly GCF_030519375.1 of Mucilaginibacter tolerans. Classification (GTDB taxonomy): domain Bacteria; phylum Bacteroidota; class Bacteroidia; order Sphingobacteriales; family Sphingobacteriaceae; genus Mucilaginibacter. The sequence goes on along the minus strand of NZ_JAUMKB010000021.1, from coordinate 1,768 downwards.
AGTTCGCCAATGTGTTAAAAAACAATGGTGCGCGCAAAGGGGACCGTATCTGTATCTATATGCCGATGGTACCCGAACTGGCCATCGCTGTACTTGCCTGCGCAAGGATTGGCGCTATTCATTCGGTGGTGTTTGGTGGGTTCTCAGCACAATCTATAGCCGACAGAATAAAAGACGCTACCTGCAATATTGTGATCACTGCCGATGGCGGGTTCCGTGGCACCAAAGAGATACCGTTGAAAAACGTAATAGATGATGCGTTGGTGCAATGCCCTTCGGTAAAAAAAGTGATCGTGCTTACACGCAGCCGTACGCCTATTTCCATGATCAAGGGTCGCGATGTGTGGTGGGAAGATGAGATTAAAAAAGTAGAAACACAAGGCAATACTTCGTGCGAAGCCGAAGAAATGGATGCCGAGGATATGCTGTTCATCCTGTATACATCGGGTTCAACGGGCAAACCTAAAGGCGTGGTACACACTTGCGGCGGGTATATGGTTTATGCCGGATATACTTTCGCCAATGTGTTCCAGTATAATCCGGGCGAGATCTTTTTCTGTACTGCAGATATCGGTTGGATCACCGGGCACTCCTATATTGTATACGGGCCATTGTCGCAAGGGGCCACCACCTTTATGTTCGAGGGCATACCAACCTGGCCAAGTCCGGGAAGGTTCTGGGAGATTGTTGAGAAATACAAAGTCAACATATTATATACTGCGCCAACTGCCATCCGCTCGCTGATGAGTTTCGGTACGGATGTGGTAAAAAATAAGGACCTCAGTTCGCTAAAGAAATTAGGCTCGGTAGGCGAACCGATCAACGAGGAAGCATGGCACTGGTTTGATGAGAACGTGGGTCACAAAAACTGTCCGATAGTGGATACCTGGTGGCAAACCGAAACCGGCGGCATTATGATATCGCCTATTGCCGGCGTCACCAAAACCAAGCCAAGCTATGCCACCCTACCATTACCTGGTGTTCAACCTGTATTGGTAGACGAGACCGGCAAAGAAATAGAAGGCAACGGTGTAAGCGGTAACCTGTGCATCAAATTCCCATGGCCGGGCATGCTACGCACTACTTATGGCGACCATGAGCGCTGCCGTCAGACTTACTTTTCATCCTATCCCGGCAAATATTTTACCGGCGACGGCTGCTTACGCGATGAGGATGGCTATTACCGGATCACCGGCCGGGTAGATGATGTACTGAACGTATCAGGGCACCGTATCGGTACTGCTGAGGTAGAAAATGCAATTAATATGCACGCCACCGTAGTGGAGTCTGCCGTAGTAGGTTATCCACATGATATAAAAGGACAGGGTGTTTATGCATTTGTAGTAAGTCCAAATATGCATGGTGATGAAGAATTGACCCGCAAGGATATCCTGATGACGGTTACCCGCATTATTGGCGCCATCGCCAAACCTGACAAAATACAGTTTGTAACCGGTTTGCCAAAAACACGTTCGGGAAAGATCATGCGCCGTATTCTGCGTAAAATAGCCGAAGGTGATACCTCGAATTTAGGTGATACGACGACGCTACTGGACCCGGCTGTGGTGGAAGAGATAAAGGCGGGAGCTTTGTAAATAACGTCAAGAGCCAAGACTTAAGTTAGAAATCAGTCACCGATAGCAAGGATCTGGCAAAATAAACCAACAGGTTATAAGACAAAGCTCCATGAAAATGGACTGAACCCCAAAAGTTGGACGAATTTAAAAATTAATTGTAATGATGAGCCCGATAAATTATCGGGCTCATC
>NZ_JAUMKB010000020.1 GCF_030519375.1 Mucilaginibacter tolerans | reverse complement strand
CGTGAACACATCATAGATGATCACATTCGTCAGCTGGTCCTCATTCTCATGCAACACCCCTGCATCATCGATCGGGCCGATTTCTTTGTGGCGACATGAAACCATGTTCACTGCTACCAGCAAAACAAAGAATATTCTGAACAGATACTTCATCTTATTGATTGTATTAATTACCTATTCCCGCACCGTCTGATTGACCTCTTTGAACAGCATACTGACCAACAGCTTTTCCGGTTGCCTGGCCAACTTCAATATCCTGGCGGGTGTGAATTCCTCCTACAAGTCTCGAAAGTGATGCCTGCTGTGCCAGATTCGTAAATTTCGTACCTCTGTCCGGTAACAAATAAGTTAATACAGTTGCCGCAGCCGAACTGAAGTTGGAGTGGCCCGACGTATAAGACGGGAAGTTTGGCACACCTGTCAATGTTTTCACAACGCTATTAACCTGCGAAGGGCGTGGATTGAAATAGGCATATTTAGTATCCCAGCATACAATAGCTGCGTCCATCTCAGCCATATTCAACAAAGCAAAATTCCTCGCCCAGCGCACCTCGCTATAATGCTGTTTTACAAATTCATCAGCGGCAATGGCATTCCAGTGACCCGCCGGAGTATAGGTTGCCACGCCATCTGCCCAAAAAGCAACCAATGCTTCATTTTCTCTTGTAGCATGCTGACTATAATATAATACCTCTTTCTGGTCTGCTGCAAATTCCGGCGAACCTGTAGAATGTGGCGGGCCTGGCCTTAAGGCCACAACGGTCAGAGTATCGAAGAGGAAAGGGCTTACTTTATTAAATAAAGGCAACATCGGCGGCCTTTTCGGAGTTTCAAGACTTACCCAGGCGGTTTCGCCTTTAGCGATAGTTTTGCTTGCCAAATTTGCCCAAATTGTTTTATTACCACCAGCTGTTCCCGCTTTATCAGTGCGTGCCCTTGCAGTAAATACATTTGCAACTTGTATGCCTAATGCCTCTCCGGCATTTAGTTCACCACGAGTATTGGCACCAGCCATAATGCGATATTGTTTTTCTTCTTCTGCTTTTTGTTCTATGTAGTTTATTTCAGTCGGGAACATCATCTTCATGATCTGCACGGCTGCACCTGCAACCACTGCATCTTCACTTGGGTATGATGGCAAATCCGACTTAGGTATCAAAGCCTGAATTGTCACATCATTTTTATATGGTGCCGACCTGTTATATTGGTTTTTATAATGATAGGCCACAATTAATGCATCATATTCTGCAGCACTTAAATATGCGTAGGCACGTGCGGCAAATGGCGGGTTTGAAAACGGAAATTCGGGATAATTGAACGGATTTGCGGAGCTCGGAGCCGGATAACTTCCATCGGGATTTTGGTATGGCGGAACATTATGTTTTGCCACTAAGTCGCGCATAATCTCGTTCCATCTTAAAACAGCACCTGCGCTCCAGTATTTTATGATAGCCCGCTGATCATCAGTTAAACTACGCTGATAACCTTTAATTTCGTTCAGATCAGCTATGTAAGCCGGGGAGGTTGTTGCATCTGGTGCCGCAACAGTGAATACAGTCGGGTCGGTAACCAATACCGGTCTCCAGGTATCTGCATTCAGGTCCAAATTAGTTGGTGCCAGGGCTGGATACTGATTCACCCTGCTGATAACTTCTTTTCTGCATGATAAAAGCGAAGAAGCGATCATCGCAATTAAAAGGGCTGTTGCTATATTTTGTATAATTCTTTTCATCGTCATTAATTTTTAAAGCTGTCTTTATCCTGAACCGTTTTTTGCCTTGCCAGGCCGAAAATATAAGTGATACCGCCATGGATCATATTGCTTTGACCTACGTTTCTGCCATTGACCACATAATCGTCTCCTGCCGAAAACTCAAGCCCGTAAAAAGATTTCAAACGGTATCTTATGTTTCCACCAACACTGGTCATATTCATGCGGTTGCTTGGGAACGGCATATCGTTTTTGCGGATGTCAAAACCACCTAAAGAAGTGCTGATATCGGCAATACCTTCAACGATCAGATATTTGCTGCGATAACCAGCTCTGAAGTTATAATCAGACATTTGTGGCAGCTCTACCTGGTTGCTGTAGATCAGCTCGGTTGTGTAGTATGAACCCCGATCGATAGTGATATTACTTCTTGTCATATACGCACCGGATCCTGTGAAGAACACCTTGCCATAATTATAGTCTATAACCGCTCTGGCCGTAAAATTCTTACTATGTGATCCTAAAGCCAGGGGAAGAAAGTCGGCTTCGTAGTCGGACAATGGAATCGATCCTGTCAGACTTGCAAATAATGACAAAGTGCCTTTATCCGTTTTTAATCTGTATGCTCTCCATTTCAGGTTAAGAGAAAGATCCTGTATGCCTTTTTGCTCGTGCAGCGTTCCGGCTGAAGCCTTACTGGTAATATAGGGTACTCCAGCAGTTACAATCAGGTCATTGGTAATACCGTATGTAGCCATAAAAGAGTACATATTGGTGGTTACCTTGCCAATGTTTCCATTGTTCCGTTTATAGGTGCCTTCCCAATAGTTTGTCCAACTGGATGTACTGAACATGGGCCCGGCACAGATGTAATTTTTAGGGATCATAATCCCGTCGTTCTCCATTTGTGCCGATGCTTGCTGAATAGAAGCACAAAAAACGGCTACAATGGCGATGCATTTGTAATAACGCGTGAGTAAATGTTTCATCATGAGTTTATTGATCAATAGTTAATGGTTAATAAGTTAATAGGTGATGTAGGGCCATTTGCGTGTCAAGTTTACAGTTAAACGCAATGAACCAAAGTGAAAAGCGACTACTCAGATCAACTCTCGGATAGAATTTCAGGAAAAACTTATTGATTTTCGCACGAGATCATTTGCATGAACCATGATAAATCCCGTCACAATAAGTGATAACTCAAATACGAGGGAAATAAGCAAGTAGCTTAGCAGGAAGCATTCGGCGGTTTGCCGGGGGATTCAATGTAGGGATTACTCAGATGAAATACTTCTGAGCGTACGTTTATTTTAACCAATTCAGCCAACGGAGTATAATCACACTTCACGATCTGGTAAAAATGATCATATGAAGAAGCAGATTCAGCTTTTTTTGTGGAGGAGTTATTAGGGCCTTTTTTACTTAAAGGAATATCGTTAAGATTCTTGGTCATAATGATATTTGCCTTTGCCAGGTTTGCCTTAACTGTATTCGGTAAACAGATCAGGTACAATGTATCCTTGGTCATCTTCAGACGTACATAGTTATAGTATGCATCTTTGACCTGTACCTGCCCTTGTATATTAGCATAATCGGTCCAATCATCCAAAGTCGGCATGTGAACCGGAATTTTCAATTTGATCAGTTTGGAAGAATTAGCACCGTTACTATATAACTGACCAACTATCTGATCATCAGACCGATTCATGAAGTATTGAAAAGCCAGCATATATCCACCCAGGTAAAACAGGTGCATGCTCAAAAGCAATATTGCGACTAATTTCTTCAAGAAGCTGGTTTGTTATCGGTTATAATGCTGGTGAAAATATAAAAGATTCGTTACAATCCAAAAAAAACTTTGTTTTATAAAAGATAAAAAAGCGCGAATAGCTTATTTATTTAATGTTTTTTTGTAAAAATTGCCTCCTTCGGATGTTTGCTTTACACTAAAATAGCTCCAATTGTTCCGGGTTATCAGGGCCTTTATGCCTGGAAATTATCTCACCAAAATTTGATAGTGTAACACCTAATAACCTGATTCTTTTGCCTTCAGGTTCGGTAGCGAGGAGTAACTTTTTGGCAGCATCAGCGATAGTTGTAAAATCATTGACGGGTTTGGTGACTGAATAATTACGGGTTATTTGCCTGAAGTCGCTGTATTTTATTTTTAAAGTGATGGTTCGCCCTTTTAACTGGTAACTTTCTACCCGGTTAGCAACAGTTTGAGCCAGCTTATCCAATTCAACGTTCATTTCATCGATCTCTGTCAGATCATAGGCAAAAGTGTCCTCTGCTCCTATTGACTTGGTTTCACGGTTTGGCTGCACTTCACGAATGTCAATTCCCCTGGCAATCTGATAATAAAACCTGCCAGCTTTACCAAAATGCTTTATCATATCATCTTCAGGCAGCTTCTTTAGGTCAGCCCCCGTAAACAGGCCCATACGTTTCATCTTATCGGAGGTAACCTTGCCTACACCAAAGAATTTTTCTACCGGGAGTTTTTCCATAAAGGACTCGATAGAGGATGGTCCGATAAAAGTTAAACCATCCGGCTTATCCATATCCGAGGCTATTTTGGCTACAAACTTATTAACAGATACCCCGGCAGATGCGGTCAGTTGCAGCTCATCATTAATAGCCTGCTTAATTAACTTGGCAACATCTATCGCCGAACCGATATTCTGTTTATCCTGCGTTACATCCAGATAAGCCTCATCTAATGACAATGGCTCGATCAGATCAGTATATCGCCTGAAAATTTCCCTAATCTTTTGCGAAACCTCCTTATATACCGCAAACCGTGGCTTTATAAATATAATATGCGGACAAAGCTGCAGCGCTTTCTTGGACGGCATCGCCGAACGTACTCCAAACTTCCGCGCCTCATAACTTGCCGTAGCGACCACACCTCCTCTGCCTTCCGGCGAGCCCCCTACAGCAATAGCCTTGCCTTTGAGCTCCGGGTTATCCCTTTGTTCTACGGAAGCGTAAAAGGCATCCATATCAATGTGGATGATTTTGCGGTGAGGCTGTTTGTCCATTAATCAACTCCAATCAAATGTAACATCCCTTTCGTCAAGTTTCCATTTTGCAGGTTGCGGATTGGTCATCCAATCCAATGGCTCTCCTGTTGTTTGTACTTTGGCTGCCTTTGTAAAGCATTCTTTAATATAAGCTTTTTGTTCCTGGCCTAAGGCATCCGGTTGTGGCGATATAAATAATGGCGTTCCACTTTCAGCTAACAGTTGCATCCATTGATTATTGCGGCTCCAGGCAATATCTTTTGTTATACCCACACAATCTCCGTCTGTTGCATAAAAGGCATTATGCTGCGCTATGCGGAAGCCTAAAGTATTCACGCCCATTTTACGCGTACGGTCCCATTCCTTGCCACTGGTATCATCGCCAATGCGGTTCATCTCAAATACACCCGCTGATAAATGGCTCATAGTATTGCATCCTATTATATACATATCTCCGGCAGTTTCGCGGATGAGATGATAAAGGTTATTGATGATCTCCGCAGTCGTCCGCCTGTTGTCCTGAAATCGCCAGCCTGGTATGGTCAGCGTGTCTTTCATGCCCATCCCCCATGTTCCCATAATATCATAGGTGGTGTAGTCATGTTTTACCAGTTTATAATCCCATTTTTTATAAGTAGCGATGTTATGTTTTATACGGGCCAGATTCTCATCAATGGTCGGATCTAAAATTGGCGCTTTGGGGTCATCACGTCCGGGAATTTTTGGTAGCAGCAAACTGCCTTTATCCTTATAACTGGCACAAAGAGGTCTTGTCCACAAACCGGGCTGCATGCCCAGCTTTTCAATATCCAAAGCCATCTGATGCATATCTTTAAACTTATCGTTCGGTTTGGAAAAATCATCCATAAAGCCCCCATCTCCCGGCAACAAAGGAGAATACGTGGCCCATCCTGCGTCAATCACCGAAAATGGCCTGTTATTGGTATCCGGTGCCAGATCAGTCATCAAAGCCGTTATTTGTTTGATCAGTTCCGCTGAGTTATTCCCATAAGCAAAATACCAGTCGTTGATACCGTAAACAGGTTGTTTAGGTAAACGTGGCTTTGGGCACATCATCCGGCAAAAACGTTGCGTGCTTGCAAAAGCAGATTCCCCTTCGGAGCTTTTCATCGCAATTACCTCCGCGGCATGCAGTTGTCTGTCACCCAATTGCACACCAACCCCACCCGATTGCGTATCCATGGTCAACTCCAGTGTTTCGGCACCTACCGACCACCAACAAATAGCGTTGCAACCTGTCTTAACCCCAAAACAAGCCGTGTCTTTACCATCATTTAATAACACATACCATGGATTTTTATTTGCTGCATTAACATCTTTCCATGCCAGATCGCCGTACGAACGCTCATAATGATCACCCAGAACCTTTGTATTATTAGCGGTGTGATGTTTCCATTTTAGCTTGATTGCGTTTAACGGCTTACCCGGTGATTGTGCATCAATCGACAATCCATTGCCAGCTTGCTTCATCACTACCACGATTGGCCCATGACTGTAAGACAAAGCAAGCTGGTGATTAAGCTTGTGCCATAGGTCGCCTGATTTTGCCCAAACTTCATCAGGAGGATTTATCACAGATGAATTATCTGAAGCTAAAGAAGTTAGCCGGTTGAATAATAAACTGGCGGATGTTAAGGCGGATAACTTTACAAAATGTCGTCTGTTCATAGGATTAAATTAGTGCCATGAAAATAGTGATTTAACCCATCTATTTATATTTTTTGATTAACCTGTAACGCTTATACATCTTTTATTATCTTGCAATTGCATAAGCCTTCCCCAGGCTTACCAATAACCAATTATTTTTTACTTAACAGTATAACACCATGTCATCTGACCGCAGAAAATTTATCAAGCAATTAGGCAGTACCATTATTCTTACTTCAGCAGGCCTTACTTCATTGGCCGCAAGGGAAGAACACGAAAAAAGAATCCTGCAGGCCGGGAAACGTATTTCAGCAAATGATAAAATACGTATTGCCACTATTGGTATGGGCATCATGGGCTTTAATGATACCCAGGCTGCCCTGCACTCTCAAGGCATAGAATTGGTAGGCTGCTGCGACCTGTACAAAGGGCGATTAGAAAGAGCAAAAGAGGTTTTCGGGCCAAATATTTTTACTACTAATGACCATCATGCGATTCTTGAAAGAAAAGATATTGATGCGGTAATAATTGCGACAAGTGATAACTGGCATAGCCGGATTGCCGTAGATGCCATGCGTAAAGGCAAGGCCGTTTATAGTGAAAAACCAATGGTACATTATCTGAGCGAAGGCTTGGGTGAGATACAGGTTCAAAAGGAAACAAAAATGGTGTTCCAGGTGGGTAGCCAAAGAGTGAGCAGCCTGGCATTTAAAAAAGCAAAAGAATTATATCAGGCAGGAGCCATCGGTAAATTAAACTCCATACAAGCATCCTTTAATCGGCAAAGTGCATTGGGTGCATGGCAGTATACTATACCACTGGATGCTTCACCTTCTACCGTTGATTGGGACAGGTTCCAGGCAACAGAACAGAAAAAATATAATTATGATAGTAACCGTTTTTTTAGGTGGAGAAATTACAGGGAATACGGAACAGGCGTTGCGGGCGACTTGTTTGTGCACCTGTTATCAGGTATCCATTTTATTACTGACTCTAAAGGACCGGATAAAATATTTTCCGTTGCTGACCTTGCCTATTGGAAAGATGGCCGGAATGTGCCCGATGTGATGACGGCAGTTATTCATTACCCCGAAACAAAAGAACATCCTTCCTTCCAGGTATCATTACAGGTGAATTTCATCAGTGGTGAAGGTGAAGTGGGCTATACGCGGATGATTGGTTCCGAAGGCGTAATTGATATTGCTGACGATAACGGTTTTACTATTCATAAAAACAAGATGCCTGTTGCTCCAGGCTATGGCGGCTGGGACTCGTATGAAACTTATCCCTTAGCGATGCAAAAGGCTATTGCGGATGAGTATAACAAAAAATACTCTGACGCCGACAAACAAGCGCCAAAAGGCGAAACAATAACCTATCAGTCGCCTGAAGGATATAATTCGTCATTTGATCATTTTGATAATTTCTTCGACTCAATGCGTAACGGAAAACCAGTGGTTGAAGACGCAGAATTCGGCTTCAGGGCGGCCGCTCCTGCCTTGGCCTGTAATGAAAGCTATTTCCAGAATAAGATCATTCATTGGGATCCGGTCAACATGAAATTAGTTTGACAACCGTAAAAATTATAGTAATAATTAAAAAAAGACAGGGTTAATTTCAAAAATTAATATACCGGCAATCTGAAACGATTGTATCAAGATTGTTATATTTCAAATTAACTACTTGATTATTAATTAGGTAAATTAGCATCATAGTTATTTTAATTAGTCTTGTTGCCTATTAATTTATACTAAAAACCAAAACCTATGAACAAGCTTGTTCTTATTGATGATGAACCTGTTTTTCATAAAATAGTTCAGATGACCATCAAGAATACTGAGCTATCAAAAAAAGCGACTTACTGCTTTGACGGAGAAGTTATATTAGACTACCTTGAAGAAAAGAAACAGGAATCTCAATCCTTACCGGATTATATTTTTGTTGACCTTTACATGCCGATGTTTGATGGCTGGGACTTTCTCAACAGGTTTCAGGAACTGTATAAATCGTTGCAAAAGAATATCAAGATTTACGTGGTAACCTCATCCGTCAATCCTGCAGATATAAACAGGTCAAAACTATATCCGTTTGTCACCACCTTTATATCTAAACCGATAATGAAGGATGTGTTTGATGATATTACTTATGCCTGATGGTTTTCCAAGTATTCTTCACCCGAATATATAGGGTTTAAGTGTTCCAACTCTTCTTCTCTAAATAACCTGGAACGGACAATAAAACGCAAGCCTAACGGTATTTCAAGCGAAAAACTTGATCCACGTCCGGGTACAATATCAATAGTCAGTTGTGTATGTTTCCAATACTCAAACTGGCTATTGCTCATAAAAAAGCCACAGCCGCCTATATCACCGAGGTAAACATCGTTGGCGCCTACTTTAAACTCGTTTTTCTCAAAACACATGGGCTGCGAACCATCACAGCAACCACCACTTTGATGAAACATCAACTCCCCATGCTGATCCCGTAATTGCCTGATAATTTTTACAGCTTCTGGTGTTACCAGTACTCTTGGTATTAATTTCATAATGTAAAATAACCAAGCACCACGGAAAATTCCGTGGTGCCCACCAACTACGATGATTTATTTATTAAAAGAAACCCAGTTTATTTTTATCATAAGAAATCAGCATATTTTTGTTTTGACGATAATGGCTTAACATCATCTTGTGTGTTTCACGGCCAAAACCTGATTTCTTATATCCGCCAAATGGTGCGTGGGCCGGATATGCATGATAGCAATTCACCCAAACACGTCCCGCCTGTATAGCACGCGGCAACTGATACAACTCATGTGCGTCCCTTGTCCAAACACCGGCACCCAAGCCATAAAGAGAGTCATTGGCAATTTCTATAGCTTCCTCGGTTGTTTTAAAGGTAGTTACACAAACCACAGGTCCAAATATTTCTTCCTGAAACACGCGCATCTTGTTATGCCCCTTTAGAATAGTTGGTTGGATATAATACCCTTCGGCCAAACCATCAATATATTTTTTTGCCCCGCCGGTTAATACCTCGCAGCCCTCTTCTTTACCTATTTCGATGTAAGATAGTATCTTTTCATATTGATCCTGCGATGCCTGCGCACCCATCATGGTTGTGGGATTAAGCGGATGGCCCATCTTTATTGCTTCTACTCTTTGAATTACGCGTTCAATAAAACGGTCATAAATAGATTCATGAACCAGCATACGTGACGGACAGGTACAAACTTCTCCCTGGTTAAGGGCAAACATGGCAGCACCTTCCAAACATTTATCAAAAAACTCGTCGTCGGCTTCCATCACGCTCGGCATAAAGATGTTAGGCGATTTTCCGCCAAGCTCCATAGTAACCGGGTTCAGATTTTCGGACGCATATTGCATAATCAAACGACCGGTAGTAGTTTCTCCGGTGAAGGCCACTTTAGCGACTCTTGGCGAGCTTGCTAACGGCTTACCTGCTTCGGGACCGAAGCCTGTCACTACATTTAGTACGCCTTTTGGCAATACATCTTTGATAAGATCCATCAATATTAAAATCCCAACAGGTGTTTGCTCAGCGGGTTTCAATACTACTGTACAACCTGCGGCCAAAGCTGGTGCCACTTTCCAGGCTGCCATTAATAATGGGAAGTTCCATGGAATGATCTGACCGACGACGCCAATCGGTTCGTGAATATTTAACGATACGGTATTGGCATCAAGCTCACTTACGGTGCTTTCTTCACTCCTGATAACACCGGCATAATAACGGAAATGGTCGATCGCCAAAGGCAAATCAGCTGCTTTAGTTTCGCGAATGGCTTTACCATTATCTATAGTTTCTACCGCAGCCAGGTAATCCAGGTTTTCTTCCATGATGGCTGCAATTTTTAACAGGACAGTACTTCGTTCAGTTGGTGAGGTACGCGACCATGTTTTAAATGCTTCGTGCGCTGCATCAAGCGCTAATTCAATGTCTTCTTTAGTTGACCGTGGCACTTTTGTAAATGCCCGCCCATCTACCGGTGAAATACTATCAAAATATTGTCCGTTGATTGGGGTTCGCCATTCGCCACCGATAAAATTGTCATAATGATCCTTAAACGACGGCCTTGCTACAAGGTGTTGTTCTGCTAACTGGGTTTCCATAAAAAATAATAGTGTTTAATAAATTGGTAGTATAAAATTAGAACCCAGTCGGTATACAGTTTATGCACTATCCTATCACTTTTATGTAATAAAATATTAATATGCAGTTATCGGTTTATTGTTATCTTTATTACAGTCAACTTTCCCTGTCATTCAGGCGTTTAAACCAAATCATTGACCAAACAGAGTTAGATGCAGCACAATTTTAAACCCAAATTGCTACCCCTCAGGGCCGAGAAGGATCTAAAAACATTGGTCGAAAACCGGTCTGTATATACTTTGCAGCATTGCGAGTTGAATGTATTTGAGACGCGGCAGCAATCGGAAAAAGTCCACCTGGTGTTTGATGACATGGTGCTCACTACAATGCTGCGGGGCAAAAAAGTAATGCACCTTTTTGGCTCGGAAGAATTTGACTATCTACCTGGGGAATGCGTCATCGTACCCGGCCACGAAGAAATGGTAATTGATTTTCCTGAAGCAGATGCGCAGCATCCAACACAATGCATTGCTTTAGCAATCCATGCAGATCTGTTACAGGATACACTAAATCTGCTGAACGAAAACTTCCCGAAAACTGAAAAAGATGGGAGCTGGAAAATAGATACTTCATGCTTTCACCTTAAAAACACCCTCGAAATAAAAACTACAGTAGACCGGCTACTCAGCGTAAGTACAGAAAACATTTCGGCTAAAGATGTCATAGCTGATTTTACACTGAAAGAATTGTTCATCAGGTTAATGCAAACGCAGGCACGGACGCTGATACTTGAGAATTATCGTAAGCATACCACTACCAATCGATTTGCCTTTGCAGTAGAATATATTAAGGCTCATATCCACGAAGAGATCACTATTGATAAACTCAGCGACTTGTCTTATATGAGTAAACCGACATTCTTCAGGTGCTTTAAGCGGGAATTTGGTATAAGTCCGGTTGATTTTATCATCCAGGAACGGATAAAAACAGCCAAAAAACTGTTAAAAGACATGAATGTTACGATCAGCCAGGCATGTTATTCGGTAGGTATTAATAACCTGAGCTACTTTTTTAAACTGTTTAAGCGAGTAGAAGGCATCACACCCAACGAATACCGCAAAAACCTGAACTAACCCGCCATTACAGCTAAAACATTATCTTAGCCGTGAAAATATCATTAAATGCAGGAAATTAGGTACACTATCAAAGTCTGGCTTTCCGGTTTATTGTTTACTCCTGTCATTTATATCCTTTTGCTCCTCCTATTTGCAGGTTTTCATTTCCCCGCTTTCTCTGACTGGATTATTACAGCTTTCGCTGTCCCGTATGCATTTCTGATGTCCGTTTGGGTGGTTTTAGGGCTATTTGCAACTTTATTATTGGCGGGCAACCCGACATTTATCAGGCGCAATTTATCCGTCACAACTTTCATCATGACCTTTGCCGCCCTTATAATGATAAACACTATAAGTGCTTTGCAAAATTATGGTGGTGGTCACCTTTTAGCATTGGCTTACGCTATTAGTACAATTTCGTTTATTTGGCTGTACCCTTTTAATTCATCAGGCGTTAAGTCCACAAGGCCAATGTTACAATCCATAAAAGATGCTGTCATTTATGGATTGACTGTATGGTTATTTACCTTTTTGTTCTCTACTCCGATATCAGTATTGTTATGGATCATCACCAAAGATTTTATACCAATATCTCCCATAAAAACCGCTTTGGATGTTGTCGAGAGGTACAATTTTCAGCTAAGCCTCTCAGTAGCTTATTTCATCACGATAGCATTAACAACCCTGATCGCTATCAACTTGAATATTGCAGAAAATAAAAAAAAAGCAATAATTTTCTTATTTGCATTCCCATTGACTTTTCCGGTATTGTTTTATTATTTGTTATTCAGCGGAGATATTTATACGCACAATCTTTTTGAGTTATTCGGGTTGATTTTCCCTTCAGTAATCATATCTGCATTGAGCATTTGGCTGATTGATATTATTCCAGTACCAAAGACAAAAGACTAACTATCCTTTCCCTTATTTTTCTCCTGCTCAGCTCTGCTGGCTTTATTTTCGGCATGAGCCATGGCAATATCGTATTCCAGTTCCGGGTCGATGTTTTGCGCTTCCACTTTCCTGGCTTTTTCCATCAATTCTTCATGGTGGTCTTTCAGCCATTGTAATTGTTTCTTTCCATACGAGAAACGGGTAAACAACACAAAAAGAACCGGCACTATAAATATCGATATAGTTGATGATGCCACCATTCCGCCTAATACGGTCCATCCTATCGTATTTCTTGATGCTGCCCCTGCGCCAGTTGCCAACGCCAGTGGCAAAACCCCCAGGATAAATGCCATTGATGTCATGATGATCGGTCTTAAACGCAGGCGTACTGCATCAATAGTAGATTTGAGCAATTCTTCACCACGGTCGACGCGTATTTTGGCAAACTCTACGATCAGTATCGCATTTTTGGCCGACAAACCGATTAGAGTAATTAAGCCGATTTGCGCATAGACATTATTGGTAATGCTAGGTAAACAAGTAAGTGCAACTATTGCCCCAAAAGCGCTTATCGGTACAGCCAGCATCACTGAAAATGGCACCGACCAGCACTCATACAATGCAGCAAGGAAAAGGAATACGAAAATGATACTAAACAGGAAGATGTAGACAGTAATCGATCCAGCCTTTATTTCTTCGTAACTTAAACCTGAAAACTCATATGTGTATCCGCGCGGTAAAGCTGTTTTGGCCAATGCTCTTAAGGCATCAAGAGACTGCCCGCTACTATATCCTTCGGGGATGGAACCATCTACTTCAGCAGAACGAAATATATTAAAGTGTGATATCAGTGGTGGTGCAATTGTCGGTTTATAATGGATTAAAGTGCTTAACGGCAACATCTGTCCTGCAGAGTTGCGGACATAATACTTATCCATACTTGACACCAGCGATCTGTAATTTGTATCAGCCTGCACAACAACATGATATGTGCGGTTATATAAAGTAAAATTATTAACAAAAAGGCTACCCATATAAGCCTGCATCGTGCTAAAGACATCAGAGATATTTACACCGAGTTTCTCGCATTTTTCGCGATCTACCGTCAACTCGTAACTTGGCGTATGTGCAGAAAAATAGCTAAATGCAGTGGAAATGGCCGGTATTTTGTGAGCCTGGGCAACAAATTTTTGCACTGCTTTTTCAAATTGATGAATATCATCGGTAGAGTTGCCCTGCTCTATCTGCATACTAAAGCCTGCGGCCAATCCAATACCTCTTATTGGCGGCGGCTGTATCACTACTACACTTGCATTTTTGATTCCAGCTTTAGCTATGCGTTTTTTGATATTGTCTGTAATGCCCTGAACCTGCGTTTGCGGCGTAGTACGCTCATCCCAGGGTTTTAGCATACAAAACATGGAGCCGGCGTTCGAATTGGCACCACCGTTTAAAATATTAAAACCCGATACAGCCGTGTAATGTAAAATACCCGGCGTAGAACCTACTATTTTCATTAGCTTCTCCATCACCTTTACCGATTGGGTGGTCGCTGACGCATCTGGTAACTGAAAGGTCACAAAGAGCCGCCCGCCATCTTCAGATGGCACAAAGCCCGATGGTTTTGCCTTAAATAACAAATAGGTACCCACACAAATACATACCAGTATTACCACAACATACCGTGCATTCTTAATACTGCGTTTCACCCCGTTGGAGTATTTATGTGTCAGCTTTTCAAAGCCAGTATTGAAGTAATAGAAGAATTTATCCAGCCAATTGGATGATGCTTTGGCAATGTGGCTTGGTCTTAATAATAAGGTACAAAGAGCCGGTGTAAGCGACAATGCAGTAAACGCCGAGATGATTACCGAAATAGCTATAGTTATAGCAAACTGCTGGTATAATCGCCCCACGATGCCCGGTATAAAACCAACTGGCACGAACACAGAGGCCAAAATAAGTGCAATTGCCACGACAGGAGCTGATATCTCTTTCATGGCATTATAGGTAGCCTCTTTCGGCGACATATGTTGCTCGTCAATATAATGCTGCACAGCCTCGACGACGATGATGGCATCATCTACCACAATACCAATGGCCAGCACAAAGCCGAACATGGTAAGCGTATTGATAGTGAACCCTAAGGGAATAAAGAAGCAGAAAGTGCCCATTATGGACACCGGTATGGCGCAAATGGGAATAATAGTTGAACGCCAGTTTTGCAGGAAAAGGAACACTACGATTGCCACCAAAGCAAGCGCTTTTAATAGTGTCCCTATTACCTCTTGCATGGATACCTTAATGATTGTTACCGATTCAAACGGCACAATGTAATCCACATCACTTGGAAACGACTTTTTAAGCCTGGCTAGTTCAGCATAAACATTCTCAGCCGTTTGTAACGCGTTGCTTCCCGGCGATTGATAAACCGAGATGGTAGAACATCTGTTGCCATCAGTAAATGCATTACTGGAGAAAGTAAACTTCCCCAGTTCTACCCTTGCAATATCTTTCAGGTAAACTAGTTGATGTGTTGCAGGGATTGTCTTTACAACAATTTTCTCATACTCGGATGCTTTATTCAGCATTCCGTTTACCAAAATACCTTTTTCAAATGCCTGCGAAGGGTTTTGCGGCGGGGAACCAACAGAACCGGCAGCTACATACACATTTTGTGCGTTTAATGCAGCAGTGACATCCCCTGTAGTAATACCATAGGATGCCATCCTTTCAGGATTCATCCAAATACGCATACTAAAAGCATCGGTACGTGCAGTGACGTCACCTACGCCGGGCACGCGCAATATTGCATCTTGTATAAAGGTATTGGTGTAGTTATCCAGGAAGGTAATATTATGTGTTTTTTTAGGTGAATATATGGTGATCAGCATCAACTGATCGGGGTTACTTGCTCGTACCGTCAACCCCAGTTTACTTACTACAGCAGGTAGAATGGGTTTGGCAATCCCTACCCGATTCTGCACATTGAGTGCAGCGATCTGGACATTGGTACCTACATTAAAAGTCACCCGGATACCTACCCCACCGCTATTGGTATTCGTACTTTGCATGTATTCCATGCCCGGCGTACCGTTTACCTGCTCCTCTACCGGAATGGTAACAGTCTGCTCCACTGTTTCTGCATCTGCACCTGTATATGAACCATTGATAGAAACACTCGGAGGAGAGATATTCGGATATTGATCGACGGCAAGATTAAGCATACAGATAACACCTGATATTACCAATACGATGGATATCACGATGGCAGTTACCGGTCTCTTTATAAATGTATTGGCAATCATCTTTAGTCTGCTCTGCTCAGGTCACGTGATTTTTGAATCTCATATTCCAATTCAGGGTCTATATTTTGAGCCTCAACCTTTTTGGCTTTTTCTACGAGGTTTTCCCTGTGCTCCTGCAACCAGGCTAGTTTCTCTTTACCATAAGATACCCTGGTGATCAGCACAAACAATACCGGTACAATAAATATAGCCAGCGTTGACGCTGCAACCATCCCACCCAATACGGTCATACCTATTGTGCGTCTGGCTACAGCACCGGCACCTGTCGCAAAGACAAGCGGCAACACACCGAGTATAAATGCCAGCGAAGTCATGATGATTGGCCTTAAGCGTAATCTTACCGCTTCTAAGGTCGATTTGATCAGCTCTTCTCCTAAATCTACCCTTACCTTGGCAAATTCAACAATCAGAATGGCATTTTTGGCAGCCAGTCCGATCAGTGTGATCAAACCGATTTGAGCGTATACGTTATCCGTCAGATCCGGTACCAGGAATAAGGCCAGTATCGCTCCGAACGCTCCCACCGGCACAGCCAGTAACACCGAAAACGGAACTGACCAGCTCTCGTACAACGCTGCCAGGAACAGGAATACAAAGGTTATTGAGAACAGGAATATGTAAACCGTTGTCGAACCTGCTTTTATTTCCTCATAGCTCATCCCCGAAAACTCATAGGTATAGCCCTCGGGCAGCACTTTTTTAGCGACTTCCTTTAAAGCATCAAGGGCCTCGGCATTACTATGCCCTTCGGCAGCCGAGCCATCGATTTCTGCTGTTCTGAATATGTTAAAGTGTGATATCAAAGGCGATGCTTCAGTCGGCTTATAACTTATTACTGTGCCCAGTGGCACCATTTGCCCGGCTGAATTGCGCACATAATATTTGTTCATATCCGATATCAATGTACGATATGCTGTATCCGCCTGAACCACTACGTGGAAAGTGCGGTTATAAGTAGTAAAGTCATTGATATACAAACTGCCCATATAGGCCTGTATAGTAGTAAACACATCCGACACATTAATGCCCAGCTTTTCACATTTCTCACGATCTACCGTCAGGGCATAGTTTGGCGTATGCGATGAAAAGAAGCTGAATGCTTTAGTTATAGCCGGATTCTTATTCGCCTCATTAATAAACTTATTTACCACATCCTCAAACTGCTGCAAATTATCAGTGGTACTTCTTTGCTCGATCTGTATACTGAAACCAACGGTTGACCCGACACCTGGTAAGGGGGAAGGCTGGATTACTTCCACATTAGCATTGCGTATGCCCGCATCCTCAATACGTTTTTGCAATACTTTGATTATACCAGGCACTTGCTGATCCGATGAACTACGATCATCCCATGGTGCTAATTGACAATAAATAGTACCATTATTGGAGTTGCTGGCATTTGTAACTACGTTTAAACCAGATAATGCCGCATAATGAGCTACTCCGGGTGTGGCAGAAACCACCTGCATCAGTTTTTTCATTACATCAACAGACTGCGCAGTTGACGATGCTGGTGGTAACTGGTAAGTAACATATAGGTTGCCATCGTCTTCCGAAGGGATAAATCCGGTTGGTTTCTGCTCAAACATAAAATATGCCCCGACACAAACCACCAATAGCAGGATAACGATATACCTTGCACCCGATATACTTTTCTTTACACCTTCGGTGTACCTGTCCGTAATTCTATCAAACCAGGCATTGAATTTGGTAAACCATTTATTCAGGCCTTTATTCTTTTTGCTTTCGTCTGTTGGTTTTAATAATAAAGAGCAAAGCGCAGGAGTTAAGGACAGTGCAATGAAAGCCGAGATCATCACCGATATTGCAATCGTTATAGCAAACTGCTGATACAAACGGCCCACGATACCAGGAATAAAGCCCACCGGTACAAATACCGCAGCCAGGATCAACGCAATAGCTACTACTGGCGCAGAAATATCCTTCATAGCCTGATAAGTTGCCTCTTTTGCCGACATTTTATCATGGTCGATATAATGCTGCACCGCCTCCACCACAATGATGGCATCATCCACTACTATACCAATGGCCAGCACAAAGCCGAACATGGTAAGCGTATTGATGGTAAATCCTAACGGGATAAAGAAGCAGAATGTACCGAAAATCGATACAGGAATAGCCAACACTGGGATTAATGTAGACCGGAAGCTTTGCAGAAACAGGAACACGACAACCGCTACAAGGCCGAGTGTTTTTAATAAAGTTCCCACCACATCGCTCATGGAGACTTTTACCACCGTAACTGACTCAAATGGTACACTGTATTCTACATCGGCCGGGAAAGTTTGTCTCAACTTAGCCAGTTCGGCATAAATGCCTTTAGCAGTTTCCAAAGCATTACTGCCTGGCGCCTGGTAAATTTGCAGGTAAGATGCTCTTTTACCATCAACAAATGAGTTGCTGGAGAAGGTGAATTTTCCCAGCTCAACCCTGGCCACGTCCTTCATGTAAACCAAAGCACCTGTGCTTGGAAGGGTTTTTACAACGATATTTTCAAACTCAGATACCTTACTCAAACGACCGTTTACCAATATGCCTAACTCATAAGTCTGGCTGGAGGATTGTGGCGGCACACCCGCCGTACCTGCAGCCACCTGCACGTTTTGTGCATTAAGCGCAGTTATTACATCTGATGGTGTCAATCCATAAGAAGCCATCTTCTCCGGGTTCATCCAGATACGCATACTGAAATCATCGGTAAAACGACTGATATTACCTACACCCGGTACACGCGACAAGGCATCTTGTATAAATATATTGGTGTAGTTATCAAGAAAGGTAATATTGTGCGTCCCTTTCGGTGCATATATCGCCACCATCATCAACATACTCGGGTTCACCGCACGAACAGTTAAACCCAAACGACTTACTACTGATGGCAGCAATGGTGTAGCAATGCTCAAACGGTTCTGTACATCAAGGGCGGCAACATCGATATTGGTACCTATTTTGAACGTGACGTTCATTTGCATTAGCCCATTATTTGTGCTATTGCTTTGCATATACTCCATACCCGGCGTACCGTTCACCTGCTCCTCAATAGGCGTAGCAACTGTCTGTTCTACAGTCTGTGCATCGGCACCGGTGAACTGGCCGTTTATCTGCACTATAGGCGGGGTAATATCAGGGTATTGGTCTATAGGCAGAAGTAAAATACATACCGTACCGGTAATTACCAGAACAATAGATATTACTATCGCGGTTACGGGCCTTTTTATAAAGGTATTAGCAATCATATCTTATTTCTTCTAAACCCGGAAGGCTGTGTTCATTATCCGCGGCGTCCCCCTGCCGAAGGTGCTACTTTATTAGCTGTAGTTATTTTCGATCCGTCGTGTAGTGTCTGTACGCCATCTACCACTACCCGATCGCCCTCATTAATACCTGATTTGATCACAATATTAGGCCCTATCACCTGCCCTATCTGCACTTTTTTCTGCGCAGCTATCAGTTTAGGCTTAGTTGCCGTATCGGCAGTTGAATGAGTTGGGTTGATGACCGAGTCTTTTGCAACATATACAAAGTACTCGCCCATCTGCTCTACGACTGCTTTGTTTGGTAATACTAACTGTGGTTGTGTATCCTGGTTATGCACACGCACCACGCAACTCATACCAACTCTCAGCATTTTTTTAGGGTTCGGGAATACCAAACGCACACGGATCGAACCGGTCTGCGCGTCAACGGCACGGTCGATAACCGATATTTTGCCAACTCCGTTATAAAGCGAGTTATCAGCCAACAACAAGGTAAACAATGAGTCAGGCAGGTTCTTTTTCCCCAGCTGTAATTCTTCAAAATGTGGCAGTTGTTTTTCGTTAACAATAAAATCTACAGCAATAGGATCGTCCGTTGATATGGTATTTAAAACTGTTGTTCCCGGATTCACCACATCACCCAGCTTCACCATACTGAAGCCAATTGTTCCATCAAACGGCGCATATACTATGGCATAATTCAGGTTGG
The DNA here is from genome assembly GCF_030519375.1 of Mucilaginibacter tolerans. Lineage (GTDB taxonomy): Bacteria > Bacteroidota > Bacteroidia > Sphingobacteriales > Sphingobacteriaceae > Mucilaginibacter. Next base: position 61,117 of record NZ_JAUMKB010000020.1, on the reverse strand, counting down.
TTTTTGCCGACTTAACGGCCTGTTCAGACGCCTTAACCGTGTTTTTTGCATTATTCAGTGAAATGATCGCATGATCATACTGCTGCTTGGCAACAGCATTGTATTTATTCAGGTACTCGTAACGATCGGCGTCTTGTTGTGCTTGTACCAGGTTACCTTGCGATACTTTCAAATTAGCCACTGCCTGATCATAAGCAGCTTCGTAAATGCGCCTGTCTATCTCATACAACTTCTCACCTTTGCTTATATGGGTACCTTCCTTAAAATATATTGCGGTAATAGCACCGGTTATCTGCGGCAACAGATTTACCTGGCTCAAAGCCTGGATGGTTGAAGGATATTTATCGTAATATAAAACCTGTTGTTGCTTTACCTTATACAAATTAACCGGCACCACATTGTTTTGCGGAGGTTGTTTCTTTTTACAAGCGCCCATAATAAGGCAGCTTATAAGAATCGTATTTAACAATACTCTATTCATGGAGAGGGGTTGGTTGTAACGCATTAATATGTAATATTTCCCATTGCTTTTTGAAGGTCGATCTTATTAGACAATACCTGGAACAAAGCATTTAAATAACTTATTTCTGATGATATTAAATTCGATTCGGCGGTGATCACATTCAGGTATGGAACTATGCCCTGTTTATATTGAAGAGTCACTACAAAATAAACTCGCTTAGCCATATTTACATTCTTCTGCAATAACTGTAGGTTATAGAAATTGCCCTTATAATTGCCCAAAGCAGTGGCATATTCCTTGTATATCTGCGATTTCAGATCAACCGTATTCCAATCGATTATCTTCTGTTCCAACCGAGCTTTTTTCAGGTTGTTAGTGCGATAAAACCCAGTAAAAATCGGAATGCTAAAAGATACGCCTACCAGCTGATTTGGGTAGGATTTATTGAACAGATCTGAGAATTGATTATTCGCATAAGCCAGGTTATAATTATAAAATGCCGAAAGCGTAGGCAGGAATGAATACTTATAATAATGTACAGTCTCATCCTGCAAATCATGCGCAGTTTTTACCTGCTGATACTCAATCCGTTTTTCGTACTGTAATTGCTGCAAAGTATCTATATGGATATTTTGTTCCATTTCGGTGGTATCGAAACTTACATTGAATTGCTTCTCGGGCGGATAACCCATTACCTGCTTCAGCATAGCATATTGGGGTACGACATTCTCATTGGCTTGTTTCAGTTGTGCCATTGAGTTGTTTAGGGTGATCGTAGCTTCTTCATAGTCGGTCTCATCTACTATACCACCTTTATATTGATGGTATGCATCCCGGACACTCTTGCCCAAACGTGCCGTATCTTCCTTCAATACGTTGATCTGTTCGAGTGTCAAAAGCACATTATAAAATGACTTGCTCACTGCCGAAACCAGGAATATCTTGGTGCTATCGGTAACTTGTTGTGCCTGTTTTATGTATAGGTTGGCACTCCTTGCAGCATACATCAGGTTAGGACTAAATAATGCTTGTGAAACTGAAACTCCAGGGATAAATGTATTCCGGTTAACCGAACTACCCGAGCTGCTTATAGCTGAGGATGACCCGCTGGATGAGGTTTGAATATAATGATTCAACGTCCCCTGGGCATTAACCTGTGGCAACCATCCTGATAGATTGATAGCGTTGGTAGTTCTCGCAATATCAACATTGATCAACGCTTTGTTCACGCCCGGTTGATGCTGCATAGCATAATCTATACACTGTCTTAGTGTTAAGGATTCCGCACCGGTACCGGCGCTATCCCTAACTACAACCGGCATTAATAAACTGTTTTTGCTTGTATCCGGAACGGTTACTGGCGGGGTTATAGTAGCGGGCTTATTCTTTTGCGCATTGGATACAATCGCGGCAAAAGATAAAAGCAAAGTAAATAATAGCAATCGGGTACGGCTCATGTTGAAAATGACCTCTTTCATATTAAAAACCCACTGGCTACTTTATAGAATATTGTCTCATAAAATATGTATTGGTATAAGTAATAATATTATAATAATCAAAAGATTAGTTACAATATCACTAATACCATCACAGGCCAGATGTGTTTTGCAAAAATGGCAAAAACATATATTGATTCAGGTAACAATTCTGTTAACGTATTATAATAAGATTAGAAGCTATAATATTGTTACGCAATAGATATCAAGAGTATTTTTGTTAATCAACTACTTGTGGTCATGTAAAAATGTATCATTCTTCCCTACTTCTGTATAAATCGGTCTGCAATCAGCCATCTAACTTTGGCTTATCAAATAAAAGATAAAAACAATGGCAAAGACAATTTTTATATCAGGCGCTTCACGTGGATTTGGTAAAATCTGGGCAGAAGCATTTTTAAAAAGAGGTGACAAAGTAGTTGCTACTGCACGAGACTTAAGTACCTTAAATGATTTAATAAACCAATATGGCGATAACATATTGCCTATACAACTGGATGTAAATGACCGTAAAGCTGATTTTGCAGCCATCAAGAAGGCTAAAGATCATTTCGGTAGTATTGACGTCTTGATCAACAATGCCGGTTACGGTTTGTTTGGCAGCATCGAGGAAACCAGCGAAAAAGAAGCCCGTGATCAGATAGAAACTAACTTCTTTGGCTTATTATGGCTTTCACAAGCCGCAATACCGGTAATGCGCGACCAAGGTCACGGACATATTATTCAGTTGTCGAGCGTTTTGGGCTTGGTTGCTTTGCCTGTATTAGGCCTTTATAATGCATCAAAATTTGCAGTTGAGGGCTTAAGCGAAACATTAGCAGCTGAGGTCAAAGGCTTTGGTATTAAAGTAAGCCTGATAGAACCAAATGGTTTTAGCACTGATTGGGCCGGTGCATCAGCTTTCCATACTGAAAGCATGCCAGAATATGATAAAGTTAGAGCCGATTTCCAGGCAGGACTAACGGATGATATTTTTGGCAAACCTGAGGCCACTACCGATGCTGTGTTAAAACTGGTAGATAGCGAAAATCCCCCGCTGCGCTTATTTCTTGGAAAAGTAGCTTATCCATGGGTTAAACAGGTTTACGATGGCCGTTTTGCCGAATGGGATCAATGGAATGAAGTAGCTGCTGCGGCACATGGACACTAATGATTAATAAATAATGTTTTCTAACTGACACATCTGCGCTGATATTCAGCGTAGATTTGTTTTTATCAGATCATTATGAAACACTACAAAACATTAAGTGATATGAGTCGGGCAAACGGTTTTGCTCCGCCTGAACATCCCCTTATTGGCCTGCACCGGTGCAATGTGTCCTGCCCTTTGGGTAATCGGGAATTTACGACCGATTTCTACATCATCGGATTAAAGAAGATTATCTCCGGCGTGATCTTATATGGACGCACAAAGTATGACCATGAAAACGGCTCAATGATATTCATCAAACCACGCCAGGTGGTTGAGTTTAAAAATCTTGAATTTGAGGAAGATGGATTTCTTATACTTATTCATGAGGATTTCCTGAATGGTTCCATACTCCATGACGAAATACAGAAATATAGCTTCTTTGATTATGAAACCAACGAGGCATTGCATCTTTCGCCACGAGAAGAAGAGATTATATGGGATCTTTACAGCAAAATTGAGGCGGAATACAAAAGCAATACTGACGAGTATAGTCGTGATATTATGCTTACCCATCTTGATTCGATATTGAAATACTCACAGCGGTTTTATAAGCGCCAGTTCATTAACCGTGCCGAATTATCAGGCAAAACTGTTTCCAAGTTCAACCATGCACTATCTGCCTATTTCAGCAAAGGCTTGTTGCAAACCAAGGGTCTGCCTACCGTAAATGCAATGGCTTCTCAATTGAATTTATCTGCCAGATATTTAAGTGACTTATTAAAACAGGAAACCGGAAAAACTGCTATCGAGCTGATCCATATTTTCCTGGTAAACGAAGCAAAAAACCTTTTAAAAGGTGAACATCAAAACGTTTCGGAAATTGCTTATCTGCTTGGTTTTGAGAATCTGCCCTATTTTTCGAGGTTATTCAAAAAGGAAACCGGTTTGAGTCCAAACCAATTTAAAAAGCAATTGGTAAATTGACCGCATGAATTTCGCTGATCGGGTTATCCAATTCAATGGGGAATTAATCTATACAGGCAGTCCGCTGCCAAACGGCATCCGCATCATGAACCCTTTTAGGGAATACGACAATGTGATGGGGATCGTTGAAGCATTTTACCATAAATATTATAACGATAACCATCAAAGGCATATTATACTTGGTATAAACCCGGGCAGATTTGGCGGCGGTTTAACAGGCATTCCGTTTACGGATCCCAAAAGATTGGTTAGCGAATGCCATATACAATATACAGGCAAAATATCGCATGAACCGTCGTCCGTATTTATTTATGAAATGATCGACGCTTACGGCGGTCCTGAGGCTTTCTATAAAGACTTTTATATCAACTCGCCTTGCCCGCTTGGGTTCACATCAATAGATGAAAAAGGCAAGGAAACCAATTATAATTATTACGACAGCAAACAATTGACTGATGCCGTTTTTCCTTTCATGATGGAAAATATACGTAAGCAGATCGATTTAGGCATTAAAACTGATACCTGTTTTTGTTTTGGAACGGGTAAAAACGAAAAATTCCTAAAAAAGCTGAATAATGAGTACAAATTCTTTGGAAAAATTATGGCGCTGGAGCATCCAAGATTTATCATGCAATATACATCTGCCTCAAAGCAGTTTTATATTGAAAAGTACCTGGATGCTTTCAGAAGCGTATTAGAGTAAATTACAATTTGTCCACCCTCACCCATTTCATTCCGGCCGCCTCGGCAGCAACGGTTCCTGCTTGGCCATCTTCAAACACAAAGCATTCTTCAGGCTTAACTTGAAGCAACTCCGCAGCCTTCAAAAAAGGGGCAGGATGAGGTTTGCCATGTTCTGTTTCACCAGCACATACCATTACCTCAACCAGATCGTATATGCCAAGCACTTTCAGTGTTTTATCAACCGCCGCGCGTTTGCTACCCGAAACAACGCCGATTTTCACTTTTTGCGCATGGGTTTTCAGATGCTCTACCACATGGACTACCGGAAGCGTGTTTTCAATATAATGATCCAGGAATAGTTTGTACTTCCGATCCACAAACTCCTGGGGATCGAACGAGGTGTCATACCTTTTATTGATCTCCTCAATCACCTTAATCACCGGCCAGCCGGCAAGTTCATCAATAATATCTCCTTCAATCTTATGGCCTTTACCGGCAGCAACCTGTATGTAGGTTTCCTTATGTGCGCCCATATTATCGGCAAGCGTGCCGTCGCAATCATACAGGTATGCTTTATAGCCCCGGCTAAGTTCGGTTAACTTTTCAAGTTTGGTATTGATTTCGTCGAAAGATGCTGCCATAATCGGGGCAAATATAGCGTTCGCTTCGTTTATTCTAAGAAGCCAATGATATAACCATCAGGGTCAGCTATATAAAATTCCTTGCCATAAGGCATGCTTCTCAATGACTGTATGATTTCGATAGCGTTGACCGATATCTCCTTATACAAAGCTTCAATATTATCTACCGAGAAAACCAGATCAAGGTGTTCATTGTCTCTTCTATTTTTCCGTTCCTCAGCCGAAGGTTTGCCCAACTTGAGATGAATGGTATAGCCATCTTTAGAAACACCGGCATAGAAGTCTTCATAATTAAACTCAAGTGAAAAGCCCAGTTTTATAGTATAGAATTTAATGGAACGTTTTATATCCGCCACTATTAATTGCGGACTCATCCCGTTAAGAATAAAACTTGAAATGGCATCCATAATTACACAATAACATAATTACACACTAAGTTATCAATAAAATATAAGAACGCTTTTTTAATAAGTCGTAGCATCCATAGTAGACGGAGACAAAAAAGAAAGAGCCTGACTTTCGTCAGCGCTTTTGTTTTCATCGCCAGGGTGGCAGGGCATCGGAATTAGCTTTGCTTAAACATTGTTTTAACGTAAAAAACAAAAAATGCAGTCACTTTTTATCGTAACCACCTAATCTTCTGAGGATTCTGTAGTCCCAATCGGACTAAAAACGAACCACCTGTCGAAAAACATGAGAGTTCTATCGACAACTATTTAACCTTCTCGAAAGCATTTTCTGAATTTTGACGCTGGAAACACTACGGGCTTTAGTTTCAAATCCATCTAAAATGGTCATTCATGCACATTTAATGGTTTAATAAGCACATTATCTCTGATGTACACTGCTGAAATTTGAATAAACGATTAAAAAAATGAAGATCACAATTTTAAAGGCATGTCTGATAGGGATATTGGCAGCCTTCAGCATTTCAGCATATTCCGGGCCAATCGCCAGCGACTACGATAAGGTTGTAAAGGAGTATATCGCCAGCCACATGAACGGCGACTATAAAAAATTGAGAAAAATAATGAACGATGGCGCCACGTTTAAGATCCCAAGGGCAGAAAAAGTCATTGTTCAAACTAAACCAGATATTGTTGATGCTATGAAACAAGGAGGCGGCATTAAACAAAATTGCGAATGTAGCTACGAAGTAGTTGCCAAAAGCAGCGCACTGGTTATGGTGCGCGTTGATTTTCGCTATGACAATTGTGTACAGCAAAACTTCCTCGTACTCGAAAAAAATGATAAAGAGTGGCAAATCGCCCAGGTCTATAAAATATTTAACGATAAAGAACCTGGAATGGACGCTCCGAAAGTAATTGCAAACAATTAACGGATCAATTAAACTCTTTCAAATCAAGTCACCCCTTAAAACGGGGTGACTTTCTTCGCCAAAAACTCTTTATCCCTGTAAAATAATAGGATTTCATAGAAAATTCACCCAATTGGGGGTATACGGCCCCCATTTTGCCTTGTTATCTTTGGTTATTCTTTTGGTATTAACTGATCTCTCACCATTACCGGTTAACACATACGTACCTGCTGATACTGCGTTACCGGATACCAATAACCGACTATTACAGTGAATTTACTATGAAAATAAAATACATACCCATATTTACCGACGACCTGGAACGCCAGGTAAAATTTTTCACAGACAACCTCGGTTTCGAAGTATGTGATAAGAAAAACCTACTCACCTCCCGGGAGTGTGTCGTCATGCAAACTACAAGTCCTGATATTTTCATGCTGATCGCAAAAGATTACGGCTACGGCAACAGAAGATGCAATATCGTAGTCAGTACAGATGATTGCCTGAATGACTATCACCACTTGAAATTGGCCGGAATTCAGTTTTATAATGAACCGCAATATACCCCCACGGGATTAAGGGCAGAATTTGCAGATCCATCCGGTAACCGTTGTTTACTACTTGAGGAGCGAAATTATAATGACCTGACCTGAAATGGAATACTTAAGAACCTTGAGGAACAATAATGTTATCTATAGCGGTACCCGCAATAATTTTAATCAACAAACCACTTCTGACTTCAGTATCCGGTTTGTGTTTAGCGGCAACGAACGATATAGCATTGGCAAGAGGCAGCTTTCCATTCATACCGATTCGTTCCTGATATTGAATAAGGGAACGCATTATACCAGTACAGTAGAGAGCGCCATCCCGGTACAGTCTTTCGGGATAAGCTTTGATGATAAATTTCTGCAGGATTTTAAAAATAGCTGGCGGCTTAAAGATGATACTCTGCTGAACTTAAATACATACCCGTTCATCAACCGGTATGAACATGAGTTTGACGAAACGATCTATCCTTTCAAAGGCGATCTGTTTTTTAATGTAAACCACCTGAAACATCATATCGGCCGTGGCCTGCAAGACGAGTTGCTGATAAACGAATATTTGCATCATTGCCTGATTAACTATTTCCAGATATTTAATGAAGAGATATTTCAGAAGGCTCAGCGGCTTAACTTTTTGAGCAAAAGCACAAAAATCGAGATACTCCGCAGGCTTAATCTGGCCAAAGAGTATTTGTACTCCAATTACAATACGAATATCAGTCTGGACGAACTTGCCGAATATGCATGCTTATCAGTTACCCATTTACTGCGCACGTTCAGGCAGGCTTTTCATCAAACGCCCCATCAATTTTTGGTACAGATCAGGTTGCAAAGAGCCAAAGACTTACTAAAAAACACCGACTACCCTGTAAATGAAATAGTGAATATGGTTGGGTTCGATTGCCCCAGTTCATTTATACGGCTTTTTAAGGACAGGTTCCAAGTAACGCCGATGAAATACAGACTAAGCTTTTAAAAGGTTATCAGCTAGATAGCCTTCCCGATATGCGAAAATCACACAAATATGGTGATTTTCGCATATCGGGCTCTGTTTACATTATTTAAAATTGTTGCGGGCAATTTTCTTGCCCGGCTGATCTTCTCTCTGATTGCTGCTCATAGCAAACCAATAGCCTCAGCATTTCACCATAATTTATGAAAATTAAATACATACCCGTATTTACCGACGATATTGAAAAACAGGTAGCCTTCTTTGTAGAAAACATGGGTTTTGAGTTTTACGGCAAGAAGAGCCTTTTGCCTGACCAGGAAAGTGTACTAATAAGAACTAATAGCCCCGATCTTTTCATAGTCATATTGATGGACGCTGACAAGGAATTTGGAAGAGGTCGGATCATTGTGAATACGCATGATTGTTTGAACGACTACCACAACCTAAAAATGGCCGGCGTTGTCTTCCATAATGAACCCCACTATTTGCCGATGGGTTTAGGCGCCGAGTTTTACGATCCGTCCGGCAATCAATATTTATTGATAGAAGAGCGCAGTTATAATAATCCCGTTTGACAATCTGCATCATCTGAGTTAATCGTTTTTTAACCCTGATATGCTGAAATTATCAAAATGGCGGTTTTCGCATATCGGGTGGCGATTCCCGCACATCCCCTCCGGCTGCCAATAACTAAAATTGCAGTCAAGGCATTAGCCTGACTAATGGATAGTGTGAAAACACACCTTCATAAGTATCCCCCAATTGGTTTAGGCAATATCTATAATCCCTTCATCACGCTCTCACATGATGGGGTATAATTAACTGATAATTCGTATGCGACGCGACCGATTGAACTATGCAGTTTGTGACTTATTCCTTTTTTTACGAAACAGGGAATCAGTCAGGCTGCCCAAAATATTCTTTGAAGATGGTTAGTTGCGTGCTTTACTATCGGACGGTTAACAAAACCCTTCATGGGATATCTGGATGCCTATGGCATTTGCGACTGTCCAAAATCGAATAATTAAATCTAAGATTTCAAAATATTGGCTAAATGAAAAAAAATATACTAAAATGTTTGCTTCTGCTTTTATTGTTTGCAGCAAAAGCATATGCGCAAGATCGCAAGGTTACCGGTACAGTAACCTCGAAAGAAGATGGATTACCAATTCCGGGTGCAACGGTAACGGTAAAGGGTACCCAAATTGGAACTCAAACTGATAAAACGGGTCAGTACGCTATAACAGTTCCTCAAAATGCAATACTTGTTTTTAGTTTCATTGGATTCACTTCTACAGAACAATCCATTCCTGCATCGGGCGTGTTGAATGTCGTGCTTATCACCGAAACGAGGGGGCTCAGCGAGGTTGTTGTAACCTCTCAAGGCATACGAAGGGAAAAAAGAACTTTGGGATATTCCGCGCCCACTGTGAACAACAATGAGTTAACACAAGGAGAAAATCCAAGTGTCCTTACTTCATTGACAGGCAGAGTGGCCGGTGTAAACATTACGTCGGCTTCAAATACACCGGGCAGCTCAACCAGGATAGTTCTTCGAGGCGGGTCATCCATTACTGGTAACAACCAGGCGTTAATGGTTGTTGATGGTGTCCCTATTGATAATTCAAGTATTATAAGCGGCGCAAACAGTTTGACAGCCGTTGATTTCGGAAACAGAGGCAATGATATCGACCCAAATGACATAGAATCTATAACGGTACTAAAGGGCCCGGCCGCAGCGGCACTTTATGGCTCAAGGGCATCCAATGGCGCGCTGATGATCACTACCAAATCGGGCGCAAACCGTGCAAAAAAACTGGAGGTAACGCTTAACTCTACTGCCACATTCTCGTCAGTACTGAAATTACCCACTTTTCAAAATGAGTATGGCCAGGGGTATATGTCAGGTTCGGCTACAAGTGCCGGATACGTTACAGGCATAGATGACGCCAGCGATAACTTTAGTTGGGGAGCACCTTTTACCGGGCAAGTAGAGCCGTGGGGGCAGAAAATTGATGGCGTTAACCAAATGAAGCCGTATTCGGCCCTGCCAAACAATATAAAGGATTTCTTCTCAACCGGTTTTGCCCTTGATAATAATGTCGGCATTGCATCGGGCAATGATAACGGCAGTTTCTTTTTATCCTTAAACTCATTAAATTCCAATAGTATCTACCCTGGCAATCACGATACCTATGATAAATATGGGGTGCATTTTAACGGGAAAACTAAGCTTGCAAACAATTTTACCGCTGGTATTAATTTTAATTACAATAAAATTCAGGCAAATACGCCTTCCAATGGACAGAATGCAAACGGTATTTGGAATGCTTTAATGCAAACGCCAAGGGATATACCTATCGATAAAATGGGAGACCTGAACAATAAATACAATGGTTATAATCCAGTTACTAATACCTATGGTTTTTATGGCGCCTTTGTTTTAAATCCTTATTGGGTACTTCAAAATTTCAGCAATCTCGATAATGTTAACCGTGTTACCGGCGATGTTAATCTGTCTTATAAGCCTCTTAACTGGTTAACAATAGCAGAACGCATAGGAGTAGATTCGTACTCAGACCGCAGAAAACTAATTTCACCCAAATATGATTTTGAGCCGGCTGACGAATCAGGAGCCGGACTGTGGCTCTCGGAAACAAATAATGGATCTTATGAAATAGACCAATATAATGTAAACGAAGTCGTGCACGATCTGATGGTTACCGTGACCCATAAGTTTGGTAAAGACTTTAACGCATCCCTATTGTTGGGTAATAATTACAGGGAACGATCTACAACCGCCAACTTAACAAGCACCAACACCAGCGGCGGATTAGTAGTTCCCGGCTGGTACAACCTTAATAATAGTAACGGACCTGTAAACGTAATTACCGATAATATTTCAATAAAAAGACTAGTAGGTTTTTACGCTGATTTAAACCTTTCGTTTAAAGATTATCTCTTTTTAGAAGGCACATTAAGAAACGACAGGTCTTCAACGTTGCCTGTAAATAACTACTCTTATTTTTATCCTAGCGTTAGCGGTTCGTTTGTATTCAGCGAATTGCTGAAAAATTCCAGCGTTGCCAATTTCTTAAGTTACGGTAAACTGCGTTCGAGTTTAGCGCAGGTAGGTAGTGATACCAATCCGTACCAGTTGCTGACAACTTATGGATCAACCACTATCAATGGATCTTTTGGCAATACAAAATTTCCATTCGGCAATGTTTCCGCATTGCAAGTTGGAGGAGTCCTTGGCAATGCAACACTTAAACCCGAGCAGACAACCTCATTTGAAATTGGAACAGAGTTAGCTTTTTTACAGAGCAGGCTTTCAATGGATTTCAGCTATTACGTTAACGATTCGAAAAATCAAATCATATCCATTCCGATTCCTAACTCAACAGGATATGGCTTCAATACGATAAATGCGGGAGAGATTCAGAATAAAGGCGTGGAATTAAGTATGCGCGGCACTCCAATTAAAACCAGTGATTTTTCCTGGGAGTTGTTCGGAACATTTACCAAGAATAAAAGTAATGTGATTTCCCTGCCAAATGGTGTTTCGCAGGTGGTAATAGGAGGTTTCAATGGCATGGGAATAGTTGCAGCTAAGGGATACCCTTATGGAGAATTTTACGCGGTAACAAACCAAACAGATGCGCAAGGAAGAACTATTGTGAATCAAGCGACAGGGCAACCGATACCTACGACAACAGCCCAATACTTAGGCTCATATCAGCCTAAATATCAAGCATCATTTGGGACCAACGTAAAATACAAAGGCTTTACTTTAAATGTATTATTCGATGTTAAACATGGCGGCGTATTATTTTCCGACACTAAATCCCTTATAGATTTTGTGGGGACGGGAATTGAAACCGGCGGCCCACGATTCGGCAATCCGTTCCCTAATTCGGTTTACCTGGATGCCAATGGCAAAAGTGTGCCAAATACAACTGTGCCCTACTCCGTGTATAATTATTTTACAAGCGTAATAAGTAACACACCAGGTATGGACATTGTTGACGCATCTTATGTAAAGCTGCGCAGCGCCAGTATATCTTATACTTTTAATAAAACACAATTAAGAAGTCTGCCGTTTGGTGCGTTAACCATTGGGGTATTCGGTAACAACCTGTTTTTATGGACACCTAAATCCAATGCCTATGTAGATCCGGAAGTAAATTCAAGTGGCGCCGGAAACGAGCAAGGTTTTGATTTTGCAGGAACACCATCAGTTCGAAACTATGGTATCATTTTAAAAGCTTCATTCTAATAATTCTTATCATGAAAAGAAAATATAAAAATTTAAAACGGGCCTTATTTATAGTGCTTGTTGCTGCATTTGGATTTTCGGGATGTAAAAAGATCCTGGATGTGAATCAAAATCCAAATAACCCAGATCATGCCGACCCTACATTGCTTTTGCCTACCACACAGGCAGCAATTAGCCAGGTAGTGGGAAATTCCTTCCAGGTATTTGGCAATATGTGGGCTCAATATTGGACTCAAAGCCCAGTTGCATCGCAATATAAGTCTATTGATCAATATGCCCCGGTAGCTACCAACTTTGACAACCCCTGGCTTAATTTATACCGCGTCGCATTGGTAAATGCCGACCTGATCACAAAAAGCCATGAAGCAGGATTAGAAAATGTTAAAGGTATCGCCTATCTGATGAAAGCTTATAGTTATCAGCTGGCAACTGATGCTTTTGGAGATGTGCCTCTTTCGCAGGCATTACAACCATCGGTATATCAAAATCCTAAATATGACGCTCAACAATTAGTTTATGATAGCATATTCATGTACATTAAAAAAGCATTGCCCTTATTGAATGCCAACGCCGTGTCGCCCGGAACGCAGGATATGATATTTCAGGGTGATATGACCAAGTGGGTAGCTTTTGCCAATACCCTTGAGCTTAGAGCGTATTTACGGCTGTCTAATATTGATCCAAACACCGCGAAAGCAGGTATCGCCGCGTTATATCAAACCAATCCAACATTCTTAACGGAAGATGCATCGATTACCTATACCTCTACAGGCGGTAATGAGAACCCATTTTATAACGAAGCGGCCAGCCCAACGTTGGGTAAAATTCAAAACGTGGTGGCTAGTTCAACAGCTGTAAATGCTTTTACCCAAAATAATGATCCTCGTTTGGCTAAGTTTTATTCGCTGTTTATCGATAAAGTTAATCCCGTCGACTCTCTGGTATCTATTCCGCAGGGTAGCTACCTGTCCTATGTCAATAAGAAAGTTTCTACGCCGTCTCCGTTAGTTGGAGGCAAGGCAGATGACCCTACCTCTGCTACAGCCCCGGTTAAATTGTTATCGGCCGCCGAAAGCTATTTTTTACAGGCTGAGGCTGTTGCACGGGGGTGGGCTGCTGGTAATGCAGCCAGTTTATACACACAAGGGATACAGGCTAGCTTTGACGCTACAGGTGCGGGAGACGCGACAACCTATATCGCTACAGCGCCAGACGGATTGCAGGCCCTAACTGCTGCCGCCACTGTTAACGCCAAGGTTAAAGCCATTATTACACAGAAATATTATGCAATGTGCGGTTTCCAGGGTTTTGAGGCCTGGACCGAATGGAGGAGAACAGGATATCCTAAACTTAATCCTTCGGCAGCAACTACAATTGCCGCCGGACAAATGCCATTGCGCATGCTTTATCCTAATACGGAATTAACCTCAAATTTGAATTACCCGGGAACTATTCCCATTTATACGCACGTTTGGTGGGGACTACAGAACCCATGATTTTATAACGAGTTGGTTATTAATGCATAGAATGGTTCACTTTGGACATTTTCGCACATCATCAACGAGCACTTTAATATATGTTTGTAGTGACCGGATCGCTTATCGTTAAGAAATTTGGTCAGTTAATAGTTAATTACAGAAGTCAATTACGCGAGGTAGTTGACTTTTGTTTTTATAAAGAAGCTCAGATGAGCTTATTCTTTCGGGCAACCTGAATGGCATTGGCCCTTGAGTGCACGTCTAGTTTGACGTAGATATTTTTGATATGGGTTTTAACGGTCTCTAATTCTATAAATAGGTCTTCCGCTATTTCGCTTCGTTTTTTGCCGTCAGCTACCATTCGCAGGATTTCGGTCTCGCGCTTAGAAAGCGGTGAGTCCTGATTTTTTTGGAACGATCTGATCACCATTCGGGCTATATTCTTACTCATAGGACCACCACCGTCCCGCACTTCCCATAGGGAATCAATTATTTTTTGCGACGAAGAATCTTTAGTAATGTATCCCGATGCGCCGTTGGCAAGTGCCTGCATTATCTGCTCCTCGCTTTCAAAAACTGTCAACATCAACACATGAGTCCTGGGGAGTTGTTTCTTAACAAGGGGGATCGCGTCGATACCACTAATACCGGGTAATTGGATATCCATCAGAATAACATCCGGCTGATCGTTTGCGATATACCTTTCAGCATGTTCAAAAGAGGTATAGCCGTTAACTACGTTTACGCCCTCTTCCGTCCCTATTAATTGCTTATAGGTTTGAAGCAAAATCTTATCGTCCTCAATAATAACTACGCGTATACGTTCATGCATCTTATCCGGGAATTGGAAATGTCAACTGGCCGGTAGTGCCCACGTTGATATTAGACTCGATCTCTAATTTCCCGTTAAGCCTTTTAGCCCGGTTTTGCATATTCCGAAGTCCGTTGCCTGTTGGTACTAAGTGCTCTTTATCGAACCCACGGCCATTATCGGAAATCGTAATGCAAATCTGTTTATAAGACGTTATCCCTATGGCAAGTGTTACAGTTTTTGCCCCGGCATGTTGTAAAATATTATGCAGTAATTCTTTGCAGATCAAAATGATGTTCCGGCCCATACCCAACGGTAATCGTATCCTTTTATAAGCCAGGTCGTTGTCAGAAACCTGGTACACTAAATCGGAGCCGCTAAATAATTCTCTCCCAAAATTCATGACCAGTTCATACACATCATAAAGGTTGTCATTGTCGGGATTTAGCGCCCACAAAATATTCTTTGTCCCCGAATACAGCTCATCCACACTGTTCCTGATATGCTGTATCAGCAACTTTTCGTCGGCCTTATCTTTCGTTATCTTTTTATCCAAAAGCTCCGACAAAAGATTTATCCTGGTGAGCTTATTTCCGAGATCGTCGTGAAAGTCCTCCGCAGTTTGCCTGCGTACAAAGGCTTGTTCTTCGAGCTTTAACTGTTCAATATATAAGGTCTTTCTGTTATTTTGGTAGATCTTATAACGGTAGATACCATAAGCAGCCGATAGGAAAATAACAATTACCAATATTTTAAAAGTCGCGCTTTGAACAAATGTCGGTGTTATAGTAAATGAAAAAGTAGCAGCAGTTTTATAAAGACCGTCACTATTAACGGCTCTTACTTTGAAAGTATATTGCCCGGGCGGTAAATTGGGATATTCCACATAGTCGCGGGGTTCCGCTTTACCGTAAGTTTTATCAAGGCCCTCCAGCTGATGTTGATACAGCACATTACGATCATCAGAAAAATCAATAGCCTGGTACTCTATCTCGATATGACTTTTATCTGATGACAGCGATAAATTTGCCGGCAGTTTATACCCTTGTTGGTAAGCGTACTTTATACTGTCCTTTATTTTTGCAGGCAGCCAAACGCTTTGGATAACTGTATTAGGAACAGGAACATCTTTTTCATTCTTATTTGTCTTGAATACAAATAGGCCACGCGTTGTGCCGAGCCAAATATTGGTATCCGTATGCATTATAGCATTCTGGTTACACTCCACTATTGGGTTAAAAATACTCTCCTTAGTCAGCGTCATCCGGCGATGATCGGTGATCCTGAACTTATTTATGCCCTTGCCGGTTCCTAACCATAACGCATTTTTTATAATGTCAATACTGTAGATCGTGTTGGATAATAAACCACTTTTTGTATTAATATTACTTATGGCATTGGTTTTTGTATTCCAGATATATAACCCGTAATCATTGGTTCCCAATAAAATGAATGGCCCGTGAGAATATAATGTAATTATGTTTTTACCGGCCACCGCATCCAATGCAAATTTAGTATCCCATTGCTTGTTTTTGACTAACAAAACGCCATTTAATGTGGCAACAAAAACAGAATCCGGACCTTGTGGCAATACTGCAGAGGAATACTGATTTAGCGAAGGCACATGCACCATCTGTCCATCTTCAAGATAATAGCAACCATAACTCGTTGCCATCCAGATAGTATTTGACCGACCTTCGGCCAGGTGATTAAATATCAGGCCATTGCTTACCGAGACTGGAGAATAATCCCGGTTACCATATTTCTTCACCCACAGTCCCAGGTTGTCCGTTCCTACCCATAAATTGTCTTTATTGTCATTAAGCAAACAATTCACACGCAGCTTAGATGATTCCTTACCTTTAACGAGTTCCTGTTTAAGCTTATGATTGGTGAACGACCATAGTCCGCCCCCATTGGTGCCCCAGTATAATTGTCCTTTTGAGTCTTTTGCCAGACTCATCACGGCTTCGTTATTCAGTCCCTGTGTTTTGTCGTAGATGATGAAATCATCATTTTCATAACTGTATAGCCCGTCCCCATCTATACCAAACCACATACGACCGTCCTCATCACAGTACATGCTAAAGACCCGCTCGTTGGTAAAACCGTTATCCTCATTAAAATATTTGACTGATTGGCCACTGATCATGAACGCGCCTTTATTTGTTCCGATCCACAGGTTTTTATGATGGTCCTGCCTTATGCAAGTAAACTCATTAGTTTCAGAAAAAGAGGATGGGAAGTTTATTCTTTCAATATGAGCGCTATCGCATTTAAATAAACCCATATCTGAAACAAACACGACTGCTCCGGGTATTCCCTCGCTAAAAACAAAATCCTTAATATATTGATCTTTTACTCTGATCATTAACTTCCAGCCGCTCTTATCCAGTTTATATATCCCGGAATGGTATAGGGAGGCGTATAAATTCCCTTGTTTGTCTGTTTGCAATGAGCTCACATAATCCTTCTTTGCGATAATATCCTGAACAACAAGCTGGTTATCAACCAATTTAAATAACTTAGAAGCTGCTACAGACCATATGCCATTATTCTTGTCAGTTATCAGTTTATAAATAGTCCTGACATTGATTTTATCTCTGAATTTATAATTTACGATCCCTTTATTGGTAAAGGCCGTCAGTCCGGAGTTTCCGCCCCACAAAATGTTACCCGTCCGATCGCAGGTGATAACAAAATTAGAATTGGACATAAGCCCGTCTTCAATAGAATAAGTGCTGAATTTTTTCCCATCAAAACTATTGATACCCCCTAAAGTCGAGAGCCATATTTGTTTTTCTTTATCCTGGCAGATTGCCAAAACTTGCGATTGCGCCAGGCCGTTGGTCAGGTCGTAGTGCCTGAAATCATACTTCTGCGCATGTAAATCAGAAGCACAACATATGAAACATAATGTCAACGTCAGATTAAAGAAATATCTTTTGATTTCGGCAGTCGGAAACACGTAGGATACATTGCCGGTGGGGGTATTCATTTGAGCAGCATTTGCCAGTTACAAGGATATAAATTTACGATTTAAGGGTTAACAATAAATACCCCTTAAAGGGGTATTTAAAGGTTGATGATTTTCAGACAATAAAACAAAGGCGAACTTCTCGGCCTTTTCAATTGCGTATTAGTACTTAGCTTTAGACAATTTAGAATCCGATCAAAGTAGTCTAGCATAATTAAAGCCCTACTGGTGCTTAAAATAATATAGATACAAATGACCGGCGGAGAAAGATTTTCTCCGCCGGTTATGGCTTTGCCGGAATAATAAAAACTATTTCGTATCAGTCGGGGTGGCAGGGCAACAACTATTTTCTGTAATTATTTGATCTTCAAAATATAAAAACAACGCTTCTCAAATCAGGTGTTTGGTTCGGTAACCGTACCCTTTTGAGCAAAACAAATTTAGTAAAACGACTACAAGATATTTACTCCAAACACTTGCTGATTTATTGTCTTTTCTATGCACTGAAAGCTATTGCACAGGCTACCATGTAGCTCGCGGCATGAAAAATACCGAAGGCAGCGGCATGGAGCATTTGGGGTTCAGATGTGCCATTCTGGACTATTCGAAATCCAAAAACCTTAGGGGCCCTGAGGCACTTCTGCCCTTTAATTCACTGTCGAGCGCAACATATTGCATGATACTCGGATGGTCGGTTGCCTCCCTATTATCGGCATCAGGACTGATAAACACATAATTCAGCGTCGAAGGTTGCAATAAGCTGTGACCTTTTTCACCTGCACTTAATGGGACATCCTGCATAAAATGGGTTGGTTTTTTTGCGCTGCTGCTTCTCGGGTTCAACGTGCCGCCGCTTGACAAATGGCCGCCCATCGATGGCGACGAATAGGTGCTCATAGGTGACTTAAAATTCGTATCGCCTAAATAACTCGTAACAACAACTTTTTCTTGCACGCGTTTGTCCGCAGCGTATTTTTGAAACTTACTATGCGTCTCATCTTCCATTGTCTTATTTCCGAGGAATTCATTGGGTATATGAACCACAAGCGTCCGGTATTTAATGCCGTTCTCGGTTTTAAAATTCACGCCGGCGGTGGTTATTTCTTCATCCCCATGCATAACTTTCTCCTTAGAAATGTTGTAAACGTCTCTCATATCCTCCCTTACATAGAAGCTCATGCTCTGTTTATTATCCTTATGACCTAATGCATTCTCTCCCTGGAAATAATCGGTACGGGTATAAACGACGTCTACAACCTTATCCCCTGCTTTGGCCTTAATAGAAAATGATGGCAGCTCTTGCTTACCCTCAATTACCGCAATTACATGAGGGCTTGCTTTGTTTTCGAGCAAGGCTCGTGGCTGGGCCTGAAAATCGGTTCCGAGCAGCGTTTTTGACTGCCTGCCAAGCATTTGCCTCACTTCAATATCGGTTACCCCATTTTTTGAGTCCGGAGTAGCAAGATCCAGGGTGTCGGGCTCCATTTTCAGCTTCCATTTTTTCCCGAAATTTTCAAAGGCTTCACGCGAATAAACAGCCACCACGGCGAAGTCCTTCATGTCCGCTTTTTTTAGCGCAGTGCTGGCCGTTTTCCGATCTGCAATTGACAATGGTTTTCCTAATTGATCAACGCTGTTGGAACGCTTTAACCGGGGCCTCCATTCCTTAGGGGCAGCATCCGCGTCTAACGCCAGCTTTTTATCGGTCTTGGGAGAAAGACCCATATCCCCCGAGCTTTCGTCCCGAAGTCGTTTCATGCCACCTGGTTCCGGCTTTTTATCCGGGTTCAAAAGCGGCAGACCGCCCTTACTGTCAGCTTTAGATCGTTTGCTGCGAATCAGACACATACGTTTATTCTTGTAAGGCTTTTATCAGTTATCCTTCAATTGCCAGGGCCAGCAGCACATATTCCGAAGCAATGGCTTTGACGACAGGCTCCACAGTGATCGAAATCTCATTCCATCCCGGCAACAGGTAATCGTGAAAATTGGCTGATTTCAGGTCCAGATTCCTGAGGTCCAGCTGGCTGGTATTATTGGAAGAACCCTGACCCTCCTTTTCTGTGACATTGATCACCGTTTTGTTACCATTGATCATACAGGTCAAAACAATATCTCCGCTGTTTTTTCCCTGCCAATGTTTTAAAACAAAATCATACTGGGCATTCAAATCGGCTACTTTAAAGGCGACTTTCAATGATGCCCCCGGGCCGCTATAGCCGGCAGGGAACAGGGCACTCATACCTGGGGAAAACCCGGTGCCCGTAACCAGGAGGTCGTTTCCCCTCGAACGTATCTTAAATATCGTGGAGGGGGAGGCCGGAGCAATATCAAAAAGATTGCCCTGGAAGCCAATTCCGCTACGCTGGGCATCAGATAACGGAACCAATGCATAGTCTCCGACAGATATTTGCTCTTGCTGCACGAAAACATTATTGAAGCCGGTTGTCAGATTAGCCACCAGGGTGGCCTTGCCTCCACCAGAAGGTACGGTCATTGAATGAGAAGCCTGCAGAACGCTTACCTGGTGCTGGAACTTCAAAGACTCGATTGCGGTTAAAGCATCGGGAAACGTTATTTGCCATTCCGAAGCCATTGTAAAATCCAACCCGAAGAGCGACAGATCGCTTGGAGGTAACAGTATATTGCTCTCGGCAGCAATGTTGGACGAGCCATGATAAAGCAAGTTTGCGACAACGCTATCAGGCAGCAAGATATCAGAACCAGAGCCCGTTACATTATAATCAAATACGCTCCAGGGGTAGGTCTGTCCCCAATTCCATTGAATAAACTCACCGATAAAATCATCGCTGGTGTTGTTAAAATTCTGAACCGATGAGTAGGCGGACCAATCTTTAACGCTCATTTCGTTGCCGGATGCACTTTGCTGATTAGTCGCACTGGAAGCTGCTACGCTTGATGATTTTGATGTACCATCTTCCCAGCTATGAGAGTAATTCACACCTATCGTAGCGACAGGACCATCGACAAACCAACCCGCGGATATATCAACGCCAAACGTATTCACATTCGCAGAGCTGGAACCCATGGTGGTCTGGTTACTTTGAGAGCTGGAGTTACCGGTGGAAAAGTTGCTGCTTTGTTCAACCGTTGCATTGATCGTTTTTGGGAAGATTCTTTTCAGGCCGATTTTAGTTCCCGCCTGACTAGTTTCCACGATCCCCGATTGGACATTGATCATTACAGGGTATTTGATAAAGCCTGAGGTCTGATAATTTTTACCCGGCTCCCAATTTATCCCGCTAACGAGGATCCGATGCTTCACCCTAACTGAATAGGCGTCGGCATTCTTTAAATTTTGGGTGTCCAATACTTTGTACACCGTATAAGTTACGATATCAATTCCAAGCTTATTATTTGAATTATCGAGTATATCGTAAACTTCGTGCTTTGTAAAAAAACCGTTTGTCATAACAAATAAATTAAGGATTGTTTTTAATTAAATAGCGTTCATATATGTGCACTTTGGGTGCTTCTCTTGTTTTACCAGCAGCACCCGCAATGCCATTGGATCCATTTTCTCCTTTTGCTGCTAGTAGGTCCTCGCCATCGCCTTGAAATTTCCCATAGCGTCCTGCCGTCCCCCCCAGTCCGCCTTTGCCGCCTTTGCCGCCAATACCCCCGGGCGCCGGGGATGTTTCGCTTTGAAATACGATGGAATGCTGTGGAGGTACGGAAACAAAAACGTCACAACACTGTCCGCCGTTTCCCCCCCTGCCGCCATTGCCGCCATCGCCTCCACGGCCCCCGCGCCCGCCGGGGTAGCCCCTGACCAAACCAAATGTCGTAGCCATGCCATCGGTTCCACGGCCGCCATTCCCGCCATTGCCGCCGTCGCAGCCGTCTGTTCCCGGGAATCCGGCACCAGCGCCGGCCTTCAGCAGGATGCTCTGTTTTTCAAAACCCGTCAGTTTGCCAAACCGCAGATCGGATAAAAAAAGCATTGCACCGTTTCTCCCTTTATTGCCGACAGTTCCTTTGCTGCCCGCACCGCCGTCCTGCCCCTTGTACGAATCACAGCCTTCACGGATGCGCAGACCGAGCGGTGTGGCCTCACCTTCCAGAGCTGCTCCATTGGATCCATCTTCTCCATGGGCCGGTACATTACTTACCGGACGAGGACGGAAGAAACTCCTTTCCTGAACGGCATCTGAACTCCCTAATTCAATAATGGCCTGGCCCCCGTTCAGATCATTTGCAACTGCTTCGGCGCAGTACAGGATTAACACGTTACCATTGACGATCAATTTGCTCTGGCAGCCCAGAATTAGCCGTTGAATTGTCAGATGTAAATAAATTTCCGAATCACCAATATCCCATGGAAATTCTTCAGCCAGGGCAGTCAAATCCATGACCTGAAATGGTGAAAGAAACAATTCGTTGATCGCTATCACTTTTACCGATACGGGGAAATGGCTCTGATGTGCGGCTTTATCTCTTTCAGGAAAAATTCCATCTCCAAAAATATAAGCCTCCGCCCTGTCATGTTCTCCGAGCCCCAATTTTGACCGTGGGGTCTGAAGCATTTCGTTAAAGTACATTTTACCGCGCCAGGCGCGCTCTTCAGGAGATAT
The DNA here is from genome assembly GCF_030519375.1 of Mucilaginibacter tolerans. Taxonomy (GTDB): domain Bacteria; phylum Bacteroidota; class Bacteroidia; order Sphingobacteriales; family Sphingobacteriaceae; genus Mucilaginibacter. Next base: position 38,759 of record NZ_JAUMKB010000020.1, on the reverse strand, counting down.
GGGGCCAAAGAACTGTTTTGCCTCTTCTACTGTAGGGATACGAATATAGTCGACTTCAAAATTTAGGTCCGGCAACGTTTCCATACCGTGATCGTCGCCAATTGCAGGATAACATTTCATATCAAAGGCATGGCTCGGTCACGTTTAACGGGGAATGCCAACGGTGATTTGTGGCAAGGTCCCGTTCGAACCACTGTTGCCATTTGCTCCCGGATTACCTGTGGCGCCCCTTGCCCCGCCGGGTCCGTCGTTTCCATGCTTTGTGCCTGAGCCCCCGCTGCCAGCGGATCCGCCGGTGCCACCATTGCCGCCGGGACCGGGTTGTCCTCCGCTTCCGGCGATAGCGTGGGCAGAAATATATGCCTTTTCGGCCACAGTAGCCACCGTAACGGTCATCGCCGAATTATTATTGCTGCCATTTCCGGCATTCCCGCCCCGGCCGCCAATGCCGCCCGGGCCGCCGTCGCCACCGGCTCCCCCATTGGTATAACAGGTGCAGCTTGTGCTATAGGAATTTCCGCCATTACCTCCCCCTCCTCCAGTTCCGCCGTCTCCACCCGTCCCGCCATTACCACCAATTCCCCCCTGGGTCATTACTGTGAAAAGGTCGGTCCCTTCCAGCTTAACAGTTCCAAGTGAAAAATTCGATGCCGGGCTGCCATAACCGTTTTGCCCGTCGCCAGCATCGGTGCCGGCCAGACCTGCTTTGCCACCAGTTCCCCCATCGGCATTCTCACAGCTTTTCGATTGCCCGTCTGTACCATTTTGGCCTGTTTGGCCCGACTTACCAGCCGGCCCTACGTTTCCGGTCCAACCCAGGACTTTTATTTGATAGTTGTTTTTCGGACTTGTTTTTTTCAATATTGTCGTTTGGGCTTCGATCGTCAATTCAACATACGAAGTGATACTTCCGCCATCAAACACCAGGTTCGTACACTTGATCAACTGAGCATTGTCTGAAAAAACCACATCCTTATCGACAGTAAATGTTTCTATTTCGGTAACCTCCATAAAAAATGGCAAAAATTGTTCTATTTTTTGATGGGCTGGCAAACTACTATTCAGTCTGTCCAGATCGGCCTTGTCCAAATATTTTAAGCAGTCCTGTGCCGTTTTAAATTCGACAATTTTACCATTTGGATTCTGTGGAATCATTTCATTTTGCTTTTTCATGATGATTTTGCTTATTGGTTAGGGTTTAGATAAAAAGTGCTAGGAACCGATTTTTCATAATTGAAAATCTATGCTAATCTAAGGATACAAGCCTTAAATAAAAGAGGTTTAAACACTGTAAATAATATAGTTAAAACACTGTAAATATGATAGTTAATACACCCTATTTAAAGGGTTAAAACACGGGGTTCAACCTTATGTTTTTTGCATTATTTAGCCGTTATCAGGCAGCAGAATCAATTTCAACGCTGGCTTGCGGGTTCCACGTTAACGATGTTTATCTGAGCATCGGCAAAGTTTGGCAAGTCAAGCCCATAAAGGCTTCGACCAAGAAACCATTATATTCCAATGTTCCGGCACTCTTGGACGCCGCTATGGATGATTCGTGCCGGTTGATCTATACGGTATGCCCAACAGCCGGCGCATCTTGTTTAGCCTGCGGCAACACCGGCCATTGCTGAACTCCCGTAAAGGAGATGGATATATCAGGCATTTCCTGGATCATCCATTCGGGACACTGAGCAGCGAAAACAATGAGATTGCAGTTTATTAGTCAAGAGAAGGATTTAAGGGCCTATCTGCTTTATGATCTGGAAAGTCTCGGGTTATTCTTCCGGGAAGTATTTCGTAAAAATGTTTAATTTGCGTGATGATCAAACTGTTCTGTATTACCGTTTTGCTTGCAGGCATCACGGCATTGGCTGCGGGAGCGCAAACCACGGCCGCCGATTCACTGGTGAGGATAGCTCAGGGGGATGCCAAAAACTTCAGGTTAAATGCTGCGGATTTTAAAAAATTCAGAAAAAACCGCGGCAATTCCGGTTCGGACTATTTTAAGCCGGTACCGGCAAACGTAAGCAACAGCGCCTTGCTGAATGATTCAGTCTATGTAATGGCATACCGGCAGGCGGCCTACGCCAAAACACATCACCGGCACAGCGCGGGCCATTACATTCTGTGGGGCGGGGTTGGTTTAACGGTTGTGGTATTGGCGGCGAGTGCCGCTGCCTACAACTCGGTATTAACCGGCTGGAATTAAATTCGGCATAGTAATCAGTAGCAACCAATAAACATTAAGTGTTATTTTGGCACTAATTATAAATCATTGCTAATTATTGCCCGGACCGGCTGCCGGGTTGCTGATTTCCATATTATCTATTAGGTTACCCATGTCGTCCGTTTTATCTTTCCCGTAAGAGCTTGATACTATGTATTATAAAACCAATTTGCTTAATAAAAACTCCCATCGCCCCGACTTTCCATGTTTTGCCCGTTATGCTTCGGGGTGCCATCCATTTTTGAAGATTTAATTTCAGACCCAACAGGAAATAACGGCTTAATGTATTTGACAGCGTATAGGTGGTTGATTGTGGAGTGACCGTTTGTTGTATGAAGCTATCTTGATGCAATAGATCGAACACATCAAATGTAACTGCCAGATTATGCGACCTTAAAAGGCGTTTTTCAAAACCGGCGTTAATTCAGGGGATTTAGATTGTAATTGGTTTTGCGCCATTGCTGAGCTGTTTGCAAAGCGAATCGTCAATAGCTTAACATAAATTCAGGGTTTCTGGCTTGTTCACCGGCATGTTCAATATAATTCCCTACTAGGTATTTTTTACGCCCCGATTATAAGTTGCGGGGTAAGCTTCGCTTCTTCACTATCGCTAACCACGGTAATTTATGTCGCGAGCACTCTTGCCTTGCCAAAACTTTGAGGATAAAAACGCATCAAAAGCAGCAGATTTATTTTAGAAAATAAAACAAAACCAGCGATTTACGCTTATTTATTTAAATCACAGGTTTAATTAACCACTAAAAACAATTAACATGAATTCAATACTTTACATCGTCGCAGTCCTTCTGATTATAGGTTGGGCACTCGGCGCGTTCGTTTACTCTGCAGGAGGTTTAATCCACATTTTACTGGTCATCGCGATTATTGCCATTGTTTTGGGCGTTATCCGCGGCCGATCGACTATTTAATAGCAGATACCGCAAAAAAAAATCACCATTTAAAACGCAATATTTATGAGGAAATTAACCTTTCTATTAACAATCGTGGGGAGCACCCTTGTTTTCCAGGCATGTAATCATGGGAATAAAGATGCGAAAGAGTCAGCTGACAGCTTAAACAAAACCAAAGATACCACCTCTAATGCAATGAATACAGGCGGCATTGCAGTAAACAGCGATGATGCGAAATTTGCGACTGCAGCTGCAAATGGCGGCATGACCGAAGTGGCGCTGGCCAAACTCGCATTAACAAAAACCGGCAATTCCTCCATCAAGGAATTTGCCAAGATGATGGTAGCCGATCATGGAAAAGCAAACGACGAGTTGATGGCTATCGCCAAAGCAAAAAACATCACCCTACCGGCTGAACCTGACAGTGAACACCTTAAAAAAATAGATGAACTGAATAAGAAAACCGGGGCCGATTTCGACAAAGCTTATGTTTCCGCTATGATCGATGGCCATGAGAAAACTCTGGACCTGATGAATGGGGAAGCAAAGAATGGCAGCGATACAACGTTGAAAGCCTTTGCCGCCAAGACAGCGCCGATTGTTCAAACTCACCTGGATGCGATCAGGAAGATCGACAAAAGCATGAAATAAATATGGTGATTGTATAGCCTGAGATAGGCCTGGGTGACCGGGCTTATTTGTTTTCAGGGGCAGCAATAACTCGCCATCTCGCAAGGACCTTGTTAAAGAAAGAAATTAGGCAATAAAAAAGGACCGCCTAATAAATAAGCGGCCCAACCCTCACTTTTCAACCTCTGGAACTAATTTTCTGCACGTATCGCCGTTTAAACTCCGATGGTTTCGTAAGTGCTCCATTGCGCCACGCCCCTGGGCTCGGCATTTTTCACTTCCGCACTTTTTTTGACACTCATCTGCTCATCCAGTTTCTCTTTTGCCTTCAGCTCCTTACCGAAATCCTCAGCGAGCTTGGTTTGTCCTTCACTTTCCTGCACCTGTTCCAATGGTCTTTCAATAAAGATCCATTCCTTACCCAAACCCGGCATTTCACCTTCGTTCCAGGGACCGCGCACGGCACCGTCAGACAGGTTAAATACTTGCTGGGTAAATCTAGGGTCGGCAGCTAAAACACCAGGGGGGAAATTGTTCGGGATACTGTTCAGCGCTGCTTCAAACATTTTATAGTGGGCCACTTCGCGGGTCATTAAGAAAGATAACGTTTCGTGGATGTACGGATCATCCGTAAATTTCATTAAATGCTCATAAACAAGTTTGGCGCGCGATTCTGACGCCAGGTTACTTCGCAAGTCTACGGTCAGGTCACCATTGGAGTGGATATAAGACGCGCACCATGGAATACCCTGGCTGTTGCGTGGTGTTACACCACCGCCTGTGATCATAACAAATTGCGGGTTGGCTGTCAAAGCCCCATGAATGATACTTTCTTTAGCGGCTTTACCGTTCATTACCTCCATGATCTCCGAACTGTCAGCTGCGTTCTTTAACTCGCCATTCACACCCCTTAGTAACATTTGTATAGTTGCACCAACGATCTCCAGGTGACTAAATTCTTCAGTCGCGATATCCATCAGCATATCATATTTGTCAGGATGCGGAACCTTTGCGCCGAATGCCTGGGTAAAATATTGCATAGCGGCGGCCAGCTCGCCGTTTTCGCCACCGAATTGCTCTAGCAATAAATTGGCAAATCGCGGATCTGGGCGCGAAACCCTGGCATTGAATTGTAAGTCTTTGACGTGATGAAACATAAATCATTTTTTTTAGTGTCTGTATTAATAGAACCAAAAGCACCGATTTAAGTTTCTAATTAAAAAAATAAATAAATAAGAAATCAAAGCAAACAATTAAGAATGCTATTCAGTTAATTTCATACATTCTTATAAGCGCCACCCGCGGCGTTCACGGAGTGATTAAAGTTATCGAATCTTGATTTTACCATGAACGCAACCTCAGCCTGGCTGCTGAATATTAATGAGCAGCTCAACGCTCCCGGCCTCCAACCAGTTTTTGAACAGGAGACCTTGGGCTACTCCTTCAAAGTTTATTTTCTCGGTGACTCCTGCTGGATGGTCGCAGCGTGGCCCAAAGGCAGCCGGATAGCTTTCCGCATGGCATATTCGCCGAATGGCAATCTGGAACTAAAGAAGATTTTGGATAAAGACCAAAAGATTACTTTTCTGATCACATCACTCATGGGCAATTATAAAATTATGGTCCAATGGCCTTCCAGGGACAATCCGGTGCTCCGGTTAACTACGACATTGGAGGCGTCCGCGCCGTTGTTGTTTCCTTATTGGCCGCGTGACATTGTACCGCTTGGCGCGGCTGGCAGTGATGTATTAGCCGAAGGCGAGATCAAAGTGAGGCAGGTAGGAACCCGTACCGGACAGCTTTATTTGAACTTTACCCGGCCAAAAGCCGGTTCGGTATTATACCTGCAAAATCTAACGGCACTGGCGGATTATAATCAGGACACCGAAACCTCAGCAGGCGATACTGTTGGAGGCGAATGGCCGGAGATTGGTTTTGCACTGCCGCCAACGCTAAAAAACAAGGCACTCGAAGCCGGGAAACCATATACCTTAAGTGAAGCGTTTATTGCTTTTTCAGAAGAAGCTCCGGCCGATGAGCCTGCCATGGTACGTCAATATCTCGATATGATGGCCGCGGTTTACCTGGCGCTCCCCAAACCCGCGACACATTACCATGACTGGCCCGACGTGCTAAAAAAAGGGTTATTTGACCTGCAGGATAGCCCCGGTTGCTGGAACCAGGTAGGTGGCAACCATTATCTGAACGCGTATGTCTGTGATTATGCCACGCCGCCGGAGATCATGGTGCAATTAGCGGTGCTTTTGCCCCTGCTGGATTATGTGGAGTGGAACAATGACGAGCTGCCGATCATGAAAAAGATCAAGGCGGGTCTGCCCGCTTTTTATAATAAAGACCTTGACACTATCATGCGCTGGCACCCCAAAGTAGCTGACCAGATGGAAGGCGAAGAGGAACAAAAGCGGCCGCTGGTGATGGACTCCTGGTATTTACACCATCCGCTGCTTAACCTGTCGCGGCTGGCATTGAAAGGCGACAGGGTTGCAAAACAACTGTTCCTGGATTCGCTGGAATATGCCATCAAAGTCGCCCATCATTTTAATTATACCTGGCCGGTATTTTACAAGGTTGATACGCTGGAAGTTGTCAAAGCCGAAACGCAGCCGGGCAAAGGCGGCGAAAAAGACGTACCGGGTTTGTATGCACATGTCATGCTGCAGGCTTGGAAACTGACCGGCAAAAAGCGCTATCTCGCAGAAGCGGAGAAGTCGGCACTGAAATTAAAGGGGCTCGGTTTCGAATTGTTTTACCAGGCAAACAATACGGCCTTTTCGGCGGGTACTTTGTTGCGTTTGTTTAAAGTGACCAGGAAGGAAATATATAAAGAGCTGAGCTACCTATGTCTGGCGAATATATTTAAAAATGTCAGGCTTTGGGATTGTAACTATGGTTTTGGAAAAAACTTTCCGTCTTTTTTTGCTCTTTTCCCTCTTAATGATGCGCCCTACACTGCGGTATACGAGGAACAGGAAGTTTTCTGTGCCTTTCACGATTACCTGCACCAGGCCGAGGGTGAGGACATCCTGCCATCGCTCCGGCTGCTAATGGCCGAATACATACGTTTCCTGGTACACCGGGCGGTTTATTATTATCCCACCATGCTGCCTAAAGAAATGTTGTCGGAAAAAGTTAAGATGGGCGAGGTTGATCCCAACCTGTGGATCGCGCTGGAGGACCTGCATGACGGCTGGGAACGATCCGGCGAGGTGGGACAGGAGGTTTACGGCGCAGGCAATGCGTTTGGGATTCTGCCCCGGCACTATATGCGGGTGCCAGGTGAAGAATTTATGATCTTTTCGGATTACCCGACCTGCGGCTTCTCGTCCGAAAAACATAACCCCGCCCGTTTTAAACTGGCTGGTGATGCGAGAATTAATTGCAGACTGATGCTGGTCAGGACCGGCAAAGGCGAGCTTCCAGACTTCACCGTGACGATTAATAGTAACAAGGAAGGTTTAAAAGGCAGAAAGACAAGGGAAGGCCACCTGGAATTCATGCCGGCAGGCGACAGTGAAGTCCACATCAGTTGGAAATAATGAAGACAGGACATTTTATAACTTGATAGCCATGAAAAGGAAAATAAATTATTTTGAACGGTTCTCCAATTGGGCGACGGCTGCGACCGGTAGTTCCATAGCTTTTATCATTGCGGCCGCCGTTGTGCTTATCTGGGCCATCACCGGACCTTTATTTCACTATTCAGAGACCTGGCAATTGGTTATTAATACCGGAACAACCATCATTACTTTTTTGATGGTTTTTTTGATCCAGAAAACACAGAACAAAGATTCCAAGGCAATCCACCTCAAACTGAATGAACTGCTGGCCTCGCATGAGGGCGCCAGCAATCGCATTGTGGACATCGAAAACCTGACGGAAGAAGAACTGGACCATCTGCATAAATTCTATGCACGCCTGTCGTCACTTGCGGAAAAAGAAGATAAAATCACCAGCACGCACTCCATCGATGCCGCCGAAGACAACCAGAAACGAAAATCAGGAAGCCAAAGGCCATCTTTAAAAACAAAATAATAAAAAAATAAGATACAACTGATAAAACAAGCTGTGTGACAAAGTGTTAGACTAAGCAAAGCTAAATCTGCTGCAGATGTATGATAAAAATATAAAATCAGAGCCTTTATATTTCAACGAAGTAATTGAAGGTCTCGAACACGCTTACCTGATCACCGGAAACGATGGAAGGTTTGCTGCGGAAAAAGACGGGGTGGTCATTGCCAAGCTGGCCAGGTATGAGGTTTGGGAGCAGGAAGACGGCGAGCCCCTGAGTCAGCAAATATTCGAAATGCTGGTACATAAGATTGACGACCATCTGCATCATCCGTCCGATTTGTCTTAGTTCGTTTGAGATAGATGAAAAGTGATACACATCCCTGAACCAAAACAGGCAGTACCTATTGAAAAAGATTGAACTTGGGGGCTACGGCAAAACAACCTGCATTGAACCTATTATTCTAATTATCCTAAACATTTGATTTTAGCCACTGTTCATTCTTAATAACAGATAAAATATGGCAAAGAAAGTAGCGGACCAATTGGTGGAAATGCTGGTAAACGCTGGCATCAACAGGATTTACGCGGTGACGGGTGACAGCCTGAACGAAGTGAACGATGCCGTAAGGCGGAATGGTCAGATACAATGGATACATGTACGGCATGAAGAGGCAGGTGCCTTTGCAGCAGGTGCCGAGGCCCAATTAAATGGTTTGGCTTGTTGCGCCGGCAGCAGTGGTCCCGGACACATTCACCTGGTTAACGGTTTATATGATGCCCATCGCTCCGGCGCCCCGGTTATTGCGATCGCGTCAACCTGCATGTCCACGGAATTTGGCTCAGAATTTTTCCAGGAGACCAATACAGTCAAACTGTTTGATGACTGCAGCGGCTATAACCAGATTGCTACAACCCCGGCGCAATTCCCCCGGATGCTGCAGGCCGCTATACAACATGCATTGATCAAAAAGGGCGTTTCAGTGATTGGATTGCCCGGTGATCTGACCAAAATGGATGCCGAGGAAATTCTGACTTCAACTCAAAATTATAGTCCGGTCCCAGAAGTAAGGCCCTCTCAGGACGATATGAAAATACTGGCCGCTCTGTTAGAAAAATATAACCGGATCACCATTTTCTGCGGTATCGGGGCGAGTGGTGCGCACGATGAGGTGGTCGCACTTTCTCAACGTTTGCATGCACCCGTAGGTTATTCATTCAGAGGAAAAATGAGCATACAATATGACAATCCGAATGAAGTCGGGATGACGGGATTGCTCGGTTTACCATCCGCTTTCCATGCCATGAATGAATGCGAATTGCTGTTATTGCTGGGAACGGACTTCCCCTATACGCAATTTATGCCGGTTGAATGCAAGATCGTTCAGTTAGACACACATCCGGAATTTATCGGCAGGCGGGCAAAGGTTGATGTCGGGCTATGTGGTTCGGTGGGCGACACCTTGAGGGCTTTATTGCCGATGCTGGCTCAAAAAACGGATGATACTTTTTTAAGGTCACAGCTGAAATTCTATGATGAAGTAAAAAGCCGGTTGCAAACCTATGTCAGCGACCGTGGGCAAAAGGAGAAGATACATCCGGAGTTTGTGGCCGATATGGTTAACCAGGTAGCCGCGGACGATGCTATCTTCACGGTTGATACCGGCATGTCGTGTGTATGGGGAGCGCGTTATATCCAGGCAACGGGCTGCCGCGAGTTGCTGGGCTCCTTTAACCATGGCTCCATGGCCAACGCTATGCCGCAAGCTATCGGCGCAGCCCTTGCTTGCCCGGGGAGGCAAGTTGTGGCGCTTTGCGGTGATGGCGGATTGTCCATGTTACTGGGTGATCTTGCAACCATTACGCAGTATAAACTTCCTGTAAAAATTATTGTCTTTAATAACAGATCGCTCGGCATGGTCAAGTTGGAAATGGAGGTGGCCGGTATACCGGATTGGCAAACGGATTTGTATGATCCGGACTTTGCCATGATAGCTCAGGCCATGGGGATGAAAGGCATGACGGTGAAAAACCCCGACGAAACAGAGCAAGTTATCAAAGAAGCTTTCCTCTACAAGGGGCCGGTATTAGTGAATGTGTTTACCGATCCGAACGCCCTGGCTATGCCGCCGAAGGTAGAGTTTGAACAGTTGAAAGGCATGATGCTCTCCATGTCGAAAATGGTTTTAAACGGCCGCATGGATGAGGTCATGGATACCTTAAAGGCAAATTATAAACATATGAAAGAATTGATCTAAAGAATATAGCCTTGCGTACCTGCCATATTATTTGACATTCCCATTATTTGTCATTGTATATAAAACGGCGGGCAGTCATTATGTATGCATTTTTGTATTTGGTCATAACAGGCCTCCGAACATTTCCGTTCATCTGCTGCAGCAAGTTTTAGCGTTATTATCAAAACTTGCACGGCACGAATTTGTTGATGAATCAGCATGAATAAAAAAATAAAACCTGCAGGACGGGACACACGCTCAATCGACATTGAAGATGCCTATACGCTGGATTTTTGGGCAAGGGAATTTAATGTATCCAAAGATAAACTAAAATCGGCAGTCGAGATAGCGGGTAACAACGCTCAAGATGTTAAGCGCAAATTAAAAGTGAGGCAGTTACATTAAGTGGAATCGATTGACAACCGAATTTCTCGGAACCTCAAGTGAGCTGGCGCCGGACGGATGGTTAACTTCCAGTATTTCTCTTGGCATACGACTTTTCGACCAGACCGCTTAAAAGGAAACACCTTGCTTACCGATAAAATTTCTTTTATAACTGAGCTTTAAAAATGGTAGTTTCGAAATTTATCATCATTTTTCCTGGTACTGAATCAGACCTGTCACCAGCTTCTTCCATTGCGGCCCTGACAATCCCACGCGCGCCATCAGGGCAATGGCTGTATTCCGGATCTTATCATGCAAATCTACTCCCTCATTGTTCGGCGTTTCGTTTCGTCCGTATGCGCCAGCACTCACCAGCAGCCCGTCCCGCCGCACGATGAATGTACTGGTCGAAACATCCTTGTAAAAATGCGCCACCTCAGGGTCCGCTCTGCGCGGATCCGGTACAGGGCGTACTGTCATCAGCACATATTCCTCCGCTCTGCTATCACCTCCTTCGGATGCTATCCGTTCGACCATCACCCATTCCAACCCCTTGCCCGCGTCCGGCCCGGGGGCCGGAAGATCGATGCTGAAGAAAAGGCCCTCCTCTGCCATCCTATCAACTTCCTGCCCTTCATTGTTGCACAGCGTAAATATTGCCGAGCCTGCTCCCGCATATACATGCCAGTTATTCACCGACAATAACCGGCCCGCTGCTGCGAGAAAAGCCCGGTGCGCCGTTTCAAGGGTATCATATTTTTGCTCATGTACAAAATCTGTATGGCCGCCGGTTTCCTGCGGCGGCAGTTGCTGCAATGCTGTCTTCATACCTATTGAACTACTTCCCGCGACGCTTGTTTGCACATTTCTTTAAATGCTTTCTTCGCTGAGCATGATTTAAAAAAGCAAAACCAAGGCGGCTGGAAAATGTTGGGATTATAAATCGTAACATCATGGAAGCGATCAGGGTACCTGAGTTTGGCGGGAAGGAAGATACCACTTCCGGGGCATCACAGTGTGTCAAATGCTCGACCATGGCTAATAAGGGGGAGTTTTACGCCGGTACCAGCGGCATAAAAATACCTATGCCCAAACGTGACTTTCCCGAAGAACACCAGGAAAAATCACGGCTCAGGTATTATGCAAATCACGAAAACAGCATCGAGATCAACAGTTCTTTTTATAAACTTCCGCAGGCAAAAACCATTGCCAGATGGACCACGGAAGTTCCTGCATATTTCCGTTTTACATTTAAGCTTTGGAAAGAAATTACTCACCAAAAAGATCTGCTGTTTAACCCCAAAGAATTAACCAAGTTTATGACGGCCATAGCAGGTATGGAAGAAAAAAAGGGATGTTTGCTTGTACAATTCCCCCCAAGCCTCCGGGTTAGTGCATTGTCGCAACTGAAAGAACTATTGGAGACGCTACAATCATTCAATTGGCCGGTTGCCGTTGAATTCCGTGATGCATCCTGGCATCAAGATCTCGTCTATGAACTGTTAGCAACCTACCAGGCAGCCATGGTGATCCAAGACAAGAGGCAAGCCCCTACGCCAATGGAAGTTACGGCAGATAAACTTGTTTACTTGCGTTTCCATGGCCCTGCTGGTAATTACAAGGGAAGCTACAGTGAGGACTTCCTGAATGAATACGCCACTTATATCAGGGAATGGCAACAGGAAGGAAGGACCGTTTACGCCTATTTTAACAATACTGCAGGAGATGCCCTCAGCAATTTGAATTGCCTGAAACGCCGCCTTAAGGTTGAATAAAGGAAGTTTTATAGCTTAGCCATGGTTTCCGAAGTCAGGTAGCACATCGTCCTGGATGTTGTATGCGATCTGCCAATTGTACCACCAAACTTGATCCTTATTGAAACATTTCTCCCGAGGAGTTGTAGTGCAATTTATTGCATATCAAGGAATGAGTATGGCAAAGAGAGTAAAAAAGGTAGAAATCAGGTCATCATTAGAAATTCAGCAAAGCCGGATTGACCGTACAACTATTGCTATCGCTGATTTTTTTGGAAGCCTGACCTTTTTATCACTCGCGCTATTGGCACTGATTATTTATCTGTTATGGAACTTGAATTATCTGCCGGTCGTTCAGCCGTTTGATCCTTATCCTTTTAGCGGGTTGGACAGCGTATTGGCAATTTTTGCCGTGATCCTCTCCATTTGTGTGTTGATCAGCCAGAACAGGCAGCGAAAGGTTGAAAAAGTAAGAGAGCAGGTCGAATTTGAGATCAATGTCAGGGCCGAAACAGAAATCACCAAAATACTCACCTTGCTGCATGAAATTCAAAAAAAGATGGGGATTGATAAATCGGATCCCGAACTCGAGCGAATGAAAGAGGCAACCGATCTCGAACAATTACACCGTCACATTGACGAAAACAATCCTAAATGAAGGAATTATCTACACTCATCATTTTCATTTTTTGTTTCCGGTTCAGCGCGCAATGCTTTCCCCCGGTGATTATTAACGCATGAAAATTAACAATTTATACGTTTTATTGTTAAATCGAAGATAAGTTAACGTAACCACCTTTATGTTAAGGAGAGAATCATACAACAGTCTGATATTGTTATGAGAATTAACAAGGTCAGCAAGTCGGCTAATGCCCTATTCGTCTTACAAATCCTATTTGCCGCACTCTTTCCAGGGGTTGTATATGGCCAGGAAAAAACTATAGAGCAACCCAAAACCCCGGAGCAAACAAAAACCACTACGCAGGTAAAGGCACAGGCAGCTCAGGTCAATAACTTCGTTCAGCGGTTTGATGATAAATTTTTAATCGACCTTGCTTTGGAGCGCAATGACGGTGAAACAAAAAGAATGCTGTTTTTATCTAATTCACTGGGGTATGTTTCCTATGGTATCCCTGCAGCGCTTCTGATTGGCGGCATTGCGAGACATGACGGCCAGATGCGACAGAACGCCTTATACGTGGGGAGCAGTGAAGCAATAACTTTGGGTGTTACCTTGTTAATGAAAACTATATTTAAGCGCCGCCGGCCATTTGTCCAAAATTTGAAGATCGTAGCAGTTTACAATGCGGGCAGTACCTCGTTCCCTTCGGGTCATACTTCTACAAGTTTTGCGGTGGCGACCGCATTGTCCAGGTGCTATCCGAAATGGTACGTAATCGGTCCATCTTATCTTTGGGCCGGTTCGGTAGGATATTCGCGTATGTACCTGGGCGTCCATTATCCGAGCGATGTATTTGGCGGTGCATTATTGGGTTCTGCCAGCTCCCTTTTATTAAGGCCCGCGATTAAATAAGGAGCGTCTGAAAAATTTTTATTCATCACGGCCGGCGCTGATGCGTCAACAGCCAAATGACCCAGCCTGCCAGCGCGGCAATAAGTGCAGCGCCGCATAAAATCCTTTTTGGTAGAACGATGCGCGGCCGGCTTTTTCGGTCATTGTGGCCAGATCTGCATCTTTGCCGCGCAGGTTGCGCTGCAGGCGTAGCGTTTCATTCTGCAATTCAGTATTCTTTTTCTGCAGGGCCTCTTCATCCCATGCCGGCCATAATGGTGCGGCGGGCTCAGGAGCCATAGCGCCGAAGCCCCCGCTTTGGAGGAACCCGGCAGCTTTAAGATGAAACAATCCATTATTCACATTACGCTTTTAGTTAAAAATTATGATGAAGCGATCGGCTTTTATGTAAATAAGCTAAAGTTTACCGTTAAAGAGGATACCGTGTTATCAGATGCAAAGCGATGTGTACTTATTCAACCGCCAGGCTCTGCCGGGTGTTGTCTGTTACTCGCGCAAGCGGCGAACGAACAGCTGTCGTACGCGATTGGCAATCAAAGCGGTGGCCGGTTTTTTTTTTCCTGGAGACAGAAGATTTTTACCGCGATTATAACAGTATGATTGCAAACGGGATCATTTTTGTCCGCGAACCAAAAGTTGAAAGTTACGGCACGGTCGCAGTTTTCAAAGATCTATACGGCAATTTATGGGACCTCATTGAACTCGCATCATAATGCCGCGCTTTTGGCACTTAACCAGGCTGCCAACTTGCCAGCTGCATACAGCGATTAGCCCTAAAGAAACCGAACCCATGCGGTAAGCGAATCTTAAATTAAGAAATCCCTAATGAGACTGGAATAAAAGTCTTACACTATCCAAAACTTTCCAATTACAATAGTTTCTTTAGCTTCTTTTCTTTACAAAAAAAGTAGCGCGGGGTAGATTGGTGATTCCTTGCAAATCATGTTTATGGCTGAATAGTTTTCAGGTCTAGACATCTATTTCCTGATTAGGAAGGAGTAAAAGTTTCAATAACTGAGCGTCGCTGAGGATCGTAATCGTTAATGGCAATTTGCAAACTTACAAGGCGCAATACGGTTAATTGAAGATCAGAAAATCAAAAAGTCACTCAACATGACCCGAAGTGGCTTTTATTTACTCCTGAAGCCAGGCTCAACCAACAAACTTACAATTTGATTTGAAATCAAAAATCAGTCATTTTTTACAGTTTTTAATTTTTAAGCCACATTAGATTTGGTCAAAATTCAAGCAAATGGAAAAGAGAGAAAATCAATTGAAAGCAAAACCAGCCATAAGGTTGACCATATTTCTATTTCTGGGAATGACGTTATCGCTTAACGTCACTTATGGGCAAACAACCGTTCAAATGAAACATAAGGGTAATTATAGCCGCGCACTAACACCAGCCCGTGGGCATTACAAGCAATTAGCATCTTTCAGCCCGGCACCAAAATCTCCTAACGAAGAAATTGACAAGAAAAAATATATTACTCCCCAAGCGTCAATAGATAAAAGGCTCCGTATCAAGCCCATCTATCTCGTGAATGTTTCTGCAGATGATTTCAAACTTCCCGATCCGCCCGCCAACAGTTCAGCCCAGACCCGTGCAGAATTAAACTACCTGGTTGAAATGGAAAAGAATCGAACCGAAGAAGATATAAGAAGGTGCCACTATGTGTCAGGAATCTATTATAACCTGAATATTCACCAAGGTGATTCGACATATGACCAAAATAGAAAAAATCTTTTTTATGTAGGCCGTTCTATCGGTATCTGGTTTAATCCGCAAACACTTCCGTTAACTGCTGACCTGCTGGCCAATGTCTGGCGCGACGCCAATTATTTTATTTGGTCGTTAAAGTATAAATATGCCCGGCTTCGGCCTTATATACTGGAGCCCAAATTAAAGAATCTGGAAGAGGCAGATGCGCCCGCTTACCCTACCGGAACGGCGACGGATTCCTATATTCTCGCGAACATCCTTCAGGAACTGGCACCGGAGTTTACGGATGTTTTTATTAAAGATGCTTATGACATGTCTCAATCACGGGAGACCATCGAAGTTCATTTCCCAAGTGATGTTGAAGGTTCAAGAATATTGGCCAGGCAGTTTGTAAATAAGCTTTTTCAAAATAAAAAGTTCCTGAGCGACTTTGAGAATGTGAAAAAAGAATGGGATTCCAAAGGCAAAGAAAGTTTAGTTGACCAATAAGGTTTGAGTCATGAAGTTCAAAATATCCGGCTGGTATTTATCAGTACCAACTATACTTTAAATGTTATAAAATTACCTCAAGGTAATGCAGCAACAAATGAATTGGCGCAGTATGTCAGCTATGCTTTGAATCCACGGTTCGATTTAGACATTTTGTTTACAATAGGGATACTGGTTTGAAGCAGTTTATTGTGATTAGCCCTCAGGTATCAGCGGGGCGGTCAAGTTAGTTTGGCGGGTTGCTTTTTCACTCTGCATTTGCTGAAAGGGTGATGTCGAGGTCAAAATTATCATAGATCACTTTGTCGCCCAGGTTCTCAAAAAAGCTTTTTGAGCGAATTTTTATATCAAACTTTGTGCGATCAAGGGAGATTTTTGCAGTAGCGATTATCTTCTTCTTATTGATGATGATAGTAGCCGGGAAAATCACTTCATTGGTGATCCCTTTGATAGTAAGATTACCTTTTACAATATACTGCGAGCCGCTGGCATGTGCAACCGATGTGCTCACAAAGGCTGCATCAGGGTATTTGGCAGAATTAAAAAATGTTTCGCCTTTTAAAGTTGTTATTAACTTGTCGTTTGAAGCCTTATCAGTAAGATCCGCATCAGTAATGGAACGGATATCAATATGCAGGCTCCCATCTATCGCCATATCATTTTTAACATGAAGCTCGCCATTGCTGATCGCTATGCCCCCGTGATGCGCCCCTGTAACTTTTTTTGCCAGCCAGCTAATTTTGCTGGCATGCGTATCAACTTGGTATGACTGTGATTTGACCGGATGCGTAACGACCTGTATATTCTCCCTGTTAGTAAGATGGTAAGATAATGCTTTACCCGGAACAGAAATAAGCAGCGGAGTGGTAACGATTAGCATTTGCGTTATGGTAAGTATTTTCATGGTTTTGTTGTTGACCGGTGTAATCAAAGAGAGTTTAAAAAATAAAATGCCCGGGTTTCCTTTTTCTTAATTTTTGACAAAGCTATAGCACAGCAATGTTGGAAAATTGTAAATAATGACTGATTTTTAATCGGATAAAAAGATGAAGCACAGGAAAAGCCCATATACATCAACTTTTTATATGTGGAAAGGTGTAGCCGCATTTTTTTATTCGTCACACCTTACATCGTTTCATAGCCACAACACCATCCAGTTAATACTGGATACGCAAAAAGACTTTCGGTTTAAAACAGAGAACAGCAGCTGGGCGACATGTAAAAGTTTGATTATAAAAGAAAATGTTTTGCATCAACTGGACACGAATGGGAGCGTTCAATTAATAATTTACCTGGATGCTGAAACAAGGATTGCCCGGTCAATCAAATCTAAATACCTGGTCAAAAATGAAGTTCAGCCTTTGGATTTAAATGTCTTTCATTTTGTAAACTCCAAAGAACTACAACAGGCGTTATTAATACCTGACCCATCGATACTTGAAAGTGTGATTAATAAGGTATTAGCTTGCCTGTCATTAGAAATGGGGAACGTGCGAACAGACCAGCGAATAATATTGGCAGAACAGACTATCTCAACCACGCACCCCGAAGATATTACCATTAAATCGGTAGCAGATAAAGTTTGCCTGTCCGAAAGCAGGCTGCGTTATTTATTTAAACAGGTAACAGGGGTTTCTTTATACCGGTATATGCTTTGGAACAAAATATGGTATGCAACGAATCAAATTATGGCAGGTTATTCGGTAAATGAAGCGGCAATTGATGCTGGTTTTACTGACGGCAGTCACTTTCATAAAATGATGGTACAAATGTTTGGCATTAGCCCATCAAAATTTTTGAAAGACAATATGCCTGACAACCTGGTGGTATGCGATAAGTCGCCTTTGCATTTTGAGACCTATGTCTATCATCATGGCCAAAATAGATGAACAATAAACTTACGCAAAACGGCAATTAATTGGGTCAGGGGGCTCAGCCATCGCTCCGCGGGGCAAATGAGAAGAAATATCGCTTACCGTCATAGATATTCACCAGCAGACAAAAGAAACTAATATGTATTCCAGCTTTCCAGTTGCCTTTGTTAACGATTGTTTTTGGGTCAAAACATCGAACCCCGTTTTTTTTCCAAATCACGTGTTAAGCGCCTGAAAATCAAAGCGCAAACCTTTTATGCCTGCTCACGCTGGGTGTCGGTTTTCTCTGGCTGGTACCCTATATTCCTATCACCATGGCCAAATTTTATGACGACATCAAAACCCAGGCTACCTGACCGCCGCGCACAAACGCTTCAGCCGCAAGCAGTCTCCCGGGTTGGGCCAAAGGCGTATTGCCGCGCGTTAAAAACGATAGAGACGGTTCTGATGCGGTGCTGACGTTAAAATCAGCCCCTATCAAAACATATGCGCCGCTCAATGCTTACTTAATAACATGGAAACCGAAAAATATAAATTATGCCTGTACATCGCCGGTAAAACCCCAAATTCCGTCAGGGCCGTCCGAAACCTGGAGGAATACTGCCAGGAAGAACTAAAAGACCAATATACCGTAGAGATCATCGACCTGCTGGAAAATCCGCAGCTGGCCGAAGGCGAACAGATCATCGCCGTCCCGACACTCATCAAAAAACTCCCCGGCCCCGTCCGCATACTGGTCGGCGATCTCTCCGAAAAGGTGAAAGTCCTTGTCGGTTTGAACCTGGTCACCCGGAAATAATTCTGGATCATAGCAGGCGGGGAACGGCCGGATACTCAGCTCAGGCGCAAAACATTTTCACTTTTGTTTGTTATTACTCCACATCACCTACCATACAGCGGATCGTTTAAGCTTCCATCCCTCACTTACCCGGCACACGATATTTTAGGTTAACACATAACGTGTGAAGAAGCGCATCTTGATTTTAGACGACCAACGGGCCATTCTCGAGGTCGTCACAGAAGCCCTTGCTTACGAGCAATTCGAGGTCATGGATATCTCCCTGGGCAGCCGGTTGTTTGACGCGGTCTGCGATTTCCGGCCGGACCTGATCCTGCTGGATTACAAACTGGCAGATACCAACGGTGGCGACCTGTGCCGGCAATTGAAGGATTCGCCTGGATACCGCCATATCCCAGTGATCATTTTTTCAGCCTATTTTACACCCGCCGATCATGTTAATCCCGGGGGCTGCGACGGGATCCTCTATAAACCGCTGGACCTGGAATCCCTATTGTCCACGGTTTACGGCTTTTTAGACGGCCAGGCGGCCAGGACGCCCGAATCTGCATGAGTTAGTATGCCGTATCAGGTAATTTTTTATTGATATAATATCCTGCCTCAATTCAGGTTCAGCGTCAGGTTGTTAAAAAACTTATTCTCAAATACGTCGTTTGACAATGACGCGGCGGACCTTTCCATCAAAAGTTTCATCATTGGATCTATTTGCGCTCTTAAGGTATCGCCATCGACAGGATCAAATCAATAGCAACAGGCTAAGCAGCTTAAATAGCAGCAAAGTCTTCAAATTGTCTCCACCTATTAAAGGCATCATCTCAACGCAATAAAGCCGCACCTCACCAAGATGTTACACACACGGTTGGGTCAGAATAGATACCTTTAATGCGCCAATTAATAAGCTATGAAGAAAATATTGATCGTCGAGGATGATGTGGATACCCTGGACCTGATGGAGACGATTTTGCATGGGCAGGGCTATGCGGTGATCAAAGTGAAAAGAGAGATCACGATCCGGGAGATCGGGGGCATACATCCGGACCTGGTAATCCTGGATTTCATGTTGCCCTTCGGGCCGGGAACGGATATTTGTGCGGCGATCAAGTCGAACGAAATGACAAAAGACATCCCAGTGATTATGTATTCCGCTAGTAGCGGTATCGGAGAACTGGCCGGGGAAAATGGTGCTGACGCCTATTTGGATAAGCCCTTCGATGTGCAGGAGTTGATCGAGATGGTGAACCGCCTGGTCAGGAAAGATCGAACCCCTGCCTGATGGGTTAAGTTCCTTACCGGGCAGCTTTTAAAAGGTCCAGGGTGCGCTGGTCTTTTTTACCTTCGAAAAACTTTTCCAGCACCTGGGCGAAAGCGGGAAACGTCGCCGGCACGGCGTTAAACAGCGTCATCGAGGAACGGAGCTTCAGGTCGTCGGGTGTACCAAAAACCTGAGTAGCGTCATTTGTTTCCAGTTGTAAAAGCGCTTTGCAGATCGTGCTCAGTCTTAACCCGAGCGTTTCATCCATTAAATAGTCGGTCGCTTCCCCGATATCCCTGATCGCATAATAGATTGAAATTTCGGTTTGGCCCAAACCTGCAATCTGCGGGAAAATGAACCACATCCAGTGCGAGCGCTTTCGACCGGCCCTGATCTCGTTGAGTGCTGTCGTGTAAGTTTGTTCCTGTGCTTCTTTGAAGCGTTGGAGTCCGGTGGTTTTCATAACTATTTCCAATCAGCTTTTCCCTGCTTATTCATCTGTTCATCCGTGATCATGCTTTATTAAACAACTTTGGCAGGGCCGAAAGGTTTGGAAATGATTATTTAAATATGCAGATCATACGATTCACGGATGTATTGGAACAAGGCGGGCCGGAGGTCGTCCAACGAAGTGAGGCGGATATGGTTGGCGAATTTTTTACTGGTCTTTACGCTTTTAACCACTGGTTTTTCGGGATGGGCCTCCTTGGAATAGAATTTAATGTCCAGCCACTTTTTCATTGGCCGGATGATGAGGAAACCGACCCGCCGGGTGAAGACGATGCAATTCGGCGTCACGCCGACCAGTACTTTGGGCCAGTCAGACACTTCGGCAAGTAACTTATCGAATAGCAGTTCGAGTTCCGGGGATCTGCCTTCGAACAGGCTGTTGAGGTCTACCCTCTGGCAATAATGCCGGTAGTCCTCCCAGGGCAGCTCGCGGTCACATTTGGGACAGGTCCAGCTCATGTTTTTCTTTATTGTGCAGCGATACGGTACAGTTTGCCGCCATCGGTCGCGGCGTAGACGGCGCCGTCTTTGCCGGTGGCGATGCAGCGCCAGCGCTCGTTCTTATCGGCGAGCAGGCGCTCCTCTCCCACTACTTTATTATCTTTGATGACCAGGCGGGCGATGTGCTGCCCGCTCAGCGCGCCGATGAACATATTGTTTTTCCATTCAGCGATATTGCCGGTATAGAACATCATGCAGCCGGGCGAGATCACCGGATCCCAATAATAAACGGGTTGAATGGTCCCTTCTTTTTGCTGGATGCCGTCGTAGACCTTCTGGCCGCCGTATTCGATGCCGTAGGTTACGTAGGGCCAGCCGTAATTGCCGCCCGGTTTGATCAGGTTGACCTCGTCGCCGCCACGCGGCCCAAATTCCACTTCCCAAAGTCCGCCGGTCGCGGGGTTGATCGCCAGGCCGTCCTGGTTACGAAAGCCGTAAGCGTATATTTCGGGTTTGGCATTGGGTTTATTGATGAAAGGATTTGTAGCGACCGGCTTGCCATCTTTGGTAATGTGGATGATCTTGCCCGTAGTCGCACTGAGATCCTGCGCCTTCACGCGGATATCGTTGGACTGCCGGTCACCCGAGGTAACAAAAAGGTTGCCTTCCTTATCAAATACGATACGCGAACCAAATTGTCCGGCGCCTCTGTACCGCGGTGCAGCTTCCCAAATCACCTTGACGTTTTCCAGTTTCGTTTCGTCCTCAGACAGTTTGCCTTTGGCTACAGCTAATGTAGCGCCGTCATTGCCCGGCTGCGCATACGTCCAGTATATCATGCGGTTCTGCGAAAAGAGCGGATCGATGGTAACGTCCAGCAAACCGCCCTGTCCCTCGAACTGCACCCTCGGGAACCCGCTAATGGTCTTCACGATCTCGCCCTTTGTAGTCAGGATCTGCATCTTGCCCGGTTTACTGCTGATAAGCAGGCGGCCATCCGGCAGTACATGGATGCCCCAGGGGCCGTTCAGCTTGCTATTGATAACTGTAGCCCTATAAGGTGTCCTGGTTTTGACGCTGCCAATACGGGTTTGCCCTGGAAAAGCCGGCTTATAATCACTGTTGGCCTTATTCTTTTCGACCGGCTCGCCGGTCTGGGCGAATGCTTGCACAGCAAAGACGATCCCTAAAAATGAAAATGTGAGGAACTTAGTTGACATAGATTATGTATTAAAGTCTCGCTCTAACTACAAATTCAGGCCGGATATGTTTATGGCCAAATCGAGAGGTAAAAGCCCGTTGTCGCAATCCGCCCCTCGTATTGTCGGTTTTGCAGGTCACGAACAGGGATTATTATCTCCACCTTTGGATTGTAATTAAAACAAGATGCCAATGAGAAAAATCAGAATATTCGAACATATCTCGCTTGATGGCGTGATCGAACACGATGCCCCCTATGAATATGGCGCCTGGACAACCCCCTATCGCAGCCCGCAAGGCGCGGCCATACTTTTCGAAGCGTACGGCCCCGGCTTTGACCTGCTGCTGGGACGTACCACTTACGACATCTTCAGCAATTTCTGGCCCAATGCGGGTGATTTCCCGATGGCCAATGCCATCAATGCCGCAATCAAATATGTAGTTACGCACAACCCGGAGGATTTAACCTGGGGTCCGTTCCAGGCATTGGATAAAAACACGGTAGAAGCCATTCAAAAACTCAAATCTTCTGAAGGCGCGGAGATCATTGTTGTTGGAAGTTCCACCTTGACCTCATTACTACTTGACAAAGGATTAGTGGATGAAGTTGTGCTCATCACCTACCCGGTGATCCTCGGACGGGGCAAACGCATTTTGGCCGACAGCATAGACGCCCGGCAACTGGAGTTCGTGGAATCAAAAAGCACACCAACTGGCCTGCTGATCAATACCTACAGGCATTTAGGTCCACTTAAAAAAGATTAACAATTTAAGCCGACTCCGGTAACCGCCAGGTTGCGGCCGTCGATGCGGAGCTCATAGTTGACCGGATTAGCCGCGATTGCTGTTTGCAGCGCAGTGACGTCATAAGCAAGCTGGCCGAACTTGTTTTTCAAATTGAGGTCCGCTTCAGTAACCATATCCGCCATAATGCCCAGGTTTACCCGCAGAAGGAAGGGTCTGCCATTGACGGTGCCCATATCCACCGCTTTTATTTCGTGGTTTCCGTCCCTGAGCAATTCCAGTGCTTCCATGGTATCCAGCGGCACCGTCAGTTCTTTGGCCATGACATTCGCCGTACCACCCGGAATTATCGCGATCGGTAAACTGGAACCATGCAGGGCTGCAGCTACCGCAGTGACACTACCATCGCCGCCATACACCGCCACCAGGTCGGTCTTGCCGACAAGTGAGCGGGCGATTTCCGTTGCGCCGTTATTCTTTTTCGTCAGGGACACCTCCCAATCGGTTTTGCTGCCTGTAAAAACGCGGTTGATATAGGATAGCAGCGGTTCTTCCTTGGAGGATGCCGGATTGATGATAAAATAGATGTGTTTTAAATTTCACCCTTGGGCAACAAGCAATCGGTCGATAAGTTTAGAACCGCTGGAAATATGGCCGGATAAAACAATGGTTTGGCTAATGCCAATTCCGGGACAATTACGGCTTAACTTACCACGGAATTTCCTGGGATGTTGATCTAAACTATCGGGAAGCGGCAAAACGCGCCTCTCGGTTTGGTCGCTTTAAGCCTGTGCGTACTTGTTTTTAAACTCTTCTGCAAATTGCACTAATTTGGTCTTTCCATTGGCCTCGCCGCCTTTAGCAAAAAAATCTTTCATCACAATTCCGGCTTTTACTCCCTGGCCAAGTTCAGTGATCAACCCGGCTAATTCAGGGGGCAATCCGCCGGAAAGCATACCTTGTTTTAATTGCTCATCAGGTATTTCTGTCCAGGTAAGGTCTGGTTTGCCGATTGTTTTTCCGAACAGCTCTGCCAATTCGTTACCGGTCGCCATATCACTGACCATATATTTTACCTCGAAACCATTGCCATTAGCCTGAAGCTCTTCGGCGATTGCAGAAGAAAGGTCTTCGGAATGGGTTAAGGCCAACCTGTCCTCGCCACTATAGTTGTTGCCGAAGATGCCCCTGTTCTTGATCAACGGGATATCCCGGAAAAAGTTCACATAGAAAAAGCCTGAGCGTATTACCGTAACGTTGATGTTCGTTAACTGATCGTGAAAGATCTGCTCTACGCGATGAACACCGCCGACAGGACCGGTTCCTTCTGTGGCATCGGCACCCACACTGCTCAACAACACCACCCGGTTGACATTTGCCGCTTTTATCGCGTTTACATACACTTGTCCTGCAGCAGCAATGTTTTGGATCATGTTTGTTGCTCCCATTGATGGTGGCATCATGGTGTAGACCGCGTCGACGCCAGTAAACGCCTCCGTTAAAAATTCCAGGTCGGTGATGGAACCTATGGCCGCTTTTGCGCCCAAAGCTTCTATTTCGGTTTTTTTGTCTTCTTTAGTGCTGATCACGGTTACTTCATGACCAGTTGCAATCAGTTTTTGTACTAATGGTTTGGCCACATTCCCTAATGAGCCTGTTGTTGTAATTTTCATGATATAGATTGTTTTAAATGGTGATTGACGATTGATTTAATATGGGATAGTCCGTATAGCCGGCTTCGCCGGGGGTATAAAGGGTATTATAGTCCGGGTCGTTTAATGGCGCGTTTTTTTTCAGCCGCCCGATAAAATCCGGGTTGGCTAAAAAACTTCTGCCAAAGGCTACAAGGTCTGCCGCGCCATCCTGAAGTGTGGCTTCGGCGGTTTCCGACGTGAAGCCGTTACAGTAAATGATGGTATTTTTGAAAGTTTCCCGGATAACCTGGTGGGTCTTTACCGGAATGCCCGGGTTGTTGGAGATATGCAGGTAAGCAATACCCAGGTGGTTCATTTTCTCTGCCAGGTAAACATAGGTTTGGTGCACTTCATTGTTATCATAAGCAGCCATGTCATTAGAGGTCAGGTAGGGCGATATCCGTAAACCTACCTTATCAACGCCGATGGCAGCAGCAATCCCCTGCGCAATTTCCAGCAGCATGCGACTGCGGTTTTCGATTGATCCGCCGTAATTATCAGTGCGGTTATTGACGTGGGGGTTTAATGATTGCTCCAGCAGATAACCATGTGCGCCGTGCAGCTCTATTCCGTCAAAGCCGGCAGCTATAGCATTTTTTGCGGCTTTAACATGGTCGTCGATAATTCTGGCTATCCCATCGGTGTCAAGCGCTGCGGGAACCGAATATTCCTGCATGCCATCGGTGTCGGTATAGATCTCTCCGGCAGCTTTAATATCAGAAATTCCAACAGGATAGTGACCTGCCGGCAGGTTTCCAACATAAGCCACCCGGCCGGTATGCATAATTTGCAAAAAGATTTTTGAGCCGCCCTGATGAACAGCATCTGTTACCAGTTTCCAGCTGTCCACTTGTTCTTGAGAAAAGATACCGGGTATACGCGGATAACCTAAACCCTCAGGGCTGGGCGAAGTGCCTTCGGTAATGATCAGCCCTGCGCCTGACCGCTGCTTATAATAAGTGGCCATCAGTGCGCTGGGCACATTATTAATGGCGCGGCTGCGGGTCATCGGCGCCATCACCACGTGGTTTTTCAATTGGAGCGAGCCTTTAATGTAAGGCATGAACAGCTTTTTCATTTTGCAGTGTGTTTGATTTACAAAGCAAAATTGGCGCTAAATGCATGCTGATAATAGCCCAAAAGGGCGTAAAATCAGCTCAATCCGGCAAGATGAACAACACTTTTTAATTGCAAGCGATCCTTCCGCAATGGCAAAATCTATTCCGCTGTTACTTCCGGTATTACGTGGTGACAAATGCCAATAAATTCTCACGCTGGGGGAACAGAAATATCCCCAATCCGGATATTTAATTAACCTGGGCAGAAAAACGTTTAGGAGTAAAACCGTAATGTTTTTCAAAAAGGCGGCTAAAATGGCTAAGATTGCTAAAGCCCAGTTCATAACCCACCCCGGCAACCGAATGCTTGCCTTGCTTCAGCATAAAAGCAGCTTCCTCCATTCGGGCACGCTGGTAATAATTGTAGATGGTATCGCCGAAGGTCTGTTTAAAAAGCTGCTTGAGTTTGGTTTCGCTCATAGCAGCCAGTCGCGCGAGTTCACCCAGTACCGGTGTTACGCTCAGGTCACTCAGGATTTCATTGCGGATAAACAACAGCCGCTCGACATCAGCACTATTCATGCGGTATTGAGCACTGCCCTGGCGTAAGGCCAGTTGCTGAAAAAGCAGGTACAGCAGTTCCTGCACCTTAATCTGCGTGTAAAAGTGGCTCAATCCATCCTGCATATCCACGGCCGCAATTTGTTTCAGCAGCGATTTTGTTTCTGCAGTCATGTTTTCAAAAAAGAGAAACGAACTGCCGCTGGTGGTAATGGTTTGTAAGGTCGGATTCGGCTTATCCACGGCCAGCAACACTTTCAGGTAGGCCGGCTTAATGGCAATAACGATGTAATTTACCTGGTGCCCGGCGGGAAAACGAATGGTTGAGCTCAGGTCATTAGAGGTGACTTGGATAGCCGCCTCTTCCCGCCCGGAGAAGCGAACCTCCGGATCGTTGTTAAACGCGATCTCGAGCCCATCCTCATTACTATAAAAGAACACTGTGATTAGTTCGTTTCCCAAGCCTGACGTGTTCCGCCGAATGACCAGGTCTTCGACGAGCTGATAGTGATGAAGAGTGATCTTAAAATCAGGCCCGAAGTTCATTTTGCGGATATACCCATTACCCAAGGCTCCTGGTATCCGCAGGACATTGTTTTCCACGGGCGCACCAATATGGCGGGCGAAATGGTTTAGAAAATCAAAATCGGGTGTGGCGGAAAAACTGAAGATCATTCGGGTGATTTTTTTAATATTGTATTACCGAAATTAAAAATTAAAAGCCATGATTGTATGATACGGCAACAACCCTGGTACCTGTTTAACATGATATGAAACTAAAAAAATCTTTTTGATGCAGCGCGGCACCATATTTCACCGTTCAAACCCGTCCATCAGTTTTAGGCCGATTTTTCTTTTCAGCTTCAAGGGCCTCCAACTTTATTTTTTTAAGGTCAATGCGGGTAAGCGCATACAAGCTCATATAAACGTTTGCCACAAACACCAATGCAAAGCCGCTGACAAGGTACCCCCTCCAATCATCGAATAAAAGCTTGTAGCCGGTAATCACCAGCAACCCGATCGTTACATAGTGGCTGAAGCAATACTCGCAGGTAAATAAATAGAAGAATTTGCGGATGGCCAGCGTCTTGCTCTCCCTGCATCGCCGCGCACAAAATTCGCGTGGCTCCTTAAAAACTTCCTCATGGGTGACCGTCCATGCGATGCAGGCTATGGGCAGGGCCAATACAAAAAGATAAATAATTTGGGTACTAAGCGGCATAATGGTATAAATCAGGATAACGGCAAATAGTTTTATTAGGACCAATGGGCTAATTGCAAAATGGCGTTGGTCGGCGATACGCATCAAAGGGAGACACCGGTCAGGCGTGCGCACCCTGTCAGTAACTTGTCCTGCATGCCGGGGTCGTCTGCAGCCGGGTTAAAACGGGCGGGCTTGCCATGATGAAAGTATTGCCCACTGACTATTGCACCCGGGTCATCGCTTACTGCGAGCCAGACCTGGGTTCGGTATCCCTGCTCCAGATCATCGGGTGCACCTGCGCCGCCCATCTTTGTCGGCACCCAGCCCGGATCTACCGCATTGGCATAAACTTCGGGCCATTTGCGGGCAAGCGCTTTGACCAGCATTAAGACATGCAATTTGGTGTCGGAATACGAGGGGCTGTCCGTCCATTGCGGGTGCCCGGATAAATGCATCCCTGAACTCAGATAGATCAGCCGTTTTGGTTTCGCCATCAAGCCTGTCAGGGCATAGGGCGCCAAAGTATTGACGTGCAATAACAGCATCGACCCGGTTTGGTAAACACCCGCATTATGTATCACCGCATCAAAAATGCCAAGTGCATTGGCCTTTTCCGCCAATGCTTTGGTTTCTTCAATATCCGATAGATCGCCTATCAGCACATCTTTTGCACCAGGTAAGGCCTTCATAGCCTGTATCCCGCGTGCCATACTTCGGGCATGCAATACGACTTCGTGCCCTTCTTTAATCAATTGCCTTGCGGCCATCTGGCCTAAGCCGTCCGCAGATCCGGTAATAAATATTTTTGCCATTAGTCGGTTTTTACAACACGGTCAGCTACAGCCTTAACGGCTTTCTTTTTGATTTTTGTTTTCTTACTTATTGCGTTCACAGCTGCATCTTTTGCAATTGAACTGATCTTTTTCTTCAGTCCCCCCCGGGTGCTTGTGCCCTTATCGCTAAGGAGCAGGTAGGCAACGCCCGCGGCAGCTAGGCTAAGTATAGCGCCGGCCAAAACGGTCGTTTTGTAATGATCTCTTTCAAATAGATTTTTCATGTTTTTGTTGTTTTTCAGGCCCCTTTTTTAACATTTAAGCTGCTCATCAGCTGATCGTACAGATCATCGCCTTTGGCTGCTTTCGGTTTCAGTTTCTTTATAGTCGGACGTTTTCCCTTAGCTTTTTGTTCAATGATGTTGATCAGCTCGGTGTGGTACTCGTCTTTATACTTGGAGAGGTCCAGCGGTTCGGCGTACTGCTCGATCAGCGCCAGACCCATTTTCAATTCTTTATCGCTTACGGTAACATCATCATCCAATTTGAGCTCGCCCTGGTCGCGTAACTGCTGCTGGAAGCGGATACGGGTCACTACGATATCCTTATCGACGGGATGCACTATACACAGGCTTTCCGTACTTCGCAATACAAACCGGGCCAGTCCCGCTTTGCCGGATTTTTTGAGGGCTGCTAATAATAAAGCGTATGCTTTGTTTTTTTTAGTGGCAGGCTCCGTGTAATACGAGGTTTCGTAATACATAGGATTGACCGAAGCGACTTCCACAAAGCTTTCGATCTCGATCACCTTGCTCTTTTCAGGTGCCGCAGCCTCAAAATCGGCATCTTCAATGATCACATAATCATCATCATATTTGTAGCCTTTGACGATCTTGTCGTAAGGCACCTCTTTTTTCGTGTTCTCATTCACGCGCTGAAACTTGATATGCGCATGGTCACGGCTGTCCAGCATGTCCAGGTCAAGCCGCGTTTCCTGCACTGCTGAATATAGTTTAATCGGAATGCTCACCAGGCCGAAGCCAATAGAGCCCGTCCAGATACTTCTCATAGCTTTAATTTTCTAATATTATCATTGATGCCCTGCGGATGGTGCGCTTCGATCTGGTCGGCCAGCATGTACAGGATTTCTTCATCTATATTCGCGGGATTCTCGCAGATATGCAAAAAATGATGGTCGTCCGGGGTGAAGCTGGCGACGAATTTACCATTTTCGAAAACCCGGTATTTACACTTATCACCCAAATGATGAACATACTCACCCACTTCAAAATGATGTACCTCCTCGTCTTTGCTGACCGTGATCGGGTAATTTTCCATATTAGAACAACTGCCAACCGACACAATTGTTTATCTCTTATTATGGCCGATAAACATATTTCAAACCAGTTAAGTTTCTATTCGTTGTTCTTTAAATAACATTTGATAATGGACAAACAACACGATACCATACCGAACGAACCACAGGAAGCTCCGGTCCAGCCGTCCCCTCCGGAAGTGCAGCAGCCGAACGATCCGCAAGGGCCTCCGGTACCACAGGAAGCGCCGCCGGATGAACAGCAGGAACTTCCGCAGCAGCCGGATCAGCGCGGTTCCGAATTAAATCAAACAGAAGTTTAACCTAAAAAATACAGCTATGCCATGGCCAAAAGGCGATTACCCGCCATCTTATAAAAACCAACCCCAATACCTCCGCGAAAAAGCGGTAGAGATCGCAAACGAAGTGTTGAAGACGACCGGAAATGAAGGTGAAGCGATCGCGACCGGATTAAAGCGGGCACGCGCTCATTTTAAAAACCACCCGGAAGAAATTGCGGCAAAAGGGAAATAATATGCCTTCCGCAGTTATTGCCGGCTATGCATATGATGCTGACCAGCAAACGCTGGAGATCCAGTATCATTCGGGTAAGATTTACCAATACCTGAACGTACCAGAGAAGGTATATAAAGAAATGCGGGCAACGATGGTTAAAGGCATATGGTTTAACAGGCACATTAAAGGGAAATACCCCTTCAAAGATGTGACGCCCGGTCATACGCAGACGGAAATGTTCAAATAGAAATAAACTTATGAAATAAAAATCCCCTTGCACACGCTGCTTGGGGATTTTATCCTAAACTTTATCACATCACAGCCCGAATGGCTGCTTAGTAACTCAAATATCGACATGGTTTTCTACCCAGTTGGTAGATAACGAATAAAAATCTAATTTTCTTTTGCAGCTGCATTAAATGCCCATTCAACGATTTGTGCGATCGTCTTAAGCATGATATCGAGGTCCTTGTCATTCTTGAGGTCGATCCCTGCCATCGTCCCCAACCCTGCCGTGTCATGCAGCACATTATGATAAATTCCACCAACTAACATGGCCATCACTGCCTTCAGACTGATTCCGCTTTTCCGAAAATGATCATCTGCCAATTTCAATATGCGCGCACCTTCCCGCTCCCTCGCCTCGCAAGTCGCCCGCATCAGCGGATTATAACTTCGGATCTGCCAATGCACCAATCGTCGCATCTCCTTTTCCTGGTGGAAGAAACGAAACTGGTCTTGCAACATGGTGATAAAACAGTTTTTTAATTCTTCACTGGTCGGATGCTCCGGTAACTGCAAAGTTTCCAAATAAGGCATCCAGGAATCCTTTCCCGCGATATAAGCCTTCAACAAACGATTAAGGCTCCCAAAATACTCATAGATCATCGGCTTGCTTACACCGGCACTGGCAGCGATCTTATTTAACCCGAAAGCCTCATAGCCCTTTTCCGTCAGCGTGTCCCCGACGGCCTTGATGAGTTTAAACTTACGTTCATCCGAAGTTCTTTTTCCTGGCATAAATTGAAGACACGAACGATTATCTTACCAGGTGGTAGATAACTCAAAATATTTTACAGGCGCAGATAATTTGCCAGTTGCCCTACCGATTTAAAAGCGTGATAACGCGTGATCTTATTTGCCTCTGCATCATAAAACACCTCTACATAAAAGTTATTTAACCTGTAAAGCTGCACCTTCAATCCGCCTTCATCACGATCGTCCACAAACAACTCCTTCGTAAAAACCGCCCCTGCTTTACCCACCTCATCCAATTCATTAAAGTCATAAAAAGTGATCATACTAACCTATTGAAAGTTTTTCCAGTTGCGAAGCGATCGCCTGCAACAAGGCGATACTGAGTTCTTTTGCCTTTGCCATTTCCTCCAATGTCACCAAGGCCCGGTAATTCCCTTCCTCATCCGGTTCAAAAATCACTACCGTTTCACCAATTTTCACACCTACCCGGGTAACATAGCCCCGCTGAATATCAAACTCCAGCTCTAATTCTTTATTTTGATAAGTAACCGGCAACAACATCATAAATGTTCTGCCCTCACCCATTTCACTCCGGCCGATTTTGAAATTTCCATGCGGCAAAGATATGGTTGTACTCGTTTAAAAACGCTTTTACTCGTTTATTGTACGTCAATTCGAAAAGCGCCTGCGCACTTTTGTTTCACCGGAATTCGCCGGCATATAACATGAGAAAAATGAATACGCTAAACAACAGCGTTCGCCTGACGGAATTTTTGGGCGGCGCTCCTGAGATCAAACTCACCTGGAACCAAAAAAAATTTGCAAAGCTGAACCTGGCCACGAACAGTTACCGCAAAAATAGTCAGGGTGAACGCGTCACCGAAACCACCAGGCACCAGATCATTTTGTGGGAAAAACAGGCTGCACTGGCGGAGAAATACCTGTAACGGAGGCACCATAAACGCAAACATGACCGCCGAGCAAATGAAAAAACATTGCAAGTTAGATGTGATAGAACAAGAACTGTTGATGCAAGCCATGGAGAATCAACGTCTTTCCGCACGGTCTCACGACCGCATCCTAAAAATTGCGCGCACCATTGCTGACCTTGACCAGTCTGCTAACATTAGGCTTATCCATCTTTCTGAAGCGATCACCTACCGTTGCTTTGACGGCGAATACTTTGGATCCTAAGTGACTTCGTCGCGCTTGCGACAGATCACAATAACGAACCCATCTTCCTCACAATAGGCATAGTCAAAACAGAAATCATACACCCGCCTGATTCAGTCGGTTCCGCTACGCTGATCATGAATTTCGTGTTGAAGCCCTTCCCGATAAGATCGCGCATCCTGATCCAGCCCGCTTTCTTTTCACTGCATAAGCCTTCCAAAATCCGACTGTTGTTCAACAAGATCTCCTGTATACGGGTGATGTAATCCGGGACACTCAATTGCTCCATTTCCACCTCATCAGCGCCCTAGTTCTGCCGCCTCTTCCGGTTAAGACATATCATTCTATTTGAAGATCAGCTGCCCTTCTTCGTAGAGGCAATCACGATGCTCCTCGGCCGGCACGCAAGCGGGAACCTGGGAGTCAGCTGTTAAGTCATGAACATCCGCCTGAAAAACATCAACGAGCTGTCAGCAGCTGACCGCCCAAGAGCAAAATTTATGCAAATAGGTCCTACCGGGTTAAGCAATGCTGAACTCATCGCAATCATCCTGCGATCCGGGGCCAGGCTATTCCGCTGGTCATGATATGCAAGACATTGATCGGGCACATCAACGATAAGATATCCACGCTTGGAGCCATGACCGTGGATCAAATCGCCGAACTAAAAGGCATCAGCAAAATCAAGGCCATGCAAAACTATGACGAATTTGCTGGATTGAAGGCTTTGCAACATATTGATATAACGAATCCCGAAGCATTAGAGGAATTTAAAGCCAAGTACTATTTAAGTGATGACAACATAGCCGCAATGAAGTTAATCGGGATTCCCTTTGAGCGCACCGTTCAAGATTACCGGTCAACTTATAATGATATTCGCGATTGGTTACGCCATCAAAAGTCCGCTAATGAAAAAGAGGCCTCCACCATTGATTGGGATGATGTGATATTTGAGGTTGATCAGCACAAAGTGAATTCCGAATGTGTTTGTTGATCTCATCTTTCCAGATTTTTAGATTAATTAAAAATTGTTTTGAACTGTTATAGCCAAAACTGTTCACCGGAAAACTGGAAAGGCAAAAAAGTGATCTAAATGCGTCTTTTTCAGTCTAATTTAAATGATGTAACCAATTGAACATCATATAGTTAAACCCTTTCTGGTGAACAAATCTAAAAAACGTAATCTGTTCACCTTTTTGTTCGCATAAAGCAAGGAATAGTATGTACTGAAAAGGATTTGAATAAAATAAAAAACCCTGTAAATGAGACATTTACAGGGTTTTGATACTTGTTTGGTATCGCTTTCGTCGGGGTGGCAGGATTCGAACCTGCGGCCTCCACATCCCAAATGTGGCGCGATACCGGGCTACGCTACACCCCGTCGGGGCTGCAAAAGTAAGATTTAATATTTTGTTCACAAATATTTTTAAAAAAAAATCAACCGCACATTATGCATACTTTTTACCCGTGAGCTCCCCCTTCCTACTTTACCCAAGCTATCATTTTGTTAATCAGGCCGCTGCTCTTGATTTCACTACAATTTCGGGCTTAAAAACAATTTCTGATTTAATAGAATTGGATATTAAACATGCTGCTTCCGATTTTTGAAGCACACGTAACGCCCTTTCACGATCGCCTTCCTTACTTATTGTTAGTGTCGGCACCAGCGTTACTTCGCTCATCATATATTTCCCATCAACCATTTCGAGCTTGCCAAGCGACTTCGAGGTAAAATTTTCAAACTCCAGTTTTGAGTTTTCCGCAATTGCCAGGAAAGTGGTCATCAAACAGCTATTTACCGCTGCAGTAAACAAATGCTCAGGCGACCATATCTTTTCAATGCCTTTATTAAATTGAGGCGGTGTAGCTACGTCTACTTTACCTGTCAATTCAGGTGAGTACAACACGCCCAGCCTGTCATTTTTCCAATTCACCTCCACTACATATTCGTGTTCTATATTATTCATTTCAATTTCTTTTTAATTTTTGATCTTCTTGTAAGGGTTATTTATTGTTATTTCATTTGTTCGGCATTTCTTTCGGGAGTGCTACATCCCTGAGGCCCACAGCAGCCCAGCCCTGCTATCGTGGTAATCAGGAAGAATAAACCCAAGCCTCCCATGGCAAGATCTTTATCCTGTACTGACATCACCAAAAGCACAACGGAAAGCACAAGTCTCGCAATGCGCATGAAATGCC
Source organism: Mucilaginibacter tolerans (assembly GCF_030519375.1). Classification (GTDB taxonomy): domain Bacteria; phylum Bacteroidota; class Bacteroidia; order Sphingobacteriales; family Sphingobacteriaceae; genus Mucilaginibacter. The sequence goes on along the minus strand of NZ_JAUMKB010000020.1, from coordinate 4,547 downwards.
AATTGCTGAATAATCGCTGTTTTAATGTGATCATTCTTCGTACCGTTTTAAGTTAAACCAACTGCCTCCATTGTGCACCTGTTTAAATCCATTGGCCAGCAGAATCTTCTTCGCCATGCTACTCCTCATCCCCGATGCACAACAAGTAATTACCGGGGTATCTTTTTTTAGTTTTCCCAGTTTCACTTTGAGTGTGTCTAACGGCATATTGACCGACTTGTTCAAATGCCCGAAAGAATATTCACCTGACGAACGTACATCGACAATCACGGCACCATTAGCTATTAATTCACCAAAATCGACCTTAGGGCCAATACCTAATATTTTTTTAATTTTATCAAACATTTTTGCAATCAGTTAAATGGTCGTCAAATAATTCAAATTCATCCACGAGCCGCCATCCAGACAATCAATCCCATGCACCTTCATCAAATTAGCTGCTTTATTGCTTCTGATGCCTGATGCACAACAAACAATAATACCTTTCATCTTCTTAAGCTCATCTGTATAGTTTGACAACTCGTTCAGCGGAATATTAATGCTGTGTTCAAAGTGCCCTTCAGTATACTCAGCCGGGGTTCTTACGTCTACAACCTTTGCCCCCGATTTTAATAATTCTGATATCGTATTCATTTTTTAACATTTTGTTTGATTCAAAATTCGCTATACAAAATGGCAGCGACTGGAACATTTGTTGGATAAGCCGAATTATTTTAAATAATAGGCGGCGTAAACAGATCGCATTCAATCCGCTAAGTTTTCAGGAAAAGTGTTATGAAAAAAAAATTGTCAGAAGTTTAAAAGCTCAATCGAGTTCCTGCCAAGCCTTAGCATCTTCTTTTGCTCCATATTCCTAAGCAGCCTGCTTACGGCCTCACGATGAGTATGTAACTCATCGGCTATTTCTTGATGAGTAACTTGTATTGTTTTTGAATTTGTAGCCCTGGCTCTCTCCTGCAAATAATGCTGCACTTGTTTATCCATATTATGGAACGCGATCAGGTCGATCACGTCCATCAGCTCAGCGAAACGATTGCCGTAGGTATTATTTACAAAAGCTTTCCATTCAGGATATTTAAACCAGTCCTCAAGCATGTTTACGGGAATCTGCAACACCTCGGTGTCATCTTCTGCAACGGCCTTGATCATGCTTTCTTTGTGCGATTGGCAACAGTTCATAGCCATGGCACATGTTTGGCCGGGATATAAGTGATACAAGAACACCTCCCTCCCGTCTTCGCCTTGCCTTACGATCCTCAAAACTCCCCTCTGCACAATTGGCACAAAAAATATTTTATCGCCAGGCACAATTAAAACTTCACCTTGTTTTAGATGTTTTGTCCTTGCAAACTTTTTAAGTTCTGCTAATAAATTAGGATCGGAGAAAATAGCCGTAGTCATACAACATTGGTAATTAACAAAAGTGCAGTTAAATATATGGTCTAAAGATCAGTTTACTGCAAACACATACAACAAAAACTCCTAAGATATAAGCTAATTGGTACACAATTATTACGAAAACGTGACCTCTATCATTTTTTTAAAACAATAAAGGCCCGATATTTCCTCAGGCATTTAAAAACTATCATTATGAGCGACTATGATCTGATGGGTGAAAGAGAGTTAGTACTTGACTGCCTAAAAAAATTGGAGAAAAAGCACAAAACATTTTTTAAGAAAGCTAAACTTAAAATTAAGGATTGTGTAGTGTTACAAGGGTTACACAACGTTTCAATACTCGTGGTAAATGACCTTCTACCCGCAGATATAAAGCACGATATTGAAACACTATCCTGCAATGAGTAGTCATTTAATTTTCCTGCAATAAAAATGGCCTTAGCATTATGCTAAAGCCTATCCTTAATATATTGCGGAGATAAAGGGAGCCGGTTAGAACACTTATGTACTATTTTGGCAATAATCAAAGAAATATATTCAGCTAAATAAGATGTAACATTTAATTATTTCCTGCCTCATTAATTTTATCAATTAATGTGTTCTCATTTTCACTGTTTCTTCTCTTACTCACCTAAATACTCACCACTTATTTGAAACAGACTAATTGCGAATCTTATTACTCCAATGTAAGGACTCTTATTTATTCCCTGATAAAATAATATAAAATATTTAGGATATTTTTCGGTAAGCTCAACCCGCGGTTGGAAAACAACTTAGGCATTAAACATAGTGTTCACAAAATCTCTAAATTCACCCAACTTCAAAGGATAATCAATATTCGAAAAGAATTTTAGAAAAACGCCTCGATTATTAGAACCATTGATCTACGTGCTTTTTGAAATTCTCTTTATATTGAGGGCTGATAGGTATTGTAGTTTTACCAATTCTTATCATATTGGTGGTGATGGAATCAATCTTGTCTAGAGATACGATAAATGACCGATGTATTCGTATAAAAGAGTGTAGAGGCAATTTCTCTTCAAGGTTTTTCATCGTTATTAGCGATTTAATGTATCCATTGACATTAGTTGAATAAATCTTAACATAATCCTTAAATCCTTCAATATAGAGTATGTTTTTTAGGTAAACCTTAATCAATTCATATTCTACTCTCAGAAAGAGAAAATCATCAGCAATGTAGTTCGTATCCTTTACCCTTTTGCTGGCGTCCTCAATAATTACTTTAGCCTTAAACGCAGCCCTTGCAAAATCCTCATAATCAACAGGTTTTAGAAGATAATCAATTGCATTTACTTTATAACCATCAATTGCATATCGTTCATACCCAGAAATGAAAATTATGTGTGGCCTATGAGTTTTTTTTTGGCCGTTGATAATTTGAGCTAGTTCAATACCATTCAAACCAGGCATATTAACATCAAGAAAAACAAGCTGAAGGTCGTCGTTTCCCAGTGCACTCAGTGCATTCAATGGGTTATTGTAGAAAGATAAAAGATTCAGAAATGGGGTCTTATTAATAAAATCGCGAGTTAGAGACATTGCCGTTTCATCATCATCCACAACAATACAGTTTATTAGCATAAAAGAGTTATTATATTAAATATTCGCCTGATTCGCACCTGACTGCAAAAATATTTTCTTATTTAAAACTGTCATAAAGACAAATATCATTCCTTAAATGTAAATAAATATTCTGTCAGTTAAATGTAAAAGAACCTTAGTGTTTGTTTTACAATACAATAAAATTGTTTTTGTTTTTCGTAGTTAAATTGCCTTGTTGGAGACGAAATAGAATAAACACTTAAGCCTCATCGATCTAAATATTCAATCTATCGATTCAATACCGTAATTAGTCGATTTATTACGCATAATTTGATATCATCTTTAAAACTGGCCAACTTTCAGGCTACTCAAAATTGTTTCGTCATTATTCTACTGAAAATAAACACGTTATTTTATGCCATCTTAACTTGAATTTTTACTTCAGATTTATTTAGAAAAAATATTTTCCCAAACGCTGCGTGTTGCTGTTAAATATCATCTATGCCTTATCTATTCATAGATTCTTTCTGTCGTCATTATATTACTATGTGTCGAAACCCTCGAAATTTTTAGTCCGCCGGAGTTTATTTTGCAGTTCCCCAAATTTTTGAATTTGAATTGATTTATCAAATTGTTACAGATAAGTCGGAATAATCTACCTTAATCACAGTGCATGAAAAAACATCTACAACTATTCTCATTATTTATGTTGTTTGCTTTATCCTTGGCCGCGCAGCAAAAGGTAAAGGATGGAACATTATCGAACGGAAATTTACCCAATAAAGATGCGTTGCTCGAATTGGAGAGCAATAATAAGGGCTTCTTAATAGCAAGGGTTGCATTGGTTCAAACAACAAACCCATCTCCATTATCAGCCCACGTCATTGGTATGATGGTTTATAATACAGCTTCTGGTAATGATGTTGTACCAGGTGTTTACTACAATGACGGCACCAAATGGGTGTTTTGCAAAGGTGTTTCCGGAGGCGTTATTGTTGAAGCTGAGCCAGGTAAAACTGGCGTCCCAGGCACCCCAGGGCAACCTGGTGGTCCGGGAGCAGGAACCACGATTGTAACCAATGATAGCGGCGCCTGGGTATTTAATCCTACAACAAATAGCTGGACAAATATAAATGGATCCGCAGGGCCAGCTGGCCCACAGGGCCCGACTGGTTTAACAGGCGCTACCGGTCCCGCTGGATCGACCGGGGCAATAGGTCCTCAAGGCCCAATAGGTTTAACAGGTGCTACTGGTCCACAAGGCCCAATAGGTTTAACTGGGGCCATTGGTCCTGCTGGTACTACGGGAGCTACTGGCCCGCAGGGCCCGATTGGTTTAACAGGCCCCAGTGGGGTTACTGGAGCAACCGGTGCTCAAGGTCCAATAGGTTTGACAGGAGCTAGTGGTGCTACTGGAGCAACCGGTGCTCAAGGTCCAATAGGTTTGACAGGAGCAACTGGTTCGACTGGTGCTCAAGGCCCGATAGGTTTAACAGGCCCCAGTGGGGTTACTGGAGCAACCGGTGCTCAAGGTCCAATAGGTTTGACAGGAGCAACTGGTTCGACTGGTGCTCAAGGCCCGATAG
>NZ_JAUMKB010000001.1 GCF_030519375.1 Mucilaginibacter tolerans | reverse complement strand
CTACGCTTAGTGTAATCGAATACTTTCTTTTTTTCCATAGCGATTCTTTTTGTGTATCGCTATATCAGGACCAGACAAGCTTCGATAAAAAAAGCGATGGGTTTGAAACTCATCGCTTTTTTTATGAACCGAACTTCAATTTCAATTCAGCGAAACATAAAGTGAAACAGATAGTTATCACTCTATGAACTTGTACAACGAATTAAAAAATAAGGCAATAGTGATCACCGGCGCATCCAGCGGCGTTGGTCGCGCAGCAGCATTGGAGTTTGCACAATATCGGCCTGCACTTATACTTGCAGCACGCAATGAAGAGACCTTAAATGAAGTGGCGCATGAATGTGATCGGCTTGGCGCGACAGTACTGGTAGTAGTTACCGATGTTACTGACCCGGGATCAGTGATCAACCTGGCTAATACAGCAAATGATTGGGCCGGAAAAATAGATGTTTGGATCAATAATGCAGGTGTGTTGGCGGCGGGCGAATTTAGCCATACACCTGTTGAAGTGCACGAGCAGGTAATCCGTACAAACCTGCTGGGGTGTATTTATGGAGCGCATGCAATAATGCCTGTTTTCAAAGCGCAGCAGCGTGGAACATTGATCAATAACATATCAATAGGAGGGTATTTGCCAGTACCATACGGGGCCGGCTATACTGCCAGTAAGTTCGGATTGAGAGGATTCTCCGAAGCGCTAAAGGCGGAATTAACGGTTTGGCCCGATATTCATGTATGCGATTTATTTCCGGCTTTTTTGGATACGCCCGGGATTCATCATGCAGGTAACTATACCAACAAGGTATTAAAACCTGCTTCGCAGGTGTATGATCCAAAACTGGTCGCAGAAGCAATGGTGAAAGTCGCTGTTTCACCCAAATCAAATAAATATATAGGCGGCGCGTCCCTGGCGCTTAAATTTTCACATGCGCTGTTTCCCGAACTGACAGCCAAATTAACAGGATTTGTAATGCGCAGATATTTCAGAGGGGCTGCCCCTCTGCCACCCACTAATGGTAATATTTTCAATACTGTTGAGTATGGGATGAGTACCAATGGTGGGTTTGAGATTCTATCAGAACCCAAACCATACCGGAAATATATTGTAGGGGCACTGGTAGCAGGTATTGCTGCTGGGATTTATTTGGTAAATTCCAGAAATAAGAGATTAGCATAGATATTCATTATCTTGTATCCCTTTTTTAATTGGACTGATACAAAAATGACCGAACACGAAATAAAAATAAATTTTAAGGAATATGCCTCCCTTGAGGAACTGGAACAAGCCGATCAGCAGCTTTGCAAGGAAGCAGTAAAAGCGCTGAAAACATCTCACTCACCTTACAGCAAATTCAGAGTCGGAGTAGCCATGCAGCTGAAAAGCGGTAAGATACTGCATGCCAGTAACCAGGAAAATGCAGCCTATCCATCCGGGCTTTGTGCCGAGCGGGTGGCATTGTTTCATTGGGGAGCCAATTATTCAGATGACCCGATTGAAACAATGGCTATTACGGCATATACCGATGAATTCCAACTGACCAGGCCGGTTACATCTTGTGGTGCATGCTTGCAGGTATTGGCTGAGTATGAAAAGAAACAAAACAGTGCAATAAAAATGTTACTGTATTGCCAGCAGGGGCCTATATGGGTAGCTACCGGTGTCGAAAGCTTTTTGCCATTTTTGTTTTTCGAAGACAGGCTAACCAACAAAGCCCTATGAAACTGAATTTTACTTTGCTGACTATTTTATCTGTTGTCGGCCTAACTACATTTGCCCAAAGCGATTTCTCATTTGATAATGAGATACAGGCATTCAAACACCAGGATAGTCTGCACTTTCCCAAGCCGAACGGTATCTTATTTATCGGTAGTTCATCCTTCCGTAAATGGACTGATCTTGAACAGCGCTTTAAAGATAAACCAATTATCAGAAGAGGAGTAGGAGGCTGTCAGCTGTCGCAACTGGTAAAATATTACACGCCTTATATCCTGTTTCCATATCATCCACGCAAAATATTTATCTATGCCGGTGAAAATGACATCGCCGAAGGCAGACCGGCCGATTCAGTTTATGCCAACTTCAAAACACTTTGGGTGATGATACGAAAGAAGCTGCCTAACGCCAAAATTTACTACCTGTCGGCAAAGTATGCGCCGGTTCGTGCTAAATTCCGTCCGGAAGTGGACAAGGCTAATGCGATGGTAAAAAAATATATTGCAGGTAAACCCAACAGCCTTTATATCAATATGAATCCATCAATATATAAACCGCAAACCACGATGCCTGATTCTTCCCTTTTTGAGAACGATTATCTGCACCTCAACAGTAAAGGGTACGACCGCTGGCAAAAGGTGTTGGCGCCTTATGTGAATTAAGTGCCAAATCGTGAGCCGCTTTTCCCGGAACAATGACAACACAGCAGTACTGGACTGCCATTTTGTGCTTAAAAATCAATGGGTTTGCTTTTTGAGGTGCGGTCTCTTATGGATTCATACTCACAGATAATTATTAATGCCGTTGAAAGGCTGCGCACTTCTGTAGTAAAGATCGAACAGTTTGATGTGAAGGAAGGGCGCGAGGCAGTAACAGGTACAGGTACCGGATTTTTATTTTCATCCGATGGTTATTTGTTTACCAATAGCCATGTAGTAAAAAAAGCAAAACATTTACGAACCATATTGTATGACGGGAGCATACACCACGCTGCGCTGATTGGCGAAGACCCTTATACCGATCTGGCTATTTTAAAGATAAGTGCTACGGATTACACTCCTTCTGTATTAGGAGACTCGGATAATTTAAGCATCGGTCAGCTGGCCATTGCCATAGGTAATCCGCTTGGATTTCAGCACACGGTTACTGCTGGTGTGATAAGTGCTCTGGGGCGGACGTTGAATAGCGAGAGCGGTATCAGCATGGATAGTATGATACAAACCGATGCATCGTTAAATCCCGGCAATTCCGGCGGACCGCTTATTAATGCCGATGGCGAAGTAATTGGCGTAAACACGGCGATGATCCGTGGTGCACAGGGCCTGTGTTTTGCGATTAGTATTAATACGGCTAAATCGGTAGCAGATCACCTGATACGCTATGGAAAAGTAAAACGTGCTTACATCGGGGCAAGTTTGCAGCAGATAGGATTGGTGCCTAAGCTACGTACCATTCATCATTTAAAAAACCAACAGGCACTGTTTATTACGCAGGTTGAAAATAATAGTCCCGCAGACAAGGGAGGCTTAATGAGCGGCGACATTATTTATGCCTTTAATGATAGGATGATTGAAACTTCAGACCAATTGTTTAAAATGCTTACCGGCGATAAGGTAGGGCAGTTTCAGTATGTAAGCGTTTTGCGCAATAACCAAAAGAAGGAACTGCGCGTAACTCCGGCAGAACGGTGAAACATTAACATTTAAAGGCCCCTGAACGGGGCCTTTAACTTGCAGCAAAAACAGTATTATTTTAACAAATTGCTGGTCAATGGATCGATAATGGATTTTACTTCCGATACTGTGTTGATCGGGAAGTTGCCAAGGCGTGCATGTTCGCGTATCACTTCTTCGCTTTCAGCAATATGCACGCAGTAGATCTTATCATCAGTAACGTATGACTGGATCCAGTAATAGGGTTTGCCTATTTGCTGAACGACATCGCAGGATAGTTGCGAAATGGCCTGTAATTCTTCCGGCGAAAGGTTTCCGGCTCCCGGTAAAATTCTTTCTATTACAAATTTTTTCATGATGGTAATTTTTACTGATCGCTAATAACAACAAATTTAAAAGCATGCCCACTGCCCGACGATAGGGATATACCCTATTTATCAGGCGCCGGCACCCTATTTTATAATTTCAAGGTTAATGGCTTCATGTACAGCCTTCACCCTCGAGTTTACGTCCAGTTTAAAAAGAATGGAGGTAATGTGATGGTCGACGGTCTTCGCTGATATAAAAAGGCGGTCGGCTATTTCCTTATTCTGCATCCCTTCTTTTAATAGTTTTAAAACATCTACTTCACGTTCCGTTAAGCGGGCAACGTTAGCTTTTGTGGTTTCACGCATACCCCGCGGGATACTTTTTATTCCCGAGGCTCGCATTTCCATCTTTAATTTTTCGTATACCGCTGTCGCGCCCAGCTCCTGTACCATGCAGATGGCTTTCTTTTTATCATCTTCATCACCATTAAACAATGCGAGTGCCTGCTCATACGGACAGCCTAAGGCCTCCCATCTGCCTGCGTCGTTATAACTATTGTGCGACGGATGAAACGGCGTGTACTTCGCCCTGGTTTTTAGCAGCCAGTAAGCAAACTCATTATCCATATCGGCGTCCCCTGCCTGCTCCAGGGTTGTAATGGCGAAATCAACGGCTATCTCATCCGTCAGTACTTTGCCTGTTATCCATTCATATTCAAGCAAGGCAGCCAGCACGGGAATGATCCTTTGCAATTCCATCGTACTAAAGGCCTTGGCTCTTGCATCGTTCAAAAGCTGTAAAACATCGGCATCACCACGGCGCATTTTTATCGTCGCTACAATAGCCATTGCGCCTATCTTAAAGATAGTTCCCTGATTAGTGTTATTGATCAGGTTATCGGCAATATGATAAGCCTCGGTCCATTGACCAGTTTCCAGCTTTAGCCGGGCGATATATCCCGACATATGATTCATCCACGAATCCATGTCTCTTTCCTCACAATATCGCAGGCCGGTCTCTAATATATTTTTTGCAAAGGCATAATTCCTGAGCAATATCCCATTACTGCCAAGGTTGGCATAAGCTCTCGCAGCGTGTTCATGATAAGAGTTTTTCAGGGCCATATCCAGGCTCTCCTGTAGTAGATTGAGACCCTCTTTTCGGGTTGGGGCCATCCGCATTTTTACAGTTCCCACATTGTTCAGCGCATGCGAAAGAATTTCATCATCCCCTATTTTTTTAGCAATCACTATGGCTTTTTCGCCCCAATATACTGCTTCGGGATATTGGTTATAGATCATCGTTAGCTGTGACAGGTTGCTGTAGGCCATAGCTTTCGCCTTCGAATCGGACTGATCATTCAAAAGCTCTATAGCCTGCCGGGCAAAATCTTCAGCTTGCTTGCGATTACCATCAACCCAGCCAAGTCTTGATAAAGACCGCGTACAGTCGGCAGCCCGTTCCCTGTTATCGTCCCCTTCCCAAAGCTTAAGCGAACGGTTCATATAAATAATAGCATCCTTATGCTTGTTGATGAGATAACATTCGAAGGCATAGCCTTCATACAATTCATGCAATATATCCTTGTCACTGCCCTGATAATATTCTATTGCCGAGAAATAAAGCTTAGCCGACTCATTGTGTGCACCGATGCAGGAAGCTCTTTTTGCTGCTATCAATGCGTAATGAGTGACAAGTTCATATTGGTTGGCGTTTTTTGCGTGGTGAATAATGCGTTCTATTTCCTGGTTTTGTTCAAAATCTTTTAAGAACAGATCGAGAATACGCTTATTAAGCGAAACCCTTAAAAGCGGCGATAACGAAGCTTCAATGGTTCTCCGGTATAACTCATGCTTAAAAGATATCCGGTCATTTTCGTGAAGAAGAATGCCTGATTCAAGCGATAACTCCACGGCCTCTACGCATGACGGATCCATTCTCAATAGGTATTCAGTCTCAAAACCTGTTGGCTGTACCGACAGAAATTTCCATACCTCTTTGGTTTTTTCGCTTTGCCGGTTATAAACCGACAGGATGGAGTCCTTTACGTTATCAGGGACGCCGGTACTGTAACTCGCCAATATCTCCGTTACATAAAATGGGTTCCCGCCCGAAATACTGTAAACGCTTTCGCCGCTGTAACCTTTTTCAAAAGCCATTGTTTCAACCGCCTCTTTTGATAGCGTAGTAAGCTGTAAACGAGTAAAGATATCACGTGGCAACTGGCCAAACACATTGCGCAGAGGATGCCCGGAAATAATTTCGTTATCACGATAGGTGAGTATGAAAAGGCAATGCAACTGGTTAATGCGCCGTGCCAGGAATTTAATAAAATCAAGGGTGCCCTCATCGGCCCAGTGTACATCTTCAAAAATGAGGACAATGGATTCTTTTTGAGTGCTTAGTTCCTGCAGGAGGTTGGTAAACAACTCAGTCCTGTCCTTTTTATCTCGTACACGTTCCATTACGTCGCTCTGCATCTGCCAGGCAATGTCATATAATGGTGCTAACGGACGTGGCGTGAACAAGGCATCACAGGTGCCCTGCAATATTTTGCAGTCGTTTTTTACTTCTCTACAAAAGGTTCGCACCAGGGAGGTTTTACCTATACCAGCCTCACCGCTCAACAAAATACAATGCCCATCAGACTTGCTGGTACTGACAAATTTTGCATGCAGTGCATGGAGAAAACTATCCCTTTCAATCAGCTCCATATTTGCGGGTATAAATAGGTTATTTTAATAAGGTGGGGTGTCGCTTATTTTATTATAACACTTCTGTTAGTCAACGAAATACACTGTAGTAAATATACCGTATTATCCCGACTCATGATACTGTATTCCCTATATTTTTTAGTGATCTATATTATTTGCCAGAGAAAATTAAGGCACAGCTAAACATAATATAGGGTAAAAGTCTGACATCCTGCCTTGATTTTCAAAAGACCTTTGTACAAGAAATTAATTGATCACTTTAATCCAACGCATTATGAAAACGGTATTACTTATAGCAACATTTATAGTTGCTGGATTCTCGATGGCACTTGCTCAATCGGGTTCAACTAACAACTTGTATCTGGATGTTCATCACTTCGGGCCAGGTAAGGTAAAATTCGAAGACGTAGAGAAGGCACACGCCAAAGACCTGGCAACTGAAAAGAAATTTGGTGTGCAATTTATCAAATATTGGGTAGACGAAGCAGATGGCAATGTTTACTGCTTGTCTTCGGCACCAGATTCGGGCGCCATACGTAAAACTCATGCAGAAGCACATGGCCTTTTGCCCGACCAGATTTACATGGTAGATGCAGGTAAGGAATCATCTGAAATAAACGGCGCAAATTACTTTTTGGATATCCATCACCTTGGTGCCGGAAAAGTTACTGCTAAGGATGTAGCGGCAGCCCATCAGAAAGATTTAGCAGTTGAAAAGAAATATGGTGTCAATTTTATCAACTACTGGGTAAACGAAAAAGACGGAGTAGTGGTATGTTTTTCACAGGCCCCTGATTCAAACGCAATAGTTCAGACACACAAAGAAGCCCACGGCCTTGTTCCTGATCATATCGAACAAGTAAAGCAGGGACAGTAAATATTTATTATATCAAAAAAGAAGGCCCGTCACCGGGCCTTCTTCATACAAAACAAAACAATAATCACCCTTTATTTATAAGAAGTTTCTACGCTTGTAATTTGCCATGTCTTGCCGTCACGGGATGCTGTGATCACATCAATACGGGTAAAGTCTTTATATTTCATTTCGACTTTCACTTTACTGATATCATCATCATCTTGCAGTACAGTTTTTACACACTGGCAATCCTGTTCGATGTTCTCACTTGATTTTAAAGTACTAATGATTTGTGCTTTAGTTAAGGTGTTGATATCGTCTCCCCGTTTCATATAAAACGTTGCGTTGTTATCAATGGCGTCATCAATTCCCGCTATTTTGCCATGCACAACCGCATTTAAATAAGTATCTAATACTTCGCTTTTAGAGAGATTGTTATGACCGATTGATGTTGCCTGTGAAACTGTACAGACAAAAAACAAAGCTAAGCCCATCATCACTGTTTTCAATGTTTTCATAATGTTTGGTATTTAAAGTTTGTAATTGATTTATATCTATAAGACAGAAGCACCTATCACTTCGTTACACTTAAAAACCGCAAAAAGACGGATTTTAACAAACATTTAACATTCGTTACAATACATTGACATTTTTCCGATATTGACTAATTTGCGCTTACCATGGTTGAGTTCACTACAATGATCTTACAGTTTGCCGAGCAGGGCGAAAAAACCGGCTGGAGCTATATTGAAATACCTGCTGATATAGCCCAGCAGATGAAGCCGGGAAATAAAAAATCGTTCCGGGTACGCGGTATGCTTGACGCGCTGCCGGTCAGCGGATTGGCACTGATGCCGATGGGCGAAGGAAATTTCATTATGGCACTGAAAGCTGAGATACGCAAAGACATCCATAAAAACGCGGGCGCCATGCTGCACGTAAAACTGGAAGAAGATGTGGATTTTAAGGTTGAAATACCTGCCGACCTGCAGGAGTGCTTTGATTTTGAACCTGACGCTATTGAGTTTTTCAATACACTGGCCAAATCGCACCGCGACTATTTTATAAAATGGATAAACAGCGCCAAAACCAGCGAGACACGGGCCAAACGTATAGTGAGCACCATAAACGCGATGTTAAGAAAATGGCCTTACAATGTGATGCTACGGGAGATGAGGAATGAGCGTTAGCGTTTCATTATTTTAAGAGCCTCACATACTCGCCTGTTTTTACAATTTTGCCGTCTTTAAACTGCATATCCTGGACGTATTCCATAGAGTCCCGATGTCCTTTACTGTTGGTAAATGACCGGAGTGTCCAGGTAGTTACCCAGGCTTCTTTTCTGTCTTTACTTGAAACTGATTGCCAGTCGTAAAGCTTAATGGATAGATCTTTCAGTGAATCCCGCATGATTTTAGCTCGTTTGAGATATTGGCTGCGCGGTCCTGAAAAAGTGCAGCCGTCAAACGCCGCCATCAGGGTATCAGTGTAGTATTTGCCCATTTCGGCGGCGTCATCTATCTAAAACGCTTTTAAGGCTTTCAGGGTGATGATAATGTTGGTGTGACTGGTGTCGGTAATCCAATAACCAGCATTTTTAACAGGGTATGCGAAGGCTGCTGAATCAGGCGGGGTGGCACCTGTGTAAGTGGATGAGGAATGTTTACAGGAAAAAAATAACAATGGTATAGCCAGTACGGAGCCGAGTACCTTCATTGCTTGTTTTAAATTGATCAGGTTAATAATTGAATTTTAAGATAAGAAGATAAACTCTAAAAAATGAAAAGGATTTTAAATTTTAACCGCCAGTAAAAAATCAGTTATCAAAAATAGATAGTAGTTAAACCGAAAAAATTAACTCGTTTTTAGATGTGCAAGTACGGGGATGGGTAAATTTTTAGCAGGATAGAATTATACATATTAACTAATTCAACTTCTCCAGCCAATTCAACCATATGTTCAAATGTTAATTAAATCCTCGCGTCTGCACATCCGCACATCCGCACATTGTACTATCTTTACCCATCTATATTTTTTAGCTAAGAATGAGTGAAGATCTGAGTAATAATCTATCTGAAAATAACAACGATAATAAACTACACAATGTAACCTCGCTCAATGGGTTATACGAAAACTGGTTTCTGGATTATGCCTCTTATGTAATCCTCGACCGGGCGGTACCCCATATAAACGATGGTCTTAAACCCGTACAGCGCCGTATCCTCCATTCGCTGAAGGAAATGGACGATGGCCGTTTTAACAAGGCAGCCAACGTAATCGGTAATACCATGAAGTATCACCCGCATGGCGATGCTTCCATTGGCGATGCCATGGTGCAGATAGGGCAGAAGAACCTGCTGATTGATTGCCAGGGTAACTGGGGCGACCCGGTGACCGGCGATTCGGCTGCGGCCCCGCGTTATATCGAGGCGCGTTTATCCAAATTTGCCAATGAGGTTGTGTTTAATCCGGATACCACCGAATGGCAGGCCAGTTATGATGGTAGAAACAAAGAACCGATCACGCTTCCGGTAAAATTTCCTTTGCTGCTGGCTCAGGGCGCCGAAGGTATAGCGGTAGGGTTAGCTACCAAAATATTACCACACAATTTTGTAGAGTTACTGGATGCCTCAATCGGTGTTTTGCAGGGTGTAAGGCCAAACTTAGTGCCCGACTTTCTCACAGGAGGTATGGCTGATTGCTCGGCCTATAATGAGGGTCAGCGTGGGGGCAGGGTACGTGTTCGTGCTAAAATAGTTGAGAAGGATAAGAAAACACTTGCAATCACTGAGATACCTTTTAGCACTACTACCGGCAGTTTGATTGATAGCGTGATCGCAGCTAATGATAAAGGTAAGATCAAGATCAAGAAGATTGAGGATAATACGGCCGCCAATGTGGAGATCATTATTCACCTGGCACCCGGTATATCGCCTGACGTAACGATTGATGCGCTGTATGCTTTCACTGACTGCGAGGTTTCTATATCGCCCAATACCTGTGTGATACAAAACGATAAGCCGCGTTTCATGAGTGTAAATGACATGCTTACAGAGAGCACGCACTACACCAAAGAGCTGCTGAAACAGGAATTACAAATCAGGCTGAAGGAACTGATGGAGAAAATATTCTTCAGTTCATTACTGAAAATATTTATCCAGGAAGGGATGTATAAGCATTCGGATTACGAAACAGCCGGAAGCTTTGAGACAGTAGTTGAAGTGCTGAATAGGTTATTTACACCGTTCTTCCCTCTATTCTACCGCGAGATATTGCCCGAGGATTATAAGAAGCTGATCGATAAACCAATGAGCAGCATCACCCGCTTCGACGTGAAAAAAGCGGATGAGCAGATGAAGGCGCTGGAAGGAGAGATAAAGGAGGTAAAGCACCATTTAAAACACCTGAACGATTATGCCATTGCCTGGTTTCAAAAGCTGAAGGATAAATATGGCAAGGGGCGCGAACGCAAAACCGAACTGCGCACTTTCGATAAGGTTGAGGCAGCACAGGTAGCTCTTGCCAATGTGAAGCTCTATGTAAACCGCGAGGATGGCTTTATTGGTACAGGTTTGCGTAAGGACGAGTTTGTGTGCGATTGTTCGGATATTGATGAGATCATTGTGTTCCGTGGGGATGGTAAGTGTATCATCACCAAGGTGCAGGATAAGGTGTTCGTGGGTAAGGATGTGATTCACGCGGCGGTATTCAAAAAGAACGACGAGCGCACTGTTTATAACATGATTTACAAAGACGGCCAAAGCGGCGTAAGTTATATAAAACGTTTCAGCGTAGTCGGCGTAACCCGCGACAAAGAATATGACCTAACCAAAGGATCCAAAGGCTCAAAAGTATTATACTTCTCCGCCAATCCTAACGGCGAGGCCGAGGTGGTGAATATTCAGCTTAAACCACATTCCAAACTACGTAAACTACAATTTGATGAGGATTTTGCCTTGATAGCAATAAAGGGGCGGGCTTCGATGGGTAATATCATCACCAAATATCCGGTGAAAAAGATCGTGCTGAAAAGTAAAGGTGTTTCCACTTTGGCCGGACGCAAGATCTGGTATGATGATATTCTGAAACGTTTGAACGTAGATGGCAGGGGTAAGTATTTGGGTGAGTTTGATGGTGATGACCGCATATTAACTGTTTTAAACAATGGGACATACGAACTGACCAACTTCGACCTAAATAACCATTTCGACGATAAGATGATCCTGATTGAAAAGTATGAACCGGAGAAAGTCTACTCGGTGCTCCACTTTGAGGGAAAATCGAAAAATTATATGGTGAAGCGTTTTGTATTCGAGAACACCAGTTTGGGTAAACAAACCAGCATCATCAGCGAGGAAAGTGGCTCCAAACTGATTCTCATATCAGGTGCTGCACAGGTATTGGTAAAGGTGGATCAACTTAAAGGTAAAACTGAAACACCTGAAACTATCGAGGTTGACCTATCAACATTGATCGATGTAAAAGGTATGAAGGCAATGGGCAACCGTTTATCGCAGCACACCATAAAATCCGTTGAACTACTTTCTGAGATTAATCCAGAAGTTGAAGAAGTAGAACGGGAAGTGACAGAAGACAGAGTTGAAACAGAAGAGAAAGAAGAACAATCTGAAGAGCCATCTCCAAAATCAGAGGACTCAAAACCGGATCAGGAGAAATCAGAAGAACAGTCACCACAACACCCACCCAAAAAGATAGATTTTGAGATCACCAACCCGGATGATATTGATATTGACGATAAAGGGCAGTTGGGGTTGTTCTAAAATATTTCTTTCGTAGAGATGCAATGCATGCGTCTCTACGTTTACTCCAATTACAATCTCCCCAGATAAACCTCTGTATCATACCTGAACATTACCGTTCCATTGGTTTGATACTGATCGAAGATTGCCTTTAACTGAATGCTGAATAAGTGTCCTTCTGGTGTATCTTCAGCTGGGACGTAAGAAGATGAAAAAGCACGCCCGGCCAATTGCTCAAAATTAAATACCTGGTAATTAGAAAACTTAACCAGTTTGTATTTGCCGCCATGATAGAAGCCAACAAAATCTGCTTCGGCCAGGTTTTGATGGTTTACACGCTCATAATCGCCGCTTTGCTGTTTGAGCAATAATTCATAGGCTATTGCAAAATCGTCCGCATCAATACAGCGGTTATTCCATATCAGCGCTACATGCCCGTATGGAGCCAGGATGCGCTTAAATTCAGCCTTAGTTTCGGAATTGTTAAACCAGTGAAACGCCTGCGCACAAACGATCAGATTAGCGCTTTTATCGGGTAAGGAAGTATTCTCAGCAGTGCCATTTATCGAATGAAATCCATGCAATGTATGCAAATATTTTTCAGCTTCATGGCGCATTGACCCGTTCGGCTCAACCGCATAAACTGTATATCCCCGGTCGAGTAATAGTTTAGTAAAAATGCCTGTTCCTGAACCGACATCAGCAATAGCTGATTCTAGCCTCAGGTGGCATTCGTGCTGCAAATAATCCAATACCTTGTCAGGATAACTCGGCCTGTACTTGGCATAATTAGCTACGCGGTTGCTAAAGCGTCCAGTTGAATCATGCACCATAAGTCATTATTTAAAATCTAAAAATTCAGCCAGCCGTCTGGCTCCGCTCGTCAAATACTGATATAAAACGAAGCCTCAAAAACGTGGCCGTATTTAAGATGCTGAATAGCCTCTTTCTTGCTGATGTCGACGTGCTTACCTTCTGAATCAGCACAGCCCAGCCAAGGTTCTATACATAGAAAATCGGCACCCGGTTTGGCCCATATCCCGAGGTAATTAAAATGAGGAAATTCCACCGCTAACGACTGATCATGTTTCGTGCTTTTTATTGCGACCTCACGCGAGTTTAAATGCTTAAAAACCCAGGCATCCTGCTTAAACATATCCCGCGTAAGCTGTATTTTGCGCTTATCGAGTGTCACCGGTTGGGTTTTGCCTGTGTAATAACCCTTGTCTGATAATAAATGTTTTTCCAGCTTGTCGTCAGCATCAAACTCAAGGTAATAATCTTCATAGCTTTCGCCTTTATTGAAAGGAACGTTAAACGCCGGGTGCCCACCTACTGAGAAATAAATAGTTTCCCGTTCGTGATTGATCACTTTGTAAGTAACACGCAAAGCATTTTCGATCAGGTCATACGTTATCTGAAAATCGAATTTATAGGGATAAACTTCCAGCGTGTGCTCCGAATAAGGTAGTGAAAACCTTGCCGATGTTTCACTCGACTCGATCAGCAATAGCTCTGATTGCCTGTTGAACCCATGACGCTCCATCTTGTAAGCCTTGCCATTCACCAGCAGCTCATTATCAATCAACCCGCCTACAACAGGGAATAGATTTGGCGCGTGCCATGGCCATATAAGTGGATCAGCCTGCCATAGATGCTCAACGTCTGCAGCTTTGTTATATATCGAGGTTAGCTCACCTCCTTTGTTACGGATACTTACTCTGAGGAAATCGTTTTCAATAGTAATCATAGGTATTGGTTAAATGGTCTTTAGCGTAATACAAAGTTCTGTATTTTTTCTAACACCACGATCAAAACTCTAACCAATAAATTGGGAAATTGTTAGCCGGTGACCAAAGAGATCAGAGATCGCTTAAAAATAAAGGGTGACGATTAATCATCGTCATCTTTCTTCTTCTTTTCCAATATCACAAATGCACTGCGTTTTGGTGCCGGCATTACAGAATTTTCGCCTTTTGCCGATTTCCAGATCACTTCGTTCAAGTCAAGATCAGGCACTTTGTCCTCCTTCGCCAGGTTAAAGAACTGCGAGCGGCGGCTGCTTTCATTATCGGCTACATTGCGTTGTTCCAGGTCAACTTCGGCAGGCTTCGCAGTGTATGGGGTCAGGTCAGGTTTGTTGGAGAAACATTCATACAAAGGTTTTGCAGCCGCATCATACTGGCTCATCGGCGGCAGACCTAGGATCAACTCAATGGTGCGCAATATGCCAGAGGTAGAATACATTTCGTGTACCACAGCATGACGCTTTACATAACCGCCTATAACAAATGCAGGTGAGCGGTGTGCGTCGATATGATCGGGGCCATTTTGGGCGTCGTCTTCTAAAATAAATACAACGGATTCTTTCCAAATCGGACTTTTTGAGAGGTGTTCAATCAGCATACCTACTGCCAAGTCATTGTCGCCCACAGCAGCAGTGGGTGATATAGCGCCCTTATGCTGCCCACTGGTATGATCGTTCGAAATACGTATAGTATTCAATTGGGGAACTTTGTTGATAGCCAATAGTGAATCAAAGTCGTGCGCCCATATTTCTTCGCGTTTAACATCCTTGATATCCAGGTCGAAGCTTGGCGATTTCTGACAGTAATGGCCCTCTAAAACTTTGATGTTCGGTTTATAATCATCCGCAAACTCTCCATAAGTGCGATAGCTTACGCCTGCTCGCTTGCAATAGTCCCATATGTATCCATCACGGGGGTCACCTGCGCGGCGGGTACCTTCTGAGTCGTAGTCACCACCACGACCGCCATAGCTGGTTGGCCAGGTTTTCTCAATAAAATCGGTAGCGTAAGCAGCAGTACTCCAGTTATGGCCGTCGGCACTCACTTCTGCGTCAACATAAAAATTATCCAGCAAAACAAAGTTGTTTGCAATTGCATGTTCATTAGGTGTAACGTGTTTGCCAAAGATGCATAACGAAGTATCGCCGTTACCTTGTGGCATATCGCCCAAGACCTGGTCGTAGGTGCGGTTCTCTTTGATGATATAAAAAACGTGCTTAATCGGCGACTTTTCGCCGGGTTTACGCGGAATTGGGTTGCCTGCTAGACCATCGGCCAGGGCCGTCTTCCTGGTATTGAAAGGTGTGTTGGCATACACTTGTTTGGTGTATGTTTTTAGTTGTGCTTCCTGAGGCGTTTTTATAAACGATAAAGTCCCTTTAAATAGGCCGCCGATGTATTGTTCTTTAGTATTTTTCGCACCCGACTGATAGCCGCTGTTGTCAGTCTTTTTTATAGGTTGCGGGCCTTGCGGGTTGGCCATTGATGTAAAGCCTTTTCCATTGCTAACCAGTATTTTATTACCTAATGTTTTTACGTTGGTTGGATACCATCCTACCGGAATAAAACCCAAACTATGACTGTTCCCGGGTTTCGAAACATCAAATACAGCCAGACAATTGTTATCCGCATTTGCAATATATAGTGTTTTTTCATCGGGCGATAAAGCCAGCCCGTTGGTGGTGGATCCGGTTAAGTGCGTAGGATAAAGCGAGGTAGAGAAAGTCTCAACCGTCTTTTCTGTAGTTGTATTGATCACCGAAACCGAGTTGTCGTTCGCGTTAGCAACAAATAAGTAAGTACCTTTTTTGGTCAATAACAATTCGTTAGGGTGATTGCCGGTTTTGATGGTTTTGGTAAAGTTTCCGGTTACAGTACTGTATACCACTACTTTTTCACCACCCCAAATTGAAATATAAAGACTTTTGTTATCCGGAGAAAGGATACAGCTATAAGCTTCGGCAGGTAGTTTAACGCGCTTTAATAACTCGCGTGTTTTCAGGTCGAATACATATAATGCACTGTCTTCTTTGGTAACGGTGTATAAACGTGTATCATTTTTATTTATAGCAATTCCGGTAGGGCAAACCTTATTTTTTGGCCATGATGCCGGGGCTAATTTGATGGTGTCGGCTTTGCCTATCTTATTATTCTCTATATGATAACCTAATATCCGGTTGTCATTACCTCCGGATGCATATAACATTTTTTCATCATGACTAAACGCCAGCCCATACCACGATTTGCTGATCACCTTCTCATCCAGCAGTTGCTCATTCTTAGGGTCAATCAGTTGTACCGATTGTGTGCTTTGTCCGTTGTTGGTTACCGCCAGTAATCTTCCTGATGCGGAGAGTTGTATATTAAGTGGCAAGTCGCCCAAAGGCAAACTGGTGCCTGCCGGGCTTAATTTCCAGCCATTTGGTAATAGCACCTGTCCGGTTTTTTCAATTTTGCCGGGATGTTGGGCCCAGGTAGGGATAGCATAAAGAAGAAAAATAATAATGCCGGTAGTAAGTTTTTGTTTCATGGTATTGCGTGATGATCAGATCAAAATTACGGATTGATCTGATTCAATTTTAACATTAACAAAAACTTAATGTACCAGCATTAAAGTTCTGTATCTTATAATTTACTTTATTGCAATAATTCCGGCCTGATCTTGTCGGTAAACTCTTTTGCAAACTTGTTCAGCTTAGGCTGGATCACAAAAGCACAATACGACTTGTTTGGATTATCGTTGTAATAATTCTGGTGATAATCCTCGGCCTTGTAGAATTCTGATGCAGGAGTTATTTCAGTTACGATTGGATTATCAAAAACTTTCTCGTCAGCAAGCCTTTTGATCATGGCTTCAGCCGTTTGTTTCTGCTCATCGGTATAGTAAAATATAGCCGAACGGTATTGTGTGCCAATATCATTACCCTGGCGGTTAAGCGTGGTTGGGTTATGGGTTTTGAAAAATACGAGTAACAACTCATCAAATGATATTTCGTCACTATCATATTCTAAATGTATCACTTCAGCATGGCCAGTATCACCATTGCAAATTTCCATGTAAGTAGGATTTGCAGTGTGTCCGCCCATGTATCCTGATGTTACTGATTTTACGCCTTTCAATGTCTGGAATATGGCTTCTGTACACCAGAAGCAACCGTTTCCAAATGTTATTTTCTGTATGTTCATGTAATGCTAATATCCAATATAATGCCGATTCAATTTACCTGTCAGAAAGGCATACAAATAATTTGTTCTGATGAAATAATTTGTAATTTAGTGTCAGGTATACATTTATTATAAATCTCAAAAACCGACATGCTTTCACTCAAAACATTGTTCCGCGCACTTAGTGTGCCTTTGCTATTACTGTTTATATTTTTTAGCCAGAAAAGTTTCGGCCAATCACCACGTTCGAAGATGGATTTTGATAAAGGCTGGCGCTTTCATTTAGGCGATTTAAAAGGAGCAGAAAAAACTGATCTGAATGATGCCGCCTGGCGGGGACTCGATCTGCCGCACGATTGGAGCATTGAAGGGAAGTTCAGCAAAGATAATCCCGCTACTCCAGAAGGTGGTGCTTTACCCGGCGGTATAGGCTGGTACCGTAAATCGTTTACCATTCCTGCATCCTCAAAAGATAAAAAAGTCTATATCGATTTTGATGGCGTTTATCAGAAAAGCACCGTTTGGATCAATGACCACGAACTGGGCTTCCGTCCGAACGGTTATATCTCCTTTCGTTATGATCTGACGCCCTATCTGAAATTTGGAGGTAATAACATCATAGCCGTAAAAGTAGATAACTCTGTTCAACCGAACTCCCGCTGGTATTCAGGCTCGGGAATTTACCGGAATGTTTGGCTGGTGACCACAAATAAAGTTGCCGTTGATCACTGGGGAACGTTTGTGACTACCCCCGAAGTAAGTGATAAATCGGCAGTAATTCATGTGCAAACTCATGTGAAAAATGCGACGGAAAATCCAACTAAGGTAATACTGGCGACTACCATTTATAACCCATCAGGAAAAGCAGTTCTTACCCTGAATTCTGCAGAGGCCGACGTGACTAAATCAAATTATATAGCCCAGGAAATAAAGATTGATAATCCGGTTTTGTGGTCTATTGAACATCCGGCTCTTTACAAAGTGGTTACCAAGGTGATGGTGGGTAAAGCTGTGGTAGACGAATACTCTACCCCATTCGGTATCCGTTACTTTAATTTTGATGTGGATAAAGGCTTTTCACTCAACGGCAGGCAAATGAAGATATTGGGGGTATGTGACCACCATGACCTAGGTAGCCTGGGTGCAGCGGTCAATTACCGCGCTCTTGAGCGCCAGTTGCAGATGCTGAAGGATATGGGTTGTAATGGTATCCGTACCTCGCATAACCCCCCGGCTCCCGAACTACTGGACCTGGCCGATAAAATGGGGTTTGTGGTGATGGATGAAGCTTTTGATTGCTGGGAGCGGGGAAAGGAGAAATATGATTATCACCTGTTTTTTAAAGACTGGCATAAACGAGATTTGGAGGACCAGATATTGCGCGACCGCAACCATCCGAGCGTGATGATCTGGAGCATTGGGAACGAAATCCCTCAACAGAGCGATACGAGCGCGTTACGTGTAGCGCCCGAGCTGACAGCCATCGTACACAGTCTTGATAAGACACGCCCGATTACCACGGCAAACAATAATCCTGATACCACCAACAAAATTATCAAATCAGGAGCCCTGGATCTGATTGGCTATAATTACAACGAATCTCACTATGCCCAATTTCATAGCAGATATCCAGGGAAAAAATTCATAGCGTCTGAAACAACGTCTGGCCTGGAAACCCGCGGCCACTACGATATGCCTTCGGATAGTATTCGTCGCTGGCCAACAGCGAGGGACTATAAGACTAATGCGAAGATGAATGCGGATCATACTGTTTCGGCTTATGATAATGTATCACCGCCATGGGGCTCAACCCACGAAGAAACCTGGCGTGTGATGAAAAAATATGATTTTCTTTCTGGCATGTTCATTTGGACAGGTTGGGATTACCTGGGTGAGCCTACACCATATAGCTGGCCAGCGCGCAGCTCGTATTTTGGTATTATTGACCTGGCAGGTTTTCCGAAAGATGTGTACTATATGTACCAAAGCGAGTGGACTAACAAAACGGTGTTACACTTATTACCTCACTGGAATTGGGAACAAGGCAAAACTGTTGACGTATGGGCCTATTATAACCATGCAGATGAAGTGGAATTGTTCCTGAACGGCAAATCATTAGGCACTAAAAAGAAAGAGAGTGATGACCTGCACGTAATGTGGCGCGTAAAATATGAACCAGGGACACTCAAGGCGGTTTCGCGTAAGGATGGAAAAGTAGTACTCACCCGCGAGATACATACCGCAGGGGCACCTGCCAAAATACAACTCATTGCCGACCGCAAGTTGATTAAAGCTGATGGTAAAGACTTGTCGTTTATCACCGTCAAAATACTGGATAAGGACGGCAACGTGGTACCAACCGCAGATAACCTGGTGGATTTTAAGATCAGTGGAAATGGTTTTATTGCAGGAGTCGATAATGGCTTAGAAACCGATCACGATTCGTTTAAAGCTAGCTACCGTCATGCATTTAATGGGCTAGCATTGGCCATAGTTCAAACCAGACAAAAAGCAGGCGGTATTACTTTTACGGCTTCATCAAAAGGTTTGCAGGGTGCAACGGTAATGTTGGAGGCAAAATAAAGTTCCGAGAGACTTACGAAGTTTTAAAAACTTCGTAAGTCTTAATTGTCATTTTTAAATAGATAAATAAATCACCTGTCTATGACATCATCCTTTAATATTTAAAATAGTTCGGAAAAGGGATTAATTATAATACATGAGCCCGAATGTTTTGAGTTTTATTTGCAACCCAATGATGAGGTGACAATTGCCTTTAATTCCAGTTTGGACAGTGTCTTATTGCGGCATAGCATCGATGACAACAAAATAGTCGTAAGTATAATTGATGACAAAAGCTCATATCGTGTGATTCACCATGGCGTTGATATTTTTGAAAATATATGGACTAGTCGGATAGGCTAAATTTAAATAAAGGTATAATCAATACACAGCCACGAGTTTCATTTCAAATAAACATCCGGTATCTTCCCTCAAAACTTTTATCTTGTGAGAAGAAATTGCTGCAGTATGCTTAAACATTATTTTAAAACTAGCTTCCGCTATTTCCTTAGCCATAAAATCTTTTCTTTTATCAATATAATCGGTTTGGCAACCGGGATAAGCGTATGCTTTTTTGCCCTGTTTTATGTTCAATTCGAATTGAGCAGGGATAGCTATAACCGGAAAGCGGATAATATCTATCGTCTTGTAACCGATATAAAGACATCCTCAGGCACCAATTACGAAAGCACGTCTACCCCAATGGGCCCGGCAATTAAAGCGGTTTACCCCGGAGTTAAGGATATGGCCCGTGTTTTTATGGACGATATGATCCTTCAAAGCAATCCCAATAATGCCACGAAGGAGGAGGTAGCTTATGCCGATTCTTCTGTATTTAAAATATTTACCTGGCCGTTGCTGCGGGGTAATATCGGGCACATATTTGATGCTCCCTGCAAAGTGGTGCTTTCCGAAACTGCTGCAAAAAAATATTTCGGCAATAGCGACCCCATTGGGCAAACTATGATGATAAATGGGCAGACCAAAGCTGTTGTGACCGGAATAATGAAAGATATTCCTTACAACTCGCATCTGCGTGTCGACATTATTTTTTCGATAACAACTTTGGTTGATGACGAATGGAGCCGTAACTGGACGCGCTTCGGATTTTATACTTATTTGTTGTTGCAACCCGGTCAGTCTGGAGCTGATCTGCAGGCAAAGTTTCCTGCTTTTGTAAAAGCCAATTTCAATCAAAGCGAATTTAAATACCAACTGGCGCTTGAACCATTAAAGAAGGTTTATTTATACGGTAAACCACGCGGGCACCGCACCGGCACTTCCGAAAGTGGTAGCATTACCAATATTTACATTATATCTATCATAGCCGTATTGGTGTTGTTTATTGCTTGCTTCAATTTCATAAATCTCACTACTGCATTGTCTCTGCAAAGGGCTAAAGAAATAGGAGTTCGTAAAGTGTTCGGCGCATCAAATTACCAATTGGTGCTGCAATTTTTTATGGATGCGATCATGCTGGGTCTTATCGCTTTTATCATCGCTTTGCTATTTGCCATGTTGTTGTTGCCATTGTTTAATCAATTGGTTGGTACGGTGGTAGCAGATAGCATCTTCCGGAATATTCAAAATATTTTATCGCTTTTCCTGATCTCGATAATTGTGGGCATTTTATCGGGGACGTACCCTGCCTTATTCCTGTCAGGGTTTAAACCGATCAGTAGCCTGAAAGGGAAAACGGGTTCATCCGGCACCGGACTTATTTTACGACGTTCGTTGGTGGTGGTACAGTTCTCTATTTCGATATTTCTGATCATCGCAACTGCCGTTGTTTATATGCAACTCAACTTTATGCAGAACCAGCAACTGGGTTTTCAAAAGGAACACAAACTGGTAGTTGACTATCAATTCGACAGCCGCATAAATCAGCGCATAGACAGGGTGAAACAACAATTGATGCGTATTCCCGGGGTTAGCAAGGTTAGCTTCTCATCTTCCATTCCGGGCACACCGAATAATCAGTTTAATACGGTCATTGAAAATAGCAAAGGCGGAAATCAGCAGCAAAAATCGGATGTTTATTTTATCGATAACAATTTCTTGAAACAGTTTAAGATCAATGTTATAGCCGGACGGGCTTTCTCTCAAAATTTAGTTGCCGACTCCATGAAGTCTATGCTGATTAACGAAGCCATGTTAAAAAGTCTGGGCTTTATCAATCCAAATGATGCCATCGGCAAGCGCTTTACCCAACTCAACCACCACGGAACAATAGTGGGTGTTGTAAAAGATTTTCATAACCATTCTTTTTTAGAAAAAGTACAGCCGCTGACCTTAAGAGTTGATGCTAGTCACCTAACCAATATAACTATTGATATTACTTCCACTAATGTCAGTGCTACGGTAGCCAAGCTGGAATCGGAATGGAAAAATTTGGCGCCTTCGCTGCCATTCATTTATTTTTTTGCGGATGATGCTTACAACCATCAGTACATTGCTCAACAACGGTTTGGCAGCCTTTTTATTTGCTTTGCAATTATCGCTATTATGATATCCTGTCTTGGATTGCTAGGATTATCAGCCTTTAACACTGCACAACGCAAGAAGGAAATCGGCATACGAAAAGTATTAGGTGCATCAGCAGGCAGCATAACCGCCATGCTATCCAAAGATTTTGTCAGGCTGATAGTAATTGCATTACTGGTAGCCTCGCCGATATCTTGGTGGGCTATGTATAGCTGGTTACAAGAATTTGCATATCGCATAAATATACCGGTATGGGTATTCCTTCTCTCGGGAGCTTCTGCCCTATTTATTGCATTGTTCACAGTTAGCTTTCAGTCGGTAAAGGCAGCAATGGCAAATCCAATTAATAGTATAAAGGAATAGCGAGATTATTCTCCCTTAAACCTCAACCCAATCTGCATCCTCGCTTGTTCCAGCATAGCGATCATTTGCCGGGATAATTCATGAGTAATAATAGGACTCTCAGTTTGCCTATTGCGTATCAATTCGCAGAAATGTTCTATCTCATAATTAAGTCCGCCGTCAGTGAAGGGCTCATCCAGTTCAACAACCCGTCCGTCTAAATATTCTATAGCAGCTTTGGCGGGATTCCACCAGTTTTTGTGAATGGTAACGTGGCCCAATTGGCCAACGATCAATGCATCACCCTTGCCATGCATATCGAAGCCACAGTACAACTGGGCAAATCCCTGGTCGTGCTGTGTCTGGAAGATGGAGAACATATCGACCTGCTGGCCGCTAAAACGCCCCATTGCTTGCAAGCCGGTCATCGGGCCGAGCCAGTCCAATGCCAGGAAAGCTTCATAAGGCGCTATCTGCATAATACCACCGCCGATGAGGTCATAATTATAATTCGGATGTTCAGGCGGGCAATCCATTACCGCTGAGCCTGCACGGACGTAACCTATTGTTCCGATCGGGTCTTTTTGTAAATATTCTTTGAGCTTCTGATACAATGGATAGAATGGCGGCTTCATCCCTTCCATAAATAGCAAGCCTTTTTGTTTGGCTAATTCCAGCACCGGTTCTAGTTGAGCAAGATTTACGGTGGCAGGCTTTTCACACAAAACATGTTTGCCCGCATTTAAGGCAGCGATGCTATATTCTGCATGACTATCGGGAAGCGTTGCGATATAAACCGCATCGATATCGCTTGAAAGCAGATCGGCTAAACTGGTACAGACTATACCGCCATATTGATTTACGAACTGTTCAACACTCCCGGCCCGCCTTGACCAGGCTGCAGTTAACTCAGCACCATCAACAGCCCTGACACCCTGCACAAACCTGTGACTGATGCGCCCACAACCGATAATGCCGAATTTGATCATTGTTTATAGACCACGGTCGATGGTCAATAGTCCATGGTGTGTTGCTATGTTCCATGGACTTTCGACTATGGACACAACTATTGATATTGTATATAAATAGGAGCCGGCTTGTATTTTAACACCTCCTGCGGTGTAAGCATGTGGTGCGGCGCCTTTTTCAAGTCGTTTTTATAAAACAGCTTAAAGCCAGTAAACTGTACTGGTTCGTTATGGATAAAGAAATGATAGGAGTCATTTTTAAGGCTTGGTTCGCCCCATCCATCCATATCCATCACTACCTGTACTTCTTTGTGTAGTTTGATGTTTTGGTAGTTCGTCACCATCTTTTTAGTAAAACGGTGAACGATCAGGATTTTTGGCGGGAGGTTATGCTTCTTAACCAAATCGGCCAAATAGCCTGAAACATAATTTATATCGTCCGCATCATAAGTGCCTATCTTTTTACCCGGATGAGAACCATCTTTCATAGAAAACTCAGGGTCCATACCAAAATGCACCTGTGGCAGGCTTAGGAATCTTTCGAGCTCAGGCAGTTCAGTACGTATACTTCCTAAACCCACTTGCACATCCAGGAATACTATTGCATTTGCTTTTTTAGCCAGTGCTATTACCGTATCAATGCGGTTAAAAGGCATGCGGGTTCTGTATTTTCCAGCTTTACCCGGAACCCCGCTCGCTACAACACAGATGTAATGCAGGGCAGGCTGTACAGGTGTGGTTGGATCAGCTTTTTCCCAGTTCTTTACTTCACCTTTTAATTTGGCTAGCATTTCATTAGGCGGAAGCTCACCCAAAATGCCCATGCCCTTTGAGGAAAGGTTGCCATAAAATGCAACAACCCGTTTATAGGGCAAAATAGCACCTGGTAAAGGGTAGGGAGCACTCTTAACCGGCCATTTCCCGGTGCTGTCGCTATTCGCTAATTTTTTCATCAGCGCATCATACTGCGCGTGATCTATAGGCGGATAAGTAACGGGAGTGGTGCTGGTTACGACGGTATCGCCAGACTTTTTAGCAGGCTCTACTTTTTTACTTTCTGCGGCTGCTTTCTTTTCTGGCGACTTTGTAGTCACCTTGGTAGTGCTGCTGTTCTGACTACAGGCAGTAGCTAATACGGCCACTGCACCTGCAATCAAAATGTTTTTGCTGATGTTTTTATAATTCATAGGTGTTTTCCGCTAATCTGCTATCTTAAATTATTGATATTGGATATAGATCGGATAAGGTTTGTTCTTCAACACCTCTTGTGGGGTAAGCATGTGGTGAGGAGGTTTTTTGATATCGTTTTTGTAGAATAATTTGAACCCCGCAAACTGTACCGGTTGGTTATGAATAAAGTAACGCCAGGTTCCTTCTTTCAGGTCAGGTTCGCCCCATCCGTCCATATCCATTACTAACTGTACTTCAGGATGCAGTTTGATGTTTTTATAGTTGGTCACCATTTTTTCGGTAAAACGGTGTACAATTAAAATTTTTGGAGGCAGGTTGTATTTCCTTACCAGTTTGGCCAGGTAGTCTGATACATAATTAATATCAGCAGCATCATAAGTACCTATCTTTTTGCCAGGATGAGTAACACCGTCTTTCATAGAAAACTCAGGATCCATACCAAAATGAACCTGCGGCATAGCCAGATATTTCTCAAGCAATGGCAGCTCGGCATGAATGTTACTCAACGCCACTTGTACATCAAGGAACACAATAGAACCTGATTTTTTTGCAAGAGACAATACCGTATCGATCTGCTTAAACGGCATACGGTAGCGGTATTTTCCATCTTTACCCGGATCGCCCTGAGCAACTACAGCAATATAATGCAAAGCGGGTTGAACCGGTGTAGTCGGATCAGCTTTTTCCCAGTTCTTTACTTCACCTTTCAATTTGGCCAGCATTTCTTTTGGCGGTATCTCACCCAGAATTCCCATACGTTTTGCATATAAGTTGCCATAAAACGCCACGACTCTTTTGTAAGGCAATATAGCACCGGGCAGTGGGTAAGGTGCATTTTTTACCGGCCATTTACCGGTTGTATCACCATGGGCCAGTTTCTTCATCAGCGAATCATACTGCGCATGATCAATTGGCGGGTATGAAACCGGTGCTGCAACAGCAACAGTAGTATCACCAGATTTTTTTGGCGTTGTATCCGTTTTGGCGGTGGGTTTGCTTTTATCGGTTTTGGCGCTGCCGTTTTGGCTGCAATTGGTAAAAAGTGCTAATGAAGCAAGTACAAAGGCAGATAGAGCGATCTTTTTTATATTCATTTTATTTATTTTCATGGTATCCAGAGCCGTGCAAAATAGCATCATTTCTGATAGCATTATGTTTAAAATTATCAACAGTTAAACATCCGTTTTTCAAAACATGCTCAAAGCCAGCCGGATAGGCATGCGTGTGTTCAAAAATTGATTTGTCTTTCACGGCTTTGTCGTCAAAAATAATAATATCGGCAAATATTCCCGGTTTTATCAGTCCGTGGTCTTTGATTTGGAGCTTTGCCCAAAAGAAGGTCGGGTAATAATAAAACTACTTTGTTTTACAAAACTTCCCAAACACACCCAATGGAAGTTTTATTCCTGATGTGGCCTGCAGGTAGAGCTCGCCGGTTTCCAGGTTTTGTACTTTCGGATAGGAGCTTCTGATGAGGTTTTCGATGATGACAGAGGAAAAGCCAAGCGAATAAGCATTCAGGATCAGGAAATGCTCCTGCGAATCAAGGAGCTGTACCACATCCTGCATCATCTCGTTGATCTGATCTTCCAGCTTCCATTTTTCACCATTGGGTCCATGGCCGTAAGCAGGAGGGTCTAAAATAATGCCGTTATACTTTTTGCCGCGTTTTACTTCGCGTTTTACAAACTTCAAGGCATCTTCCACCACCCAGCGAATGTTTGTTAAGCCGGATAGTTCCTGGTTTTCATTGGCCCAGTTTACCACCTGTTTAATGGAATCAACGTGCGTCGTATCTGCACCCGCCGCCTGCGCAGCTAATGAAGCGCCACCAGTGTAGGCAAATAAGTTAAGCACCTTGGGTTGAGGTGTTTTAAATTTTTTGATGATCTCCGATGAATAATCCCAATTAACCGCCTGCTCGGGGAATATGCCAACATGTTTGAACGATGTGAGCGCCAGGCGGAATTTTATGGCGATCTCCGGGTTTTTATACTCGATGTGCCAGCGGTCGGGAATATTGTTGTTCTTTTTTAGCCAATCACCAGAAGTAGCCGAACGACCCTTGAATTTGATATGGTGCAGCTTCTGCCATTCCGACTGTGGAAGTTGCTTGCTCCATACAGCCTGCGGCTCAGGACGAATAAGGATGACATTGCCAAAACGTTCCAGCTTTTCAAAATCACCGCAATCAATCAGCTCATAATCTTTCCAGTGCGTAGGTGTGAGAAGTTGGATCATTTTTTTTTTAAAGTTCGAAGTCTTAAGTTGTTAGTCTAAAGTCGCTAACTGAATAAAATCGGTCGCAAATATAAACATTACTTAAGACTCAAGACTTAGGACTTATAACTTCTCACGCGCCGCTTTCATAAATTTGCTGGCGAATACAAAGTCGTTCAATTCTTTGTTGTCGGTATGAGCAATCTCGTGATTGGTGCCTTCCCACCATTTTTGACCATTATACAGGAATATGATGTGGTCGCCTATACCCATTACCGAATTCATATCGTGCGTAACAACCACGGTTGTAATGCAATACTCCTCGGTTAGTTCGGCAATAAGTTCGTCGATCAGGATGGAGGTCAGCGGGTCGAGGCCTGAGTTGGGTTCATCCACAAATAAATATTTAGGCTGCATGGAAATGGCGCGGGCTATTCCTACACGCTTTTTCATGCCGCCTGACAGCTCAGAAGGGAAGAGCTTATTTTTTCCCTCGAGATTTACGCGCTTTAAACAGAAATTAGCCCGATCCAGTTTCTCTTCTTTACTTTGATCGGTAAACAGATTGAGCGGAAACATAATATTCTCCTCAACAGTCATCGAGTCAAACAAGGCAGAGTTTTGAAACAGCATGCCAATCTCTTTACGAATATGCACTCTCTCGCTAAAATGCATATCGGTAAAGTTATGACCATCATATAATACATTACCTTCGGTAGGCTCATGCAGCCCTACAATGCATTTAAGCAGCGTGGTTTTGCCTGAACCTGACCCACCAATGATCAAATTGTTTTTCCCTGGTTTAAAGTTGGCTGTGATTCCCTGCAGTACCTTGTTTTCACCAAAGGTTTTATGAATGTTCTGTACTTCGATCATAGCAATACTTTGGAGATAATCAGGTCGGCAAAAAGGATCATGATACAGCTGTATACTACGCCGCGGGTAGCAGCCTGCCCTACTTCAAGCGCCCCACCTGAGGTATAAAAGCCCTGGTAAGCGCATATGGAGGTAATGATAAAGCCAAAAGCCAGCGATTTAACAGCGCACACTGTAACAATGACTGTATTAAAACCATCAGTCAGGCCGGAAAGATAATCGGCAGTAGATACGGTGTTAGATACCGCACAAGCCAGATATCCACCGCCAAGACCCAGCAACACCGACACGATAACCAACAGAGGTACCATAGAAACACCTGAAATGATTTTAGGTGATACTATGTAACCGGGTGTATTTACCCCCATGATTTCCAGTGCATCAATTTGTTCGGTAACGCGCATGGTGCCTATTTGAGAGGCAATGCTCGAACCTATGCGTCCGGCAAGCACCAGAGCAGATATGGTAGGACTAAATTCCAATATCGTCGAGTCGCGGGTAATGCCGCCGACTACCGAGCGCGGGACAAGATCGCTCACTAACTGGAAGGCGGTTTGTATGGTGGCCACCGCACCAATAAACACAGAAATGATAACAATAATGCCCAATGAGCCGATCCCCTGCGAGACCATTTCGCGCATTACTTCGGCCCAGTAGACTTTGAATTTCTCTGGTTTTCTGAAACTTAACCACAAAAGGAGTATATATCTTCCTAAGCTATGAAACATTAAAAATCTACTAAAGCGGTTAAAAATACATTTTTTCCGCTTTGGTTAGGCATTATTCAATTTTGTATAATACTAAAAATGCAGGTGGAATGTTTCAGAAGGCTTTTTTATTAAGCTATCATTGTATCAATTTTATAATTAATGGCGTAAGGAAATAATGAGTGTGGTATCGATCATTCATCTAAACCCATCTTATGAAATTAAAATTACTTCTCATTGCATTAGTACTTTTCAGTGCTTACGCTTTCTCACAAACAAAAAACAATATCTCCGTAGTTTATGGTTTTAATGCTAACTCTGTGGATATACATGGTGCAATAGGTGATTATGGCTATAATAATAAAACCGAGCAATCCTATGGCTTAAGCTACACCCGCACGCTTACCAAAATATTTTCATTAGAGGCAGGTTTAATGTACTCCACAAATAAAGTACAATTAACGACCATAGGACCTAGTGGCGGAATATATAATGGGGAAGTGCATATGCTGTCTGTACCTCTGTTAGCTAAATGGAATTTCCTAAAATATTTGTATGGACAATCCGGGATAGTTATTGATCACGAGACCAATTACACAACTGGTGGAATTCTGAATAATCAATCAGGCATGGGAGTCGAAATAGGAATTGGTGGAATATACAATTTCAGCTCTGTTTCAATTTTTGCTAATCCATATTTAACCAATCACCGGTTTTATGGCAGAAACAACCTCATGGAAGCCGGTATGAGGTTTGGTTTGGGATATAATTTTTAGTTAGCAGCAATGTAAGCCTTCTTAGCCTCCTCATCCAGGGATAATGGAAACTGCCTGTCCCAGTTAATCGACCTTAATTGATAGCTGGAGCCACGCATTGCTGTGTTATGTACCAATGATGAGCCTTCGTATTGTTTGATGCGTAGTGCCTGGGAAAAATTGCTGCGATCGGTAAATACATACATCGCTTCTTCATAATACAGCTTGTCGTTATAGCGCAGTGTGATCAGGTATCTGCCGCTTTGGCTCCTGCGGTTAAATTCCGGTAGCTTAAACAAATAAGTACTCTGGCTATTTAATGCGCCGATAGTAACGCTATTCGTATTTCCAACGAAACATCTGCAATCCATCAGGTCGTCGTAATTGGTGATCTTCACTGATAAATTGTAAATGGGCTTAGCATCACGGCTAACCAATACGCCCGAAAGCACCCTGCCGCCGGTACCAACAAAGCGAAACAAGGGAACATCATTAGGCTCATTCGATGGTTCCCTGATAGTATTAACAGGCATATTTCTTTTATTAACAGCTAAATTATTTTTAACTGCATTAACAGGTTCTGAACGTTTTTCAGGTTTCCTGGTTGCCGGGATGCGTTTCTTAGGCTCAACTTTTTTAACTGCTACTGGGCGATTTTGTACCTCGTCGTTTGTAGCCAAAATTTGTTTCTGGGCCTCTTTTTCAATAGCAGTATCTCTTCTGACAGCGACACTCGGTGCAGGTTGGGCATCGGCAATTTTTGAAATATTAAAACTCAAATTCGCATTGGTTACCTGTAGTTGACGTTTATCTTTTTCAAGCTGGGCGATCTCATATTGAGACTGAAAAGAGGTAACAGCCAGGTTGAGGATGGAAACAATTGTTACCGCAAAAATGATTTTGGTAACCAATACTGCTTCTTTTCTTATCGCTTCGTTTTTGGTGCGCCAGTCTTTCTTTAACAGGATTATTGCTATAACAGCAGTAGCAATAGCGCCAATTATTTGTAATAACAGTATTAACATAGCAGGCAGATAGATGTTATTTAAACAACCCATTTAACCCTTGTTTTGTTTGATTGTGGCGCCAAAAAGTTGCACCACAAGTGGCTGCACACTTGCGAATGAATATTTATTATATACTTTTATTGGCCATAACATATATGCAGGATTTACCTTTTGATATAAACAATGTTGATGCCGATGAGGTTCAAGCCTTGGAGGCTACCTACCGGTTACTTAAAGAAATGTTTAAAGTATCAGTAAGCGAAGACAGTACTTTTAATGTCAGAGATTTTGATGTTTTTACACATGTTGACCCTGACAATATTGGTGGAACACTTTTGATAAATCATCCGGAAAGTGGTTGTTACCTTATTTTTTTAAAGGTTAATGATCTTGATGCTGTTAAGAGTCGTTTCAAATTCCAGGTATGGGCATCGGCTACTTTAAGAAATAATTTTGGACGTCTTACGGTAACACATGAAAAGATGCCAGATAAAATAGCGAATCCGGGCAATCCAGCGGAAGTGTATTTTAAAGATGATCCCGCCTTTAATAAAAAGTTTAATGTTATAGCCGCAAACAAATCACAAGCTCAGCGCTCAATGACCAAGGCATTCAGGAATGTAATAATGGAAACCGGCAAAACTAATTGGGAGATGGAGATAGTCAACAGCTCAATGGTTATTGGCGGCGTATGTCCTCTCGATCCGAAGCAGACAGTCTACCTCGCGGAAATAGCAGGCAAGTTTTCAAGGGTAAAATAGATTTTATTTTGAGGTCTTATTCAGGACTTCGCAGCTTGGTAGAGCGAATTAATCAAAGCCTGAATAATACTTTATGTCTTGATTAATCAAACAGTTTTTTACCTCTGATAATCAAAGTTGCAATGATCAACACCAGCGGTGTTATACATACAACGATTCCGATTAATGTCTGTGAGTTCATGACAAATTAGTTTAAGGTTAAACAATATTATAATATCATGTGCAATAAGTGTTCCTGTTTCAAAAAAAGCCTTTTTTGTGCTAAAAACAAGGTGTCTCCCTGGAATTAACAGGCAAAAAATACATGATTCGTGGAGTATATTCTACAAAAGAGATTTTATGCTTATTTACCGGAGCAAATTACATTCAACCTCGTTTACCGCCAATTTTCCCCTGTTTACCGAGAATTTGTTTGTACTTCCCAAAAACCATAATAACTTGTCCTGAGAACAGAAGTAGATTTGTATCAACAACAGCAGGATAAAACCGAAACTAAAACACAATATGAAAAATGCAGTAATAACCGGAGCAACGAAGGGCATGGGACGATCAATCGCCATAGCCTTTGCGAAAGAAGGTGTAAACCTGGCTGTTTGTTCACGTAATGAAAGTGAGCTGACCCAATTTAAACAGGAGCTTCTGGCAGTCAATCCACAGATCAAGGTATTTACACAAGTAGCCGATGGCAGTGTGAAAGATCAACTGCTAAAGTTTGCCGGTGCTGCCGAACAGGAATTGGGTTTTATCGGCATCATTGTAAACAACCTGGGTATGTTTGACCCCGTGAGCATACTGGATGAAAGCGATGCCGCATTTGAAAAACAGCTGAATACCAACCTGATGCCGGCGTATCATCTGTACCGTTATTTTGGTAAAAGCATGATCGCTGCCCGCCAGGGACACATCTTTACTATCTGCTCAGTTGCAGCGCTTGATCCTATTGCAGCCGCAGGTACCTACAGTGTAACAAAAGCTGCGCTGTTGGGTCTCAGTAAAGTGATGCGATTGGAGATGATGCCTCATAATGTGAAGGTTACGGCAGTTATTCCCGGCTCAACATTAACCAACTCGTGGGAAGGTACCACGATACCTAAAGATCAATTTGTATTACCAGAAGATATTGCGTCGGCCATTGTAAATGTTTACAAAATGAGTCCGGGCGCAAATGTAGACGAACTAATAATTAAACCCGTTGGGGGACAAATATGAAAACAGATTTAAACGTAAATAAAATGGACAGGAAACTATATCGCGACGAATACCACAGAAAGATTGCTGGTGTTTGTGCCGGCCTTGCCGAATATTTCAATATAGATGTAGCCATAGTACGAGTGATATTCGTGCTGGCGCTTATATTTCACGGAGGCGGCCTTTTAATATATATCATATTCTGGATCGTGCTGCCTAAAAAGCCACTTTTCATCAATCCAAATGTCGATTACAGGGTGCCACCCCAGAACCCGGCTGATAGTGAAAATCAATTTGGCGGAAATCCTTACACCAATACGTCATTCACTAATCAGCCGTATCAAAATCAACCGTTTCAAAGTCAGCCGTTCCCGGTGCAGCCACGCAACAGCACATCATTGGTAGCTATTGTGTTTGGTGTGATACTGATCATCATCGGCGGATCTATCCTCTTAGATGATTTTAATATTATACCCGACTGGGATTTTGAAAGACTTTGGCCTGTCATTCTTATCGTGGTGGGGTGTGCCATCATGATATCAGGCGAACGCAAGAAACCCTGGGAGCAGGCGGACTGGAACAGTAAAACAAGTACAAGTGAAGAGAAACCGGCAGAAGATACTTCCTCTGAAGCAAACCCACCGGCCGATAACACACCTACGGTATAACCTTAAAACTTAAGATCATGAGAAACGATAAACTGATACCAGGCATGATCCTGGTGATGATCGGCGCTATATTTCTGCTGCATAATTTTGGGTACATCCATTTCCACTGGTATAACCTGATCCACCTTTGGCCCATATTCTTAGTGATTGGTGGTGTAAACCTGGTGCTTGCGAATCACCGTTCAGCCTGGGCAACAATTCTTAAAATTTCGGTTGTAGTAGCAGGATTTCTTTTGCTGGTATTCGGGAATTTTGACAATAGGTTTAACGGACGCTGGTGGCAACATCATACTTATTACCACAATGATAATTCTGATGATAACGATGACAGTGATGACGATGACAACGGTGGGAAGCTCGTTAAAACACATGGCAACAGCACCTTTAACGCGCCTTACGATCAGGCTATAAAAGTTGCCCAGCTTAATATTGCCGGTGGAGCTACCAGCTATGTGTTGAATGATACCACAAACCAGCTATTCAACGCTGTTACCCAGGAAACTGTCGGTCAGTACGATTTGAACCATCATATGGAAGACTCAGTATACGTAGTTGATTTCAAATTAAGAGATGGTAAAAATGGATTTAACTTTAATAGTGACGATGATAACAACGGAAATAAAGTTGACATGAGATTGAACCCTAACCCGATATGGAACATGAAGCTGGATGCTGGTGCAACCGATGTAAACTTCGACCTTTCAAAATTTAAAGTGAAGAGCATTAAGTTAAACGGAGGGGCAGGTTCATTTGCCATAAAGCTAGGTCAGCCGCTTTCTACTACTGATATCAATATTTCAACGGGTGCAGCAAGTGTTAAATTCACTATCCCGAAAGATGCTGCATGCCGTATCACCAAATCCTCGGCATTCTCCTCAGACGATTTTGAAGGATTTACCAAAAAGAATGATGGCGATTACGAAACACCAGGGTTTGATGCAGCAAAAAATAAATTTTATATCCACTTCAGCGGCGCCATGTCGGGCTTTGAAGTGAAAAGATACTAACTGACTTTGTCAATTTGAAAGTTGTAATGTTGAAAGGTTATACCCGGAGACATTACAATTTTTTGTTTTATACGTAACATAGAGACCTTGAGACATTCTAACCAATGATCATGGCAAACGAATACTTCCTCGTAATCAAAGGCAGGCCCGAAGGCCCTTTTAGTATCGAACAACTGAAGGGTATGATCGTTAAGCCTTCCGACTTCCTGAAAACTGCCGACATGGTGGATTACAAGGAAGCGCATGAAATTGCCGAATTGCGGGAGCTGTTCCATTTCAGCCAGAGATCAGTAGCCCCACAATACTTTGCCGGGCTTGATCAGCGCTGGATGGCTTCTGCTTTGGATTGGTTCTTTGTAGGGGGCGGGTTTATTGTTCTTGCTTTTCTGGCTGCATATATTATTGAGGATAAATCAGCCAGGCTGATCATTGCTTTGAGTATCCTCGCACTTGTGCCGGTTACTAAAATCATTTATCATATAGTGATGGAATGTTCACCAAAACAGGCGACCTATGGTAAGCAGATTCTCAAAATAAAAGTTTGCGACCTGGAAGGCAGAAGGATAAGCATAGGAAGATCAATCAGCAGAAACCTGTTTAAAATATTTTCACTGATCACTGTCATAGGTTATCTGCTTAGTTTTTTTAACAAAAAGCAACAGTGCCTGCACGATATAATGGCGGAGACACTGGTGATGAAAGATCGATTGTTGTAGGTTGAAAGATTGTAAGGTTGATCGATATGGTCTGAGATTATAATTGTCAGGTTGAAGTGTAAATAACTTTATAACTTTTCAAATAATGTAAGGTCAGAAGACATAATCCAGCCTGTTTTCATATAGGTATTATCCGGGCTTAATCAACTGCGCCTTTTTTGGTGACAGGAACAGTTTCTAAATAAAAAACTGTAAATTAGGTCCGCTAAACCATATGACATTAAAAAATAGACTTCAAATCTTATTGCTGTTATCTCTAAGCTTAGCCGGTTGTAAAAAAAGTGAGCAAACTAAGCCAATTCAGATAGAGCCTGTAACAGTTCATTCCGGAGCTAAAAGCATTGAAATTGTTAGCGGCAATAACCAGTATGGTTATTCGCGCAGGCCATTACCGGATACTATTGTGTTCAAGGTAACCATGAATAATCCGGTGGATACCGCGGCGGCGGCATTAAACTATTATATTGGACCAAATTGCTCGACATATCAGTTCCTTGTTGTAGGAAGAACTAACGTTAATGGCGTCATTTATTTAAAGGCGATATGGACTCCTTCTACTACCGCTACAACAGCATCACTGACATTTTATACCCACGCAGGCTGCAGCATTGATGAGATCAATCATGGAGCATGCAAAACCCTCGATTCGGTAAAACTAAGTGCAACAATCAGAAAGCAATGGACAAGCGTTTATACCGGAAACCAGGGGGGGCTTAATGTACTGTATGATCTGCATTTTACGGATGCTAACCATGGCATAGCGATCGGTGAAGGTTCTGGACTTGTCAGTACAGCAAATGGAGGGAAAACCTGGGCACAGGGGCCGGCCCCCAGATCAGATAATGATATGCAGTTGCTTGCATTTTCCGGACCTGATACCGGCTTAATGGTACTGGTTAACAATTACGTTTGGTTCACTTATGATGGAGGGAAGACCTATGCACAAGAAAACTGGACTCCGCCGTTTGTCGGTGACCGGAGCTCTGCTGCTTATGATATGTTAAGCAGGAAGGTTATTTATACTGTTGGTTGGCACGGACAAATCGCAAAAACAACCGATGGCGGACTTACCTGGGCACAGGAAGGATTTAGTTTTCTGAATAATTTCCATGATCTCATTTCGATTGGTAATGACACTCTTTATGCCTGTGGGGATGTCGGAAAGATTGTAAAAACAACTAACGCGGGTACAACCTGGCATGAGCAGCCGCTTCAGCTCAATAATACTTTAAACGCTTTATTTTTTATCACCAACAATTTTGGTTTTGCCGGCGGCCAGTATGGTACTTTGGTGCGAACTACAGATGGTAGCAACTGGTCGGTAGTAAAAACCAACTTAGGGTTCTCCATTATCGCGATCAGGTTCTTTGATGCATTGCACGGATACATCGTGACCAGCGGAGGTGAGATCGCAGAAAGTAAAGATGGCGGTTTGACATGGACCATGCGCTGCACTGACAATTACGGTGTAGGCAGTTTGAATAAAGCGGTAATCAAAGACGAAACAACCATTTATGGCCTGCAACAAGCATCTATTTACACTTTTGATTTAACTCAACCATGACCATATCC
Source organism: Mucilaginibacter tolerans (assembly GCF_030519375.1). GTDB lineage: Bacteria > Bacteroidota > Bacteroidia > Sphingobacteriales > Sphingobacteriaceae > Mucilaginibacter. The sequence continues at coordinate 508,053 of NZ_JAUMKB010000001.1, read as the reverse complement.
AATTTTAGAAAAACCTGTTTTCTGCTGATATTATCAATAAGTATACTGGCAGGTTGCAAAAAAGGGAATAACCCCGTTCCTTATTCGGCATACAAGGGTAAGCTGTCGCTGATCAGTGGAAATTCGCAAAGCGGTATTTATGGTCAGGACCTCGCCGATTCGATCATCATTAAGATTACACCACCAAAGGGTAAATCGGTTACAAAATATGCAGTAAAATTCAGTATGGTCCAGGGCAATGGCTTAATTGAAAATTATAGTGGCGATTACCCGGCATACAATCTGATAGACCCGCAAAAAGGTCTTGGTAAAATACAATGGCGTTTAGGATGTGATAACCCTAGTCAAAAAGTAAAAGTATACCTGTATGTCGATAGTTTGCTTAATTTAGGAACAGGCAATGCCGTCGCTCCTGATGATTCACTCACCATTGTTGCTTCCGGGACGAAACCAACAGGGTGGGGAAGATCTTGCGGATGTGGATTGCCTTCATATAACCTCAAAATGGCCACTTTTGATAAAAAGACATTGTATATGGCCAACAATGGTCTGTATTCATCGACAGATGGCGGCATTAACTGGTATAAAGTACCAGGCGCTCCATATGGGTCAACCGTTGTGGATGTGCAATTTAATAGTAAAGGCTGGATGTATATACTTACCGCCAATAACGGGGTTTATTACACACAGGATCAAAAAAGCTGGATAGCGATTAACAACGGTATTCTTGATATGCGCACACCCACCATGTTCCTGGTTACGGACGACCTGCTCATGGTTAGCTTCTACTTTGACGGCCCTTACCTGACGAAGGATAATGGCGGTTTCTGGCAAAAGTTGCTGGTGGGCTATAGCTCTCAACGCTTTTACCTGGCCAAACAGCATCCAAACGGTGACTTATATCTTTTTAACGATTGGACTAACTTGCTTACATCAAGAGACACAGGCAAAACCTGGCAGCTAATCCCAACGTCGTGGCAGGCTGTAAACTATGCAGCTTATGATCTGGAAATAGCGCCTGAAGGTACCGTTTATATAGGGTCGGACAACGCGACAATAGCCAACTTTTTACCGCAAACTAACCAGTGGGCATACCAAAGTTATTATCAGTACAATGCATCTACTCAGGCCGTAAATAATATCCAGTTTTATAATAATAAAGTTTATTTCTTGGTCAATACAAGTCCCAACGCTGGTATTTACAATGGAACAGTCAATAGCTATACAAAAATTAATACCGGCTTTGCCGGCAGAATTAGCTACTATTTTATAAAACCGGACGGCACATTTCTATTGGGTAGCGATGAAGGATTCTATTACCACAATTAACCCAGAACCAAAATGTTTCAGGCGATTCCCAGTCGGCTTTTCAGGCTTTCGCGATAAGTACTGCCGATAGGTATTTTTGCCTGGCCTATGGCCAACTGATGCGTCTCGATCATGGTGATGTTCCGGATAGCCACTACGTAAGATTTATGCACTCGTATAAAATCAGCTGCAGGTATCAGGTCAAAAATATCGCCCATATTCTCGCGGATCAGTATTTGCTTATCCTTCAAGTGCACAGTAATATAGTTCCCGTCTTTCTCCAGGTAAAGTATATCACCAACCCTCACCTGGTAAGTATATGGACCGCTTTTGATAAAGATACTTTCGGCTTCATCCTCTTTTGGCAATGGTTTATTTTGCAACGAAAGCAGGTTGGAAGCTTTATTAATTGCTGCTAAAAAACGTTCGAAAGTGATGGGCTTCAACAGGTAGTCGATAGCATTCAGGCTATAGCTCTCAACCGCATAATTGCTGTAAGCTGTAGTAAATATGACCAACGGCTTTTCAGCAAGCGTTTGTATCAATTGCATACCACTGATATCCGGCATGTTGATATCCAGAAAGATGAGATCGATCTTCTCGCGGTTCAAAAACTCGATAGCTTTTACAGGTTCACGAAAAGTAGCTTTCAGATTAACAAGGTCGCTCTTTTGGCAGTACCGTTCTATTACTTCCAGTGCTTTGGGCTCATCATCAATAGCTATGCAATTCATTATTCTATAGTAATTCCAAGATTGACAATATACCTGTTCTCATCGGTTATTATAAATAGCTTGTACTTCCCGGTGTATAACAGGTCCAGCCTTCTTTTCACATTCTCCAGACCGATACCGCTTTTATCACCTTCCATTTTTTTAACGCTGTAGATCGTGTTTTCGCAGGTAAAAGCCAGATGTTTGTTCTCTACTGAAATAGAAATATCAATTTCGGAAGATTGCCCTATTGCTACACCGTGTTTAAAGGCATTTTCAACGAAGGGGATGAACAGCATAGGCGCGATAAAGATGCCTTCGGTTTGCTTCGGATAGTTGAATATCACTTTTATTTCGTCATCGGCATAGCGCAATTTGTTGAGCAGGATACAATTCTCCAGGTATTCGATCTCCTTTTTCAGGGGGACATTTTCCTCATTGCTTTCATAGATCATGTAGCGCATCATGCCGGATAGCTTTGAGATACCATCGGCGAGTTCGTCGTTGCCTTTCTTCTGCGCCATCGAAAACAGGTTATTCAGCGTATTGAACAGGAAATGCGGGTTCACCTGCGACTTAAGAAATTTGACTTCCGTATCGAGCTGTACGGCTTGCAGCACCGAACGCATCTTTTCTACCCTTGCCCATTCCTTCAAAAAGAAATAAGCTATTGAAAGGCCGAACACGATAATGAAAATAAACAATATGGTGTTGGATAAACCCTCCCTGGCAAATACCAAAGCGTCGGTCCGTAGCTCGAGATTGCGTTTTACAACTGGAAGGGCTGGCGGCGTTCCTTTTTTCTGGTCGAGTTGAAATGTTTGTATAAAGGGCTGGTCGCTTTTTACTACTGACAGTTGCTGATCAAAGTAATGATTCGTCGTGAAGATGGCAGCGAAATAAGCCACAGGTATAGCCACCCTGATCAGTATATTTTTGAATTGTAGCGCCTTTTTAAATAACAAAAAGATATTGCCATAGAATAACAGGACAAGGAAACCAAGGGTGATAAACAGGTGTGCTGACAAAGTATGCCGAACGTCCTTTATCACAACAGGATCTTTTTTTATGGCTCCTACGGCGTGGTCAACGCGTATGGTTACATGCGTTTCTGTGAGCGATAGCAGCGTATAAAAAACGCCCACCCAGAACGCGACGTGAAGCACGACCTCTATCCAGTCTTTCTTCCTGATCTTAATCATACCCTCAAAAATAAAACACCGGGAATGGCTTAAAAATTAATGTTACTAAACTACTCAATAACGGTATAAACCGTTGCTTTTTGAAATCCCGAATAACAAATATCTCCATTTCGCAGATGTTACAACAGTGTTCGTACCAAAGTTTTTATTGGTTGAAGCACAAAAAATAGTATTGCTTAAAATATCATGCATTATGAATAAGCAATTACTGCTGATCGGCGCGTTACTGGCGATATGTATTACGGCTGAAGCCCAAAAACCTGATACGGTGCGGGTGCGAGTGCATTATAAGTTTACCCAGGTAAGGGACACGGCAGACCGGGCACATCCCTATACGGAGAACATGGTGTTACTGGTAGGCAAAACCGCGAGCGTTTATAAGAGCTACGACGGGCTGATGGCCGATGAGCAGTTCAGAAAAGCGTATATCAAGGCGGCGGCTAATAGCCCGGATGGGCATATGGAGATCAACAGGAGTGGCGCAGGTTTGCGTCCCCAATATTACCAGTATCCGAATGCGCAAAAATTGTTAATGAAGGATTATGTGTTTGTCACCGAATACCTGATAGCAGGCCCAATGCCTGTCATCGACTGGAAAATAAGCGGTGACACGACAATCTTCGGCGGTCTGCATTGTCAGAAAGCTGCGGGTCATTTTAAAGGCCGGGATTACATCGTATGGTTTTGCCCTGATCTGCCGCTGCATACCGGCCCGTGGAAATTAAACGGTTTGCCCGGCGTGATCGTAGACGCCCGTGATACGAAAAATGAAGTGATATTTCAGTTTGATGGTGTAGAAAAGGCAATTTTTGCGGAAGTAAAGCCCATAGTCGGTGCCGATGTAGCTGAAAAGGATATTCCCCCGATTTTAAGGGGTTTGGATGATAACCCCAATATCATAGCGCCACCGGTCAGGGCGATCAAAGCCACGCAAAACGAATACGATAAGCTGAAAGCGGGCATGCAGAAGAACCCTAATGCACTTGCGCAAGGCCTGGCAGTAGCCAATGGCGCAAGTGAGCAAGGCGATCACGTCATTACCAAAGGGGCCCCGGGTGGCCCTGCGAAAAATGTTAACCCGATAGAACTACCTGAAAAGAAATAAACCAGATCATAAGACTTAAATAACCCGTTATTATGAAAAAGCAATTAATAATAAGTACAATACTGATAGCTATTGCGGCAAGTGCTTGCGCACAAACCGACACAGCACAGGTGCTGGTACATTACAAATTCACCCACGTGCGTGATACCACCAACCGGGATCATCCCTATACCGAAAACATGGCACTGTATGTAGGCAAGAGGTCAAGTGCTTATAGAAGTTATGATAATGTGCTCGAGCAAGCCGAAGCTAAAAAGCAAATGGAGATTGCATTGGCCAGTTCGCCTGACGGCCACGTTAACATTCGCAGAAACAGGAGAGGGTCACCTTCCGAATATTACGAATTCCCCAACGAAAAAAAGCTGGCCAGGAAAGAGCCACTTATCATGGATACCTATTTGATAGATGATGTCCTCCCGGCTATGGATTGGAAAATAAGCAGTGATACCGCGACGTTCGGCGGCTTACATTGCCAAAAGGCGACGACGCATTTTAAAGGAAGGGATTATACAGCCTGGTTTTGCCCCGATATGCCGCTGCACGTTGGTCCGTGGAAGTTCAACGGTTTGCCCGGTGTCATCGTGCAGGCCTATGATGCCAAAGAGGATGTGCAGTTTATGTTCGATGGCGTTGAAAAAGTGGTTTTTACACCAAAAACAAATGACCAGCTATCAGAGCCGAAGACCGACGGCCCGGGGCCCAGGATGATAATCGTAGGTGGAGGCAGTAGCGGCGATCCCAATATCATACAACTGCCTAAAGACGGCATCAAAACCACAGACAAAGAGTTTGTCAAGTTGCAAGCCGCATTGCGCAAAGACCCCGACGCTTTTGTTCAATCTATGATGGCAGCGCGTAACGCTAACCGGCCGGCTGGTTCAGACCCAATACATATAAACATAAAGGTGGGTCCTCAGCCGGTTATCAATAATCCAATCGAGTTATCGGAAAAGTAATCATGCATATTATGCGGTTTTTGATATTGCTGTTATGCGGCCTGCTGTCGTCTGCTCTTTGTTTTGCCCAGGGAAACATTCACGGGATGGTTAAAGACAGCACGGGCAAATCCGTTCCGTTTGCTACGGTCAACCTGAAAAGCAAAACAAGTAAGGCTATTGTGGCTTACACTACAACGGCTGAGAACGGAGCTTACAGCCTGCCACTCCCGCAAGGACAAAACCCGGATAGTCTTGCAGTGGAAGTTCGTAGTATGGGTTATCAAAACCAGGTCAAAAGCATTACTGTCAATACGCCTGTTGACTTTGTGTTGCAGGCTTCGGTCAACCAGTTGCAGGCTGTTGTGATCAAAAGCAGCCGGCCTGTACTGCGGGTAAATGGTGATACGATCAGCTACAAAGTATCGGATTTTAGCAACCCGCAGGACAGGACAATTGGTGAAGTCATCAAAAAACTTCCCGGTATAACTGTAGCTGCCGACGGGACGATCAGCTATAACAACAAGCCGATCAGTACGGTGTATATCGGCGGTGATAATCTGCTGGACGATAAATACAACATTGCCACCAATACCATCCCGCAGGGCGTGGTTGATAAGGTGCAGGTGATCCAGAATGATCAGCCTATTAAAGCGTTGCAAAATAAGGTAATGAGCGATGATGTGGCCTTGAATCTGAGCATTAAAAAAGGCGCCAAACTGCAGATGGTGGGACAGGAAAGCATTGGTGCGGGTTTGCCCGGTAATTACGACGTTGAGCTGAACGCGATGATGTTCAAGGATAAATACAAAGCTATCAATTACCTGAACGGCAATAATATCGGCTACGATTTGCAGCAGGACCTGTTATCTCACAATTATAACGATTATATGCAGCGTATTGATAATAATGTGCCTGCGACAGTACTTTCCCTGGGCGCCGTTAATACACCTGCTTTAGCCGAGAGCCGGTACCTGTTTAACAAGGCCGGTATTTTAAACCTGAACAACCTCGTCAACCTGAAAAAGGGCGTTCAATTGCGCGTAAATGCTTACTATCTGCACGATACCCAAAAGCAGGATTACAGCCAGCGAACCACTGTTTTTCTGCCGGGTGATTCGGTTCATTATACGGAAACACAACACAGCCAATACAGGCCGGATATATTCCATGCTGGATTTACGCTAAATGTGAACCGGGACAAGTATTACTTGAATGACGCACTTTTAATAGATGATAACCGTTCGACATGGAATTCGGCGCTTAATACCAATGGGAATATGGTGAGACAGAATTTCCGGGATAATGTATTTAATTTCTCTAATGAGTTTAACCTGATCAAATCGCTGAAGTCTAACTATGTCATTCAGGCTTATTCTTATTTCAGCCATACTTCCGAACCCGAGACCCGAACTATTCAGCCAAATTACAACGACTCATTATTTAACTACGGTACCCCTTATTCGCAACTGGTCCAAAGCGTTAATGTGCCAACCTGGTACACCAATAACTATTTTTCATTCAAAATACCGGGGAATGTTGTTACGCAAAGTTTCAGAACTGGTTTTAGTGTGCAGTCGCAAATGCTGACATCGAACCTGAGCGTTGTTCAGAACAATAATAATTTCAATCTGGAATCAGACAGCGCGGTTAATCACCTTAACTGGATGAAGAAGAAGGTTTACACCGAGTTGGCCTATGATATTCCCGGGGATAAGCTCAAAGCCAATCTTACCCTGCCGCTTACTTTGCAGCAGATCAATTATTCCGATACGACCTATACACTGAATAGGAGCCTGACCCGCCTGTATTTCAATCCGCAGTTCAGAATGAAATACCAGGTCGGCATGGAGAATTACCTGAACCTGATGTACAGCTACCGGAACCAGGTAGGCACGATCGAAGATATTTACCAGGGAGATATCTTGAAAGATTACCGCACCTTATATGCCAATAGTCCCGAGCTGACCTTGCAGCAAAGTCAGCAAGCCGGGGCAGGATTCAATTACCGCAAGGCGCTCACTTTGTTTTTTTTCAATGTTAATGCGCTTTTTAGTCATACCCACGCCAACAATATTGCGTCGAGTGTCATAACCAACAATATACAGCAGCGCGTCATGTTACCTTATGCTAATAGTACAGACTCCTGGACGCTTAGCGGTTCGGTCAGCAAGTATTCGTTTGCACTGGCTACCACTTTCAGCGGGGGCATCCAATGGCAAAGTAACCGCTCGGTGCAGATACAGAATGATGCGCTGCTGCCTTTTAATACGGAGACAGAAAGCCTGAGCCTGGGCGCCGAAACCAAGGTTAGCGGCAAGGTCAATTTAAGCTATAAGGCTACGGGTATCCAGACCGACAGTCATTCAGTAGCGGAAGCATCTGCTTTTCACATCAACCAGTTGCAGCAACAGGCTTCTGTAAACTATGTTCCTACGGATGAGTTGCAGTTCAAAGTAGCCGGCGAGCATTATTTTACACGCCAGCAGGGAAACGCAGATTTGAAATACTTTTTTGCAGACGCCTCGGCAAAATTCAGGATCAAATCCTGGAAAACTGATTTTGAATTAAGCGCTGTAAATTTTCTGAATGTGAAAACCTATAACGCGCTGTACCTGTCGGCAAATACCCTCACATCCGGATCATACACCCTGCCAGGAAGAATAATATTGGTAAAAGTGATGTTTAATTTGTGAGTGGTTGATTAGGTTGATTAAGTTGAATGGTTGATTGAGTTAGAACTTAATCTAACCCAATCAACCTAAAACTGTCCTTAAACCGCGTCCGATAACGAAGTAAAGGTAAATTCCTTTATGCGCATCGGTGGTATTAATGCACTCGAGAATGATTCGCCGCTTACCGCGCGTTCCGGTTTGCCTAAAGCATCCAGGTTGTTCAGCATAATCACCGGACTTTCGTTGAAACGCATATTTTTTATCGGGAACTTGATCTGCCCATTTTCAATATAAAACGTACCGTCGCGGGTTAAACCTGTGAAAAGCAATGTCTGCGGATCAACCGGGCGGATATACCACATACGGGTCACCAATATGCCTTTCTCAGTTCCTTTTATCAGTTCTTCCAGCGTGGTGTTGGTCCCATCCATAATAATACTATCGGGTGGTGGCACAGCCTTCACGCCTTGTTTTTGCGCCCAATAGCGGGAATATTGCAGGTTTTTAAGTACACCTTTTTCAAACCAGCTAACTTTTTCCTGTGGACGACCATCGCCCGTCCAGCTTGAAGTGGGTAACTCCGGATTGGATGGATCCGAATAAATATTTACGCGTTCATCCACCAGTTTTTCGCCCAGCTTGGTTTTGCCACCCGGTTTGCTCAGGAAACTACGGCCTTCGTCGGCGCTGCGTGCATCCAATCCACCATAAAGCTGCTCTAAAAGTACAATGCCAGCGGCAGGCTCCAGTATAACGGTATATTTTCCCGGCTCTATTGCCTTGGCGCCTTTGGACGCCACTGATTTTTGTGCTGCTATTTTGGTAAAAGCCAGGGTATCCAGCTTGCTGACTTCGTTAAAGTCTTTGGTTGAGTAACCTGAACCTGTCCCATCCTCGCTGCGGAGAGTTATGGAAAAACTGGCATCGGTTGAAGTATTGTAGGCAAACAAACCATGCGAGTTCATCATTGCCGAAAAACTTGCACTGTTTTGCAGATATCCGGCGGCGATCAGCTTATTATCCTTTGCTATCTGCAGGGTTTCACTCACTTTATCGGTACGGAACTTTGGCGTAATATCGGCTGTGGCCTGGTCGAAAGCTTTTGAGCGTGGCGCGTAGTTTTGCGGTCCAAGGAAGGATACAAACTCGGGGTTTTCTGGTGCAAAATTGGCCAGCTCTTCTGATTGACGCACCGCCTTCTCAATGGCCGCATCGGTATACTCGTTGGTGGTGACAATGCCCAGTTTTTTGCCGTAGGCAGAGGAAACTACCATACTGGTTTGGCTAATGGAGCCGCTGGTAGAAACGGTGTTTCGTGCATAGCGCAAATTCCCGCCGTCCGAGCCGCTTATGTTTACTTCACATTCATCGGCTTTTGAATAGCTAAGCGCTTTTTTTAACAGCGTGCGGCATTCTTCTTCGGTTAAAACAGCCATATATCTTAGATTTTTCTTTTTGTATTGATTACATTAACTCCTTTAAATAATGCGGTTGATGAACCGTGCGATACGGCGCTCACCTGTTCCGGCTGACCCTTACCATCAAAGAATGATCCGCCGAGGCGATAGTCATTTTTGTCGCAGACCGCAGCGCATGAGTTCCAGAACTCCTGTGTATTGGATTGATAAGCCACATCATTCAGCATGCCGACGATCTTTCCGTTCTTGATCTCATAATAAAGCTGACCGCTGAACTGGAAGTTGTAGCGCTGCTGATCGATAGAAAAGGAACTGTCGCCAACTATGTAGATGCCTTTCTCTACATTTTTGATCATATCGTCTGGCGATAACGGTGCCTTGCCTGGCTGCAGCGATATGTTCGGCATGCGCTGGAATTGTACATCGCTCCAGCTATCGGCATAACAGCACCCCTGTGATTCTTTCAGTCCGATGATATGGGCCTGGTCGCGGATGGCCTGGTAGTTTACCAGGATACCATCTTTAATAATATCCCATTTTTTTGACTCAACACCCTCATCATCATACCCTACAGCACCCAATGAGCCGGGCTGAGTTTTATCAGCGACAATATTTACATTCTTGCTGCCGAAATTGAATTTGCCCGATTTCCATTTATCCAGTGTCAGGAAGCTGGTTCCTGCAAAGTTGGCTTCGTAACCCAGTACACGGTCAAGCTCTGAAGGGTGGCCCACAGATTCGTGGATTGTCAGCCATAAGTGGCTTGGGTCGAGCACCAGGTCATATTTACCCGCTTCAACCGATTTTGCTTTTATCTTTTCGGCCGCCTGCGGAGCGCCCGCTTTGGCATCTTCCAGCATATCATAGCGGTCGCGGTAACGGGTGGTTACACCATGTATCTTATCGCTTTCACGGGGCTCAAGATATTCATATCCCATGCCTCGTGGTGCGCTTAGCGATTGTCGGGTCTCAAAATTGCCCGTTTTATCATCAATTTTTGTGATGGCGAATATCGGCCAGATACGGTGTATATCCTGATCAATATAAGAGCCTTCGGTTGACGCAAAATATTTCTGCTCATTCACCAGGAAGATGATAGAGTTGACGTAGTTGGCACCACCTTTCATTGCGGCATCATTTACAGACAGCAGCAGGTCGGTTTTCTCCTTCATCGGTACCTCGAAGCCATTCTTTTCAATCGGCGTTTTCCAGCTTACTTCTCCATAACCTTTTTGAGGGGCTAATTGCACGGGCTCAGTTTGGATACGCGAGTTCTCTTTGGCAATGGCAACAGCCATTGCTGCAGCTTTTGCAATGCTGTCATCGTCCAGTTTGTCCGTAGCGGCAAAGCCCCAACAACCGTTGGCTATCACGCGGATGCCCATGCCGAATGATTCAGTGTCTACCAGGTTTTCTACTTTATTTTCGCGGGTAACTACATATTGGTTGAGATACCTGCCAATGCGCACGTCTGTATAAGTAGCGCCTTTTGACCGGGCCGCATTTAATGCAACATCGGCCATTTTCTTTTTGAGTGCTGTATCGGCCCCGTTGAGTATCCCGTTGTGCTGGATGGGTGAACCAAAGACCGGTATCCGGCTGAGCATAGTGGCACCAAAGCCCATGCCCGTAAGGTAAAGGAAGTCTTTTCTTTTCAAGTCAGTAATTATTAGTTACTAAAGATAGAAAGAGGCTTTAAGAATAGGAAGGGCTAATGAAAATAAAATCAGTTCTTTATCAAAAAATCACCCCATTAGGGTGATAAGCTTAGGGTTTCCTGATAATGAAAGTTTTAGCAAGCTGATCGTGCCACGCCTGCCTGTTATCGTTCCACAAAACCATGAGAAAACCTATCCAGCAAAAAAGGCCAGACAATATTTTGCCAAAATTCCGGCCTAAAGCTGTACCGAATGAAATCCGTTCGCCTGCCGCATCAACAACTCTAAGCTTACAAATAATCTTACCGATACTTCCTTGCAAATGACTTGATTCGAATGAGGCATGATAAAAAAAGAAGATCAGCACACATAACAATGTCAAACCAAGGTTTGTGTCATAGTCGGAGCTGGAGTCAAACCAATGAGCATGAATATATCCTGCAATAAGTCCCAAAATGGCTCCGATTAAGATAATGGACATGTAGTATATAATATAGTCGATAATATATGCCAGCAACCGCTACCAGAAATTGGCAAGTATTGTACGGGTTGGGTAATAAACACCCTGTGATTCAAAATAGTCTGCAAATTCAAACATGGCAGCCGCACTTTCCCATTGGTTAGTGATAGGTGAAAGTACCAGATCTTCGGCAGTGATGCCGCGATCCATTAATTCATGATGTGAAAACGGACCGATTTGTTGCCCATTCTCGATAAGGTAATAGGTGTTTAGCATTGTGAAATGGTTTCCGGAAAGTTAGCAATTTACGAGCCAAATAAAAAAGGCTATGAGTTCAGCGCGTACATAATGATATTAACACCAAATTTGGTATTGTCCTCAGCAAGAAAACGCTTGTTGCGGTAATCATAATCCCATTCGCAGCCATAATCCTTGTTACTGTATAAAACAGCTATCCGCCCATTGATTTCAATAGCTTTCAGGTAATCGTGCACCAGGTCGTCGCCCCAACCATTCAGTTCAAAGGAGGTAGTTGGCGGCCCTTTGTCGAAACTGAAAAAAGAGTGGTATATTTTGTGGCCGTTCGGAATCTTCTTCAACGCTGCTGGCCCGAAAATGGCTGTCATCTGTGCCTCGAACGATTTAGCAAAGAGCCCATCAATATCATGGTTACAGTCATCGGCAAAAACAAAACCGCCGTTTTGAACGTATTTTTTGAAGTTCGTGCGTTCCTGCGTATCAAACTGGACCAGTTTATGCCCGCTGATGTAGGCAAAGGGATAGGAGAAAATATCGTTACTGCCTAGTGGTATTACCTTTTCATGCGGATCGAACGGGATGGTAGTATACTCCAATAAAGAATTAAGAAGGTTTGACGGCATGCGCTGATCGGTATCCCAGTCGCCCGAGTGATAACTAAAACGCATGAAAGTAAACTTCGATCCGAACGACATTATTGAAAATTTAAAAGTGGTACAAAATTTTATGCGAAACTCACTTTTGTTTGTGAGGGCTGTAAAGTTTTGGATACTTTGTTTGATTTTTGATAAAAACGCATGGTATTTAGCCAAAAGGGTAATATCTTGTGTTACTTAACAAAATTATCAGAGCGATGGGTTTCAAACCCATTGCTAAATAACAAATAACCTTGGAGCTAACGGAAAAAGATATAAAAACATTACTTGCCAAACTCCCTTTGCTGAAGCAGGAGATACAGAAGGTGATTGTAGGGCAGGATCATATACTGGAGGAATTGCTGGTAGCTTTTCTGGCAGGGGGACATTGCCTGCTGGAGGGTGTACCCGGACTGGCAAAAACGCTGATCGTGAAAACGATGTCGCAGGCGCTGCATTTGTCGTTCAGGCGCATACAGTTTACACCCGACCTGATGCCAACGGATATTATCGGTACAGAAGTTTTGGAGGAAGACCATACCACGGGCAAACGTTTCTTTAAGTTCAATAAAGGGCCATTGTTTGCCAATATTATCCTGGCTGACGAGATCAACAGAACGCCACCCAAAACCCAGTCGGCATTGCTGGAGGCCATGCAGGAGTTTGAGGTGACCTACGGCGGGCAAACTTACCCGCTCTACAGGCCTTTCTTTATCCTGGCTACCCAGAACCCGATTGAACAGGCAGGTACCTATCCGTTGCCGGAAGCGCAATTAGACCGTTTCCTGTTATTGGTGAAAATCGGTTATCCTACGGCAGAAGAAGAATTTGAAGTGCTGAACCGCACAACGGGGACGCAAAAAGCGGATGTGAAAACAGTGATCTCTGCCGGTGAAATTTTGCAGGCACAGGCTTTGGTACGACAGGTAAATATCAGCGAAGATCTGATAAAATATGTAAGCCAACTAATTCGTGCTACACGACCAGATACAACTGAAGTAGATTATATAAAAGAATGGGTGAGGTGGGGGGCCGGCCCCCGGGCCGGACAGGCACTGATACTTACAGCAAAAGCAAGAGCTCTACTAAAAGGCAGGTACTCGGTGACAATGGAAGACCTGCAAACCATGGCGGCCCCGGTTTTGCGCCATCGTATATTGTTGAACTTTAAAGCCGAAGCGGAAAATATTACGACAGATATGGTAACGGCCGAATTACTGCAGGTAATAGAGCGGATGAGCCCGATTTAATGCGGTTGATGCAGGGCGGCAGGCGTTAAATAAATTCGAAATTGAAAATCCGAAATCAAAATCATGCAGCTTGACCCAAAAGTATTGATGACGATTAAGAATTTGCCTTTACTGGCGAAAACCGTTGTTGATGGCTTTATGATCGGCTTAAATAAGAGCACGGTGAAGGGTCCGGGACTGGAATTTAGCCAATACCGCAGTTATCAGCCGGGAGATGACTTACGTTGGCTTGACTGGAAAATGTACGCGCGGTCCGATCGGTATTATATCCGTGAGTCGGAAGTTGAAACGAGTATATCTGTCCGGTTTTTGATTGATGCCAGTGCCTCAATGAATCATAAGGATAGCAATGGCATCAAGAAAATAGATTATGCACGGTACCTGGCAGCCTCGCTTGCTCACTTAGCTAATTCGCAGGGCGATTCGGTGGGATTATATACTTTGGCCGACGGACAACTGTTTTCGCTGGCGTCTAAAGCGGACCCGCAGCATTTGCAGCGGTTGTTTTATCAACTGGATCAGATACAACCTGCCGGTAGGTTTACACAACCTGTTCATTATAAAGAGCTGTTTGCCGGGTCAGGGCGAAAGGAGTTGCTGATATTTATTACCGATATGTATCAGGCTGATGGTGAGATCAGCAGGTTGCTGGATTCATTATCAGCACTAAAACACGAGATCATTGTTTTTCATCTGATGGGACAAAATGAGATCGATTTTAACTTTGAAGGCTACGGCGCTTTGGAAGATCTCGAAACCGGCGAAACAATTGCCATTAACACAAAACAGGTGACCGATGAATATAAAGAAGCATTGGAGAAACATCTTTCCGCCCTCAGAATGCAACTGCTCGGTAAACGGATATTTTACAGAATGATCAGCACCAATCAGCCATTGGATGAAGCTTTAAGAGACTTTTTGATACAAAGAAACAAGGGTTATGTGTAACACTTAACACCACCAACTGACCACTCACTACTTACAAAATGATTTTCCTCCACCCCATATGGTTTTTTGCATTGGCGGCGATAAGCATCCCCGTAGCAATACACCTTTGGAACCTTCGGAAAGGAAAAACGCTGAAAGTCGGCAGTATTGCGCTGGTAACAGCAGCATCGCAAAAAAGAAGTCTGAGTTTACGATTGAGCGACGTGTTGTTGTTGATTTTGCGCTCGGTGTTGCTGATTTTATTAGTCTTCGTTTTGGCAATGCCTCTTTTGAGACCAAATAACGCTTCATCCAAAACAAAGGGCTGGATACTGATCCCAAAAGAAAGCGTGAAAGAGGTGTATCAGAAATTCAAACCAAAGATCGATTCGCTTATCAAAGCGGGGTTTGAATTTCACTATCTTAATAAGGGTTTTGTCAAAGCTGATTTTAATAAAGTTTTGACCGATGCAGGGCATTATTCTAATGTCAACGCTTCTTATTGGAGCCTGATGCAGCAGTTGAACGGACAAATTCTGTCATTACTGCCTGTTTATGTTTTTACATCGAATAGTGCAACTCATTTTACAGGAGAAAGACCGCAGATATCTTTAAATCTTCATTGGCAAACTTATGCACCTGCTGATTCAACAAGCAGGTGGATCGCAAAAGCATGGCTGACGAACGATGGCGATGTCGAAGTAATAGAAGGCGGCAGTAACCCGTCTGGTACATCTTATAAAAGTTATTCGATCCATTCAGGCGATCAGTCAACTAATTTTACAGTGCATTCCGAAAATGGGAGGCTATCCATTGGACTAAAAAGTTCAAATGAGTTACTGCCTGTTGATACTTCCACCTGGCGACTTTCGATTTATGCAGATAAAGGCAGCCCCGATGCAGGATATTTAAAAGCGGCTTTACAATCCATTATTCAGTTTACTAAGCACAAAGCGGTTGTAAAGCAATATGCCGATGAGAGTCAGATACCGTCGCAACAAAATTGGTTGTTCTGGTTGTCCATTAGGCCGATTAGCAAACAATTGCTCTATGACAACTTATTTACTTATCAAAATGGTAAAATCAGCCGTAGTAACTCATCGATAGAAGCTAAAACGTCAGATCAAAAAATTGCTTTGTATAAGATAATCGCTGCGAAGGATAACGGGTTTACCTTATGGAAAGATGGTTTTGGCGATCCGGTTTTGAGTTTGGAAAAACAACCGGGTAAAAACTTATATCATTTTTATAACCGTTTTGACCCGGCATGGAGCGACCTGGTTTGGAATGACGAGTTCCCGAAAATGTTGTTAAAGCTGATCATCGGTGCCATAACAGAGCCGGATGCTAAATACGATAAACGGATTTTGAGTGATCAGCAGATAATGCCGACGATTACCAATGAGCGTCCGGTTTCGATCGGAGCGGCAACGAATCATATCGATCTGTCGCGATATATATGGTTGTTGATGGCGCTGATTTTATTTGCAGAGCGATGGCTGGCGCATAAAACTAAATTCAAACCACTGGTTCAAAATGGCTGAGGACGGGAAAAATAAGGTTGACCAGTTAAGGCAAAGGTATATTGTGTACCAGTTGCTGGCCGATGCTTTTTTTGCAGCTGCCCTGGCCGCCTTGATTTGGAGTTTTGGCTATACACTTTACGCCCTGTCATGGATTTGGGGCGTGCTGATCTTTCTGCTGATCTATGGTTTTGGCCTGTTACTAAGCCGATGGTGGGAAGTTGGTACAAGGCCGATTATTACTTTTTTGGATCTGAAATACCCCGACCTGGAAGAGAGTAGTGGGTTGGTGCTGAAAGAGTCATCGACTTTAAACCCCCTCGAAAAAATGCAATTGGCGCACGTTGAAGACATTTTGGAGTCTGTGCCATTGACTCAAAAACAGTTTGCTTACCGTCTTCGCTTAGGTATTTTATTTTTCCTGGTGATGCCGATTTTTTGTTGGGAAATTACCTGGTTGCACAATGATTGGAGGATTGGGAAACTCAAACAAAACACTTCTATAGTCAGATCATTGAAAAATAATATTGTCGAAAAGGTGTTGCCGCAGGTGAATGCAGTCACTATAAAAATTTCACCGCCCGCCTATACCCGCAAAGCTTGGCGCGAACAGGATAAATTTACCATAGAAGCTGAAGAGGGCAGCATGACTGCCTGGAGATTGAGCTTGAATGTTCAGGCTAAAACGGTTGAACTGATCTTTAATAATGGAGATAAATTGTCGTTGAGAAAAGCTGCAGGTTATGATTATGAAGGGCAAAGACGGATTACTAAATCAGGGTTTTACCAGGTAAGTATCGATGGTAAATTGTCCGATCTTTATCAATTACAAGCCATAAAAGATAATCCCCCGGTTATCCATATTAAAACGCCGCAGCAATATACCTATATCGATGCGGGCGAAGTGCCGCGCGTAACCATCAATGCCGCTTTGGATGATGATTATGGCATCAGGAATGCTTTTATCTACACAACCCTTGCCAAAGGAAGTGGCGAAGCGGTGAAATTTAAGGAGCAAAAAATCGATTTCGGAGCCTCTTTTAGCGGCCAGAACCCACACTATGATCTTCAAAAAATGATCAGTCTTCCCCCGCTCGGTATGCAACCCGGCGATGAACTTTATTTTTATGTTCAGGCACAGGATAACTACAACCAGCTGAGCCGAAGTGACGTGTACGTTGTTTCCCTGCAGGATACCGCACAATTGTTAAGTATGGATGGGCTGATCGGCGGTGTGAGTGTAAAACCTGAGTTTTTCAGGAGTGAGCGGCAGATCATACTTGACTCAGAAAAATTGCTGCGCGACAAGGATAGCACCAGCAAGGAGGCTTTTAATACCCGAAGCAATGATCTGGGTAATGACCAAAAGATATTGCGCTTGCGTTACGGTAAGTTTTTGGGTGAAGAAGCTGAATCAGACATCAACCCCAAAGAGGAACAGAATGATGCGGTATCTGATCCAAAGAACTTTGGTAATGCGGCTGTAGTGCTGGATAAATATTCCGATAAACACGACAACGCTGAAGACGCGCAGTTTTTTGATCCTGGGGTAAAAGCGCAATTAAAGGCGACTCTAACTGAAATGTGGAAGGCCGAATTACAACTCCGTTTATATAAACCTGAAGCGGCCTTACCATTTGAGTATAAGGCTTTACGATTGCTGAAAGACTTGCAGCAAAAATCGCGAGTGTATGTGGCTAAAACTGCTTATAATCCTGCGCCATTAAAGATGGAGAAACGATTAACGGGTGATTTAAGCAAAATTATTCAGCCGACAGATCATCAAATAGTAAAACCAGGCAGCGATGAATATCGCGCATTGAAAAATGCTGTTGGTGTTTTGGAATCCTTGCGATATGAAAAGATTAGCAGTAATGTGTATATCCATACACTGCAACTGGCCAATCAGCAATTGAGCGAAAGGGCATCGGCACAACCCGAGCTTTACCTGGCTGCTGTGAGTGCCTTACGTAAAATTATTTCTACAGGAAGGGCAAAAAAGACTGACATTAGCACTGTTGAGAAGGCTATACATAGACTATTACCTGTCGGTAAGTTGCTTCCATCGGCTTCACAAAATGCGGTCGATATGGGCCTTTCTTCCGGATACTATAAAAACCTGGACAACAAATGAGCTGGACTGTCATCGTTTTAATCATTTGTTGTTTGCTTGCTGCCTTTGCTGTGTGGAAGGAGGTTGGCCGGCCAAAAAAAGTACATTTAGCTTTACGGATCATCGCTTCCATATTGGCGGCTGCTGCATTTGCTTGTATTATATTGCCAATAAGCTATGACAGGGAAATTTATGTTTCTGACGATCATGCAGCGGTTTTACTAACTCCCGGCTTTAATCCGGACAGTCTGAACAATGATAAACGTGACCAGCTATTTACCACGGATAAATCGGTTCAAAAATCTTACCCGCAGGCAAAGCTGATCCGTTTAGATGAGCTTAATACCGATAGCCCGGCATTTAGCAAAGTGCACCTATTTGGATATGGATTGAACAACGAAGAACTGACTCAACTAAATCATTTACCAGTAGTCTTTCATCCATTATCAGTGCCAAGCGGTATCAGCCAGGTTAATTGGAATCAAAAACTAAAATCAGGCGAGCGTTTGACGGTACAGGGTAGCTACAACAACACCGGCTCAAAAACGGTAAAATTGATTTTAAGGGGATTGAGCACGCAACTAGATACGGCTATTATTCCGGCTAAAAGTAATAAACAATTTGAACTGACCACAGTTCCCAAAAGTGAAGGAAGAGTTGTTTATCATTTGCTGACGATAACCGGAACAGATACACTTGAAAATGAAAACCTGCCTGTGGAGATCGACCCGGTTCAGCCCTTGAAAATTCTGATCCTGTCTGCCTCCCCTGATTTTGAAACCAAATTTTTGAAAAACTGGCTTGCTGAGCATGGATACGAAGTAGCTGTACGATCAACCATTAGCAAGGACAAATTCAGTAGCGAATATGCGAATATGCAGGCTGTTAAATTAGAACACTTGAATGCAGGTATGTTGGAGCAATTCGACGTGGTGATTGGTGACTTGTCAGTGTTGAAAACAGAAGGAGCCTTAAAATCAGAGGTGACTCAAAAAGGCTTAGGTGTTATCATTCGTGCTGACACTCTATCAAAGGGTTCATCGTGGCTGCAAACAAATTTTCCTCGTGAAAAACTGCCGGTTAAAAATCTATCGCCTGTTGCTTTAAGTATCCGGGGAAGAAAGAATAGATCAGCTCCGCTAAAAACTGAGCAGACTTTTATTCGCGAAATGACTGCTACTCAGTCGTTGGTGAGCGATGCGCAGAATCACAGTGTGGTAAGCTCATCTATGGCGGGTTCCGGTCATTTAGTGTTTACAGCGGTCGCCAATTCATACAATTGGATGCTTGCCGGAGATAAGGATGATTACGCCGCATTCTGGTCGCTGCTGATCAAAAATGCGGCACGTAAAGTTCCGGTTTCAGAAAGCTGGTCTGTCGCAGAATTCCCAACGGTGAGTGAGCCAATTGATCTGCAGTTGCAATCAGGTCAAATTCCGGGAAAGATCATTGCAGATAGCGCTGTTATTGCTCCGGTTCAAAATCCGGATGTCCCTTTTGAATGGAGTAATAAGTATTGGCCTATAACTACAGGATGGCACAGTATCAAACAAAACAATGGACAGCCTCAATGGTATTACGTTTATGGCAGGTATGATTGGGAACCCGCAAAAGCCGCTGAAAAACTAGCCGCAACACGCCATTATACAGAAACCTATCCGGCAAATAGCTCTGTAACAAAACAGATACACGAAAAGATGCGGATTGAGGTGCCGAAAATTTATTTTTATCTGCTGCTATTGGTGGCGTGTGTGTATTTGTGGGCAGAGGGGAAATTAATTAACTGAACAAATCATAAAGGAGAATTAACTTGAGAAGACGAGATTTTATCTATCTGTCGGGCTTGGGTGCGGGCGCTATGTTGCTGCCCGACCTAAAGGCTTTCGGAAAATCCATCGACCCGCAGCAATTGCTGGATGGGGGCATCGATGTAAAAGCCAAAAAAGAATTGGCCGATGTTGCCTTAAACACCGCCAAATCAAAAGGAGCCAGTTATGCTGATATCCGTATCGGCCGCTACCTGAACCAATTTGTTGTTACCCGCGAAAATAAGGTGCTGAATGTAGCAAATACCGAATCGTTTGGTGTGGGCATCCGTGTTATTGTAAACGGTTGTTGGGGGTTTGCGGCAGGCAATGTGGTGACGAAAGATGGCGTTGCCAAAACCGCTGAAAGAGCAGTTGCGGTAGCAAAAGCAAATGCCAAAGTGGGTGGAGCACCGGTACAGCTTGCTCCGCAGAAAGGTTACGGAGAGGTAAGCTGGAAAACACCGATCGAGAAAAACGCATTCGAGGTGCCTATTAAAGAGAAAGTCGACCTGTTGCTGAATGCCAATTCAATTGCCATGCAGGGCGGGGCCAATTTTGTTAACTCCAACCTGTTCATGGTGAATGAGCAGAAATATTTCGCTTCAACAGACGGCTCTTATATCGATCAGGATGTTCACCGCATCTATCCCGCATTTAATGTCACTAAGATCGATTCAGCACAAGGAAGTTTTGAAACGCGTCGTTCGTTAAGCTCGCCTGTAGGCATGGGTTATGAATACCTGAGTCCGCTTGACAGCGAGAAAGTAACTGGCGTCACCACCCGGTACAAGCATCGTTACGATATGCTGGAGGATATGAAAGCTGCTGCCCAACAGGCAGGAGAAAAGATAAAAGCTAAATCAGTCGATCCGGGAAAATACGATGTGGTACTGGATCCAAGTCATTTATGGTTGACGATACACGAGTCAGTAGGCCACCCGACCGAACTGGACCGTGTATTAGGTTATGAGGCTAACTTCGCCGGAACCAGTTTCCTTACTCTGGATAAATGGAAATCGGGGAACTTCAATTTTGGCAGCAAGCAGGTAAACATTGTAGCCGATAAAACCCAGGTAGGCTCCTTAGGTGCAGTGGGTTATGATGATGAGGGCGTAAAATGCAAAAAATGGGATCTGATAAAAGATGGCATCCTGGTAAATTACCAGGCCATCCGCGACCAGGCGCATATCATCGGACTAAAAGAATCACAAGGATGCTGTTACTCACAAAGCTGGCAGGATGTACAGTTCCAGCGTATGCCGAACGTGTCGCTGCAGCCGGGCAAAACGCCGCTGAGCGTGGACGATATGATCAAAAATGTAGAGAAAGGGATTTACATAATTGGTGATGGCTCATTCTCTATCGACCAGCAACGCTACAACTTCCAGTTTGGGGGACAACTATTCTACGAGATAAAAGATGGTAAAATCGTTGGTATGCTGAATGATGTGGCATACCAGGCCAACACCCGTGAGTTCTGGAACTCATGCGCGCAGGTTTGCGATGAAAAAGATTACCGTTTAGGTGGTGCTTTTAACGACGGAAAAGGTCAGCCAAGCCAGTCGAGTGCGGTATCTCATGGGTCATCCACCGCATTGTTTAAAGGAGTTAATGTAATCAACACAAAAAGAAAGATCGGATAGTCATGCCTATATTAAGTAAAGAAGAAGCACAGGCGATATTGAAGAAGGTGCTCAGTTATTCAAAAGCCGAAGAATGCGAAGTGAGCCTGAACGGCAGCGAAGGTGGCAACATCCGTTATGCGTTAAATGCGGTTTCAACAGCAGGGGACATCAGCGTGATGGGACTTGCGGTAACCTCGGTTAACGGCAAAAAAGCCGGAACTGCAACCATAGATGAATTTGATGATGCTGCTTTGGAGCGCGTAGTTCGCCGCTCGGAAGAACTGGCGCAACTGGCTCCGCCTAACCCGGAATATATGCCGCTACTTGGTCCGCAAACATTTGCTGAGTCGATTACCTATAACGCAAATACCGCAGCTATAACGCCTGAAAGCCGCGCCGAAATGGTGGCCAAAAGTCTGTCGGTTACCAAAGAAGCAAAGCTGACGGCAGCAGGTTTTCTGGAAAATTCCTCAGGCTTTAGCGCGATCATGAACTCGAAAGGGTTATTCGCTTACAACAAAGGCAGCGATGTTACTTTTTCGGTTACAACGCGTAATGAAGAGGGTACAGCCTCTGGATATGCAGCACGCGGTTTTACTGACGTAAGCAAACTGGATACTCTTTCAGCCACCAAAGTTGCCGCAAGTAAAGCAACAGGCTCGGTAGGAGCGAAGGCTATTGAGCCCGGAAAATATACTGTAATCCTTGAGCCGGTTGCCGCCACATATATGCTGGAAAATATGTTCCGCTTTGATGCGCGCAGCGCCGATGAAGGCCGTAGCTTCCTGAGTAAAAAAGGCGGAGGCACGCGATTAGGTGAACAATTAGTGGATGAAAAAGTGACCATCTATTCAGATCCCTTTAACACGGAGCTGCCTTCTGCTACCTGGGGCGGGGATGGTTTGCCGCGCGAGAAAACCGTGTGGATCGACAAAGGCGTCCTGAAAAATCTCTCCTATTCCCGTTACTGGGCCGATAAAAAAGGTGTAAAGCCATTGCCGGGACCTGCCAATATTATTATGGAAGGCGGCGACGCAACTATCGAAGATATGATCAAAAGCACTGAAAAGGGTATTTTGGTTTCGCGTCTATGGTATATCCGCATGGTAGATCCGCAATCATTATTATTGACTGGTTTAACCCGTGATGGCCTGTTTTATATCGAGAATGGTAAGATCAAATTTCCGATCAAGAATTTCCGATTCAACGAGAGCCCGGTGATCATGCTGAACAATGTGGAGGCACTAGGTAAGCCCGAAAGGAGCATCAGTGTAGAAAGCTACCGCAGCTACCTGATCCCACCGATGAAGATCAAAGAGTTTACTTTTACCTCACTTTCTGACGCAGTTTAGTCAGTCTGCATTTGATGAGACTTACGAAGTTTTCAAAACTTCGTAAGTCTTTTTTATATTGTGCCTAAACATTCACCCTTTGAAAATTTTCCCGGTAACAAATTCAACCCTTTCAGCAACACAGCTTGGCCTGTTTTTACAGGATAAATATAAGCTGGATGAACATACTTCGTGCGATTTGCTCAAAACGGGCATCAATCACTCATACCTGCTTACCAGTGGCGCTGATAAATATGTATTCAGAGTTTATAGTCTCAACTGGCGTTCTGAAAAAGAAATAGAGGAAGAGATCGGGCTGCTGAATCTGCTGAAAGAAAATGGAATACCTGTATCATACCCAATAGCTGATGCCAATGGGAGTTATATTCAGGAATTTGCTGCTCCGGAAGGTAAACGTTATGGTGTGATGTTTTCTTTTGCCAGAGGCGAAAAACTACTCAATTTCCCCACTGATGTCCACTATAAGATAGGTGGAATTATGGCTGAAATTCATCGGCTGACACTAGGCCTCCACTTAGACCGGGTAACGTATTCACCGGATGTGATTTTAGTCGATTCATTTGAGCATCTCAAACGATTCACATCCGCTGATACTAATGAGATGGCTTTTATGACATCTGCGCAGAAATATTTACTTAGCGAATTGGAGCAAGCGGATGTAAGTCAGATCAGAAAGGGTGCAGTACATCTCGATATCTGGTTTGACAATCTGAGTATTGACGAAAACGGAGAAGTAACCCTATTCGATTTCGATTTTTGCGGTAACGGCTGGCTTTGTTATGATATCGCCTATTACATTTTACAAATAAACAGTACTGAAAAGGATGGAGATGAATGTCGGTTAAAAACGGAAGCTTTTTTGGATGGCTACGAATCGATCACAAAGATAACCGACGAGGAAAAACGGCTGTTGCCTATGTTGGGTGTGAGTTTATATTTCTTTTATCTCGGAATCCAATGTCAGCGGTTTGATAATTGGTCGAATACCTTCCTTAGTGAGACCTATTTAAAACGATTTATCAACTTACTGGTAAAGAAATATTTTGATAAAAACAATCTCGGACAATAAGAATCATTATTTTTAAGGTGAAATTCAACACCTTATGCAAGAAGAACAACAGCCGGCTCCTGAAACTCCACATAAGAAATCCCATCACAAAGACACTCCGGAAGTTTATATCCTGCGGGACTGGAAAGAATATTTGGGCGAGTCGTTTCTGATCATCTTCAGCGTTTTGCTGGCGTTGATACTGACGGAGTATTTTAGCAGCCTACATGAAAAGAAGGAAACAAAAGAGTTACTGGACAATATCAGAACCGAGCTGATACACAATAAGCAGAAGGAACAGGAACAATACACTTATC
Source organism: Mucilaginibacter tolerans (assembly GCF_030519375.1). Taxonomy (GTDB): domain Bacteria; phylum Bacteroidota; class Bacteroidia; order Sphingobacteriales; family Sphingobacteriaceae; genus Mucilaginibacter. Next base: position 483,723 of record NZ_JAUMKB010000001.1, on the reverse strand, counting down.
AGAAAAATGTCCTGAAAGCAATTGACTCTGCTTTGAAGAGTGCCGCTCTTCAGCAGAAGATATTGTCAAACGGTGTTTTGCACCTTGAGTATATCGCACCCGATGGTGTAGTAAACGCTGACCTTACCACTGTAGCCTGGGAAATAGCCAAAACTCACAATATTACCACTAAAGTAAGCTTTAAGCTGGTGGCGAAACTCACAGACATTTATGCCAACCAGGCACGGATTGATAAAGTGGAAGAAAAAGTAGCCTCGGTACTGTTAAGCTGGGAATCAAGAAAACCCGAGAATATCCGTACAACACTGTTGCTGCTGCGCGATAATTATAAAGGCTGGGCTTTTGACCGGGCGCCTTCATTAATTGCCAAATATGACGACGCTATTAAGATGATTGATGAAGAGAAATAGTTTTGAGTCTACATTCGATAAAACGCCACTCAACCCAACTTCGTCATCTCCTCAAAGTAAGCCTGTGTGGTATTACATATTTCGATATCTTTTCCGGCAACCCAGCGCAAAGAAATGGCGATCTGTGTGCCGTAATCAGTTTCCTGTTTCAGGTCAATAATCATTTTAGAAAAGTTACGTCCCAGTTGCATATCGATATTCTTTATATCTGCCCACTCGATCACAATGTTGCGGGTATAATCGGTTATGCCATCTTCACTTAGTTCAAGCGCAACCTGGTTTCTCATTGCCGGTAAAAAACGTTTAATAAAAATGTAGGTAAACTGTAACAGAAAGATCAGATCGGCCAACAAAATAATCACCCAGCTCAAAATAAAACCATTTGCGTAAGAATACCGGAGGTTATTAAAAGTGATAACAAAGAACACCAATGGCAGGAACAAACCAAATAGGGCGGTATTTTTACTAAAGGGATATTGGATGGTTTCGGTCATGATGTGCCTAATGTAATTGTTTTTATTTTTTAATCATACTTAACCTTCCAACATTTCAACTTTCCAACCTTCCAACAATACTTTTCGTATTTTTGCAAAAAACAAAAGAATACCTTCCATGAATGCAGATGCCGCTAAAGTGCTGCCCGGACGTTACTGTAACTCACTTACCGAATATTCCCGCTTTATCACCCGCGAGGTTTCTATTGGCGATGTGCCGCTTGGCGGAAATAATCCTATCCGTATCCAAAGTATGACTACCACGGATACGATGGATACTATTGGTACAGTAGAGCAATCTATCCGGATGATCAATGCGGGCTGTGAATATGTGCGCATTACGGCGCCAAGCATCAAGGAAGCACAAAACCTGGCTGACATAAAAAAAGAATTGCGCCGCAGAGGATACACTACACCTCTAGTGGCTGATATACATTTTACCCCAAATGCTGCCGAAGTAGCTGCGCGGATAGTAGAAAAGGTGCGCGTCAATCCGGGCAACTATGCTGATAAAAAGAAGTTCGACCAGATAGATTATACTGATGCCGAATACCAGGGCGAGCTGGAGCGTATTTACCAGAAGTTTTCGCCATTGGTAAAAGTTTGCAAGGAATATGGTACTGCGATGCGTATCGGAACCAATCATGGCTCACTGAGCGATAGGATCATGAGCCGCTATGGCGATACCCCGCAGGGAATGGTGGAGTCGGCAATGGAGTTTATCCGCATGTGCGAGATGATGAACTATTACAACCTGGTGATCTCGATGAAATCAAGTAATCCGCAGGTAATGGTTCAGGCTTATCGTTTACTTGTCGAAACGATGGTTGCCGAAGGAATGAATTATCCCTTGCATTTAGGCGTAACCGAAGCCGGCGACGGAGAAGACGGCCGTATTAAATCCGCTGTAGGTATAGGTACTTTGCTGGAAGATGGTTTAGGCGATACCGTGCGTGTATCACTTACTGAAGAGCCTGAAGCGGAAGCACCGGTGGCGATTGCGTTAGTTAACAGATACGTGAAAAGGAGCCAAGAGTCAAGAAATAAAAATCAAGAATTAGAACTCGCCACTCACTACTCCCCACTCACCACTCACAATCCGTACGAATACAAAAAACGTCACACCTACGAGGCTAATGCCTTTATTGGCGGTCACATGGTACCGCGGGTAGTGGTTGATCTCTCGCATGCTAATCTGAAAGATCCATCAGTACTAAATGATGCAGGCTATATCTACGCACCTTTGCTGGATAAGTACAACATGGGCGAGCAGTCGGTTGATTTTGTTTATTTGGCTGACCAGTTGCCTTCATTTACTTTTCCTGGAAATTTAAAGCAATTATATAGTTATTCCACCTGGCAAAAGCTGGCTGACAAGACCATGTGCCACCCGGTATTTACTTTGAGGGAATATTTGAATACTGATGACCGTTCATCGCCGTTGAACCTTGTCAGAATAAAACCTACCGATATCGATTCAGAAGAGTTTGGCTCGTTGCCTTTTGATGAATCACTGGTATTTGTATTGGAGACGGATGCCTTGCATGGAATGGCTGATCAGCGCATTTTCTTTTTTAAAATGGAAGAATTGGGGTTAGATATACCCGTGATTATTAAAAGAACTTATAATTTTGAGACTCAGGACTCAAGACTCAAGACTCAAGACTTACAACTATTCGCATCCACCGATCTCGGCGCACTTTTAGTAGACGGCTTTGGCGATGGTATCTGGATCGATGCCCCCGGAATTGAGACTAAAGTAATTACCTCGACAGCATTTGGCATTTTGCAGGCAACCCGCTCAAGAATATCCAAAACCGAATATATATCGTGCCCAAGTTGTGGGCGCACACTGTTCGACCTGATGATCACCACCCAAATGATCCGTAGCAGAACAAGTCATCTAAAGGGATTGAAGATCGGTATTATGGGCTGTATCGTAAATGGACCGGGTGAAATGGCTGATGCGGACTATGGCTATGTAGGCTCAGGAACAGATAAAGTGACCCTTTACCGTGGCAAAGAAGCAGTCAAGAAAAATATCAATTCAGCTAATGCACTGGATGAACTAATCAATATTATTCGCGGAGATGGTAATTGGATAGAACCTAATTGAGTCTTAAGTTGTAAATTCAAAGTCTATGGAGTATGATGACTCTCGACTAAAGACATGCTCTTTACCCACCATTCTGAATTCAACGGTCCATTAGCTTCAGTCGGTTTGCCAGGCTCTGGGATAAAAAGATCAATCTTCTTGGTTTTTGCATATTGCAGCAAACGCTCGATAGGTTCATACCAGTCATGGAGCGCAAGATTAAAAGTGCCCCAGTGTATTGGCATCATCAGCTTGCCTCTTAACGCCAAGTGAGCGTCTGATGCACCATCGGGTCCCATGTGAATATCGGGCCAGTATTTGCCATAAGCGCCAATTTCCAGCATAGTCAGGTCGAATGGTCCGAAATAATCGCCAATATCTTTAAAGCCCGGAAACCAGCCCGAATCGGCACCATAAAATATATTGTGATGCGGTGTTTTTATAACGAATGATGCCCAAAGCGTTTCATTCCGGCCAACAATTCCACGGCCTGAAAAATGTCTTGCCGGAGTGGCAGTCAGGACACAATCATTAGTGATCATCGCGCTGTCGCCCCAATCCAGTTCGGTTATGAAATTGCGTAGTACACCCCATCGCTCCAGGTGCCTGCCTACGTCTTTTGAGCAAAAGAATGGGATTTGCTTGTCAGCGAAGTATTTGATCGTTTCTTTATCCAGGTGATCATAATGATCGTGCGAGATGAGTATAGCATCTAACCGGGGCAGGTCATATAAGGGTAAAGGCGAATCAAAAAAACGTTTCGGTCCCATAAATGACAGAAATGACGCACGCTGACTCCATACAGGATCAGTAAGTATCCGTTTGCCATCAATTTCTATAATCAGGCTCGAATGCCCTATCCAGGTAATACGTAATCCGTTTTTTGGTTCTTTTTGATATACAGAAGTATCAGTTTTGAAAGGTCCTAACGCATTTTTAGGGACGGTTTCGGCTTTATTATTCTTATATTCCCTCAATATGGGGGCCATTTTACTAAAGCCGGCTTCATCAGTAGGTACCGGGTTAAGATATTTTCTGCCCTTTTTACGGGCGCTCTCAAAACTCATCTACAAGTATCGGTATAATACCTGACCAACGTAATAAATAGTTCAAAAGTTTGCAATAAAGTGATTTTTCGAACTAAAATACAACTTCAGCTTCAACAATATCTGATCGTTTTACTACCACGGTATCTGCCCATAAATCACCTATCCGTTGGAATTTAGGTGTATTACATATGCATATTAAGGCAGGTATACCGTAAAATGTAATGTCGATTATATCTACAATTCTTCGTTTTAAAGCATCTGTAAAACCTATGCGGTCTCCTTTGGTTTTTACCACTACAAGTTCAAGAATATCATGTCCTGGAGTCGCCTGATTCACAGCTTCCAAAACCACAAAATACAAAAACCAAAATAGAATTATCAAAAGTGCCGGAGAACCATTTATCGTGTAGACGCCTTCACCATCTTGGGCGCCAAACATCATAACATAGATCGCGATAACGGTAAAGTATATTCCATAGTCAATCAACGTTGCGGCTATTCTTAACCCCAGGTAGCGCTTAGGTTCCACTTTGCGAATGATCATGGTCAATTAAAAGTTTAGGCTGGAGGCTATGTTGGTCTGTCCATTGTCAGGCTAAATATAAAAAATGTATCAGAATTGCTTTGATTTTACTTTGGTTATAAAAAATCTGCAATAAAGTAATTTTATAGCTTATTAAGCGCTAACTTATCGTCCTTTGAATCAATTAATAAGGCGGCGATACAACGTTTGGTAAATGTTTGTCGTATTATTGAAAATCGGTATTTAAACGCGGCAGGATGCTATTTATAACCATTCTAAATTGATGTGTTTGACACAGTACTGACATTGAAAAATGGTTTATCCTATTACTTTTGTTGGGTCAAAATTGAAACGGAATTGAAGCATCTCAAAATAATTGCTTTTACGCACAAACAGATTGAACTGAAAGAGTTGGGGAAGTTGGTGATCTGCCAGGAAAATCTGTCTGACAAACTCCGTCGGGTTAAATCTCAATTTGATATTCCAGAGATATTTTATTTGGCTACCTGCAACCGTGTTGAATTTATCATGGCCTGCCATCAAACGGTGGATAGAGATTTTGCCCAAAAATTTGTTGAAGCCCTGGAGATCGGTCTTTGCACCGAGCATATGGATGTGTTTATGAAAGGTGCGTCCATTTATGAGGATCAGGAAGCCTTGAACCATTTGTTGCGTACTTCGTGCTCGTTGGAAAGCCTTGTGGTTGGCGAAAAAGAGATACTGCCACAGATGCGAAAGGCGTACGAACAATGCAAGGAAGCAGGCTTAACCGGCGACTATCTGCGAATGGTGATGAATACCGTCGTCAAAACCGCCAAAGAAGTTTACACCCATACCAATATCTCCCGCAACCCCATCTCTGTCGTTTCCCTCGCTTACCGTAAATTAAAAGAACTTAAATTGTGTACGAATGCCCGTGTATTAATTATCGGGGCAGGCGAGACCAATCAGTGTATCTCAAAATACTTGCAAAAACATAAATTTACCAACTTTGCTGTATTTAACCGTACGCTGGCAAAAGCACAGCAACTTGCTGGTGATCTGGGCGGTGAAGCATATAAACTCGAGGCATTGAAAACTTACGATAAGGGTTTTGATGCAATTATTACCTGTACTTCCGCAGTACAACCTATCATCACCCCGGAGCTTTATCAATCGTTGTTGAATGGGGAGACTGATAAGAAGACCATTGTCGACCTGGCAATACCAAATGATACTGCACCTGAAGTATTAACTCAGTTCCCGGTTAACTTTATCGAAGTGCATTCATTAAATGAAGTTGCCAAAAGCAACCTGCAGGAGCGATACCAGGAATTGGTTCATGCCGAAAAGATCATCGAGCAGAACATAGCTGAATTTGTTCCCCTGATGAAGCAACGGCGAATTGAAGTAGCCATGCGCGAAGTGCCCGAAAAGATCAAAGAAATCCGGTACAATGCATTGAATACTGTTTTCGCAGATGAAGTTCAAAATATGGATGAACACTCACGGGAGATACTCGAAAAAGTGATCAACTATATGGAGAAGAAGTACATCAGTGTACCGATGATCATGGCGAAAGAGATACTCATCAATAGTTGATTTTTGAGCTCAAAGCTAAAAGCATTTTCAATTTCTTAACGCCAAAGCATAGTGTATAATCACTTTAGAAACCTCTTAGCTTTCTGCTTTTGCCTTTCTGCTTAGTCAGTCAATTTTCATATCCTTCCATAGTTCGTGGAAAAGTCAATTTATTTCGTGAAATTCGCGCAATAATTATTACGATCACTTGGACAGAAAACTGATTATTGGTACACGCGGTAGCGAATTGGCACTTTGGCAGGCTAATTTTGTAAAAGACAGGCTGGCAGAGCATAACGTAACTGCTGAACTAAAGATCATCAAAACCCAGGGCGATCGTATCCTAAATTTGAGCTTTGATAAGCTGGAAGGTAAAGGCTTTTTTACCAAAGAGCTTGAAGAAGAGCTATTGGCAGGTACGATTGATTTGGCCGTGCACTCGCACAAGGACCTGCCAACCGAAAACCCTCCGGGACTCATCATCGCAGCAGTTTCAGAAAGGGAAGACCCATCTGAACTGTTGCTGATCTTGAAGGACTGTGTGGATGTTCATCAAAAAATGTCATTGAAATACGGTGCTATTGTTGGTACATCATCCAATCGCCGCAAGGCACAGTTGCTGGCCTATCGCCCCGACCTGGAAATAGAAGATCTGCGCGGTAACGTCCCTACTCGTATCGGCAAACTGCGTGACGAAAAATACGACGCCATCATGATCGCCAAGGCCGGTGTAACCAGGCTGAACATCGATCTGAGTGAATTTCATGTAGAGGAATTAACCCCGGTTGAATTGGTGCCCGCGCCTGCACAAGGCGTGCTGGCCATACAGATCAGGGAGAATGATACTGATTTGTATAACGTGCTTCAGGCTCTGCATCATCCGGATGTGGCCGAGGAGTTGGCTGTTGAACGCACGGTGTTAAAATTATTCGGCGGAGGCTGTCATTTGCCTTTAGGCTGCTATTGCCGTAAAGATGAAGGCGCTTTCCAGGTGTTTACATCTAAAGCCGATGAAGGCGACGAATTTCCGGATAGATTATTCCTTGAAGCGAACACGACTGAAGGCCTTGCTGAAAAGGTAGTTGCCAAGTTTGATAAAAAACGCAAACGCCCGCAAACTGTTTTTATATCGCGCGAGCTCTCGTCCCATAGCTATTTTCGTAAAGCGCTTTCAAAGCATGATATTGTTATAGAGGATCGTTCACTGATCCGTACCGTGCCTGTAATTACCAAATTGGCGCCGCATGTTTTGCAGGATGCTGACTGGATATTTTTCAGCAGCAAAAATGCTATTGAATACTTCTTCCAGCTAAAGCCCCAATTCCCCAAAAATGTAAAATTTGGCGTAGTGGGCGCAGGCTCAGAAGAAATGCTGCGTTTAAAAGGTTATTTCACCAGTTATGTTGGCGGAGGGATCGATACCTCAGAAGTTGCCGAAGAGTTTGCGAAACTGGTCACCGGTAAAAAAGTAGTATTCCCCGGAGCCGAAGGCTCATTGAGAAGTATACAACAAGGGTTGTCAGCTGATACTAAAATTATCGATCTGCCGGTTTATGAAACAGTGCTGGAGGAGGATGTAGAAGGTACCTCGGCTGAAGTACTGGTTTTTACCAGCCCATCAAATGTGGATGCCTACTTTGCAAATAATTTGCTGGAACCCGGTCAGAAAGTAATTGCCATAGGTAAATCAACCGGCAAAAAATTCGACGAGATGGGTACAAAATATACACTGCCTTTTTCGCCCGATGAAGTTGGACTGGCTGAGGCGGTGTTTGGCCTAAGTTAAATACCAGCCAAAATCTAATTCTTGATATATTTAACCACCAGTCTCGGATGCCGTGAAACGTCAACATAGTTGCTTGAACAGAATATCCTGCTGGTGTACTCGACCTCGTTCTGGAGCTGCAATTTGAACCCGTAGTTCGAATTATTGCTCACCATAGAACTTACGATGGCCTTTACGTTAATATCCATATTCAGGAAAGGAAGCGGTGTAGTTGGCGCGATCACCTGGTTATCTGTTAAACCCGCCGGCTGATTAAACCAGTCGACAGTTGACGGATCCCATTGTGTGGCCACCTGTTGCACTATAAATGAATTATCTGCTCCAAAATTTGCATGGATCAAGTCCCCGTTTTTAGGTATCGTATCGGAGTACATATAAAGATCCGCCGATACAATTGTTGCATTAGCAGGAATGCTGCTTAAATCAAATTTTAATAAGTTTCGTGTAGTAAAAGGAACGCCGTTTATTGTCCATGCTGCAAGCGGCTCTTCTATAGAGGCGCGGTTAGTGGCATCCTGTGTACCCAACAGCGCTAAATTGATTTCGCTCGAGTTATTAGACGGAGATAAATCCAGTGTTGTTATTTGCGCAGGCATAACCGTTACGCTCACTGAATCTACGGCTGTAAGCCCTTTTTTATCGATGATCATGAATTGGAAAATATATTTTCCCGCAACAAGATTCCTGGCTATCGCAGCAGATGAGCTTTCATCTTTAATAGAGGCTTCTGTTGGACCTGAAATCTGGCTCCACAAATAACCCACAACGGTATCAGCCGGATTGCCGCTTTTTCCTGTTAATATTAAGGAATCCTGTGGCAATTTTATCGTTGTATCGGTCTCCGCCTTGGCCACGATTTTTTCAGCAACCGGGGTGACAGGAGTAACAGGATCGAGATTTGTTTTCTTACACGAGCTTATTATAAATACACAAAGGAACGCGATTGAGGCAAGTGACAGGTTGGTTTTCATACTTATTATGATAAATGGCTATTCTGAATTAAACATATTTTGAATATATCCAATTTTATACTGTTTGGTGTTTTATCTGTAAAATCATCCCTGCGCCATAAAATACCTTTAATATCTTTAGAGCCGCATTAATTGTTTGCGTTTCTATAACTTTGGATTTTTCTATCGGGCGGGTTAATTTCGCCGGGTTGAACGTTCAACTACAGATAAATGTTACAACGACCAAGAAGAAACAGGAAGAATGAGGCAATTCGCCGCATGGTACAGGAAACTCATGTGAGCGCCGACAATTTGATATTCCCTTTATTTATCATCGACGGTAATAACCAAAAAAGTGAAGTGGCATCAATGCCGGGCATTTATCGTCATACTATTGATAATCTGCTGCGCGAAGTAGAAAGTTGTTTGAAGCTTGGTTTGAAGTCCTTCGACTTGTTTCCTAATATTGATGAGTCGTTAAAAGATAAACATGCAACTGAAAGCTATCGCGATGGCAACTTATATGTTCGTGCTATTAGCGAAGTAAAAAAGAATTTTCCGGAAGCCTGCGTGATTACTGATGTGGCGATGGACCCGTACAGCAGCGACGGTCACGATGGTATAGTTGAGAACGGCGAGATTCTAAATGATGAAACTCTGGAAGTGTTAGGCAGAATGGCTTTGGTGCATGCACAAGCCGGAGCCGATATTGTTGCCCCGTCTGATATGATGGACGGCCGTGTTGGATATATTCGGAATGTGTTGGATGACAATGGATTTACCAATGTTTCCATCATGTCGTACACGGCAAAGTATGCCAGTGCATTTTACGGTCCTTTCCGCGATGCTTTGAACTCAGCGCCAAAATTTGGTGATAAAAAGACTTACCAGATGAACCCGGCCAATCAGCGTGAGGCATTGATCGAAGCTGACCTGGATGAGGCTGAAGGTGCTGACTTCCTAATGGTAAAACCAGCTTTGCCCTATCTTGATGTAATCAAACTATTGAAGGATAATACCGAATTGCCAATCGCAGCTTATAATGTTAGCGGCGAATATGCCATGATAAAAGCAGCGATACAAAAAGGCTGGTTGAATGAACAGCGTGCAATTACCGAGGTACTAACAAGCATCAGAAGAGCAGGTGCGACAGCTATCCTGACGTATCATGCGAAAGAGGTGCTGGAGAATAAATGGCTGTAGAGTGAAACTCTAAATGCTAAACTCTAAATTCTAAATAAGGAATTCTTGGAGTTTAGGAAATGGGTTTAAGATTTTTAAGAAATTAGAATTTAACAAATGCTTGATTCAATAAAAAAAATATTTTCAGGAGGAGAAGGTGAGGAGCCGGTGAGTACTACGGGCAAGCCGGATATCAGCAGGGAAAAATCTGCCGAGTTGTATGAGAAGGCCAAGACCTATTTCCCGGGTGGGGTAAACTCGCCGGTAAGAGCTTTCAGGTCTGTATACGGAACGCCCCTGTTTATTGAAAAAGGCGACGGCTGCCATGTTTGGGATGCAGATGGTAACCAGTTTATTGATTTCTGCGGTTCATGGGGGCCATTAATTCTTGGCCATAACAACACTAAGGTTCGCGAGAAAGTGACTGAGGTGATGCAAAAGGGGATGTCCTTCGGTGCGCCGACGGCTTTGGAAAATGAACTGGCGGAACTGATCCTGAAACATAACAAATTCATAAAAAAACTGCGTTTTGTAAGCTCGGGTACCGAGGCTGTAATGTCGGCTATCAGGTTAGCACGGGGTTATACCAAACGCGATAAGGTCTTAAAATTTGAAGGCTGCTATCATGGCCATTCAGACTCATTACTGGTAAAGGCAGGTTCGGGACTGGTTACTTTTGGTGAAACTTCATCGGCAGGTGTGCCTAAATCATTTGCAGATGAAACCATTGTGGTTGCACTGAATGATCAGGAAGCCCTGCAAAAGGCTTTTGCTGAATTTAAAGATCAGATCGCAGCGGTGATCATCGAACCTATTCCCGCTAATAACGGGCTGCTTTTGCAGGATAAGGAATATCTTCAATATCTCCGCGGAATTTGTACTCAAAACGGAACTTTACTGATATTTGATGAAGTAATTTCAGGTTTCAGAGTGGGTTTTGAAGGCGCAGCCGGACATTATGGCATACAACCAGATATTATCACCTATGGCAAGATCATTGGAGGTGGGTTGCCGGTAGGCGCTTATGGCTCATCGGCTGAAATTATGGATCATATTTCGCCGGTAGGTTCTGTATACCAGGCAGGTACATTATCTGGTAATCCGGTAGCAATGGCGGCTGGTATAGCACAATTGAGTGAATTGCTGAGAATGGGTTTCTATCGTGACCTGAATAATAAAACAGAGGAATTTACCGAGTCGATACAGCGTTTTGCTACGGCACGGAATTATAAATTTAAAGTATTCACCATCGGATCGATATTCTGGTTCGCTTTTACTGACCAGGAAAAGATAAGCAGAGCGGATGAAATAGATCCGGCAAGTATGGAGAAATTCAAAAAAATGCACCGCGAATTGCTGAACAGGGGAGTTTATTTAGGCCCATCTGGATATGAAGTAGGATTTATATCATCGGCGCATAACAAAACCGATCTGGAAAAAGCAAAACGCGCTATATTTGATAGTTTAGACATCGTTTTCAGAGACAAATGAGAACAGACATGAAACGACCATTTGTTATCTTTTATTCACTGATCATCTATGCAATTGCTCAATTAGTATGGTGGGGATACATGCTATTAACACCGCAGCCACGCCGTGTAGATATGGTATTAGGTGAAGGGAGTGTGTTTATTTTGGTGTTTGTTGTGGGGGCCATCAGTCTGCACAAATCCATTAAGCAAGAGCGTCGCTTGCATGAGCAAAAAAAGAACTTTCTCATGTCGGTAACGCACGAGTTAAAATCGCCGCTGGCATCAATCAAATTATTGCTTCAAACTATTCAGAAACGCGACCTGACCAAACAGCAGGTGCATGATTTTATTAATAAATCCTTATTGGATATTGAGCGCTTAGATGATATGGTCGAGAATATGTTGCTGGCATCGAAGATCGATAACCGGTCATACACTTTCCCTAAGGCACAGTTCAATTTGTCGGCTTTGGTTGACAACGTAGTTAATCGGTTACAATTGAATAAATGTGACCTGACTCAGCAATTGATTAATGCGGAAATAGAACCGAAAATTGAGATTACTGGAGATAAGTTTGCATTGACATCTGTCGTTACCAACCTGATTGAAAATGCAATCAAATATTCAGGTCCTTGTGAGGTGGTAGATGTTAAACTGTATTCAAAAGAAAGCAAGATATTTCTGGAAGTAGCGGATCACGGTATCGGTATTGCTGATGCGGAAAAGCCACGTATTTTCGATCGTTTTTATAGAGTAGGCAGTGAGGAAACACGCAATACAAAAGGCACAGGTTTAGGTTTGTATATTGTAAAAGAGGTGCTAAATCAGCATGAGGCCAGTATCAGCGTAAAGGATAACGATCCTACCGGAAGTGTTTTTGAAGTTGTTTTTGCATAATGATGACACGAATTACACCAACTTAGGACGAATTTTGCAAATCAATCATCAAAAGATGCTAAATAACTGAAATTAATAAATTCGTGAAATTCAACTTAATTCGTAAAAATTAGTGTTATAAATCGTTAATCACATGCATAAAAAAAGAATATTACTAGCAGAAGATGAAGAACATCTGTTAGAAGCTATAAAATTAAACCTCGAACTGGAAGGTTATAAAGTAACAACCGCCAACAATGGCAAAAAAGCGCTGCAAAAATTTAAAGAAGAGCGTTTTAACCTGGTGATACTGGACGTCATGATGCCCGAAGTAGACGGCTTTGTAGTCGCAGAAACTATCCGCCTGGAAAATTCTGAGGTGCCGATCATGTTCCTGACTGCAAAGAATACCAACGAGGATAAGATATCGGGTCTGAAAAAGGGCGCTGATGACTACCTGACCAAACCATTTAATCTGGAGGAACTGATCCTGCGTGTAAATAATCTGGTAAAAAGAGGTTTGAAAGGCGAAGAGCTGAAGGAGTTCAACAGCTACAAGATCGGCGATAAAACCATTCACTTTAACTCATTCGAACTGGTGAACGGCGACGGTTCAATCACCCCTCTGACCAAAAAAGAAACTATGCTGCTGAAACTGCTGATCGAGCGCAGGAATGATGCTGTATCACGTGAGCAAATTTTGGAAACCGTTTGGAACTATGATGTTTACCCATCAACACGTACCATTGATAACTTTATCCTGACCTTCCGTAAATATTTTGAACCTGACCCTAAAAACCCGGTATATTTTCATTCAATTCGTGGGGTAGGTTATAAATTTACAGATCAGCATTAATGTTCAGCAATAAGGCCCGGATATTTGTATTAAGCGTATTTTTTATCATGCTGGTACTATTTACCTACCAGCGCATATACCAACTTGCTGCATTTTGCTTTCTGATGATCGTCATGATCATTATTGAATATTTCAGACAGGGAACTTTGGTGCTGGCTGCTAAATACTATCATCAGAAGGATTTCGGGAAAACTGAAGAGCTGCTGAAGCAGATTAAAAAGCCTGAACTACTTAGTAAAAAACGCCGGGGTTTTTATGAATACATGATGGGGGCGGTATGCCTGCAAAAGCATGAATATGAAGCAGCAGAACGCCATTATGAGTTAGCTTCGCAGTACCCTCTGCGAACATTAAATGATCATATTGCCGCGCTGGTGCATGTAGCCAATATCAGTATCCGGCAGGGGAACTACGATAAAGCTGAAACCTTTTTAAAGCTCGCGTTAAAGGATAAAGAAAAGATAACAGCTAAAATGCTGGCGGTAATAGACCGGTTAAAGCAGGAAATAAAAAAACATTAACACATAGGTAGAGACGCGATGCATCGCGTCTCTACAATATTTTATGAGAGATTCACTATTTATTAAAGCAGCATTTTCAGAGAAGACAGACCGCCCACCTGTATGGATGATGCGCCAGGCAGGGCGTTTTATGAAAGAATATTGGGACATCAAGAATAAATACTCTTTTCTTGAGATGTGCAAAACTCCCGAAATTGCTGCTGATGTGACCATGCTCCCTGTTAATCTGTTGGGCATTGATGCAGCTATTTTATTTTCGGATATTTTGGTTACCGCTGAGGCTATGGGTGGTGACCTGAGCTTTGCCAATGGTATAGGGCCAAAGTTTTCAAATCCGGTTCGCAATCAGGCAGGTATAGACGCTTTGCAAACCGACGTCACCGATAAACTAAAGTATGTAGCTGATGCGATCAAAGTAATTCAGCAACGTTTGAATGGCAGTATTCCGCTGATTGGTTTTGCAGGAGCGCCGTTTACTGTGATGAGCTACCTTGTGGAAGGTGGGTCGTCAAAAGATTTTAAGCTGACTAAACTGTTGATTCATAATGAGCCGGAACTGGCACATCAACTGCTGTCCAAAATTGCTAAAGTAACCATTGATTATCTGAACCTGCAGATTGCAGCGGGTGTTAACGCTGTTCAGATCTTCGACAGCTGGGCGCAGGCATTGGCATGGGATGATTATAAAGAGTTTTCGCATAAATATATTACTCAGATTATAGCAGGATTGAACAGGAAAGATATACCGGTGATTTCGTTCTGCAAGGGCAGCTCTGTTTTTGCGCCGCTGATGGCCGAGGCCAAACCTGATGTGATCTCCATCGACTGGAATGTTGATCTGCTGGATATAAAGCAGCGCTTGCCAAAAGGCATTGCGGTCCAGGGCAACCTTGACCCGCATATTTTGTATGCAGATAAAAAGGTGATCAAAGAAAGGATACAGCGCTTGTTCGACAGAATGAAAGGGGAGAACGGATATATATTTAACCTGGGGCATGGCATCATGCCGGATATCCCATTTGATAATGTGAAATATGCCGTTGACATTATAAAAGAGTATAGAAATTAAAACTATGCTGTACCACTATGTGCTTGCCATACATATTATTTTTGTAGTCTGCTGGTTTGCAGGGTTGTTTTATATTGTCCGACTGTTTATTTACCATACAGAGGCACAGGATAAACCCGACACCGAAAAGAAAATACTATCTAACCAGTTCGTGATTATGGAGCGACGGTTATGGAACGTGATTACGGTCCCATCTATGATACTGACCGTAGCCGCTGGTATCACTATGCTTTATCTAATTCCAGACTGGCTACATCAAACCTGGCTGCATATTAAGTTAACGCTTGTGGTACTATTGCTTATCTACCACTTTATGTGCCAGAACAAGATTAAGCAAATGAGAAATGGCTTATTTATCTGGTCGTCCACCCGCCTGCGCATCTGGAATGAGATTGCTACCATATTTTTATTTGCTATTGTCTTCCTGGCTGTTGTAAAAGATGGGTTAAGTTGGATCTACGGAACAGTTGGCATCATCGTCTTCTCGATGATCATTATGTCGGCAGTGAAGATTTACAAGTACTTCAGGACGAACAAATAAATTCTTGAAATAAAAACACATGTCATTTCGACGAGCAGGGCAGCGTGGTGTACTAGCGCGAGGAGAAATCTTATACACCATGCATAGCCTGCTAGTCGCTTGTATAAGTTTTCTCCTCACCTGCCAACTCAATTCCTGCCTGTTCGTCGAAATGACAGGATTTTGTAATCTATTTCACTTCATTTACCCCCAATAGCACACTTGTCCGCCATTCTCTCACATCTGGATTAATACCAACGGTCATTAAATATTTGCCGCTGTAAGTAGCTTCAGCGATAGGTGATTTGGTTCCAGGGAATAAGTTCAACTCACTTACTGTATACTTTTTATCCGGGTCAAGACCCTTTAAAAGTATAGGTAAGTGTGAGCCTGTTGCATACCGATTGTTCACCAGGTAGTTGAACATAATGGCGCTGCCTTTCGCCTGATCGACATACATTACAGAAGCCACATCATTATCCCATGGACTTTGTAAACGAAACTGGTCGCCGTGCCAGATGGCTTCCGAATATTGTTTGTAAGTTTTTACTGCGCCCTGGCAAAAGGCCAATTCCTCAGGTTTTAATTTACCTACTACAATGTCAAAGCCCAGTTTACCCATCATGGCTACATCTGTGCGGAATTTGATAGGCTGCTTACCCCAATCGGTTACATGGTTTGAACTCGCCAGTGCTGGATAGAAGTAGGAATATTCCCACTGGATAAATATACGCTCGATAGGCTCGGTGTTATCGCTTGGCCAGTATTCAGTAAAGTATTGCAACGCACCATAGTCAACCCTACCGCCACCGCCGGAGCACAACATCATCGGCACTTTAGGATATTTAGCACGCAGGCGATCTAATACATGGTATAAGCCCCGTACATAGTCGGTATAAAAGTTGCCCTGGTTTTTCTCATATGCCGAATATGAATTATACATCAGCGAATTACAATCCCATTTAATATAAGCCAGTTCTGGGTTTTGTGTAAATAGCTTGTCAACGATACTGAACACATATTCTTGTACCTTTGGATTGCTTAGGTCCAATACCAACTGGTTACGCATATAATACTCAGGGCGCTGCGGCTGTTTTACGATCCAATCCGGGTGCTTTTCATATAATTCGCTCTTAGGATTTACCATTTCAGGCTCTACCCAGATACCAAATTTGACGCCATCCTCCTTAGCAGTTTTGGTCAGGAAAGCAATACCATCAGGTAGTTTGATCTTGTTTTCTTCCCAGTCACCCAGTCCAGCATGGTCATCGTTGCGGGGGTATTTATTTCCAAACCAGCCATCGTCCAATAAGAACAGATCGACAGCTAAGGTTTTGGTATCTTTCAGGATACCGGCAAGTTTTTGCTCATTGAAATCAAAATAGGTCGACTCCCAGTTATTCAGCAAGGTCAATCGCGAGCCTTCTCCATCTACGATTTTATATTTGCGTGCCCAGCTTTGCAGGTTACGGCTGGCTTCGCCTTTGCCTTTGTTTGAGAGCGTATAAACAACCTTAGGTGTGGTAAATTCTACGCCGGGTTTTAAGGTATAATCGCCGGCATAATTGTTAATGCCTGCAATCAGTCTTAAATTATTTGCCGGGTCAACTTCCAGATCGATGCGATAGTTTCCGCTCCATTCTACGTTCCCGTATAAAACTTCGCCTTCGTCTTCAGAAGCAGGTTTATTAAGGGACACCATAAAAACCGGTGGTTGAAACAGGTCGGCACGGGAGCCTAATTTAGAATCCAGCGTTTTGATGCCATGCATCAATTGTTCCTCCTCCGGACGCATTTCCTTTGCCCAGTCGCCATGATAATTTCTGAGCCAGTAGCTACCGGCTTGCAGGTACAGGTTTGCCGAAGCATATTTGTTCAATACCACATCTTTTTTCTCATGATGTTTGATTACGCTCCATTGTTCGGTTACGTTCTCATCAAAGTAAGTCTGGTAGTTTAAAGTGACCTGAAAATCATAAACCGGATCCTTCAGGTTGATGGTTAACAAGCTGACATCATCATTGACCTTGGTCACTTTATGATCCACATATTCCAAATCAAGCGACTTATTACCGTCTGCATGGGTTACCGCAATGGCAGGCTCGAGCAGGTTGCGCGAACCAGCCGGGGTATAGGCCGAATTGTACTCATCAGTTTTGTCATCCATGCGATAAGTTTTGGCGATGGTGGTATACTCGTTTTTATCGGCCAGCCTGCCGCCAAAATACACCATATCCAAGTGTTTGTCATTGCTAACCCGTAGCACGAGTGCATGATCTTTTGTTTCAACGGGGATGGTTTGTGCTTTTACGTTTAGGGAGATTGTTACAACTGTCAAACATACAATTGCAAATTTTGATACAAAAAGTTTCATTAGGTTGGTTTATAATTTAGTGGTAGCCAAATTTAAATAAATAATGCTTATTCCTGCCTGTAAATTACGCCGTCCTTCATTACCAATTTTACTTGTTTTACGGCTTTGATATCTTCGGCAGGATTGCCCTGAACTGCAACCAGGTCGGCAAAGTAGCCGGGTTTAATATTGCCTACATTCTTTAACTGCAAAACAGACGCATTGACCGAAGTAGCCGACCGTAAAATATCGATAGGCTTCATGCCATATTCTGCCATCAGGGCCATCTCGCGGGCATTATCGCCATGGGTAAAAACGCCCACATCACCGCCCATGCAAATAGTCACTCCAGCCTTCATAGCTTCGCTGAAAATATACTTTTTGTGTTTGATATCAGCATTATCGGGTTCGCCTTTCTTCCAGCCATCAAAATAAGTAGCGTAGGCTTCGGTTGCCGCAAGAGTAGGGCAAAGGGCTATATTTTTCTCCTTCATGAGTTTAAAAAGCTCAGGTGTGCCACCGTCACCGTGCTCAATAGTGGTGACACCTGCTTCAATGGCCCTGCGCAAGCCTTCTGAAGTAGTGGAGTGTACAGCCACAGTTCTTCCGCTGCTTTTTGCTACCTCTACTGCTTTTTTTAATTCCTCCACGGTGAAAGTTGGCGCTGCTTTGTGATCCAATCCCCAGCCGTAATCCGCATAAATTTTTACCACACCAGCACCATGCCCTATCTGCGAACGCACCACATGGGTGATACCTTCCTCGCCATCTGCTTCCTCACCGCCTTCTACAATTGTATTCTGATCCACTACATTTTTTGGGCCATAGCTGCCTGTTGCCACAATAGCACGGGTGGCAACCATCAAACGGGGTCCCGGAATGATTCCTTTATCAATAGCTGTCTTTAGCCCCACATCATCATAGCCGGCGCCCTCGGTTCCCAGGTCGCGTTCCGAGGTAAAGCCGGCCATCAGCGTTTTCCGGGCATGAACTACAGCACGTGCCGTGCGCTCCGCGCGGCTTTCTTTCAGCACCTGGTCATCCCAAAGCGTTTCGTTATAGGGATGAAGGAATAGATGCGAATGCCCCTCGATCAAACCTGGCATCAGTGTAGCACCTTTTAGCTCGATCACTTTTGCTGAGGCAGGTGCTTTTACATTGCCGGGATCACCTACTGTTTCTATACGATTGCCTTTTACCAGCACCACCCAGCCATTATGCATTTGTTCACCATCAAAAACACGGTCGGGTTTCAATAATGTATAAGTTTCCGTTGTTTGTGCGAAAACAAGACGTGCTGATGCCAGGATCAGTAATAAGATGAGTTGCAGTTTTTTCATGGTGTAAGCAAATTATCAAAAAATAATTTATCCTCCATGCAACCAATTGCCTTTAGTTTTCATCTTACCTTTAAATGATGTTTTTGGAGCACAAGTACACAATTGAAGATCTGGTAAAGCGCTGTAAGGCAAACGAACACAAAGCGCAGGAGTTGCTTTACAAGCAGTTTGCTTCAAAAATGCTGGGGGTATGCCTGCGTTACGCGAACGACAGGATGGAGGCCGAGGATATGCTGCAAAATGGTTTTATCCGGGTGTTTCAAAAGATTGCCGACTACCGCGCAGAAGGGTCTTTTGAAGGCTGGGTAAGACGGATCATGGTGCACAGCTCTATTGAATATTATCGAAAACATCATAAAATGCTTTCGGTGGCTGATCTGGAGCAAACAGGTAAGGAACCATCGGTTGATGCGGTTGCAGTAGCACGACTGGATGCCAAAGACCTGATGGCGCTGATACAGCAGCTCCCGCCGGGATACCGGATGGTGTTTAACCTTTATGCGATAGAAGGTTATTCGCACAAGGAGATCGGCGAGATCATGGGGATATCGGAAGGCGCCTCCAAATCGCAGCTATCGAGGGCCCGCGCCATATTAAAAGAACAAATTGTACAATCAGATGGAAAAAGGTATGAATATGCAGGATAAAGAATTTGATGATCTGTTCCACTCAAAGTTGGGAAATTTTGAGATGCAACCATCAGCAGAGGTATGGCAAAATATCGACGCTGAACTTACCGGGAAAAAGAAAAAAGGCATTTTCCAGATGCTGAGCATTGCTGCCAGTGTACTTATACTGCTTATAGCAGGCATATTGTTCATTCCTAAAAAGGGAGTTGTGAAAGGTAATAAGCCGGATAGTAATGTGGTTGTAAAGACGAACCCGTCAAAAATAAAACCTGGGAATACCGGTCCTGTAAATTCAGCTCAGAAACAGCAAGAACAATTGGCCGTAGTTGAGACACCGGTTAAGAATACAGCGAAAGCTAATCGAGCTAAAATAAACACAAACGCTGTTGAGCAGAAAGAATCGGCAAATCCGTCGATCGCAAAAACAGAAGTTGCTAAGTCTGAAGTTCGGCCTTTGATGGCATCGGCAGACACCAGAAGAGATGAGGCTATAAAGCAGGAGCCAATAGAGTTAACCGAGGCTACATCTGCAGCAGCAGAAAAGACCATGGATAACAGCGCCATCAATTTGCAGGATCAACCGGTGTTAGCCACAAATCAGCCTGCTAAAGCAGCAAAACCAGTGGTAAAAAAGCACGGAATACGCAGCTTTGGCGATATTGTGAACCTGGTAGTTGCCAAGGTGGATAAACGCAAGGACAAACTAATACAGTTTTCGGATTCAGACGATGACGAGTCTGTAGTATCAGCAGTGCACCTGGGTGCGCTTAAAATAAAAAGAGATAATTAATCAATTCAATCTAAACAGATAAAAACATTATGAAACGTTTACTATTTATTGTTGCCCTGGTATGTGTAGCGGCGGGCAGCGCTTATGCTCAGGATACCAAAACTGATTCGGTTAAAAAAGATACGTCAGCCAGTCATAATTGGAGCTGGAGTAATCATGAAGATGGTGATACCAGTACTACTCACCATTACCGTCATCATTATAATCATAACAGTGGGTTTTCTATAGGTCTTACCTTTTCAAGATTCGACTTGGGGTTAACCACATTGGTAGATAACGGCAGCTTTACCCTGTCGCCTAAAAATAATTTCCTGCGCTACCGATCATGGAAATCGAGTAATGTAGGCTTTGATGTATTTCAGTTTGGCTACCGCTTTACTGATGTGTTTAAAGTATATGTGTCGGGTGGGTTCGACTGGACATTGTTCCGTTTGCGCGAAAACGTTACCATATTGCCTAATCAACCCGTATTAACCTTCCGACGCGATAGCATTCAGTACAGCAAAAATCGCTTCGGATCAAGCTACTTGCGCATTCCTCTATCATTTGATATACGTACGCATGAAGACGCGCGCGGCAACAGGGCGCACTTTGTTTTCGGGCCGATTGCCGGGATATTCCTGAATGGACGTGTAAAACAGATCAGTGAAGAGAATGGCAAGCAGAAGATCGATAACGACTATCACTTTGCCAAAGTACGCTATGGCGGCTTTATGCGAATGGGTTATGCCGGATGGGGCGTATTTGCCAAATATTATGTCAACGATATGTTCGAGAACAGTCCGGATCAAAAAGGGTTGAGAAACTTCTCATTCGGATTTACCTTTGGATTCTAAAGGCACAATTTAAGGATTGCTGGGATTTATATGATTTGGAAGATCTGATATAGTCTCAGCAATCCTTTTAATCCTGAAATCGTGTTATCTTTGTAGTTCAATGGCTACTTCTTTTTTACACGCGGTTTCGATCAGTAAAATATATCCCGGTACTACCGATAGTGGGCTCAAGCTAACCAGTCTGGAAATAAGCCAAGGAGAAATAACAGCAATTATTGGCGCAAGTGGAAGCGGTAAAAGTACACTGCTTAGTTTGCTGTATGGGTTACAGTCGCCGGATACAGGAGAAGTGCGGTTTAAAGATGAACATGTTTGGGGGCCCGAAGAAAAATTGATACCTGGCCACGATGCCATGAAGATGGTAACTCAGGCAGAAGATGACCTGAACTTGTTTGCCAAAGTGCGTGACAACGTATCTGTGTTACTACCCAATACAGATGTTCGGGCTAAGATGGATAAAACCGAACAAGTGCTAAAGCAGCTTAATATGCTGCATCTGAGCGACAAGCGTGTAGCTGACCTGAGCGGCGGCGAAAAACAGCGGGTAGCCATAGCCAGGGCATTGGTGACACAACCCGAGGTTTTATTGCTGGATGAACCTTTCAACCAGGTAGATACATCTTTTCGGGATGGTTTGCAGGATGATATCCGACAGATCGTAAAAGATACCGGACTGACGGTGATTATGGTTTCCCACGATCCCGCAGAGGTATTATCTATGGCCGATACGCTGATCGTTTTAAAAGACGGCGAGATTATCGAATCAGGTCACCCAAAGAAAATATACAATGACCCCCAATACTTATATACGGCAAGGCTGCTCAATAACTGTAACGTGCTAAACGCTGATGAAGCCGGGGTTTGTGGCATCAAAGCAAAAAAAGAATGGGTAATGCTTTACCCGGAATGGGTAGAACCGCGCGATACCTGGGCAGGCAAGCGCTGGATAGTTAGACAGGTATTGTTTAAAGGTTTTTATGAAGAATTGCTATTGGAAAATAATGGTGTCACCCTGCGCATACTCAATGGACATCCTGGCAAGTTTATAGAAGGCAACAAAGTGAAAATAAAAATTGGCCGCTATTTGGAGTATTGATTTCTTCGTATTAAAAAAAATTATCAACAGACATTCCTGCCCTGATCGCATTTAAACTTGCATTTGGGGAATTTTAAATTGCTTACCAACACCGTCGGGAGATTGTTCTGGTCCGATCTTTGTCATTTTAATAACTTATTTTTATTATAATTGATTTATAATCACCCACATACCAGTGGTTTGAATTGTAAACTAAATCCCAAAGCGTATGAAGATCACTTACAAATCCTCCATCCTGTTATCATCAGCAATTGTAATGTTAATATTTTACGGTTGCTCCAAGTCAGAAAAGGTAAGTCCTGTACCAAACGATCAGCAACAGTCATCATTGCCATCAACAGCTGATGGTAAGCACTTGTATGGTTTGCTCCCAACCGGCCCGGAAGAGTATTCAACATTACCTGTGTATTCGCCTGATCTCTTTAAAAAACAGTTTGGTGCATTTGCTACCGGAGCTCCTGCTGTTGTTACATTGAGTAATCCTGCTGTGAGAGACCAGGGCCAGATAGGCTCTTGTACTGCCTTCTGTGGTGCTGAGGCTTATGAGATAGGCTACTTCTATAAAAATGGAGCGTACCCTACTTTGTTGAGTCCGGCATTTATTTATTATGAGGAAAGGGTAAACATCCAGCATCAAAGAATATCCGCAGATAATGGCGCGAATATGGTGAATATCGGTCAGGCCCTGCAGAAATATGGCGATTGTTTTGAGTCATTATATGCATACCCGAGCAGCGACAGGTCAACAGCTTATAAAACCCCGCCTTCCTCTGCCGCTATTTCAAATGCATTGGGCTACAAGGTAACCAGCTATACATTAGTAAATTCAGGTGATACTGCCGCAGTAAAGAACTTGCTGAGAAACAATGTGCCGGTAATGATGGGTTTTAACGTATATGATAAAACCAGCACTTACCAGTATTTTGAAGGCTTGAATACCACTAATTATACCTATAATCCACTTACAAGTAGCGGTGCATTAGCTAGTGGAGTAACCCTGCTTGGTGGCCATGCAGTGCCGCTTATCGGGTATGACGATAACAGGAAAGCGTTTCTTGTTCAGAATTCATGGGGAACATCATGGGGCAACAACGGATTCTTCTATCTGCCATATTCTGTTTTTATGAGCACCAAGGTTGTCCCCCAAGGAGGTGTTTATTACTTGACTCTGTAAAAAATATTTAAATAGAATTTGAAAGGCGCTTCAGTTTAGAGGCGCCTTTTTCATTTTGTAGATATAGTAAACCTACCTGGGTCTGCGCGGGCGCATTTTTCTGAAGCCCGGATCACCTGGTTTTTCCAATTTGCGGTATACCGGCGGTTTTGCAGGAGCTTCAGGTTCATCGGGGCGGATATTTACGGTGAGGGCACGATCGCCGATTGGGTAGCCGTTTAGCATAGCCACCATATTATCGGCCGAAGCCTGGTCGCCAACTTCTATAAACCCATAGCCTTTGCAAACGCGTGTTTTTTTGTCGCGTACCATTTTTATGGTTTTGACATCGCCATGCAAGCAAAAAATTTTCGCTAATTCTACTTCGTCCATACTCAGCGGGAAGCCGCTGACAAATAATTTTACCATCTCTGATTATTACAACGCAAAGCTAACCCAATTGCTTGCATTCCATGTTAAAATAAGTGAATTGTTGTTTTTCTAGATCAACGATGCGCGGGGGAGCATCAGTGATAAGTGTTTTTCACAAACGAACTTAAGAAATTTATACTAAATACTCAAACAAGGTTTGATCACGATTTAATTCTATTACATCAAAGCGTTCTTCTTCCATGCGCTGCAGCAGGGCGGGGTAGTCATCGGCCGATTTTAATTCGATGCCAACCAAAGCCGGGCCGCTTTCTTTTTCGGTTTTTTTGATGAACTCAAAACGGGTAATATCATCATGCGGACCGAGTACATTATTCACAAAAAGTCTTAAAGCGCCTGGTCGTTGCGGAAAACGAACGATGAAATAATGTTTCAGGCCCTCATAGAGCAGCGATTTCTCTTTGATCTCCTGCATGCGGTCGATGTCATTATTGCCGCCGCTGATGATGCATACTGCTTTTTTGCTTTTCAGCTTATGTTTGTATAGGTCTAAAACGGCTACAGAAAGTGCACCTGCAGGTT
Source organism: Mucilaginibacter tolerans (assembly GCF_030519375.1). Classification (GTDB taxonomy): domain Bacteria; phylum Bacteroidota; class Bacteroidia; order Sphingobacteriales; family Sphingobacteriaceae; genus Mucilaginibacter. Next base: position 459,191 of record NZ_JAUMKB010000001.1, on the reverse strand, counting down.
CAACTACAATGGCATCCTCGTTATAAAGTTTGAGGATAGTAGTGCATACCTTGCCTTCAGGTACCAGCAGCATGTCATCCAGTACCTCACGGCAGATAGGGTAGGTGAGTTCGCCTACACGTTTTACAGCAGCACCATCTACAAAGCGGTTGATAGTAGATAATGTTACCGGTTGTCCTTCATCTAGCGCACGCCGCATAGATGGCGCGCCTTCTGGCTCTACTCCGGCTATAAGTATTCCAGGTTTTTTTTGTTTCAGATAGGTGCCTGTTCCGGCAGCCAAACCACCGCCACCAATAGGAATGATGACTGCTTCTACATCAGGCAAATCTTCTAATATCTCGACGCCAACACTGCCTTGCCCTGCAATGATCTCGTAATTATCAAAGGGTGGGACGAACGTCATACCATTGGCTTCAGTATAGGCCAGGGCTTCTTTCAGGCAATCATCGAATGTATCGCCTGTCAGTATGATCTTTACGCTGCCATCGCCATGCATCTCGGTTTGCGATACCTTTTGCTTCGGGGTGATCTGCGGCATGAAGATAACGCCCTTGGTACCCAACCTGCGGCACGAAAAAGCAACCCCCTGCGCATGGTTACCCGCACTGGCACATACTACACCCCGGCTCAGTTGCTCAGCAGTTAGCTGGCTGATCATATTATAGGCGCCACGCAGTTTGTAGGAGCGAACCACCTGTAGATCCTCGCGCTTGAGATAAATTTCGCAGCCATAACGATCTGAAAGGCGTTGATTAAATTCCAATGGAGTTCGTTTCACTATGCCCTTAAGGCGCTCGTAAGCAGCTTCGAAATCAAGGGGGTATTTGGTTGAGGTAATATCCATGGTATTAAAACGAATTCCCCTTTAAGAGGGGGTGCGGCAGTTTTGTGAAGTAGGAGGGGCGTGTTCTTCGTCGCGCGTAGAAACACACCCCTGCCCCTCTCAAGAGGGGAATTGCAAAAATATCATTACTGTTTTACCAAATGATTTACCACAAGACCGTGCAAATCATCATCGCTGATGTCTAATTTATTATCAGCTAAAGTTAAAAAGCGGTGATAAGCACCTGCTAATTCTTCTTTATTAAGACTATAGCCCAATCTTTCTAAATGGAACTTCAGTGCATGGCGACCGCTGCGGGCAGTCAGCACAATACTCGCGCTAGGGAAGCCGACATCTTCCGGACGGATGATCTCATAGTTCTCGCGATTTTTCAGGAAGCCGTCCTGGTGGATCCCAGAGCTATGTGCAAAGGCGTTGGCGCCTACAATGGCTTTATTAGGCTGCACCGGCATGCGCATCTGCGTGCTTACCATGCGGCTGATCTCATAAATTTTTTGCGATTGGATATTGGTGTGAAGGCCGAGGCCTTGGTGTGTTTTCAGGATCATCACTACTTCTTCTATCGAAGTATTCCCGGCACGTTCGCCGATGCCGTTGATGGTGCCTTCTATCTGACGGGCGCCGTTTTGTAATCCGGCAACTGAGTTAGCTGTTGCAAGACCCAGGTCGTTATGACAATGAACAGAGATGATGGCCTTGTCGATATTCTTTACATTTTCTTTGAGGAAACGAATTTTGCTTCCGTATTGATCAGGCAGGCAGTAACCGTTGGTGTCAGGAATATTGACGACGGTAGCACCTGCCGCAATGACGGACTCGACCATCTTCGCAAGGAAGTGAATATCTGCCCTTCCAGCGTCTTCGGCATAAAACTCAATATCTTCCACGGCGCGTTTGGCATATTTTACGGCCTCTACAGCACGCTCCAAAATTTCTTCGCGTGTGCTGTTGAATTTGTGTTTGATATGCATGTCCGATGAACCTATGCCGGTATGAATACGTGGACGTTTAGCATATTGCAATGCTGCAATAGCCGAGTCAATATCACCTTTATTGGCACGGGTAAGCGCGCAAACGGTTGGCTCTTTTACGGCTTTGGATATCTCCACCACGCTCTGAAAATCACCAGGGCTTGATATCGGGAAGCCAGCTTCTATAATGTCAACACCCAGCGCTTCCAGTTCGCGGGCAATCTCTATCTTTTCGGGTGTGGTCAACTGACAGCCTGGTACCTGCTCACCATCGCGAAGCGTGGTATCAAAAACATAAACGCGGTTGGGATCGTGTAACATATTCTTAGATTTGAGATGTTAGATATGAGATGTGAGACGCCTGTCCTGTTCTATATCTGCATCCGGTTAATATTCAATAGTTAAATTTATCAATTTATGATCGTGATTTGAAAATCTCATATCTCAAACCTCACGTCTCATATCTCCTTTACAGCTACAAACCGCAGCCTTTTATAATCAGCATACCACTGGCCGTCTATTTCGTTAGTCGGTTGCAACAGGTCGGTGATTTCATTTAATATTTGTGTCAGCTCGCCAGCCGGTATCTGTTGAAACAACGATGATCCGAACATGCTGAACCATTTGGTTATGCCCTCGCGGCCATCCAGCAAGAGGGTGGGGCGATCAAAGTGCGACGTAAACGTTACCCTGAAACCACCTGCTTCCAATTTAGAGGCATATTCCGCTGTCGACGGAAAATACCACGGAAGGGCGATGTTACCTTTGATATATCCATAATTTCTGAGTACGGTTGACGCAGCGGCCATCATCAATTGATTATTCCCTTTGCCACCAAATTCGCCCACAAACCTGCCACCTGGCTTTAGCGCATTATAAACACTTTTTATCACGCCATCTGCATCGTGTATCCAATGCAATACGGCATTGGTGAAAACGGCGTCAAAAGGCTCATCAAAATGAAAGCTGGCAGCATTGGCTACATTAAAATTCAGTTCAGGATATTTAGCATTTGCTTTCGCGATCATTTCGGGCGACGCATCAATGCCGATCACTTCAGCACCATGCTCCTGAATTTGTTTAGCCAAATCACCAGTACCACACCCCAGATCAAGGATATGCTCACCGGGTTTTACATCCAGCAATGCCAACACACTCTCCCCGTATTGCGATACGAAAGCGTGTTTGTTGTCATATAATTCAGCATTCCATTTCATAAAATACGATTACACCGATTTTTTGACCATGGTCCATGGACGGTAGACCATGGTCTTTTATAGGTATTCCAGCACCTTTTGCCCCATAGCATCAGTGCCTAATATTTTTGCTTTATCGGTACTCGCGTCAGCAATATCGCCGGTGCGGTAACCTGCTTTTAATGTTTTATCAATGGCCGATGTAATACGTTTGGCTTCTTCCTTCAAGCCGAATGCAATTTCGTACATCAAAGCAACCGACAAAATTGAAGCCAGTGGATTTGCCTTGTTCTGACCTGCAATATCGTGTGCCGAACCGTGGATAGGTTCAAAGAAGCCTGTGCCATCACCAACCGAAGCTGACGCCAGCATACCCATCGAACCTGCTATTTGTGAAGCCTCGTCGGTCAGGATGTCGCCGAACAAGTTGGCGGTTACTACGACGTCGAATTTTTTAGGATTCTTCACCAACTGCATTGCCGCATTGTCAATAAACATGTGCTCGGTTTCTACATCAGGATATTCTTGTGCAATTCCCTGAACCACTTCGCGCCATAGGCGTGATGTTTCAAGGACGTTTGCTTTATCTACTGAACACAGTCTTTTGGTACGAGCTCTTGCCGCTTCATATGCTTTGCGTGCGATGCGCTCAACTTCGTAACGATTGTAGTTCATCAAGTCTGATGCGAAATCGGTAGTACGGTTCTTCTCGCCGAAGTACACATCGCCGGTTAGCTCTCGGAAGAATAGGATATCAGTTCCCTTCAGTATTTCAGGCTTCAGGCTTGATGCGTTCAATAATTCATCAAACAGCATGATAGGGCGCAGGTTAGCGTATAAGCCCAATTCTTTGCGGATCTTCAATAAGCCCTGTTCCGGTCTTACTTTAGCTGACGGATCATTATCATACTTGATATGACCAACAGCACCGAATAGGATCGCGTCGCTGGCTTTGGCTTTGGCAAGTGTTTCGTCAGGTAACGAAGTGCCTGTAGCCTCGATAGCTACGTGGCCCATTATACCCTCGTCGAACGTAAACTCATGACCATATTCCTGGCCGATTTTTTCCAGTACAGCTTTACCCCAGGTAGTTACCTCAGGACCGATGCCATCACCGGGTATTACTAATATGTGTTTTTTTATTCCCATTGTTTTAGTTCATTGGTCATTAGTTCAATAGTCATTAGTAAACTTCATGAACTTTTGCCTTTATCCTTTCAGCTTTCGCCTTTCGGCTCAATAATAGTGTTCAACAGTTGGAAAAGGATCATAAAAATGATGCAGCAGGCTTTTCCATTCCTGGTATTGTTTTGATTTCCTGAAGCCTTCGGTATGATCGGTCAGCTTTTCCCATTCAACCAGTAAAATGAATTGATTGGTTTTCTCAATACATCTTTTCAGTTGGTGCCAAATATAACCTGCCATACCTGAAATGATCTCTTGTGCTTTAGAAAATGCCATTAAAAATTCATCTTCCTGCCCTGGGATCACCTTCAGTATTACTACTTCGAGAATCATCCTTTGTTAGATGCGAGATATGAGATATGAGACGGGGTGCTTTTCATTTCAAATCTCATATCTCACGTCTCATATCTATGCCTTACGCTTCTACAACCTGATTCTCAGGGCGTAAGCTGCGAACAGTTTTACCTGCCTGCCACATTTCGCTTTCGCGCAGTTCTTTCAACTCTGCATCCAGTTTCACACGGTAATCAGGTTGGCTGTTTGAGTCGATTGACCGTTGAGACTCTTTACCAGTCGCAACGCTTTCATACAATTCTTCAAACACCGGTTTAGTAGCATCACGGAATTTCTTCCACCAATCCAAAGCACCGCGTTGTGCCGTAGTTGAACAGTTGGCATACATCCAGTCCATGCCATTTTCAGCTACTAATGGCATCAATGATTGTGTTAATTCTTCAACAGTTTCATTGAATGCTTCTGAAGGTGAATGGCCCTTGCTGCGCAATACATCATACTGAGCGGCAAATACCCCCTGGATGCAACCCATCAGCGTACCACGCTCACCAGTTAAATCGCTGTAAACTTCTTTTCTGAAATCGGTTTCAAACAAATAACCACTGCCTACTGCAATACCTAAAGCGATAACTCTGTCTTTGGCTTTGCCTGTAGCATCCTGGAAGATAGCGTAGCTTGAGTTCAAGCCACGGCCTTGCAGGAACATACGGCGCAAGGAAGTACCTGAACCTTTTGGAGCCACCAGGAACACATCCACGTCAGCAGGAGGGATGATGCCGGTTTGCTCTTTGAATGTGATGCCGAAACCATGAGAGAAATACAATGCTTTACCTGCAGTCAGGTGTTTTTTAACAGTTGGCCACAGTTCGATCTGTGCTGCATCGCTCAACAGGTAGCAGATGATAGTACCACGCTCTAAAGCTTCCTCGATCTCAAAAAGGGTTTCGCCGGGTACAAAGCCGTCAGCTACTGCTTTATCCCATGTTTTTGAATTTTTACGCTGACCAACAATTACGTTGATACCATTGTCTTTTTGATTGAGTGCCTGACCGGGACCCTGAACGCCATAACCGATAACAGCTACGGTTTCATTTTTCAATACTTCCTGTGCTTTTGCTAAAGGAAACTCTTCGCGGGTTACTACGTTCTCTTCAGTGCCGCCGAAATTTAGTTTTGCCATTGTTTTGTTTATTTGATTACTCCGATGCTTTTAATGATTACACCGATTTTTGGTTTTTATTTATTTTTTGATTTGCACCGGTTTTTCTGCCGGTAACATACAACTCGTTTAATTCAATGCCCTTTTTATTGCTGCAGCACACCCGTAATGTAACGATTCATGTGCCAAACAGCATGTAATTATTTCTTCTATTGAATCCATCACAAAACCATAGGTTGCAGTTGGATATGGTTGAGGAATGGTATTGAAAACTTCATTTCTTAAATCTTTTTCAATATCGTCGATAGATGAAACGGCTATCCTTTTTAATTCCTCAATCTCCATCTCTGAAATAAACGCTTCCGGCTTGCTGCCTTTTTGATATTTATCCACCCACCTTATTTCCATATTTGGATTAATACCGGGGCGTACATAGCACAAGGCCTGGGTACTTACGATGATATGCCCGAAGTTCCAGGCGATATTATTATTGAACCCTTGCGGTATTTTGTTAATTTCTTCGATACTTAGTTCATCTATCAGCCTAATAAAAAGCTCTCTTGATCGTCTGATATATTTTAGTTTATTCGTCATTGGTTGTTCTTAGTGCTTATATTTTTGCGGCAATTACAATGCCCGACGCCCAGCCCATTTTGGTTAACACCAGGTCTTCGCGCCCGTCCAGATAACTTAATAAATTCGCTACTTTATCTGCATGACCATCAGGCCAGTTGGCTTGCGGCAGCATGTCATCGATGACGTATAAGCCACCGGTTTCCAGCATTTCTAGGGTCTCCTCCAGGTGCGTATATTTGCCTGGCCATGTGTCCGCAAATATAAAGCTGAATTTTTGCCTGTGGTTTTTCTTTATCCATTCGCCGCCATCGGCACAGATCAGGGTAAGGCGTTTATCAACCCCTAAATTCTCCTTAGCAATGCTTAATAGTGGCTCATCATTATCCAGTGATACCAGGGTCGAATCCTTATCCATGCCATCCAGAATCCAGGCAGTAGCCAGACCAGTTCCTGTACCCAGCTCCAAAAATTTAGACGCAGGTTTAGAAGCAGCCAGCGTCTTCAGCAGCGTGCAGGTAGATATTTCCGACATCTGCAAAAAACCGCAAGCTTCGGTAGCTTTTTTAATGCTATCGTAAGCTGAGGGGCGGACTTCTATTTCGTTATCTAATATCATTTAATTTCGGATTTTGGATTTGTTTTCTTTGCCTTTAACCTTTTACCTCACATGGTGAACACTTTATCCCCTTCATTCAGGAATTCGTTTTCTATCACATCTTCGCCTGGCTCCAAACGTTCAAATTCACGAAGCTTGGCATTGAAGCCTTCGCTGTCTTTGATGATCGCTACTCTTGCGCTGCGAACAAACTCGATCAGGCCATAAGGCTGTAAAATATTGATCAGGTTGTCGATCTCTTCCCGATGACCAGTTGTTTCAAATACCGTATAGTCCTTGCGGATGGCTACCGCACGTGCGCCATTCTCGCGAAGCAGGCGCTCAACGCTTATTTTCTCAGCGATTACGTCGGTCGATAGTTTATACAATGCCAGTTCCTGCCATATCACATCTTCGTTGGTATGGTAGTAAACTTTCAATACTTCGACCTGCTTTTCTATCTGACGGCAAAGCTTGCGCACTACGTCTTCATATTCGTTAATCACAATATTAAAGCGGTGAACACTGCTTACTTCAGAAGGAGAAGTATTCAGACTGTCAATATTGATCTTGCGACGAGTGAATATGATGGCTATGCGGTTAAGCAGACCTATCTGATTTTCGGTATAAACCGTTATGTTGAATTCTTGTTTTTCTTCCTGTGTGCTCATTGTCTTGTCATTAGTCAATTGTCATTCGTCATTAGTTTTTTGCAAACCGCCAACTCAAAACGGCAAAGGGTTTTACTTTAGCCTGATCTCGGCTACGCTGCAACCTTGCGGCACCATCGGGAATACGTTATTCTCTTTGGTAACCATAACTTCTAATAAATATGGGCCCTGGTGATCCAGCATTTCCTGTAAGGTGGCCGGTAAATTTGTTCTTTCTGAAATTGATTTGCCAGCGATGCCATAAGCAGCGGCCAGCTTCACAAAATCAGGGCTTTGCATATCTACAAAGGAGTAGCGGCGCTCGTTAAATAACTCCTGCCACTGGCGAACCATGCCCAGGAACTTGTTATTCAGGATGACAATCTTGATATCAATATTGCTTTGCATGATGGTGCCTAATTCCTGCAAAGTCATCTGGAAACCGCCGTCGCCGATGATAGCTACTACAGTGCGATCCTTTGCTCCGTATTTAGCACCCATGGCTGCCGGGAGGGCAAAGCCCATCGTCCCCAAACCACCGCTGGTTACGTTACTGCGGGTATTGTTGAACTTAGCATAACGACAAGCCACCATCTGGTGCTGGCCTACGTCGGTCACGATAACTGCTTCGCCTTTGGTGATCTCGTTCAATTGTTTGATCACTTCGCCCATTGTCATTTCGTCGGTAGTAGGGTTTAGCTCTTTCTGAATCACCAGGTCAATTTCCTGTTTGGTGTGATCATGGAATTTTTGCAACCATTCAGGATAAGTTTTTGATTCGATAGCCTGGGTAAGCAGTGGCAATGTTTCCTTGCAATCGCCCCAAACAGGAACGGTACTTTTTACATTCTTGTCGATCTCTGCCGGGTCGATATCTAAATGTATAACTTTTGCCTGTTTGGCATATTTATCTAATCTTCCAGTTACACGGTCGTCAAAACGCATACCGATAGCGATCAGTACATCACACTCGTTGGTTAATACATTCGGCCCATAGTTGCCGTGCATACCCAACATACCTACATTAAGGGGATGGTCTGTCGGAATTGCACCTGCACCCAACACTGTCCATGCAGCAGGAATACCTGATTTTTCTACAAATGCCTGGAATTCCTTTTCAGCGCTGCCTAATATTACACCCTGGCCAAATAAAATGAATGGCTTTTTTGCTTGGTTGATCAGTTCTGCCGCTTGTTGAATATATTGCGGACGAACAATTGGCTTTGGCCTGTAGCTGCGAATATGTTTGCAGGGGGTATAGCCCTTGAACTGGAACTTCTGTATCTGCGCGTTTTTAGTAATATCGATTAGCACAGGTCCCGGCCTGCCGCTGCGGGCAATATAAAATGCCTTTGCGATCACTTCAGGAAGCTCGTTGGCATCCGTTACCTGGTAGTTCCACTTGGTGATGGGAGTGGTGATGTTGATCACATCTGTTTCCTGGAAAGCATCAGTACCTAATAGGTGGGCAAATACCTGTCCGGTGATACATACCACTGGCGTGCTGTCTATCTGTGCGTCAGCCAAACCGGTTACCAAATTGGTAGCGCCCGGACCGCTGGTTGCGAATACTACGCCTACTTTACCTGATGTACGCGCGTAGCCCTGTGCAGCATGAATACCGCCTTGCTCGTGACGTACCAGAATATGATCCAGTTTATCGCTGTAGTCATACAGAGCATCATAAATAGGCATGATCGCTCCACCCGGGTACCCGAATATCGTCTCAACACCTTCAACGATCAATGCTTCCAATAAAGCTACTGAACCTGTTACTTCTTTCGCCGGTTTCTCAGCCGGTTTTAATACTTCTTGTTGTTGTGCAACTTCCATATCTTTTATTTTTATTTCGAATTCCGGATTGCCGATTTCGAATTTTTAAATTCTGTCAATTCTTCAAATTTTATCCAGACAACCTTTTGCCTTTCACCTTTCGGCCTTTAGCTCATTTCGTCCGTTACGCAACCATCAGCAGCAGTGCTTACGGTTTTTGCGTATTTGTATAGCAGGCCTTTTGTGGCTTTCAGTGCCGGTTGTTTCCATTCACTTCTGCGGTGTGCCAGTTCGGCATCCGATATTTTGAGGTTCATGACACGGTTGATAGCATCTAGTTCGATAATATCACCGTCCTTAACTAGTGCAATATTACCGCCGTTATGGGCCTCAGGAGTGATGTGACCAACCACAAATCCATGTGTACCTCCGCTAAAGCGTCCGTCGGTAATCAAGGCTACAGAACTGCCCAAACCTGCTCCAAATATGGCTGAGGTAGGCTTCAGCATTTCCGGCATGCCGGGTGCGCCCTTCGGACCAACGTAGCGGATCACCACCACATCACCCGCACGGACTCGGCCGCTCAGAATGCCGTCAATCAGTTCAAACTCCCCGTCGAATACACGGGCGGGGCCTTCAAAGCGCTCACCCTCTTTTCCGGTGATCTTCGCCACTGAACCGCCTTCGGCCAGGTTACCATACAATATCTGCAGGTGACCGGTAGTCTTTATCGGCTGCTCCACAGGGAATATTATCTTTTGTGTATCAAAATCCAATTCAGGAACATCGGCCAGGTTTTCGGCTAATGTTTTGCCGGTAACTGTCAGACAGTCGCCGCGCAACCAGCCCAGTTGCAGCAGATATTTCATTACAGCAGGTACACCGCCAACTTTGTGCAGGTCTTCCATCATGTACTTACCGCTCGGCTTCATATCTGCCAGCAGGGGAATACGGTTACTGATCTCCTGGAAATCATCTTGGGTCAGTGGTACGTCCACACTTTTTGCTATGGCGATGAGGTGCAGCACAGCATTAGTCGAACCGCCTAATACCATGATGGTAGTAATAGCGTTCTCAAAAGCCTCACGGGTCATGATATCTTTTGGTTTGATATCACGCTCCAGCAATACCTTGATGTATTTTCCAGCATCGCGGCATTCTTGTTGTTTCTCTTCACTCAGTGCTGGATTTGATGAAGAATATGGCAAGCTCATACCTAAAGCCTCGATAGCGGCAGCCATCGTATTAGCGGTATAAATACCACCACAGGCACCCGCACTCGGACAAGCATTTTTAACTACGCCTATAAAATCCTCAGGGCTGATAGTACCGGCGATCTTCTTACCCAAAGCCTCAAACGCCGAAACGATGTTCAGATCTTCACCTTTCCAATGACCCGGTTTAATGGTACCGCCGTAAACCATAATAGCCGGACGGTTTAAACGACCCATCGCCATCACCGATCCCGGCATGTTTTTATCGCAGCCCGGCAGCGCGATTAGCCCGTCATAATATTGTGCGCCGCAAACCGCTTCAATAGAGTCGGCAATAACATCGCGGCTCACGAGCGAATAACGCATGCCTTCGGTACCATTGCTCATACCGTCGCTCACACCAATCGTATTGAAAATAAGGCCCACCAGGCTTTCGTCCCATACACCTTCTTTTACCAGTTTTGCAAGATCGTTCAGGTGCATATTACAGGTGTTGCCGTCGTAGCCCATGCTTGCAATGCCCACCTGTGCTTTTTTCATATCGTCCTCAGTGAGGCCGACACCATAAAGCATAGCCTGTGCGGCCGGTTGGGTTGGGTCTTGCGTAAGCGTGCGGCTATATTTGTTCAGCACGATTTGTTCGTCGGTGGTAGTACTCATTTTGTATATTAGGCTATGATTGTATCAGTTGTATTGGTTGTATCAGTTTTTATTGGTAGTAGTAGTTGTAAAATTTATAACCATTACAACTATTTCAACCTTTACAACCAGTTCAACCACGTCAAGCAAAAGCAAGTTACCCAGATGCCCTTCAAACCGCAATAGGGTGAAAAATAAATTTTTATTTAGTATTTTATTCTGTATAAAACTTAAATCTTTGCAAAGATTCTGCAAAGATAATATATTTCAGAATAAAATTATTATCAACGTAGACCAAAGTTAAAAACGGTATTCGGTACAGTTGCTATGTATGCATAATAAAGACCCAATTTTCGGCGTAAAATGTCGGTTTTGGGTAAAAAAGTTGTTATTCAGTTTGCGGTTTTTAGTTTGCGGTGGACAGTAATAATAATTCCTAGAGACGAGATGCATCGCGTGGCAAACCAGGCAAGGTTTTGTAGTGGATTTCATGCAAAAATTAATTCAAAATTTAACGCATTTTCCTTGCCTGTAACATTCTTTTTTACCTAACTTTAGAATACCCTTCTTTATATGCCTAAAGCCCTCTTTACACGGCATCTTGCTACTTTGTATCGTTAGTTAATGGTCCAATTACGTATTTAAATGCATTTATTATGGAAAGAGTAATCGTTCAATTCAGTATTCCTGGCATGACTTCAAAAGTATATGACCAGGTATGGGACGAACTGCGCAAAGCAGGTCATTCGCACCCTGCAGGACTTCATTACCATGTAGGCGCCCAGCAAGACAACAATTGGCTGGTGATTGATGTTTGGGAATCATTGGAAGCATTCAACAAGTTTGGCGAAACCCTGATGCCTATCCTGACTAAAGCAGGCGTAAATCCCGATTCGTCGAAACCGGTAATTACCCCTGTGTATTATGAGTACGACGCAGCGTTAGTGCATTAATCGGTTTGCCGTTTTGAGGTAGCAGTGGGCACTAATTGTATCGTAGGGGCGCAACGTATTACGTCTCTACGATAGAAGCATCATTGCTAGGAGTGAGCGACGAAGCAATTCCCAAACTATACAGGGCGAATGGAACGGTATAGAACTTGCATAACCGCTCTGCTAACCAGGGATTGCTTCGTTCCTCGCAAGACGGAGCACGCGAAAAGTGATTTTTCCTCAAAAAATACTTGATTTTTTACACCAATTATTAGCTAACTTTGAGTACTACAACAGCCTTTACCGTATTGCATTTGTCGGGTTAAAAAACTACGGCAATGACAACTCCGGACCGGGAAAAGATCTCATAGCGTGCTCGCCAGTTGCCTATGCCGGCATACATCTGTTTACAACTGAACAAAACTTTTTAAACGATTAAAATTTAATGTTATGAGTATCAGATTAGGAGACATCGCCCCGGATTTTCAGGCTGAAACTACGCAGGGCACCATTAATTTTCACAACTGGATAGGCAATGGATGGGCGATACTGTTTTCGCACCCTAAGGATTTTACGCCGGTTTGCACCACCGAACTGGGCTACATGGCCAGGCTGGCCCCCGAATTTGCGAAACGTAACTGCAAAGTGATAGGCCTGAGTGTTGACCCAATAGATCGCCATGCCGAATGGGCTAAGGATATTGAAGAAACACAGGGCTTTGCCGTAAACTACCCTATGATAGGCGATACCGACTTAAAAATTGCCAAGCTATACGATATGCTGCCTGCCGAAGAGCCCGGCAACTGGGAAGGCCGCACTGCAGCTACCAACCAAACCGTGCGTTCTGTATTTATCATCGGGCCCGATAAAAAGGTAAAGCTGTCGCTTACCTATCCCATGACCACCGGCCGCAACTTTGACGAGATATTACGTGTACTCGATTCGATACAACTTACAGCAGAACATAAAGTAGCTACCCCGGTTAACTGGAAAGCCGGCGAAGATGTAATTATCGTTCCGGCGGTAACTAACGAAGAAGCTGCTCAGTTATATCCGGAAGGATGGACAACCTTGAAACCATACCTGCGCATAGTGCATGAGCCACAAGTGCACAAGGTAATGATGAACTAAGTTGATCTTTTTTGTGAATGGAAGATTGATGTGGTTTGAAGGGTGGGGGCAGTTTTTACCATGCCGGTAAACGCACCCCTGCCTTTCTCAGAAGTATTAATTTATAGTCCGCCCAAATTAAAGCCTGCTGCGCGTATGCAGTTCGTCGTAAAGTTCGATTACTTTACGCTGCAACGATGTTATTTCGGCTTCCTGCTCCGCTATTTTCTTTTTCAGAATATCGCTCGTAAATTCAATAGGGGCAAGCTCCTCGTTGTACACGTTGAGCAGTTGCAACAGACTTACACCGTAAATGTCGGCAATTTGTTCCAGGCGCGACAGGTTTACGTCGGTCACTCCGGTTTCGATTTTTGACATCGCAGGAATAGAGATACCCAGTCGGTTCGCCACATCTTCCAGTGTCCAGCCGTTGCGCTGGCGGATCATTTTAATACTTTGGCCAACTGTAGTTTTTGGCGCTTTGTTCTCAATTTCACCCATTTTTTTATCGCACACTAAGTTAAGGGTCATAATCATTGCCTTCCAAAGTATAACTCGCGGAGCAGCACGCGGGGACTTTCGGTCAAAGCATTTAAATTAAATCAGGACTGAAAGATGTGACTTTTTTTTGACTCTGTCAATAAGACAGGTGTCTGATTTTCTGATTGTTAATAATTTATACTTAACTTTTTGATCCGCATCGTGCAAATTTTCCCGATAGGCAAAATTAAGTTTTCGTTATAAGTATGAGAATTAGATTTTGATGAGAATAGTGATGGTGGGTGTACTGTTCATTCGCTAAGCAGGTGGCAAACGAATAGCGTTTGCTGATTGCACTGAATAGGTTAAGTAGTTGATTAAGTTATTGCCTGCTATAATAACCAACTCATTCAACTTCATCCTCCTCAATCAACTCGGCAATGACGCGGAGAGAGTTATCAGTATAAAAAAACACTACCTTGTTACACAAATTGTTTTAGTAACGTAATGACTTGAAAACAAGTCTATGAAAAAGATTTACATCGTGCTATTGCTGTTGGCGGTGCTTTGGTCATCTTGCCACAATGGTTCGGGAGGGAATATGACCGATAAATGCGGGGCATGCCCTTTGGATGCGATATTGATGGCGGCGAAAGTAAAGATAGTGGATAAAACTACCGGCGCTGATCTGTTCCTGTCGCCCGGTTCGCCCTACAAGCCATCTGATCTGAAAGTAAACAGCTCTTTAACCGGCCCTAACTATAGTTTCAATATAGATTCAACAGAGACCAACAATCGTGTTATCTGGCTAAGCGACTATGGGTCCGTAACCTATACCGTCCAGCTAGCCAACCTGAGCGCAGATCATATCAAGATAGTCGCCGGGCTCAACTCGAAAAAATGCTGCCCCACTAACGAAGTAAAAAGTATTATGCTTAATGATAGCCTGATATGCGCACCATGCAGCCCACAACAGTCGGTGACCATCAGGAAATGAGGTTGACCTTTCTGGTTTGAAAAAACCAGTAAATTGTTACAAAAATGCCTTTCCTTTCGTAAGGTATTGAAAACGAAATATATGAAAAAGATTTACATTGGGTTATTACTGTTGGTTGTGGTATGGTCAGCTTGCCACAATGGTACCGGCAATATTACGAATAAGTGCGGGCCGTGCCCTTTGGCTAATGAACTAATGTTATTGATGGCAATGAAGGTAAGAATAGTGGATAAAACTACCGGTGCCGACCTGTTCCTGTCGCCCAACTCACCCTACAAGCTTTCTGATTTGAAGGTAACCAAGCTGGTGGCCGATCCAGGTTACAATCTCATGGTCGATTCCCTGGATACCAATAACCGCTTCCTATGGCTGCCTGACGGCCTGTCTCAAACATATACCCTTCAGCTTGGCAATCTGAGTGCTGATCATATTAAAGTCGTTGCCGGTCTAAGCTCGCAACAATGCTGCGCTTTTACCGAAGTAAAAAGCATCATGCTTAATGATAGCCTGATATGTGCGCCGTGCAACAACCCGCAGCAGGCGGTGTTGATTAACAAGTAAGGCTTTGAAGTCGGAAAGCGAAATGTTCGCATTGTCCCAACTCATACCTGCGCAGAGAACAAACGAAAAAGGTTAGAGATTAGTTAAGCGGGCATTAGGCAAAATCAGGGTAATCATTTAAGCCGATAAATCGATGGTCAAAAAAAAACGCCCGATGATTACTCACCAGGCGTTTAGTAGTTAAATTTATATCTTATTATCGGTGGGTAATGCCTTCGGCTAATACCATCACTTTGTTGTTCAGTACTTCAACAACGCCGCCGTGAATAAGGTATACATCTTCCTTATTCCCCCCATGACGTACAATCAGTTTGCCGTCTTCAAGGGTTGAGATCAGCGGTGCGTGCTGATTCAATACTTCAAATGCGCCCATAGTGCCCGGCAGGTTTACCGCGGCAACCTCGCCTTCAAACACTTTTTTATCGGGAGTCAGAATTTCTAGTAGCATCTTTTGAGATTTGAGATGTGAGATATGAGATGTGAGACATTTTGTCCTGCTTCTCTTTCCCGCACTTTTGTTTTATTCAGATATGAGATACAAGGTCTGAGATAAAATCTCAAATCTCATATCTCAGATCTTAAGCATTAGCTTCAGCCAACAGTTTCTTGCCTTTTTCTATAGCGTCTTCAATGCTTCCAACCAGGTTGAATGCAGCTTCAGGATATTCATCCACTTCACCGTCCATGATCATGTTGAAACCTTTGATAGTATCTTTAATGTCAACCAGTACACCTTTTAAGCCTGTAAATTGCTCGGCAACATGGAATGGCTGAGAAAGGAAACGCTGTACACGGCGTGCACGGGACACAACCAGTTTGTCTTCTTCGGAAAGCTCGTCCATACCTAAGATGGCGATGATGTCCTGAAGCTCTTTGTAGCGCTGCAGAATTTCTTTTACACGCTGAGCAGTGTTGTAGTGCTCGTCGCCAAGAATTTGCGGGCTTAAGATACGTGAAGTAGAGTCAAGAGGGTCAACCGCAGGGTAGATACCCAGCTCGGCGATTTTACGTGACAATACGGTAGTAGCATCCAAGTGGGCGAAAGTTGTTGCCGGCGCAGGGTCGGTCAAGTCATCCGCAGGTACATACACCGCCTGTACCGAGGTGATTGAACCGCGTTTGGTCGAAGTGATACGTTCCTGCATGGTACCCATCTCGGTAGCCAGTGTTGGCTGGTAACCTACCGCTGATGGCATACGGCCTAACAGCGCTGATACTTCGGAACCAGCTTGCGTAAAGCGGAAAATGTTATCGATAAAGAATAAGATATCACGGCCCTTACCTTCAGCATCCCCGTCGCGGAAGTATTCAGCGATAGTAAGACCTGATAAAGCCACACGAGCACGTGCACCCGGAGGTTCGTTCATCTGACCGAACACGAATGTTGCTTTTGATTCTTTTAGTTCTTCTTTGTTTACCTTGGTTAAATCCCATTTACCTTGCTCCATCGCGTGGATAAAGTCATCACCATATTTAATAATGCCCGACTCGATCATTTCGCGCAGCAAGTCGTTACCTTCACGGGTACGCTCACCTACACCGGCAAATACTGACAAACCAGCATATGCCTTTGCGATGTTGTTGATCAATTCCTGGATCAATACAGTTTTACCTACACCTGCACCACCAAACAGACCGATCTTACCACCTTTTGCATAAGGCTCTAATAAGTCGATTACCTTGATACCGGTGAATAATACTTCACTTTCGGTAGAAAGGTCCTCAAAACGTGGAGGAACGTTGTGGATTGGTTTACCATCAGATTTATCCAGATCGCCAAGACCGTCGATTGAGTCACCTACTACGTTGAATACACGGCCTTTGATATCATCGCCGACAGGCATCTTAATAGCTGACTGAAGATCCACAACCGGCATTCCGCGAAGCAGACCGTCAGTTGAGTCCATCGCTACTGCACGTACACGGTCTTCGCCTAAGTGCTGCTGAACTTCCAGAATAATTTTCTGGCCGCTGCCTTTGGTGATCTCTAACGCGTCATAAATTTTAGGAAGGTGACCTTCGGAGAAGCTAACGTCAACTACCGGACCGATGATCTGTGATATTTTTCCAATGTTTGGCATATATAACCTGGTAATTTAAAAGATTTTGTAAATGAAATAGTTCTCTATAAAATGCTTTTGTTTTAGAGCCGCAAAGCTAAGGTTTTTTGATAAATATTTAAATAGTGCCAGAGAAATATTTTTAGCTCACAGTTTTCGGTTTGCAGTTGGCAGAAAAACATGCTTTAAAACCTAGTCTTGTTAACTGAAAACAAGTTGCCGATTAACTAATATTTAACTTTTGTCACTACAACGTCATTGAAATATCGATCAAATTACTATGTTTGCATAACAATTATAAACGGTTACAATTTATAAACCCCTAATCAGATTATTTTATGCGTAAACTTTTACTATTGGCGCTTGCCATGGCGCCGGTATTGGCTTTTGCTCAGGGCTTCCAGGTGAACCTAGAAGGACAAAAACAAATTGGTATGGGCCATACCGGGACAGGTCTGGCGCAAGACGGCGCCGCTTTATTTTTTAATCCGGGTGCGGTGGCTACCGAGTCGCAGAACTATGTGCAGGCAGGGATAAGCCCGCTCAGCTTTAACTCGGTATTTAATCCGGCCGGAACGTCAGAACAATATCATACCGCCAGTAAATGGGCGCCGCCTTTTACTTTTTATGGTACATGGGGGCCAAAAGGTGCTCGCTGGAAAGTGGGTATGGCAGTTTACACACCGTTTGGCGGGTTGACCGACTGGGGAACTACCTGGCCCGGACGATTTGCTGCTGAGAGGCTCGACCTGAAGGCATTCTACTTTCAGCCAACCATCAGTATTAAGATAACCGACTGGATGAGCATTGGTGGTGGATTGGTGTATAATCATGGTACGGTTGACCTGACGAGGGCAATTCCTATCGAAAACGGCACCGGGCAATCAGGTCAGGCGGAGTTGAACGGTAGTGGCAAAGGCTATGGATGGAACGCAGGTGTTTACTTCACCACACAATCAGGCGTTACCGTGGGTATCACTCACCGCTCCCAAGTAAAGACGACCATCAATGATGGTACAGCCACTTTTGCCGTACCTGCATCATTGGCAACAAGCTTCCCTTCGCCTAACCAGTTTAGCGCTAGCATTCCATTACCGGCAACCAACTCTATTGGATTTGGCTACCGTCCATGCAGCAAATGGCTGTTGGCACTGGATGTGAATATAGTAGAATGGGATCCGTTCAAAACATTGTCCTTCGATTATAAAACGAACACAGGTTTATTGCAAGATACCCATTCGCCACGTAATTACCATAATACCGTAGGCGTTCGTGGCGGTGCCCAGTATATGGCTACCAATAAACTGGCTTTGCGTTTTGGCGGGGGTTACGCAGAAGCGGCAGCACCAAATGGTTACGTAACACCTGAGGTACCGGATGCAGACCGTGCTTATCTTACAGCTGGTATAGGTTATAAACTGGCTCAGCATCTTGATATCGACCTGTCTTTTGAGTATGAGCATTTATTGCAGCGTACACAGACCAATTTTGAAACGCAGCTATCGGGTACATTTAAATCTGAAGTGTATATCCCCGGTATCTCATTAGCTTATCACTGGTAACCCTAAATTATTACTGAAATGAAACACTTTAAACATTACCTATACATCATCGCGGGGTTAGTATGGTTAAGCGCCTGCAAACCCAGCATAGACACGCCAAAGCCATCTAAAGGTTCGGCCGATTTTACAAGATATATTGCCGTAGGCAACTCTTTAACCGCAGGTTTTGCCGATGGTGGCCTGTACCGCGCCGGACAAATGGTATCCTATCCAAGCATTATGGCCAAACAAATGCAGTCGGTAGGCGGCGGGGTTTTTAATCAGCCTTTGTTTGATGCCGGCCAGGCAAATGGTTCAGGTTATCTGCAACTAACAGGATTTAATGCTGATGGTACGCCAATTACAACACCAGTCACTACTAACCTGGCAATACGCGGTATACAGGCCATCCCGGGATTTGGTAATGTAACCCTTTACGCCAAATATACTGGTGATATTGAGAACTATGGTGTACCCGGAATAAAATTGTTGCATGTTAGTTATGCCCCATATGGCAACCTGAACGGCTTTTATGAGCGGCTGCTGCCGGGTGCAGAAGGCACTAACACCACTACTTATCTTGATTTTGTTACAGCAAAACAATTTACCTTTTTCTCAAACTGGCTGGGCAATAATGATGCTTTAGGCTATGCTACCTCTGGCGGTGCAGGTGATGTGTTGACGGACAAAGCCACATTTGCCGGTTTATATAATCTGGTTATCGGCAGATTAACTGCTACAGGCGCAAAGGGTGTTGTCGGTACTATCCCTGATGTAACCTCGATCCCCTATTTTAATACGATAACCGTTGGTGCGGTTTTGGGAGCTGTAAAAAAAGCAAATCCACAGGTGCAGGCTTTATACATTAATGCTTTGGTGAGCGGAACAACTTATGCACCACGACCGGCCACCGCGAAAGACCTGATCGTACTCACTTTTCCGACAAATAAGATCGGTCTGCCGATAAGTACCCCTTATGGAAATTTACCCTATGGGTTAACGCCATATACACCTATTGATAACCAGTTTGTGCTGGATGCAAACGAGGTTGCTTTGGCGCAGGATTATGTACAATCTTATAATGCCGCTATCAAGTCTATCGCCGCATCAAAAGGTTTGGCTGTATTTGATGCCTATACTTTTTTGAATAATGTAAAGGAACATGGTTTGCTGGAGAGCGGCATTAGCCTTAACTCTAATTACATCAGCGGGGGCATCTTCTCTTTAGATGGCGTGCACCTTACGCCACGTGGATATGCAATTGTAGCTAATGAGTTTATAAAAGCCATAAATGCCAAATATGGCTCATCTATTCCTTTGACCGATGTGTCGGAATATAGCGGGGTAAAGTTCCCGTAGTCCAGTTAGCAGTGGGCAGTTTGCATTTCCCCTTTATCTGCAAACTGCTCCCTGCAAACTCGGGAAAATAGCTATCTTGCTTACCCATAAGCACTAACGGATGTATTTCACCAGTCTGCCCGATCACAATAAGCCAGGATTTGACGAACAGCTTCATTTTAGCAGTTTTAAAAAGCATAACATCGTCTTTAATGCGTTGGTCAGCAGTAGTAATTGTGAGAGTCATGTAGGTTGTCTCTCTTTTAAAACTGTTTTGACGGGAGAGGAGTGGTATGGCATCAATAATCGCCGTATTGCGGTGCGTCCGGGGCAATTCCTGATCCTGAATGACGCGCAGACCTATTCCAGCAGTATTGATACAGTCGGTAAAGTTCAAAGCTTTTCAATTTTTTTCAAAAACGGATTTGCTTCTGCTGTTTTCTCCGATAAACTATATACCGAGGAGCAATCTTTGGATCGCCCTTTTTATAATGAGGGACAGGTGCCTGAATTTTTCCAGACTCTTAACTGTACCGAACCGGGATTATTAAAGCAATTATCAGATTTGATTTTTTCTCTTGAGAACGAAGGATATGATAGCAACCTGGTGGACGAACACCTGGTTGGTGTATTGCAATATCTTATAGGCACTTACAAATCAGAAACAAAGCGTGCATATGCTGTTAATGCCGTTAAAGCATCCACGCGGGCAGAGATATACAAACGGTTATGTGTTGCTAAAGATTTTATGTATTCCTGTTTCGCTGATAAGCCGGATCTGCAGGCTATCAGCAATGAAGCATGCTTGTCAGTCCCTCAATTGGTGAGGCAATTTAAGGCCGTATTTAATACTACACCTCATCAATGCCTTACCCGAATTCGACTGGAATATGCTGCCGGGTTACTGAAACAAACGAACACACCGATTCATGAAATCACTTGGAAATGCGGTTTTGAAAATATGAGTGCTTTCTGCAGGGCATTCAAGTCAGAGTATGGTGTACAGCCTCACAACCATAGGCGTATTTCCTGAAGAAAATTGAGCATTTCTGCACAATACTTTTTAAAGCACGCTGATACATTTGTAGCTATCGATCATAATAATGATCACAAATGAGTTATGAAAATTGATCTGCTTAAAAGTACCCCGGTCTCAAAACCTAACGATGGGATGAATATAGTTAGGATAGCAACCGCATTGATTATTGGTGTGCATTCGGTGCGCGGCTTATTGCACCCCGCAGATGTTAATGATTTTGGTGAGGCGTTTAGCCATTGGGGTTTCCCAGCTGGCGCATTGTGGGCATGGGCATTGGTTATCGGTCAGTTTGCAAGTGATTTGGCTTTGTTCTTTAATCGCCTAATTATCCCCGCATGTATATGCCATGCCATTATACTAATCAGCGGTATATGCATTATACATGCTAAATATGGCTGGTTTGTAGTCGGTGAAGGAAGAAATGGCGTTGAATTTAGCGTTTTACTTCTCGCATGCCTCTTTGCCATTGGTTGGGCATACTGGCCGCGCAAACAGTAATAGTTCTATTCAAAACTTAAGATTATCTTCCCGACATGTCCGCCGCTTTCCATCAATGTGTGAGCTTTGGCAGCATCTTTAGCAGGGAAAACAGCATAGATAACCGGCTTTATTTTGCCCGATGCCAGTAACGGCCAGATATGTTGTTCAAGGTTGCGGGCTATAGCGCTTTTAAATTCAATTTCTCTTGATCTGAGCATTGAGCCGGTAATGATCAGTCTTTTGCGCATTACCTGGGCCAGGTCTATCTGTACATCTTTACCCCTCATAGCATTGATCAAAATTAACCTGCCCTCTTCGGAGAGACACGCAATATTTCCGGGAGTATAATCCCCGCCTATCATATCCAGTATCATATTCACGCCTTTACCATCCGTGAGTTTATGTATCGATTCTGAAAAATCTTCTGTTTTATAATTGATGGCTTTCGTTGCACCAAGCTCTTGACAAATCTTACACTTCTCGTCAGATCCGGCCGTAACATAAACTTTGTTTCCTAGCGCAGTTGCCATTTGAATAGCCGTTACACCAATGCCGCTTGAACCACCATGCACCAGCAGGCTTTCGCCGGGTTGCAGCTTGCCGCGGTCGAACACGTTGCTCCAAACCGTAAAGAATGTTTCGGGGAGTGATGCCGCTTCAACAAAAGTCATGTTGCCGGGTGCAGAAAGGCATTGTCCTTCAGGTACATTGCAATATTCCGCATAACCACCGCCTGAAATCAGTGCACAAACTTTGTCGCCAATTTTCCAGCGCGTTACCCGGTTACCCACAGCGGCAATAGTTCCGGCTATCTCCAGCCCGGGTATATCGCGGGGTGCTCCTTTTGGTGGTGGGTAGTTGCCCTTGCGCTGGTATACATCGGGCCGGTTAATACCTGCGGCCGCTACTTTTACCAGCACTTCAGTTGCAGTTATAACAGGTTGAGAGCGGTCTTCCATTTGCAAAACTTCCGGGCCTCCTGCTGCAGTAATTACAATTGCTTTCATGAGACTAAGGTATTGGTTTTGGCTATTCATTACATAAATCGAATGGGTATTGTGATTTGGTATGGTTTTTTGAGCTGATTATCAGTTAAATATGTAGATTATATGAAACCAGCTTTATCAACAATCGTTCTTATCATCCTGTTTGCTGCATGCATCAAAGGAGTAGATAATCCGCCTGTGGCGCAAATTAAGCCTGTTTTGATTAAACCCGTTGCAAATCAACGAGATACAATCCCGGATGGCGGTTCATTTAAGATCATGATCCAAAAGGATTCTTTACATGCTGATGAGACCCTGTTAATTTTTAATCACAGCGCCAGCACCATGTATATAAATTCCCAGGATGCGGTATATTTTCCCGGTTTTGGCATTGCAAGTATCTCAAGCCTTACAAGTGATGGTGTTAATTGCGTCATTCAGAAATTGCCTTATTTACAGCAGAATCCGATCAGGTTAAAAATAAATACCAGATATGATGGTATCTATATTTTAAAGTTGAATTATATCGATCAGATTTCGCAAAACATAAGGTTTTGGCTGAAGGATAAGTATATGAAGGATTCGCTGGATATGCGGGTAGGCAATTATGCGTTCCAGGTAATAAAAGCTGACACGAATACTTATGGCAGGGGACGGTTTACATTAGTTTTAAGATAATGCCTATCAGTTAAATAGTTTATTTTTTGGTTAAAATAATCAAAACATTTCCGATCGGCGATTCGTACAAATTTTAATAAATAGCCACTATTTCCCTGGGCTAATTTGTAATTGAAATTTGATCTGATTTTTGTTGTTGAATGATTAGGAGACCCTTTGCCCCCAGCGCAGTGATGATTTTTTTCATCACTTTAATCTTTTGTCCATTTTTATCCTTTGCCCAGCGACCGAACCTCAATTTTGAACATCTCGGCACTCATGAAGGTTTGTCGCAAATCAATGTCAACTGCATTATACAGGATAGCCGTGGTTTTATGTGGGTTGGCAGCCGTAACGGGCTGAATATGTACGATGGGTATAAGTTTACCACTTATCGTTACGACTCTAAAAACGGGAACAGCATCAGCAATAACATGATCACAGACCTTGCTGAAGATCCCGAAGGAAATATTTGGATAGCTACACAAAATGGCTTAAACCGATATTGTCGTAAAACAGGTGTTTTTACCCGCTACTCGCACGATGCTCACAACAGCAACAGCCTGGCATGCAATATTATCAACCGGCTGGCATTTGACGATAATGGCTCTTTGTGGATCGCTACACAAGTTAATGGCCTGGATTACTTTGATTTGAAAAAGAATAAATTTATTCATCATATACATTCAGATGCAATTACCGGAAGTATAAGTGACGATAATATAAGAACCGTTTACAAAGACTCTCACGGTCATATATGGGCCGGAACATCAAGCCATGGCTTAAATCTTTATAACCCGGGAACAAATTCTTTTACTAATTACCTTTTTTCTGATCAAAAGACACACTCTTTGTCAGGAGAAAATGTAATCAGTATAACAGAAAACAATGAACATGAGTTATGGGTTGGTACGCAGGAAGACGGTTTGTATTTGTTCAACGAGCAAAACGGGGCTTCTATCCGGTATGTACACAATGAAAATAATATAAACTCCCTATCTGCCAATACAATCTATAGCCTGGAAAAAGACGAAGCAGGCAATTTGTGGATCGGTACAGAAAATGGTGGCCTTACCTTATTGGATATAAGCAATAAAAAGTTTTATCCATATAAACATGATGAAATAGATGGCAACAGCATTAACGGGAATTCTATTTATGGCATTTGCCGTGACCGCTTGGGAAACATGTGGCTGGGGGCATTTAGCGGAGGTGTCAATCTCTTTAAAAAATCAAGTTCAAGCTTCACTTTATACCGGCATAATTCTATGCCGAATAGCTTATCGAATGATTTTGTTCTTTCCTTATTTGAAGACCGGGATAAAAATATTTGGGTAGGAACAGATGGTGGCGGCATCAATAAGTTTGATTCTCAAAATGGCACATTTATCCATTATAAACAGGAACGAGGGGGCAAAAAAGGGCTTTCTGGCAATTATGTATTGGCGATCACCCAGGATAAGGAGGGCAAATTATGGATAGGTACTTGGGGCAACGGTATGACAGTAATGGACCCGGTGACAGGAAAATGCGATTACTTCGACAAGGATGCTATCGGTGGACATAAATTAAGCGGAAACAATGTATATAACCTGTTGCAAAGTCGTGATAATAAAGTATGGTTAAGTATTTTCGGCGGAGGGTTGAATTGCTACGATAAGAAAACAAACACTATAAAATATTATAACCTCGATGTAAATAATCCCAAAAGCATTAGCAGTAATTATATCTATTCTTTGTTCGAAGACAGCAAGGGCCGTTTGTGGATAGGTACATCAGATGCCGGCCTTAACCTTATGGACCGGAGCAATGGTACCTTTACAGTTTTTCAGCATGATGAAAAAAAGAATAGTATAAGCAATAACGGGATTACGGATATACTTGAAGATAATAAAGGGCGCCTATGGCTTTGTACCCTTTCGGGCCTCGACTTGTTCGATCCGGAGACAAAACGCTTTACCGTATTTACTAAAAAAGAGGGTTTACCTAGCGATGTTATCTATGCGATAAGGAAAGACGACAGGGGTAAATTTTGGATCAGCACAAACAATGGATTATCGGAATTGGATGCGGAAACCGGCAAATTTCAAAATTTTACTACCGAAGATGGCTTGCAGGGTGATGAGTTTAAAGCTCACTCTGCATTAAAAGCTGGTAACGGGAAGTTATATTTCGGAGGCATTAATGGTTTTAATAGTTTTTATCCCGAACAGATATTGAAACCTGCTGCATTGTCCCCGGTTGTTCTAACCGGAATGCAGATTTACAATAAACCGCTAACAATAGCCAAAAACAGTAAAGACACATCTCCGCTTAAACAAGGTATTACCGATACCAGGTCGATCACTTTATCCTATAAACAATCGATGCTATCCTTTGAATTTGCCTCGCTGGATTTTGGGTCCGCAGATAAAAAAGAATATGAATACAAGCTGGAAGGCTTTGATACCGAATGGATAAACGTTGGCAGCCGGAATACTGCATCTTATACCAATCTTCCCCCAGGGCAATACATATTTAAGGTAAAATGTCGTAATAATGGTCGCTCCTGGTCGCCTGTAACAGATACCTTGAAGATTACAATAGTCCCTCCGTTCTGGCTCACATGGTGGTTCAAAATACTGGCTGCAGGGTGTATCGCCGCGGCTATTTATGGGATTATTAAATACCGGGTGCGGACGATGGCACTGCAAAAGCTGGAACTTGAAAAGCAGGTATTGGAGCGTACGGAGCTTTTGAAAGCGATGACCGAAAATGAACGCAAAGCCAGGGAAGAGGCTGAAAAGGCAAACCAGGCAAAAAGTGTTTTTCTGGCGACAATGAGCCACGAGATACGCACACCAATGAATGGCGTTTTGGGTATGGCTACCCTTTTAAATGAAACAGAACTTAGTTCCGAGCAGCGAGAATACTCGCAAACAATATTGCACAGTGGCGAGGCGCTGCTGAATGTGATTAATGATATACTTGATTTTTCAAAGATCGAATCGGGGAAAATGGAGCTCGATGCGCATGACTTTGATTTGCGCAGATGTGTTGAAGAGGTTATGGATCTGTTTTCAGGAAAAGCAGCCGAGTCGGGTATTGACCTGATCTATTATATAGAGCCAGATCTGCCCTACCAGCTTAATGGTGATAGCATGCGTCTGCGTCAGGTGCTGATCAATTTACTGGGTAATGCCATTAAATTTACACACCGCGGCGAAATATTGGTCATTGTAAATAAAATAGGGGACTTGGACGATGGCAGGATCGAGGTTGGCTTCGAAGTAAAAGATACAGGTATTGGTATTCCTGAAGAAAAATTGCCGCAATTGTTTGAAGCTTTTTGCCAGGTTGATTCGTCTACCACGCGCAAATACGGTGGCTCCGGACTTGGACTGGCCATTTGTAAACGCCTGGTTGCGATGATGGGCGGTCATATTGCAGTTAAGAGCAGACAGGGAAAAGGCGCTACTTTCGGTTTTTCTATCATTTGCCTTGTGCCCGAAAATCAGCAACAAAGCCGCACCATATCGGGCAAAGAAGCATTGACCGGTAAAAAAGTTCTCATCATTGATGATAATCTTACCAATCTGCGTATTCTGCAATTGCAGTTAAAGCAGCGTCAAATGGAGGTAGTTTCAGCAACGGAAGGCCCTGAAGCATTGTACCTGCTGGAAACTAATGAAGGTATTGATCTGGTAATTACCGATATGCAAATGCCGGGTATGGATGGAGTTGAGTTTACTACCTTGCTCAAACACCGGAGACCACATTTGCCCGTAATTTTATTAAGCTCTATTGGTGATGAAAGTCAAAAAAAACATCCTGGTTTGTTTGTTGCAGTACTCAATAAACCAGTTAAGCCATCACATCTGGAAAAAGTGATCCTTAACCAATTTCATCATGAAAGCGAAAAAGGGCAGGAACATCAGGAATCTCATCAGAAACTTAACAAAGACTTTGCATTATCAAAACCCTTGAATATTCTTGTCGCCGAGGATAATGCCATTAATCAAAAGATGATCCTGAAGGTTTTGGAAAAACTAGGCTATAATGCTTTAGTAGCTAATAATGGACGTGAAGCTATCCAAATGCTCGACGAGCAGTTTTATGAGCTGATATTAATGGATGTACAAATGCCTGAAATGGATGGCCTGGAATGTACCCGTTATATCAGGGATAACTATCAGCGGCAACCGGTAATTATAGCGATGACAGCCAATGCGATGGTTGAGGATAAGGAAGAATGCCTGAAGGCAGGGATGAATAATTATATTCCTAAGCCGGTAAAGATCGAGTTGTTGGTAGAAATGCTGCAGCAGACAGAATTCCCGGTAAAAGTTTCTGTTTAAATCAACGGAGTCTTACACCTCAATGTAAAAAAATTAATAGGGCAATGTAGTTTGTTTATTTATTGGTTATTTGCCGAAAAAAATCTTTTATGGCAATTCAACCAGGTCAGCTTGCACCTCAATTTACATTAGTATCATCCGATAAAAAGGAAATATCGTTATCTGATTTTAAAGGCAAAAAGATAGTGCTTCACTTTTTTCCGATGGCATTTACCAGTGTTTGCACAGCTCAGTTATGTACTATGCGTGATAATTTTGGTTATTACGATGGTCTGAATGCACAGGTGCTGGGTATATCAGTCGACTCACCTTTTACATTGGCAAAATTCAAGGCAGAAAATAATTACCAGTTTCCGTTACTGTCAGACTTCAATAAAACAGTATCACCTGCGTATGGTGCATGGTACGAAGAATTTGTGTTAGGACTAAAAGGCGTATCAAAACGTGCTGCGTTTGTGATTGATCAAGACCAGAAAGTGATCTATGCCGAGGTGTTGGATGTAGCCGGCGACATGCCCGATTTTAATGCAATTGCCGAGGCTGTAAAGTAATTTCAAAAAAATTATTACTGTTTAAAAAGAAATCCTATTTTTGCAGTCCGTTTGAAAAAGCGCCTGTTTAACTAAGACGCACTTTTTGACGGGAATATATAAAATGTTGCACTTGTAGCTCAATTGGATAGAGCATCTGACTACGGATCAGAAGGTTAGGGGTTCGACTCCCTTCAAGTGCACAAAAAAATTTTAGGCCTTTCTGTACTGCACCGGAAGGCCTTTTAAATTTCAACCAACAACTATATATGCTGAATTTAGTTCTGTTTGGTCCTCCAGGGGCCGGTAAGGGTACGCAATCAAAAAATCTTATCGACAAATACGGTTTAATTCACCTTTCAACGGGCGATTTATTACGTGGCGAAATAGCTGAAGGAACTGAATTGGGTTTGGAAGCTAAAAAGCTGATGGACGAGGGCAAATTGGTTCCGGATGCGGTAGTTATCGGTATGATCAGCCATAAACTGGATGCTAATAAGGATGCCAAAGGCTTCATTTTTGATGGTTTTCCACGTACAGTTGCTCAAGCTGCAGCGCTGGATGAATTACTGGAAAGCAAAGGCTCTTCTATTACAGCAATGGTCGCTCTTGAAGTAAATGATAATGAACTGGAGCATCGTTTGTTGTTGCGTGGTAAGGATTCAGGCAGATCAGATGATGCTAACCCGGAAATCATCCGCAAGCGTATCAAAGAATATAATGATAAAACTGCCCCTGTTGCTGATTTTTACAGAGGTCAGGATAAATTCAATAGCATCAATGGTATCGGCTCTATCGACGAGATATTTGCCGCTATCAGCGAGGTGACTGAAAAATATTAAGATAATAAATCTTTAAAGCGCTGTATCCGGGAAACTACCCCCGGATATTTTTGTTTAATAAAAATTCATTTCGGATAAAAAATAAATCCCAAATCGTAAATCTAAAATCGTAAATCGAGTGGCTCAAGGTTCAAATTTTGTTGATTATGTGAAGATATGTTGCCGGTCAGGGCATGGCGGGGCGGGTTCTGCACATTTACATCGTGATATTTTAACCTCAAAAGGCGGTCCAGACGGTGGAGATGGCGGTCGTGGCGGTAATGTGATTGTAAAAGGTAATGCCCAGTTGTGGACATTGCTTCATCTTAAATTTCGCAAACATGTTATCGCGGGGGATGGCGATTCGGGCGGCAGCGCGTTACGCTCAGGTAAAACAGGACGCGACGAGATTTTAGAAGTGCCCCTTGGCACCATCGCCAAAAATGCTGAGACCGGAGAAACCATATTCGAAATCACTCAAGATGGTGAAACCAAAATATTAACACCCGGTGGTCGAGGTGGCTTGGGTAACTGGCATTTTAAATCTGCAACGCAGCAAACCCCGCGATTTGCACAGCCCGGAGAGCCAGGTCGCGAAGACTGGAATATACTGGAATTAAAGCTGCTGGCAGATGTTGGTTTAGTGGGATTCCCGAATGCGGGTAAATCGACCTTGTTATCTGTCGTTTCAGCGGCGAAGCCCGAGATAGCTGATTATGCTTTTACCACCCTTGTGCCGAATCTGGGCATTGTGGCGTATCGCAACAATAAATCTTTTGTGATGGCCGATATCCCGGGGATTATTGAAGGGGCGTCACAAGGCAAAGGATTAGGCTTTCGCTTTTTACGCCATATCGAGCGTAACTCGGTATTGTTGTTTATGATTCCTGCTGATACAAGCCGTGCTATTAAAGAAGAGTACGATATCCTGCTGAAAGAACTAAAAGAATATAACCCGGAATTGGTACACAAGCCACGCGTGCTGGCGGTTACCAAATCAGATATGCTGGATGCTGAATTACAGGCCGAAATGAAAAAGGAGCTGCCAAAGGGTATCCCGGCTGTGTTTATATCGTCCGTGGCTCAGAAGGGATTGGATGAATTGAAGGATCTGCTTTGGAAAGAGATCAATAAGTAGCATAACCCGGTTTATAGCCGGTTTTTTTGTTGAATAAATTAAAATCTATACCAAGCAATTAGCACACATAACAGCAGTAGAATACAATTATTAACCACATTTTTGGGTTCATGTCGGTTATAGTGGACCCGTGCTGCTAGTGCCATGATTATTGCAAAACCAATAGCTGATACCGGGGTAAGTTTTGGAGAAATATTTAATGCTAGCGGTAGAATAAGGCCGATTGACCCTAATATTTCAATGATACCGATAAAGCGGGTTAATGCCATAGGCAGACCTTCAACGCCGGTTTGCCCTATAGCTACCAGTTTTTGCTCCGAATAAATTGACTTACTGATGCCTGAATACAGGAAGGCTGCTGCAACCAATGCCTGTAATATCCAAAATAGAGTGTTCATGTCGATTTGATTTTTAATCAAAGTTCAGCAGTATTGCTGTGGAACCTTTTGACATTAATCAAAAAATCAAACTTGCGAACGGATACGGCTTAAAGTTTCCTGGGTAATGCCAAGATAGGAGGCAATCATTCCTAAAGGCACTCTTAATATAAACGAAGGGTTGGTTTTCATCAGAGTTTGATAGCGCTGTGGGGCGGTTTCAAAATGCTGGTCGTCAAACTTCTGCTGCATTTGCACCATGCCTGAGCTTACCAGCAGTCTGCCTAACTTTTCAATTTCATGAAAGCGGGCGTATAACTCTTCCAGTTTATCGTAACTGATTGCATATAAAACAGAGGACTCTAATAATTCAATTATTCGTCGGTCGGGCTTACGGGTGATGAAACTTACTATAGAGCATGCAAAGGAGTTTTCGGCGCTTATCCAGTCGGTAATGTCTTTGCCATCTTTAAAATAATACGTGCGGGTCAAACCACTTTCTACAAAATAAAGATAGTTACAAACGGTATCTTCCTTTACCAGTACATGCCCTTTGGGAAGCTCCATTTTCTTTACAGCAGTTGCAAAAGCCGCTTTGCTTTCACCTGAAAGATGGATAAACCGGGAAAGTACAGCAAAGAATGCTTCCATTAGCGTCGATCTAAAGACTTAAACCAAATATCGGATAGATTGGTAAATTAATATGAAAACCAAAGATAAACCAATTAAAAAAGCGAGCAGGAGTCCTGTAACGGAGGCAAAAGGGCACCCCGACGGCCCAGGTTTGACAGAAATGATAAATGGAGAAGAGGAGAAAGAGTTGAGAAGAAAAAAGGAAGTGAAGCAGGGCGGTCCTTCCGGCGGACCAATACCCGTTATAAGGCAAAACTTAGTTATTTAGCTTTATAAATTATATACTTGGCGCTCAGCATATACACTTAAGCTGCATATTTATTTATCTTGTGCAGCAATTCCGAAAGTGCCATAATTTGGTTATTTTAAAAGTGTATTTTTCCAGAAATGCAGGGTCCGAAAATTTCAATTATAACTGTGGCATATAATGCCCAAAACACCATAGAACGTTGCATAAATTCCGTGTTGCAGCAAAGTTTAAAAAACATCCAATACATTATAGTTGATGGCGGCTCGACAGATGATACGATTAAAATAATTGATAAATACAGCACAAATGTCGACGCTTTTATATCAGAACCTGATAATGGTATTTACGACGCAATGAATAAAGGTATTGCACTGGCTACCGGTGATGTTATTGGCACAATTAATGCAGATGATTTCTTTGCGGATAATGATGTGCTGTATAACATAGCAAAGGTATTTGCCGAACAAGATACTGCGATAATATACGGTGACCTTGATTACATTGATCCCAACGACAAGGTTATCCGCAAATGGCGTTCAGGAAAGTATAGAAAAGGAATATTTAATTGGGGGTGGATGCCCCCTCATCCTACATTTTATTGCAAGAGAAGTCTATTCGAAAAATTAGGCGGTTACAAACTTGATTATGGAAGTGCAGGCGATTACGAGTTGATGTTAAGATTTATTCATCAGAATAATATTAATGCATATTATTTGAATAAGGTGCTTATAAAGATGGTAGTTGGTGGTATAAGTAACAAAAGCTTAGGGAACCGCGTACAAGCTATGCGTTTTGATCTCAAAGCCATGAAAAATAATAGTATTTTTTTGCCGATAGTTACGATATTACTTAAACCTTTACGTAAAATAGCACAATTTTTTTAGGACAAACAGAAATTTTATTAACTTGGACACCGGTTTTAAATGTAACTGATCGACCTATAACTTTTATTCTCAATGACGGAATATTTACATTCATATCACTTAGTGTATTATATTACAATAGTCGTTTTTTCTATTATCGTCACAATTATTGCGATACCCTCTATACTTCATGTGGCACGCGCACGGCATTTGTATGATGATCTGGGCCATTTCA
The DNA here is from genome assembly GCF_030519375.1 of Mucilaginibacter tolerans. Lineage (GTDB taxonomy): Bacteria > Bacteroidota > Bacteroidia > Sphingobacteriales > Sphingobacteriaceae > Mucilaginibacter. The sequence continues at coordinate 426,727 of NZ_JAUMKB010000001.1, read as the reverse complement.
GAAAACAACATGATCACGGAATTCCGAGGTTAGGTGGAGTAGCTATTTTCGTAAGTTTTACCATTACCTCGCTGCTGTTTAGTATGACAGATAAGTCGTTGCCTATAAACTACCTGCTTACAGCATGTATTATTCTGTTTGCAATGGGTTTAAAGGACGATCTGTCCGGGGTTAACTCACGTACTAAATTTTTCATCCAGTTTTTAGCATCATTAATTCTGGTGGTTATGGGTAATATACGCCTTACCAGTATGTACGGCGTTTTTGGCATCGGCGATCTGCCCTATTGGCCAAGCGTCGCCCTGACTGTGCTCACGATTATTTTGATTGTAAATGCCTTTAATCTGATAGATGGAATTGATAGTTTGGCCGGTGCCACAGGTGTTGTGGCAAATGCGTGTTTTGCCGGACTGTTTATATACATGCATCAATATGAGCTTGGTGCAGTATCACTGGCTATGACGGGTGCTTTAATAGGATTCCTGAGGTTTAATATCACCCCGGCAAAAATATTTATGGGCGATACCGGTTCATTACTTATCGGCCTGATCTCAGCAGTAATGGCCATTAAATTTATCGAATTAAATAAATTTACTACAGTGAAATCGCCCGATGTTTATTCGGCTCCAGCCCTGTCGGTAGCTATTTTAATAGGACCAATATTTGATACATTAAGAGTATTTATACTTCGCGTTTACAGCGGCGTATCGCCGTTTAAAGCTGACCGTAAACATATTCATCATCGTATGTTAAAGCTTGGTTTTACACATCTGCAAACAGCAATGATATTAATTGCACTGAATTTGCTTTGTGTAGTTCTGGCTTTGGTATTCAGTTCTTACGGTAATTCTATATTGCTTGGCCTTATTCTGACGGTTTGCCTGTTATTTAACTGGGCAGTGTCCTTTTTTATCAGGTCAAAAGAACGCGAAAACCTTGCTTTACGCAATTTATTCGTTTAGAAATCCATAACTTTTTTTGCCATTTTTTTTATTTTTAATATCCACATTTTTTTTTGAAAAATGTGGTAAACTTTTCATGCTTTAGTGTACTGAACTGCATTATCCAGCCGTATATTTAAACCATCCGTAACGTCCTTTTCAAGATTTAAGTGACCGGGATTTTTGAGCAGACTCACAGGAATATATTAAACTTTTTGCGGAACTCATACACTGAGTTTCAGGCTTATTTCGGACAAGGATAATTAGGGATTATGACGGCTTATACACACTATTTTAACAGGCTTTTGGGTGGTAGTTTTCTGCGCTGGAGTAGTTCGCCCAAAACAATCGTTGAACATAGCGCCTCAAAGCAGACTGGGCTTCAACCGGGTGGGACTGAAATGCGAGCTTTTGATAATGATCTTCAAATTGCTTTACCCGCAGAAAAAAATGATTTCTTAGCTGAAGAAATAAAAACCCCCATTGCAGATACTCCAATAGCCAAACCCCTTTATTCCCCCTTCTGGTTTTGGAACAGCAATTTGGCTGATGAACTCGCTTTAGAGTTTATAAGAGAGGGCGATGCTGAAAAAGCATTGAGTATTTGGGAAAAAGCCCTTCTTCCAAAAGATAAAAAGAAACTCATCCAGGCTGTATTGATTGGCGACCTGATCAGTCAATCGTCTGATTGGCTGGAAGAAAAAGATGAATTTCATTCGCTGACAAAAAATGCTGATGAATATATCATCTCGAGAGAAAAAAAAACAGGCTCATCCATTCCATGTGTATTTGCCGATTTAAATTACGAAGATAACTGGACAATAGAGGTAGATACAAAATGGTTTGAGGGAGTGGATAAATATAGTTATGGTATCGTTTTCGGCAGGGAGCAAAATAGCTATTATAGCTTCGTGATTACCGGCAATGGGCACTTTAGCCTGGTGCAGCACACTAAAGGCGATTATAAAGAGATCATCCCGTGGAAAACAGCTTTCGCCATAAATCAACGTTCATCCAATCATTTACTCTTGAAGAAGACGGATGACCAAGTCGGTCTATATATCAACGATAATTATGTCGGATCGGTTAAGAGTGAACCTTTTTTTGGAAAAGGGTTTGGTTTCAAGGTTTGGGGTAATCAAAAAGTGTCATTCAGCAAATTTAGGTTCTGTAATTTTGTTGAGGACGAGGCAAAGTTTAAAATTACCAAAGAGAATTATAGCTGCATCAAAAATCTCTCGATGCTTAATCTAGGTCTGGCAACCAAAAACGGAGGGTTTCATGCGGATGAATTTAAAAAAGGGATTGAACTGGCTAAACTCTTCTATACTTCAAAACAAAAGGAAAGCTACGCAAAATCAGTAGGCGGCGAGCAGTATTTTTATCATCCCGAAAAGACTATTCAGTTTTATCTGACTGAGGTTGTAGACTCGGTGAAGAAATACGTGGATAAGCAACGAGGCATATCTACAAGCGATCTTTTGAATCTTTTCTCTGATTTCCCGGCTGAAATCAGGCAGCTATTTAGCAGTATCTTTTTCTCTGGCCGTATCCAAAAAATTGACAGGGAAATTGATGCCGCAAAAGCCACGAAAAAGACGAATGCTGCAGAAGCAGCCGATGCGGGGAAAAGATTAGTGAAAAGTACCCGCGAGGATATCCTGTATCTAAGGACCTTTTTAGGTGAGGGCAACGCGGAATATGGAGATGTCGCAGATCGACTGGCACGAGCCATTATGCAATGCGGTATCGATTATTACAGCCGTATGTTTGATGTGGATTACAAGATTGCTAATACCAATATCGAGCTATACCTGCCTGAACATAGATATGCGCTCAACATTGCAGTATCCGGCAAAATAAAAGAGCGATTGAAAGAGGTACTGAACCTGTACCAAAAAATAATAAGAGAAGCGAAGGAAAGAAATTCCTGCAAAAAAGATAAAAGGGTGATCGCGTAGCTTATATTCCTGTTTCTTATTGTAATATGACATTCGCCAATCCAATGCCTTTTGATATTTGTGTACTTTTGTCATAAATATCAATTGTTATGAGGGTAGCTATTAACGGATTTGGACGTATAGGGAGAATATTCCTGCGTAGTGTGCTTTCTAAGCCCGGTATCGAGGTGGTTGCGATCAATGACCTGACCGATACCGAAACATTGGCGCACCTGTTCAAATACGATTCTGTTCATCGTACATTCAAAGGGACTATAAAATGCGACTCGGGCAATTTGTATATTGATCGTAAACAGATAAAAATCTTGTCCGAAAAGGACCCGGCAAATCTTCCCTGGAAAGAATTGAATATCGACCTCGTAATCGAGTCTACTGGTAAGTTTACCTCTAAACATGGCGCAAGTCAGCATTTGTTAGCAGGTGCAAAGCAGGTGATCATTTCTGCGCCATCACCCGATAAAATTATTCCTACTATTGTAATTGGCGTAAACGACATTAATTTTGATCTGTGGGCACCTATCATCTCCAATGCATCATGCACCACCAATAATGTTGCGGCTATGGTGAAGATATTGGAAGATAACTGGGGAATTGTTGATGGTTACATTACCACGGTACATTCCATGACCGGCGACCAGAATCTGCACGATGCCCCCCATAAAGATCTCCGGCGTGCCCGGGCGGCGTCGGCGTCAATTATACCTACTACAACCGGCGCAGCTAAAGCTATCACCAACATATTCCCTCACTTGGAAGGAAAATTAGGAGGTGCAGGAATCCGGGTGCCTGTATTGAATGGCTCTTTGACGGATTTTACCTGTAGCCTGAAAAAGCAGACTACAGTTGAAGAGCTCAACCGGGCGTTCAAAGCAGCAGCCGAAGGCCCAATGAAAAATGTGCTGGAGTATACTGAGGACCCGATAGTTTCTACTGACATATTAGATAATCCGCATAGCTGCATTTTTGATGCGAAACTTACTTCGATAGTTGGCGGATTGGTGAAAGTGGTGGGTTGGTATGACAATGAAACGGGCTACTCGAGCCGTCTGGCCGACCTGGTAGCAAAAATAAGTGTAGCAAAGCATGATCAGGTTTATTCAGGCTGATGATGTGCTAGCCATCCGTAACGAGGTATTGCGCGAGGGCCGGTTAACACTGGATGAATGCCGTTTTCCCAATGACGATGCTGAAGGCGCCTTTCATTTAGGCTATTTTGATGATAATCAACTGGTTTGCATTGCGTCATTTCATCCGCAGATTTATAAAGGATTGCCGGGCAAAGCTTACCAATTACGGGGCATGGCAACCCTTGAGAGCCATCGTGGCCAAGGTTTTGGTAATCAGCTTGTGAATTTTGCAATCGTTTATATGCGCGGGCAAAAAGTGAATTACATTTGGTGTAATGCCCGGAAAAAAGCAGTTCCTTTCTATAGAAGCCTTGGTTTTGAGACCATCTCCGACGAGTTTGATGTACCCGGAATAGGGCCGCATTATGTGCTCTATTTAAAGATTCAGTAGCCCCAAACACCTTTTTCATTTTTGCGTTCAGAATTTAGAATTAAATGCTGAATTTGGCGGTCCGTAAAACAACGCCCTAAAACAATATGAAAACAGTAGATCAAATAAACTTTTTGGGGAAAAAAGCCCTGATCAGGGTTGATTTTAACGTCCCATTAGATAAGGACTATAATATTACAGACGATAACCGGATGACAGCCGCTATGCCAACCATCAAAAAGATTTTGAAGGATGGGGGCGAAGTGATCCTGATGTCACACCTGGGAAGACCAAAAGATGGTCCGACAGAGAAATATTCACTGAAGCATTTGGTTCCGCATTTATCTGATCTGCTGGGTCAGCAGGTTGAATTTGCTGATGATTGTATCGGTGCTGAAGCCATTGAAAAAGCAAAAGACTTGGCAAAAGGGCAGGTACTGTTGCTGGAAAACCTTCGTTTCTACAAAGAAGAAGAAAAAGGCGATATAGAGTTCGCTAAAAAGCTCGCTGCTTTGGGTGATGTATATGTAAACGACGCCTTTGGTACAGCACACCGCGCGCATGCATCTACAGCTGTTATTGCGCAATTCTTCCCTGAAGCAAAATGCTTCGGTTACCTGATGGCTGCCGAATTAGCCAACGCCGAAAAGGTATTGAACAATGCTGAAAAACCTTTCACCGCTATTATGGGGGGTGCTAAGGTATCTGACAAGATCGAACTGATAGAACGCCTGATGGATAAAGTGGATAACCTGATCATCGGTGGAGGTATGGCTTATACTTTTGCCAAGGCACAGGGGGGGCATATTGGAAAATCACTCGTTGAGGAAGATAAATTGGATCTTGCGAACAGCCTTATCGAAAAAGCTAAGACAAAAGGTGTAAATCTTTTATTGCCGACAGATTCGATTATTGCGGATAACTTTTCAAACGATGCAAATACAGACACGGCAAACAACGACAATATAAAGGACGGTTGGATGGGCCTGGATATCGGTCCGGCTTCTATCAAAGTATTCAGCAAAGTGGTTGAAGGTTCAAAAACCATTTTATGGAATGGCCCGATGGGCGTTTTCGAGATGGAGAAATTTGAACAAGGCACTAAGGCTATTGCCGAGGCAGTAGTTAGTGCAACTGAAAATGGTGCTTTTTCGCTGATCGGTGGCGGCGATTCAGCTGCGGCTGTGGCCAAATTCAACCTGACCAACGAAGTAAGCTATGTATCAACAGGCGGCGGCGCACTGCTTGAATACATGGAAGGCAAGGAATTACCAGGCGTAAAAGCCATCAATGAATAAGTCTTTTTAGGTAACGTTTTTGTGACAGCCCCGGAATTCCGGGGCTTTTTGTTTTTATTACCTTTGATATTACTAACCCTCAATAATTAATGAAGAGACATTTACTTCTGGCTTTAAGCTTGATGCTTTTAGCTATCTGCTCTCAAGCTCAGCAAAATATTTCAGATGCTGACTATGTGAAAGCAAACTACCAGAAATACGAATACCAGGTGCCGATGCGCGACGGCAAAAAGTTGTTTACCTCGGTATACGTACCAAAAGATCAATCCAAAAAATACCCGATCATGATGGACAGGACGCCGTATAGCGTTGCACCATATGGTACTGATAAATATAAAGGTTCGCTTGGTCCGTCATCACTGTTTTTGCATGACGGTTTTATCTTTGTCTACCAGGATGTGCGCGGACGCTGGATGAGCGAGGGTACATTTGAAGAAATGACGCCTGAAAAGGAAGTGCATAAAACGAAAAAGGATGTAGATGAAGGTACTGATACCTATGACACCATCGACTGGCTCATCAAAACCATCCCGAATAATAACGGCAAAGTAGGGGTATGGGGCATATCTTATCCAGGCTTTTTCACTACAGCATCTTTATTAAGTCGTCACCCGGCATTGGCTGCTGCCTCACCTCAGGCACCTATGGCTGATCTGTATAGAGATGATGCATTCCATAACGGGGCGTTTATGCTGGTGGCCAACTTTGGCTTTTATCCTGGTTTTACCAACAGGCAGGATGATAAACCCACGCAGCGGCAGGGTAGCAGGTTCAACTATGGCACAGCCGATGGCTATGATTTCTACCTGAAAATGGGCTCAGTGAAAAACTCCAACGACAAATATTATAAGGATACTATCCGCTTGTGGAACGAAATGCTGGATCACCCGAACTATGATCAGCATTGGAAGGACCGCAATGTACTTTATCACCTGCATGATATTAAAACCCCGACGCTAGTTACCGGCGGCTGGTATGATGCGGAAGACTTGTATGGCGCAATCAATACCTATAAAACATTGGTAAAAGAGAACCCTAATACCCCAGTTTACTTTACGATGGGGCCATGGGTGCACGGTGGCTGGTCACGTGGCGATGGGGATCATTTGGGCGATGTGTTTTTTGGTGGTCCGACCGGGCCATTTTATCGCGAGAAGATAGAGTTTGCATTCTTCAGTCATTACCTGAAAGGCACCGATATGGATCTTCCTAAAATATCTGCTTTTGAAACAGGCGTTAACCAATGGAAGAAATACAACGTATGGCCGCCTAAAGAAGCTGAGGAAAAAAACTTGTATCTGTTGCCGGCAGGGAAATTATCATTCGATGCACCAACTTCAACAGATAGTTTTGATGAGTTTATCTCCGATCCCAACAAGCCTGTTCCATTTTATAACAATACCACTCTGGGTATGCAGCGTGAATATATGACAGGTGACCAGCGCTTCGCTTCGAGCAGGCCGGATGTCCTGACTTATCAGACTGATGTATTAGATCATGATGTAACCCTTGCCGGAAATATTCGGGCCGATCTGAAAGTAGCCATTACCGGAACGGATGCAGACTGGGTGGTAAAAGTAATTGATGTTTATCCTGACTCTGCTAAAAATAACCAGTTTACCAGTAAAGAGGTATATATGTCCCACTATGAGCAAATGGTGCGCAGTGAAGCAATACGGGGTAAATTCCGCAACGGATTTGATAAACCCGAGCCATTTGTTCCAGGAAAGGTAACCCCGGTAAACTTTGAGCTACAGGATGTGCTGCACACGTTTAAAAAGGGCCACCGCGTTATGGTGCAGGTACAAAGCACCTGGTTCCCGCTGATTGACCGCAATACACAGCAGTTCCAGGACATAATGAAAGCGAAGGACACTGATTTTAAGAAAGAAACACATAAAGTGTATACCTCGAAAGAGCATCCGAGTTTTTTGAAGGTGAGGGTGATGAATTGATAGCTACGAAGATGAATGATCAATATAAGGGAATGACGGTCAACGAAAGGCTATATGTAGCTGGGTTGATGAATGAGTTCGATAAAGCAGTTGACGAAAAAGATATTGAAAAAGTGATATCAATTTTAAAGCAAGTCGATCTTGATACCCCAAATACTGATGTCATATTGAAGCATCACGATTTGATCCAATAGGGGCTCTCGGAATATCCTATAGCGATTGGGTTTATACCCATCGCTATTTTTGTTATAAAAATCACTCTCTATGAAAATATTACTTGGTTTGCTGTTGTGTTTATCGACATCTTCCGCCTTTTGCCAAACCTCACAACCCTACCTCCTCGAACATGAAAATGATATCGCCAAAAACGAACCAGGTACCCATAACGGCGGTGGCAGCACAGTAGGATATAGCTTCTTTTCCAAAGCAGACGGGTTAAAAATGGTATTTCGTAAACGCGTATTGCATCCCGGTTCTGCAATTGGCTATCATTTGCAAAACGAAGACGAGATTTATTATGTCATCAGTGGCACAGGTGAAATACAGATCAATGGTAAGAGCTTTCCTGTAAAAGAAGGCGACGCTATTCTGACAAGGCCTGGCAGTTCGCATGGGCTAAAGCAAACCGGTAAGGATGACCTGGTAATTATTATTAATTATCAAAATCCCTGATGCGAGACATTGACCTTTTTTATCTGCAAAAAGAAGAGCCTGTTAAAGGCTGCCTGTTGTTTTTACGGCAGCACATACTCGACTTTGATAAAGATATTACCGAGGCGTGGAAATACCGGATGCCTTTCTTCTGCTACAAAGGCAAAATGTTTTGTTATGTGTGGATCCACAAGAAAACTGGTCTGCCATTTCTCGGTATGGTTAATGGGAAATGGTTCGATCATCCGCAACTGATCTTCGAGGATCGCGCAAGAATAAAGATATTTCTGCTCGACCCGACTACCGATTTGCCTGTAGAAACTATTGATACGATCCTCAAAATGGGAATAGCATTTTATGATTAATTTCAAGGGTTAGTGTAGCAAACGGATAAGCCTGGGCGTAATATAGGATAAACACTTACCCATGTATAACAAACTTATAATCCTTTTTATTGTAGCCGTATCGCTCGCATCCTGTAAGAAAACACAGAAAAAAACGCCCTGTGGCCCACAGATATGTACAGACCTTTTTGCCTCTGTGGGAATTCATTATACCGATAATAGCGGAAAGCCTATTGCAGTGAACAACTTTTCAGTATTTGATGTAACTTCTAATAAACAACTCCACCCCGGAGTGCCGAATTGGGATCTTGTGATGGGTTATTACATCGTGGCAAGCGATAATAACAAAATGGATTATTCAACCGAAGGAGATAACATTAAGGTTTCAGCCACCGACCCGGCAACCAATCAGACGAAAATAATCAACCTTAAAATATCAGGCGGCTGCAATTGCCATGTAGCCAGAATATCCGGGCCGGATACTGTGAAGTTTGATTGAGATTATTCCAGTACCACAGTCTTGTTTTTGTAGATAAACACCCGGTCGTCAAACACCACTTTCAGAGCTTTGGCCAATACTGCTGTTTCGATCTCTTTGCCGGCTTTCATCATATCTGCCGCCGTTAGCGAATGATCGGCTGAGATGATTTGTTGCGCTATAATCGGCCCCTCATCCAGTTCATCGGTTACAAAATGAGCGGTTGCGCCTACCAGTTTTACCCCGCGTTCGTAAGCTTGTTTGTAGGGATTGGCCCCCACAAATGCAGGCAAAAATGAGTGGTGTATATTGATGATCTTCTTCGGAAAATGTCTCACAAAATCAGGCGATAAAATGCGCATAAACTTTGCCAGCACGATGTAGTCGTATTGATATTGATCAATTACATTTAATACCCGTTGCTCCGATTCAGGGTGCGGACCTTCATACGGTACATGGTAAAACGGCACATCAAACCGTTTGCAGATATCCTCCAGGTTGGTATAATTCCCGATCACGCATTGTACGCTGGCGCCCAGTGTTTTAAAGTAGTTACGGATCAATATGTCAGCAAGGCAATGGTATTCCTTGGTTACCATAACGATCACTTTTTTTACCGCATCGGGATTTACTTTGATCAGCGCACCTTCCGGCAATAATTCACGCAGTTTCTCTTCAAGAACTGATGCCGCTGATTGCTTGTTTACCTCCAGGCGCATGAAGAATAAATTCTCCGCTTTGTCCACATGTTCCTGCATCGACAAAATGTTATAACTCTCATTAGCTAGCAGGCCTGATATTTTAGCTACCAGTCCCACCTGGTCGGTACACTGTATTACGATAACCATATTCATATTAAGAGCCACAATGATAGGTAATTGCAGCTGAAATTTAATCATGTTTAAGCTAACTTCTGTTCATCGATACAAATAAGGCATTACCGATACATGCTTCACTTGCAAAGTAATCTGCTGCAATTTTATTCTACCAACGTCACCGCTTATGCCCTCACAGATCGGAAATAAAAGGCTCTAAGCTGCAAGATGAGCGGGATCATAATCTACGACGTACTGTTTAGTTCGTTTTTCTAGCTCCTTATATTTATGACGCTGTATGCCAATGATATATGGTGCTATTCTTTTGCTATCACCATTTGTTGTGGAAAGATAAAAACTTAATTATTAGTAGAATTTAATCAGAATCTGTTCATTTGCAAGTTCGGGCTGACATTGATAAGTTAAAGAGTATGACGCTGTTTAGAAATTTTACATGAGATAAAGTGGTAGAAAAATAACCTTCAAAGTTGTTGAAAACTTTTTGGTGGAAAAAAATGGGAATTTGTGGTAAAAAATGAAAAAAGTAGTTTACTTTTACTTTGGAATATTACCATAGTGTACACATGTCCCATTTTTTAGGCGAATTTGAATGTAAACTGGATGCCAAAGGCAGGATGATGGTCCCTGTTGGTCTCAAAAAGCAGCTTCCCGAAGCTGACAAAGAGGGCCTTGTGATCAATCGTGGCTTTGAGAAGCATCTGGTTATTTACACTCGTCGCGAATGGGATAAGATTGTTGAAGATTTAAGTAAACTCAATTCATACGAGAAAAAAACGCGCGAATTTATCCGCTACTTCACCCGCGGCGCTTCAGAATTGACACTCGATGCCGCTGGTCGTGTGCTTTTACCAAAAGCTTTATTGGAATATGCCGGTATTGAATCGGATGTGGTGTTGGCCTGCCAGTTGAACAGAATAGAAGTGTGGGCGCAAAGTGCTTACGATGCGCAGATGGATAATGAGCCTGAAAATTTCTCTAACCTGGCCGAAGAAGTAATGGGCAATGGAAGGAGGCGTGATGAGCAGTAATTACCATACTCCCGTAATGTTGCAGGAATGCATTGAGGCTCTGAATATACGCCCAGATGGCACTTATGTGGATGTGACTTTTGGCGGAGGTGGTCATTCACGTGAGATCATGAATCATTTGGGTAAAGGCGGCCGCTTACTGGCTTTCGATCAGGATGCTGATGCTCAGCAAAATATCATCGCCGACGATCGCTTTGAATTTATCGATCAGAATTTCCGCTACCTGAAAAATTTTACTCGCCTGCATAATGCAATTCCTGTGGATGGTATTCTTGCAGATCTGGGTGTTTCATCCTATCAGTTTGATCAAGCTGAGCGTGGGTTTTCCATTCGTTTTGACGCTGAACTGGATATGCGCATGAATCAGTCATCAACGCTAACGGCAAAAGAAGTTGTAAATACTTACAGTGAGGCTGATTTGCATAGAATCTTTGGGATTTACGGAGAGATAAAAAATGCCAAATCGCTGGCAAAAACGATAGTGACAGCAAGGCTGAATGGGCCGCTCAATACTGTTGCTGATCTGAAAAATGCCATCAGTAGCCTGATTCCGAAGGGTAAGGAGAATAAATACCTGGCACAGGTGTTCCAGGCATTGCGCATTGAAGTAAACCAGGAGCTGGAAGCTTTGAAGGATTTTCTGATCCAGTCGGCAGAAGTGTTGGTATCGGGTGGCAGACTTGTGGTAATGTCTTACCATTCATTAGAGGACAGGTTGGTGAAAAATTTCATTGCCAAAGGGAAATTCAGCGGCGAGGTGGAAAAGGATTTTTATGGGAACGATCAAAAGCCTTTTGATGCAGTAAGCCGCGGTGCGATAACGGCATCAGAGGAAGAAATAAAAAATAACAACAGGGCACGGAGCGCTAAACTAAGAATAGCTGTAAAAAAATGACCAATCGTTTGCGTACAGAAATTCAGGAAGAAGAAGCTGAGAAAGAGCTTATTGTTGAGGAGAAGCAGCCTGCAAAGGAGATTTCCGAGAGTGCGCTATGGCAGCTTTTTAAGAAAAATGTGAATGCGGAAAAAGCTACAAGTGCCCTGCCGTTCATATTGTTTTTGGTGCTTTTGGGGATGATCTACCTGGGTAACATGCACCTTGCCGAAAGAAACCTGCGAGATATAGATAAGATGACCAAAGAGGTTAAGGAACTCACCTGGGACTATAAGAGTACTAAAGCTGACCTTGCTTTTAAAAGCACGCTGAGTGAAGTGAGCAAGCGTGTGGATACATTGGGAATTAAGGAATCTATTGAACCGCCACAGCGACTAAAGGAAAAGGAGGACAAGGATGGGAATTAGGACAAACATACTTTTAAGGGTGTACCTCGCATTCGGGCTTATTCTGCTGTTTGCGGGGGCTGTCGTTTTTCAGCTTTTCCGGGTTCAATATATCCAGGGACCTAAGTGGAAAGCGATGGCCAAAAACATGTCGGCCCAGTATATCAATATAGAAGCAGAGCGCGGCAATATTTTCGCATCAGATGGCAGCCTGCTGGCTACCTCGGTTCCGGAATACGAATTGCATATGGATATGCTGGCAGGTGGCATTGCGGATGATAATGTGTTCCAGGAAAAAGTAGACTCACTGGCTTTGTGCATGTCGAAATTTTTTGGTGATAAATCAAGAAGTGAATATGCGCGCATGCTGCGCGAAGCGCGTAAGGAGGGGGACCGTTATCAGTTGATTCGAAGAAAGGTTGGTTTCCAGGAATTAAAAGAGATTCGCAAGTTCCCGATCTTCAATATGGGTAAGTACAAGGGTGGACTGATCGTGATACAACAAAACAAACGTGTATTGCCGTTCCGTTCACTGGCATCGCGTACCATTGGTTATACAAACGATAATGCTAAAAATGCAGCCGGTAAACCGGTTGCGGTCGGTTTGGAAGGCGCTTATGCCGATTATATCAATGGTGAAAACGGCAAACGCCTGATGCAACGTATGGCCGGCAATGTCTGGATGCCTGTAAATAATGACGGCAATGAAGTCGACCCAAAGGAAGGTGCTGATATTATCTCAACCATCGATGTAAACTTTCAGGACGTTGCGCAGGCGGCTTTGAAAAAGCAACTCGAAAAAACCGGTGCAGATCATGGTTGTGTGGTTCTGATGGAAGTCGCCACCGGTGAAGTCAAAGCTATCGCCAATTATACCCGCGCGAAAAGCGGTGTTTACGAAGAGCGTATGAACTATGCGATCAGCGAATCGGCTGAGCCGGGTTCCACCTTTAAACTGGCTTCGTACATGACGGCCATTGATCAACGCAAGATCGATACCAATACATTGGTTGATGCGCAGCATGGTGAATATGAATTGTATAATCCTCGTAATGGCAAGAAAGTGTTGACAATCAGGGATGCTGAAGATCCCGGAACGATAATCAGTGCAAAAAAGGCCTTTGAAGAATCGTCAAATGTTTGTGCTGCTAAACTCATCTGGCAGCATTATCATAACAACCCGCAGGAGTTTACTGATAAGCTATACAGTTATCATTTGAATGAGAGGAACGGGCTGCAGATTCCGGGTGAAGGTGCGCCAAGGATAAAAAATCCTTCATCGCGCGATTGGAATAAGCTACAGTCTTTGTCGCAAATAGCTTACGGATATGAGTCGAAATTGACACCATTGCAGATGCTTACCTTCTATAACTCGGTAGCCAACAACGGCACTATGATTGCACCAATCTTCGTGAGTGAGATACGCCGTTATGGGAATACAGTTGAGCGTTTCCGGGCCAGAGTGATTAACGACAAAGTGTGCTCAGATAGAACATTAGGCAGAATTCGGGGAATGCTGGAAGGTGTGGTCCAGGAAGGAACGGGCAAATTGGTGATCAAAAATAAGTTATATACCGTAGCCGGCAAAACCGGTACCGCGCAGATTGCCAACGGAAAAGGCGGATATGGCGATAAGAACAGGCACCAGGCAAGCTTCTGCGGTTATTTCCCTGCTGATAAGCCAAAATATTCAATGATCGTTGTGATACATGATCCAACCATAGGGTCTCACCTGGCTGCCTGGGTAGCGGGGCCGGTTTTCAGAGCAATTGCTGATCGTGTTTATTCAAGCGATCTGCAAATGAACCAGGCCACACCACTGCAGTATGTCAGCAACAGTCCTATGCCAAAAGTGAAAACAGGCAACCGTAAGGCAACCCAGGAAGTTTACAGTAAGCTGAACATCAAACCTATGTATGCTTCGGCAAACAATAGCGTGGATACGAGCAATGGTGTGCCTTACGATGAGACCAAATATCAAAAAGGAGCCGTGCCGGAAGTGACCGGCATGGGATTGAGTGATGCTTTGTATGTATTAGGGAATGCAGGTTATAAAGTTTCTGCGCACGGCAGCGGAACGGTAGTGAAGCAATCTGTTTCGGCCGGAAGTATTATTCCAAAAGGATCAAAAATAATAATCGAACTACAATGAGGTATTTGAGCGACATTTTAGAGGGACTTGCATTCACCGAACTTCATGGTAGTGCTGACATGGAAATCAGCGCAATCGTTTTTGATTCGCGTAAGGTGGTACCGGGATGCATGTTTGTGGCGGTAAAGGGAACACAGGTTGACGGCCATGATTATATTGACCAGGCTATTGAAAAAGGTGCCGTGGCTATCATATGTGAAGAATTGCCTGCCCATGTTACCGGGGAGGTTGATTTCTTTATGGTAGCCGACAGCTCTATTGCTTTGGGTACCGTTGCTGCTAATTTTTACGATAATCCATCGCATAAGCTGAAACTGGTTGGCGTAACCGGAACAAACGGTAAAACCACCATTGCCACCATACTTTATAAGCTATTCCGTGATTTGGGTTATAAATGTGGACTGCTGTCAACTGTAGAGAACCAGATTAACGGCGAAGTGGTAGCGGCTACGCATACCACGCCTGATCCGGTTGACCTGAACATGTTGCTGAATGAGATGGTGGAAAAAGGATGTGACTACTGCTTTATGGAAGTAAGCTCGCATGCCATTGTGCAGCATCGTATCGCTGATCTGAAATTTACAGGCGGGATATTCTCTAATCTGACCCATGATCACCTTGATTATCATAAAACATTTGATAGTTACCTGAAAGCCAAAAAGGCATTCTTCGATGGTCTGCCAAAAAATGCATTCGCGTTAACTAATGTGGACGATAAGAACGGCATGGTGATGCTGCAAAATACTGCGGCCCATAAAAAAACCTACGGTTTGAAAAATATGGCTGATTACAAAGCCAAAATGGTGGAGAATCAGTTCAGCGGTTTGCTGCTCAATATCGACAATGAAGAAGTGTGGTTTAAGCTGGTAGGTACATTCAACGCCTATAACCTGATGGCGGTTTACGCTGCCGCAATGTTGCTGGAGCAGGACAAGTCTAAAGTATTGACGAGCCTGAGCAAACTGACCGGTGCCCGGGGAAGATTTGATTATGTGATCGCGCCAAATGGTATTGTTGGGATAGTGGACTATGCCCACTCTCCTGATGCGGTTCAAAACATATTAAGCACGGTGCATGATGTGCGCAAGGGGAATGAGAAAGTGATTACGGTACTGGGTTGCGGGGGCGACAGGGATAAAACCAAACGGCCGGTTATGGCCCGCGTAGCGTGCGAATGGAGTGATAAAGTGATATTCACTTCTGATAACCCACGCTCGGAAGACCCGGCACAGATCATAAAAGATATGGAAGAAGGGGTTGATCCAGCCTTTAAAAGACATACAATGAGCATTGTGGACAGAAGGGAAGCAATCAAAGTAGCCTGCAACCTGGCGCAGCCGGGAGACATAGTGGTAGTTGCTGGAAAAGGGCACGAGAAGTACCAGGAAATAAAGGGGGTGAGAAATCACTTTGATGACAAAGAGGAATTAACAGAGATTTTTAAACAAATGAACGGTTAAATAATGCTGTATTACTTATTCAGTTTCCTTGAAAAAAACTATAGCCTTCCCGGTGCTGGGGTGTTCCAATACATCACGTTCCGGATGGCTATGGCAGTTATCACCTCGTTGGTAATTACTACAGTTTATGGTCGCAGGCTGATCGATTACCTGCGCTATAAGCAGGTGGGTGAAACGGTAAGGAACCTGGGACTGGAAGGCCAGATGCAAAAAGCCGGCACGCCTACTATGGGTGGTATCATCATCATTTTAGGCATCGTGATACCTACGCTGTTATTTGCAAAGTTGGAGAATGTATATGTATTGATGATGTTGGGTACCACAGTCTGGCTGGGCGCTATTGGTTTCATGGATGACTACATCAAGGTATTTAAAAAGAATAAAGAGGGTCTAGCGGGAAGATTCAAAATTACTGGCCAGGTAGGATTGGCCTTGATTATCGGGTTTACCATGTACAGTAATCCGGATATCATCATCCGCGAGGAAGTTAAGCCGCCTATCAAGTATGATCGCCCGGTGGGATTCCACATGAAAGGGAATAAGCCTATCTATACCCAGGACATCCGGTCGACCAAGACAACAATACCCTTTTATAAAAACAATGAGTTCGACTATGGGAAAGTGCTAAAGTTTTTAGGCAAAGGTTATGAGCGATATGACCTGGTAGTGTTTATGTTCTTCGTGATCGTCATAATAACGGCCATTTCAAACGGGGCTAATATAACCGATGGTATTGACGGCCTGGCAACGGGCACATCAGCTATTATTGGCGTCACACTGGCTATCCTTGCCTATGTGTCAAGTAATACAATGATCGCAGATTACCTGAACATTATGTACATCCCTGATTCAGGCGAGCTGGTAATTTTTGCAGGTGCGTTTGTGGGGGCCTGTGTTGGGTTTTTGTGGTACAATTCTTACCCCGCCCAGGTGTTTATGGGTGACACCGGAAGTTTGGCCATAGGCGGCATTATTGCAGTATTCGCTATTATGATCCGAAAGGAGCTTATGCTGCCGCTGCTCTGCGGCGTTTTCCTGATTGAAAATTTGTCGGTGATCATGCAGGTATCATGGTTTAAGCTCACCAAGAAAAGATTCGGCGAAGGTAGGCGGATATTCTTAATGGCTCCTCTGCATCACCATTATCAGAAAAAGGGTTTTCACGAGGCAAAGATCGTGACGCGTTTTTGGATTATCAGTATTGCGTTGGCTATTCTGGCTGTGGTCACGCTGAAATTAAGGTAGTGTCGGAAAGTTGTAAGGTTGAAAAGTTGGAATGTTAAATAAAATGGAATCAAAATCAAATAGACTCGTAGTACTCGGCGCAGGCGAAAGCGGTGCAGGTGCTGCATACCTTGCTCAGCAGCAGGGCTATGAAGTTTTTGTTTCTGATTTCGGATCGATAGCCAATCAATATAAAAAACAACTGCAGGATTGGAATATCCGCTTCGAGGAAAATCAGCATACCGAAGAGGAGATTCTAAAAGCAGTGGAGGTTGTAAAAAGCCCAGGTATACCTGAAAAGGCTCCGATAATAAAGAGGCTCAGAGAAAAGAATATTCCGGTTATATCGGAGATAGAATTTGCAGGAAGATATACCGATGCAAAGATTGTAGGTATTACGGGATCGAACGGTAAAACCACTACCACTAGTTTAACCTATCATATTCTTAAAAATGCAGGATTGAATGTAGGGCTGGCCGGCAACATTGGCAAAAGCTTTGCCTACCAGGTGGCTACCGAAAAGTTCGACATCTATGTGCTGGAACTGAGCAGCTTTATGCTGGACGACATGTATCAGTTTAAAGTAGACATCGGCGTGCTGTTGAACATAACACCCGATCACCTGGACAGATATGATTATAAGATGGAAAACTATGTAGCATCGAAGTTCCGCATTACGCAGAACCAGAGAGCCGGCGATTATTTCATTTACTGTGCTGATGACCCGGAAACGACAAGTGGAATGGAGACAAGAAAATTTGAGGCACAGCAATTGCCATTCAGCATTAAAAAAAAAACTACACCGGGAGCATATCTCGAAGAGGACAATATCATTATAAACACACTTAAAGAACATTTCACAATGTCGATCAACGAACTGGCCCTGCAAGGCAAACACAACATCTACAACTCAATGGCTTCGGGTATTGTAGCAAAAGTACTCGAACTGAGAAACGAAACCATACGGGAGAGTATGGGTGGTTTCAGAAACATTGAGCACCGGTTAGAATTTGTTGCCAAAATATCGGGCATTAGTTTTATCAACGATTCTAAAGCTACTAATGTTAATTCAACTTGGTATGCCTTGGAAAGTATGACTACTGACGTCGTGTTGATCCTTGGTGGTGTAGACAAGGGCAACGACTACAATATGCTGAAGGATCTGGTAAAGCAAAAGGTTAAAGCCATTGTGTGTTTGGGCAAGGATAATCGCAGGATCCATGAAGCATTTGATGACATTGTTCCGATCAGTGTGAATACCTTTTCGGCCCAGGAAGCCGTCCAGGTAGCGTATCATTTAGCTAAAAAGGGGGATACGGTGTTGTTATCGCCAGCTTGTGCAAGTTTTGATTTGTTTAAGAATTATGAGGATAGAGGACGACAGTTCAAGCAAGCAGTAAAAGAGTTGTAATTGAAGAGTTATGCGTATGACGTGATGCGTTGTGCGTAAGATTAATAGGTAAAAAACGTAGGACGTAAAACGTAACACGTCCAACCAGTAAAAAATGAATAAAATCTTAAGCAATACCAAGGGAGACAGGTGGATATGGTTGATCGTCATATTGCTTTCGGCTATTTCATTGTTGGCTGTTTATAGTTCTACGGGGACGCTTGCTTATAAAAAAGGCGTGGGTGTTGAGTCGATTTTATTCAAACACCTGATGATGGTAGTCGGGGGTATTGCGCTGATGTACATTTCGCATAAACTGGATTACAGGTATTATGCCGGTATATCGAAATTGCTGATGATCGTCACGATTCCGTTGCTGCTATACACCCTGGTTTTTGGTGCTCATATCAATAATGCGAGCCGGTGGATACCGATACCGGGAACTGGATTAAGCTTCCAAACATCCGACTTAGCTAAGTTAGCACTTATCACTTACCTCGCACGTACTTTATCGCGCAAGCAGGAAAATATTAAGGATGTAAAGCAATCATTTATCCCGATAATGGGGGCCGTTTGCGTAGTATTTATATTGATCGCCTTAGCAAACTTATCAACAGCATTGATGCTTTTTGGTGTAAGTATATTGCTACTTATTATCGGTCGTATCAGCATTAAGCAGATAGCGATTACTTGCCTGGCAGGTGCTGTTTTGTTAACAGGTGTTATCTTCCTGGGGCCAAGAAGGCATACGTACATTTCGCGTATGCATACATTCATGCATCCCGGTAAGGCGAATGCAGATAAGTCGTTCCAGTCTGACCATGCAAAAATTGCTATTGCAACAGGTGGGCTATTCGGTAAAGGCTTAGGTCACAGCCAGGAGAAGAATTACTTGCCCGAAGCTTTTTCGGATGAGATATACGCAGTGATTATCGAGGAATGCGGTTTGCTCGGCGGACTGGCGATTATCAGTATTTACCTTTTCCTGTTATACCGATGTATCAAAATAGTAACCAAAGCGCCTAAAGCCTTTGGCGCTTTGCTGGCGGCTGGATTAAGCTTTAGCTTGACCATACAGGCTTTCGCAAATATGGCGGTAGCCGTAGGATTAGGGCCGGTAACAGGTGTGCCGTTGCCGTTGATCAGTATGGGCGGGACATCGATATTATTTACGAGTGTGGCGTTTGGAATTATCTTATCGGTAAGCCGTGATATTGATGAACCCAAGAAAGTAATTGTGGGGGAAATAAAAGAGGTAGCGGTGGCTTAAAAAGAGTCTATGGACCATAGACCATGGACTTAAAAAATAGAAGAATGAAAAAACACAGGCACAAGAGAATAATCATTAGCGGGGGTGGCACCGGGGGGCATATTTTCCCGGCTATCGCTATTGCTAATGCTTTGAAGAAGCTTGATCCTGAAATTAAAATACTTTTTGTCGGCGCCAAAGGAAGAATGGAGATGGAGCGTGTGCCCGCTGCCGGCTATGAGATTGTGGGATTAGATATACAGGGTATTCAGCGTAAGTCGATATTTAAAAATCTGATGCTGCCTTTTAAACTGATTGGTAGTATCATGAAGTCATTACGCATTATCCGTGATTTCAAACCTAATGCCGCGGTAGGTGTGGGTGGCTATGCTTCAGGTCCGTTGCTGTATGCTGCCTCGCTGAAAAAAGTGCCATACCTGATACAGGAGCAAAACTCCTATGCGGGTGTTACCAATAAAAAATTGGGGAAAAAAGCTAAGAAAATATGTGTGGCGTATGATGGGATGGAGAGGTTTTTTCCTTCAGACAAGATTGTTATTACGGGCAACCCTATCCGCAGGGAGTCGGTTGATATTGCAGGAAAACGCGAGCAGGGATTGGAATGGGCCAAATTGTCGGGTGATAAAAAAACCATTTTTATAACAGGTGGCAGCCTCGGCGCACGCACATTAAATAAAAGTGTGCTGGCCAACATAGATAAGATCATAGCTGCAGATGTGCAATTAATCTGGCAAACTGGTAAACATTATTACCCGGATATCATGGAATCGTTCAGAGGTAAAGTTCATCCCAATATCCGTGTGATGGAGTTTGTCGACCGGATGGATCTGGCCTATGCGGCAGCGGATATTATTATATCGAGGGCAGGCGGCACGATATCAGAGCTTTGCGTGGTTGGCAAACCGGTAATCCTGGTGCCTTCGCCAAATGTGGCTGAGGATCATCAGACAACCAATGCCATGTCACTCGTTGCAAAGGACGCCGCAATTTTTGTGGCCGATAAGGATGCGCAGGCACAACTAATGGATGTAGCCCTTGAGCTTTTAAACGATAAAGAAAAACAAAAAATATTAAGCGAAAATATCAGCAAACTGGCACTACCCGATGCTGATGAGACTATCGCGAAAGAGGTTATTCAAATAACAGGTTAATTTAAATTTCGGCCTACCTCTCGTGCGGTTGCGGGAGGGGGCTTTTTTGAAAAAGAAGATGGAACTGCAAAACATCAAACGGGTATACTTAATAGGCATTGGCGGCATCGGCATGAGCGGATTGGCCCGTTATTTTGCTCATTTGGGCTGTATAGTTTGTGGGTACGACAAAACTTCAACCGACTTAACCGATCAACTGCATCACGAAGGTATACAGGTAATTTTTGATGACAGAACCGATTGGATTCCGTTAAGCTTCCAGACGCCAAATGAATGCACACTGATTATTTACACCCCGGCTGTGCCAAGAGATTCAGCCATATTGAATTTCTTTAAGAATAATGGCTTTGAACTATTCAAACGTTCACAGGTACTGGGATTGATCAGCAAAAGCATGTTTACGATAGCTGTTGCTGGTACGCACGGAAAAACCACAACATCCTGCATGATTGCACATATCCTGAAGGATTCGGGCAAAGACTGCTCCGCATTTTTAGGCGGTATATCATCCAATTATAACAGCAATGTACTATATGGTAAGAATAACATTGTGGTGGTTGAGGCTGACGAATTTGACCGTTCGTTTTTAACCCTGCATCCCGATATCGCTATCATCACTTCAATGGATGCCGACCACCTGGATATTTATGGCAGCCATGATCAGTTAACGCAATCGTTCCGTCAGTTTGCATCGCAATTGAAGGAAAATGGTACGCTCATTTATCACGAGGACCTGCCTTTAACTATAGAGGGTATCACCTACAGTGGGCAGGGACCTGCAGACGTAAAAGCGGTCAATATCCATGTTAAGGATGGCGATTTTTATTTCGACTTCAAGAACAGCAACACACAGATAGATAATATCAAACTCGGTATTGCAGGTATTCATAATATAGAGAATGCCACTGCAGCTATTGAGGTTGCGTTGAAAATAGATGTTGAACCTGCGCTAATTAAACGTGCGCTGGAATCGTTCAGAGGGGTAAAGCGTCGCTTTGAGTATATTGTTAAGAACGATAAACACATTTTTATTGATGACTATGCGCACCACCCGGAAGAGCTGCGTGCGGCTATAACATCAATAAAAAAATTATATCCAAATAAAAAACTCACAACAATTTTTCAACCTCACCTATATACCCGCACCCGGGATTTTGCCGATGGCTTTGCCGAAGTGCTTGATATGAGTGATGAGTTGATCATGCTGGATATATACCCTGCACGGGAATTGCCGATTGAGGGCGTCACATCTGATATGATTCTCAGCAGGATGCAAATGTTAAATAAACGGAAATGTGGAAAACAAGAGGCCGTCGGTCTTGTGCGGATTGAAAAACCTGAATTACTTTTAACTGTAGGGGCAGGCGATATAGACCAATTGGTTCAACCTCTAAAAAAGGTTTTGGAAGATGTTTAAGAAACTCATTTGGAAGCGCATTTTAATCGGATCGGCCTGGGCAATTTGCCTGGGTGGGCTGGTTGTGCTAATGGGTTTTATCGAGTTCAAAAAGTCGGGCGTGTTTTGCAAGGCGGTGAAGATATATATTCCGGGTAACCAGTACTTCATCGATAAGGAAGAGGTAGACTATATTCTGAAAGTACATAAACACCAGTTGGTTGGCCGCAACATGGCAAGCATCAACCTGCACGATCTGGAGAACAGGCTGAAGGCCAATCCATTCATCGAGTCGGCAAAAGTATACGCGGATATGGATGGGGTGATCAAGGTCGAGATTAGCCAGCGGCAGCCGGTAATGCGGGTAATGAACCAGGCAGGACAGGATTTTTATATCGATCAGAATGGGTTAAAAATACCTATGTCGTCAAACTTCACTGCAAAGGTGCTGGTGGCAAACGGATATATAGAAGAAGCTTATGGTGGTAAGCTGGATACGCTGCATACCGATATCGCCAAACAGCTTTATAAAACTATTCAGTTCATCAATAAAGATTCGCTTTGGACAGCGCAGATTGCACAGCTGTATGTTAACACGAATCACGAGATAGAACTGATACCACGCGTAGGCACCAACCGGATATTGCTGGGTAATGCCGATTCGCTGGAAAACAAGTTCCACAACCTGCTGGTGTTTTATAAACAGGCATTGCCGCAGGTGGGTTGGGACAGGTACAAGATCATTAACATGAAATTTGCCAACCAGGTAGTGGGGGTAAAAAGCGATAATTTCAAAAAGGATTCGCTAAAGGCTGTGACAGCTAAAACGGATTCAATAAAAATGGGTAAAGATACATTCACAAACAATTAATTAAGTATGGACAAGAGTTCGACACACGAAAAAAGTTCGCCAATTGTAGTAGGATTGGACATCGGGACTACAAAAATATGTGCTATTGTTGGCCGCCGCAGTAAAAATGGTAAGATAGAGGTATTGGGTATTGGCAAGGCTGAATCGGCCGGGGTGACCCGTGGCATGGTATCGAACATTGATAAAACAGTTCAGGGGATTACTATTGCCGTTGATATTGCCGGTACGCAATCGAACGTTGAGATACGTGTGGTAAACGTTGGTATTGCCGGTCAGCATATCAAGAGCCTGCAACACCGTGGACTCATAACCCGGAAAGACCTGCAAAGTGAGATAAGCCGTAAGGATATCGATAAGCTGGTAGAAGATATGTACAACCTGGTAATGCCTCCCGGAGAGGAGATCATCCATGTGTTGCCACAGGAGTTTACCGTGGATAACGAGCCGGGAATCAAAGATCCGATCGGTATGGCAGGGGTACGCCTGGAGGCTAATTTCCACATCATATCAGGCCAGGTTACGGCTATCAAAAATATTGTGAAGTGTGTCAATAAAGCTAGTTTGGAAAGCCAGGAATTGATCCTGGAACCATTGGCGTCGTCTGAGTCGGTATTAAGCGATGAGGAAAAAGAGGCAGGCGTGGTATTGGTGGATATAGGCGGCGGTACTACTGACGTGGCCATCTTCCACGAAGGAATTATCCGTCACACTGCAGTTATTCCGTTTGGTGGTAATAGCGTTACCGAGGATATACGCGAAGGCTGCTCAGTAATGCGCAACATTGCAGAGCAGTTGAAAGTGCGTTTCGGTTCGGCATTGGCCGAAGAGAACAAAGAGAACGAGATTGTTTGCGTTCCCGGATTACGCGGTCGCGAGCCAAAAGAGATATCGGTAAAAAATCTCGCTTATGTGATCCAGGCCCGTATGGAAGAAATCGTGGAGCATGTATATTACGAGATCAAATCATCAGGCTACGAGAAAAAACTGATAGCAGGTATCGTAATAACCGGTGGTGGTGCGCAGTTAAAGCATTTGCCGCAACTGGTAGAATACGTTACCGGTTTGGATTGCCGCGTAGGTTATCCGAACGAGCATTTGGCAAAGAACGAAACGCTGCCCAAAAATATATATGAAGAATTACAGAGCCCGACTTTTGCAACAGGTATTGGTTTGCTGATAAAAGGTATCCAGAAGATGGAATACAATGATATACCTACCAATGTAGAAGTGAAAACGGATAAAAGCAAATACACTGATGAAAGGAAATTTGGCTTGCTGGGCAAGCTATTGGAGACGGGCAAGAAATTTATAAAAGACGATATTAAGGACGAAGATTTCCTTAAGTAGTAATTTATTAACAATGGTTGACTTTTCCACAATATTGACAATTGTGGAAAAACATTGTTGAAAATGGTGTAATATTACAATGGGTTAATAAAATAATTCGTCATTCACATTTAACTGGAAATAAGGAATATGCAGTTTGAGATGTTAAAAGAAAAGTCGTCCATCATCAAAGTTATTGGTGTTGGCGGCGGCGGTGGCAATGCGGTAAACCATATGTACAAGCAAGGTATTACCGGTGTTGATTTCATAATTTGCAATACCGATGCACAGGCTTTAGAATTAAGCCCCATCCCCAACAAAGTTCAATTAGGTGCCAGTTTGACCGAAGGTATGGGCGCAGGCTCTATCCCCGAAGTTGGTAAAAACTCGGCCATTGAAAATATCGACGATATTAAACAGATGCTGGGTACCAATACCAAGATGCTGTTTATTACCGCAGGTATGGGTGGTGGTACGGGTACAGGCGCAAGCCCTATTATTGCAAAAGCTGCCCGCGAACTGGACATCCTGACTGTAGGCATTATTACCACGCCATTCTCATTCGAAGGCAAGCGCCGTAAAATGCAGGCTGAAGAAGGACTGGAAGAACTGAAGAAGTATGTTGACTCATTCCTGGTGATCTCTAACGACAGGCTGCGCCAGATATTTGGTAACCTGACCTTAGGTTCGGCATTTGCACAGGCTGATAACATCCTGACTACTGCTGCCAAAGGCATCGCCGAGATCATTACTTTGCCTGGTTATATCAACGTTGATTTTAAAGACGTGCGCACGGTAATGAAAGACAGTGGTGTATCCATTATGGGCAGCTCGACTGCTGAAGGCGAGAATCGCGCATTGAAAGCTGTTGAAGGCGCTTTATTGTCTCCGCTATTAAAAGATAACGAAATAGAAGGTGCAAGATATATTCTGTTAAATATCAGCTCAGGTGATAAGGAAGTGACCATGGATGAAGTATCCATTATTACTGACTTTATACAAGAAGAAGCTGGGCTAGCTGCCGATCTGATTTGGGGTAACTGCCGTGATGAAGCCTTGGGCGAAAAGCTATCGGTAACAATCATTGCTACCGGTTTCCAAACCAGGGATGAGCGCGAGAAGGAGCAGAGCAGTAAGAAAGTAGTTTCCATGCTGATGCCTGAAACCGATCTGGTAAAACCTGTGGTAAATGAGTTTATCAACCAGGTGAAGCCACCTGTTGAGTCTATTGAATCAGAACCATATATCAAAGCTGTAAAAGAAGAGCAGAAACAGGCCGGCCTGTTCGATCTGTTTGCAAAATCAGAAGAGCCATCAGTAATAAAATATGATTTGACTCTGGAGGAACCTGCTTCTGCAGAACCGGAAATGAAGGAAGAGTTTACCTTTAAGATCGCTGATTCGGTAATGAATTTTGAGCCGGTTAGACCGGAACCAATTCCTGAGCCAGAACCGGAACCAGAGCCCATTGTTGGTGCAGACGATCATAAAACCGACGAAAGCATTGAAGAACAGTTGCGCAAATCTCGTGAGCGTATTATGCGCTTGAAGGACTTGAGCATGAAACTGCGCGCCGGAAATATCCAGGAGCTGGAAAATGTACCGGCCTACAAACGTAAGGAGATCGCTTTACAGCAAACACCTCCTTCGGATGAAAGCCAGGTATCAAGGTTCTCATTATTGTCGGACGAAGAGGGAAAGACCGAGATAAGGAACAATAATTCGTTCCTGCATGATAATGTAGACTAACCATGGCAACCTTCCACAATAATATATAATATTAAAAGGGGCACAATTATTTGTGCCCCTTTTATTTTGGGTGGGTTTGTAAATGAATTGGTACAAACCGCAGATAACTTAACCCACAGTTTGAGCGTTATAAGCTATTATAAAAAGTTATAATCTTTGGTTAAAGGGCGTTTAAGGCCTATATTTGTATTTTATTGATATAAAAAGCAGCACATTGGATTTATTTGACAAAATATCGAAGACGATGGGTGGGCCATTGGGCCAGCATCAAAAATGGTCGCATGGTTATTTTTCATACCCCAAATTAGAGGGAGAGATCGGCCCGCACATGCAGTTTAATGGCAAGGAACATTTGGTTTGGAGCCTTAATAACTACCTCGGTTTAGCTAATCATCCCGAAGTAAGGCAGGCTGATGCCAAAGCAGCGACTGATTATGGAATGGCTTATCCTATGGGTGCACGTATGATGTCCGGTAACTCCATTCATCATGAAGAACTGGAAAATAACCTGGCGCAGTTTGTAGGCAAAGCTGATGCGTTTTTGCTTAACTATGGTTATCAGGGTATGGTATCCATTATAGACTCATTGGTTGACCGTAACGACGTTATTGTTTACGATGGTGAGTCGCATGCTTGTATTATTGATGGCTTACGTATGCATATGGGTAAACGCTTTGTATACCAACACAATGATATGGAAAGCTGTGAAAAACAACTTGAGCGTGCTACAAAGTTGGCAGAGCAAACCGGTGGCGGAATATTGCTGATCACCGAAGGTGTTTTCGGGATGTCAGGTGCACAAGGTAAGCTGAAGGAAGTAGTCGAATTAAAAAAGAAATTTAACTTCCGTTTGCTGGTGGATGATGCGCATGGTTTTGGTACCATGGGTAAAACCGGCGCGGGCACCCATGAAGAGCAGGATTGTATTGAAGGCGTGGATGTTTACTTTGCCACTTTTGCAAAATCAATGGCGGGTATAGGTGCCTTTGTAGCAGGTGATAAAGAAGTGATAGATTACCTGCGTTATAATATGCGTTCGCAAATATTTGCTAAGGCATTACCTATGCCGATGGTTTTAGGCCTAAAAAAACGTTTTGAGCTTTTGAAATCAAAGCCGGAACTGCGCGAAAAACTTTGGGAAATTGCCAATCAATTGCAGCGCGGATTAAAAGAGCGTGGTTTTGACATTGGTGTTACCAATACAATGGTTACCCCCGTGTTTTTACAAGGCGATTTATACGAAGCAACTACGCTTACCAAAGATCTGCGAGAGAACTACGGCATATTTTGCTCCATTGTTATTTACCCGGTTATCCCTAAAGGCTTGATTTTGTTACGCTTAATTCCAACAGCGGCACATAGCTCAGAAGATGTGGAACGCACTTTGGCTGCTTACAGCGAAATGGGTGAAAAATTAAGGTCAGGTTATTATAAAGAAAATAAAATGGCCGTTGCATAAATTGGCTCAAACATTTTTAAAAGCCTTTCGGTTATACGAAAGGCTTTTTTATTTTTACACCCTCATCAACAAACCTGATTATGCTTACGCGCCGCGATTTTATCAAAATAAATGGCATCACTACCGCCGGAATTGGAATGGGTTTGAAGCCCGATTGGTTTAACCCCCTGGATCAATATCCAAGTAAGCGTATAAGCCCCAATTTGCGTCGATTTACCAGTGCTGCTGTTGAAGATAAAATTGCAAAAGTAAAGACTGCCATAGCCGACCCGGAAATAGCCTGGTTGTTTGAGAATTGCTATCCGAATACCCTGGATACCACAGTGAAATTCAATGACAAGGATGGTAAGGTTGATACGTTCGTGATTACCGGTGATATTGACGCCATGTGGCTGCGCGATTCGTCTGCGCAGGTTTGGCCGTATCTGCCATTGATCAAGAGCGATCCACAGTTAAAAAACCTGATATTAGGTGTCTTGAACCGCCAAGCGAAATGTGTACTGATAGATCCTTATGCTAACGCCTTTAATGAGCGCGCTACCGGCAGTGAGTGGGATACAGATCGTACTGATATGAAACCTGAGCTGCACGAGCGTAAATGGGAGATAGACTCTTTATGCTATCCAATCCGCTTAGCTTATAACTACTGGAAGATCAGCGGCGATGGTAGTTTCTTCGACCGTGAATGGCAAAAGGCGGGTAAACTGATCCTGGATACCTTTAAGGCCCAGCAACGTAAAAAAGGACACGGCCCATATCATTTTCAGCGTAAGACTGAAGTATCTACCGATACTGCACCATTGAGCGGATATGGTAACCCAATAAAACCCATTGGCTTGATCTGTTCGATATTCCGTCCTTCAGATGATGCGACTATTTATCCGTTCCTGATACCGTCGAATTACTTTGCTGTAGCAAGCCTAAGACAATTGGCTGAGATGTATGAGAATATCGCCAAAGACCATAGTGCGGGTTTAAACTGCCGCACTTTAGCCAATGAGGTAGAGAATGCCCTGCATAAATATGCGGTGGCTCACCATCCTGTATACGGCAATATCCTGGCTTATGAGGTTGATGGGTTTGGTAACCAGCTGTTTATGGACGATGCCAATGTGCCGAGCTTATTGGCACTGCCATATCTGGGAGCAATGAAAGCAACTGATCCGCTCTACCAGGACACCCGCAAGTTTGTCCTGAGCACTTCAAATCCATACTTCTTCAGGGGAAAAGCGGCGGAGGGTATCGGCGGACCGCACGTAGGCCTTGGCTATATCTGGCCGATGAGTATCATTATCCGTGCGATCACTTCAACCAATCCTGCAGAGATAACTACTTGCTTAAAATGGCTTAAACACACCCATGCGGGAACCGGTTTTATGCACGAATCGTTCAATAAGGATAATCCATCCGACTTTACACGTAAATGGTTCGCCTGGGCCAATACACTTTTTGGCGAACTGATCATTAAAACACAGCAATCGCACCCCGAAATATTAAAGAAAGTGATATAGTTTATTTTATAACGATGATATTATTCAATAAGTTCAATTAATACGGCTTTAAATTGATTTTGTGTAAAATCCGTGTTAGAATTAATCGAAGGGTAAATTATTTACCAATACTGAAAGTATAAAATATATATTATTTTCTTCCTGGAAATATCAATAATCATAATAACTATTTAAGGGTCTTGTCATACTCAAAATGTGGAAAAAAACCACTGTAAAGGCATTATTTTTTATGCGGAAAAGTTTTTTTTTTAATAAAAACAGTTTAGCTTAGCTTTAATTAAAACAATAAACCTCAATATTTAAAAGGAGTAACTCAAATGAAAAAATTTACTGATGTAAAAAACCTTGTTGCGTCTTTGGAAGCAGATGCAGACAAATTCTACAACAAAGGCAACAGCGCCGCAGGAACCCGCGTTCGTAAAGGTATGCAGGAGCTTAAGAATTTAGCACAAGCAATTCGTTTGGAAATTCAGGATTCAAAAAACAAAGCATAAAGTATAGGCTTACTTTATCACCAAAAAACCCGCTTCCGAAAAGGGAGCGGGTTTCTGTATTTATAATAATATGTCTTTATTTTAATGAACAGCTACTGGAGAAGTCAAGTTCTTGGTTTCCAGTGCTATCTTTTCAGCTAGTTTGGCACTGACCTGTACCAGTGGCAATCTTACTTTGTTGCCACATATACCTAACGTTTTTAATGCAGTTTTTACACCGGCAGGGCTGCCTTCAGCAAACATCATCCGGGTAAACTCAATCATGGATGCATGTGCAGGCTGAGCTGCTTTGAAATCACCCTTCAGGCAAAGGCGGATCATGTCTGAAAACTGTCTTGGCAATGCATTTCCAACTACTGATATCACACCCACACCGCCTAATGCAATCATAGGAAGTGAAATTGGGTCATCACCAGAGATCAATAAAAAATCCTCCGGTTTGTCGCGCATGATCTGGTTCAACTGGTCAAAGTTGCCTGAAGCTTCTTTGATGCCAACAATATTTTTGAAATCCTTTGCTAATCTTACCGTTGTTTCAGCACTCACATTGCTACCTGTACGGCTTGGTACGTTGTACAGAATGATAGGCAGCGGCGATGCTTCAGCAATAGCTTTATAGTGCTGATAAATGCCTTCCTGTGTTGGTTTATTGTAATTCGGGCTGGCCGAAAGTATAGCGTCATAACCCCTTGTATCAAACTCCTTTACCTGTTGAACAACCTCATAAGTGTTATTGCCGGCAATACCAGCGACAAGGCCTGCACGACCCGCATTTACTTCGGCAGTGAAAGCAAAAATCTTCTTCTTCTCTTCCTTACTCAATGTGACTGATTCGCCGGTTGTACCTAATGATACGAGGTATTCCACCCCGCCGTCGATCAAATAATTGATCAGATTCCTGAGGCCCGCATAATCCACCTGTCCGTTTTCATCGAAAGGGGTTACCATGGCCACGCCTGTGCCATAAAATTTTTCCATTGTCGTAATAAAAAGAGTGTAAAGATAAAGAATAGAGATTAGAGATCAGCGATCAGAGATCAGTTTTTTGTTGTTGGGTTCATGTAGAGACGCGATGCATTGCGTCTCTGCGACATAGCAATAGAACCTTTTGTAACATTTACGTTAAACTACCCCCTCAGTTTTATTTATAGTTAATTGTGACTAATTTGTAATAACCAATTACAAACGCACCTATTATGAAAAAAGAGACCTTAAATGCTAATCATTTACCAGGTCCGGAAGAAAAAGAAGCACCCGCTTCCGGATCCACTTCTGCAATTGATCGCCGTAAATTTATTAAAACAGCCGCAACGGGTGCCCTGGCGCTTACCATTGTTCCGAGGCATGTATTGGGCGGTCCAAATCATATAGCACCCAGCGATAAGCTTACCTTGGCCTATGTTGGCTGCGGAACGCAGGGTTTGCGGGAGATACTGCCATTATTAGCGGTGCCGTCAATACAGATTGTTGCTGTATGCGATCCTAATCAATATGCTGTGGGGTACCGCGACTGGTCGAAATTTGGAATAAGAGATGAGGTGAGGAAGACGCTCAACAAATCCGATTGGAATCCGGGTGGCGACAATATGGTTGTTGGCGGGCGGGATAACGCGAAGGATATTGTTGATACTTATTACAGCGGTCAGAGGGGAGGGGATAATTTTAAAGCCTGTAACGCCTATGCGGACTATCGGGAATTACTGGAAAAAGAAAAAGATCTGGATGCGGTAAAGATCATCACGCCTGACCATTTGCATGGATTGTTTGCCATAGCGGCATTAAAGAGAAATAAACACGTCCTAATGCAAAAACCAGTCTCCAATCGTTTGCTGGAAGGAAAAGCGGTAATAGACCTGGCAAAGGAAAAACCCAATATCGTGACCCATCTTATTCCCTGGGACTCCAATGGCAAGATGGACCAGGTGATGGAGTGGATCAATGGGGGCAAGATCGGGAAACTGAAAGAAGTACATAACTGGACCAACCGCCCTGTGTGGCCGCAGTTCCCGACAATGCCAACTGAAACGGTTCCTGTGCCAGATGGCTTGAACTGGGATTTGTGGCTGGGGCCTGAAGCAGACCGCGCCTATTCGCCTGAGTATACAAACATGTTTTTCAGGGGATGGTATGATTTCGGCGGCGGTTCTATGGCTGATATGGGGCATTATAGTTTGTGGACGGTGTTTAATGCATTGCAATTGACCTCACCTGAGATTATTGAGCCTAATTTAAACCACTTCGTTACCATGAATGGTGTTACACCAGCCAGTGTAAAAAACGATTTCTCGTTCCCGATGGCTTCTACTGTGCGCTTCAGATATCCCGCAAATGGCGACAGGCCTCAAGTTGATCTTTGCTGGTATGATGGCGGTATGAAACCTCCGCTACCTGATGAATTGAGAGCATTAAATGAAGAACTGCCTAATGAAGGGTTTATGTTTGTGGGAGAAAAGGGCAAGATAATAACCGGATTTTATGTGAATAACCCGCGGCTTTTCTCGAAGAAAAAGAAGGAGGTAAAAGCAGCCATTGCAGGTGGACAAGCATACGCCCACGACAAAATGATCAACGCGCTACAGTTATTTGCCGATTCGTGCAAAGCTGGTAAGCAATACCCTGGTAGCTTTATTGAGGCCGAAGCACTGACAGAGGCAGTCAATTTATACGCGGCAGCCTTACGCTCAGGGCATTCGTTAAAATACGATGCAGCAAGCCGTCAAATAACCAACGTAACCGATGCAAACAAATACCTCACCCGTGAATATAGAATAGGGTGGGATCCGAAAACCATTTAAACCAAAAGCAAATGAACAGGAGAAAATTTATCGGTCACACCGCTGTAGGGGTAGGAGCTATGGCAATGATACCTCGTTTTTTACAGGCTGAAGAAATAAAGAAATATAAGCACCCGGTTGGTTTTCAAACTTTTCCAATAAGGGACCAGGTATCAAAAGACTTTTCCGGAACGATGAAAATCATGGCCGGTATGGGTTATCAGTATACTGAAATGTGTTATCCGAAAGGTTATGCCGGTGCAGGGTTCGCGCCTTTGGTTGGTGTAAAAGCTGCTGATCTGAAGAAAATGATCGAAGATGCGGGTCTGCAATGCCCAAGCTGCCACTTCGGTATGGGCGATCTGAAGAGTCATTTTGGTGAGTGCGTGGAATTTGCACATGGCCTAGGATTGTCGCAAATTGTAACGCCCGGTTTGGAAACGACGGGTAAGACGATCTCGGATTTCAAAGAAGCGGCCGGTGAGTTAAATAAGATTGCTGAAAAGGTCAAAGCTGAAGGTATGGCAACCGGTCTGCACAATCACAGCGGGGAGTTTAAGATGCTTGACGGTCAGCTTATTTATGATGCCATTATGGAAGCCCTGGATGACAATTTGGTAAAAATGCAGTTCCAGACGGAGGTGATCAACTTAGGATATAAAGGTTCAACCTATTTTAAAAAATATCCGGGAAGGTTTATCTCGGCCCACTTATCCGATTGGACCGCTGATAAAAAGCAGGTGCCTATTGGCAAAGGTGTCCTCGATTGGAAGGAGTTTTTTGAGGATGCAAAAACAGGTGGTATCAAGAACTTCTTCGTCGAAATGAACCAGGAGAATTATAAAGATAGCGCGGGATATATTCATGAGTTGTTGGGGTAATTTTAGTATTGTAACATTCCTTGTTAATTGTAGTTCTTATGGCAGGGAATACGTCTTTGTCCACGTGATCTTCTTGTCAACAAAATCATATAGTTCTTTAATTTCTTGTGTGGGCTGAATTATTTCATCGTCCGATTTAACTTTTTCAATTTCTTTTTTAAAGTCAATAAAAAACGTCCTATTATTTCGATTGTCAATGAAATAGCCTCGATACGCAAATTCTTCCTTATCGCTGACAGGCTGTTTATTGACACGGTTTAGAATTAAATATAAGGAGTCAAGTTTTTCCTGATTTATTATTGAGTAGGCCTTGTAAGTAAATCTCGCGTGTCTGAAATAACTTCTTGTGACAAGAAAGCAACAACCAACCTTTTTGATAACGAAAATGTGATAGGCCCATAAATCCATATTAGGACCAAATTGAAAAGCTAGCTCAATATCTTTTTTACGATTATAAAATTTAGTAAAGTCAATATCAGAGGCACGATAATTTGCAGGCACATAGTCATTCCAAAGCTTGGTAAACTTAGTTGTGTCTATATTCTCGATGTCCCTATACCAAAGCATTCTGTTAGTGTCCTTGTTTAACTTATAAAAATCTGATTTAGAAAAGGCAGATGTATCGTATTTAGTTATTCTGTTAAAGGTCTTTTTGGTTATGGTCTCTTTGGTTTTAAGGGTGTCACAGGCACAATTGATATATTCGGGATGTAAAGTGTCATTTGTTGAACAAACTGACATGAGCCCAAAAGATGCGATAAGATAGACTAGAAAAAGTCGTGTCATATTGTTGAGATGCAGGGAAACTTAAAATTCCACAGAATATTATAAAATAATTCCATGTCCAGAATTACTAAAAATCAAGTGGCAAACAACTAATAACCATTGAAAAATGACGGAATGACTAAAAACTCACCCCGATCCTCACCCCATTCTTATTATTACCGCCGCTATTGAATGAAGTGCCGTACATCACCCTGAAAGTGAGATATTGTACGCCGAAGCCAAGCTCATAGTAATTATGCAGCTCAGGCGTAGCGAGGTAGTTAAAATCGACGATTTCCTGTAGCTTCAACTTGCGGATCAACGGAATTTTATTTGTAATAAAACCCGAAAAATTATGCTCAATATGCCCCTCAATATATTCTTTATAGGTGCTAAAACGATAATAATCAAGTAATAAGAAGCTATTTATGTTATTCTGATAAAATAATATCTGGTTGCCGCTGAATTGTTTGTAATCGGGGAAGTACAATGCGTGGGCATTTAGGAATTTGCCTGCCCCGGCAAAAAATGAAGTCCGTCCATAAACACCAAGGCTGATGTCCTTTTTGCTGATATCGGCGCTTAGCAGATCGTAGTCCACATCAGAACCAAAGATGCTTTTAATACCCTTGGTAAAGGTTAAGCCAATGGTTGGATAATCAGATGGTAAATAGCGCCTTCCAAAAGGGTAGGTTTCATATTTATTGCTGAAATCATAAGTGGTTCGCAGCGTTAATTTGAACGACTGGTTCTCTGCAAACAACGGTATATCTTGATTAGGCCTCAACGGGTTATTAGAGCTGAACTCATGATGATCAGGATGAAAAAAACTGTAATTGTTGGTGTTTGGCAGCGATTTCCGGTTCGCATATTCAACAGTTGCGCTGGCCTGCCATCCGCCGGTTATCCTGCCTGATAATGCTGCTGAGGCAAATCGCTTTTGATAGAGTTTCTGGTAATTCTCCCGCTCAAACAACGTGTAAATGGTATTGAAAAATGGTGAAATAGGCTCTTTATCGTTCATATCAACCACATCAGAGCCTCCGGCGATGTTTAAATAATATTCGACGATGGGAAGGGTAGCGTTCGCCTTTGCATTAAACAAATGATCCGAAAAGCCATAGCGTACATTGGCCCCCAGACTAATGCGTTTGTTGCTATTCGTATCAGCCTGTTTGCGAAAGGTCATGCCATAGTTAAGTACAGGGCCTTCAACGGTGTTAAACAACAATGAGGTGGCAAGCGGGTCGATATGATAAAATTCCCTCTTATATCTGTTTATGATATTTACTCCGGTCAGCATCAGCCCCCCGGGCGTTACCTTGTTGGTCTCCCGGTCTAGTGAGTCAAGGTAGGGCTTCGATTCCCTTTTTCTGGCTAATATTTCTTTCTTTTTATAATCTGTTTTTTCCTCGTCGGTTAATGGCAATGGCCTTTCGTTATTCCAATAGGCTGTATCATTTTTGTTGACCTTTTGGGGGATGTGCAGTAGCTCATTGAATTCGTGTTTTTTGAATGTCGGGTTTAGATCGTAATCTTTATAAACAGATACGAAATACCCTTTCAGCCTGAAACCTAGTAGGCCCCCGCCAAATTCAAATTTATTGGACGATTGTACCCACGTATCACCCACAGGCATAAACTGTTGGTTGACGCGCAGCGTATCGACAAAATTGATATTAGCACGGCTGGTAATTTGCAGATCGAGCGCGTAAATATGCCAGCTATCGTCAATGATATAAATAATGCCGTCAAAACAAGGATCGTGTGCGCGGCGCGGGGTAACTTTTATTTTGTTAATGGTTACACCATTTTCCGAAGAGGTACCCAATAATTTATAGCGGTAATAAAACAAAGCATTATCCGAAACAGGCGATACCAATGGCCTGTTGCTTAGTCCGCCCCAACTTTGAAAGTTTTCATAAAAGTTTACCTTGGCATCACTGGCGCGGTTAAAGCTGAACATCTGGTTACTGCCGGAGAACTTGGACGATATCATTTCTTCATGCAATTGCCC
The DNA here is from genome assembly GCF_030519375.1 of Mucilaginibacter tolerans. GTDB lineage: Bacteria > Bacteroidota > Bacteroidia > Sphingobacteriales > Sphingobacteriaceae > Mucilaginibacter. The sequence continues at coordinate 390,567 of NZ_JAUMKB010000001.1, read as the reverse complement.
GGGATATTGGTAACTCAGCTTTGATTCAGATTCGGATAAATAAACGATGCCCCGGCGGTTAGAGTCCAGCCCGATCTCTTTGCTTGCCTTCTGAATATCAAAACCCATAAACTTTTTGGGGGCCGATAATAACTTCTGCAAGCCTTTGATGTACACTTCGCAGGTGTATGCTTTTACCTCACTCAGGTGCGCTTTTCGTTTTTTGATAGCCTTGCGAATAATGGCATAAGCCGGGTCCTCGCCATTGCCATTAATGGTGACAGCCTTTAATTCATAAACCTCGGCTGAGAGCGTAATATTAAGCGTGGTAGCCGCTTCAATATTGATATGCCGGGTTTCCTGTTTATAACCTACCGCTTTAAACTGTAAATCGTACTGACCGGAATGCAACCCTAATGAGTAGTCGCCTTCGCTATTTGCCGATGCCCCATTGGTTGTGTTTTTTACATACACATTGGCAAAAGGTACGGGTTTCCCAGTTTGGTCAGTGATTTTACCGTTGATGGTTACCTTCTGTGCAAAGGCGGTAAAACAAATTCCCCAGGATAATAAGAATAGTAAGGCTGGTTTCATAAGCAAGCGGCTTTACGCTAATACGTTTGTAAGTTAACAAAGTAATTAGACGCCGATTGTTAAATATTGTTAAGACACGATTTTAAGATTTGTAGGATTTTCTTGATTGACGTATGATGTTACAATCGTGCTAATCACACAAATCCTAAAATCGTGTCATAGCATCCCCATCAATTCCTCATCGCTAATAATCGGAATATTTAGTTTTGTTGCTTTCTCCAGCTTTGAGGGCCCCATGTTGTCCCCGGCAACCAGGTAATTGAGTTTGGGTGAAATGGAACTCAATATCTTGCCGCCGTTTTGTTCTATGATGTCTTTCAATTCATCTCGGGAATATTTTTCAAAAGTTCCTGAGATGATGAATGTTTTGCCTACCAGTTTCTCGCTCTGCAGTATAACTTCTTTTTCTTCGGCCACAAACTGCAAACCCTGCGCTTTCAATTTTTCAATTTCTTCGCGGTGCTTTTCATCTGCAAAATATTCGATAATGCTGCGAGCAATACGTTCGCCAATTTCTTCTACAGCATTCAGTTCGTCAAAAGATGCCGCCATCAGGTTATCGATGGTTTTGAAGTGTGTAGTCAGTTTTTTGGCAACCGTAGCGCCTACATAACGGATACCCAGGCCAAACAACACCCGGTCGAATGGCATTTGTTTTGATTTTTCAATGCCATCCAGCATGTTATTGATGGATTTCTCGCCAAAGCGCTCCATCGTTTTCAACTGGTCGGCTTTGTTATGAAGGTCATAGATATCGCTGATGTGTTTTATAAAGCCTTTCTGATATAAGGTTTCAATGGTTTCGTCGCCCAGGCCGTCAATATCCATCACCTTGCGCCCGGTAAAGTGCTGCATTTTACCCACAATTTGGGTAGGGCAGCCCTCGTCATTCGGGCAATAAAAGGCAGCTTCGCCTTCTTTGCGCTCGAGCGGCGTGTTACAATCCGGGCAAGTAGTACGATAAATAATAGCTTTAGCGCCGGGCTTGCGCTTTTCAAGATTTACACTGATGATCTTCGGGATGATCTCACCTCCTTTTTCTACATAAACCGAGTCACCCTCATGCAAATCGAGGCGGATGATCTCGTTGGCGTTGTGCAGGGTAGCACGTTTAACAGTCGTCCCGGCTAACGATATGGGTTTTAGATTTGCAACAGGGGTCACAGCACCCGTACGTCCTACCTGGTAACTTACACTTAACAATTCGGTTTCAACGCGTTCCGCTTTGTATTTATAAGCAATAGCCCAGCGTGGCGATTTAGCCGTAAAGCCAAGTTCCTGTTGCTGTGAGTAATTATTTACCTTGATCACAATACCATCGATATCATAGCTTAGGTGAAATCGCTTACTTTCCCACTCGCCGATAAATTTCAGCACTTCTTGAATATTAGCGCACAAACGGCTTTCATCATTTACTGGGAAGCCCCAGTTTTTTACGGCCTGCAAACTTTCCCAATGGGTTCTAAACAACTGCTTTTCGGTATACAGAAAATACATGAAGCTGTCCAGCGGACGTTTGGCTACTTCGGCAGAGTCTTGTAGTTTGATAGTTCCCGAAGCAAAATTCCTGGGGTTAGCATAAGGTGGTTCACCATTCTCAATACGCTCATCATTTAAACGTTCAAAAGCCTTCAGGTGCATAAATACTTCTCCCCGTATCTCAAAATCATCAGGGTAATCGGCTTCCGGAAGTTTTTTAGGTATGCTGCGGATGGTTTTTACGTTAGTGGTCACTTCATCACCTTGTGTACCATCGCCGCGGGTAACTGCTTGTTCCAACTTGCCGTCTTTATAGGTGAGGCTCATGGACAAGCCATCGAATTTTAGCTCGCATACATATTCAAAATTTTCGCCTATCGCTTTTTTAATGCGCTCGTCAAAGTCAAGCAGCTCTTGCTCATTATAGGTATTACCCAATGACAGCATGGGCCAACGGTGTTTTACTGTCTTGAATTCTTTGGTGATAAATCCCCCCACATTTTGCGTAGGCGAATCCGGATCGATCAGTTCGGGGAACTGTGTTTCCAAGGCAATCAGTTCTTCAAGCTTTTTGTCGAACTCAAGGTCTGTAATAGTGGGCATGGCCAGCACATAGTAATTATAGTTGTGCTGCTTAAGTTCAGCCGAGAGGGCCGCTATCCTTTTTTTCGCTTCTTCGAAAGTCATAAGCGAAGATAATAAATATGTGATTTTGCCAAGCTTTAAGTTGAATTGTTAAAAAATGTTAACCCTTTTAAATCCTATAAAAAATATAGAGTAAGTTGGGAAAATGCAAATTCACAAATGTGGAAAACGGGGAAGGAAAACCAATGTGGTGGGAAAAAAATTCCACACCTGTATTTAAGCAAGCTGGAACAGAACGTTATAAAATAAAAATAGCTGAGCCTCGCGCCCAGCCACCTTTACTAATTAATTTAACTGTTATATGTAAGGCAAACAGTGTGCCAAATCTTAAATTTTCTTTTGATGCAACCTGTTTTAAGTTCAAAATATTTAAAAAAGCCTGATTTTTTACCTAAAAGAAAATCCTTAACTGTATAGTTTATCCGGGCCGGAGTTTTTGTTTTGGGTAACAGAGGTCACTTTTACCCGAAATGTATAAATTGCTTCTACAAGTTGTGTAAATGGATGCACAAGAATCAGTGAGTAGTGGGTAATGGGTAATGATCAGTCCCCAAATTACAACTGCCCACTGCATACCGCTAATTGGCATTAGTGCTTCCCTGCATCCGGATTTTGCCCCTGCGGGTTTTCTTTCGCCAGCATAGCTTCTTTAATCAGTTTTACCGGAGCACTACCATAGCTCAGAAATTTCTCGTTGAACTCTTTCAAAGTGTATTTATCGCCTATTTTACTTTTCCAGTCATCACGCAGATCCATAATCTCCTTGTATCCGGTGAAATAGCTGTCCAGTTGTACACTGGTAACACATACGCGTTTCCATTTACCTTCAGCCTCGGCTTGTTGCTGAAATGCCTCATGCGTCAATAATGCCATGGCGGTTTGCTTCGGCATGTTCTGACAATGCACACCGTAGTCCAGTATGGTGTTACACACAGCGCGCAAATGCCATTTATACCAAATCAGCCACATTTCCGGATCGCCGTTGCCATAGCCATTGTCCAGCATCATCTGTTCACTGTAAACAGCCCAGCCTTCTACCATAGCTCCGTTGCCGAAGACAGATTTGATCATGCTCGGTGCTTTGTTTGAATAAACTAGCTGTACATAGTGGCCCGGTATGGCTTCATGTATACAAAGCATCTGTAAAGTATACTGGTTATATTCTCTCAGGTAGCTTTCTGCTTTTTCGGGTGCCCATCCTGCTAAACTACCTACATTGAAATAAGAGTTTTGTGTATTATCATACGGCCCTGGCGAACTCATGGAAGCCCCCGCTACACCTGACATATACCCCGGCTCTTTGCGCACAACCAAAGGTTTGGTAGGATCCATGGTTAGCAGACCCTTTTGGGCAACGAACGTTGTCAGTTTTGGAAGCAATTGAGTAATAGTAGCCTGAAACTCGTCAGGCCTTGCATGTTTAACCGACAGCGTGTCGATCATTTTGGCGATCATGTCCAGCGTATCCGTTGGCGCAGGCTGGTTTCCGAAATATTTTGGCCACAGTTTCAGGGCGATTTTTCCCATCTCATGATGGATGAACTTTTTACGTTCAATGGCTGCATTGTAAATCTGCTGGGCTGTTTCCGAAGCTTGTATTTCGTATTTGAATTTGTCGTCATACAAATCCTTACCCAGTCTGAAACTTCGCGGGTGATCATTTTTTAGATTTTTCAGAAATTCAGTATAGCCATTTATTGCATCGGTGCATAATTTCGCCCTGTCTAGCATCTGTTTTTGTGTAGCCTCAGGTAACCTGGTTTTCTTAAGAGAATCGGCAAAGTCAGCTCCAAAAACGCTTAAACCTCCCTGGTGCTGCTCAATAGCCAGATTGGTGAGTTCAACAACCGGATTTTTAATGTCTTTTTCCGCCTCTTTGTAATAAGCAGGTACATTGAGCATTTTTTGATAGAAGTTAGTAAGACGTTTATCCAGCGGCGCATAATGTTCACTCAGAATATAGGCAAAAGTTCCTATCACATTATAAGACGACGGGTCCCATTCGTAAGCCTTTAGTTGTTCCATTTGCCATTGCATATACTGCAGTTGATTTTGCATCATGGCATAATCCATTTTGTTGGTTTGCAGAAAGGCAGCGGGTTGGTATCTGCCCAGCGAATCCAATTGCACCTTAACGAAATGCAGTTGTTTCTCGCGCGTTTTTTTGTCTGGTATCAATAAAATGGAGTCATACTTATGATAACCTACGCTGGTACCCCAGTCCGGAAACTGTTTCCAAAGTTCATCCAGGAAAAAGGTTTCATATTTATTAAAAGAAACATCGTCCATACTACCCTGGATAGGGCCAACCGATGCATCTTTTTTACAGGCAGCAAAAAGTGCAACGAATAGGATAAAAGCTATAGTTTTTTTAATCACCGGAGAATTTTTTAATCGTTCCGATAAACTTAAAACTTTTTAAATGAAATTGCCTAATTTATCACCGCACTACAATAAAATTCACAAACATCAATCCAGCCCCTTTGTATATTGAATTATGAAAAGCGAACACGAAATTTTAATAGAGGAATTAGTAAAACTCCTGAACGGCGGCAATGCCCATGCCAGCCTGGATGATGCTTTGAATGGCCTGCCTGCAAAGCTCAGAGGAGAAAAGCCGGCAAACTTACCTTATTCAATCTGGCAATTGGTGGAGCACATCCGAATAGCACAATGGGATATGCTCAAGTTTAGCGAGGACGAGAAGCATGAGTCGCCTGAATGGCCCGAAGGGTATTGGGTTAAAGATGTTGCCCCAAAAGATGACGCTGAATGGGAAGATTCATTGAGGCAAATAAAAGCCGAGCGCGATGAGTTTATCAATCTGTTAAAGAGCGGGGACATTTATCAAGCAATCCCGCATGGCGATGGTCAAAGTATATTACGCGAAGCACTGCAAATAGCTGATCATAACGCTTACCATACGGCCGAGATCATCGTGATCAGGAGAATGCTTGGAGACTGGAAGTAGTTCTGAGCCGCAAGTATAAAGTTGGTAGTCTTAAGTCATAAGTCCAGGAAAAGACTTTTGACTCAAGGCTTCAGGCTTAAAAAATCAATTCTTTTTAATAAAATCCACTATATCGGGCACCAATTCAGCTTTTAACGGTAAAGCGGGGTTCGCATAAGTCTCCATATTCGCATCTTTATCTGCCGGCGCTTCCTTCATAATATGGTTCATGCCTTTTATCGTGATCAGCGTAGCATCTGATTTTGCTTTCTTCAGCTTTTCGGCATCAGCAACGCTTACCTGTAGATCAGTTGTTCCCTGTATAATAAGCGTAGGTACTTTCATCATTTTTATAACCCGTAGCGGAGGGTATTTAAAGTATGACATCAAATATTTCTGCTTTGCAGTACTTACCAGGGGGTACATTGCCAGGTCGACATTGTCAAATGTCTTGCCTCTCTTCATGCTATCCAGTAGTGTCTTAAATTCATCTTGCAGATATTGGGGTTTTGACTTAAATTGTTCAGTCATCAATTTATCGCCCTGTTCGCTGGTGGCGTTGATAGAAATGATATCTTTAACCGGTTGGTCTCGTGCGGCAAGCATCGCAGCTAAGGCACCTTCGCCATGCCCCAGGATAACAATTTTTGAGAAGCGCTGATCGTCATTCAGTATGCCAATTAACCCAACAGCATCATCAACATAATCGTCAAATCGCAGGTCTTCCAGTTTGTTGGCTGTTTTGCTTTCTCCCACCATCCTTTTATCAAAACGCACCGAAGCAACACCATTTTTTGCCAGCCCTTCTGCCAATAATTTGTACATGTTGCCATTCAACCCGGTTTGCTCATTATTGCCATTCCGGTCGGTAGGGCCTGAGTCGGCAACGATAAGTACAACCGGAATTTTTGCTGAAATATTTTTAGGCATGGTCAGTGTGCCGTGTATATTTCCTGACAGATTTTTATAATTTACCGGAGTTTCGTCTGATGATTCGTTTTGCGCAAAGGCAGTTATTGTAAGTAGAACTGTAATTGACAGAAGTAAAATTTTCTTCATTTTATGGATGATCGGGAAACAAATATAATGTCTCGGGCGATATAAATTCAAACGCTCATATTTAATTCGGTTTGAGATGGTTAATGAAACCATATTTTGGGAAATATTTAACGGCGTAAATTATATTAGAAAGAACTTTTTTGTTGTTTGCATAAAGTTTTTTTTAAATAATAGTTTTACGTAACTGTATTATTAATTTACCGTTAAAAAACGGGGTCGCAATTTATCAGAATGCAATTTTTAGTTGCTATATTGTGCCGTATTTAAACCACAGATTATTGAATAAACCTTTACACGCCCTCAATTAATGAGAATTCTTACCGGATGCTTGTTTGCCATACTAGTTACATGTGCATGTGCCCTATCATATGCGCAAACGCCTTCCTCAGCGTTGGTTGGCAAAGTGTATTCGGATAAAGGGCTGGTTGATGAAGCGACGGTAGTATTATTGAATTATGGCGATTCATTAGTGGTAAAATCTACAATAAGCAATAAATCAGGTATATTTCTTTTCAGCAACATCAGTAAAGGAAAGTATTTGGTGTTTATAACCAAACTTAACTTTATTAAATCCTATTCGGGGCCGTACGAGGTTGAAGAAGGGAAAAGCAGGGATATCGGGTTTATCTCTATCAGGCAATCGCCCACTCAGTTGGGTGAAGTGGTTATAGCCGGCAGAAAAGATTTTGTTGAAGTAAGAAAAGACAAGAGCGTACTGAATGTGGAGCAGAACATTATGGCTTCAGGGGCCTCACTTTATGATATTCTGAATACATCACCAGGAGTAAAAATAGTTAACGATGAAGTGCTTTATCATGGCGGTCAAAGGGCGTTGATAGCAATAAATGGTAAACCAATATTACTTAGTGGCGAAGAACTCACCAATTTTCTGAAAAATTACCAGGGAAGCAGTATCAGTCAGATTGAGCTGATCGACAATGCAGGTGTCAAATATGGTTCAACCGGGGCTGGCGGGATGATCAATGTAATATTGAAGGAAAAGAAATCCCAGGGATCAAACGTATCGTTTACCGAAAGTGCAGCTTACGGCGATAAATACAAATTTAATTCGGGTGTCAACTATAATTTGCGTACCGAAAAGCTTAACCTTTTTGCATCATACAATTATTCGAATAACAGCATACCACACACTATCAGAACAAACAGATTTATTGATAATAACGGGCTGATAAATAATTTTTACCTTGATTATGATGCGGATGTTAAAACAAGCAACCACAACTTTAGTCTTGGTGCCGATTACGATCTTAGCCAGCGCCAAACTATTGGTTTCCTGGTAAATGGTTTTTATAACAATGCTGATATTGATAAAAGAAATACCACTTATATTTCAACCAATGGGGTACGCGACTCAAGTATCAAATCGCTGTCTATAATCAACAGGACTCTCAACAACATCAACTATAACCTGAATTATAAGATCGATCTGGATAAGGCTGGAAAAAGTGTCTTATCGGCTGACGCAGATTATTCAGATTATCGCCGCAAATCACTGGAAAATCTACGGAACGACTTTTTTAATGCAGCGGGTCAAAACGAGAATGATCCTATTTTTTACAGAGATAACTCCCCTTCACATATTACTATCAAATCGGCTAATATTGATTTTAGCCAGGCATTAGCAAAAAATACCCGTTTAGATTTAGGTGCTAAAAGCAGCCGGGTAAGCAATGATAACCAGATCGACTTTGACACGCAAAAAAATAGTCAGTATGTAGTAGATAGTACGAGAACGGACCATTTCGTTTACACAGAGAGAGTTGATGCTGCATATCTGGAGCTGGAAAGTAAATTGAGTAATAGTACAAATCTTACAATAAGCTTACGGGGAGAGCACACCCATTTTACGGCGGAATCTGTCAATCCGGCGAGGCACGCCGATAGCAGCTATTTTAGCCTGTTCCCGAATGCCCAGTTAAGTCAGCAGATAGATAAAAACAATTTGCTCACTTTATCGTATTCGCGCACAATCGGGCGTCCTAATTACCAGGATCTAAATCCTTTTATAAGCTATGTTGATCAGTTTTACTCTAGTACAGGCAATCCGTTTCTTCGCCCTGATTTCATAAACACATATCGGATATCTGATTTTATTGCAGATAAATACCGGGTAAGTTTGAGCGCGATCATTACCAATAATTACTATCAAACCATTTTTGACCAGGATAAGTTAACTGACCAATATGTTACCATAAAGGCTAATTTAGGAACCCGCTATCAATACATGATTGAATTCAATCTTCCGATTGATCTAACCCCCTGGTGGCACGTTGATGCTCAGATCGATGCGTCGCACGAGCGGTATGTTTACAAGAATTATAATGTAACGGACAAAAGCACCAATAATGCAAATATTAATATCGCCCAAAATTTTAAGCTGACATCAAAGTTAAGCGCCCAATTGGTGAATGATTATGAATCGCCTACTTATTTTGTTATTAGTCAGTACAAATACCTGGCGTGGACGAACGTTGGATTGCGGTATGCAATTTTAAATAATAAAGGTGCTATAAGGCTCGCAGTCAGTGATGTGTTTAACAGTTACTTTAATAAATACACTACAACCTTCAACGGGCTGGATATTTACTCGCGAGACAAAGTAGGATCAAGATTCGTTACGGCTACATTTACATATCACTTTGGTTCAAGCCCTGTAAGAGCGAAAACTAAAACTACTGAAGAACAAAAGAGGCTCAGCGGGAGTGCGGAGAATTAATAGGCACTTTTCTTAACCCGCATTGCCGCTAATCATGCTGGCGATGATGATTAACAATACGATGAGGGTGATAACAGTATAGAGATAGTCCTTCTCCATCAAAAACGCTACAGCTGAAAATGCAACCCGTATTACAGGAGTGGCAATCAGCAAAATAATTCCCAACTGAATAATTGCCTGACCTTTTAGCATAATAACGCCATTGAGAATTCCTCCGATATTTTGAACGAAAAAAGGGATGCCCTTAAATGTCTTGTAATCCGGCATACTGTAGCCATGCCGGTATACAAAGAATACACCGCCAATAAAAACAAGAATCATAGAAACAGCAACTCCTCCCCGTAATATCCAGCCAATAATTACTTGAATGTCTTTATCTTTAAGACTGGATTTGCCCTTTTGCTGATTTTCTTCAAGGGGAATAGGTGAGTTATATGTTTCCTTTGATTCCATTATAGATCATTTGGATTGACAATACAGTAACTACAATAGCAAAAACCCAGCGTAGCCACTTGGAAGATGACGTATGCACTAATATTTTAGAACCGCTGATTGCGCCCAATAGTACACCAATCACTACCGGCATGGCAATGCCCGGATGAATATAACCACGTTGCAAATAAACTACCGCACTTGCGGCTGCAGTGACACCGATCATGAAATTGCTGGTGGTAGTAGATACTTTAAACGGTATGCGCATAATGCCATCCATAGCAACAACCTTCAGCGCTCCCGAACCTACACCAAGCAAACCGGAAATAATACCTGCAAAAACCATCATAAAGAAGCCGCCTGCAATATTACTTACACCATACTCAATGGCACCACCGTTTGCGGGATAGTTACCTCCAAGTCGTAATTTTTTTGACAGGAATGTTTCTTTATGCACTATTTGTTCTGCCCGGTTACGGAGGGATATGACCGCTGAGAAAATGAGTATCAGCCCAAATAAAATAGCAATGAAGTGTGTAGGAACATAAATTGCCAACACAGCACCTGTAAAAGCCCCTGCAGTGGTTGCAATTTCCAAAAACATGCCCAGCCTGATATTGGTGATACCTTCTTTTACGTATGCAGCTGCTGATCCGGAGGAGGTAGCGATAACCGATACCAGCGAAGCGCCAATAGCATAATGGATATCAACCCTAAGCAGAAGTGTAAGTAGTGGAATAATTATAAAGCCTCCACCCAAACCTGTCAGCGAACCAAGCAGGCCTGCAAAATAAGAACCAAGCAATAGAATAACAGTAAATACTATTACCGACATGAGGAGACAGGATTAATGAGAGTTCAAATGTAACAATTGTTTTTCGGGGTCAGATATTTAGTAAAAAATATCCTGAATGGCCGGAACATACCGTAATTTGCATGTACATTACAAATACCTGCGTTATGGCATCAAAGAAAATAATCGACCTGCTGGGCGACCAGGCTAAAGACCTGCTTACCCACAAATGCAAAACATTTCCAAAAGAACAGCTGCATTTGCCTTCACCGCATTTCGTGGACAAAGTTTTTGCTCAAACCAACCGTAATCCGCAGGTTTTGCGCAACCTGCAGGCGATGTATGGGCATGGCCGCCTGGCAAATACAGGTTACCTTTCCATTTTCCCTGTCGACCAGGGGATAGAGCATACAGCCGGTGCATCTTTTGCGAAAGACCCGCTTTATTTCGATCCGGAAAACATCATCAAACTGGCTATCGAAGCAGATTGCAGTGCCGTAGCCACCACCTTTGGTAATTTGGCCATGATGTCGAGAAAATACGCTCATAAAATTCCTTTCCTGGTTAAATTAAATCATAATGAGCTATTGACTTACCCCACCAAATACAAACAGGTGATGTTCGGTACGGTGAAAGACGCCTGGAATTTGGGCGCTGCGGCCGTTGGCGCGACTATTTATTTTGGGTCTGAGGATTCGGACAGGCAGATAGTTGAAGTTGCCCAGGCTTTCGAAGAGGCACACTCAATGGGTATGGCTACCGTTTTATGGTGCTATACGCGTAATAATGCCTTCAAAAAAGACGGCGTGAATTATGAAACATCCGCCGATCTTACTGGTCAGGCCAATCACATTGGGGTTACGATCCAGGCAGATATTATTAAACAAAAAATGGCCGACGTGAACGGCGGTTTTACCGCCATCAATTTTTCAAAAAGTGACCCGCTGATGTATTCCAAATTAGCTACCGATCATCCGATAGATCTGTGCCGTTATCAACTGGCCAATTGCTATATGGGCAGGGCAGGGTTGATCAATTCAGGCGGTGAATCAAAAGGTGCATCAGACCTGGCCGATTCGGTAAAGCATGCCGTAGTGAATAAGCGCGCAGGAGGCACGGGATTGATCCTTGGTCGCAGGGCATTCCAGCGTCCGTTTAAAGAAGGGGTGGATTTTCTGCACACCATACAGGATGTTTATTTGGATAAGGAGATCGATATAGCTTAAAGCTTCATTTTTTGGTTACTTTTGGCAATTAAATACTCCACCTGTCAATGGGTTATCCAAGTTTACAAGCCTGCATTGCCGATCTCGAAAAAAATGGTCATTTAATACGTATTAAGGAAGAGGTAGACCCATATCTGCAAATGGCGGCCATCCATTTGCGGGTATTTGAACACCAGGGGCCGGCAATTCTTTTCGAAAATGTAAAAGGCAGCAAATTCCCTGCTGTTTCTAACCTATTCGGGACACTTGAGCGCTCCCGTTTTATTTTCAGGGATACACTGGAGCAGGTAAAGACATTGGTTGAGCTGAAGAATAATCCAATCAAAGCTATTAAGCACCCTTTTAAATATGCGCATGTTGGATTGACGGCATTGTCTGCTTTACCTATGAAGGTGAGCGGCAACTCGCCTGTTAGTTTTGGGAAAACACGGATAAGTGACTTGCCACAAATAGTAAACTGGCCTAAGGACGGCGGCCCGTTCATTACAATGCCACAGGTATATACCGAGGATGCCGATAAGCCCGGGATTATGGATGCCAACCTGGGTATGTACCGTATCCAATTGGCAGGGAACGATTATATTAACGATAAAGAGATAGGTTTACACTACCAGATACATCGCGGTATAGGCGTGCACCAAACCAAAGCAAATGCAAAAGGGCAGCCATTAAAGGTGAGCATTTTTGTCGGCGGACCGCCTTCGCATCCGGTAGCTGCAGTGATGCCTTTGCCAGAGGGTTTATCGGAAATGACCTTTGCTGGAGCATTGGGCAAGAGGCGCTTTCGCTATTTTTATGATGATGAAGGGTTTTGCATTTCGGCAGATGCTGATTTTGTGATCACTGGAACAGTTATGCCGCACGATAACAAACCCGAGGGGCCATTCGGCGATCATTTAGGATATTACAGTCTGACGCATCCATTTCCGCTGATGAAGGTGCATAATGTGTATCATCGCCGGGATGCCGTCTGGTCGTTTACGGTGGTTGGCCGGCCACCTCAGGAAGATACCAGCTTTGGAGCGCTGATCCATGAGATAACCGGGGCAGCTATTCCGAAAGAAATACCCGGGTTGCACGCAGTTAATGCGGTAGATGCTGCGGGCGTGCACCCTCTTTTGTTTGCCATTGGCAGCGAGCGATACACTCCCTATCTTAATGAACGTAAGCCACAGGAAATACTAACCATCGCAAACCAGATTTTAGGAAAGGGACAATTAAGTCTGGCTAAGTATCTGTTTATTGTCGCGAAAGAAGATGACCCTGATTTAAGCGTGAATGATATTGGCGGCTTCCTGAAACATGTGCTTCAACGGATTGATCTTATCCGCGATCTGCATTTTTATACCAAAACTACCATCGATACACTTGACTATAGTGGCAGCGGATTGAATTCTGGTAGTAAAGTTGCAGTGGCGGTAGCGGGAGGAATCAAAAGGGAATTGTGGAACGAGCCCCCTGCCGGATTTACTTTGCCGCGACCATTTGAGAAATTTAAAATGGTGATGCCGGGGGTACTCGCTATTGAAGTTCCTAAAAATATAAAAAACAGTGATCTGCCGATTGTTTTGGAAATTCTGGATGAACACTTGCGCGACCAGGATTTAAATAGTTTGCCATTGCTGGTATTATGCGACGACGCTGATTTTACCGCTCAAAGTATCAATAATTTTGTATGGGTAACCTTTACCCGCAGCAATCCTTCACACGACATTTATGGCATCGACAGTTTTACCGAGCATAAACACTGGGGCTGTAACGGCCCGCTGATCATTGACGCCCGTATTAAACCTCATCATGCACCTGTATTGGAAAAAGATCCGAACGTGGAAAAAACTATAGATAAAATGGGGGAGAAGGGTGGCGCTTTGTATGGGGTTATCTGAGATAGGCAGCGCTAAATAAGGTATTACACCGCTAGGAGCGGACTATACATCAATTGAACCCCAATCAAATTAACACAACCTACTTCAACTCATCCAACACCCTAAATATCTTCTCCTTAATTCCCCTGGATGAACCATTAAAATTATTCACCATTATAGAAAAGCAAAGCTCGCGACCGTTACGCGTTTGATAACCTGCATATGTGAGGACATTCAATATACTGCCGCTTTTCATTTTCATATTGTTATAAACCGGCAGACTCTCATAAAAATCCGGGTACCAATCAGTGCCTTTGGCCGATTTGAGGACAGTTGCCATCGTCATAGTAGTCACCCGGTCGCCGGGAGACAGGCCGCTGCCGTCTACAACATTTAACGAATTTGGATCGATGCCACGGGCTTTCCAGAAATCCTGCTCCACCTCTACGCCGTTATCGGTAGAAGGTTGTTTGCCCGACTTCCAGGCGATGGTTTTGAGCAATTGCTCTGCATACAGATTGATACTTTTCTGATTGAGCCAATAAATGATCTTGCTTAATTGCGGGGAAGCTATTGTAGTTAGATTTGTTGAGATTGCCGGTATAGGTTGACTGGCTGCATTTAAGGTCAATACTGATTCCGGTTCGCCAGTTATAGCAAAACCTAATCTCTTTAAAGTATCTGTTAAACGATACGCTGCATCGTATGCTGGATCTGGAACAGCTACGGATATGCTTTTCTTTTCCTGATCTTCAGCATAAGTGCCACGCAGGTACATCAGTTTTGTGCGGACGGGTAAATAAGCATAGGCATTGTCACCAGTACCCGAGGGCGCATTTAGGAGTTCGCTTTTATAGTTCAAATAAGGGGTGTTTGGTACGGTTCTAATTACACCTATCGGCGTATTTACCGGCCCCGTTTTTAATTTGATGTCGAATTGGTTTTCGCGCCAGCAAAGCCCTGAAGTGCCTGCGCCATAGTAGTTGCCCACATCCATCCATATCCAACCATTGGGAACGGATTGTGTTCCGAAAACAGAATCATCACCCACTACATGCCCATTGATCTTCTTAATACCAGCTTTCTGTATCGCGGCTACCAGTTGACTCAAAATATCATTTTCATGATGACCGCTGTATTGCCAGCTTCCTAAAGTAGGATCGCCCGCGCCTTTAATGATGAGATCGCCATTTAAGGTGCCATCGGTAGCAATATTTCCGCTGTAACCAAATTGGGTTTGGTATTGAAAATCCTTGCCGACAATATTAAAAGCTGTGATAGAGGTGATGACCTTCAGCGTCGACGCTGTAGCTAAACCCATATTCGGGTTAGCAGTAAAAACAGTTTCGCCTGTTTTGGCGTCGAGGACTGTTAGCGATATCGAAGCATATTTGCATTGACTATCGGCTTGCAAGCGGTTAAAAGCTGTCTGTAAGCGCGATTGCAGGGTTTGTGCACCTGCAATCCCTCCTATCAGCAGAATATTAGATATCAGTAATGCTTTGATCCTCATTAGTAGAATTCCTTTGAGCAATAAAATAAATTGGAATGCCTAGTAATACAATGCCCAATCCAAATAATGTATAGGATTGTTTATAAATAAGAAGTAAAACGCAAAAGGCAATACCCATTACTATGTATATAGCGGGTAAAACAGGATAACCGAATGCCTTATAGGGACGCTCAGCATCGGGCCTGGTTACTCTGAGCTTATAGATCCCAATTATAGTCAATACATAAAAAACTACTACTACAAATGATATCATGTCCAATAAGTCACCATACCTTCCACTCAGGCATAAAATGGAAGCTACCACCGCCTGTATCCACAACCCAAATTCCGGTACGGCGTATTTATTAAGCGTACCTGTTTGTTTGAAGAACAAGCCATCTTTTGCCATAGTATAATACACCCTTGCTCCGGCAAATATCAACCCGTTGTTACAGCCAAAGGTGGAGATCATGATCATGACAGCAATAACATAAGTCCCTCCGTTGCCAAATATCACATGCGATGCCGCAACCGCTACGCGGTCTTTTTCAGCAGTTGCTATATCATGTAAGGGTAGAACGGAAGTGTACATCACATTAGCAGCAACATAAATGAGGGTTACGATCATTGTACCAAAAAACAAGCTGAGCGCAACATCCCGTTTAGGATTTTTCATCTCCCCGGCAATAAAAGTAACGCTGTTCCATGAGTCGCTGCTGAAGATAGAACCTACCATTGATGCTGCTATAGCGCCAAATGCGGCGGCTGTGGTATATTCTACAAAAGAGCCATCAGTGTTTAGTTTATGTAATTGCCAGGCATCGCTCCAGTTCATGTGCCAGGTGCCTTTGCTTAACGAAACCAATCCGAAGATGATCAAACCAAATAAACTAAGCAGTTTGGTTAGTGTAAAAATGGTTTGAATGATCTTTCCGCTTTTTACACCACGCGTATTGATATAGGTAAGGATGATGATGATAAAAATTGATACAATTTGTGCCGCACTGATCTTCACGAAGCCGAGATTGAAAAAAATATGATCTTCGCTCACAGCTGGAACAAGGTATGCTGTAAACTTGGAGAAAGCAACCCCAACAGCCGCAATAGTTCCTGTCTGGATCACCGCGAAAAAACTCCATCCATATAAAAAGCCAATCAACTTGTTGTAGGCTTCTTTCAAATAAACATATTGTCCGCCAGCTTTAGGGAACATACCGCTCAGCTCACCGTAACTTAGGGCGGCAGTCAAGGTCATAAATCCTGTGATAAGCCAAACAGCGATGAGCCACCCGGCTGAGCCCACGTTGCGGGTAATATCGGCGCTTACAATAAATATCCCCGAGCCGATCATCGACCCTGCGACGAGCATGGTGCCGTCGAGCAGGCCAAGCTCATGTTTCATTTGTGATGGTTGCGTTTCCTTCATGAAGTCAGTTAAGTTGAAACCTCTAAGCTATTTAAAAATTTTATAATCGGGCTATGCATGGTAAAGAAATTAAATTTGCTATTTTGCCCTGTCCAATTATTTTTGCAGTCAATCACTCTAAAATACAATCAATTATAAACCAAATTTTTTAACATGGATTTTTTGTACAATAACCTAATTTACTTTATTCCAATCATGGGTTTTATCGGCATCCTGTTTATGCTGGGTAAATCATCATGGGTTACCAAACAGGACGCGGGCGATGGCGCAATGACCGAACTTTCAGGCCATATTGCCGATGGTGCGATGGCCTTCCTGAAAGCAGAGTGGAAAATTCTGAGCTACTTCGTAGCAGTTGCTGCCATATTGCTGGCCTGGTCCGGCACTACTGTTGCTACTTCGAGCCCGGTAATAGCTGTATCATTTATTTGCGGCGCATTTTTATCAGCATTTGCGGGTTTTATCGGTATGCGTATCGCTACCAAAGCAAATGTTCGCACTACACAGGCTGCACGTACCAGTTTGGCTCAAGCACTAAAAGTGTCGTTTACAGGTGGCACCGTGATGGGTTTAGGTGTTGCCGGTTTAGCCATTATCGGTTTAGGCTCTCTTTTTATTGTATTCTATACCGTGTATGTTAAAAATGTTGCCGGTAGCACGGTTAACGGTGAAGATATGGCAAGGGCACTGGATGTTTTAGCCGGATTTTCATTGGGGGCCGAATCTATCGCTTTGTTTGCACGTGTGGGCGGCGGTATTTATACTAAAGCGGCTGACGTAGGTGCCGACCTTGTAGGTAAGGTAGAGGCCGGTATTCCCGAGGATGATGTGCGTAACCCTGCAACCATTGCTGATAACGTTGGCGATAACGTGGGTGATGTTGCAGGTATGGGTGCCGACTTATTTGGCTCCTACGTGGCAACTATGTTGGCAACCATGGTACTTGGTCGAGAAGTGGCATCGCACGATAATTTCGGAGGTATCGCTCCGGTATTGTTGCCGATGGTTATCGCCGGTTTAGGTTTGATCTTCTCGATCGTAGGTGCAGCATTTGTTAAAATAAAAAATGAAACGGACAGCGTTCAAAAAGCATTGAATATTGGTAACTGGGCATCCATTATTTTAACTGCTATTGCTACCTATTTCGTAGTGCAATGGATGTTGCCAGCTGATGACCTACATATGATTCGTGACGAAGCGAGTGGTGTATTGAAGGAAGGTGCTTCTCATTTTACCCGAAATGGTGTTTATGGCGCCATTGTGGTTGGTTTGGTGGTAGGTACTTTGATGTCCATGATCACTGAATACTATACTGCAATGGGCAAACGCCCGGTGTTAGGTATCATTCGTCAGTCGTCAACAGGTCATGCCACCAATATTATAGGCGGCTTGGCTGTAGGTATGGAATCAACCGTGTTGCCGATTTTAGTATTGGCTGCCGGTATTTACGGATCATATTATTGCGCAGGTTTATATGGTGTATCGATAGCGGCAGCAGGCATGATGGCAACCACGGCCATGCAGTTATCTATCGATGCATTTGGGCCGATAGCAGATAATGCAGGTGGAATAGCCGAAATGAGCCGTCTGCCTGAAGAAGTTCGTCACCGCACAGATAACCTGGATGCTGTGGGCAACACTACTGCTGCCACTGGTAAAGGTTTCGCTATTGCATCAGCAGCCTTAACCTCACTGGCTTTATTTGCAGCCTTTGTAGGTGTAGCAGGCATTGAACATATTGATATTTACAAGGCGCCGGTGCTGGCCGGTTTATTTGTTGGCGGGATGATTCCATTTATTTTCTCGTCGCTGGCTATATCAGCGGTGGGGCGTGCAGCCATGGCAATGGTAGAAGAAGTTCGCCGCCAGTTCCGCGAAATACCCGGTATTATGGAGTATAAAGCACAGCCTGAGTACGAAAAATGCGTGGCCATTTCAACCAAAGCATCTATCCGCGAAATGGTAGCACCAGGTATGATAGCATTAATTACCCCGATCATTGTGGGCTTTACTTTCGGTCCTGAGGTTTTAGGCGGAATGCTGGCAGGTGTGACCGTTTCAGGAGTATTGATGGGTTTATTTCAGAGCAACGCAGGCGGTGCATGGGATAATGCTAAAAAGTCATTCGAAAAAGGTGTAGAGATCAACGGTGAAATGTTTTATAAAAAATCGGAACCGCATAAGGCATCAGTAACCGGTGATACTGTAGGTGATCCGTTCAAAGATACCTCGGGCCCGTCAATGAATATTTTGATCAAACTGATGTCTATCGTTTCATTGGTAATTGCGCCGCATTTAAATGCTAATGTTCAAAAATCAGCAAGCATTGATCATCAGGTTAAAAAGGAGATCAGGGTGCAGTCAATGCATGTTAATGCCTTTAAAGTAGACAAAAAAGGTTAATCAGATATAATTTTTTGATAAAAGGAGCTCAAAACAGGGCTCCTTTTTTGTTTGGTTTTACACAATAATTGAAAAAATATGCCGATCTCCCTCAGTTTTATGCCTACTTTAGATTTTCAATAAATTTAAGTACGTTTGAAAAAAACTGATTTTATCTCAATAAAACAAAACTGATCTTATAATGGGTTTATTTGTAAAAAAATCTCTTGAACAACTGATGGCCACTCCTGAGGAGGGGCACGGCAGTCTGAAACGCACGCTTGGCGCAGGCAGCCTGATCGCTCTTGGTATTGGAGCCATTATTGGTGCCGGTCTTTTCGTGAGGACCGCAGCTGCAGCCGGAGCGCATGCCGGGTCTGCCGTTACTATTTCATTTATCATTGCAGCTGTTGGCTGTGCTTTTGCAGGACTTTGTTATGCAGAGTTTGCATCTATTATCCCAATTGCCGGTAGTGCGTACACCTATGCTTATGCTACGATGGGCGAAATTGTTGCCTGGATAATCGGCTGGGCTTTGGTACTTGAATATGCACTGGGTGCCGCTACAGTATCTATAAGTTGGAGTGAATATGCGAACAAACTGCTCGGAGGGCGAATACCGTTCGAATGGTGCCATTCTCCTCTGGAAAAGGCAATTGATGCGGCCGGAGTAACCCACCAGGGCGTAATCAATCTTCCTGCACTATTTATATTATTTTTGCTTTCGGCATTATTGATAAAAGGTACGCAGGAATCAGCTACTGTTAACGCGATCATCGTATTTGTAAAGGTGGCTATCGTATTAGTGTTTATCGCAATAGGTTGGCAGTACATTAATCCTGCTCACCACACACCTTATTTAATCCCTGCTAATGCTCCTAACGCGACATTACCGGATGGCACATCCTATTCGTACGCGCCGTTCTTTAATCACGGATGGGGAGGAGTACTTACCGGGGCAGGCATTGTATTCTTTGCCTTTATCGGGTTCGATGCGGTTTCTACTGCAGCCCAGGAAGCTAAAAATCCAAAACGTGATATGCCGATCGGTATTCTAGGTTCGTTAGTGGTTTGTACTGTTCTGTATATCCTGTTCTCGTGGGTATTAACAGGCGTTGCACCATACCAGGATTTTATGCATGCTGGTAAAGAAGCATCAGTAGCTTATGCAATAAGCACTTATATGCATGGATTCGGCTGGTTATCAACTTTAGTAACCATTGCAATATTAGCCGGTTTCTCATCAGTCATCCTGGTAATGTTATTAGGGCAGTCAAGGGTGTTCTATACCATGTCAACAGATGGTTTGTTGCCAAAAGTATTTTCCGATCTGCATCCTAAATTCCGTACACCTTACAAGAGCAACATGATATTATTTATTTTTGTTGGCCTGTTTGCAGCCTTTTTACCTGAAAGCATCGCGGGAGACCTGACTTCAATAGGTACTTTGTTCGCATTTGTGCTGGTATGTATCGGGGTAATGCTGCTCAGAAAAACAAACCCTACTATGGTAAGGCCATTTAAAACACCTTTGGTTCCGCTGGTTCCTATATTGGGTATTATTATTTGTTTGGCGATGATCATTAGCTTGCCGTTATCTACACAGTTGAGTGCCCTGGCATGGCTGGTAATTGGTCTGATCATCTATTTCAGCTACGGCACAAAAAACAGTAAATTGGGCAGCGCAGGCGATTCATTGCCCATTGCTTCAGATTTCGAAAAGTTAAAGTAAAGTATTACTATAAAATAGTAAGGCCTCCCTATTCTGGGGAGGCCTTTTTGCGTTTAAAGAACTTGCTGCTGAACGCTCAGCATCCCAATTGATAAAGTTTAGGCGTTCTGTAAAGCAAATGTTATAGTTGTAACAGCACCAAGCCCTGGTCCGTCACTGCTGATATTAAATGTTCCCTCGTGGCTTTCTACTATCGACCGGCAATTGTATAAGCCAAGCCCGGTGCCTTTCTTTTTGGTAGTAAATCCACGTTCGAAGAAATGTTCGCTCGTCTTTTCATCAAACCCCTGGCCATTGTCAGCGATCTTCAATAGAATATATTCACCGGTTGATTCCATTGCAACTGAGATCCACTTAGTGTCGCGTTCCATATCGATCGCTTCCAAACTATTTTTAATTACATTCAGCATTACCTGCATTAGTTTGGTATGATCACCTTTGATCACGTAATTACCAGGTTTTATGTTGACGTTGAATTTTACCCCCTTCTTATCGAAGGAGGCAAAAAGCATCGACCTGCAATCATCAATAATACCCCCCAGGTTTACCGGTTTTCGCTCATGTGTGCCATTATGATTACGCACCGATTGGCGCTGTATATTCAGTATTTCCTGTATGTGTGAAACGATGTTTAATAATTCACCAATAGCTGTACTTACTTCCTTCTGATTATCGCCTTGGGCTTTAGCAATGCCTTCAGTAATCGACACCAGAGCGGCTGCCTTATCAGCGCCAATAGCTGTTCCGATAGCTGCCTGCTGTGTTTTAAGGAAAGTACCCAGGTTGCGTATACTTTCCAGGTTATTGCTTTCCGCCACCCGGTTAATTCTTGTCAGATAAGAGCCGAAACCTACCAGGGCATTTCCAATATCATGCAAAACCTCTGATGCGATCTCGAATTTACCTTGTGCAATAGCTTTCTCCAGTTCCTGCTCCTGTTGAAGCAGAAGTTGGCTATTCAATATTTTTAATTCTTCAGATTGCGCTGCCAGCTCCTGATTAAGTTTATTAAGGGCTTCTTCGGCACGCTTTCGTTCGGTGATGTTGTGCCCCAGTCCCAGTATACGGATGATATTGCCATGTTCGTCATAAACCGGAACTTTAGAGGTTGACAACCAAAACTTTTCACCCTTGTCGTTGTAAAGAAATTCCTCCCGGTTTACTAATGGCTCACCGGTACGTAAAACCTCCATATCGTCCTTGTATCCGCGCAAACCTATACTGTTGGGAAACAATTCCAGGTCCGTTTTGCCAATCACATCAGCTTCGCACCTGGCGCCGATAGTAGCCACATCGGCTCTGTTGGCTATGATTTTTCGCCCTTCAGCATCTTTCACGTAAATAGTATCAGGCAGATTGTCTATTAGTGTGCGCAGCAATATACGGTCACGCTGAATCTCTTCCTGCGCTTGCTTCTGCTCGGTTATGTCTACATGGGTGCCAATGATACTTACAGTTCCTTTATTGTCATCGGCCTTCAATAGGCCCCCTCTTGAATATATCCAAACCCATTTGCCATCAGCGTGAAGCATACGGAATTCGCATTCATACATACCGGTTGGATTCTCCAGGTATTCGGTAAATTTCCGCATCGCATCGGCGCGGTCTTCGGGATGAAGCAGGTTGGTCCATGCTTCATTTAAACTCATTCTGTAATCGTTAATATCCCTTCCCAGCATAGAGAAGTAGATATCATTACAGTCAACCGTTCCGGTAGCAGGAAAATATTCCCAGGCACCGGTTTTCGACATGATAAGTAATTGCCGGTATTGTTTGGTGGTTTCCTTACGAGCAGATAGTTGCTGACTGTCTTTCGTCGACTTTTTATTTAAAACGGTACTTGACATTAGCGAACTTATAGTGGCAACGCGATAGTGAAGATAGCACCGTTATTATTGCTGACGCCGATTTTTCCGCCATGCGCCGCTATATATTGCTTAACAATAGCCAAACCTAAACCAGTTCCGCAGCGTTTATTTTTGGTCACAAATGGTTCAAACAAGGTGCTCAATATGTCTTTTGGGATGCCGGGGCCATTATCGCAGATCACCAGCATCAGATGCTTGTTCTCAACCCAGCCGGAAATATGTATAGTAGGTTCAGTTACCTTATGATCATGCAAAACATCGGCAGCATTGTTAACCAGGTTGCTGATCACTCTTCTTAATTTGCTTTCATCTCCGGGAATAAACTGTCCGTCAGGCAAATAAGAATGAATGGTGATGTTTGACCATCCCTCGTGACTTTTAGCCAGCTCGATGGCTTCATTTACAACCTTATTCAGGTCAACGGGCATTTTTTGTACGGGTATCTCTTTCAAAAAGTCAAGGAAGTCTTCAAATATATTAGACGCCTGTTCCGCTGATTGGTCGATCATATCGATCAGTTCATTGCCGTCACTTTCCTGACGCATCATATCTGTCATAAACTTGATGTTTTTGATAGGTGTGCGCAGATCGTGCATTACCATACCAATCACCTGACCTACCGCAGATAGCTTCTCCTTGCGGATCAGTTTTTCATTCAATTCAGCATTACGAATGGCCTGTGCAGCGTTTTGTACAAATAGCTTTAACAGATACATTTTTTCTGTTTTCAGCTTCTCCTCCTTTTGTAGCAGCGTAAACACGTAATAGTTTTCAAGGCGTGCCAGCACCATCTCGTCTAACTGCACTACCTCATCCTTTTCAATGCCTGAGTTTTTAACTCTTTCGGCTAACTGGTCCACATCTACTCTCTCTTCAATAGCTCCTATAGAAAGTATCTTTTCGTAGTTAAGTTCTTTATCCAACTTCCCTATCAACGCCATATCGCTATCCAGCGAACCGGCAAGCTGCTCCAATATGTTTTTTAGTAAAGAATTAAGTTGATTTTTACTTAAACCTATCGATGAAATTGACTCGATCAATTTTTCCAGGTTACGAAGTTTGTTATAGTCGGTTACAGCTTTTGTTGCAAGCTGAATGATCTCTTCAGGGGCATAGGGCTTGCAATGATAACCCACGTTTTGCCCGGCCTGCTCTACGATCTCGTCAATAGAGCGGTCGCTGTAGGCGGTAACAAAAATGATTTCTGCTTTGGCATCATATTTCCTGATTTCAACAGCTGTTTCCAGACCATTCCATCCGGGCATGCGCATATCTAAAAAGATCACAGCATAAGGGTTGCCGGCTTCAATCGCTTTTTTGACTTTTTTAACACCTTCCATACCGTTCGATGCTTTGTCGACGGTAAAGGCGGGAATACATTTGGTACGGGTGAGCAACAAAGGCTTGGGGCTGCCAAATAAGATATCAAAGGCACTGTCGATATTGCTTTGCTCTTCCGACTTGCCATGAGGCATCAAAATGTCCTCGATATTATCACGCACCATCTCCTCGTCGTCAATCACCAGCACGGATGTATTTACTTCATTCATAAATTTGTAATGGGTTTTATTTCAGTGCTTTTACGATTTTGATAGTAATTGGTTGCGGGGTTTGATTATATTATAATAATATTATTTAAATATTAGAAGTGTCAAAACAACACGTTAAATAATATTATTAATGGATTGTAAATCATGTTATTCTTTTTATCACATTTACATAATTGCTATTTTTATTTGTGTGTCCGTTCACAGTACTTAATTAGAGGCTTATGCACCCTTTTGTTTTGAAAGAGATCATATCGGTTACGATGATCCTGTTTGCTATCATCGATATACTGGGGGCCATCCCGGTGATCATTGAATTGCGTCAGAAAGCGGGTCATATACAGTCAGAAAAAGCGTCTGTTGCGGTGTTGATATTGATGATCGGCTTCTTATTTGCAGGTAATGAACTGCTCGACCTGATCGGATTGGATATACAATCCTTCGCGATTGCCGGATCGCTGGTGATATTTTTTATAGCGATGGAAATGATACTCGGCATCAAGTTCTTTAAGGAAGAAATGCCCGAAACCATATCCATTGTTCCGCTGGCTTTCCCGCTTATTGCAGGTGCCGGTACCATGACCACTTTGCTATCACTCAAATCGCAATATCAAACACAAAATATTGTGGTAGCCATCGTACTAAATACAATGTTTGTATACCTGGTACTGAAGAATGTAAAATGGCTCGAACATCTGCTGGGTAAGACAGGGTTAAACATTCTTCGCAAAGCATTTGGGGTGATATTATTGGCTATTGCAATTAAATTGTTTAGGAGCAATACGCACTTGTAGATGTGCAGTTGCGAGGATATACGAATGTGCAAATGATTATTCAGTCAGAGACAATGCGAAAATCTGCACATCCACACATCATCTCACCAGCCTCGCCACAAACATCGTATCCGCTTTGCTTTCGTAGCCTTTTAATATAATTTGCTGTTCAAGCTTTAAGCCAACTTCCTTTGCCAGGAAATCAACATTAGCTTCGTTTTCTGCCTTAAATGCCGAGCAGGTGATATAAATAAGCGGCTTCCCTGGTTTAAGATATTTCACCACGTTGCGGGCAATGTTTTGCTGCAGCTTTTGAAAAAAGCTGATCTTTTGCGACTCAAACTGGCTGATCATTTCAGGCGTACGCCCCCAGGTGCCGGAGCCACTGCACGGGGCATCGAGGATAATACCGTCGAACTCATAGTTGTACAGTTCAGGATCAACGTTTTGGGTAAGGTCTAATATCTTCTTTTGGTATTTGATCAATCCTGCCTGTTGAAAGCGCTCATCAAGATTGGCCAGGATTGATTCGCGTATGTCCGATACAACGAGTTTCAGATGGGGTTCCAACTCATGCAGCAATAAGCTTTTGCCACCTGAAGCGGCACAAGCATCCCACCAGGCATCCCATTTTTCAGGTTTAAAGTAATTGGCTGTTCGCTGCGACGATAAGTCCTGCACCTCAAAAAAGTTCTGCTGCGGGAAAAGTGTCTCCAGGCGGGTTCCGTTAGGTAATGAAAAGCAGCCATTGCCTTCATCTTTAAAGGTAATACTCTCCTTGGTCAGCACCGATTTTACATTCTGCTCAAAACCTTTTCGTACGCGGATAAAGAGATCAGGCTGAACAAAAAAGGATTTCAGGAAAGCTTGTTTATCAATCCCTTCCGAAAGTTCTGCCGACCAGGGGAAAACATCGGTCAACTTAAAATCAGGATAAGCGGTTTTGACCAGTTTCAGCTTCTCATCAATATCAAAGCCTATGCAAAGTGCCCATTCGGGTTTAAAATGCTGAAGAAAGGAGTTTATCTGCGTGTTACACAGAAATTCGGCTACAATGAGCCGATCTTCGGTAGGTGTGTTATAAAGAGCCTTTCCCAAACGGAAATAGTTATACATCAAACGGTTGGCCACACGCCGGTCGTTTGATCCCATTTGCTTATTCTGACGATAGAAGCCAGGCAAAAACTTACTTAGGGGCGTTTCGGCAGGGTAGCTACCCAATATTCGCTGAAACGTTTTAAGCTGGTTCAATGCCTTCATTCTACCTTTTTTAACTCAAAATTATTGTATTGGAGCACATTTACGTGGGTGTTGATCCAGCCGAGCCCCGGTTTTTTGATAAATCTATACTTATTCAGCAATCCGGAAAAATCTTTTTTGTCAAGTTTTTTCAGGTCATCCGGATTTTCCCCCAATAATGCGCCAAAATACATGCCCTCGTCGAAACCCATCATGGCATAATGCGTGGGCTCGGCGCGGTAAGCCCTACGGTAATTGCGGATGAAAACCAGTATTTGGGGCGACTTATAATCGACTCTATCAGTAGTAGTGATATGCGTTTTTAAACGTTGCAGCAGATCAGGTTTAAGATAGGCGAACTTAGTCCAGCTTGGATGCCCGAATAAAGTAACCGGATATCTTTTTGCAAGTGAATCTAACGAGTGTAACGTAACCATCAGGAACTGCTGATTGGTGGATGGAACCACAAATACATTCTCCTCCGTGGTTGATAGTTGCGGCACCAATTCATCCAGTCTGCCCCGGACAATGGTCGGTGCAATGATTTTGGTTTTACGCTTGCTAGTGCTATCTATCCCCTTTTTGAAAGGAGTAATATACTTATTGTCATCACTATAACCCGATTTCAGGATAAAGACCTTTTTCGGCTTGTAATGCTCATTGATATATTCTGCTGCCGACCATGCATGATATTCCAGCGGTGTAGCCACTGTTACCAAAAACTGGTCTTTAACAGTCGATGGGGCAGCGGGAGAAAGCGGTGAGACAGTGGGTATCACTTTTCCTGACCCCGCGAGTACATTGGTAAAGGCCTGCAAATCGTCAGGAAATACCGGACCTACTACAAGGTCACTCGTGCGGATGGCTGGCACTGTAGCTAAGTTACTTGCTGTTGCAGGTACGTCTTTGGTATCATACACTTGTAGCTTATAGTTGTATCCCTTTGCGGTAAGCGAGTCTAAAGCCAGCTTAAATCCCTGGTAATAATCCAATGAAAGATTAGCGCGGCTCAAAGTAGCGGGCGTGTATTGAGCACCTGCGTTCAGATCGTCCAAAGTAAAGGGCAGCAGCATAGATATTGTGGATATCCTTGTCGATACTGGTTTTTCCGAGGCTCTTTCAGCTTCTTTCTTTGCTTCAGGCGTACTGATTTTTGCAGGTGCAGAAACGGTTCGCACCTTTGGCGAGCATGCCGCCAATACAACAATACCTCCTAAAAGTAACCACTTATTCCCACTCAATAGTAGCCGGTGGTTTCGAACTAATGTCATATACTACCCGGTTGATACCTTTTACGTTGTTAATGATCTCGTTGGAGATCTTGGCCAGCAGATCGTATGGAAGATGACACCAGTCGGCCGTCATGCCGTCTAATGATTCCACCGCGCGAAGGCACACTACGTTTTCGTAAGTACGCTCATCGCCCATAACACCTACTGACTGCACCGGCAAAAATATGGTGCCTGCCTGCCAAACCTTATCGTAAACACCGGCCGAGCGCAAATTGTTGATATAAATTGCATCAGCCTCCTGTAATATTTGTACTTTTTGAGGGGTGACCTCACCTAATATCCTGATAGCCAGACCGGGACCTGGGAATGGGTGGCGGCCTAAAATATTCTGATCAATGCCTAAAGCCTTACCTACCTTGCGAACTTCATCTTTAAATAAGGTATTTAGTGGCTCAACTACCTTTAGCTTCATAAAATCAGGTAAGCCGCCTACATTATGATGTGATTTGATAGTAGCCGACGGCCCTTTTACAGATACCGACTCGATCACATCGGGATAAATGGTACCCTGACCAAGCCATTTCACATCCTGCACCTGGTGCGCTTCGTCATCAAATACTTCGATGAACACACGGCCAATAGCCTTACGCTTTTTCTCGGGGTCAGTTAACCCTGCAAGGGCATCGTAAAAACGTTGTTTGGCATCAACGCCTTTCACGTTCAAACCCATGTGTTTATATGAATCTAATACCGACTCAAACTCATCTTTGCGGAGCAGACCGTTATCAACAAAAATGCAATAGAGGTTTTTGCCGATAGCGTGGTGCAATAATACTGCAGCAACAGATGAATCGACGCCCCCTGAAAGGCCCAGGACTACTTTATCATTGCCTAATTTTTCTTTCAGTGAAGCGACAGTAGTCTCGACGAACGAATCCGGTGTCCAATCCTGGGCACAGCCGCAAATGTCGACCAGAAAGTTTTGCAGCAATTGCTTGCCGTCAATGCTGTGGGTTACTTCTGGGTGAAATTGTATACCGTAGGTTTGGGTATCTTTTATATGGTATGCAGCCACCTTTACAGTTTCGGTGCTGGCAATAATTTCGAAATCATTAGCTATGCGGGCAATAGTGTCGGCGTGAGACATCCAAACCTGCGATCCTTCAGGCACCTGTTTAAATAACGGGTGTCCTTTTTCAATATATTGAAGGTTAGCCCGGCCATATTCACGTGTGCTGGATGGCAATACCTCGCCACCATTGAAATGAGCGATATATTGCGCACCATAGCAAACACCTAATATTGGCATTGTTTTGTGATGCTTTGAAAATTCAAAATGCGGGGCATCTTCCTGGCGAACTGAATAGGGGCTGCCTGAAAGTATAATGCCTTTTACTGAACTGTCGATTTCGGGAATGTGATTGAACGGGTGGATCTCACAATAGATATTGAGCTCCCTGACACGGCGCGCTATTAATTGGGTAAATTGGGAGCCGAAGTCAAGAATGAGGATTTTTTCTTGCATGGGCAAAGATAGGGTTTAGATGTGAGATTTGAGATATGAGATTTGAGATTCTTGATTGGATGCGCGGGAATAACATGACGTAATTCAGCATGACCTTTTCAATTGGGAACAACGCCATGATGGGGTACTGTTTAATGCCTTAAGTTTTTTTAAATTTTACATAGCTGTTGAAATTAAACTTTATGCAATTTTCGTATGTCTATAAAAAGACTAACAGAAAATAAATATTTTAGGAGCCATGTCATTAACCACCCGTTTAGCCACTTTTGAGGATATAGATGAATTGCAGCAGTTGATTGCTTTGTCGGCTCGCGGGCTAAGCGATGGTTATTATTCCATCGCGCAAACTGAGGGCGCTATCAAGTATGTTTTTGGGGTCGATAGCCGGCTGATACAGGACGGCACCTATTATTTGGTCGAATCAAAACAGTGTATCGTAGCTTGTGGGGGATGGAGTATGCGGAGCACACTTTTTGGCGGCGATCAGCATAAAGATGATGCAGATCCGCTGCTGAACCCGGCAACAGATGCTGCGCGAATACGGGCTTTTTTTGTTCATCCCGACTGGGCCCGTCAGGGGATTGGCCGTATGCTGATTACCGTATGTGAAAAAGCAGCATATCAGTATGGCTTTACCAGGATGGAGATTGGCTCAACGTTGCCAGGTGTTCCGCTTTATCAGGCCATGGGATATCATCAATCTAAAAAAATAAATGTGCCATTGCCAGGAGGGGAGCATTTATTGGTGGTGAATATGAAAAAGGATTTAAACTTTTAGCGTAGTTAATGTCCAATGGATTTTAGCCCCTTCATTCTCAATATGAAAACTTTAACTTTTTTAACACTGATACTGGTGTTTATGTCGGCAGATACCTCCGCGCAGCAAAAAAACGAAAGCATGATTGTCGATCATATGCGCCGTGAATTCATCACTTACCTTCCCCCGGGAATCAACAATACAAATAAACCACCCGTTATTATTTCATTGCACGGAAGATTAGGCACAGCCAGCGGCCAGCTTAAATTTGCCGATTTCAGACCACTTGCTGATCGTGACAAGTTTATTATCGTTTGTCCACAAGGTATTGAACGCAGCTGGAACGATGGCCGAGGGACACCTGCTAACTCAAGAGGGGTAAACGATGTTAAATTTATTGATGAATTGATCACTTATATCATTAATACGTATCATGCCGATCCGTCGCGGATTTACATAACAGGCATGTCGAACGGTGGGTTTATGTCATCCCGCCTTGCCTGTGAGCTTAATAATCGTATTGCGGCAGTCGCAATTGTCGCAGCATCAATGGATCAGGATATGGGATATCAACCAACCCAACCCATGACGGTAATGTATATCCAGGGAACCAAGGACCCCTTAGTGCCATTTGCCGGTGGAAAAATGAAGGGTGCAGGTGGCGTTATTTACAGTCACGAAGACATGCTTAAAAAATGGGCCGCAGTTGATCACTGTGACAGCAAACCGGTGATTACTAATTTACCTGTAATGGTAAACGATGGTACCAGCGTTGTGAAGGAAGAATACACCAATAGTTATGGACTAAAAGTGATCGGCTTTACTATCGTGGATGGGGGACATATCTGGCCGGGAGGGACACAATATCTGCCTAAATTTATGATAGGCTCGCTTTCTAAAAACCTCAACGCCTGCGACGAGATATGGAAGTTTTTTAAGGAGAACAAGCTTAGCGTAAACTAAGCTGGCTCTCTTTAATTTGAGACCGAGCGTGTTACCTCAACGGGAACAAGAAACCGAAGTTAATGCTTGAACGCTCGTTTTGTAAAGTATCGCCGTCTTTAAAGACATTTGTAAACCCGCCCTGCCCATCTAGCTCTATAAAGAATTTGGCCCGATTGGATATAGGAAATTTTACACCGATACCAGCATCAAAACCTACATCGGTAGTATTGAATGCCTGTTTTACATCTACGCCGCTATTAGATGATTCAGAGGCGCTTAGTAAAATACCCACATAAGGGCCAAAATGAAGGTACCAGTTCCGTGTTCTGCCAAAATGCCAATTGGCCATCACCGGAATAGTTAAATAATTAAGGTGAAAATCAACGTCATCGATTTCAGTACCGTCGTTAAAGGTGAGATAGCCGTTACCAAAACCTTTTTGGTCGTAATTTACCTTACCTTTAATACTCCAACGGTCGGAAAAGTAATGTTCTGCAGAAAATCCGATGTTCAATCCGCTGACATAATCGCTGTGATCATAACCTCCGGAATAAGTAACATTGGCAGCATTATAACCAATATTAAGGCCGAATTCATCAGAAGTTCTGATTTGAGCAAATGCAACAGAGCAAATTGCAGGAATGATAAATAATGTGGTCAAGAGTTTTTTCATAGACAAATTGTTTTTAGGATTAAGTACAAATTTACGATTTACTATAGTAAAAAATATATTGTTAGTTTACGTGATGTTATATTAGCAAGTTTCGGGTTTTATGAGAGCGGGCTCCAGGGTAATTTTGTTGTGTTAATAATTAAAAAAAATGGAGACACAGGAAACGATCAATTATCAGCGCATTGCTGACGCGATCAAATATATCAGGTTGAATTTTAAAGATCAACCCAACCTCGACGATGTAGCAGAAAAGGTCAACATGAGCCCTTTTCATTTTCAAAGGATGTTTACCGACTGGGCAGGTATCAGTCCAAAGAAGTTTTTGCAATACCTGACTGTAGAGTATGCAAAAGGAATTCTTAAAGAAAAACAGGCTACACTCTTTGATGCGGCTTTTCAAACCGGCCTGTCAGGAACAGGGCGCTTGCACGATTTATTTGTGAATATTGAAGGTATGACACCTGCAGAATATAAGCATGGGGGCAGGATGCTTACCATTAATTACAGTTTTGCAGAGAGCCCTTTCGGAGATATTTTAGTAGCCTCGACAGCAAAAGGTATATGTTACTTAGCTTTTGCCGACGATAAACAGGCTGCATTTGCAGAATTGCAGGCACAATTCCCTAATGCTGCCTATCACCAGGTGGTCGATATGATACAGCAGAACGCATTGTTCATATTTAAAAAGGACTGGGCAAAGCTTTCAACCGTAAAACTTCACTTAAAGGGAACGCCGTTCCAGCTTAAAGTTTGGGAAGCCTTACTCCGGATCCCGATGGGAGGGTTACACACCTACGGATCGGTGGCCCAAAATATTCATTCGCCAAATGCCAGCAGGGCGGTGGGGAGCGCTATAGGCGATAACCCGGTAGCTTTTCTGATCCCCTGCCACCGTGTAATTAGATCGACAGGTGAATTCGGTGACTATCATTGGGGCTCAACCCGAAAATCGGCTATCATCGGCTGGGAAGCGGCACGGGTAAATGCTATAGCTGTTTAAACCTTCTAAACCTCTTCTAAAGGGAAAGCTTAAACATCATTTATGGAATTCGAAAAAGTAGATTGGAATATCATATCCGTTCAATTGAATGAACATGGCTATGCTTTGGTTAATAATGTCATTACTGCGGATAAATGCGATCAGCTTGCAAAGGCATATGACCAAAAAGATATATATCGCAAAACAATCAATATGGAGCGATATAGGTTCGGGCTGGGTGAGTATAAATATTTCAACTATCCACTGCCAACAATTATTGAGCAAATAAGGCATAAGGTGTACCCGTACCTTGCTCCGGTTGCTAATGGCTGGATGCGGGTACTGAATATCAATAAACACTTCCCTGAAACACATGAGGAATTACTCAGCGAGTGCTATGTGCATCAGCAAACCAGGCCAACACCCTTGATATTGCGATATGATAAAGGTGGTTATAACACCCTTCACCAGGACCTGTATGGCGATATCTACTTCCCAATGCAATTGGTACTGTTTTTGGATGAACCGGGTAAGGATTACGAAGGCGGCGAGTTTGTATTAATAGAGCAACGACCAAGGGCACAGTCAAAAGCTGTTGTGTTGAAACCCGGGAAAGGGGACATGCTGATATTTACCACGAATTTCAGACCGGTAAAAGGTTCTAAAGGTTATTACCGTGTTAATATGAAACATGGTGTAAGCGAAGTAACCTCAGGACGCAGGCATACTTTGGGAATCATTTTTCATGATGCCGCATGATAGCACATTTGGAGTTGGGCGATACCGCGTTTAAAAGATCACGAAAGCTTAAAGGTTTGATTGATTGCGGTCAAGTTCAACTCGCCGGTAATAAAAAGCTGAAGATATATGGCACGCTGAAATGTTCATCAGGCAAAAGAATGAAAACAGAGAACCGTATATTTTTTGAATCAGCAAGAGAAGCAGCGAACAGAGGCTATCGCCCTTGCGGGCATTGTATGCGCGGGCAATATTTGCTTTGGAGACAGCTTAGAATTCAATAGGCTTGCCTTGCTGGGGATAGATCAGGTTGAGCTGCAATTTATTTTCGGTTGCCAATTGTTTTTTGATACGCCCGATACTACTTTGTGGTGGTTTTACGTGCGTTACAACGATATTAAACCCTTTCAGGCTTCCCGCGCCTGTTAATTTTTCCAAATCGTCCATCTCTTTCATTAGCCAATGCGGGGTAAGATGACCAAACAGCGTTTTATCAGGCTGCTCGTTTGGGAAAGAAACTTCAATCATGATGGCCTTCAGTTTTTTCTCTTTGATCAATGGGGCTACGGATTGCCACAATAGTTCCAGGTTATGGCCCTTTTCTATTTCATCCGGACCAGTATCGCCTAAATAAAGGATATACCTGTCCTGACTTTTAACCAAAAAGGCTGAGCTGGTGAGATTCGAGTGACTTAGTGGAAATGCTTTTACCGACATCTCCGTATTTTCTATCGGTGTTTCATTGCCGGGAATGAGCACTTTGTAATGGTATTTTTTCAATTGTGGCGTTTCGCCTTCATCCGCAAAGTTGGCCCAGCTTTTCCATGTAAAATAGCGGGTTTTAAAGGTCTCAATACAATCTGAAAAAGCATAGATATTTTTTGTCGTGTCCTCGGGCGAGTTGATGATCAACCCTGATAGGTGATCCAGATGTGAGTGGGAAATAAGGTACCCTTTTATATATTTTCTTAATACCTGTTCAGCCGGGGCTTTGAACACTCCTTTTTCAACGGCTTTTTCTATGCCAAAATGTAGGGTGCCGGCATCCAGGCAAACGAAATTGCTACTATTGGCAGGGGCCAGCATATAGGCCGAAAGATTGCTTTCATCAATCCCGCCCTTAACACCAAGCGGCACTATTTTAAACGCATTTTGACTAAAAGCAGAGACTCGGCACAGGAATAGAAATACCAGTAGAAAGTTTACTAGAACACGCATTTGGGATGTGTATTATTTTGTCCCCGAAAATACACATCAGCTCATCAAAAGCGAATTGTTTGTGAATTATACCAGGGATCCGGCATTGTCTTTAAGACTCAGGACATATCTTTTTGTAAGACATTTCTGGCAGAAATATACTTTTATAGGTAGCCAAAAGGCTAATGTTTTTAAAATAAAGCCTCTGCTTATTCTTGTGTCTAATGTCTGGCGGCAGCGCCAGCAAACTATGGTAGTGCTATAATTCCTTTTGTATGGGTCCATATGGGGGTATTTAACTATAGCTACAAAAAAATGAAGGAAAAGTTTTTAGCGTCATTTACAAAGCAGCATTTTCATTTAGCAAAACGTTATTTATTTTCGATTTTAATTAGTTTTACGCCGCATGAAAATCAGTGGTATTGTGGCTAAGGCAGTTAGTCGTTTATTTCTGTTGTTATTGGTCTTGGCGGTGGTCCCGCTGTTTCAGGTCGATCCTAACAAACTGCAGCATCTGTATATTGTAACCAGCAGCAAATGGCTGTTTATTTTCCCCGTGGTTTTAATTGGAGGTTTTGTTTATTTCCTGGTACGTTGTACAATGAATAAATACAAAGAGCCAGATTCAAACTGTCTGCTGGCGCTTAATACCCTGATATTGATGGCTTATTGCGCCACTATATTTGTCAGGGTCTATCAGCTGACAATGACGCACTGATCATTCGATTTTCATCGCTTTTACTGCCGCCTTTTTATATTCATAATCACCGCCTAAAAGGAAACCCCATGGCTTGAGACTTTCTATACGGTCGAAACAGATCTTCAGTATAGCAATTACTGGTATAGCCAGAAACATGCCCGACAGGCCCCATATCAATTCACCTATTACGATTCCCAAAAAGGATATCAACGCATTTAGCTGCACTTTTGACCCCACGATTGTAGGTAATAAAACATTCGAGTCTACCGCATGCAGAATGATCACACTTACGACCACATACACTACATCCTGGGGATTACCGGTTGCAAACGTGATGAGTGAGCTTAAAAACAAGGCTGTAAATATCCCTACATAAGGCACAATGTTAAACAAGCCTACAATTAGCCCAAGCAGCATGGCGTACTTAATGCCTATTAGTAAAAATGCAGTACAGGCAATTGCGGCCACAACCACCATTTCGAGAACCAGACCTAAAATGTATTTTCTAAGAATATTCTGGATGTTTTCGACGATATCAAACACAGTGGGCGAATTGTCGTCACTGAACACCCACACCAGGAATTTGAATAATAACCGGCGGTAAAGTAATACCAGGAAAGTAAAGATCAGTATAAATGAATAGAACAGCATTAATGATGATACCGCCCCTAAAGTAGTGCCGATAACGCTGCTGCCCGACGCCATCAGTTTATCGGTAGCATCGTGTACATAATCCATTTGTTTCTCCATATTGATATGGAAACTGGTTTGTATCCATTCTCTTATCTGGTCTATTGATTGGCCCACCTGTTTTTTTAGCATTGGCCAGTCATCGGCTAGTTTTGATATTTGCGAACCAACCAGGTACAATATGCCACCTATAAATGCTACCAGCATGAGAATGGACATAAGCGAGGCAATGCTACGGGGAAGACGGAATTTTTTTTCGAAAAAACCGCATACAGGTAATAAGAGGATGGCAAAAAGAAAGCCGAAGATGAGTGGATCGAGTAAGTCTTTACCTAAGATAACCAGATAGCCCAAAGCAATAAGGCCAACAAGTACTAAGGAAAGTTTTTCATAAAACGGGGCAGCTACTTTTTTAACGCTCATAGGGGTAATGTCGATTTTGCCTTCAAATGGCTTTTCGTAAAGTTTTTTTGAAGATAGGATAATTATCATTACTTATAAAATATCCGCAACTCTGTCCAATAACTGACGAATATAATTGTCTACTATTTTTTCGGGCTGTTTACTAAATGTTTGGGTTGACCTGTTGGCCAATATTATATTAAATGATATTGCCCTGTGTCCCAAAACGGCTGAAAGCCCGTAAATGCCGGCAGTTTCCATTTCGAGGTTAGTAATACGTTGCCCATGCAGATCAAGTTTTTGTAGGGCATTCATAAAGCCTCTGTGTGCGGCGTGCGCTCTTATTTCCCGTCCTTGCGGGGCATAAAACCCAGGTGCAGTAAAAGTTATGCCTTGTAATATGCCGTGTCCTAGTTCAGCCAATAATCCTTTGTCGACCGACGCGATATAAGGGACAAACCCGCTATCGCTGGGTAACGCCTGTTTAAGGGTATCCAGTAATTGTTGCTCAGCCTTTGTAATGTTTTGCTTATAGTAATGCATTAATGTGTCCAGCCCAAATGCGGCCTTCGATACCAGCAGACTATCAACAGGTATATCAGCTTGAATAGCACCTGAAGTGCCGATACGGATAATATTCAATTTCCTCAATTGCGTTTTAGGCAACCGTGTCTTCAGATCGATATTAACCAGCGCATCAAGCTCATTCAAAACTATATCAATATTATCTGTGCTGATCCCGCTCGACATAACGGTTATTCTTTTCCCGTTTATGGTACCTGTGTGGGTAACAAATTCGCGTTTTGATTTTTTGAGATCGATTGTATCAAAATGACGGCTAACTCTGGATACACGGTCCGGGTCGCCTACTGTTATTACTGTATCGGCAACGTCGTCCGGTAATAAATGCAGGTGATAAATGCTGCCATCCGAGTTTAATATCAGTTCAGATTCTGTTATTGGTTTCATTGATGGTAAAAATAATCAAAGCAGTTTGCTTGTTCTCGCATATCAATTAACTTTAAATAAAAAGATAACCTATGATCCGATATGCACTTATTTTTAGCTTTGGCTTCCTTATTACGTTATCGGCAAATTCACAAACAATTGCTCAAAATAAAAATGCCGACTCAATAGCAGTAAATAACCAATTAAGCAAGTTCGTAAAGGCTTTTGAGAATTTGGACTTTGACCAATTTCAATCTTTTTTTGCAGGCAATGTGACTGTGTTTTTCCCGCCATCGGCCATGGTGTCGGACAGGGTTGATGGGAAGGAAAAAGCAATGGCTGTGTTCAAAGCATTTTTTCAGCGGGTAAAAGAGAAGAAGTCATCTCCACCATACCTCGAAATAAAGCCTCAAAAGCTAAATGTCGACCTGTATGGTGACGTCGCGGTGGTTACATTTGAACTTAATGATCCGGGGGCACTCAGCAGACGCACAATAGTGATGAAGAAAGTCAATGGACAATATCTTATCGTTCACCTGCACGCGTCAAAAGCCGATATTCCTCAATAATATCAGAATGCTAATCTCCGCAAACTGCTTCTATTTATGGTTGTTAATTAATTATCATCTAGTTAAAATTTACAGCCATGGCAAAATATTCAGAAAAAGCAGGAGAAAAGGTTGAGAAAACCATGCATGAAATGAAAGAGGGTAAGCTAAAAAGCGGCAGCGGTAAAAAAGTGAGCAGCAGGAAACAGGCAATAGCTATCGGCTTATCTGAAGCTCGGAAGGAAGGCGCCAAAGTGCCGAAGAAGAAATCCTGATTCCTGCGTAAAACAGCAGAGACGTCATGCATGGCGTCTCTGTAAAGGATTTAATCGATCAATGTTAATTGAAAATCAAAAAGGTCCTTTTTAAACTGATGATTTCTTTTATACAGCACATCGATATAAATATTCATTGCGCTGTTAAGAGTACCCAATGCCTGGTTGTCATATTTAGGTTCCAAAAAGTAGATATATTTGTTTTTTAGATACTTCTCCAATACTTCCGCCTGTGTTTCATCTATGAAATGTTGAGTAGCGGGTTCAGCGAGCACTTCTGTCATACGGGTTTTTACATTCTTTTCCACCGCATAAATGCGATCCACTGTTGCATAAATATCTTTGAATGACATTTGAGTATAAACCGGCCTTACTGCATTCATCACCATATTATAGTTGCCAAAATCCTGAATGGCTTCGGTTTGATATTTAAACACCTTTTCGTAGTGGGATATTAATTCCTTTTTTAACTCATCGGTCGATGCCGCATTATAAAACATCCTAAAAGCATTTTTATCCAAATTTTCGAGCTCACTTTCTTTTTCTTTTAAGGCGTTGGCAAGTTGCTCTTTTATATTTTCGGCATCTTTGGGATAGTGCGTTATACCCTTAAAGTCAAATGACCTGATATCATCGCTTTTGCTTTCGATAAGTGTATCAAGCTTTGTAATATCCAGGTTTATCGCATTGCTGAGCCTCGGGACATTACTGTTTTCATCGGTAAAAAGATCGTTAAAATGTTTCAGGTCTTTCTCAGTATTTTCTGTTAACGCTTCATCGAAATTAAAGACGGTCAGTAAACGGCTATCATAAAAACCTTTGTATAGTTTATTAAAAGAATTGGCGTTTTTTTTATTTTCCAAATGCTCCTCAATTAGTCTTATGTCAACTATGGCCAATTCTTCTTTAGAACTTACACCTTCATATATCAAATCGCTAAAATACTTTTGTAGTTCCTGTGGCTTGTTAAACAGTTCCCATGCCGATTCATATATTATCGGAGAGTGTAAGTTAAGCCGGTCTACATTGTTTTCACGATCTTCCAGGTCGGGATGAGAGGCCCATTGATTATCGAGTGTAATTTGCACGTTGTCTAAAGCATCTATCTTTTTGCCAACTATAGGTAACCCACATTTATCTGTGGGAAGCCCATAATCGTTGGCGTAGTTTTTTAGAAATACGGAGTGTAGTTCGTAAATATTAGCAGGCCGTTGTTTTTCAGAGAGCTCTGAGTTGATGATGCCAAACATTTGGTTATAGCACATATCCCCGATTTCAATCCTCCTTAATGATGAAACCACATTGTTTCCGCCACTTGCATACGCTGCTATAGTATCCGCATGGAATTCCATTTGACGGGATAGCTGCATGTGGCTCTTATTAATAAAAATGTACATCTTTCGGAGAATCTCTTGGATGCACCTGATGATATAAATGTTGATCATGGCAGCAAAACGAAGTGCCCAGTGGCGGCTTCCCCAGGCGTTCAATGCCTTGTGGTAACCTGTATTTTCATACAATAAATTGTAAAGGGCTCTGTTTAAATGGTAGACATAACCGCCAAACCGCATACTTCTTTGTGAAAAATGACCGAATTCGTGCGCTAACACAGTCTTGAATTCCGACTGATTTATACTATTCACCAAGCCCAACCCGATAGTCAGATTTTTTCTGATCGGTAAAAATAAACTCCAAAAATTGGGCCTGAATGATGCACTTGCATTTACCTCGTTGGTTAGATAAACATGTTTAGGATAATTAGTCCCGACCTCATCGGTCACCTTGCGAATAAAACCGAAAAGCTCGGGATGCTCATGCTCCTTTATTTCGTGACCGGTAATTGCTTTCTCTCTTTTTGCGAAAATGAATTTGACAAGAAAAAATGCAAGCATCAGGCCTGAAAGAATAAGTCCCAGACCGAGTAAAAGGACTACAAAATTTTTTAGCGCTAGTATTATCATTACGCCTAACCAGCCCATTGCTAATGCAATGGCGGTAGCTGAAATGAGTAGCAGGATGTAGACAACTACGAAAGATATGATTGCAACAACTACTTTGTAAACACTTTTTTTGAATTGTTTTGATGGCCTGGTAATACTTTTCTCAGCATTTTCAGGCATTTTCGGGAAGGATAAGGTGAGGTCGGTCATTTAATATATTTTATGTTACTGTAAACGCGTCGAGAATCTTCATCAGGGTTACCGCCTCTTCAATAGAGCAGGGGTTTGGCCCTTTATCTCTGAAATAGTGTACGATTTTTTCGATCATCGGTTGCTGAATATGTTCAGGATGGGTGAAGTTTACCGTTTGTTGCTCGTAAATGTTTCTCCAGCTTACAAAAGTGCCGAAGAAAGGAAACGTTATTCTGCCTTTTGTGCCGATAATCTCACAACTATCTACCACTTCACTTTCGGCGACATTAAAACTCCATGAGCCATTTACCACCACGCCATTTTTGAACACTATTTCTCCGCAAACATGATCGTCAGCCGGGGTAGCTTTCGATTGATTTAGTGAATAACCATGATACTTCTCAGGCTCTCCGAAATAGTACAGCATCAAGTCGAGTTGATGAGGGGCAAGGTCGTGAAAATAGCCGCCGCCCGAAAGCTCCGGCTGAACCCGCCAATTGGTTTCCGAGTTGGCGATCAGATCAGGCCTTAAACTCTTCCACATCCTGATCTGTACAGTGCGTATATCACCGATGATCTGATTGTCGAGTAACTCTTTTACGTATAGAAACATCGGTAAAGCCCGACGGTAATGCGCCACAGTTAGCTTGCCATTGTATTGTTTGACAGCATCAGCCATGGTTTGCGCCTCTTGTGCATTGCGGGTAACGGGTTTTTCTACGTAAACGCCCAGTCCCTTTTTTAAAGCCGCTATAGCATATTCCAGGTGAAAAGCCGGAGGGGTAGCGACAGACACGGCGTTTACTTCGGGATCATTTAATAGATGGTCAGCATCATCATACCAGCGGCTTACGTTGTGTCTTGCTGCATAATCGGCCGCCTTCAAAGCGTTTCGGCGCATTACAGCTATTAGTCTGCTGTTATGAATTTTATTATAAGCTTGTCCGCTCTTTTTCTCGGTTACATTGCCGCAACCGATTATTCCCCAGTTAATGTTATCCATAGATTATTTCAGAATACGCTCGATCTTCGCCAATTCTTCTTTTGAAAATGTAATATTATCGAGGCATTTTAATGAATCGGCCAATTGTTCAGGTCTACTGGTGCCAATCAGAACTGAAGTAATGCGTTGATCTTTCAGCAACCATGCTAAAGCCATCTGAGCCAGAGTTTGTCCGCGTTCTGACGCAATATCATTCAGTTGCCTTGCCTGGTTTACACGCTGCTCAGTTACCTGCCCTTCCTGTAAAAAGCCTGTTGATTTTGCCGCACGTGAACCTTCCGGAATGCCGTGCAGATATTTGTTGGTTAGGAGTCCTTGTGCCAATGGGGAGAATGGAATGCAACCTACACCATCTTTTTCCAGCACATCCAATAAGCCACCTTCTACCCAACGCTCAAACATAGAGTATTTAGGCTGATGGATCAGGCATGGTGTTCCTAACCTCTTTAAAATTGCAAAAGCTTTTTCGGCTTCATCAGCAGGGTAATTAGAGACACCTGCATAAAGTGCCTTCCCTTGGCGAACGATCAAATCAAGAGCGCTCATTGTTTCTTCCAGTGGTGTTTCCGGATCGGGACGGTGATGGTAGAAAATGTCTACATAATCCAATCCCATGCGTTTTAGGCTTTGATCGAGACTTGATACCAGGTATTTTTTTGAACCCCAATCGCCATAGGGGCCATCCCACATGGTATAACCTGCCTTGCTGGAGATGATCATTTCATCGCGGTAGCCCTGAAAATCTTTCTTTAAAAGTATACCGAAATTCTCTTCAGCGGATCCTGGCGGCGGACCGTAGTTGTTAGCCAAATCGAAATGGGTGATACCGCTGTCGAATGCCAGATGAAGAATCTTGCGGAAATTTTCCATCACATCCACACCGCCGAAGTTGTGCCACAAACCCAGCGAAACAGCCGGTAGTTTAATGCCGCTGCGACCGCAACGACGGTATATCATATTTTTGTATCTGTCTTTAGAGGGCAGGTAGGTCATTGGTTAAAAGCTTTAAATGTTGAGCCTTAAAAGTAATATTTTAAAATAAAATCGCTGTGTAAAATAATTACTACTAGTAGGTCGGTGTTGGCATTGCTTGTATATTATTCGCCCGCATTTGCTCTTTGGCCCAATCGCGCAAAAGCGAAAGGAAAGGGAGCAGTTCTTTACCTGTATCTGTTAATGAATATTCTACCTTGGGCGGTACTTCCAAATACACTTTTCGTTCGATCAGGCCATCATCTTCCAGTTCCCTTAAAGCCTGGGTAAGCATTTTGGCAGTAACACCTGTCACCGTACGGCGAAGTTCGCCATACCGGAATGTACCGGTTCTCAACCGCCACACTATTCTGCCTTTATACTTGCCACCAATGCGTTGAAAAGCATAGTCGATGCCGCATTGCGGTAGCGTGTGTTTTGTTTTCTTCTCCATTATTTTAAACTAATTGAGTTGATAACCAGATTGGTAACTATTTGGTAAGCAGGTTACTTTTTAGTGCATACTTGATACACAAACTATACAAATATAGCTTTGATGCATGAAAATCAGATACCTTTTAAATTTTTGCCTGCTGGCGTGGGGCGCAGCAGCTTATGGACAAAACGTCGTTGCCAAAAAGGTCCCGGATGCCATCGCCGGTACCTATTCATTAATTTTAGTAGATAATTTGCTGGCCAACGGCGACAGGGTCCACTTATATGGCGATCATCCGCATGGTATTCTGATAATGGATGGTAAAGGGAACTACTGCTTGCAAATTGTGAGCGAAGGTAGGCCAAGATTTGCCTCAGGGGATAAGAGCAAAGGGACTGATCAGGAGAATAAATTGGCTTTACAAGGCAGCAATGCACATTTCGGGACCTATACCATAGACACCATAAAGCATGCGATAACATTCAATATCAATCATGCTTCGTTTCCAAACTGGGAAGGCACCAAACAAGTCAGGCCTTTTGAGTTGGACGGGAAAATATTTAAATACACAGTACCCGCACCAACAACGGGAGGTTCAGTAAGAGGAGAGGTGGTATGGGAGCGGGTTGAATAAGCTAAGCGCCGAGAAGTAGTAGGTAAGGCTAGACAACCTCCGCTACCACAAAAGTGCTTCCACCTACAAACACCAGATCGCTTTTATCGGCGTGACTTTGTGCAGTTTTCAGAGCGGCTTTTACGGACACATAGATTTCGCCATGCAGACCGAAGGCTACGGCTTTTTGTTGTAATAATTCCGCATCTAGTCCACGCGGGATATCGGGTTTGCAGAAATAATAGATGGCACGTTTGGGCAGGATTGCCAGTATTTTGCTGATATCTTTGTCATTCACTACACCCATCACAATATGCAGGTTTTCATGTGGCGTGCTTTCGATGTTTTTTAATACTTCGGTTATGCCTTCCGGGTTATGGCCAGTGTCGCAAATGGTAAGCGGATGATGACTCAATGTCTCCCAGCGACCATGAAGCCCGGTTAGTCTTTTTACCTGGCTCAATCCGGTTGTTACCTCATCATCGCTTATTGCAAAACCCCGTCGGCGCAATTCGTCTACTGCAGATAAGACCGTCCTTGCATTTGTAAGTTGATAGGTACCGGTGAGGTCAAGTTTTAAGTCTTGAGTCTTGAGTCCTGAGTCTTTTTTGAGGATGCTAAATTCTAAATGTTCTGATGTGACCTCCGACTTCAAAATCTCCCATTCCTCTGATGCAAATCTGATCGGGGCGTTTTCTGCTTTCGCTTTATTAATGAAAACATCGGCAACTTCAGATTGATATTCGCCTATAACCACCGGAATGCCAGGTTTAATAATGCCTGCCTTTTCTCCTGCGATAAGAGGAAGTGTATCGCCCAGCATATTCATGTGGTCCCATCCAATATTGGTAATTACCGAAAGAAGGGGAGTAATGATGTTGGTTGAGTCAAGCCTTCCGCCCAAACCAACTTCAATAATCGCTATATCCACTTTGGCGCGGGCAAAAGCGTCAAAAGCCATAGCAACTGTCATTTCAAAAAAAGAAGGTTTAATATCTTCAAAGTCTTTACGATGATTTTCTGCAAAATCGATCACATGATCTTGACTGATCATCTCCCCATCGATGCGGATGCGTTCCCTGAA
Source organism: Mucilaginibacter tolerans (assembly GCF_030519375.1). Classification (GTDB taxonomy): domain Bacteria; phylum Bacteroidota; class Bacteroidia; order Sphingobacteriales; family Sphingobacteriaceae; genus Mucilaginibacter. Next base: position 346,500 of record NZ_JAUMKB010000001.1, on the reverse strand, counting down.
TTCGCGCAGGTGAGGAGACGTGTAAAGCCCTGTTTTGTATCCCGCCGTTTGTAATATAGCTGCCAGCATATGCGAGGTGGAGCCTTTGCCATTCGTCCCTGCAATATGCACGCTTTTAAACTTTTTTTGAGGATCAACAAGTCGTTTGCAAAGCTCCAGCGTATTGGTCAGGTCCTTTTTAAATGCAGAAGCCCCGTCCCGGGTAAACATCGGTAACTGGCTGTAAAGGTAGTCGAGGGTTTGTTGGTAGTCCATTTTCAGTTGGCAGTTATCAGTTGGCAGTGGGCAGTGGGCAATAGCCAATCGAATAGGACAAAGCTATGTAATTAGAAGATGCAAACCGCAACCCGACACCTGCAAACTGTTTATTTTACTCTAAACGTAAATTTTATATAACCTACTTGTAAATCCGGAGCATTATCGGAAGGGTTAAATTTCGCATTTAGCGCGGCCTCTTTGCATCTATTGAAAAGTTCATAATCGGATACGGTTGTACCTTTGGCGCCCGGGGTGGCAGAAACAACATTGCCATTTTTGTCAACTTGTATTTGAACCATAATAACGCCTGTAGTACGGTGATTATCGTCAACAGTAGGACGCGATACCCAACTTCTGTTTGCCAGGGCTAGACCACCATTTCCTGAACCTGTACCATTATAGTTATTTGAAAGGTTCGATCCGTTCGGGCTACCCTGGTTGCCGGGAGTATTGGTTGTTCCGTCGCCATTTCCTGTTCCGCCTGTGGGTTTGCCCTTATATAATGCATTTTGATTTAGCGTCGGCTTGGCAGGTTTGGCAATAGCTTGTGAAACCGGGGCAGTAGTCGGCTTTTTAGCATTGTCCTTTACCTCGGGTGCATCCTCTGTAGTCTGGGTAACCACCTTTTTATCGCTGGGGGCCTCCTGGGTTTTTTGAGGTGTAACAGGTGCCTTAGTAATTTTAGTTGGTTTTGTATGATTTGGTCTCTCTGATTTTGAAGGCTCTTCCGTACTCATATAATCATCGCCCATACCTTCATTGGTTGTACCATAATTAACCAATATTCCACCGGTTCCCATCTCTTGCGGAGGCGGGTTATGAAACACAATGAAATAACACAAGGCGATCAATATTCCCATAATGATGCCTGTGGCCAAAAATGCCTTGGGGTAATTATTCTCTTCCTGGTAATATTCCATCTCTCTTCAATTACTAAAAGACGCAATGCATTGCGTCTCTACCACAAAATCTATCCTTTAGGTTCCGTTGCCAGAACAAGTTTTATATTCAATTTCTGTGCTATATCCATCACCTGGACTACGTCTTGTATGGCTACTGTACGGTCTACCGACAAAACTATCGTCAATTCAGTTGCCACGTTTTTGAAACTCATTAGTGTAGTTTGCAGATCCTCAACTTTGACCGGCTTTTTCTCTACGGTGTATTTCAGATCCTTGCTAATACTCACCGAAATAGTTTTTTTAGACATTGCCTTGCCCGACGATGATTTTGGCAGCATCAATTTGATCACGTTCGGGTTGGTGATGGTCGAAGCGATCAGGAAGAAAAGCAACAGAAAGAACATAATATCGTTCATTGCCGAGGTATGCACCTCAGCCGATACGCGCTGATGTCTTTTTCTTAAATTCATTTGCTTGGTTCTTCTAACAGGTCGATAAATTCTATAGCATCGGTTTCCAGTTTCAAAATTACTTTATCTACCATCATCTGTAATATATGATAACATACATAAGCCACTATACCAACCATCAGACCGGCTGCAGATGTCACCATCTTCACATATAAACCACCGGATATTACGCCCATACTAATGTTATCAGTCTTTGATATATCATAAAATATTTTAATAACCCCTGCAATTGTTCCCAGGAACCCAAACATCGGCGCTATACCAGCCACGATACCTAATATACTGATGTTTTTTTCCAGTTTGGAAACTTCCAGTTTACCCACATTCTCAATAGCACCCTCAATATCCTTTATCGGGCGGCCGATACGCAGCAAACCTTTTTGCAGCATACGGCCAAGCGGCGAATTACTGTTGCGGCATATCGCTATTGCAGATTCCAGCTTGCCTGTCAAAATACTGGTACGCACCTGGCTCATCAGGTTCGATTCATCTTTGGCGGCTTTGCGAATGGTAAAATATCGCTCAAAGAATATTACAAGCCCTAATACTGCCAGAAACCCAATCGGGATCATTACCCAACCACCCTTGATCAGCAAATCGCCGAATCTCAGCTCATCACCCTGCCCGGGCACGAGTGGTAAATTTTTTGCAGTGTCGGCCAGTTTATGCGCCGTATCAGTTATTTGTGCTAATAGCATCATTTTTTTGGTTTGATTTTTAATGTATAAATGTCTTTCTTAACCTTTCCGGTTTTAATTAAGGCTAACTTTGCATCCTCTGCTTCTTTTTCAGTCCTATAGGTGCCTAAAGTTAGTTTTATACGTTTTCCGGGTGCATCTGTCACTACCTTGGCTTCAAGTCCTATGCTTTTGTAATTTCCTATTGCATGCTCTGCCGCTGCTTGTGTTTCAAATGAACTTCCTATGACTTCCCAGCGGACGGCTGCCGTATCAACGGTATTATTTGTAACAAGCGCTTGTGCCTTTGCCAAAGAATCCTGTTTGGTAGCGACGACAGCCTTTTTAGTTGTATCTGTACCGGTCGCTTGGTTCTCTATCGGTTGTTTAGCGGTAGTATCAACAGGTACAAAAGTTTGAGGCTTATCTTTCGAACGGTCAAACCACTCAGGCTTGTACCTATAAAGACCCGTCAACGCGAGCAGGGCGATGATCAGTATCAGCAATACTGCTATCCAGGTATTATTATTCCGCCTTGCAGGTTCTTCATAAACATATTCTTCTTCTGCTGGCTGTTCTGTTTCCTCAATAACCGTTGGTTTTTCAATAACAGGAGGAGGTTGTTCTGTAACCATAGGTTTGAGTGGCGGCGGAGGAATGCGGTCGTTCACCAGTTCGGTCATCACCTGATCGGCAATGGAAGGGGCTTTTTTCTCTTCCTGAATTTTAATTGGAGGAGGAGTGTATCTCACCGTTGGTTTTTCTACCAGTACTTCTACATTAACAGGCTTCAACCCAAAAAATGCGGGATCATTTTCTTTAGATGGCGCATCCTCGCTAAATCCAATTGTTGAACCATTTAAATAAAGTTGCCCAATCCCAGCGACATCCACCTTTTGTACGGGTATCTGTTGTTTTAACCCGTTGACATACTTGTCGATAAAGTATTTTGCTGATGCCAGCGAAATGTTTTTCTTCTCCGAGATAAAAGTGGCCAGCTTGTCGTCGGGTAAATGCTCCGGGTCGAAACTTATTTTATGTGTCGGGGGGTAGAACTTATTTTCCTTCTCCTGATAGTAGCCGTTGACGCGGGTTTGGGCAAAGCGACCAATTCCCGGCACATTTACTTCGCCTTCTAATCCCAGTAGTTCACTTATATATACGGCTAAATCCATTCCGCTAAAAGTAACAGTAAATCACAAATCATCCAACTCAAAAATGTGCACCTACACCACCAAATATGTTGAAACCATATGCCTGGTAGTTGCGCCAGACCTGAGGGTTGTTGTTCAGTATATTGTTTACCTGTCCAAAAATTGAAAACGTATTGTTGATCTTGTATTCTACACCGCCGCTAAGATTAGCAAATGAGCTGATCTGAACCAGTTGGAATGTAGTTGTGGTACTGTTACCATTGGTAATGACTACAGGGGTAGTTCTGTCATATGTACTTCCTCTGAATAGCAAGGTTCCATTAATGCTGAGCTGTTTGGTGATATGCAGTTGGGTGCCTGCTGTCAGTTTAAATTTAGGCAGGTTCCAGGGCTCAGCTTCACTTGCCATTTTGTAGTCTTTATATTCAACCCTGCCGAATACATTCACTTCGTCAGAAACTTTAACGTCCAGCTCTCCATTTACACCCGTGATAGTTGCAGTACCGTTGTCGTACACAACTCCAAATTGGTTATGGTTATATGAGTTAGAGTCAAGCAATAGTAATGGCATATTTTTTACCCTGTTTCTGAATACGGTAAATTTGAACCCAACGCCCGGAGCAACGGTGCCTTTTAAGCCTGCTGCCAGATCAAGTCTGTCGACTGAGTTTTGGATTGGAATATTATTTTCGATAAACGGATTTTCTTCGGCCAAATCATGTAACGAGGTTTTATTGACATCACCCTTCACTTCGGCAAACAGGCGCACATATTTTGGTATCACCTGGAATTCAAGCTTGGCAGCAGGGAAGATGTATGCTTTAGTAGAGTTGCCGAACCCTCGAACCAGGTTCAATCCCACATCGATTTTATAATTGTCACCCTGGAATTTCAAGTAGGGGTTCAACCGTACCAGGTTGTTATTAATAGAATAAGCGCTGTCCTTTTGAGAACTCATGTCTAATGAAGCGCCCAGGCCCGCATAAAACTGTTTAACAGTTTGGTTAACGAAGCCGCTCAGTACGATATTGTTTTCCTTGGTTGCAAATGCATTGTTCCATAAATAGCCATCTATTTTAGCCGCGTAGGTAAATGCGTTTTGCTCGTCCTTGAATTTCTTAGTCAGCTCGACAGTACCGGTTATGGTATTAAAATGCTGCGCTAACGGGCTGTATGCTTGTGGTGGATTGCTGGGATCGAATCCATAGAAATAAGTTGCTCTTCTGTTATATCCTATGCGTGCGATAATATCATTATCGTCAACAATGCCTTTTATAAATACACCTGCTTCATCGCGGCTTTCATTTTGCTTAGGGATACTGCCTGATTGCGCAATATGTTTGCCAAAGCCGCCCACCTGTAGTGCCTGATCCTGTCCGTTATTTATATAAACCTCGCCAAAAGTGGTTTTCATATTGCCCACGCCGATACGTGCATAGTTATTTGACGGCACCGAATCCTGTTCTTTCGGCATCTGCATCGCCTGTAGTTGGTGGATATCGGTATTGCGCTCGAGGCGTTTGTCTAGCGGGAAGTAAGTTAGTGGCGCCTTAAATGGCGTTTTATCTTCCAAATCAGGGTTACGGCGTATTTTCACTGCATCAGCCAAAACCGGTTTGTAAGCAGTAGTCACCACTACCTCTTCTGATAAACCACCTTGATTGGCGTTTTTATTGGCTTGACCCTGTGCACTTTTTTTTGTGGTATCCTGTGCAGCTGAACTAACCTTTGGTTTTTTAGCAGCTGTTTTCGGCTTCTCAGCAGGCTTTTTAACGGTAGTGGCCTTTTTATTTTTAGTAGTAGTTTTATTCTGTGCGTTAGCAGGAGCAAAGTAAAATACTATTACTAAGGTAAGCAGCGCGTATATAAATCTTGATCTGATCATTGCTTGTCTTTTCCTATTTCTTTGTTATCCTGTTAATTAATTTTTAGTCGTATCCGGTTGGGTTTCCTGTTTGGGTTGTGCTTGTTTAGTCGCCTTAGTTCCACCCGTACCTAATCTTTCCAGCTTATCTTTTGCTGTTGGTAAAATATCATCGTCGCCTTTGTAGTTGTCTATAATACTTTGCAGCGTAGCTTTAGCCTGGAAGTTATCCTTCATCGCCATATAGTTATCAGCCAGCAGGATGTAGGTCTTAGCCACCCAGTAGTCATAATTTGGTAGTCCTTTAACTAAATCAAAACAGGTCTTCTGCGATGATTTGTATTTCCCTTTATTGTATTCTATCTGGGCGATGTTGTATTTAGCTTCAGCGGCAGCAATAGTTTTGGTATTAGCTACGGTGTAGTCAAATTCCTTAACTGCCGATGTGGTATCGCCTTTTTGCATATAAGCTATGCCCGCATATAAACCTGTTTTGAACTTATCTTCCTGTGATGATTTCTCATACTCACGAACCAGTTTAGCATATTTTAATGCATCATCGGGGCTCTTCATTTGTGCATAACACAGTAACAGGTTGTTGATCGCAAATGAGTAGTCGGCTTTATATTCTGAGTTGATCTCCAGCTTCTTCAGGTATACAACGGCTTCGTTATATTTCTTCTGAGAAATTTCCCAGTTGGCCATGCTGATCAGTGATTTTTCGGTATAAGCGCTGGTCCAATCGTTCAATATTACGTTGAAGTCGGCTACAGCGTCGTCGCCACGTTTCAGGTTGATCAAACTTTGACCTCTGATAAAGTGCGCCTGTTTTTCATAGATTGGTTTAGTTGGGAACTTATCCAGGTAGGCATTTACCCCCTGAACTGTTCCGGCCCAATCACCTTTCAAGTAAAGGTTGTTGGCAGCCGTAAACATGATGTTTTCCTGGTCTGCAGCCGTATAATTGCCAATAGGCGTAGTTTGTGCATAAGTGATGAATGTTTGTGCATCACCTTTATCGGTATATATTTTTTCGATCTGTTTCAGCGCCTGTTTAGCTTCGTCGGTTGATGAGTAATCAGATATTACCTTTTTGAATGATTCAACTGCCAGGTCATCATTACCTGCGTTATAATCGATCAAACCGATAGTTACCAATGCACGCGGGATATAGCTGCTGTGCGGATACTTTTGTATCATCGCCTGCAGATCCTGTTTGGCTATTGAGCCATCGTTTTTCAGGAAGTAAGTATAAGCGATCTCGAAAGAGGCGTCATCTGCATAGTCTGAATTCGGGAACTGGCTCAGCACATCGGTCAGGGTGCTGATCTTCGCATCCGGCGAACCCTGCAAACCCTGTATCATACCGCGTTGAAATAAAGCATAATCTTCGCCTTTAGTATGCTGCGCGATGATCTTGTCGTAGTTTTCACGTGCCTTCCCGTATTCTTTCAGCACGAAGTAGCTGTCTCCTAAGCGCGTGATTGCGTCGTTAATGGTATTGCGGTCTTTTTCGTCACCGGCCAAAAATTTCTCAAAGTAACGGGCAGCTTTTTTGTATTGCTCATCGCCAAAGGCGGCGTAAGCTAATGCGTAGTTGGCATAGTTGTATACAGCAGTTTCGCTGGCAGCATCCATATCCAGAAAGCGTTCAAAGTTTTGTACCGATTCGCCGTATTTACGTACTTCGAACATCGCTTCTGCCATCCAGTAAACTGTTAGGGCCTCGGTCTTTTTGTCTGATGGGTTTTTTAATGAGCGCAGGAATATGCCGATGGCATTTTCAAAAGCGCGCTCGTTATAAAATTCCAAACCGCGGTAGTAGGTCACTTTTTGATATGCCGCTCTTGCGCTTGCTGATTTATTCGGAATTGGCTCTAATATCTCAACTGCTTCTTTGTAGTTTTTCGAGGTGAGTAATTCTTCACCAAGCAAAGTTTTTACCTCATCGGTTCTGCGCGATTGCGGATAGTTTTTCAGGTACAATCTTGTTGCATCCAGCGCCTGGGTATTAAAATCCTGCTCATAAGATAATTTGGCATATTCATACAAAGCATCTTCCTGCAATTGCGGATCAAAATTCATTTTTGACGCTACGAAGAAGGCATTGCGTGCGCTCTGCTTGTTGTTCATCTTCAGGAATACATTTCCTAAAGTATAATTGCCATTTTGAGCGTAGATATCGTTCTGGTCAACCAGTTTTTCCAGCTCACTGGCTGATTTGGCATAGTTGCCTACCTTGAAATAAGCATAACCCATCTGGTAGCTATCCTGCGTATTTTGAGTTTTGCCGTGATCCTGATCTTCAAAGCGGCTATAATAGCTTACAGAGTTATCATAATCAGCCTTTGTGAAATAAGAAGCACCTACTATGCGCAGCATTTCGGTTTCGTGCTGCTGATGTGTGGTTTTCAAGATCGGCACCGCATAGCTGATCACATCGTTATAGCGTTTATCAAGGAAATAAACCGCAGTGATGTAGTATGGATAGCTGCTCTCGTATTTCTTTGAATTTTTTAGTTTTTCAAAGTTGACCAGGGCCAGGTGGTAGTCTTTGTTCAGATAAGCGATGTAAGCAAAATAGTACGTCGCATCCTGTGTGTAAGGCGACTGCTCATTTTTTACTTCGCTGAAAAGCAGTTGTGCATTTTTGTAGTCGTTGGTTTCGAAATAAGCATAACCTTTTCGGAATTTGTACTCAATAGTCTGACTGCCTATTAAGTCACCCGCATTTACTTTATTGAACCATTGTAAAGCTTCGGTATATTTCCCCTCCTTAAAGTAGAATTTACCTATCTGAAAGTATGCCACTTTTGCCAGAGGATTTTCAGGATGATCTTTAATGAACTTCATGAAAAGGCTCTCGGCATCGTCATTTCCCAGCTCAAGCGAGCAAACCGCTTCGTAATATTGTGCATTTTCCTGTACCAGTGTCAGCGACGACTCAAACTTAGGTTGAGTACTTGTTTCCAGTCTTGAATGTTCTACCAAACGGAATTGCTCAGCTGCTGCAACATACTTACCTTTGCTAAGCAGGTCTGATGCGGCGTGATACGTTCTATAAATCTGGAAAGAAGGGTCTTGCTGGGCTCTGGCTGTTAGCGAAAAAAATACAGGAATAATAATAGCGGTGTATTTCAGTTTGGTCATAGCGCAAGATATCAATATGCGAAAGTAGTTATAACGCAAAAATGCAATCCACACAAGTAATTCACAAATGTGAATAACACTTTTATTTTACTGAACGATTAGGTAATACGTATGTTATTGATGTGGAAAACTTTATGCGTCAGATCATCAGAAAAACAATACTGTATAATAGCTTTATCATCTAACCGATTTTAATCAGCATGTCATTTAACCGCGGTCTCGTCTTAATGTTTTCAATTGTTAGTATTTTGCTGTGCGGGGCATCTGGTATTAAACAGAAAACTGGCGATACTATTATCCTGCGTGACGAAAAAATAAAAGTAACGCCCAAAGAGTTTTACATCTCAGCTGTAGCAGATGAGCGAAAAAGCCAGGCCCCGGTTGCAACCCTGATCTACTTAAACCCCGATCGGTCGCTTACCTCCAAACCGGTTGATCTTCAAGGAGGGGCAGGGGTATCGGTCCGGGATTTTGTACTGCATAATTTAGATCGAAATACAGAAAAACGTGCTATCGTATTAGGTATAAAGGAATTAAAACTGACCGAAGAGAAATCACCATCAGGCACTATAAACGGGCACTTAACTGTTGTTTTTTCATTCTCACTGAAGTCGAAATACGATAAGACGCATCTTGTGGATTTTAGCGGAGGTGTCCGCTATGATAGGAGTGTCAACCAGCAGGTTGATATAGAAGCAATTCTAAGGATGGGATTGGAGGGCGTACTGTCTGACTTTAATGACTGGATGAACAACAATGCCGGAACCAACCCACTGCTCGCAAAAGCTGTGAAAATCAGGTTTACAGATTATACCGAAACGCCCGAAGGCGATACTATTTATTATTCTCCCAAACGCCCGCTTACCTGGGCCGATTTTAAGGAGCGGCCACGGGACAGTCATTTTGAGGCGGAAGTAATTCCGTTAATGGGCTATGCACAACAGAACAGTGTAGTGAACGGAATCATCTATGTAGATATGGCCATCAAAGTAAGCGTAGCCAAAAGCGATTGCTGGGTGAAAGGAGAAAAAGATGATTATATATTGAACCATGAGCAACGGCACTTTGATATTGAGAAAATAATTAGCGAGCGGTATAAGAAGAAATTGCTGTCAATGAAGCTGCCTGCTGATAATTTTTACGGTCCTATTAATGTAGAATATCTTGAAGCATTGCGCGAAGCAACACGTATGCAAAAACAATACGATGGCGAAACAAAGCATGGGACGGACCGTGCTGCCCAGGCGCAATGGAATGAGCAGATTGATAAGGAGCTGCGGATGTTTGGGGTGAAGAGATAGATCCACACGGCAAATCGCAGAGTCGACTCTCCCCGGATGTGCAACACTGTTCGACCCTCTCTATTGCAAGCGATAAAGAGGGTAAGAAAAAAATAAGAAAACAAAACCCTCTTTGCGCGCAGCAGAGAGAGATGACATTCGAGCGAAGCAATGACGGGTGAATCGACTCAGCGATTTGCTAAACTCTGCAGGTTGCCTATTTTTGTTCTATGCCTAACATTATCGACCAATGCCGTGATTTGCGGAAGTACCAAACTCCAGCCGAGAATCTTTTATGGCAACATCTCAGAAACAGAAAATTTTCAGATCATAAATTTTTAAGATATCCGGTTTGCGTTTCGTCAGCATTTGGAAAGAGTCTGTATTATATTCCAGATTTTTATTGCCATAAAGCAAAATTAGTGATCGAGGCTGATGGGCCAATTCATCTGCGTAAAAAAGAATATGATTAAAACAGGGATGAGGTTTTGGGTCGCTTGGGGTTGACGATTTTGAGGGTTACGAATGAAGAGATTCTTGGTGATATGGATAGGGTTTTGAATGTGATAGATTCTAAGCCGAATGCCATGTACCTGATAACATAATTTTATATGAAAAATAAAAAGAAGCAATATCGGATCATCGCTTGGAGCGTAGTTTTTTTAGTGTTTGTGATAACCTTGGCGAGGTCAGTTTATAGTCTAATTGTAGATCAAGAAAGTTGGTCGATGCGCGAAATCGCGAGCTACCGACAATTATTTACGCACGATGCACTTGCGAAACTAAAGTTGTTTAATACAATAGAGAGTAAAGTTCGTGAACCAGAATCACAATATATTTATAAAAATGATTTCAATGTTCTTATTACTAAAACCCGCATACCAGCTTCATTAAAGCTTTCAAAAGCAATTCGAATAAGCAAAAATCATTCACAACGGGAAAGCTCGCAGTTGTATTTTGCAATTAGGAGTTTTGGAGGGGAAATTCTTCTAAAGTCTGAAAAAGTATCTTTGGTAAATAATATTGAGATCAATGCAGAATGCCCTGATATAAAAGTGGTAAGTATCGGGGAAGACCAAATAACTTATTACTTTGAATACAAGACATTTTCAATTGTATTCAATAAAGATCAGGATTATATCGATGGAAAAGCAGCAGAATCGAATATTCCTGCGTCCATTTCATTTAGGAAGAGAAATGATTTATTGTATATAATTATGATGACACCGGCAAATGCAAACGCTAAGATGCAAAAGAGTCAGTTGGTCGACATTCTTGAGTAATAACAAAAAAACAACGAATCCTCTTAACGCTTAGCCGCGCCCGTAATACTCAGCCTTATACAAAAGGAATAAATCCTGAAAATAGCTGTGCCGCTTCCGGTATTTGTGCTACAGGGATATAATCACAAACCACGGCATGTTTACCCCACATTTGCAAAACTGCAGGATTAGTATGTGCTTGATCAATTGCTGCCTGAGATTTCCACTCAAAAACTTCTATAATGGTTCCGTCTTTTGACTCCATCATTATCGAGGCGCTGTCAGTTACCAGATCCTGATTTTTTAAAGTGGATAAATGCTCACGCATGAGTTCTTTCAGGCCCTCTGCCTTACCTGGTTTCGGTTGATAGCAGGCAACAACTATTCTTTCTTGCATGTTTTTAAGTATCTTTTTTTAGTATTATCTTTTATAAAAATAACGCTTTTGCCACACAATGAGCAGTGTATATGAACGGATATTAACCCTCAATAAGGACCGCCTGCCCGATATAGTCCAACTCAAATATGCGGGCATAGCCGAGAATGTTTATCGTTTTTGCCGTGGCACCTGTCATTTGTTTTATGGGTATCTTGGTAAAGCTGAACATATTCCCGAAACGTGATCCAGGAAATGCAGTCAACGGCAGACAGGATCAATTTTCAATTTATTATGGATACATATGAGGACATCAGGCTGGTAATAGAGGATATGGCTCTTTTAACAGCGTCGGCACAATTGCGGAGCACACCAGGCAAGGGTCAGTTATAGCTGATAAACTTGTTGAGTTTGGCTATGATGTAACTGGCGCGAAGCTATATTGAAATATAAAAAAAATGCGATCGAGGTAAAACAAGATTATGAGCAGTGTGTTTCAGATCACAAAGCGGCGCAAAATAATCCTAGGGTCAGAAAAAAGACCAATTGACGAATGCTAGAGAGAAATATTATGCAGCAGACAAGGTCATCGCAACCTTGTCTATCAGGTCGTTAATATCAAACGGTTTTGCCAGGAAATCCACATTTGAATCCATTGTCATAAACGGGTCTGATAAATTGTGACTAGCCGATACGAATATAATAGGGATGTCTTTGGTTTGGTCGTTTTCCCTAATTGCTTTACATAATTCGCGGCCATCCATATTGCCCAGCATAATATCAAGCAGAATTAAATCAGGCTTGAACTCCCGGATGCTATTGAATAACAAGCCTCCATCCGCCAACGTAATTACTTCGTAATCGTAACCTTCAAGTATCAGCTTTATAATCTCTAAGATATCCTCGTTATCATCAACAACTATAATTTTACGCATATTAAGTAGGTGTATTCTTAGTATTAAGATTTGTATCAACAATAACTGTACCATGGACAGACTGAGTTTATACTACATATTGAAGATATGGCGGATGTCCAAATAACGAGGCATAGTAGGAATTTTAGGACAGAGGTGCTCCTTTTTTTAGTACAAATTATGCATCCGGGGCTTTTGCTTTCTTTTTGATAAGAACATACCTGGTCTTCTGGCATTTAGCACAGAAATATACTCTTAAAGGAAGGAAAAAAAGAAAGGTTCTTAAAAACCAGTTACGGTGCAGCTGAAAGTGAAAAGACGAACCACATTTGCGGCAATATCGGACCGTCGCAGGTTTAACAATTACAGGCGAAATCTGTTCTACTTCTTTAAGCATTAATAATTCACAAGTTTTTGATAAACAAGTTCAAATTAGTTGCTTTAATAAGGGATGATATATAAATAGTAAAATTTAATAGATAAGATCGTTCACTTTGTCGATCAATTCTGCTAAGTCAAAAGGCTTGTTAATGATAGCATCACAGCCGTAAGCCAGTATTTCGTCCTGATGATTGATATATGCTGAGAAAATAATAACCGGTATATTATTAAACTCCGGGTGCGATTTGATTTGCTGGCAAACCTCACCTCCATTAGTTCCCGCTACTCTGTAATCAAGTATTATCAGGTCAGGCTCAAACTCTTTTACGAGCGACATTACTTTATTACTGTCAGCAGTGCTTTTCACCTCAAACTTTTCATAAGACAATGTTTCCTGAACAACGTCAAGAATATCCTGATTATCATCTAAAACTAGTACACGTTTTAACATCTGCTTAATTGGATAAAGTTTTAATGCCGAAAAGAAATTACTGGGGTCACGTGAAAGAGCTCGGTAAGAGCTAATGCTTCGGCTAAAAATCTGATCGAGCTAATTACTCATCAAATATAATATTTTTTTGTTTATGTAAAATACCAAGGGCGTATTAAAGCCGTCTGTTTTGTAACATTTGCTTTACATATAAGCAATAATATTATGAATAATATTCGCTCAAAACGCCTCGCCCAGACCAAGAATAATTGCAGAATAACCCTGGCTGATACCATAATCAATGGCAATATTGGTATTTGATTTTTTATTGAATTTAATGCGCAAACCGGTGCCTCCGGCTGGACGCCAATAAGTAAAGCGGTTGGTGGTCGGCTCAGATACCGAATTAACATTGGCAAAAACTACAAAGCCCAACAATCCATTCTCAAGGATATCTCTCCTGTATTCCGTTTCGAAATAGACGAGACTTTTGCCACGGTAGCGGTTCTGCTCTATGCCCCGCCCCGACCGCTGGTAAGGGTCCCACCCTATACTTGGCAGGTTGAGATAGGGAATACCATTCCCAAAGGTCTTCCAGTAGTAGGTCCAAAAAGCAAGTACGTTGTGCTCATTAGTATTGGTAAGCGAAATATATTTCCGCATATCTATATAAATTGACTGCCAATTGGCGTCGCTTCCAAATGCATGGGCATTCACACGGTACACAACGCTGGTATAGGCACCAGGCAATGGGTTAAATTGGTTATTTCTGCTATCGTAAAGCAAATTTGCTGTAATACCTGAGGAGACAGAGGTCTGTTCCGATGATGTGCCATAGGGGTATTTGGTGAATTTTTGCAAAGCCCCCGGATTATTGGTTTCGATATCCATATAAACATCCATATTATAGCCAGCCCCTGCATACAGGTAGGACGTGATACGTTTTAACGCACTTTGGTAAAAACGGGAGTAGTTATAGTTCACCACAAATTTATTGAATTCCGGAGTGCCACCACCCAGTCCCCAGGTATTTTGCGGGTATACCAAAAAGCGTGTATCGCCCTGTATCGTCCAGCTATTATTTTTGAGCCATAAATTGGAACGAAAAGGGAATCCATACCTGCCTTTGAAATTAAAATAAGGAGCAAATGTTATGGTCGACAGATAGGTTGTACTTCGTTCACCTAGGTAAAACCCGGCTGTAGTGGCTGTAAATATTGCCCGTCCGCCCCCTGGCACAGCGGATGATAATGGCAAGATGGAAAAATATAATGATCTGCCTTTATTAACGGTATCGGGTTTTTGGCTGATATGGAAAAAGGACTTACCTACATCAATTAAATCCTTTTTTCCTGTAGTGTCGATCTGTTTGCTGGGGTCAATGTTTTTTTGCGCGTATAAAAAACAGGGGACACCAAGCAGGTAAAGTAAAATCAGGCTTTTGTACATTATTCCTTAAAGACGCAATTTGTGATATACAATCACAATAACGTGAAAGAATACGAAATCACATCAGGATTGAAAGAAAAAGAATACTGCTGCTGAAAACTGATTGTTTTTTGAAGCAGTATTATGGTCGCCGGGTACATAGGATAGCCTTGAACCCGGAATGAGCCTTTGTAGGCCAACTTCAGAACCATCTTCCTTGTCTTCGCTGCCTCGTATGATCAATACTGGTTTGGTTACTTTTGAAAATTCAGCCCCGCTGGTAGATGGCTGATACTTTTGCTGTAAAGCCAGTGCAGCTACATCTAAATTCTGTGAGCGGATATATTTCACCATTTCATCAAACTCGTGGTAATTTTTATTTCCCATCAGCGAGGCATAGGCGTGTAATCTCCTTGGCCAGTGAGGATCGGTAAAGCCATCACCCATGCCGCCCATTACCGTTTTATTTACCCTGTTATCCAGGATAAGCAGTCTTGAAGCAATGATGGAACCACGGGAATAGCCTACAATATTGTATTTGGTAATATTTAGGCTGGTCATCAGTCCCATTATATCTTTCGCTTCGGCATCATTGCTGTAAGCTGCATCGATATGCGGTTTATCCGATTGCCCGTTACCTCTCAGGTCAACTGTTATTACCTTGTAGCCCCCCTTGATCAGGTTGGTATAAAGTATGCTCTTTTTCCACCCATCGCCTGATCCGCAAAAGCCGTGAATGAGTATTACAGGGTATCCGTTTCCTTTTACTTCGTAATAAATTTTGGTGCCATCAAAGGAAGTATAGAATTGTCCATCGCCAGCTGTTTGGGCGAATGAATTCCGGCTGAAAAAAAAGACCAGCATAATCAGCCATAAAGGGGTTCTCTTCATAGTACGCCAATCTAAAAATTAAACTTTACATTTTTAAATAAAAGTTCGTGGTATTGAAACGGATTTATTATATTTGGGTATAAGCCGTTTTCTCCACTAAATCTGAATGTTATGAAAAAAGTTGCACATATTCTTGCCCGCAAGGGCTCTGCTGTTGTCACTATTGATGCGTCAACTTCTGTATTAGACGCGTTAAGATTGATGGATGACAGGAACATTGGATCGGTGGTAGTGACCGACGAAAATGGCCAATATCAGGGCCTGCTTACCGAACGGGATTATGCCCGGAAAGTTATACTTAAAGGTAAATCATCTAATGAAACTTCGGTTCAGGAAATAATGACCACCAATCTTCCGCATCTTATCCCGGATAACTCGGTTGAAACCTGTATGCATATCATGAGCGAGAACAACGTTCGTTATCTGCCGGTATTTAAAGGCGATCAATTGTGCGGTATCATTTCTATTAACGACCTGGTTACCGAGACTATCCTGTCACACGAAGAAACTATTGAGCAACTAAGAAGCTATATTCAGTCCTGAGGATTTCTTACTGTATCGTTAATTTCTAAACTATTGATTTGGCCATTTCTAATGTTTTTATGTATGTTAGAACCCTGATCAATAATCTTCTGCAATGAATTTCTTAAAAGCAATCTGGGACGAGTTCCTCGGTTTTTGGGGTTTTGGTAACCTGGTAGATATACTAAAATCAGGTAAATACGATGAATTGCTTACCTGGCATGGCATCACTTCTGTTTTAGGTCCGCTTATTCCTTTCCTGCTGCTTATCGAGATTATCCGCGGGGTGTTCTATAAACGTTTTAAAGTAATTGATTATAAATTGTCATTTTTGACCTATGTGTTCAATGCCTTCGTGGGGCGGTTGATCTCTTTTGCCATGGTCGCAGCATGCATCGGCCTTTTTAGCAAGTATGCCATCTTAAAAACTACATTCACCTGGTACTGGTTCATATACGGGTATGTGGTTTGGGAACTGGCGCACTTTGTTTATCATTTTCTGGCACATAAGGTGAGGATATTGTGGTGCCTGCATTCTACCCATCACGCGCCTACATCAATGAATTTATCGGTTACCTATGCACATTTCTTTTTGGAGGGGCCTTATGCAGATGTGATACGAACTACCATTTGTGTTTTACTTGGCGTTAACCCTGCTATGCTTTTTGTGATCATGTTTATTGATGGTACATGGGGCGCATTTATACATATTGGTGAAAACTTGGTAAATGACGCCCGCTTCGGATTTTTAGGAAGAATGGTCCTCACACCGTCCTTCCACCGTGTGCACCATGCCCGCAACCCACTTTACATGGACACCAATTTTTGCAATCTATTAAATGTTTGGGACCGGGTGTTTCGTACCTATCAACCCGAGGATCGCAAAATACCAATTGAATACGGCATTACCCGGCCAATGAAACCGAATAGCTTCCTCGATGCTTATTTTGGCGAAATCTTCCTTTTGGCAAAAGACGTAGCAAAGGCTCCGGGTATTAAAAATAAATTTCTGTACCTCATCATGCCACCCGGCTGGAGCCATACCGGCGATCATAAAATGTCGAGTATTGTGAGGAAGAAGTATTTTGAGGAGTTGAGTCATCACGCAGCAGATACAGTAGATCAGTCCGTTCCGGAAAAAGAAGTCGCAATTAAGTAAGCGGGATTCTATTTCAACTTAAAAGACAAGCCGGCTTTTCGCAAGTCATCCTTCAATACGCTGAGTGCATTTTTGCCGATGCCGTGTAGTTTCATGAACTCGGCTTCGGTCAATTGCGATAATTGCTGCAAAGTTTGTATTCCAGCATTAGCTGCAGCACGTTGAGCAGGTTGTGCGAGCTTGCTGAATGGGTTGTTATCGTCTTTTTTCATTTAGAAACTGATAGTTAATAATAAAAAAGAGGGGCGCCAATGTAAGGTGCTCGAAGTATGTGCGTAACGGCTTTCGCCCGCATGCTTCGAGTGCCTCAACATGACACCCAGTGCACAAAATCATTTAAAACCCATCAAACACAAACTGCTCTTTAACCGGAGCTTTGCGTGGTAACATTTCCGGGCGATTGGCCGCCTGGTATACAAATGAAGCTACAATCACAGCCGCTTGTTTCAGGTCGTCAATTTGCAGGTAATCATAAGTATCCATATTTGTATGATGTGTTTTGGTTTCATAATCCAGTGGGTCCTGAATAAACTGGAAACCTGGAATATCCGCCCAATCGAATGATAAATGATCCGTTGAACCAGTATTGCTCATGGTTACAGTTTTGGCGCCCATATCGGCAAACGGTACAAGCCATTGTTCAAATATAGGTTTCACGGCGTCGTTTTTCTGTGCAAAAATTCCCCTTATCTTTCCTGAACCATTGTCAAGGTTGAAGTAAGCTGATATTTTTGCCTGCTCCGGCTTGAAAACGCCTGTCTCGCCATTGCCGAAATGATTTTTTACATAGGCATAAGAACCTAAAAGCCCTTCTTCCTCAGCACTCCATAATGCAATGCGGATAGTGCGCTTAGGCTTCAGGTGAAGTGAGTCCAGTAGGCGTACTGCTTCCATCATCACAATACAACCCGCGCCATTATCAGTTGCGCCAGTACCTGCAGGCCACGAGTCCATGTGACCACCCAGCATCACCAGTTGTGCCTTTAATTTAGGGTCACTTCCCGGAATTTCGGCCACTACATTATAGCCTTTGGTATCCTCACTATAGAACTTTCCTTTAATGTTTAAAGATAGTTCAACTGTATGCCCTGATTCGATCAGACGTTTAAGTTTCAACCCGTCAACACCAGAAATAGCAGCCTCTGGCAATCCTTCTTTTCCACCCCCTTTATACCCGGTAAAAGCTTGTACTGTGACGGTACCATCGCGGCCGTTAGATGATAAGAGAGCCAAAGCCCCGGCAGCTTTCAGTTTTTGTATTGACTCGCCTTGTATTTTTAGCTGCCCCATGTAATAATCGATCAACTTACGGGCTATCATGTAGGTGTCGGGCATTTTCATCAGTTCACTATCCGTTAACCGCGTCGAAAATGGTTTGAAGTCACCATCAATTTTAGCCCGGGCGCCTGCCAGTAAAATGATCTTGCCTTTATAATCTGCAGCATGTTTGGCCATAAAGTTGGTATCAATCATCGAGGCCGGATTCAGGATAGCTACCTGCGCGCGTATCTTTCCATTGGTATTGGCTGTCCATGGTATGGCATAACCAATGAACGACTGATGGTAAGGTACTTCCATATCAACGCTAAACTCTTCCTGTTCCCAACCACGGCCATAATCACCCCATGGTTCGAGCTTGGCGTTCACCAATCCCCATTTTTTCATGGTTTCAACAGCCCAATTTCCCGCACGGAAAAAGCCGGGAGAGTTAGTCAGTCTCGACCCGGATACATCCGTCAGGTAATGTGCAATCATAGGAATATGCGAATTAGTTTTTTCCGCAGCTCTAATCATGCGGATGGCAGCTGTATCGACATTTTCCTGCTGTGCCTGAGCAAAACCGCAGCAAAATGTAGTTAATAGGAGTAGACCTGAAAAGATTGAAGTTTTCATAGTAATTGTCTAAAGGATTTGATGTTTGAAGGCCAGGAAACCCAATCCTGGAGTAGCCCTAAATTAGGATATATTTTTTAAAGTGAATGAGTTATGGATAAAATATTACCCTGATTCTATTTGATAATTGCATTAAGGATCAGAACTCCCACCAATCCTACAACGGAAACGATAGACTCCATTACCGACCATGATCTGATTGTGTCTTTAATAGAAAGGTTAAAATATTCCTTAAACATCCAGAAACCGCCGTCATTTACATGTGAAAAAGCCAGACTGCCTGCACCTATTGAAAGCACCATCAGGTTGGGGTCGATTGTATGGTCGTGCAATACCATGGTTGATACAATGCCTGCTGCAGTAAGCCCGGCAACTGTCGCTGATCCTAAGCTGATGCGGATGATAGCCGCAAGCAGCCAACCTAAAACTAGAGGCTGTAATTGCATGCTTTGCATCATGGCGGTGATATCGTTATTGGCGCCGCTGGTCACCAGTACCTCCTTAAATATTCCGGAACCGCCTATGATGAGCAAAATGCCAGCGATATCTTTTACTGCGTCACCATATAGTCCGGCCAGTTTTTTCATGCCGATACCTTGTTTTATTCCCAGTGAATAGGTAGCAACCAGTATCGATATCAGCATCACAATTGGCGCGTCGCCGATAAAGGCGATGAAGTTGTGTACAGGTCCGGTACTACGGTCGGTGTTCAGATAAAAAGCGCTTCCCATCAGAATAATAACCGGCAATAGCGCGGTAAGAAAGCTTGTAAAAGCGCTGGGCAGTTTATCAGCGGGCAGTTCTTCTGCCCGGAATGTTTCCAGCGGGGTTGAAGGTATCTTCTTAAGCGTAGTGGCAAATACAGGCCCCGCCAGGATGATCGCGGGTATCGCCAGGATCAAACCATAGCTAAGTGTAGTGCCCATATTGGCGTGAAACATATTTACCAACGCGGTAGGTGAGGGATGAGGAGGTAAAAAACCATGTGTAACCGATAAAGCGGCTAGCATAGGTAAGCCGATATACACCGCAGGGAGTTTGTACTTGTATACTACCGAAAATATAAGTGGTACCATCAGTACAAAACCGGTATTGTAAAATAATGGGATACCAACTATAAATCCCACCACAACCAAAGCCCATTGAATATATTTTACCCCAAATAGTTTTACCAGCACTTCGGCAATCTTTTGTGCGGCACCACTGGTAGCCACCAACTTCCCCGTCATAGCACCAAGGCAAATAATAATAGTAATTGTTCCTAAAGTATCTCCAAGCCCTTTTTGTACAGCTCCGGTAACTTTATTCATTGGGATGCCTAATAATAGACCGGCAATGATAGACACGATGAGGAACGAGAGGAACGGGTTCATTTTTGCCCAGCTCACCAGTACGACGAGCAAGATGATGCAAAAAAGGATGGTCAATACGGTCATTGGATATACAGCTTTTTTTAGGTTAATAAAGCAGTATGGCTAAAATAGCAACAATATTTGGCTTTAAAATTCAATCGATATACTTTTTTAAAAAGTTTAAAAAGTAGTCAATTTCCTGGTATTCATTAAAATTTACATTTCATCAAAGAAACCCTTTTTATCTTCGCACTCAGACCACCAACTATGACTAAACAGCGCTATTTCTTCCTGGTACTCATTTTAGGCACACTCACCGCATTGAGCCCATTCTCTATTGATATGTACCTTCCTGCTTTTCAGGACATCGCGAAGGCATTAAATACCACCACTTCCAGAGTCGATTTGTCATTGTCCAGCTATTTTATAGGACTCGCCGTAGGACAGATGATCTATGGCCCGCTAATGGACCGGTTCGGGCGCAAGCGGCCTCTATATGTCGGTTTGGGCCTTTATATTGTCGCCTCAGTAGGTTGCTTTTTGTCAGGCTCTGTTGAGATGTTGATCCTGATGCGGCTCATTCAGGCCATAGGGGGCTGCGCTGCCGGAGTAGCATCGATAGCTATGGTTCGCGACTTATTCCCAGTGAAAGATAATGCAAAGGTGTTTGCATTGTTGGTGTTGGTGCTGGGCGCATCGCCATTAATAGCGCCTACAGCCGGTAGTTACCTGGCAGATGCATTCGGTTGGCAATCGGTTTTTGTTGTATTGCTCGGTATTGCCGTTTTGATTTTAATAGCGGTTGTATTTACTCTTCCTGAAAGTTATAAGCCTGACCCTGAATATTCTTTAAAGCCCGGGCCAATCATCAGTAGCTTTCTGCTGGTTATCCGCAATCCTCAGTTCTACACTTATGCCATAGCGGGTGCTGTAGGTTTTTGCGGACTTTTTGCCTATGTGGCAGGCTCACCCTTGGTATTTATGGATGTATTTGGATTGGACAAAAAAGAGTACGGCTGGGTATTTGCAGGCCTGTCAGTCGGGTTTATAGGCTCCGGCCAGTTAAACAGTCTTCTCATTAGAAGCTTTAAAAGCGAACAGGTGGTGCGGGTGGCGCTTATCTCACAAGTAATTATTTGTGCACTGTTTCTGACTGGTGCCGCAAACGGGTGGTTCGGTCTGACCGGCACCATAGCCATGATATTCCTGATGTTATGTTGTGTTGGCTTGACCTATCCGAATACTTCAGCCTTGTCAATGGCACCATTTCCCAAAAATGCGGGGGTGGCTTCAGCGTTATTAGGTACGATGCAGTTAGGGCTTGGCGCTGGTGCATCGGCTTGCGTAGGCGTTTTCAGTAGCAGATCAGCAACACCGATGGCAGCCATCATGGCCGGCTCATCTTTTATAGCCCTGATGGTTTTATTGATCGGTCGCCGTTATATTAAGCATGGCGTCAATGCTGAACCTCCAGCTGCGGTTGCCGGGCATTAATTGTAATGCCCCGCGGATTTGTAAACCTTCCCGGCATCATTAAATATAAAAAGCTCAGCCGATAGCTTATTGTTGATGGTGTGGTAGTAGATGACGACCGAATTTACGCTAGTGAGCACATCAATTATTTTGAAATGCAGATCAGGATATTTGGCTAATCCTTTTTGCCAGTAATCGCCTATTTGCTGTTTGCCTTTTAGCGTTCCCGTCTTGCTCAATCCCATTTGTATCATTAGCGGACTGCTCATTTCAAAGTCGTCGGTATAATGTTCCAGCACTCGTGGCAGGTCGTGAGCGTTCCATGCATCTACCCATTCGTTTGCAAATGCTAAGGCTTGTTCGCGCGAGATCATATTTCAGGTTTTTCTCAAAAATAGGAGAATTGTACTAATACTAAATAGTTGGCTGTGAAGACACAGCCAACGGAGTCAAGCAAAATCCTGAAAATCTTTCAATCGTGTCTTAGCCTAACACCTCATCAATTATCCCAAACTCTTTTGCTTCAGAAGCGATCATCCAGAAGTCGCGGTCGGATACGTCGTGTATCTTTTGATATTCCTGTCCGCTGTGTTTAGAGAGTATAGTATAAAGCTCTTTCTTGACTTTCAATACTTCACGTGCGGTTATTTCAATATCTGAAGCCGGTCCTTGCACCCCGCCCAAAGGCTGATGCAGCATTACCCTGGAGTGGGTGAGGGCAGCCCGCTTTCCCGCAGCTCCTGAACATAATAATACCGCCGCCATAGATGCTGCCATACCAGTACAAATGGTGGCTACATCCGGGGCAATCAGGTGCATGGTATCATAAATGCCAAACCCTGCATACACCGAGCCCCCCGGTGAATTGATATACATCTGAATATCTTTTTTCGGGTCGGTTGATTGCAGGAAGAGCAACTGCGCCTGGATAATATTAGCCACATTATCATCTACTGCCGCGCCTAAAAATATAATGCGGTCCATCATCAGGCGAGAGAATACATCCATTTGTGCTACTCGCAGCTCGCGCTCTTCTGTAATGTAAGGCGTCATAGAAGCCGTGATCCGGCTTTCGGTTTTAGAAATATAATCCTCTACCAGTAAACTTTGAACATGGCGATGCCCCACCGCATATTTGCGGAATTCATTTTGGTCAATTTTCATAAAATCTCGGGTTTTATCGGTTAGCGAATAACCTTTTTATTTTCTGGCTGAAGCTCAAATGCTCTTTTTGTGTAAATAGTTTCTGCTGAACGGCCTCGATCTCTTGTTTCAGTTGATCGCGTCCATAAAGCTTTACCATACGATAGGCTTCCTGTTGCCATTGCATTTTTTCATTCAGTTCGGGTTCCAGCAATAGCCTGGCTTCGAACACAAGCTGGTCGCCTGGTTCTGATAGGCGCGTCAGGTGTGCTTCTATCTGCTCGGTCTCAATCAACGAAGTCCTCATAGGTTAATGCTTTTTGTTTAACGGTTTCCCTTACTTTTTCCAGGCATTTGTACTTCTGGACAGTGGCTGATCGCACACCTGAAAATCCAAATAATTCAGCAGCATCAGCAAGTTGCAACCCATCATAGTAAAATGAACGCAGCAGATCCATGCATTTTTTACCGGCCATTTGCAGGAAGCTGAGGATTTTCTTGTCGGATGCGTGTTCAGTTACTTCGTTTTTTATCTCCAGGTCATTAAGTGGAGCAAGTTTTGAATTATCCCGGTGTTGTTTCAGCCATAAATGTTTGGCAATGCCTAAAAGATAGGCTTTTTCATTCGTCTTTAGTTCGAAGGAACAATCAACAGACTTTTCGTAGTAAACAACCAGCGCATCCTGAAAAATGTCCTTCGCCTCATCAAATGTTCCGCCCATTTTGCTCACGTACCGCGCCACAGTCGGGAATGCATTTTTATAAAGACTGATAAAAAGCTCTTCCCTTTCTTCTGCTGTCCGGTTTGAAAATTTAAATCCTGGCATAAGCTTGTTCTTTACTACTAAGTGCAAGTTAAGGTTAAACTATCACCTTTTTCTTGAAAATTATCATTAGTTACTGGTCATTAGTCATTTGAACGACCGCAACGGCTACTGCTCCTTCAAGGCCGTCACTTTTGCCCCATCATCCCCCTGGGTGCTGAATACCAAGTTTTTATCATCAAGTTGGGAAACAATGAATGGGAACTCCCTTATTTTCCCTCCCTCTAATATTTCTTTGAATTGAATTTTGTCGCCGTCTATTTTATAGCTTCCATGACTTAATAACTTACCACCCCACCAGATAAGCAAACTATCTTTTGTGAATGTAATATAAGGCGACTCTGCATCGAGTTGCTCGGGGGTAACGTTGGTAGTATTGGCAACACTATTGTTCTCAATCTTTACATATTTCCACTTGCCGTATAACATCTCAGGCTTAATAGAAAGCTGGCAGGAAACGAACAAGCTTAACAATACAATGCCTGCTATGAATGTATTTTTTGCTATAAATGATCTGTTCATAATGCATTAAAGCTAAAATATTTGGCGGTTTTTTGCCAATAAATCAACCTTTGATAAACGATTATTGAGGGCTTGCCAATTAAATGATTCACAATAATTTAATAAGAAAATATGATCCTGGCTATTGCAAATCACAGATCCGAAAAGCATATTTGATAAAATAAATCTTATCAAAATGTGTAACAAAGTAAAATGCAATATCTCTAAATGGTGCTATATAGCTAAGGTCTCAACAAGCTATAAGTTTTTGTGAGGAGTCCGCACCTTAAGGTCTCCGTTAAAAAATCTAAACAAATAATATGAACAATTTTTCGATCCAATTACTTTGGTGGGCTGTGCCTGTCATCGTACTTCTTGTGGGGTACAAATTTGTGCTCCGTGTTTTCTTTGGTATGGTTATCGTTCCGGATGACCGTATCGGTTTGGTTGTTAAAAAATATGTGCTTTCGGGTAACAAACGACTTCCCGATGGCCGTATCATCGCCACCAACGGCGAAGCCGGTATGCAGGCCAAGGCATTGGCTCCGGGTTTATACTGGGGTATGTGGCCATGGCAGTATTCGGTTATTATGCAACCGTTTATTATTATCGAGCAAAATAAGTTGGGACTGGTAAAGGCTAAAGACGGTGCTCCTTTGGATACAGGACGCGTATTGGGTAAACCGGTTGAATGCGACAAATTTCAGGATGCTACCGCGTTTTTGGATAACGGCGGCCAGAAAGGTCCTCAAGCTGCGTTTCTTACTCCTGGTAGCTACCGTATCAACGCCTTCTTGTTTGATATCGAGATGGTGCCTATCACCCAGATACAGGAAAATAAAGTAGGTATTGTGACTACACTCGATGGTGAGCCACTCGGTAAAGGCGAAATTGCAGGTGTATCTGTGGCAGGCCATAAAAACTATCAGGATCCTATTGCATTCATCAATGCAGGTGGTATGAAAGGTTTGCAGGAAGATGTGATTCTTGCAGGTACATATTACCTGAACCCGTGGTTTGTGATCGTAGAGCAGGTAGATATGATCTATATCCCGATTGGTTACGTTGGTGTAGTTAACTCCTTCGTTGGGCCTGAAGGTAAGGATACGAGCGGCGACAGCTTTAAGCATGGCAATATTGTGAAGAAGGGCCAGAAAGGTGTTTGGGATGAACCACTTGATCCGGGTAAACACCCGGTAAACATCTACACCCATGCTGTGGAAGTGGTACCTACAACTAATATCGTGCTGAACTGGGCCAACAGCCGTACGGAGGCACATGAGCTAGATAAGAACTTGTGTACAATTACTGTAAGGTCATCAGACGGTTTTACATTCAACCTTGATGTGTCGCAGATCATCCATATACCAAGAAACGAAGCACCTAAGGTGATCGCGCGTTTTGGTAATATGAAGAACCTGGTATCGCAGGTACTGGAACCAACCATTGCCAACTATTTCCGTAACTCGGCACAAAAGAGTGACGTGATCGAGTTTCTGGCTAACCGTATACAACGGCAGGATGATGCAAAGGGGCATATCAGCAAGGTTTTGAGTGATTATAACGTGGTGGGCGTGGATACCCTGATCGGTGACATCGTTCCTCCGGAAGCTTTGATGAAAACCCTTACCGACCGTAAACTGGCAGAGCAGGAAAAGATCACTTACGAAATTCAGCGTAATGCGCAGGTGGAACGTAAGGAATTTGAAAGCGCCAAAGCCGGTGCCGATATGCAGCCTGAGGTAGTAAAATCAACACGCCAGGTAGAGATCAATACGCAACTGGCCGCTTCAAAAGTTGCCAGTGCCAAAGGTGAGGCCGAATCAAAAACCATCAATGCTGAAGCCGATGCTAAAGTGAAAACTATCAACGCTAAAGCCGATGCCGAAGTGAAAACCGTGAATGCTACTGCCGATGCTAACGCTACTGAAGTAAACGGTAAAGCCGAGGCCGGTAAGATCAAAGCCATCGGTTTGGCCGAGGCTGAAGTTACTAAGCAGAAAACCCAGGCCATGGGTTCAGAACAATATGCTATTGTTCGCGTGGCCGAAACGTTGGCCACCAATAATATCAAGCTAGTTCCTGAAATATTGGTCAGCGGTAAAAATGGTGAAAGCGGTGGCGGTATGATCGATGCCCTTATCGGTAACGAAATGCTGAAAAAGCTGCAAGCCGAAAACGGAAAGGCAAAAGATCATCCTAAAAGGAAAGACGATAACAATTCAGATAACAGAACGGAGTAACCTTTACCTTTATCACAATGCAAGGCGCTCCGTAAGGTGCGCCTTTTTGCTATAATTTAAATTCGTTCCTCACCAGGATGCTCGGGTTGCTCTATCGAAGGCTTGCCCACTTCTACCAACTCCGCCTCGTGCTCTTCTTCCTGTTGACCTGTAGCGTAGCTTAACTTACGGAAACGCCATAAAGCAAATGCCGGTTCCTGGAAGCGATTTAACAGCTTAAAGTATTTTGGGAAATTATGAACTTCTTCCAATAGGACACCTGGTACTATCCCATCGTTTTCCAGTATTTCACGAATAGTGTATTCCTTATCCTTTGTTATCCAGATCTCAAAATCGCGCTTAATCTCTTCCGCCTTTTCCGGATCGATCCTCGCATCGATACATATCACTTTATCTCCGGGTTTCATTGTAGTAGTTGTAATGTTATAAAGTTGAAAGGTTGTCAAGTTACCATTCAACTAATCTTTAATCTCTAGCCTCTAATCACTTGCCGCCGGCAGCTTTCTTTAAACTATCAGCCTGGGCTTTAGCCTTCTTTTTGAAAAAGCCTTTCAGCAGGAAATTATGTTGGGCCGCCTCGAGGTCATCATTTAGTTTAATAGAACTTTGCTGTATATTGTTTAATGAAGTTCGCACTTGTTCTGCACCTTTCGGATCATTCAACAATACACCAATGGCATTATCGGTAGTGGTTAATTTCCTGCTTGCGGTGTTCAGGTTCTGGGTCAGTTCACTTGCACTGTTTACAGTTTTTTGTAACTGAGCGATCGCGCCTTGTATTTTATTAAATGTAACGGTATCCGTCAGCAGCTTATCAGCTAAACCGCCTTTGGTGTTTATTTTTTTGCCGAAATTATCCAGTTGAACAGCCATACGCGCTGCACTTTGCGAAGTGGTCTCCAGGTTTTTCATGGTGTTTTTCAACTGGATACCCATGGTGCTGTCGGCTAATAAAGCGCCTACAGTTCCTTTTCCCTG
The DNA here is from genome assembly GCF_030519375.1 of Mucilaginibacter tolerans. GTDB lineage: Bacteria > Bacteroidota > Bacteroidia > Sphingobacteriales > Sphingobacteriaceae > Mucilaginibacter. Next base: position 318,975 of record NZ_JAUMKB010000001.1, on the reverse strand, counting down.
TAGTATTTTATGGCTCAGTTCTTTAAAATCCTTGGTTATTGCCAGCAGGTTTACATTGTTTTGCTGCAATGTTTTCAGCATATCATCAGTAGAAGCTACTTTTTCGACCTGTAAAACATCGCCATCCTGAACAACCGGAGCATGCGGACTCCCGCCTTCTATTACGATGATCTTGTTACCTATTAACCCGTCAGATCCGATCTTTACTCCTGCATCATGGTGTATGTATGGTTGAGAAGCCTCATCTATACTCATTTTTACATCAACCTGAGAAGGCCCTGTGAAACGCACATCGCTGATAGTGCCCACTTTAACCCCGGAGAACCATACGTTGTTCCCCTTTTTCAGACCGGCAACGTCATCAAACACCGCGGTGATATGTATACTTTTGTTAAACGTTTTTTGTGCGCTGCCTAATGTGAGCACGCCCACAATAAATATAATGAGGCCTAGGGCTAAAAATATCCCGACTATAATTGCTTTCCTGTTTTCTGTTGCCTCCATATTGTTGTGGCTAATAGCTTATTGTATAAAGTTATATTCAAAAAATGGTTTTACACGATCATCATTCGTGCTAAACACCTCATCAAATGATCCGACCCGCTGAAATTGGCCGTCGAGCAGCATCGCTATCCTATCGCCTGTGCTTTTTGCACAGGTTAGGTCGTGTGTAATTATGATCGAGGAGGTATGAAAGTTTTGTTGAACCTCGTTGATCAGATCATTAATTTCAATGCACGTAATCGGGTCGAGGCCTGCTGTCGGTTCATCATACAGCATAATCTCGGGATTTAATATCAAGGTACGGGCAATGCCTATGCGCTTCCGTTGCCCGCCTGATAGTTCAGATGGCATTTGGTTGATCGTATGTAGTAAGCCAACAGCATCCAGTACACGTTCCACCGAGGTATTTATTTCGGTACGCGTAATACCTTTCTGGTTTCGAACAAGTGGGAATTCAAGGTTCTTGCGAACAGTCATACTATCGTACAATGCACTGTTCTGGAACGAAAATCCAATTCTTACCCTAAGTTCCTGCAATTCTTTTTCGGTTATGGTATTCAGATTGCAGCCCAATACATTTACCTCACCTTTATCTGCTTTAAGCAAACCGGATATAATTTTGATCAGTACTGATTTCCCTGTTCCTGATCGTCCTAGCACCACCAGATTTTCTCCCTGGTAAAGGTCAAGATCGATCCCGCGCAATACCTCAAAATCACCAAAGGATTTTTCCAAGCCCCTGATGGTGATTACTTTATTTTGATAGTCGATATTTGCTTTGCCCTTTTCCATATATTAGCGGAACCAGCCTGCTATTTGTACGATCAATATTTCTTCAACAAACACCAAAAACATGGCAGTTACAACAGCTCCGTTAGCCGCCTTACCTACGCCTTCAGTGCCTTTGGTAGAATAGTATCCCTGATAACAACCCACAATTCCGATTGTAAAGCCGAAAACAATAGCTTTAGCTAAAGATGCAACAAAATCAACAAATGTAAGCGGCTCAAAAACCTGCTCCATAAATGTAGTGTAACTTGTGCCTTCATTTACTGAAACATTCAGATACCCCCCCAATAATGCTATAAAACCTGTATAAGTGGCCAATATGGGTATGGTGAGCGTTGTTGCCAATACCCTGGTACAAACCAAAAATTTGAATGGTTTAGTGCCCGATACTTCCATTGCATCGATCTGTTCAGTTACCCGCATGGAACCCAGTTCAGCGCCTATGCTCGATCCAACTTTTCCCGCGGCTATAAGCGCGGTTATCAGCGGTGCCAGTGCACGCATAATAGCAATTGAAACCAAAGACGGCAGCCATGATTGTGCGCCGAAATTTGCCAGAGACGGCCTTGACTGCTTGGTGAAAATCAAACCGGTAATAAAGCCTGTGAATGTGATCAGAGTAAATGAGCGAACGCCGGTTTCGTAGCATTGTCGCATCACCTCCTTAAACTCAAATGGCGGAACAAAAGCCTGCCTGAAAAATCGAAGTATAAAATTGTTGATGTTGTAAAGCGTAACAAAAGCATTCGACAGGCGCGTTTTAAACGACGGGCCCTTTTTTGCAGCTGGCACAGGTGATTTGTTTATGGTGCTCATTAACGGGGCAAAGGTATTATTTATGAAGATATGAACGATGCTGTCGTTGCAAAAACTTACGAATCAAAGTTGAAAAATGATTTTTCATAAACATAAAAGTACCTTCTAATAAACTATGATAACAATATCCTGAAAAACCCTGCTGATTCACAAATGTTTTGTAATAAAAAATATTCGGAAAAGGCACTAGTCTGGGTTGACAATGTCACAAAAATCAAGTAAGTTTATATTGCGTCAATATCGCGCCAGTTTTAAACAGATAACTATATAATACCTGACCTATGATCAATCATGTGATGAGGGAAATCACCCCTTTGACGCCTAATGATTGCTTTACGATTTTTTCGAGGATTAAACAAAAATTTGATTCCCCGCTGCATTACCATGAGGAATACGAGTTAAATCTGATTTTGAATGCAAAAGGAGCGAAACGGGTAATAGGCGGCCATATGGAGGTGATAGATCATATCGAACTTGTGCTGATCGGGCCCAATCTATATCACACCTGGGGTGCTCATCAATGCCAGAGCGACGAATTTACCGAAGTAACTATCCAGTTCCATAAAGACTTATTTGACGAGCTCTTCCTGAACAGAAATCAGCTTAGTTTTATAAAAAGCATGCTGGAGGGGTCGCAATCAGGAATATTGTTTTCGCAAGAAGTGGCTCATTCCCTGCTCGATCGTTTACTTTCATTGGATAAAAAACACGGGTTTGATTCGGTGCTTGAATTGTTAACTATTTTACACAGCCTTTCGATATCACGCAATATGCGAATGCTTTCCGACCCTGTTTTCAACGACGAAAGGTTCAATTATAACAGCCGGCGCTTAGAGAAGGTGTTTGAATACATGAATAATAATTACCATAAGCAGGTATCCCTGGCCGAAGTATCACGAATAGCAAACATGCCCGAAGCTTCTTTTAGCCGGTTTATTAAAAAACATACGGGTAAAACATTTATCGATAGCCTTAATGAGATCCGCCTGGGGCACGCGTCGCGGATGCTCATCGATACCAATAACACCGTCGCCGAAATCGCCTACAAATGCGGGTTCAACAACATCTCCAATTTCAATCGCGTATTTAAGCGCAAAAAACTCTGTATTCCCAGAGAGTTTAGGGAGACCTATACCGGCAATAGGGTTTTTATTTGAGGTTGTAAATCAGTTAACTGGTCGCCGGCTAACGAATCATCGATTCCTTATAACTGTCCTCAAAACATTATATATTTGAGAAAACAATTATAAACCTCTTTACTCATGAAAAAACTATTTACCTTATTTGCTTTGGTATTGGCCAGCGCGCACCTTTTTGCCCAAAAATCAGAAAATCTGGCTCTTACACCGCCCATGGGCTGGAACACCTGGAACATTTTTCAAACTAAAATTGACGAACCCTTACTGAAAAGTATGGTGGATGCTTATGTATCATCGGGTATGCGCGATGCAGGTTATACCTACTTTGTGTTGGATGATGGCTGGATGAGCATGGAGCGTGATGCTAACGGGCAATTGGTGGCAGATCCCCAAAAGTTTCCTAATGGGATGAAAGCGTTTGCTGATTATGTGCATTCAAAAGGGATGAAATTCGGGATATACAACTGTGCGGGAGTTAAAACCTGCGCTGGCTATCCTGGCACCCGTGGCCATGAATATGAGGACGCCAGGTTATATGCATCATGGGGTGTTGATTACCTGAAATTTGACTGGTGTAATGCGGAAGGTCAAAATGCCCGTGAATCATATATGTTAATGAGCAAAGCACTGAAAGCCACTGGCAGACCGATTGTTTTCAGCCTGTGCGAATGGGGGACTAATCGTCCATGGGCGTGGGGAGCAAAAGCAGGTCAGCTTTGGAGGACAACCGGGGACATAGGCCCATATTTTGATAAGAGTCTTACCAAAGGTGGCTGGACACCACAAAGCGTACTGAACATCCTGGACAAACAGGATAGCATCAGGCAATATGCAGGTCCGGGACATTGGAATGACCCTGACATGTTGGAAGTAGGCAACGGAATGAGTGTTGCCGAAGACCGCTCGCACTTCTCAATCTGGTGCATGCTGGCTGCTCCTTTGATGGCCGGGAATAATCTGCACTCGATGTCGGAAGACACCAAAACCATCCTGACTAATAAGGAAGCAATAGCCGTAAACCAGGACGCACTTGGAGTGGAGTGTTTCAAATATTACCAGTTTGATGGCATGGAAATATTGGTTAAGCCGTTAAGCGACGGTAACCTGGCCGTGTTGTTCCTGAACCGTTCAGACCGTTCGCAGACGGTCAATTTTGACTGGGCAGGGCATTTGATACAGGACAAAGTATCCAATACCGACGTCGATTTCAGCAAAAACAATTACAAACTGCGTGATCTGTGGGCACATAAGGATGTAGGCACCACGCAAAAAGCATTCAAGCAAACCATACCATCGCATGATGTGGTGATGCTGAAGCTTACTAAATAACAACCGATCACAATGTCATCCTGTGGGCAGATACAGGGTGACATTGCTTTTTAATAAACATTGAAATATTTCTTCTATCTGGATGCTAGATAGGTTGCAAGGAGTTTATAGCTTGTAGTGGTTAGGATTGCTTTTCACCTTTATAACTAAACCACCCAAAAACAGTATTTTAGCGACGTTTACACTAATCGGGTCGCATGGCAACTTACCAGATCATTTCTATTATCATAGCGTTAGCTGCCTTGTTTGCCTATGTAAACGACCGGTGGATAAAATGGCCGCCCACCATCGGGATTATGGTACTGGCTTTGTTCTCGTCAATTCTCATTGTTATTCTTGGCAATATCTTCCCTTCGTTTTCAGCACGGGCACACAGTATTGTTTCGGGTATTGATTTTGGTCAGGTGCTTTTAAAGATCATGCTGAGCTTTTTGCTCTTTGCAGGGGCCATTCATATTGACGCAGATAAACTGAAAAAGGAGTTTTGGCCCGTGCTAATTTTAGCTACAATCGGGGTGTTTATTTCTACCTTTCTGGTTAGTCTGTTATCGTATTATCTCTTCCGGTTATTTGGCGTGCAAATACCTTATATCGACTGCTTGTTATTTGGTGCACTGCTGTCGCCAACCGATCCAATTGCCGTAATGGCCATATTGAAAAGGGCGGGTATCCCCAAATCGCTGGAGCTGAAAATTACCGGTGAATCTTTGTTTAATGACGGGGTAGGTGTGGTGGTTTTCCTCACGATCTTTGAAGTTGCTACCGGCAAGGGCAGTAATTTTTCGGCTACGAATGCCATCCTGCTTTTTCTTAAAGAAGCCGGCGGTGGCATTCTATTTGGCGCGGCAATGGGGTATGTTGCTTACTTTTTTATCAGGTCTATTGCCAACTACCGTGTGGAAGTGTTGATCACTTTAGCCACTGTAACGCTAGGTTACACCATCGCAGACCGTCTGCATATTTCGGCGCCATTGGCAATAATTGTTACTGGTATCATTATTGGCTCAAAAGTGCGTGGCATCGCTTTTTCACAAACTTCATGGGATTATCTCGGCAAATTCTGGGATCTGATAGATGAGATATTTAATGCCATATTGTTTCTGCTTATCGGTATGCAAATACTCCAGGTAAAAATATATTCAACCATAGTTTTCATAGGATTTGCTATGATCCTGGTTGTTTTGCTGGCGCGATGGGTGTCAGTTTACTTCCCGGTATTGCTAATGAGGGTTAAAATAAAATTTGAAAAAAATGCTGTGGCAATTTTGGTCTGGGGTGGTTTGAGGGGAGGCTTGTCGGTAGCAATGGCTCTTTCCTTACCTCAAAGTATGCATCGCGATGAATTGGTGCTGATTACCTATATCATTGTGATATTTTCTATTGTAGTACAGGGCCTTACAATCGGTAAGGTTGCTGCAAGACTAAAAGTTTTTTAAGGAAGTCAGTTGATTACAGCTTTGCTTTGCTCGAAAGGAGAGCCACGCACATTCCCATACAGGCAATCAACAGGAATGATGCCCTTAACGTTGCTATCCCTGCAATAAATCCGATAAGCGGTGGACCAATCATAAACCCTGAAAAGCCGATAGTAGATACTGCAGTCAGTGCCACGCCCGGAGACATAGTAGCCGTTTTTCCGGCTGAACTGTATATCATTGGAACTACGGATGATACACCGATCCCGACCAGCATAAATGCAAAGATAGACGGCCATAGATATGGGAATATTACAGACACCAGTAAGCCTGCCGCTGTTAGCGTGCCGCTAATCTGTAATGTTCGTTTCAATCCGAATTGCCCGGCAAACCAGTCGGTAACAAACCGGCCCATCGCCATAAAACACATGAATGCGAAATACCCGGCGCCAATCCAGCCATTTTCGGCATGAATTACTTTTTTAAAGTACACCCCGCTCCAGTCAAACATTGTCCCTTCACATATCATCGAACAGAAAGCGATAACGCCCAGTTTAAGCAGCGGCACCATAGTGCGAAGGCGGTCGCGGATGGAGAGTACCATAACTTCCTCTTTACTAACCAGTCCGCTATCATCATTCAGTTGTCGCGAAGTAAAAACAACCCCTATAACAATCAATATCAGGATTACAATGAAGTGATGAAAAGGAACGATCTTATGTCCGATCATAAAAATACCAATGCCCGCACCGGTGAAGCCTGCCAGGCTCCAGATACCATGAAACGAGGCCATGATTGGTTTTTTATATAGCTTTTCGGCAGCAACGGCTTGAGTGTTCACTGCTATGTTGGCTGCATTGCCTACAAAACCAAAACACCATAAACAAGCAATCAGCTCTACTGGGGTTTGCGCGGCACCTAAACCGACAAGAAAACAGGCATATAAGCAAATGGCGATGATGAGCAGTTTGCGGCTGCCAATTTTGGTGATGATCCAACCCGTAAAAGGTAGAGAACACATCAGCCCGGTAGGGATAGCAAGTAATACGCCGCCCAGGCCTGCATCAGATAAATGCAGCGTTTGCTGAATGCTTGGTATACGTGATGCCCAGCTTGCAAAACATAAGCCCGCCATGAAAAACATAGCTCCAACGGCAATGCGCAGTGCCAGCCGTGATGTTGTAACAGGTTGATGCAAAGCTGTATCCATTTCAAGTAAACATTAGTGTAAAATATACACTAAGTGTCTTTATTACAAAGATAGCAACATTTTAAATAAATGCAATTTAAATGCTTGCGCCCTAAATTACAACCGCCAAACCATAAGGCTGTTTAGAAATTTGTTAGAATTTAACTGCAGTCTCCATCCGGGCTGCAGCTTTCGCCTTCTATTACGGTAAGCTTGGGTTTTGAATTTTCCTGTTGCCAGTCTGAGAATGATTTTTCAAGCGTTTCTGCAAAAACAGGAACGGCCTGTGCACCGGAAACTCCGTATTTATTGTTCATTACAAAAAATGGCACACCTTGGATGCCCAGATGCTGTGCTTCTGTAATATCATGCTTTACAGCATCAGCAAAATCATGACTATCCAGCGTTTGCCTTATTTCTTCTGCTCTCAGGCCTACAGAAACACCCAGATCGACAAGTGTTTCTTTATCATCTATGTTTTTGCCTTCAGTAAAGTAGGCCTTGAACAAGGCTTCTTCCATAGCATCGCCCAGGCCATCCTTTTTGGCTAAATGACTAATGCGGTGTGCATTGAAGCTATTGGCAACTACAGCTTTGTCAAAATCGTAGGTAAGGCCAACCTGCGCCCCCATTTCGGTCACATGATCATTCATGCGACGGGCATAATCAAGCGTCCATCCTTTTACATCAGCAAGATATTGATTGATATTCAGGGTGGGGTCGGTCTTCATATTAGGATTAAGCTGAAAACTTTTCCATTCAAGTTCTATTTGAGCTTTATCTGCAAATTGCCCTAAAGCCTCCTCAAAACGGCGTTTACCAATGTAGCAGAACGGGCACATCACATCCGACCATATTTCAACCTTCATTTTTTCTGTAGCTCTCATAATACAAAAATATGTTACAACACTTATATCAAAGTAAGTTGAAAGTAAAAATGTAGATGATAGGCTTTTTTCAACAAATTGGCTTTTCTTAATATAATTAATATATTAGCTAATTCAACCAGTTGCAGACGGCAAAAACCAATTGAGAGGAGTGAAAAAGAGTACACAGCCATTTTTATTCTGGGCAGGTATGTTCCTGCTGTTTTTCCCCGGTTTGCTGCATGCTTACCTTTTAATGCCATTTCCGGGTAGTCAGAACCTGGAGGCCATAAAACTTTGTTACTATCTTGAAAAAATAATACTGCCGTTGCGAATAGCAGGTGGCTTGCTATTGTTTTGGTATTTATTTAAATTTTTTGCAAACAATACAAAAAAGGGTCGCTGGGTAAAAGGAGTAGTTTTGGTGATAGGATTAGCCAGTTTTTACGTGACTGACATTGGCTACAAAGCCTCGGCAATGTTTGAAGAACCTGTGGATATCAAATTTGCCAATGCGATAGATAATAAAGTGCCCGAAACTAATGTTGTGCTCGGCGTGGTAAGCGATGGCGTTGCTAAAGCATACCCGCTGAATTACCTGGGCTATCATCACAAAATACAAGATAATGTGGGCAAGCTGCCAGTTTTGGTTACCTATTGTACCATGTGCCGTTCGGGTAGGGTTTATAGCCCCCTTATTAATGGGGTACGTCAAAATTTCCGTTTGGTGGGTGCGAGGCATTATAACGCAGTTATTGAGGACGAAAGCAGCGGCACCTGGTGGTACCAGGCTACAGGCGAGGCGGCTGCGGGACCGATGAGCGGTTCCAGGCTAAAAGAAATAACTTATGAGCAGTCTACTCTTAGTGCATGGCTCGACAAACATCCGGGTTCACTCATTCTGCAACCGGATAATCATTTTATTGATGCTTATAATGATCTGAGAAATTATGACCGGGTTCAACCGGTGGATAAGGACTCCCTGATGAAAAATAAGGACTCGTTGGTTCGCAAATCATGGTATGTAGGTGTAGTGATAGATAGACAACCTAAAGCCTATAACTGGCGAAAACTGGAGAAGATTCGTATAGTGAATGATAACATCGGAAATACACCTTTGGTGATTATGCTTGAAAACGACAGCCTAACCTTTCATGCATTTAACAGGCATGTTGACGGTAAAGAGCTAAATTTTAAAATAGCCGCTGACGAATGCCTTACCGACAAGGAAACGTTATCTACATGGGATCTGGACGGATTATGTATTGCCGGTGTACAAAAAGGCAAACGACTGGCTAAAGTACAGGCTTACCAGGAATATCGCCATTCATGGATACATTTTCACCCTACATCTTTATTTTGGGAAGGCGAGGGGAAAAGATTTAGTTACATGCCGTGAGTCTAATTGTAGCCTGATGCATCTGTGCGAAAGTGTCATGCAGAGGACACCCGAAGCATGGTGAGTAAAAAGCCTTACCGCATACACTTCGAGTGCCTTAGTTGATACCCTTTTCTTTGGTACTATTAGAAAAACAACGCCACCCGCAATTTTGCAAAAAATGGTGTGCCCGGTGTAAAGCTCATTTGGTCAACAGGGGCTGATTCGCCCCTCAGTTGAGTCGCTTCTTCGGCCTCAAACTCATTCCATTTGGTGTTCAACAAGTTTTCGATAGTCAAACCTATTTCATAGCGTTTTTGGGTATAGTTCAGCTTCAGATCGGTCAGATAATAGCCATCAGCTCTCAGTGTATTGGTGTTGTTACCCGGACGACTATGCATATACCGATAGCTCAGGCCACCATTAATTCCATTATCAAATTTGAAGTCCAAGCCTCCTGTGCTGGTAAAGGTAGGGGCCAGTGCCAGGTAACCGGTGTTTTTTGTACTGTCAGTTAAGCGCGGTCTTGCAAGGTTAACATTCAGATCGGTAAAAAGCCATTTTGCCAGCTGATAACGAGCAGAGAGATCGACACCCATACGCTTCGTCCTACCTCCCGGGACAATGTCACCGTCGTCGGTATAAACAAATTCCTGTTGCAAGTATAGGTACCATAAAGCTGTATTGATGTACAAATGAGGGATGGGTTTCCAATTCAAGCCCAGGTCTGCACCATAAGCCGCCGGAATCGTTTCAATTCCATTATTGCCAATTACGGCAATAGCATTGTTGGAGTGAAATCCTTTGCCTGCCTTCAGGTAGAGCTGAACATTATCATTGGCAGTATACTCAATGTTGATTTTAGGGCTTATCACCACCTGCGTTTTGGTCGTATCGTGATAGTGAAATTTAAAGTAATCCAGTCTTGAACCTGCATTGAACAACCATTTGCCGCTTTGCAAGGTTTCATCCAGGAAAATACCTGTATTATTTTGGCGTATATCGCCCAGGGTAACATAGTCCAGAAACTGGTATTGATGAGTTACGTGGCTGTACTCAGTGCCGTAAGTGCGGTCAAAACGGGTGTTCAGCCTAAGGGTGGACGTAAGAGACGAGTTGCCCCAATTAGTCTGTTTGCCAAATTTACCATTGTATCCAAGCATATCCCGCTCTTCTCCCTGTTGGCGAACGTCGCCATTAATGTTATCATCGGCAAAGAAAGTAGAGTTAACATGCAGGGCGAATTTGTAATGCGTATAGTACAGTTGATTTTCCACTACCCAGTTGTTCTTCAGATCGGTGGATAATTTCGCAATAGCATTTACGCGGCTCGATTTACCATTCTGGACGCTATCAATAGTGCCAAAACGATTGATAGGATTAGGAGAGATAGGCACAGTGTAGGGATTTCCATTGTCATCAATTGCTGTAGTTCCGGAAGCTATGGCACGTTCTGGTATTTCGCCTGATGGTATCCAGCTTGTGCTGAATGTGGATGCACTAAGAGCTAGTTTATTATTTGACCCCAATTGTTTGGTGTATTTACCAAAAAAGCTGGTTCGTTTATAATGTTCAGGCAATTTAAAAGGGCCATCGGTGTAATTATATTCTCCGGCTATGTAGGCATTCTCTCCGTTTTGTTTGGCTTTTTCGCCTAACAGATCGATCAACCCGGCAAAACGGAATGTATGAAACTGGCCGCCTTCGATGCTGATCAGGCTTTTATCCAATCCATCTTTAGTAGTATAAGCCAGGTACCCGGCGGTAGTAAAGTCACCATAGCAAGTGTAATACGGTCCCTTGCCAAAGTCATACGTCGAAACAGTTTCAGGTATCAAGAAGTGCACGTCGGCATAACCCTGCCCGTGGATATGCGATACCATATTAACAGGCATGCCGTCGACGGAAACATTCAGGTCGGTCCCATGATCCGCATCAAAACCGCGGATAAAAATTTGTTCGGCCTTACCGCCGCCCATATGCTGGGCAATGAACAGCCCTGGCACCAGCCGCATCAGGTCCTGCGACGAGTTTACAGGTCGCAGACTAAGGTCAAGTGTGCTTAATGTATGGAAAGATGCACCGCTCAGTTGTGGGGTGATTACCACTTCTTTCAGATCAATTTTACCGCGTGTGATAGGTATAATCAGATGTTCCTCAGTCATCCCGCAAGTCAGGGTTTTGCTTTTACAACCGATGCAGGTTACAGTAAGCACGCCGCTGTCTTTACGCAGTACGATCCTGAAATTGCCGTTTTTATTAGTACTGATGGATTTTCCTTCAATAGTAATAGTTGCATATTCAACAGGCTGGCGCGTGACACTATCGATCACATGACCAGTAAGCAGGTGTTGTGCTTTTGCTATTTGCCCCACAAAAACGAGGACAATTGTTAAAAGCCATATTTTTTTAAAAATATTCATATAATATGTTGTGATTCAAAACCTTTCATTGGTTTTGAACAGTTAGCAGATGAAATTAATTATGGGATAAAGCACACACAGATTATCTTAACTAGGTGCTATTAAACCAGGACTTCCAATTCAGTTATGCGTACTATCATGCTGAGGCACTCAAAGCATGAGGGCGAAGGCCTTTACGTACACACTTCGAGTACCTCAGCGTAACACCCAATTTTATGCATGGGAAGAATAAAGAAAGGATTATCCCAACTGGGGTGGACGAAAGATAGCACCGTGGCCTTGCGGCAGTTCGATGCGGTTATTCGGGGTCATGATCTCCCGGATCAGGCGAGTATAGAAGCTCACCTGCGTGTCGTTTTCGCAATAAGCTTCCTGTATCAGGTTCTTTTGCGTCTGGCGTTCAGTGCTGTTTTGTTTTTCTTCAGCTTGTTTTATCTTTTTCATCAGGTAGCATTTACCGTTGCAATGCAGCCAGGGCCTGTTACGGTTTTCGCAAAGTTTACTGACGATATAGCTCCGGTTCATTTCGAAACCTGCGTAGATAAAAAAGCGCGAAAAACTGCTGCTGATAATAGCGAGGATGAGTAAAACGGCAGTTATTTTTTGCTTCATAGCTCGTGGCGCAAAAATAAGTGCATTTATTTATTTTACAACCTTTACGTTTATCAAATGCTCGCCCGGTGCCTTGCCGTCTAAATGAAGTTGCTTTTTGTGTATCCTTTCGTATTTTTAAGCCTTCTCAAATTATAAACCCATCCTGTCAAAATCAATCTATGTTTAAATATTTTATTCTTGTTATCTTTTTATGGTCGGGCTCTGTGTCTGCGCAAACCTCACAATTGTCAATGTTTGCTGCTTCGCCAACACACCCAGGTGTGTATGCTCCCGATAATCATACTTCATTGGGTGATATAAAGTGGGCATTTAAAACAGGCGGCAAAGTTTTTTCATCGCCTGCTGTTTACAATAAAGCAGTTTACATCGGGAGCGGGGACAGCAGCCTGTATGCAATAGATAAAACAACCGGTAAGCTTTTATGGAAATTTATTACGGGAGGACCGGTGCATTCCTCACCCGCAGTTTATAAAAACGTAGTCTATTTTGGTAGTTATGATGGATTTTATTATGCGCTTAATGCAAAAACGGGAAAGCTGAAATGGAAATTTAAAACGGGCGGAGAAAAGAAAGTGGGTGCAAAGGGATTGTGGACGATGAAACCCGATGATATGTATATGGATGATCCGTTTGATTTTTTCCTGTCATCGCCTGTTATAGGTACGGACAACCACGATCCGATCATTTATTTTGGCAGCAGTGATGGGAATTTATACGCACTGCATGCACGAACCGGGGAAAAGAAGTGGGCCTTTAAAACCAATGGATTAATTCATTCCAGTCCCGCACTTTATAATAGTAACGTTTATTTCGGCAGTTGGGACACTTTCCTCTATGCAGTTGATGCCCAAACGGGTGATCTTAAATGGAAATTCGAAACAGATAAACAACTGCTTTACCATCTGCTGGAAGGCATACAGGCATCGCCCGCATGCTCCCGGGGCATGGTATATATTGGCTCGCGCGATGGCCATTTTTACGCGTTGGATGCTTACAGCGGAAAATTGGTGTGGAAATATGCTGCCGATAATTCGTGGGTGCTGACAACCGCAGCCATAAAGGATAGCATGGTATATTTTGGCACATCGGATACTTACCTTTTTCTTGGTTTTGATGCCAAAACCGGGAAAGAAAAAATTCGCTATAAAACCAACGGATACGTGTATTCGTCTCCAGCATTGACAAGCAATACGGCATATTTTGGAGATTTTACAGGCAATTTATGTGCTGTAGATATTAATTCAGGCAGATTAACAGGCAGGTTTGAAACCTCAGGCAGACTAACAAATGCAAAAAGCATACTGGACAGCGCAGGAAATATAAATTTTAGTCTGGCTGCGAAGGGGAAGGACCTTGCATATTATGATGCAACTGTATACGGAATGGACCGGCTTTATACGCTCGGTTCCATTGTTTCGTCTCCAGCCATCAGTAATGGGGTAATTTATTTTGGAAGTGCGGACAATTATGTCTACGCCATCAGCTTAAAATAACCTGTTTTACTTATTTGCTCTTTTAAGCGTTGAGTGAAACTTATAGTCCTGATAAGTGATATTCATTGATATAGAGTCGCCGTTGGCAAAATATTTACCCACATGGGGGATCACAATGCCTTCCGGATTGGTAATCTTAAAAGTAATATCATCGCCGCTCATTTTGCCGCTATCTAATTTTATCTCGATACCCTGTGCGAAAGCTGTACCGGTCAATTTATCGCCATCAACTTTAAATGTATAATTGAGGGCAATGTCGCTGCCGTCCGGACCCACTATTGAACCAGTCCATTGACCACCAATATCAGCAATAATTGCCGCAAAACCGATGACAGTGCAGTATAGCAATGTCAAAGTGATAAGCATTTTTCTTTTCATAACTTAGAGTTTAGAGATTAGCATTTAGAGTTAGAAATTACGATTTACTTATCCGTCACTCTTTTCAGCGTACTGTGAAACTTGGTCCCATTCACTTCGATGTCCATCGCTATGGAATCACCCTGTGCATAATATTTTCCGGTGTGAGGATAAACCTCACCTTCGTTGCTTGTTACTTTAAATGTGATCACATCTCCTGCTACTTTGCCGTCGCTAATTGGGACAGGCTCGCCATTGCCCTGGCCTGTTCCGGTCAGCTTGTCTCCATCTATTTTAAAAACGTAGTTCAGTTGAAGATCGTTCCCATCAGGGGTTCGTACCATGCCTGTCCATTTGCCCGATAGGTCGGCTATGGTTGCTGCCAGGCAAATTATAAAGCAGCATGCTAATGACAGGGTGATCAATGCTTTTGTTTTCATGTTAATAGGTTTTAAACTATGATGCAGTTTTCTGATAAAACGTTACAGATAAAACAAGAAAGTCTCCTTTCGGGGAGACTTCTTATTGTCAGGAGTTGATATTTCGAATTATTGATCAGCAGCTCTCTTTAAAGTGCTGTGCATTTTGTAGCCTTGGTAATCGATGTTCAGGCTAATAGAATCCCCTTCAGTAAAATATTTACCGGTGTTAAGCACTTTCACACCACCTACATCAATCGCAAACGACAGGCTGTCGCCTTTTACTTTGCCTTCTGTGATATCCATGGTCCCCTGTGTCGACTGGCCTTTGCCTGTCAAGTTGGTATTGTCAGACGTAAGGGAGTAATCAAGCGGATATTCATTGCCGTCAGGAGCCAGTAAAGTACCTTTCCAGTGACCGGTGATCCCTGCAAAGTAAGCAAATGCAACTACGCAGCAGCATAGCAACACTGCAGTGATAAAGAGCTTTCTTTTCATGTTTTGAATGGTTAAGTTTTGGTAGGCTAATAATTGGTAATTAGATTAGAGAACGATAACTAAGTTACAAATAATCAATACTTTTTTGATGGAACAAACGGCAGCAAAACAAAAACCCCACCTTACGGCGGGGCCTTTTACTATGAACTATTTTAGGTTGAAATTCTTATTTATCTGCAGGGGCGCGTTTTAAAGTAGTATGTATTTTTTGGCCGCCGAAGTCGATATCCAAACCACATGAATCGGCATAAACTTTTCCGCTGTGCGGATAATCATTTCCATCAACAGTTACTTTAAAGGAGAAAGTGTCCCCGGTTACTTTTCCATCATCAACAGTAACCTGGCCTGCGGGGGACTCGGCTGTGCCGGTCAGTTTATCGCCGTCAACTTTGAAGTTATAACTTACTTGCAGATCATTTCCATCGGGTGTTTTGATCACGCCGGTCCATTTGCCGCCCAAATCAGCAAAAACAAAGGCAGCAAAAACAATAAAGCAGCAGGCTAATGCAATAGGACTAAATAATTTTCTTTTCATAATGTCAGATTTGTACAGGTAATAAATGTAAGATTTTAATTACAAAATGAAAATAAACAGGATGTTAAGTTTTAATATTTCACTAAAAAAAGCAATAAAAAACGGACGCTCTAAAAGAACCGTCCGTTTTTCATAATAACTATAATATTGTCGCTTAAGCAGTCAGTGGTTGAAAGCTTTTGCGTTTGATACCGGCTTTGATTATAAGAGTAGAAAGATCAATATTCCCTGTTTCTTTCAATTCGTCAGGGGAAATATCGTATTTTTTTGTCCAATATTCATCGTTGTGATTCTCCTGAACTAATTTTTCTTCCTTATTCTCTTTCTCGGTGTGAATGTGATTTCTCATGATCGTTGATTTTTACTGGAAACAACTTTGACTATCTGCTACAAAGGTATTCGTCGTAAGTTAACTGATTGTTGGCGTAATGTTAAATTAATGTTAATGATGGTTTTTTGCCACGTATTAATTGGTTTTGCTTAAGAAATGATAAGTAAAAGGCTAAAATTATGTTATGATTTTATCACCATTGCTCCTGTAAGTACTTTATCATAGTTAAAATGTGGTTAGTATCGGGTAAATATCCTGTTTACATTTAGAGGATAGAGATTGTACCTTTGAACCATTGTTAATTGCCATCCTAAATGAAGAGAATAAGCACATTAATATTAACCTGCTGCAGTATTGCAGCGTTTGCCCAGCATCAGGATTATCCGATACAGCCGGTGCCGTTTACCAGTGTAAAACTCACTGATCAGTTTTGGACGTCGCGTATCGAAACTAATCGTACGGTTACTATTCCTGCATCGTTTAAACGGTGCGATAGCACGGGCCGCGTGAAGAATTTTATCATGGCAGCCGAGCATAAGGGTAAATTCTGTACCGTATACCCTTTTGATGACACCGATATTTACAAAACTGTCGAAGGGGCATCTTATTCATTAGCAGAGCATCCTGATCCTAAATTGTCGGCCTATCTGGATTCGCTTATTACCATTGTCGGTAAGGCGCAGGAACCAGATGGTTATTTATATACTGCCCGTACGATCGATCCGTTACACCCAGGGCCATGGGCCGGCGCTGAGCGTTGGGTAAACGAGCAGAATATGAGCCACGAATTATACAACTGCGGTCATATGTACGAAGCTGCTGTGGCGCATTACATGGCAACAGGTAAACGAAACTTCCTGAATATTGCTATCAAAAACGCCGATCTGCTGGTTCGTACTTTCGGACCTGATAAAAGACATGTAGCTCCGGGGCACGAAATTGTGGAGATGGGACTGGTGAAAATGTATCGTGTAACAGGCAAAACGGAATATTTAACATTAGCCAAATTTTTTATCGACCAACGCGGTCACAAAGAATACAATACCAAGAGCAAAAATGAGTGGGAAAACGGGATGTATTGGCAGGATGATAAACCTGTAGTTGATCAGACCGAAGCCGAAGGGCATGCAGTGCGCGCAATGTATCTCTACTCCGGAATGACTGACGTAGCTGCACTGACAGGCGATACTGCTTATCTGAAAGCAATTGATCGGATTTGGGAAAACATGGTTACCAAAAAGATGTATGTGCAGGGCAGTATTGGTGCGGTAGGAGACGGTGAACGTTTTGGCGATAATTATGAACTGCCTAATGCCACCGCTTATAATGAGACTTGCGCAGCCATCGGTAACGTGTTCTGGAACCAGCGGATGTTCCTGCTGCATGGTGATAGCAAGTATATTGATGTACTGGAAAAAACACTGTATAATGGCTTAATATCGGGTGTTGGTTTGGACGGAAAGTCATTCTTCTATACCAATGCCATGCAGATAAAGTATAACTTTTTAGGATCTGATACGGAGCCGATACGCTCAGGCTGGTTCACCTGCTCCTGTTGCCCTACTAATGTGGCAAGGTTGGTGCCGTCGATCCCCGGTTATATTTATGCTGAGAAAGGTAATGCATTGTATGTAAATCTGTTCATCAGCGGGGTTGGAAATCTAACTTTAAACAACAAGACAGTAAAGATTAAGCAGGAAAATAATTATCCATGGGAGGGCGGCTTGAAATTCACTGTTGACCCGGCTCAAAAAATGGATATGGATCTGAAAATACGTATCCCCGGATGGGCGCAGAACGAAGCAATTCCGTCAGATCTGTACAGCTATCAAAAGAAATCAGCTCAGGGAGTAGAAATAAAAGTGAACGGGATACCGGTGAA
This sequence comes from Mucilaginibacter tolerans, assembly GCF_030519375.1. GTDB lineage: Bacteria > Bacteroidota > Bacteroidia > Sphingobacteriales > Sphingobacteriaceae > Mucilaginibacter. The sequence continues at coordinate 300,997 of NZ_JAUMKB010000001.1, read as the reverse complement.
CTATCAGGTTGAAAAAGGTTATGCAGTGATCAGCAGAAAATGGAAAAAGAACGATAAAGTAGAAATGAACCTACCAATGGAAGTACGCCGCGTAATGGCCAATGCCAATGTTCCTGAAGATATGGGCAAGATTGCTTTGCAGCGCGGTCCGATCATCTACTGTGCAGAGTGGAAAGACAATAACGGCCTGGCCAGTAACCTTATCGTGCCAAAAGATGTAGTTTTCAAAACACAATATCAAAGCGACCTGCTAAACGGCGTAATGGTGCTGAAAGCCGATGTAAAAAGTATTAATGTAGACCCTTCCGGGCAAAACATAAGTACACAAGCTGCTACGCTGACTGCCATCCCATATTATTCATGGGCCAACCGCGGCAAGGGAGAAATGATAGTTTGGTTCCCTGAGCAAGTGAAATATGTAGACCTGGTGGCAAAATAAATAAACAGAACGATTTTAAACAACAGTATGAAATTTGAATGGAAAGGGGTGTTCCCCGCAGTTACAACTAAGTTCACAGATAATGATGAACTGGATTTCGAGGCATTTGATCACAATATCAATGCGCAATTAGAGGCAGGTGTAGATGGCCTTATCTTAGGCGGCTCATTAGGCGAAGCAAGCGTTTTAAATGAAGAAGAAAAATATGCATTATTAAAGCATACAGTTGAGTTTGTAGAAGGGAAAGTTCCCGTACTACTAAATATTGCTGAACAGACTACCAAAGCTGCTGTAGCTTGTGCTCAAAAAGCATTAGAATATGGTGCAAGTGGTTTAATGCTGCTACCACCTATGCGTTATAAAGCTGATGATGGCGAAACATTGGCTTTTTTAACTGCTGTAGCTAAAAGCACACCGCTTCCCATCATGATCTACAACAATCCGGTGGATTACAAGATAGAAGTAACGCTGGATATGTTTGAAGAATTAGCAAAGTATGATAATATACAAGCAGTTAAAGAATCTACCAGAGATATTTCCAACGTGACCAGGATGATCAACCGCTTTGGGGATCGTTTCAAGATCATGACAGGCGTTGACCCATTGGCTATGGAAAGCCTGGTAATGGGTGCTGACGGCTGGGTAGCCGGTTTGGTCGACGCCTTTCCCAGAGAAACAGTTGCTATTTACCGTTTGGTAAAAGCCAACCGCATCAGCGAGGCTTTGGCTATTTATCGCTGGTTTTTACCAGTTCTGGAACTGGATATTCATCCAAAACTGGTTCAATACATTAAGCTGGCAGAGGTTGCGACAGGCATCGGTACTGAAAATGTGCGTGCACCACGCCTGAAAATTGAAGGTGCTGAGCGCGAAAAGGTATTGAAAACCATTAATGATGCATTGGCAAACCGGCCTGTGTTGCCTGAAGGTAGTTGGGGAAAAGTCGAATCGGCACAACTGGCATAAATATTAAACACTGACTGGGTTCAAACTCATTGTCATGGTTTATGTTTTAGCCATAAATTAATATCATGGAAACACAAAACCTGGTAGGTTATAAATATAAAAACGGTGGTAAAACATTTCAGGCGATCGATCCGTCGTCCGGAAATGAATTACCCGGTGAATTTCAATCAGCAACGTTGGCTGATGTTGATGCAACGCTAGATCTGGCTGAAAAAGCATCAGATGTTTATCGATATATTGATAAAAAAACAAAAGCGAACTTTTTACGCAGTATTGCTGATGAGATTAACGCTTTAGGCGAAGAGCTAATAGAACGTGCTATGGCCGAGAGTGGTTTGCCTCAGGCACGCTTACAGGGCGAACGCGGCCGCACAACCGGCCAGCTGTGCATGTTTGCCGATCTGGTGGAGGAAGGCTCATGGGTAGAGGCAGTTATTGACAGTGCTTTACCTGAAAGAAAACCCGCACCGCGACCAGATATCCGAAAAATGTTGATACCTGTTGGTCCGGCGGTGGTTTTTGGCGCGAGTAATTTCCCACTGGCTTTCTCAGTGGCAGGTGGAGACACAGCCTCGGCTTTGGCCGCAGGTTGCCCAGTGATCGTGAAGGCGCACCCTGCTCATCCCGGTACAAGCGCTCTGGTTGCATCAGCTATTAAAAAGGCTGCCGAAAAACATAACATGCCCGAAGGCGTGTTCTCCATACTTTATGATGACGGTTATACTGTCGGCCAGGCTTTGGTAAAGCATCCAAAAACTAGGATAGTCACCTTTACAGGTTCTTATAAAGGCGGAATGGCTTTAGTAAAGTTGGCTCAGCAGCGCCAAGAACCCATACCTGTATTTGCCGAAATGGGTAGCGTTAACCCAGTGATTATATTGCCCGATGCATTGGATAACCGGTATCAGCAGATCGCTGAACAATATGCTGCATCCATCACTTTAGGCGCCGGGCAGTTCTGTACTAACCCGGGTTTGCTGATAGCAATAAAATCTGATGGATTAAAGAAATTCAAAAATGCTTTGGGCGAGGCGATAGCCAAGATCAGCTCTACCACAATGCTTACACCCGGCATCTGCAAAAACTACGCGAATCTATCGGAAGAAATGCTGGAAGAGCAAGGAGTTTCTATTATCAATAGGGGAATTGTGAATGGAGAGAAAGCCAATCAGGCACAGCCATTAGTAGCTACTGTGAGCGCTTCGTCGTTTTTGGTTAATCCTAAACTGAAAGATGAAGTTTTTGGCCCATATTCTTTATTGATAGAGGCTGATTACGAAGTACAGGTGCAACAGATTCTTAATGTTTTGCCTGGTCAGTTAACCGCAAGTATAGTATCAGATGAAACGGATCTGCCAAAGCATAAATCGCTGATCCAAAACCTGGCTAAAATAGCGGGCCGCGTGATCATGAATAATGTGCCAACAGGCGTTGAAGTGGTGCCATCCATGCAGCACGGCGGGCCATTTCCTGCTACTTCCGATGGTCGTTTTACGTCGGTGGGTACAGGGGCTATCAAACGTTTTGTACGCCCCGTAAGCTGGCAAAACTGGGCGCATGACCTGCTGCCTGATGAATTAAAAGACGGCAACCCGCTCGAAATATGGCGCCTGGTTGATAATAAATGGACTAAATAGAAGTCGTAAGTCAAAAGTCTTAAGTCGGATTATCTGAGACTTTAGACTAAAGACTTCGGACTTAAGACTAAGAATCATGTCAAGTAAGACTTTTTTTTGTATAGATGCGCATACCTGCGGTAACCCGGTAAGACTGGTAGCTGGTGGCGGCCCAAACCTGAGCGGGGAGAACATGAGCGACAAACGTCAGCATTTTCTGAAAGAATATGACTGGATACGCAAGGGACTAATGTTTGAACCTCGTGGGCATGATATGATGTCAGGGAGTATTTTATACCCGCCACATGACCCAAAGAATGATGTAGCTGTATTATTTATCGAGACCAGCGGTTGTCTGCCTATGTGCGGGCATGGCACTATCGGTACGATCACCATTGCGATAGAAGAAGGACTGATTATCCCTAAGACCAAAGGTATTGTGCGTATGGAAGCGCCTGCCGGTTTGGTACTGATCGAATATAAACAGGAAGGGCAAAAAGTAAAATCGGTTAAGCTAACCAATGTTCCTGCTTATCTTGCTGCAGAGAACCTTGATGTAGAATGCCCTGATCTGGGGACACTCACTTTTGATGTGAGCTATGGCGGTAATTTTTATGCCATAGTTGATCCTCAGCCCAACTTTAAAGGCCTGGAAAACTACAGCGCCGATCAACTAATATCATGGAGCCGGGTGATTCGTCAGCGGATAAATGAAAAATATACTTTCGTTCATCCTGATAACCCAACGATCAATACCTGCACCCATGTTCTTTGGGCTGGTAAAACGATATCATCCGAAGCTACGGCACGTAACGCTGTGTTTTATGGCGATAAGGCGATTGACCGTTCACCTTGCGGCACAGGCACCTCGGCCCGTATGGCGCAATGGCACGCTAAAGGTAAACTAAAAAAAGGCGACCAGTTTATACACGAAAGTATCATTGGCAGCCAGTTTATCGGAAGAGTAGAGGATGAGGTACAGGTAGGTGGTAAACCGGCTATTATCCCAAGTATAGAAGGTTGGGCGCGGGTTTACGGATACAATACCATAAAAATTGATGATGAGGATCCGTATGCGTATGGGTTCCAGGTGATATAAACGAACAAAAAAAAATGGGGTGTCACACTGAGGCACTCGCAGTGTGCGCGTAGAGGCCTTTGCCCACTATGCTTCGAGAACCTCAGTATGACACCCACCCACGACGTTATTTTGCGGGAACCAAGAAATAACATAGTGAAGCAGATATCAAAAATGAGTAAAGCAGTTATCATAGGTGGCGGTATAATTGGGTTGTTTTCCGCGTACTACCTTAATAAATCAGGTTGGGAAGTTGATATTATCGATCAGGGCGACTTGTCCGACAATTGTTCGTATGGCAATGCGGGGATGATCACCCCGAGCCATTTTATACCACTGGCTGCGCCAGGAATGGTGGAGCAGGGTATCCGCTGGATGTTTGACAGTAAAAGCCCATTCTATGTAAAGCCCTCACTTAATCCTGAGCTGATTGGCTGGGGATTAAAGTTCCTGAAAAGCGCTACCCGTAAGCATGTCGACCGTTCAGCAGGCGCATTGCGCGATATATCTGTTATGAGCAAGGTGCTTTTCCAGGAATTTGAAAAGGATGCAAATATCGATTTTGGGTTAGAAGATAAAGGCATATTAATGCTGTTTAAAACCCCAAAGTTTGTTGAAGAAGAAAAGCACATGGCTGAGCAGGCTATCAATCTCGGACTTGATGCGCAATATCTTAGTCCGGAGGAATGCGGCAAACTACAGCCCGGAGTAGAAATGGACATTTTAGGTGCGGTTCATTATCATTGTGATGCGCATTTGTATCCTAATAAGTTAATGCGTGAGCTGATAAAATATATCGAAAACGCAAAAGGAGCAACCATCTACCGAAATACTGAGATTGTGAGGATTGCGCATAGTGAAGGTAAAATCACTTCGGTAAGCAGTAAAGACAAAGAATTTAAAGGCGATGCTTATGTACTGGCAGGTGGAGCATGGTCCCCCGGTATAGCGCGACTAGCGGGTTTCAAAGTGCCTTTAATGCCAGGAAAAGGCTATTCATTCATGGTGCCGCAGGATGAATCCAAACGCATGACCATTCCATCCATACTATGCGAAGCCCGCGTAGCTATCACCCCGATGAATAATAGCATACGATATGGTGGTACGATGGAAGTGGGCAAGATTAATAGCCGGATCAATATGAATCGTGTGCAGGGAATAGTGGAGTCGGTGCCAAAGTACTTCCCGAACTTTAAACCTGAAATGCCGCAGAAAAAAGATATCTGGTTTGGCTTTCGCCCGGTATCGCCTGATGGGATGCCGTATATCGGTTCATCAAACAAATACAAAAACCTGGCGGTAGCAACAGGACATGCCATGATTGGGTTAAGTTTAGGACCTGCAACTGGTAAGATCATTAGCCAGGTATTGAATAGTCAATCGCCAGAGATGAATATCACGCCGTTTGCGGTGGATAGGTTTCAATAAATAATTGGTGTCATCTTGAGCTTGTCGAAGGATAGAGCCAAAGGCCTGCCCACATAGTATTCGACAAGCTCAGACTAACAGCCCCCTTATTTTATTGAGTACTCTTTTCCAACTCTTTAACCCGATCCGCAGCATAAGTATTCTTCGGGTTCAGCTCAATGGCTTTCTTGAAGTTTTTAATAGCCAATTCCTTTTCGCCCCTCGCCTCATAACCTTCGGCTAAACTATCATAGGCATTGGCGCTGGTAGGGAACTTGGCGAGGTTGAATTTGAATACCTCAACTGCTTCTTTTTTCCTATTGTCGCGCATCAGAATGAAGCCCAGGTCGTTTACATCATCTTCTGGCAAATTGAAGCCGCTGTCTTTTTGCTTCATTTCATCAGCTATTTCGATAGCATGTTCATAACCTTGCTTTTTCAGCTTAGCCATAAATGTTTCCATTCTTTGCAGCTCGTGAAACTGGTAACCTGTCCACAGGCACGGCCACCAGGTTTGCTTTGGAAAGAAGGAATTCAGAACATCTGTGGTAATGTGCAACCCCCATGTGCAATAAGTAAAGTAAACCAGTATTTCCTTCTTTTCCGGATTGGCAATATAAAAAGCCTTAAAATCGCCATTATCGCCCCAATGCCATATCCATTTTCCGGTTTTATTCTCCTGCAAACCCACACCGAGGCCCCACGAGATATGCTTTTTGGTTTCAGCGTCAATATGATGCTTAAACCAATCGGCATTTGATGCAGTAGTGAACATCATCTTTTGTGTTTCTGGTTTTAAACCAACACCGTTTATCAAAGCCTGCAAAAAGACGGCATAATCGTGAGCAGAGGTTAGCAGACTTGCAGCAGCCATCTGATTTTTATGCCTTTTTATCACATCAGGACTATTGCCAAAGGCGGCCAGCGTATCAAATTTATCAGTCCATGCGTAGCTGGAGTTAGTCATACCCAACGGTGTAAATACTTCCTGTTGTGCCAGGTCATTCAACGATTTATTAGTGAGCTTTTCAACTACATGTTGCAGGTATTGAAACCCTTCGCCCGAATAAGAAAATGTACTGTCTGGTGTGAAAATCAACTTGGCATATTTGTCTCCCCAGTTAGGCAGCCCGGTAGTATGGCGCAGTACCATTCTGCCGGTTATCTTAGCATATCGGGTATCGCTTGGGTCAAAGCGGTCATAGTTGCCTATATAGTCTATCAGCGGCTTATCAAGATCGATAACACCACGGTCATACAGACGCATCACTATATAAGAAAAAACACATTTGCTCAATGATGCCGCCTCGAAAACGGTATTCGAAGTCACATTTTTATCCGATCCTTTGCTTATAACCCCCAGGTTAATATTTTGAATTTTATTGTCTTTAATACAAACCAATTGCATGCCGGGTATGCCATATTCTTTCATCAGGTTAGTCAGGTATTTTTCCTGTGCTAATGCCGATGTGCAGATAAGTATTAGTAAGGTAAGACTGCAGGTAAATCTTTTCATGTGTGTGAGTGGTTATAAAAGAACTGTTATTAAATTTAATGCCGGTTTTGTATGGTTCTAATTTAAAGCTGCTTACGCGATTTGATGTCAACGTAAATGTATCATTAACGAACAGCAAGTGTCCGTTAATATCAATAAGATGAGATGAGAGTTAAGATGTTGCTTGTTTTCGGGGGAATTTATTTCTCCGGCACGTTGTAATAATAGATAGGAGCAAAAACGCCTTCGCTCGTGGTATAATAGCCTTTACCATCCAATGTAAATCCGATTGCCTCGCCTTGCTTCTCCTGCTGGTAAGGTAAATCTACTGGCTTTCTTTGCATTGTTTTCCAGATGGGTTCGCTTCCATTACGTTTCCAGTAATAAACCTTTACATAATCTTTTAGCAATATTTGTTGGCCATCCCTTGAAATGTCTCCGGCAGTTATCCACTTAAATGGACGGAACCCATTGAAATATAGCTTACAGCGTTTGGTTAGCGTTACAGTGTCATTAGGTTTAAAGTTTAGTGGAGAGGTATATACGGAAACCGAATCGGTTCGTTTTGAAACAATGTAGAATAGCTTTTCGATAGGGTCAACCATCAGCGTTTCTGCATCACGCGGGCCATCCGGATATCTGAGATGCACCGGAACTGCATTCGTTTTGATAATGCTATCTGTTCCGATCCATGATTTTTGATCTTCTATGCGGTAGATTGTAATGTATTTCCGTACAGCGCCGTTATCGCCAATGTCGCCCATATATACATAACTTTTGCCCTTTACCGGTCCGGGCCCTACAGCAATGTCCTCACAATCTCGAACCCCTTGTTTTTCTTTTGCATCGCCTTTAAAATAGATCACCGATTTGATATTCCCCTGCGGAGTAATAGCAAAAAAGCGACTGGTATCGCCGCTGTCATTATGTACATAGTAAATGCCTTCGTGAATAGCGGATGCCGCTATGCCCGAGATCTCGTCCATCTGCTTATCCTGTAAACGGCCGGTAATGTTCAGCTTTTGCCGAACATGTTTATGATCAGCATAAGCACCCAAAAACAGGGTGATCACGATAGGAAGAATGATCTTTATTTTTTTTGAACGGCTCATTAATTCTAAACGCAAAGATCAGACAAAAGAACATAAACGCGAACTTTGCCTGATCCGGTTTAGAACGGTAGAGGTAGGGTATATGTTTTACAATAAAAAATTTAATTACGCTCAGCGGACCATTACCACCTGGTGCTGGCTGTTCAATATTTCGTCAGGTGTACGGTAATCGGCCAGATCAAGCTCATGCACGTATTTGCAATTGCAACTGTGCCCTGGAGAAATAAATACCGGCATATCAAAACCAAGTTGCTGGTAATAAGGCGTGATGAACGCTTGCACAGGTAAACTGTTAGCCGTATTAATAACGGAAGTAGTTAGTTTTTTTAAAGGCTTTAATAATAGCCTAACTTCGCAAATATTAAAATTATCGTTTAACGGTATCCAGCGGTTTACCTCATCGATATCAACCAGCAAAGCGTTTTGTCTTATGCCTTTTAGGGTGCCTATAACGTCGTTATCCTCATTCAATAAACTCCTGATCACTACCTGCTGACCTAAGTAACGGCTAAAAATAATTAGCTGCTCTGCTGTGGTTATCTTATTCATATTGCTAAATATATTAGCAAATATAAATAAATCTATATTAAAATAACAAGCAGAATGCTAAAAAAGTTATCAAAAAATAGTGGTTGTAATGCCGATATTTAAAGCGCCGAATTGAGAATGCGATGTGTTAAAACCGCTATGAGAGAATATCTTATAAAATGAGGGGTCAAAAACTGCGGCAAAATGATGAGTGATATAGTATTCAATGCCAGCATCAACCTTTAGGGCTACACGGTTATTGGAAATAGTGCTTAGCATAACCCCATTGGGCGTATTAACTGCCAGATTAAATGAGTGTATGCCCATCCCAGGCTGTAATAAACCATATATGCCCCATTTGGCGGAACTATGGCGGTAACCAACCCCGGCAACCAGGAAGTCAGTAGACAGCTTTCCCTGTACAATGTTGGTAGGGATAGTTTGCAAATGGCTGGTATAACTATTGTTTAGTGCATCGTAATCTATTCTGAAAAATACGTCGTTGCTGTAAGTGGGGCGATATTCAAAGGCCGTGTTGATTGATAAACCGTTATTGAGGTGGGTATGATTGTTGGTCAAAGGAAAGCCCAGTCCGAGTGACCCCGGAAAATAAAATCTTGAAGAAATGTCCTCAACCTGCGCGTTTGTCTTCGTTACAGCGGTAATGACAATAGCGACCAGCAGAATGAATCTCCTGTCAACCAGCATAATTATAATTGGTTTATAAAATTTCGTCGTGGTATTTCTTGCGTTCCAGCTTTTGGAAAGGGATCTTAACGATGTTCACAAATCTCCCGTTAATCTTTTCGTCCATATGGGTGTCGATTCCAAAGCAGGTGTCTTCTCTGTCTAACTCTCCAAACGTGCCGAATAGCCTGTCCCAGATACTTAGCACATCGCCATAATTGCAATCGGTATAAGGTAACCTGTAGTGGTGATGTACATGATGAAGATTAGGGGTTATAAATAACAGCCCGATAATTTTGTTGGCCCTGTCAGATAACCTGAACTCTGTATGAGCAATGATATTAGAAAATGACTGAAATATCTGTCTGATGATGAGCACACCAATTACCGGACCAAGTATAGTTACCCAAAGCATCAGAAAGCAAGTACGCACGAAGGTTTCTCCGGGATGTTCTCTGGTTGTAGTCGAGACATCTACTTTTAAATCGCTATGATGAACCAGGTGAAATTTCCATAAAGTGTCTACTTTATGCATGATCACATGGTAGGTATACTCACACAGGTCGAGTAAAATAAACGCAACGATGTAGTATAGCCAGCCTTTGGTATGCCAGTGCACCAGGTTAAGCAATCCCCAATGATGTAAGTTGGCCGACTTACAAATAATGATAATAAATGTGGTAAGCCAAAGCTGTATAGGCAAAGCTGTGAAAATGAATGTCAGGTTAACTGACGAATGCCTAAGTTTGGATCTTATGCCATCGGCCGAAATTATTAATTCAGCAAGCCATAATGAAGTAATAACTGTTGCATAAAGGATGACCTGCGCGGCATCCTCATGCGTCGAAAACAGGGTACGCAGACTATTCATAGTCAATTAATAGGGGCAAAAAATTAACAGCGTCTAAATTATATTTTATTTACAATTCCTGCAATTCCATTTGCGGCATCTCTACATCCGGCTTCGCTTTGTCCGTAAGTTTTACTTTGCCGCGCTCTTTTCTGATGATCCTGTTAAAAAGAGAAACTTCTTTATCAAAAAGAAATTGGAAAAATAGCTTGGTCCATGAGGTATGGTATTTCAGCGAATCATAATACTCAGGTGCCGTTTTTCTTATTTCAGGCAGTTTGTTCCATGGGATAGATGGGAAGTCATGATGCTCATTGTGGAACCCTACATTAAAGGCAACAGTGTTCCAGGAGCCATAATAGCTGAAAGTTTCCTGCTCAGTTTTAAATGTAAGGTAATGCTCCTGTACCCATCTTGCACCGAGCGGATGCAGGCCAATTGAAAACCAAAAGCTAAGGAACAGGAACCCAATTGCATGGAAACCCAGGAAGTACCAAACAGCAGTGGTGAAAGCTGCCTGTATCAGAAAATTGGTAACTATCCATCCATCAATGGGATGAATCTCCTTCAATCTGGATAAACGAAATATCTGGAAGATAGGGAAGAAAAATAGCCAAAGCATTTTACCAAAGAAATAATTATTGATCAGTTTTGCTTCCCATTTGTTTGGCAGATCGGCATCCAGTTCATGAACTCCCTGGAAAGAATGGTGTTTGATATGATATTTCTCAAATGAAATAGCGCTCGGCAATATCTGTGGCAAGTTGGATAGTAAAGCAGCCCAACGGTTGGCGTTCCTGTTTTTGAATAACAACTGGTGCGTACACTCATGTATCATTACAAACAATGCATGATCGGCAAAAGCACCTAACAGGTATGCTGCACCAAATACCAGCCACCAGGATTGATCGCGCAAAAGATAAGCTCCAGCTAACTGGAAAAGGACCAGTCCGATGATGGCAAATATCGTCAATGGGTTTTTGCCGATTAAGTTTCTCAGGTCAGGAAATTGCTTGAGAATCTTTTTTGTGCGGATGCGATGTGGTTCAGATTCAGTAGAATAGATAAAATCAGTCTTTCTTGCCATGAGCTTAATTCACCTTCGGATATTAAATAAAAGTTAATTTTGTTTCTTATTTAAACGGTAATCTGTTGTGAAAGTTATGTGACTAAACATTTTTAGCAGAAAAAACTAAAACACCAGTCTCTAAATATAGAAGTTAATTCTGTAACAAAACTGTTTTATTTACATTTTTATTACAAATGATTGTAATTATGGAATTTTCCGGATTTATATAATATCCTTAACATACTTGGCAATACAATGAGAAGTAGCGGCAGCGCGATTATGAATCCGCCGATTACTGCAATGGCTAATGGCTGATGTAATTGAGCACCTGCGCCAATTCCCAGCGCTAATGGCATCAAGGCGATAATGGCTCCCAGGGCAGTCATCAATTTTGGACGGAGCCTGGTGGAAATTGCATAGATAATGGCTTCATCTACGCTATTCTCTTTTGATTCCTTTAAATTATCGATGGCTCTTTGTTTAAATTGCAGAAAAGTGAAAATAGCATTTTCGCCTATAATACCTACGATCATGATCAATCCGGTGTAGCTGCCCACATTCAATGGAGTCTTAGTAATATACAGTGCTAAAAAGCTACCTCCGATACCTAAAACAGCAATAACAAGGATTAAAAATGCAATCCTGAATTGTTTAAAAAGGAAAAGTATTACGCTAAATACCAGCAAGCTTGATGTAATCAGAATAATTAAAAGTTCTTTAAATGATTGCTGTTGCTCTGCATATGCTCCTCCGTATTCAACATGATATCCTTGTGGCAGGTTAACGTTGTTAACTATATTTTTCTGGATAGCCGGTATAACCGATCCCAGGTCACTATTATCTAATCTGGCAGTGATCACCCCCATTGATTGCAAGTCCTGGCGACTTATCTCGGCGTCACCAGGTTTTAACTCTACATTTGCCAGCTGATTTATCGGTATTAGCTTGCCGTTTGGTAAAAATATAGTCAAGTCTTTAATGTTTTGTACGCTCAGGTAGCGGTTACCGGGATAAACAGCACGAATCGGTACCAGTTGCTGCGTTTCATAAAGGCTGCCCACAACATTACCTTCCAAAGCAGCCTGCGCTTGCGATTGAAGAATTGTAGGATTCAGATTGTACTGGGCCAATTTGCCGTAATTAGGAATAATGCTGACAGATGGGCCAGCTATAACAATACCGTCGAATACATCTGCAGTCCCTTTTACCGCGCTTACCTGGGCTGCTATCTGTTTTGACAGGGTCTGCAAAACGTGCTGATCGCTGCCGAAAACCTTGACTTCAATGGGCTGAGTCGAGCTCATTAGATCGCCGAGCATGTCTCCAATCACCTGGCCAAAATCCACCCTCAAAGCAGGCTGGGAGGCTGCAATTTTACTCCTAATATCACTTATTACTTCTTCAGTTGATTTTTTGTGATTTTTTTTCAGCTGTATAAGATAATCGCCGGTATTGGGTTCCGTAATAAAAAAACCCATTTGCGTTCCTGTTCTTCTTGAATATGCAGCCACATCCGGCTCGCCGACGATGAATTTTTCGACCTCTCGCAGCATCCGGTCAGTCTCTTCTAGTGATGTGCCCGGTGGGGAGCTGTAATCCAAAACGATACTTCCTTCGTCCATATCGGGTAAAAAGCCTGTTTCCAGCATCGATGGGATAAATATGATAACAGCAATTAATCCCAATGTTATAATGATGCTCATAATCGGGCGCAGGATAAAGAACGATACCCACTTTTGTTGTTTTACCTCATGTGCCTCTTCTTTTTTATCACTAGCATGGCCGTGCTGGTCACGCGTCAGGAATAAATAGATTACAGGCAAGCCTATCCAGGTAACGAAGAACGAGCAGGTAAGTGTAATGATCATGGTATTGGTCATTACCTTAAAATAAGCCCCTGCGACACCGCTCATCAGTATAAAGGGTATAAATATGACGATTGTGCTGATGGATGAACCCAACATTGCCGGGAAAAGGTAGTCTATTGCTTTTTTTAGCAAATGGCGCGTTGGTTCGTCCGGATGCTCTTCGTGCGTACGGTGAATTTGCTCCACAACCACTATTGCATCATCAATGATCAACCCAATGGCTGCCGCAATGGCCCCAAGCGTCATGATATTGAAGGTATAACCGATAAGATTAAGTATGATAATGGTAAGGCATAAGGTAATTGGTATAACGATGAGAATGGTGGCGCTTGCTTTTAGGGATCTAAGGAAAATAACGGCCACTATAATAGCCAGCAATAAACCGATCATCAGGCTGTCGCGTACACTTTTTACAGATTCGTTTACAAAATCGGCTTGGATATAATAAGGTTTAATAATTACATCTTTAGGGAGTACTTTTTGCAAGGCAGCAACCTTTTGATCCATGTCTGTAGAAAGGGAGATCAAATTAGTATTGGGTTGCTTTATTACGGCTATTAATACTCCCTCGTGCCCGTTAGCATTGATCTTGGTATATTCAATCCCTTCGTCTATTTGTACATCGGCAATATCCTTTAGCTGAATAACCCTTTTCCTGTTATTACTGATAACGAGGTTTTCTAACTGGTCTTTTGCACTTACTGTTGCATCGGTAACTGTCAGATACAGCATTTTGTAATCGGACAAGTAGCCTTCTGATTTAACAAAATTTGTTTGTGCAAGTGTGTTGCTGATTATATCAGGCGTCAGACCCAGCGAACTCATTTTTTGGCGGTTCAGCACCAGCCAGTATTCTTTTGATTTTCCGCCTATCACCCTTATCTCGGATACTCCGCTTACCTGGGATAGAAATGGTTTTACGGTAAACGTAGCGATCTGTTTTAACTCAATAGGCGATTTGCTATGGCTTTCGAGCGTGTAGCCGCTTACCGGTAAAATAGATGGATTCATCTTTTCAACCGATATGTTCACGTCAGGGGGCAAATCGTTGCGTATTTGGGCTATTTGCGATTCTATTTGTTGTTTGCTCAGATCTATATCTGCATCCCAACTCATAAAGGCTGATATTTCGCAGCTACCGCGGCTGGTTGTGCTGCGGACGGTTTGCAGATTGGGCACTTGTTTTATGGCATTTTCAAGCGGTTTGGTTACTGTAACCATCATTTTGTTTACCGGCTGCAAACCCTCATCGGCAATAACCTTTATTTTGGGGAACGTGATTTCAGGGAATAGGGAAGTTTGTAATTTGGTATAAGAATATACTCCACCCATAATAATCAGCGCCAGTATCAAAAGCATTGGCTTCCTGTACAGGATGAAAAAGTTCTCGATCTTATCGTTGTTTATTCTAAACCGGTCCATCATTGTACTATTTTTACTTTGGCAGTATCTGCGAGGCCATAGTTGCCGGTTACAATAATTTTATCCTGGTTTGAAAACTTTGGCGATAATATCTCCACCCGGTTGCCTGTTTCAATACCTTTGGTTACCGGGACCTTAACTGCAGTGGTGGGGTTGATCAGCTTCATTACCCAAAATTCTGTTTGGGTTTCGTTAGAAAGAATGGCCGATTTCGGCAGGGCGATAGATTTGGTCTTTTGTGATTTAACGATACGGGCCTTAGCAACCAGGTTTTCTGGTATTTGCTGCCCGGAGTTTAATTTTAGAACCACGCCCTGGGTTTGCGCAACGGTATCAACGGACGGCATAAAAGAAGCTACCTGGCTGCTTAAGGTCTGCCCACCCGGCAAAGTAAGTTCGATATTTTCTCCTTGCTTTATGTATTGGCGTAATTCATATGGCACTTGCATCAAAAACACAAAGCTGGAGCGATCACTGATAGTGGCCAATGCTTCGCCATCCTGGACGTAATCGCCGGTTTGGTGGTTCAGCTGGCTCACATAACCCGGCCCTGGAGACTTTATTTTATTGACGCCCGAAAATTTAAGCGTAGTATCCAGTACGTTGATGCTGTTGCCGATAGCTTGTGCCTCCTTCGTTTTTACAATAAAAAGTAAATCGCCTTTATTTACAAAATGCCCGGGCAGCGCATTAGCCTGCTGAATGTAACCGTTAGCATTTGATTTGATATAGTTCTTCTGTTGAAAAACCGAAGTTGCATTTAGGTCGATATAGTCGGTAAGTGAACTCTGGTCAACCGTAGTAACCGTTACCGGTGTTTGTGCTTTTACATTGGCATCGTCATCACCTTCGGCCTTCGTATCGCTTTTGCAGGAGCCAAGGCACAGCGAAATGCCTGCTACTGCAAACAGGCATTTAATAGCCGGATATCTGGTTAATATTTTCATTTTACCTGTTCCAGTAATTTAACTGATTGATCAGTTGTAGTTTGTTGATAATGGTTTGAGTTTTCAGGTTTCGTACAGCTAAGTAGTTGTTAATAGCCAGTATCAGGTCGGCTATTTTCAAGTCGCCGGTTTGCAGAAGCTGCGTGTCCACTTTTATCAGCGTTTCATCAAATTTAACCTGCTCGTTTATCTGCTCAAAAAGCTTATCTGTTTCGTTTATCTGCTGCTTTAGCTGTGCTATTTGCTGTTGGTACTGTGCTGTATAAAAGAACTTATAATACTGACGGGTTTCCTCCTGCAGCTGAATCTTTTTGTGCTGCATCTTTCGTTGGCCGCCGTCATAAAGAGGTACGGTAACATTAAACCCGAAACTCGTACCGAAGTTTTTTGCTGGTTGCACAAAATCTGTATTATAGCCACCATCTGCAAAAATGTTGCCTTTGGGTTTGTAGCTGTAATCAATCAGGCTGTTGCTGTTGGCCAATCTTAAACTATCCAATTTAAATTTCCTGAAAAATATACTGTTGCTGACATCAGGCAATACCGCGATATCTATTTTAGGCTCGGTTAGTTCCACCATGCTGGTATCGGCAATACCTGATAAATAGTTAAGCGTAGCAAAATCAGTTTTGTACTGTATACGCGCCTGCATAAGCTGAATTTGTTGTTGCTTGAGCGTAACCAGGAAAGCAAGATAATCGCTTTGCCGGTAAACATTATTCTGAGTCAATTTTTTCAGCGCCTTTTCTTCCTGGTTGAGCAGGTCGATTATCTCCTCATTGAATTTAACCTGCTGCTGATCGCCATAAGCAGTAATATACTGACCGATAACCGCTTTTTTTAGGTCCTGCACCGAAAGTTGTGAGGCGTTCACTAGTGAATCCTGTTGCAAGGCAATTGCTGCCAGCTGACTATTCCGGTAGTTTCTACCGATGACCTGCTGATTTACACCCACCAGTGCACTAAGTGTTTGTATATTGGTAACGGCACCGGCATAACCATAACCATTGATAACCGGGGCAAATGCTCCTGCACCGGTACCGGTAACCTGTGGTCTTAATCCGGCCCGTAAGCGCATACTGTCAATACGGGCAGAAGATATCTGGTTTTTAAGGTCCTTTAAAAGCGGGCTGTTTTTTTGAGCAAGCTCAATATAATGATCTAACGAATAGGTTTGTGCCAGTGAAGCGGAACAGAAGAAAATAAACGGTAAAATACAGTAAAACCACTTCATTTAACAGTAGATATGATTGTATTAGTTTTGCTAAAGTAAAAATTTAATTCTGTATAAATTTGGGACGCATGCGTCAGAAATTGACTGTAAAAGTGTGATAAGGCGACTGGTAACTGTAATTTAACGTGAAGTTTAAATTCTCGCAAATTTGCCTCGATATAGTAAGCCCAAGTCCACTACCTTCAGACTCGGTCGACTTATGAAAACGGGTAAATATCTCGTCATGCCTTAACGCTTCCGTTGCCCCTGTATTCTGAATAACTAATAACTCGTCTGTTAGTTTTATGCGTATTTCTCCGCCTGCCAGATTATGTCTTATGGCATTGCCTAGCAGGTTATTCAATAAAATATCCACCAGGTAGGTACTGGTCACAAGTTCTTTCTCGCCCAAATCACTGCTTACCTTTAATTCTTTATCTAAGAAAATCTCCTCGAATTGAATGAGCATATCTTGGATATGTAGTTTCAGATCAATATGTTCATTGCTTTCCAATAACCTGTTCTCGATTTTCACCAATAGCAGCAATGATTGATTTAACCTGGTGAGTTTGGACACCGCACTATAGAGATCGCTCAATAACTTACTTTGTTTTAAAGAAAAGCTATCAGTCTGTATTAGTGTATCCAGTTTGGAATTGATAACAGCAATAGGGGTGAGCAATTCATGAGAGGCGTTCTCTGTGAAAGTCTTCAGCTCTTTATAGTCGCTCTTGACCCTGGTCGACATACCGATGATGGCCTGATTGAGCTCTTCAAACTCGTCAATGTTTGTCTTTTCGAGCGGGATATCCTTATTATCGGTGATGTTAAAAAACCGGAGTTCTCTTAGCAGATCGTAGAAAGGCTGCCATAGCCTGTTCAGGAGCAACCTGTTAGTTACATACAGGGTGACAAAGAGCAGAAGGATGACCCCGGCAGTAATGCCAAAAATGATTTTTATAAGGTCCTCGGCTTCCACCGTCGATATCACAATCAGTACCTTATAATACTTGTCGCCAACGGTAACCGATGTGATTAATCCACGGCCAGTTTCAAATTCCTCCTCATCATGATGATGATGCCTTTTTGCATATTTAACATTATCGTAATTACGGTAAATGGTGTTGATAAACCGGCGCTTTACGGAACCAGGCTCAGCTTCAGTGAAGGTGATTTGTTGGTCGTTTGATTTAAAAACCTGCGGCAGGCGATGGTTCAGGCTTACGGACTCAAATATCTCATTTTCTTCAACTACCAGGTCTTTTTCAAGCTGACTGATCAATATCAGGCTGATGGCCTGGTAATAAATGATACCGGTGATCAGCATTACCACAACAGTGGTGAGCAGATTGACGCGATTATATCGGGTAATGAGCTTCATTAACTGGTAAACTTATACCCCATGCCATAAGCTGCCTGAATATAATCATTACTGCCAGCCTCTAATAACTTTTTCCTAAGGTTTTTGATATGTGAATAGATGAAATCGAAATTATTGGCCAAATCCATACCATCGCCCCAAAGGTGCTCGGCGATGGCATTTTTTGATACCACTTTCCCTTTATTGGCAAGAAAGTACAACAGCAGCGCGTACTCCTTCCGCGTAAGTTTAACGGGCTGATCGTTCACTTTTGCTGTTTTTGCAAGCAGGTCGATATTGATTTCGTTAAATACTAACTGATTATTGCCATTAAAGGTCTTGCGGCGTATGATTGCGGTCACCCGGGCGCGTAGCTCGGACAAATGAAATGGTTTTACCAGGTAATCGTCAGCGCCCAGATCGAGGCCTTCTAAACGATCATCCAGCGAGTTTTTTGCTGAAATAATTAACACACCGTCGGAATTGTTATTCTTCTTAAGGTATTTTAGAATTTCTATGCCGCTACCTCCGGGCAAGGTTATATCCAGCAGTATACAATCGTAGCTGTAAATGCTCACCTTTGACATTGCTTCCTGGTAATTTGATGCAGTTTCGCAAATATTACCGGTTTCCATAAAGTATTCTTCAATACTTTCACGCAATCCTTTTTCGTCCTCTATAATCAGTATTTTCATACGCTTGGTTCTGATGCTCCAAAAGGAGACGCTACGTCATTTTTTCAATAAATGTACAAACTCAATTTTGGATACATTTGGTATCGATAGATTTTGTACAGGATGTGCCTCTAATTTTGTGCATTCACTAATTTAATAACTCACTAATTCAACAACCATGTGGTGGATATATGCTTTACTGTCGGCTGCTTTTGCAGCATTAACCGCAATATTTGCGAAGATTGGCATCAAAGGAGTCGACAGCGACCTGGCAACCGCCATACGCACCGTCATTATATTGATTATCGCCTGGGCAATAGCTTTGTATAAAGGAAGCGCCGAAAATATGGGAGCACTCAGCAAGATCAACTGGACCTTTCTTGTATTGTCCGGCTGCGCTACTGGCTTGTCCTGGATATTCTATTTTAAAGCTTTACAGGTTGGAAATGTATCACAAGTTGCACCTGTTGATAAGCTAAGCGTAGCACTTGCTATCCTATTATCAGCGATATTTCTGAAAGACCCGATCACGATAAAATCAGCTTCCGGAGCGTTGCTGATTATAGCCGGAACGTTGGTACTTATATTCTGAACTAACCGGTTAAGCAGAGCTTTCTATTAGTATTGTTACAAACCAATATAAATATCGCTTTGTTATTAACTATTTGAAACATAGTCAATTGGTGTTTGTCATGAAGGGCGTTTTGGTTCATTATTAATCACTTGTGTAAAAATCACACTACAATTGGCCACCCGTCAGATTTAATCCAAAATTTCTGACCATTTTCGCCCGATTTTAAAGATCAGTGATAACCAGATTATGCGAAATATTATTATTGTTTTATTAGTTTTTCTTAGCTTCTCGACCATCATCAACGCCCAGCCGTTAAACGATCCTAAGGGGCGTATAAGTGGTAAAGTGATTGACGCGGTTACCAAACAACCAGTCGATTACGCTACCGTAAGTGTTTTTAAAGCAGGTACTACAAGCCCGATCAATGGCGTGGTAACAGACCCTAAAGGCAATTTTACCATTACTAATCTTAATCCGGGTGATTATAGCATATCGGTTGATTTTATCGGGTACAAAAAGAAAGTAATTGACCAGCTTAGCATTAATGGTGCTACTCCAAATATTGCATTAGGTACAATAGCCATCGATCCTGTTCAAACGCAGTTGAAATCTGTCGATATAGTAGAAAAGGCACCCGTAGTGCAAAACAAGATCGATAAGATGGTCTTCAATGTAGCCAACGACCTTACTTCGCAGAGCGGCACGGCATCTGACGTATTACAAAAAGTGCCGCAGGTTACCGTTGACATTGATGGTAATGTGCAACTGCAGGGTAACTCCAACATCCGCTTCCTGATTAACGGTAAACCATCAAGCATATTCGGTGCAAGTTTAGCTGATGCCTTGCAATCTATTCCTGCAACCCAGATCAAGGCTATCGAAGTGATCACCAGCCCCGGAGCTAAATATGATGCGAATGGCACCGGTGGTATCATCAACATCGTTTTAAAAGATAGTAAGGTGCAGGGTATAAACGGCAACTTTAACCTATCGGCGGGTACACGCCGCGAGAACGGCAATTTCAACTTAAATGCACGCAAAGGTAATTTTGGAGTGAACGCATTTTTTGGTGGCGGTGAGCAGATCAATAGCACTACCATTAACTCTAATGATAACAAGTCATACAGTGGAAATACCTTTACCGAGCTATTACAGACAGGAAATAGCTCCTTTACCCGCGGTGGTTTTCATTCGGGTATCAGCTTTAATTGGGACATTACCAAGAAGGATGCATTAACAGCTTCGTTTGGGTATAACTATTTTAAGAATCATAACTCTGGCCTTACTAATCAATCTTCGATCACAACAGATATAGTTGCCGATACGCTAATGTCGAAAATTCTTAGCTTGAGAAACTCAGACAGTCGTTTTAGTGGAAAGTATTTTGATTACAGCCTGAATTATAAAAAGACTTTCGATAAAGAAGGGCAGGAGCTGGATGTGCTATTTACCTCAAGCTATGGTAATAACCACTCTAACTTTTTCCAACAGCAGGATTATTTGACAGGCGGATACCCATCCACAGGTATTCAAAGCAATAACCCGGGAAGGGATCATGAAACGGATCTGGCCGTTGATTATACCCAGCCGGTGACCAAAAAGTTTACTATAGAAACAGGAGCAAAATTGGTATTGGAAAATATCAATAACACAGTAGTTACTGATACACTTGCCGGACCTTCCTTTGTTCCCGACCCAAGCCAGACTTATGGGTTTAGCTATGATCGCAGGATATACGCCGGATACCTTTCGACCACGTTTTCATTATTTAATGATTTTATTGGTGGTATGGCCGGCTTAAGGGATGAATACACTACCACATCAGCTAATTTTCCTGGCGCGCAGCAAGTCCCGTCTTATAATAAGCTGGTCCCATCAATAACATTGACTCATAAACTTGATGAGACGCAATCATTGAAATTGAGCTACACCTATCGCATACAGCGTCCGGATTACGGGAGCCTTAATCCTTTTTATAATATCAGCGACCCGCATAATATCAGCGTAGGCAATCCAAACCTACGGCCTGAAATTGGTCATAATTATGAATTTGGCTATAGCAAGTCATTCAGTCAGGGAGCTAATATTTATATAGGAGCCTTCTACCGTTATAACACGGACGACCTGCAGTCGTATACCACGCATTATGACAGCTTAGTTATCAACGGCACGACTTACAATAACGTGTACCTGAATCAACGTTACAATATCGGAACCGAAACTACTGAAGGCATCAGCATATTTGGTTCATTGCCTGTGACTAAGCAATTTAATCTGCGCACCAACATGATGTTCTCAAACAGGATCACCACCAACCCGGGTAATCCGCAGGTGAGCGGTTTTATGTATCGCATCAACCTGAATGCAAGCTACGATTTCGGCCACGACCTGATTGGTGAAGCATTTGTGAACTATAATTCATCGCAAAGGACTATTCAGGGTAACCGGCCTGTGTTTGCTTTTTATAACCTGGCTTTTCGAAAGCAATTCTGGAACAAAAAAGCTAGCATTGGTTTGACCACTACCGATCCATTTGCAAATTATCTTAATCAGAAATCAACCACAAGCGGCACTGGCTTTACACAAACCAATATCCGCGAGATCCCGTTCCGCTCCTTTGGTATCACATTGAGCTACAGATTTGGCAAAATGGAATTTAAGAAAGAGAAAAACAAAGACGACAACAACAATAATAATGATGTACCGGGCAATGATAATGGCGGGAGCAAATAAATTGTCGTTGTAATATCTTTAAGATTACATTAAATGGAGGTTAATTATTAACATAAGTTTAATAATTATTTCTTACATTGTTAATGTAATTTTGCCCCCGATGCCCAAAAGTAATTTGCCTACTTACGCTATAGTAGAGCTGTTGATCCGTTTAGAAAAGCACAATCCAGCAATTGGCGGTTATAAAAACCATACCGAGTTTGATACAGGTGTGATTGTAAAAACTTCGGGAGGAAGTATCGAGTTCCCAAAAGAGTTAGTGGAACAACAATTTCATAACCCTGAACAGATTACCGAAAAAGATCTGCAAAAGGCCGCTCTGTTATTCAGAAATTAAGTAATTCGATTTCTCCACATCAAAAATTTACAGAAGCCGCCATCATGCGGCTGTTTTTGTTATTCATTTTTATGTGAAAATAATTTGGCACCGTATGCTCAATTGCTGAAATTTAGTCAGGTACCCTATAATTAATTTTTAATAAAGCTTTTTAAATTAAAAATTTAGTTATAAGTTTAGATAACCAATTATAATATTCATCCGACTGATTTTTTGCTCTCAGACTATTGATATGGTCCGGACGGATGAAAGGTTTTGACAAATCAACTCTCTTTTGCCATGAAAAAAATACTGTATACCTGTGTATTTCTTGCGGCATTTTGCAACCTGCAGGCTTATTGCCAGGATAATAGTTCAGTAATCAACAACGCTGTTGCTGGATTAAAAAGTTTATCGGGTAATCATGTGATCGAAAAGGCGTATCTGCATTTCGATAAACCTTATTATGCTGTTGGCGATACTATGCGCTTTAAGGCCTACCTCACCCTGGGTGAACATTATGACCTTTCGAGATTAAGCGGGATCTTACATGTTGATCTGATAAGCCCGGATAATTCAATTTTCAGATCAATAAAACTTCAGATAGTCAATGGCATAGGATGGGGTGATTTTCCGCTGCCTATTGCACTTACCGCTGGTAATTACCGGGTTCGCGCCTATACCAATTATATGCAAAACGCACCAGAGTATTTTTTTGATAAGACAATTGCAATTGGTTCGACTTTGAATACGGGTATGGCGCCTAATACCGCAGAATCAAAAGAAAAGGACGATCTGCAATTTTTCCCTGAGGGAGGTGAGCTGGTAGGTTC
Organism: Mucilaginibacter tolerans; assembly: GCF_030519375.1. Classification (GTDB taxonomy): domain Bacteria; phylum Bacteroidota; class Bacteroidia; order Sphingobacteriales; family Sphingobacteriaceae; genus Mucilaginibacter. The sequence continues at coordinate 277,810 of NZ_JAUMKB010000001.1, read as the reverse complement.
TATGGTATCAAAAGTGGCTTTTAAAGCAATCGGGTCAAATGGGTTAGGAATAAATGTAAAGGGCGTGATAGTTGATAATACAAACAATCAGGTAGCTTCTTTTACGTCATCACATTTAGGCATGGGAACATTTTATCTTCAACCCGAAGAAGGGAAAATGTACAAAGCTAAACTAACTTTTGCCGATGGGGCGCAGGGCGTATTTAATTTACCAGCAGTACAAAGTAAGGGTATCGCTTTGGCATTAAAGGACACCTTAGGAAAACTGTCCATCGAAATACATTGCAACAAGGCTTATTTCCAGGAAAACTTGAATAAGAATATCAGCCTTGTTATTTACGGCAGCGGGTTTGTCAACACGGTAAGCACCAAACTGGACAGCCGCAGGTTAAGCATGGACATCGCCAATACCCAGTTTCCATCCGGGGTAGTAAGGGTGACATTATTCTCACAAACAGGCGATCCGTTAAGTGAACGACTCGCTTTTATCAAAAATTCGGACATGGTTGATCTTACTTTAACCAGTAACAAAACTACTTATGGTAAACGGGAAAAGGTATTACTCAACTTGGCTGCAAAAGATAAAGGTAATGCTGCAGAAGGGCATTTTTCGGTTGCCGTGATAGATGAAAATCAGGTGCCCGTTGACGAAAATAATGAAACAACAATACAGACCTACTTACTCCTGACCTTGCCATTGCGCGGCTATGTCGAACAACCTAATTATTATTTCCTCCAAAACGCCGAACACGCTACCGCTGACCTTGACGCCTTGTTGCTTACACAAGGTTATCGTCGTTTTACCTGGAAGAAATTAATGAATGAGCGCGATTCGGCATTCGTCTATACTCCTGAAAAAGCGTTGGAAATAAGTGGTACAGCAAAAACTGCAGCCGGTACACCTGTAAAAGACATGGATGTGATGTTACTAACCGCCGACATGAAAAGTAACCTGGGCGAGCGGACAGATAACAATGGTAAATTCAAGTTCACCAATTTACCCCCTATAGCAGATAGCACCGTATTAATATTACAGGCAACAGGTTCAACCAGGTCCAAAAATGCTACCATTTTTACGGTTGATTCGGATAAGCCTGGGCCTGCTGTGGCCGAAAAAAAAGAAACTTATTTACAAACAGATGCAAATAAAGCAATGCCTGTTTATTTGAGTACAAAAAAACCTGAGTTGGGAAATGAATTGATAAAAAACGCAGCTTACAAGTATAATGCAAAGAGTGATACCAGGCCCCAAAAAGTGTTAAATGAATCGGATAAGGTTTATGAGTCTTCCAATTTAGGTGGATCTGGCCATGCCGACCAGGTAATAAAGGGTGACCAGATCAAAAACTCACCAAGTTTATCACAGGGTTTAAACGGCTTGCTTCGTGGTGTTTATTTTATTAACGGGGTTGCATATCTGCAAGGTAATATGGTATTCAATGGGACAAACCAGGTGGCCGAGCCGATGTATGTAGTAATTGATGGTTATGCACTACCATTAGATAGAGGAGGAATAGATAATATTAATCCTGTTTCGGTGGAGACCGTAGAGTTATTAAAAGGGTCAAGCGCGTCGATGTATGGCGTAAATGGTGGGGCCGGCGTTTTGGTGATCACATCTCGTAAACGTCAATCCACCGAAGGCGTCAGTACCCGGACATTAGGGAGTCTATCATTTCAGGTCCGTGGTTTTTATGTTGCGCGCGAATTTTATTCGCCTAAATATGAGGTCAATACCAAGATTAATAAACCTGATCTGCGAAGTACAATAATATGGATATCCGAACTAAGGACAGATAAAGACGGAAAAGCCATGTTTGAATATTATAATGCTGACGGGCCCGGTACTTATCGTGTGGTGGCAGAAGGTATTGACGATAAAGGCAATATTGGCCGTACTGTTTACAGGTACCAGGTAAAGTAATTAAAATCTTCTGCCAATAATCATTTTAAAGATAGCCTTATCGGCATTGCTGGTTAATCCCCAACCTAATCCGGCGTTGAATTCCCAGTTGGGATTAAAGTTCAAGTCTGTTGCCAGGAAGAATTGATGGTCCTGTTCTTTTATCGGATCGTAGTGAAAAAAAGGACCAGTAGAGCCGTAGTATTCAATGCCCAGCGCTACAACCTTGGTAATATCATAACTCTGCTTGAAATTAGGCGAGAAGATCAGTCCGCGGTGTGCATCAGGTCCGGCAAAGCTTTGGTCAACAGTTGGGTTGAATGAAAAATACCATCCACCCCATTTCTTATCAATAATTGGCCTTATTTCAAGGGTGCAGGTATTTGCATCAAAGGCTGCTTTCTGAAATCCAAACTCTGTAGATAAACTGACACCTACCGGCCAATGCCAGCTTTCGGGTGCTGCCACGCGCGGCCTTATATGTGAACCTACATAAGCAGTACGGCCATCGCTACCCAGCGAGTTAAAAATATAAAACCCTGTTTCAAACCATGTTGTCCACCCATGTGTGATCTCTATAGTCTCATGAAAGACATGATTTGTTGGCAACTCGCCATCGGAAATTGTTTTGCTGCCTTGAATGGTATAATTGCTATGCAGTTCAAGCATTGTGTGCCCTTTTTCCACTGTTTCAGATCCGTAAACCTGTATTTCATAATTATCCTGCGCCCTGGCACCAACAATTGAAAAAATCGCTATAATACTAAGTAGAATGGGTAGCCGCATCATATAGTTTATACAGCCAAACCTAAAAAATAAATAGAGGTTTGCCGAATGTTTTTGGCAATAAAGCTATTACTGAAAGTTGAAGTAATTCTGAACAGAATATTCTGTAAGGTACTAAAACAGTTTTATAACAGATTCCTTACATATTTTACAGGCAAAACCAATTTGAATTTTAATATGGCACTTATTGAACCAGTAAAACCGGAATTCGCCGATACATTACAGAAAAAGCGATATTCTCCCGGATTGCGTTTATGGCATTGGCTCAGCGCAATAATTATTTCAGGATCATTGTTGACGGTACTGGCAAACAGCACTATTACCGCTGGACATAGGAATGCATCCATTATACAAAAATCATTTGCAGAAAAGAACCTAACGGTTTCTCAGGATCAGGCACGTGAGGCAGCGCATGAAATCAGCGATAATGTTTGGGCGTTACATACTTACTTCGGTTATATACTTATCACACTCTTTATTTTTCGATTGATACTTGAGTTTTCCCATCGTGCCGATCAAAAGCTGCTCAGGAAGCTGAAATTTGCTTATACGCAGCTTAACGGCGTACATTCAAAGCAAGCAAAACACGATATAGTGGTTAAATCTTTATACCTTACTTTTTATACGCTTTTAGGCATAATGGCAATAACTGGTTTGTGTATGGCTTTTGAAGATGATGTCCCTGCTTTAAAGATTCATGCGCTGCGCGAAATTCATAGCTTCTGCATGTATCTGATCCTTGCATTTATCATCGTTCACCTTGCAGGTGTGTTTTTGGCCGAAAGAAAAAACAATAAAGGTATAGTGTCAGATATGATTAATGGCGGTAAAGCTGACTAATAATCATTTGGTGATCAGGTAAACACTGTCTAATACAGTCTCTCTTGTGGCCGCGTTAACAAATGCGGGCAGGATATTTTCCTGTGGATAGTTAGGAAATGAACTTAAAATCTTAAAAGGAACGTGTTGCTGGTTCAAAATATCAATAGACAGTTTCCGTGCATAAAATATGGAATGGGGCGGGGGATTGAAATTTTTAAAGCTGTCTAATGGGATATAGTCAATTGGTCTTTTCGAATAGAACTGAAAAATGTTATTCTCGAACTTGAGCGAATAAAGATGATAGCCATTAAAAGAGTCGATATTTACATAGTTGGCAGCCTTTATTTGTCCATTATAATCAGCCATGACGTTATAAAAAACGGCATTGAGATAAAAGTTGGCAAATAGTACTGCAATACAAGCCAGGAAAAATGCCCGTAGATGTGGCTTTCTTATTTTAGGCACAACAATGAACAAACCTGCGGCAAGCACAACACAATCAAGCATAAAGAATATTATACCCTCGGGTTTTGCAAAATAATTGATTGCGAAGGTGATTATAATAAACGCCGCGGCATAAAGATATAAGCTCATCTGCCTCAGGACTATCCCAAAGCGCTTTAATGGCTTAAAACAATATGGTGCGGTAATAATTGCAAAAAGTGGGAAGATGGTATTGGTATAAAAAGGAAGTTGAAATTTTGACAACGAAAACAACGTCAGCAGCAGTAAACCTCCACTGATGGAATAATATTCTGCTAATTGCCTTTTGGATATTATCCTTCTGATATTTTTATAAACTGCATAGTAAAATAACAAGCACCATGGGGCAAAGGCCCATAACAGCGTATGCAAGTAGAAAATTATGTCGCCTGATTTTTTTTGACTAATGGGTCCGTTGTTTACGAAGCGTCCGAATTGACTATCCCATAAAAACCATCTGATGCCAGATACCCCGTGCCTGTTGAATACGGTTATTTCCGGATGCTGATCGAACTGGGTATATAATGCATAAAACTCCGGCAGTGTAAATATGAGTGTAAGTAAAAGCAGCAGGCCCCATTTTAACTGAAATATCGATTTAAGATTCTTTTTGAAGAAAAGCTGGCCAAATAATGCGCCATAAATTGCCACAATAACAAATATACCCTTGGTTATAATGGCGCAAGCCGTTAGCAGGGCTCCTAATAACAGGTCGATGTAACTGAAGCGTTCTTCCAAGCAACTTATGTGATATATGCTGCCAATAACGAGTGCCATCAGATACGGCTCGGCTCTTACATCCGTATTTAGCATAATTACATGCTGCGAAGTGGCAACTATTATTGCGGCCAGCCAGGCGATTTGCTCATTGTGAAATTTTTTGCCAAAAAGAAATGTATACCGCAGACATATCAGGAAAAAGATTAAAGCTGGCAACCTGTACGCCCATACAGATACCCCGAATATCTTGAAACTGAGCAATGTCATCCAGAACGGGAAATGTGGCTTGTCAAGCCAGTTCTGATCGTAAGTAAACAGATCAAAGAAGCTTTTATGATACAGCAGATTTTTAGAAATGGACGCATACAATCCAGGGTCATCAGTGAAAAACCTTTGATCGATACCCGCGAAATTAACCACGAGCGCCAGCACAAATAATAATATAAAATAAGGTTTATAACCGTCTTCCATTCAGATAGCAGCTGGTATTAGATAGATAGATTGACCAGGCAGCCCAAAAGTACGTTGTTTATACTTAAGATAATAATTGAACCACAATGTGACTGAACGGATACAAAAAATGCCATCCCGGTGAGAGTGGCACTTAAAACTTTTAATTGTTGATAGAATGTTTGGGTTAATTGAGCTGAGGCCCGGTGATTCTTAGATTTCTCCCTCTGATGGCGTCAAAAACACTTTTCATCATCGGCTTGGTAATATAATTTGTTACAAAAGGGTATCCTTTTGAGCGGTTAATATCCATCTGGAAAATAGAAGATGAAACAACGTATATCTGGATTTCTTTTTTAAGTGTCTTATAAATTTTTTGAAATCCATTCAAAAAATCCCATCCACTATTGCCCGGCATATACAGGTCAAGAAATATAAAGTCAGGAAGGACACTAATCTTGGTCCTGTTTTCTTCAAGATAATCAAGTACAAGCTTGCCATCAAAAGTATAAGTAGTTTCTTTAGCTAGCTCGTTTTTGGTTAGCATAAATTGTACGATCTTATGATGGATCGGATCGTCATCGATAATTATAAGTTTTGACATAACAGTTTAGATTGGTGCAACAAATAAGTTTAAAGGTTCGTATAACAAATGATTTTCGTGTTAGGGCAACGTTCATCAAATATTGGGATCATTTTACCCTATATTGATGACTGTTGTTTTTATTTAAAAACGGGATTAGTATGGTGACATATCGGGAATATTATACCCCAACCATAATCACACAATGTCCGTTTACTAAATAAAAACCCTTTAAAGAACGCCAATACAGGCTAAACTACCTTATTTACCTTCCCAAGCCGCCTCATAGCTGTATCGTTAAGGATATAATTGCCAAGATTATGCCATTTGGGTGGTATTATGTGAGACTGATTGTAACAAAAATGTTATAAAAACAACACTTGGTTGTCTTACAGTGGGTTAATCGTGTCAAGTAAACCTAGGCGGTAAACATGGCTTGATTGCTCTAATTCTGACAGCTGTTTGTCCGCTATAGATATGATTTGCGTGTTTTCATTCAAGTAGTCTTTTAAACGGTCAACATCATTTTGCATACCCTTTGCTGTTGCAATGTCACGCATGACAAGCAACATGCTAAACACCTCAACTGTCTGTGATTTAAGTAATTTGAAAATATCAATATCCAAGGTGACTTAGCTATAAAGGTTGTACTGAATTTAGTAAAAATTAATTAAATATTCTATAGAGAAATTATTAATTAATACGACATTTTAAACGTGCGGGTTGCACGATCAGACGTATTTTTGATAGCTGTTGATGAGGACAAAACAAAAGCCCTCACTATTTTAGCAAGGGCCCAACTCACAACAATTGTTTAACCTTATGTTTCAAAGGTCAATTCCTAATTGCAATGTGACTTAATTTGTAAACAATTTGACCGGAATTTAGTTTTGTTACTGCAAAGTCATTTAAAGTACGATTTGCGTGAGATTTAATGCAATAGTGATTTTGGCATATATCACCAATCGAAATTTCAATATAACTTTATAACCAAATCAATTAAGAAAACTCACTATGAGAAAACTATTCCAATTAAAGACGTTGTCGCTGTTTGCGATAGCCTTTTTCGCATCTACTATGGTTTTTGCCCAAAAACCAAGCCCTGCTGCAACTGCAACCGGAACTGTCGCCGGTTCGGAGATTAAAGTAAGCTATAGCAGCCCTGCTGTTAAAGGAAGAAAAATATGGGGCGGCCTGGTACCTTACGACAAAGTCTGGCGCACAGGTGCTAACGAAGCTACCATATTTGAAACCAGCAAGGATATTAAAATTGGTGGCAAAACCTTAAAAGCTGGCAAATACAGCTTGTACACCAAACCAGGTGAAAGAGAATGGCAGATAATTTTTAATTCAAAAACTGGTCAGTGGGGTATTAATATGGATGGCTCAACTACTGATGATCCTTCAAAAGATGTATTGGTGACCACTGTTAAGCCGATGAAATCAAAGGCAATGAATGAAAGATTTAAAATTGAAATTGACAGCAAAGGCATGACTCTGCTTTGGGAAAACCTGGCTGTACCTGTTGAGATCAAATAAAAATCATTGAAATAATATGATAAAGCCCCATAAGGGGCTTTTTTATTATCTGCTATATTTGCTTAATGGCTAAACGGTTCAACAAACAGCCCCTAAAATCAAGACTAATTACTATTGTAATATTGACGTTGGCAATTTTCCTGCTGATGTTTATTGCCGGATATCCTGATTTTGTGGAACGATATTACTCCAAAGGCCTTTACCGGGCAGTTTGTTTCATCTTTCACCCCATATTTAACCTGTTCCCGTTTAGTATAGGGGATGTGATTTACATCCTGATTATAGGTTACCTGGTTTATGCTGCCATAAGATTGATCAGATTGTTGATCCGAAAACAATGGCAGGTAGCAGGCATATTTACCCTTGGGCTAATCGTCGGCGTGCAGGTTTTCTTACTGTGCTTTTATCTTTTCTGGGGAATGAATTACTACCGCACTTCAGCGGCTGAAAGGTTCAACCTGCCTGATAGCGGCTACACTACTGCTGACCTGAAATCGGTTACTGCTATGCTAATTGATAGTGCCAATAGCTGCCGCGGTAGAATAACAACCAACGACTGGCACCAAAACAACGCAGCAATTTATACCACCGCTGTAAATGCAGTACGGTCACTATCATCTTCATCCGATAATTTTCACACTTTCAAGCCCCGAATTAAACCGTCATTATTGACACCCCTGATGAATTATATGGGTACTTCAGGGTATTATAATCCTTTTACTACCGAGGCACAAATGGATTACGATCTTCCTGTTTTTATAAAACCTTTTGTAGCCTGTCATGAAATGTCGCACCAAATGGGTTTTGGCCCGGAGGATGAGGCCAACTTCGGAGGATTTATTGCCGGTACGCAGTCCAAAGACCGCCTGTTACGTTATTCAGCTTATTATGTGGGCGTACAAGAGTTTATGTTTGCTTTAAGGCGACAGGACAGTCTTGCCCGGAAAGAGCTGCGCAAAAATATCTCGCCCGATGTGTTGAACGACTTTAAGACCGAACGCGCTTTTTGGTTATCCTACGAGAGCAAACTCGGCGCATTAAGCAGCGTGTTTTATGATGACTTCCTGAAAGCCAACAATCAGCCGCAGGGGCTTAATACCTACAACCAGATGGTTAGGTTGGTGATGGGGTGGTATAAAAGAAAGCCCATGGTCCATAGGTAATGGTATAGTTCATGACTCATGGTTCATAGCTAAAATGATCAATTCTAAGTTCAATCTATGAACCATTAACTATCAACTATAAGCTATTATATCACCACACTATCGTGACTGAATTCCAAATTCAGTATTCCTGTCTGGGTCGAGTTAGCATAGGAGTTGCCATTCACAAACAGCTTTTCATTATCGATCTCCAGGTGCAGATCGTTAACCATAAAATTGCCGCGTATCCGTATAACTGCATTCGGCGAAAGTGCTTCCAGTTCGGCTATTATATTATGCTCCAGACGCATGGCGGTTTTATTATCCATCTGATGGATATCAATTAGCGTTGTACCATCGGCGCGGGTAATGTGAAGCCTGTCGTTATAGGTCGCAACATCAGTTTTGCCGGTTTGAACAGGCGCATTTCCTTCAATTTTAATGATAGAACCATCGGTGTCTTTTATATCCAGATCGATATTTAATGAAGTCGGTCCCTGCCCTTCAGGTCTATCACGATAAATAGAATTGATCCTTAAGAAATTAATGCTATGACCATGGTCGGTATAAACCAGTGTATTGCCGGGCACAATAAACGAATTGGAACCCAGAATAAATGCATATTTCATGACTTAAATGATTTAAGTTTTAAATAGAAGAAGTATTGCCGGGGGATTGTTTTATAAATTTAATAAAACAGCAAAATAGTAGCAAGTTTTTTTGTTAAATGCGCCATCTACGCGTTTAAAAGTTATATTTGATATCACATCAATTATAAACCTTTTATTATGATTCAACGAAAAGTTATTGCATGGTCAATAATAACGGCCCTTGGTGGATTCCTGTTTGGCTTTGATACGGCTGTTATCTCGGGTGCGGAGCAGGCGATCCAGAAATATTGGAACCTTACCGACCTGCAACATGGATTTACTATCTCCATTGCTCTTATCGGCACGGTTACAGGCGCTCTTTTTGGCCGGATACCGGCAGATAGCCTTGGCCGTAAAAAATCATTGATCATTATTGCTTTTATATTCCTGTTTGCCTCTCTGGGTACTGCTGTTGCATCTAACTGGTATTTGTTCGTTACACTTCGGTTTATTGGTGGATTGGGCGTTGGCGTATCCTCAGTGATTGCACCGATCTACATCTCAGAAATTGCACCTGCTAAGGCAAGGGGCAGGCTGGTAATATTGTTCCAGTTTAATATTGTATTCGGGATATTAATATCTTACCTCTCAAACTACGTAATCGGTTTGCTGTTCCAGGATTCCTGGCGGCTAATGCTTGGTATAATGGCTGTTCCTTCCTTTATATTTTTGGTGCTGCTCAGGTTTGTGCCCGAGAGCCCCCGCTGGCTTATTCTCCATAAATCGCAAAATGAGGAAGCCAGTGCGATCCTGCAGATCATTAATCCCGACACCTACGAGGAAGAGATGGCGAATATCATCAATGCCAAAAATGAAGAGGTTGCCGACGTGCATGGCGAAAACTTGTTTAACCCCCGTTATCGTTTTCCGGCTATGCTGGCTGTATTGTTCGCATTTTTTAACCAGGTATCGGGCATTAACGCCATCATTTATTATGCGCCCCGGATTTTTACTGCTGCCGGGCTGGCAAAAAGTGCATCCTTACTATCCACGGCTGGGATTGGATTGGTGAACCTGATCTTCACAATGATCGCCATTGGCTTTATTGATAAAATCGGGCGTAAGCAACTAATGATCATAGGTTCTTTTGGTCTTATTCTTACATTAGGGTTAGTCTCTTATTCTTTCTTTGCGAAGGACTCAGGCACTATGGTTGCGATCTACCTGATGGTCTATATCGGGTTCTTTGCCTTCTCGCAGGGAGCGGTTATCTGGGTGTTCATTTCAGAGATCTTCCCTAACCAGGTAAGGGCCAAAGGGCAAACACTTGGAAGCGGCACGCACTGGGTAATGGCAACTTTAATTGCATTCTCTTTCCCCTACATCTCCGGCAAAATCGGTGAAAGCTGGACTTTTATGTTTTTCACGGGGATGATGGTGTTGCAATTAATATTTGTATTGAAAGTAATGCCGGAAACCAAGGGAAAATCGCTGGAGCAGATAGAGCGTACGCTAACTATGCATTGATATGATTAATAAGATAAAATATTTGATGATTGGGTTGTTGACCTCTACGGCCGCAATGGCTCAAAAGCCAACCTATAAAGAGCAATACCGCCCGCAAATACATTTCTCACCGCCGGCACATTGGATGAACGATCCGAACGGTATGGTGTTTTATAAAGGAACCTACCATTTGTTTTATCAATATTACCCTAAAGCAACTGTGTGGGGGCCAATGCACTGGGGACATGCTACCAGTGTTGATATGATCCATTGGAAAAATAAGCCGGTTGCATTATATCCGGATAGCCTGGGTTATATATTTTCGGGTAGTGCCGTGGTCGACTTTAACAACACCAGCGGCTTAGGTAAAAACGGGCGACCACCATTGGTAGCCATTTTTACACATCACGACCCGGTTAAAGAAAAGGCAGGCAGAAAAGATACCCAGACCGAGAGTCTGGCATATAGTAATGACGAGGGCAAAACTTGGCACAAATATGAACATAACCCGGTGCTGAAGAATCCGGGAATAACTGATTTTCGCGATCCGAATGTGAGCTGGTATGCGCCCGGTAAAAAATGGATAATGACGCTCGCTACAAAGGATAGGATAACCTTTTATTCATCCCCAAACCTGAAAGTGTGGAAGAAGGAAAGCGAATTTGGGGAACACGAGGGTGCACATGGCGGCGTTTGGGAATGCCCGGATCTGTTCCCTGTCACAGCAAGCGACGGAAAGAAACTATGGGTACTTATTGTCAATATTAACCCCGGTGGACCTAATAGTGGTTCAGCAACGCAGTATTTTGTAGGGAATTTTGATGGTAGCACATTCAAAGCAATTAACACCGATACACGCTGGATTGATAGCGGCACCGATGAATATGCAGGTGTAACCTGGCACAATACCGGTAACCGGCATGTGTTTTTGGGTTGGATGAGTAACTGGGAATACGCTACAACTGTACCTACACAAGTTTGGCGAAGTGCCAACACCGTTCCCCGCGAATTGAAGCTGGTCAATATAGATCATGACTATTATGTGACTGCTGAACCAGTAAAAGAATTAAACAGTTTGAAGACAACATCGGTAGATTTGAAGACCCTTAATGTTAAAGGAGGTAAAGATTTAACCAAACTCTTAAAGCGATCAGATAATCAATATGAATTGAAGTTTTCATCAAAGCAATTGAAGAACTTCTCACTCACGTTATCTAATAAAAGCGGTGAGCAATTGGTAATCGGGTTTGACGCCGCTGAAAACAACTGGTACATCGACCGTACCAGAGCTGGCGTATCCGATTTTAACAAGAATTTTGCTAAGCGCATGACCGCCAAACGTATTACTGCTGGGCCAGGTACCGATGTGACGCTGATAGTTGATGCAGCTTCGGTAGAGTTATTCGCTGATAAAGGGGCGACGGTAATGACAGCCATTTTCTTCCCGAAAAAGCCTTATACCGATCTCGCTATAAATTCAAAAGATGGGTTTGAAATAAGTGGTGTAACTTATAGCCCGCTCAAAAGCATTTGGCCATAAAACAAACAAGCCGGACTTCCTCAGAGCCCGGCTTCACATCAGTTTAGTTCAATTTAGATTTATACGAGGTTCTTTTTAATATAGCTAATGCTTTGTGTAATGCTATCGAAAGGATTGCCCGGGCAAATATCTTGCTCTACGAAGAAGTATTTCAGTCCGGCAGTATGAGCTTTAGTAAATATCTTTTTAAAATCAATCACCCCATTACCCACTTCAGTAAACATTTTTTTCTCGGTCTTGTCCATATCTTTCACATGCCACAATGGGAAGCGGCCCGGATGTTTATCAATCAATGCGATCGGGTCCTGGTTGGCTTTGGTGAGCCAGTAAAGGTCGATCTCCATTTTTACCAGATTTTTATCTGTATTGTCTAACAGGATCTCGTAAGGATATTTTCCGTTCTCCTGTATAAATTCAAAATCGTGGTTGTGGTAACAGAACTGTATGCCTGCTTTTTTGCAGGTTTCACCGGCCTTATTAAAATCTTCTGCCAGTTTTTTGTAATGGTCAAGGTTGCCACGTTCAGATGGAGCCAGCCATGCGCAAACCATATATTTTTGACCGATAGATGCTGCGTCTTCAGCCGCCTTGTCCCAGTCATTTAATACAGTGCCTTTACCTTTCGCAGCCTCCCCCAAAAGGTAATGGCTGCTTGGCATGATCAGGTTGTTTTTTTTCAAAAGTTCGGCAAACGCTTTAGGCTCAACGCCATAATATTTGCCATCATTGTAACTCGCTTCAACCGATGTATAACCCAGCTCAGCTACTTTAGCCAGCGTGCCGGCTACATCTTTGCCCATTGCATCGCGCACGGTATAGAGCTGAAGGCCGATATATTTCTTGTCGTATGCAAACAGCTTTGGGGCAACTAAAACTCCAGCCGAAAATAGGGCAGAGGTTTTCAGGAATTCACGCCTGTTAATCATGGTTTATTTAGTTTAATTGGTCTATGTGTAAAAGTAACACAATAACTTATTTATGACTAATTTTTTTGAAATAAGTTTAAACGGGCTTAAAATGTACTTGAAAACGTCCAAAGTACTAACAATCCGTTTAATAGTGGCAAATGTTTATATCTTCGTTAGATCCTAATAATCAGCACAATGAATCAAGGCACAGCCGTGGCCACAAAATATCGCATTGAATCCATTGATATTCTAAGAGGAGCAGTAATGCTGATTATGGCAATAGATCACGTAAGGGACTTTTTTCACCACGGACACCCGGAACCGAATGACCTGGAGATCACCACGCCATTGTTATTTTTCACACGTTTTATCACTCATTTTTGCGCCCCAACATTTGTTTTACTTACAGGTGTGTCTGCGTACCTGGCCGGGACGCGTAGAACAGAGAACCAATTGAGCCTGTTTCTGATTAAACGCGGCTTATGGCTAATCATGATTGAATTGGTTGTCATAACCTTTGCAATAACCCTAAATCCTTTTTACCCCGTGCTTATATTACAGGTGATATGGGCCATTGGCGGAAGTATGGTTATTTTAGGAGTGCTGGTGGCCTTGAGGGTGTCATGGCGGGTAATTGGTATGATAGGTGTGATCCTATTATTCGGACATAATATATTCGATGTTATCAAAACTCACGCAGTAACGGATACTTTTTTGGGTAAGTTACTTTTAACTACAAGTCGCGGACCGGCAGGTTTTTGGCCGCTAGGTAATGGCCACGGACTGGCAATGGCTTATGCACTTTTGCCATGGACTGCAGTAATGCTGATAGGTTATGCTTTGGGACAGCTGTATAAAAAAACGTTTGATGTGGTCAAAAGAAGAAAAATACTTATGTATTCCGGATTGTCGCTGATTTTTTTTTTCCTTGTTTTCAGGTTTTTCAATATTTATGGCGATTCTTCACCGTGGTCGGTTCAAAAAACTACGATTTTGAGTATTATATCATTTTTTAATGTTACAAAGTACCCGTGTTCACTCTTATATCTGTGCATAACATTAGGGCCCGCGCTTGTTATATTATCGGTAACTGAAAATATATCTAATAAGCTTACCCGTATCCTGATCGTATATGGTAATGTACCTTTCTTCTATTATTTATGCCATTGGTATCTTATAAAAGCAATCAATATCATTGTTTTTTATGCGTCAGGTTTTAATCGTAGTCAAATCGTTAACCCGCACAGAAGAAATTATTTTCAGCCTGATGACTTTGGGTTCAATCTTTTGGGTGTGTATGTTGTATGGCTGGCGGTAATACTCATTTTATATTTCCCTTGCCGCTGGTACAGTAAATACAAACGCACACACCACCAATGGTGGCTAAGTTATCTGTAGGAGACATTAAGTGTTTGAGGTAATGTGATGAAAATCTGTATCTTAGTCATACCTTAATTCTTCAAGCAATGACCTCAGTAATCACATCCCAGCCCAGGCATCGTATCGAATCTATCGACATATTGAGAGGTGCAGTGATGCTTATCATGGCAATCGATCACATCCGGGATTTTTATCATGGTTCTCCTGAGCCAACCGACCTGTCTGTAACAACGCCAATTTTATTTTTCACCAGGTGGATCACACATTTTTGTGCACCCACATTTGTGTTTTTAAGTGGTGTTTCGGCTTATCTCGCCGGGATGCGCAGGACCGAAAATCAGCTGGGTATATTTCTGATCAGACGCGGTTTCTGGCTCCTATTCGTTGAAGTGGCAATCATTTCACTTGCCATAACGCTTAATCCGTTTTATAATGTGCTGATTTTACAGGTTATATGGGCCATAGGAGGGAGTATGATGCTTTTAGGGTTGATGATTATGCTTAAAATACCTATTAAGGTAATAACCGCTATCGGCCTGATCATCTTCCTGGGACACAATATATTCGATATAGAAAAAGTAGACTTTATTAATAATAGTGTTGCAGGTAAAATGTTCGTTTCTGGTGCCGGATTTGGCGCTTTCGTTCCCTTTGGGCCCAATCGCGGAATGCTTGTGGCCTATGCACTTTTGCCGTGGTCGGGTGTGATGTTTATTGGTTATGGCTTTGGCCAGCTTTACCGGAAAACTTTTGATGGGGCAAGGAGAAGAAAAATATTACGATATACAGGTTTGGGGGTGTTGGTGTTTTTCCTCGTGTTTAGATACTTCAACGTTTATGGCGACCCGAATCCCTGGGCTCCCCAGAAAACTATTTCGCTGAGCATTATCTCATTTTTTAATACTACCAAATACCCTTGTTCCTTACTGTATCTCTGTATGACACTTGGTGTTGCCCTGGTTGTGCTATCCGTTACAGAAGGCATTAAAAGCCGGGTTGCCAGCTTTATCATGGTTTTTGGAAATGTGCCATTTTTCTATTACGTGTGTCATTGGTACCTGATCAGGCTATCAACTGTTATTGTTTTCTTTGCCTCGGGATATAACTCGAGCCAGATCATAAGCCCGAGACAACCTATTCTCTTTCAGCCGCAAGGTTTTGGAACGACTTTATTAGGCGTTTACGGGTTATGGATCATCATAATCACTATTCTATATTTCCCATGCAGGTGGTTCAGCAACTACAAAAAGACCCACGACCAATGGTGGCTGAGTTATTTATAATTGCTAGATAAACTGCTCAGCTATTTGCTTTAATTGTGCGGCCTGTACCACGCCACTCTGGCGCCATTTGGTTTCGCCTTTTTTGAAGATCATCAACGTGGGTACGCTGCTGATTTTGTATGCCTGTGCTGCAGCCGGGTTTTTGTCGATGTCAATTTTAATGATAGTGAGCTTATCGCCCAAAGTATCTTTTACTTCTTTCAATATCGGCGGCATCATTTTACATGGTCCGCACCACTCGGCCGAAAAATCGATCAGTACCGGTGTTTCAGCATTTATTATTTCCTGGAAATTTGCCATTCTTTAATCCTTTTTATTTTTTAACATATCTCTAAGGAATACGTTTGCAAAATTAGAAATCAACTTAAACACAAGCGGTCAGCTTTATGCAACATTACGCAAGCCCCTAACTTTCCAACAAATTATTTCACTTCCATAGGACGCTCGGTCGATTTTAAATAACCATTGTCGGAAAGCCAATCAGCCAAACGTTGTGGCCAGGTATTGATCGTTTTTAATCGGGATCTGTTGCCCATGTTAAAGCCATGATCGCCCTTGGTATACAGATGTACTTCAACCGGTACTTTGGCTTTGCGGTAGGCCACCAATAATCTTACTACTGACGGTGAGCAACAGGCATCATCATTCGCAGCCAGCAAAAATGCAGGCGGAGAATCATGAGGAATATCGTCCGGAATAAACAGCGGGCCGGGGTAAATTTGTACTATAAAATTCGGTTTCGCACTTGCATTATCGATCGCGTCGCGATGCGGTGCATCAGGTTCAAAACTCACCATATCAACCACTTCACCACCTGCCGAAAAGCCCATCAGGCCAATTTTATTGGGATCAATACCAAATTCAGCTGCGCGGCTTCTTACCAATCGCATAGCCCGGCAACCATCTTCTTTGCCATGGATGTCAATTTTATACGATGGTGTGTTTGTGTCGCGTCCCAGACGGTACTTTAGCACAAACACAGCTACACCCATATCGCTCAGAAATTTGGCAGGCTCAATGCCCTCCGCATTAAAAACCAATAACCTATGTCCTCCACCAGGACATACCACAATGGCCGACCTTGTGGCCTTATCCTTAGGCGGCAAAAAAACGGTGAGTGTAGGGTTATTGATATTCTTTACCCAATAGTCCTTGGCTTGTTCGGGTACGTCCTTTAGTTTTTCAAAACCGGGAGCACCTTTTTCCCAAAGCGGAATTACAAATTGTTTGGTTTGAGCTGATGCGATGACCGGCAAAAAGCAAAGGAGGAGGAGTAGTTTTTTGAGCATTGGGATTGGTTTTTATTTTCCTATGGCTGATGGTTCAAATATTCGTTTATCCAGTGGTCCACCTGGAGTTACATCATGATACGTTTCTACCTGGAGTAATTGGTCGTTGATATAAAACTTACATTTGGTTTCGCTCCATGCAGCTTTTAATGCGATATGGTCTTCAAACAGGCCTTCTTCCTTACTGTTGTCTTCATATTTTATAAAACGCAAAGGAATCAGCTTATCCTGATCAATCCATAATTGGTTTACTTTTTCATCATCCTTATCGGCGCCGATCACATAAGCTGCTTTGCCTTTCCAGGTGGTGGTATGAAACTTCGAAAGATCATAATGTAAAGCCTTAAAATGTTCAAGCACATCATCAAAAGAAAAAAAGTATAATCCACCTAAAAAGAAGATCAGCTCATTTTCATTTTTGAGGCTCCGGGTTACCTTGTTATTATTAAAAATATAGGTCGAATCCTTTCTGAAGATTATTCCATGATCACTTTCCTTGCTGCCAATATCAATGCGGAGCATATCAGGATAAGCGATACGCTCATACCAGGTGTCCGATTTTATCAGGCTGTCGTTCTTGTATCGTTCTGTAGTTTGATTGAACGACAAACTGTTGTGCCATTTACCATGATAACGGGCATACATTTTTTGCAATAGCGTGGTAGAGTTGAGCTCTTTCTGCGATGAGAATGGCAAAAAGAAAACCAGGATTACGGAAATTATCTTCATGAGCTAAACTCCTCATATGCTGCAGTTAATCCACGGTCTATACCATCGCCCTGCCAGTCGGTAACTCCCGGGATAGATTTTGCCTGTAATATTTCGTCCTTACTCTTTCCGGCTTTAATGCTGGTTTGCACAAAATCAGCCAGTTTTTCCATGAAGTTTTGCATTGCCTTTAGGTCTTCCATGGTGCCGGTTACTTTTAACGGATCATAGGCATGCCCAAATATAAAAATGGTATCGTTGCTGAATGTTTTCTGAGCTTTTTCAAGAATTACGGGCCAGTTTTTTACGGAAGCACCGGCGCTTCGGTCGATAAAAGGATAACGTCGGTTAAACATCAAGTCACCCATATGTACCACATTAGCATGTTCAAAATGGATCATGCTATCACCATTGGTGTGGCCAGGTCCATAGTAATACGTCCGGATGCTTTCGTCGCCTACTTTTATTTTCCATGTATCGGTATAAGTAGTATCCGGATATAATTGCTGATCTTCCTTCTTTTGCGCGATTGCGGAATTCTTTTGATTGGTCAGCGAATTGGCATGAGCGGCTACATTTTTTACGATACCCTTGAATGAAATATTGCCGCTGGTATGGTCGCCGTGATGGTGGGTATTAATGAGCCACTGAAAAGGCTTGTCGGATTGCTCTTTCAGTTTTGATATCAGATGGGTAGCCTGTTCAGGAAATTCAGCATCGACAACTACAATACCCTCCTTGTTGGTTAACCAGGCAATGGTGCCGCCTTTTTCTGCAAACATGCCTACGTTACCGCGAAGCAACTTGAACTGTACAGGATCATCGAAAATTGATGAGGCAAAGCTTCTTTTGCCAAATAGGGTAAATGCACCTGCCGCTACGGCAGTATTCAATAAAAAACTACGACGTTGCATGGTTGATGATTTTTGATTTGAAGTTAGGGAAATTTACTTCAAACAAGATAAGAGGGCTTTGTAATATTTTTATGGATTGATGAAAGTGGCTTACCCGATATTCATTATTCAAAAATTCATTATTCGATATTACCTTTACCCCGTGAACGAACAAACAACCGCTACCAATTTCAAATGGCTTTATATCTTCATCACTATAGCCGTTTTTGTAAATTTTAGCGGATTGTTCATTACCATCATCGGCCCCGATGGCACCTTGTATGCCACCATAGCCAAAACCATGGTACTAAAGCACGATTATGTCAACCTGTATGCCCAAGGGGCTGATTGGCTGGATAAGCCCCATTTCCCTTTCTGGGTCTCAGCCCTTTCGTTCAACTTATTTGGCTTTACTACCTGGGCTTATAAACTACCCGGAGTACTCTTTCTGATGATGGGCGTATGGTATACTTACCTGTTCGCCAAAAGCTTGTACAACAAAGAGGTAGCTCTTTGGTCGGCATTGATACTGCTGACCGCACAGCATATCGTCATTTCAAATTATGATGTGCGGGCAGAGCCTTATCTGACAGGACTGGTAATCGCTTCAGTCTATCATTTTTATAAAGCCTATAGTCAGAATAATTTTTGGCATTTACTGGCAGGTTGCGTTTTTGCTGCCTGCTCTGTAATGACCAAAGGTATGTTCGCCCTGATACCGATAGGAGGGGCCATTGCAGGGCATTTGATCATTACCAAACAATGGAAACAACTCTTTCACTGGCGCTCGCTGGTGGCAATCGTGCTGACTATATTATTTACCTTGCCGGAATTGTATTGCGTTTATGAGCAATTCGATTTGCATCCCGAGAAAATAGTATTCGGACATACTGGTGTTTCAGGCATCCGTTTCTTTTACTGGGATAGCCAGTTTGGTCGCTTTTTTAATACCGGGCCCATCAAAGGCAGTGGTGATCCAACCTTTTTTATCCATACCACTTTGTGGGCTTTTTTACCATGGTCGCTTTTGTTGTTTGCAGCGGTATTCCAATCTATCCGGAAAGGTGTTAAAAATGTCCAAAAAGAAGAATGGTATTGCATCTGCGGTTCACTACTGACCTTCCTGGTGTTTTCGGCATCCAGATTTCAATTGCCGCATTACCTCAATATCGTTTTTCCATTTTTTGCAATTATCACGGCACAATACTTCTATCGCTTAAGTGCCCAGAAAAGTATCCGGGCGGTGCGGATTACTCAATTGATTGTTGCTGTCTTATTATTTGTTTTGGTTGTCGTATTAAACTACTTTTTCAAACCTGAGGAATTTAATCTGCTGACCGGAATTATACTTTTAGTGTTATTTACAGCCTGGTTCGTATTGCCAATAAAAATCACTAATAAAGCTTTCTGGCAGATAGGCTACCAAACTTTGCTGGTTTCATTTTTTGTGAATCTATATCTTAACCTGGCGTTTTATCCATCGCTGCTGCATTACCAGGCGCTTACCCAGGCTGCATTTTTCATCAATCAAAATAACCCTGATAAATTACCGGTTGCACAAAGTGGAGATGTGCCATTTGCGATGGAGTTCTATCTTGATCAACCTTTAACCAATATCAACACGGATGGCACAGGGCCTCATCCTGATAAGCCATATTTACTCTTTGCCCAAACTGACATCATCAATGACCTAAAAGCCAAAGGCTGGCAGCTGCAGCATGTGAAAACTTTTGAGCGTTATTGGATATCACGCCTTAAACCCACTTTTCTGAATAAAAATACGCGCGAAAAAGAGCTTACTTACAGTGAGCTGGTGATAGTAAAATAAAGACTTACAAAGTTTTTAAAACTTCGTAAGCCTGACTCGAATTAATACTGATGAAACGCCTGCGATACAAACGCCAGCACTTCCGGCAATGATTCCCGCCAGTAGGTCCAGGTGTGCCCGCCGTCACGTATGCGGAATTCATGAGGAATTTCCTTTTTACGCATGGCGATGTGTACCAGACAATTGCCCTCATATAAAAAATCGTCATCGCCATCATCAATATACCAGCGGACCGCTTTTTTCTGATCGTCGGGTATATTGTTTATCAGGGCCACTACGCTGTGGCGGTTATAATAATTGGTTACAGTTGAATCAGCGATATTGGGATCCAGTTTCACTAATTGCTTTTTTGCATCATCTACTGTAAGCGGACCTGTTGATGCACTCAGCGGACAAGCGGATGAAAACATTTCGGCATGGTGCAATGCATAAACAAAGCTTCCGCCCCCGCCCATTGATAAACCTGCTATGGCGCGGTAGCGTTTATCATTTTTTATGCGGTATTTCTTCTCTACATAAGGTATCAGTTCCTTAAAAAAGAAATCCTCATAATTCCAGTCGCCCCGCGGATCGTTGAAATATCCGCGACGGCCTGTATTGGCATCCGGCATAATAATGATCATTGGAGTGGCGCTACCTGCGTTAATCGCCTTATCAGCAATATGCAAGACCTCGCCAAATTGTACCCAGCCGGTCTGGTCATCGCCTGAGCCATGCAACAAGTACAGAACGGGATAACTTCTACCGGATGTTTCATAATCGGGTGGCAGGTAGACCGCATACTTCCGTTCGCCTTTCAGTATCTTACTTGGGAGGCTAAGATTATCGTACACTTTGCCCGTTTGAGCAAATACATTAACCGAAATAAACAAAAGCAAAGCTATAATAGCTGACAGGGTGGTTTTCATGCATGTGGGTTTTATAACAGGTGATGCATAAAATTAGTATTAAAACACAGGTATCAAAAGTTGTAATAATTATTTTACTGCCACTGTAGCAATTAGCAGCAGGCTTTCGTAATGTCAATTATTGAGAGTTTATAGTTTTAATATAGTGATCCAGCCATCAAACGCATTAATCCGCTGTTTGGCCTTCTGGTTATAGTAAAACATTACTAACCCTAAGCCACAAACTAACCCTGCATCTATCACAACGAAACAACAGAACGCCTCAGCGGATAATGCGTTTATTGGCAATTTTTAAATTAGGAGTAGTTGTACGGGGAATATAAAAAAAGCATCAGTATTAGCTGATGCTGGAAATAACTTGCGTACCAATACCGGCAGACCCTAATTACGAGTAATGATTTTTAATCCCTTTGTGCAGCTGGCTAAGGATCATATCATCTAATTCGCAATCGCATGATACACAGTTCAACTGTTTGTCAAATCCAAGTTGGCCAAGTACTTTACCCTGATCAACTACAAGGAACTTACCTGTTTCGTCAGGTAAGACTGCCAGACAGCGTTCATCATCTTTAAAATTAATTAACAAGTGAAACTGACGTTCAGGATAAAATGCTGATCTCTGTATCATAATATACGCCCCTTTCCTTTTTATTAATTTAGGTTACGTGTGTTTAAGAATACGAATATAAAGAATATTTTACGTAATAGTGTAACAAAAGTTCATCTTTTTGTTAAATAAATGTTAATTGTCATTCTGCCATTTATTGCTTTGGCGAAAAATGGGACAGTGTTTTGTTGGGATATGGTCAGTTTTTGATGATTGTTAATGTTGTAACTAAGTGTATTGGATTCAGTTTATTTTGTGTTAATTTGACAATTAAAAAAAGTAGAATTTTAAAAAGATTGCGGAATAGTTAAATTATTGGGCGGGAGCAACGATAAAGACAAAACGAAAACTGTCGGGCATTATTCTTTCAATGCCTCAATCTCTTTTAATGTTTTAGGGAGATATTTACCTAGTAAGTGATACCCTGTATCGGTAATCAGGAAATTATCCTCGATGCGTATTCCGCCAAAATCACGATAGGTGTTTAATACATCGTAATTGATGAAATCAGCATATTTCTTTTCTGCCTGCCAGCGGTCGATCAATTCAGGGATGATATAGATACCTGGTTCTACAGTCAGCACAAAACCGGGTTCCAGTTCACGACCAAGACGCAGTGACTTCAGTCCGAATATCTGTGTTTCCTTTTTCAATGTATCAGTATAGCCAACCAATGGTTCACCCAGGTCTTCCATATCATGTGTGTCCATCCCCAGCATATGGCCCAATCCGCATTGAAAAAACATGGTATGTGCACCTGCTGCCACTGCTTCTGCCGGGTCTCCTTTCATCAGATTTACCTGCGTTAAGCCCTCAACCAACTTTTGACACGCAGCCAAGTGGATATCTTTATATCTTACCCCCGGCTTTAACATGCTGATTGCATGGTCCATCGAGTTCAACGTTACTTCATATAATTCTTTCTGTCTGCCGGTAAACCTGCGGCCGACCGGAAAGGTACGGGTAAGATCTCCGCCATAATGCATTTCGTTTTCTGCACCTATATCGCTTAATACCATGCGGCCTTCGTGTAAAGTATTGCCATAATAGTGGGTATGCAGGGTTTGCCCGTGCGTCGTAATAATAGCGGGATAGCCCAAGCGCGCGTTATTAGCAATGGCTGTTTCATGCGCTTTGGCTACCAATTCGTATTCTTTTATGCCGGATCGGGTGTGCTTAATCACATTAAGCATCATATCCACACTAATGGAAACGGCTTTTTCCATTTCAGCAATTTCAAGCGGAGTTTTTATTACGCGTTGCGAAATAACAGCCTTCGTCAATTTTACCGAAACGTAGTCTTTTACATCACCAAGACTGGTGTTAAACCATTCGGCCAGTTTTTCTTTATTCTCGGGCCGGTATGGAGGAAGGATATGAACCTTTCTCCCCGAAATCAACGCCTTGTGCACATAATGAATGATTTGGTTGTATGGCTTCGTTTGTGAAACGCCAACCATGCCCGCCATTTCGTTCACCGTAGGCAAAGTGCCGGTCCACACAATATCATCAATGGTCAGCTCATTGCCAAAAATTACTTCATCGCCCGTTTCAGTATCAATTACCGCAGCCAGCGAGGGGATGTCCAACCCGAAATAATAAAGGAAACCGCTATCCTGTCTGAAAGGGTAACAATTGTCTTTGTAATTCATGCTGCTGTCCTCATTCCCCAGTAAAAGGATGAGTCCATCATTTCCAATATTATGTTTTAAAATGCTTCTTCGGTCAGTGTAAACCTGTTTGTCAAATAGATTTAGTTCCATGCAGCAAATATATCTATCCAAACGGACAGATATATTTTAATTGATATGGTTCTTATTTTTTGTCGGCCAGATAAGATTCGATGATGCCGGTTACCTCTTTAACCACCGGTTGTTTGAAGAAATCGATATGCCTGGTTTCTACTATCTTTTCTATAATATTACCATCAATGTACTTGCTCCACAATTGCCTGAAAATCGAATTCCGGTAAACCTGGACCTTTTTAAATTCAGATTCATCACCGTCAGGATTGGGCTCATAAATTAATAACAGCTCCCCGCAATACCTTTGATTCGTCTCATATGAATCGTGTATCTCAAATATGCGATTTTGCGTTTCTACTTCGAGTACTATTTCCGGAAGGTTTTGTTTTCCCTGCATAACCAGCTTTATGAAATGAGGCAACCGCAGGTATAGATATTTGAACTTTAAGCTTGGCTTTATTTTCTGGAAAACTCTTATTTCATCAAGGATCCTTCTGCTCAAAAACAGCCTTTTTGATGGATATGAAGGGAAGTGGCTTATGGCAGCCACCATGTTCACTTTTTCACCGGCTTGCTGTAGTTGTACCGCTGCCTCAAATACAGTTCTTGCCCCAAGGCTGTATCCCAATAAGTTATATGGACCTTTAGGATGCAATTTTTTGATGTGACCGACAATAAACTTTACATACTCCTGCACACTTTTATAAGGGAAGTTTTCATGGTCCTCGGTATAAATAATGCCATATAAAGGATTGTCAGCGTTATAACTGTTAACAAATTCATTAAATATGGTCGGATAACTGCTCCAGGGTGGAAATATAAACAAAGGAGACCCGGTACCTTCTTTCAGTAGGATAATGGGATTTACGTCAAGTGCGCTATTGCTGTCAATTTTTTTGGCCAGCCCTCTGATGGTAGGTTGCTGATATAATACTGTTGAGCTTAAACTGGAGTCGGTAGCGGTATTGATCTGACCCATAGCTCTCACAGCGGCCAATGAAGTGCCACCCAGATCAAAAAAGTTATCATCAATGCCAATTTGCTCGATATTCAGTATTTTCTGCCATATATTAACCAGTGTTTTCTCCAATTCACTTGAAGCAGCTTTGAAATCTGTTCGTTTTTCATGATAGCGCTCTGTTGGCAGCGGAAGGTTTTTCTTATCGACTTTCCCATTGCTGGTTAATGGCAACGTTTCAAGGCTGACATAGTAACCCGGTACCATGTATGAGGGTAGCTGTAATTTCAAATACGCATTCAGTTCAGCTATTTCTGCCGGGCCGGTGACATAAGCTATCAGTTCTTTATCCTCGCCGCTAACCGCCCGGGCAACCACTACTGCAGCAGTTACTTTAGGGTGCTTTTCTAATATGGCCGATATTTCATCCAATTCTATGCGGTAGCCTCTTATTTTTACCTGGTCATCTATTCGCCCCAGGTATTCTATATTACCGTCAGGTAACCATCTGCCTACGTCGCCAGTGCGGTATATCCGATCACCGGGCTTATGTGGGTTCTCTATAAATCTTTCTTTGGTCAGCTCCGGCCGGTTCAAATATCCTCTTGTTACGCCATCGCCGCCGATGTAAATTTCGCCGATCTCACCAAAAGGCATCAGTTCCTTGTTCTCACCGAGCATATGAATTTGCGTATTGGCTACTGGTCGGCCAATAGGGATAAAGGGATAAGGATTGCCACTTTTTTCAAATACATACTCAATAGAGGTGATGGTGGTTTCGGTCGGCCCGTATTCATTGATGAAAGTACAGTGGTTGTTCCATTTTGCAGCAAGTGCGGGCAGGCAACTTTCTCCGCCTGTTATTACCCGTTTTACCTGGCTCATATCCTCTATGGTTAATTCCGCCAGGTATGTCGGTACCGCATGTATATGTGTTACCTTTTTAGCTATAATGTATTTTTCAAAAGATTTTACATCCAGCAGGGTGTTTTTATTTATAATAACTAAACCCGCACCTGTCAGGAATGCAATAAATATTTGTTCGGCTGACGGGTCAAAAGTTATAGTGGAGAATTGCAGCACCCGCTCATCCGGTGTTATTTTATATACTTCTTTTTGCGACCATAGTAAATTAACTACATTCCGGTGCTCTACCAACACACCTTTTGGTTTGCCCGTAGAGCCTGAGGTATAAATACAATATACCAGGTTAGATGATATTAAATCGCTTTTTTTATTCTGCGTACTGTATTTATGCTTCGATAGCCTAAAAGCATCTAACTCATTGTAATCTACAAACACCCTGCATGCGCAATCTTCTTTGATATAATTAATACGGTCTTGCGGATAATCTGGGTCAACAGGTACATAAGCACCGCCGGCTTTTAATATTCCCAGTATCGCAATGATCATCCACTCGCTGCGGTCCAGCATCATGCCAACTAATTCGTCTGGCCTAATTGAATATGTTTGGTTTAAATAATCAGCAAATTGATTGCTTACCGTGTTTAGTTCGCTATACGTGAATTCTGTATTTCCAAAAATCAGGGCAATATTATTTGGTGTCTTGTCTACCTGTTCATAAAAGAGGTCTACAAGCGTTTTATCTTTTGGGTAATCGAAGAATGTGTTGTTTAAATCATCAAATAGTTGATTTTCATTCACTTTAGTTGTAGCCTCTTTGTCCAATATATTTGATAAAGTTTGATTAAGCATATTAGAGTGTTTTAATCAACATGCATCCCCCCGAAAGCATACTTAATCAATAAATAACTTTTAGGTTTATAACACGCTTTTTCATTCTTACGAAAAAAGCGATAAATTGTTTGACTTCAGTCAAATATCGGATTTAAAAGGAAAATCCATAACAATCATTTATTTTTCTTTTCCGAACCACTCTTTAAAATATATGCTGCAACTTTTTGGTCAAGGTTTTGCATCATATCAACATCAAAAAGGCAATAAATATTGCGTAAACACGGCGCTATTCTGTTATGAAAGCCTAAAAACACCTGCATGATACCTTGGAAAAAATGAGTGACATTTTTTAACTTTTCAGGCATTAGGCGCAGAATGTTATCTTTGATAACAACCCAATTATAAGAATATGCCGCATTACTTTTTAAAACTAAATCCATGCCGGCCAACTTTTGCGCAGGATATGACAGCAGAAGAAAGGGCGATCATGCTGCAGCACGTTGCCTATTGGACTGACTTAATGAACAGGGGATTAGTGGTGGTGTTTGGCCCGGTGATGGATCCAAAAGCGGTTTATGGAGCAGGGGTGGTTGAGATTGATACGGAGGATCAGTTGAAAGATCTGATTAGGAACGACCCGGCAGCAAATATTAATTACTATGAATATTACCCAATGAGGGCGGTGGTTCCTCCAAAATAAAAATGCGTTCCGTATCTCACCCCGGAACGCACCACAATATCACTCTCAATGATATTGATTCAACTAAATCTCAGATAATATTTGAATATTAATCCAAGCTCTTATATGATCGGTCTACGATCTTGTGTTTTCAAATGGAACCTGCTTTTTGTTTTAAACAGGGTAAATTATTTATACCTTGTATATCAATCAATTGAGGGTTTTGTTTTCAAAAGATCAATATATTTTTCAATATTATTGAACAGAAGTTTCTATGAAAAATTGTGTTCACGTAAAACTAATATTTTATTGTATTATAAAAATAAGTGTTATTGGTACAATTATAATAAATTATGTCAAAAAAATAAGCTTTTGATATAGATTTAGGCGGGATTGTTACGGCAAACGAGATAAAAATGAAAAATATACTAGCAGCTGCGTTGTGTATACCAATTTGGTGCGCCGCTCAAAGTTTTACGAAAAATGAGGTAACGCGGTTCAAAACAGAAGCACGGGCTGTAACTATCATTCGCGATAATTGGGGTATACCACACATTTATGGAAAAACAGATGCCGATGCCGTTTTTGGACTAATGTATGCGGAGTGTGAAGAGAATTTTAAAGGGATAGAACGCAACTATGCATATCAACTTGGCAGGCAATCCGAAATTGATGGTGATAGTAAGTTATATACTGATATACAACTACAACTAATTGCTGATAGTGCCGATGCTATAAAAGATTACAAAGTGAGCCCGTTGTGGTTTAAAAAACTGATGAATGCCTTTGCAGATGGTATAAATTATTATCTGTATAAACATCCTGAAATAAAGCCGGCAGTTTTTCATCACTTTGAGCCCTGGTATGCCTTAATGTTTACAGATGGCAGCGTATCGGCGACGCAAACAGGGGGCATTAATATAAATGAGACCGCCCATTTTTATAGCAATGGACCGGAAAGCCTGGGGAATATATCAAATGCACATTCAACAGAGAATATTATAACCGATAGAGAAACCGGCTCCAATGGTTTTGCATTGGCACCATCAAAAACGGCGTCCGGACATGCTATGCTGTACATCAATCCGCATGTGCCATTTTATTTCAGGGATGAGGTACACATGGTCAGCGACGAAGGTTTGAATGTGTATGGCGCGGCTACCTGGGGTAATTTTTTTGTATACCAGGGCTTTAACCCGCATTGCGGATGGATGCATACTACCAGTAATGCTGATGTTGCCGACTTATACGCTGAAAAGGTATTCAAAAAAGATGGCAAATGGTATTATGAATATAATGGAAGCCTGAAACCAGTTGTCACGAGGAATTTAGTAATAGAAGTTAAAAATGGGGGAAAAAAGGATCAGCGTGTTATAACCGGTTATTACACACATCATGGGCCGGTGTTAGGCAGCCGTAGCGGTAAATGGCTGGCCTTGCGATCGAATAATCGTTCTTATAAAGCCCTGCTGGAATCGTGGCTGATTACGAAAGCCCACAATTTTGAGGAATATAAAAAAGCTATGCAATTGGTGTCTAACGGTAGTAATAATACCGTTTATGCTGATGACAAGGGGCATATCGCTTTCTGGAATGGCAACTTTATGCCTAAGCGTGATCCTAACCTGGACTGGGCTTTGCCTGTAGATGGTACTATTCCTGCAACAGAATGGCAGGGAACGCACCCCTTAAATGAGATTGTGCACATCTATGATCCGATGACAGGATGGATAGAGAATTGTAATTCTACCCCATATACCTGTTCTGGCGCCAGCAGCCCCAATAAAAATAACTACCCGGCCTATATGGCAACAAATGGGCAAAACTATCGTGGTATAAACGCACTCAGGTTATTCAGCAATGCTAAAAATGTGTCTCTCGATGAATTGATCGCTAAAGGCTATGATCACTACCTGGCTATGTTTGATGATGTGTTGCCTTCATTATTCAGCAGTTATGAATCTGCCAATGATTCAATTAAAAAAGCCCTTGCCGAACCAATTGATTTAATGAAAAAATGGGACCGCCAATCAGCCAGCAATTCGGTAGCCACAACCATTGCAGTAGAATGGGGGACACGATTAATCGATGAGTTGCCTCATGCGCAGACTGTGGAAGAATCTACCTATCAGACAGAGCGTTTCGCACAAATGCTAAAAAAAATAAGCCCGCAGAAGCAACTGGAGATATTTAGCGAGTCGCTAAAAACCCTCGAAAACCGCTACGGGACGTGGAAAATAGAATGGGGCGAAATAAATCGTTATCAAAGGCCCGTAGATGGCATAACATTTGACGATAAATTACCCAGCTTACCCGTAGCATTGGTAGGGTCGCAGTTTGGACAGCTGCCATCTTACCAGAGCAAGAGCACGAACACGCAAAAACGGTATGGCTACAGTGGCAATAGTTTTATTGCTGCTGTGGAGTTTGGTCCGCGTCTGAAAGCCAAAAGTATTATCACAGGCGGTGAGTCATTTGATTCCTCATCTGCGCATTTTAGCGATCAGGCTGAAGGTTTTATTAACGGGCATTTTAAGGACATTTGGTTTTATAAAACAGATGTAATAAAACATGCCATAAAAAGTTATCATCCCGGGGATTGATGAAGTTCGGGGGATGACATGCCATTTTTGTAACTGATATGATAAAAAGATATCTGTTTGTTATTATTTTGCTTTTCGCAGGTATGATGTGCCGTGCCCAAAGCTTGTCGCTGGAAGAATTGCAGAGCCTCACGGCCATGACTACTGACCAGATGCACAATTATTTAATAATAACCAAACGATTTAAGCCACTAGGCAAAACTGTGCTTAATGGAAAGAGTTACGAGCAATACAGGAGTAACAGGATAAACCCGGCGATAGCCGAGACGATATTACTGGGCCAAACTAATCTGATGATGAGTGGCAATACTACCCGGCAGGTGATTTATCACACACTGCGCCTGCAGGACCTTAATTCATTTCTTACACAGGCTAAACGTTCAACCATGACACTGGTTTTTCAGGGCTCGGATGCTTATCAGAATATTTTCCGGTTTGATAACTCACTTTTCATGGCGGTTATCAATGTTGGGCGCGATAAAAGATCCGGAACTGTGCAACTGGACGAAAAATAGAAACTTTACCACGAACTTTCCGTAAAAATGGGTTGTGTCTTTAATAACACATACCCATGGACTACAACAGAAGCTTAAAATCGATCACGCCCGACAGCATGCTAAAAACGCTGGCGTTTACCCATGTGGCTTTGCTCGCATTTCAGATGCTGTTTGCCATAGTGGCTTTCGCCCAAACAACCAGGATATATTTTGGTGTAATGAATATGGACGATGAGTTTGTTTTTATTGTCCCGGTCCTTGCGTTGGGCGGCTTCTTTGGCGGGTACCTGATATTTAAGAAACAAAAGTATATTCTACGCGAAAAAGAGAACTTCCAGGAAAAACTTTCAGGCTATCAATCGGTTCTAATTACCCGTTTCGCACTTATTCAGGGGCCCTCATTGTTTTCGATAGTTGCTTATATTCTTAGCGGTAATGTTTTTTTTCTGCTCATCACCGCACTAATGTCCGCTTATTTTATTTTTTTACGTCCTAGCCGAGAAAAGGTAGAAAATGACCTCCGTTTTGATTTTGATAATCAGATGCTTCAGCAATTAGAACACGAGGATATCAATTAAATTCTACCTTACGGCAAAAATGTTTTATGTCAAATAATTCCTTATTCCATTTTTGTAACTTTATTTAAAGTTTAACAGCAGTATCATGCGTATTTTAAAATTTATGGCCATAGGCGCCGCTGTAGGTTACGGTATCTATTACCTGACAAAAGAAAAAGAAAACGGCAAATCTATTCTGGAAGAACTGCTGGAGGATGCTCCGGATTATATGGACCGTGCAAAAAAATACGTGGAATACACTATTGATCAGGTTGCCGAACGCCTGCACGTATAATCCATTTCAAATCGGGACAACCAATCAACTAATTATGGTTCTTAACGTACCACCATGCTAAACCTTCCGGTGCTATAGGAACTGGTGTCCGACTTAATAACGTCGAAACGATAGTTCCATATTCTTATGTTTAGCGAGTCTTTCCGGTAAGCATCTTTCAACCATAAACCTTTGCCCCGGGGTAACATTTTTGTAAAACTGGTTTTCAAAGTATACACCCCATCATGTTGGGCTGTAACCTTCAGCGGAATAGCTTTTCCAGATGCAATCGGTACGACTTGAATGGCACAATCAACTCCGTCATGTGTGACACTGCATAAACTTCCTTTACCAAAACCTGGAAAATAGACAGCATCCTGGGAACTTGAAAAATTTTCAGAGGCACGATGTTCAAACGTTAATACCGTTTCATCAATGGGTACTGAATCTAATTGCAGCTTGATTCTTACCATTGCTCCATCAGGGATGGTATCGGCTTGTGCAGCGACAGGTTGTGTGGCAGGGGGGATGGTGGGTGTACTGGGGGTAGCAGGTGTCGGAGTACCTTCGCCTGACTTCTTGCATGCTCCAAGGAACATAACGCCAACCAACGACATTATTAAAATTTTCCTCATACGAACAATTATCTTTAACAATTAAGTAATAATGTATACGGTAAGCCGGATTGGTAGTTAGATGTTTTAAAAGTATAGTTTTCCACATTCCCTAGTGTGGTTATTAACATTTTGCAGCGAAAAATATCGACTACGTTTTTAGTTTTTTAATTGACAATTAGACTGTTGTGGTGTCTTTGAAAGTTGCGAAAGGTCAAAATGAGCAGGAAAAGCCACTTTTGGGGTTTTTAGTCTGGTAGATTTCTTAAAGGTTTATAGGCTGGGGAAATTACTGAGTGATTTAATTATTATGATAGTTTTGGAATTTATGTAACAATTTTTTTACAAGGAAATTTAAAAAGAAAAGGCGTTCCGGGTCTCAGCCGGAACGCAATCAACTAAATCAAGATCAACCTCATGTCTATGATCTCTAGCTTGCCATCTTTCTCAGGGATGGAAGGTGTTTTAATGTAGTAATGGTTGTAAAAGTTGGAAAGGTTGAAAAAGTAACAACATGAAGTTATTTGTCCTATTACAACTTTTATAACCTCTACAACCTCTGCAGCCAACATTAAATTTGCCCAAACTCGCCATTGGCACGTATCTCAATGTCTTCGCTTACCATGGCTGCCGGCATATGTCCCACTCCAAAATCATTACGGTTGATGGTACCGGTTACTTTAAACCCGGCTACTGGTTTTTGGCTGCGCATGTCTTTACCTACTCCGTTCAGGGTTAAGTCAAGGTTTACCTGTTTGGTTACGCCGTGCATGGTAAGGTCGCCGGTTAGTTTATATTTCTTATCATCCAGTTTGGTAATACTTTTACTTTTAAAGCTGATTTGCGGATATTTTGCCGCATCAAAAAAATCCGGGCCTTTAATGTGGTTGTCGCGCATGTCATTATCGGTACTAACCGAACTTACATCAGTAGTCAATTCAAATACTGCGTCGCTGAAATCTGGTTTTGTCGCTGTAATACTTGCATCAAACTTTTTAAAGCTGCCATCCACTTCCGAAAGTGATAGGTGAGTCACTGTAAATCCTACTTTGGCGTGCGCTTTATCCACCTGCCATTTGGTTTGTGCAAAAAGAGCGGTGCTCAATACCATTGCTGCTGCTAATAATGTGATCTTCTTCATTGTTTTCTTATTTATAGTTTAATTAATTGTTTCTAACTGTCAGCGCATGGATTAATCCATCCCACCACCTGGAGGAGGGCCACCCGGGCCCGGCCCGCCGCCTGGTCTGAAGCCCGGTCCGCCAGGGCCGGGACCCATTGGCGATTTACCCGCAAATTTTTGCAGGCGCAACGTGAACGTCAGCATGTAATATCTTCCCAAGCGGTTCACGTTGCTTTGATTGATATAGCTGCCATTTTGAGTAGAGGTATAGGCAGTATTCTCGTTAAAGATGTCGTTCACGGCAAAGCGCAGGGTTCCTACATTCCCTTTTAGGAAACGGCGTTCTATATATGCATTGAGGATATTCGGATTGGTAGCCCCGGTATAGCCTTCGTATAGAGTCTTGGTATAGTCGTAACTTACGGTCCAGTCTTTCCATAAATAGTTCTTGCCGCTAACACCCAGGTTAATGGTTCTGTAATTATTATTTACGTTAGCCTGCGGTACCGAATTTATCGAATGGTTTATGCTATAGCTGGCATTGGCCGTAGCATCTATCACATCGGTAATGTCCACTCTAAAGCGCGCACCCTGCGTCAGTACGAGGTTTTTGGCCATGTTTTTCTGATCGGTCTCCAAAAAATTAACCGTATCTACACTGCCGAGATAGCTGATATTGTTGGTATAACTGATATTGCCATTAATAAAGAGTGTATACTTTCTCTTTTGCCAAGGTTTAGCATACAGATAAAATGCTGATGCACTATAATAGCCGTCGGCATTTTGGTATTGGGTTAGTATGGTGCCAGCTAAATTTTTAACCGGGTAGTTCCTTGGATACGTAACCGTTTTGGCCACTATTTTATCATTGGTTGCAGTAAAGTTCATGTTCGAGAAAAATACGTTGCCGCTGGCAAAGTCAAATTTGTTGTACCGGATACTGAACGTATTGTTATACTCCGGTTTTAAATCAGGATTACCTTGTACAGGATAGCTAGCAGTAGAGTAATCGGTGACCGGTTGTAATTCTGAATAAGTCGGCGAATTGCTTGAACCGTTATAGTTGATCGTCAGGGCCTGACTTCGTGAAAAGTTGTAAACGAATCGTGCTACTGGTGAAACGTTGAAGGTGGTAATATGCGTTGGCGCACTTTCTAAAGATGATCCCTGTAACAAAGTTGGTTGAGCCGATACGCCCAAAGTATAATTGTACTGTTTATCGATAAAACGATAATTTAAACCAAAGCGATTGGTAATGTACTGGAATT
The DNA here is from genome assembly GCF_030519375.1 of Mucilaginibacter tolerans. Classification (GTDB taxonomy): domain Bacteria; phylum Bacteroidota; class Bacteroidia; order Sphingobacteriales; family Sphingobacteriaceae; genus Mucilaginibacter. The sequence continues at coordinate 243,926 of NZ_JAUMKB010000001.1, read as the reverse complement.
TATAATCGTTACTCAACAGATCATAGCGATTGATGTTTCCATTGTCGGCCAATGTATCTGTAGTTTTATCCGCCGTGGTATTGGCATAGTGATAACCATAATTAAATTCAAGGAATGATAATTTACTTAAGGGCTCCATGTATGAGAGCGCTGCGCCAACACTGTCTGTACGGCTATCGGTATTGATCCTTTGGTCAGCCGGGGCAGTTATTTTACTGCCTGGGAGGTAATCATAAACGGGGTTTTGATATTGGTTATTTTTGGTTGAACCTGACGTTAACAAAACGCTGAAGTTTCGTCCACGGGTACTGAAACGGTGATTGTATAGTACATTCAACCCATAGTTTGGTGCTGTCGAATGGCTTATCAGGTCAAGCGTATATTTCGATTGCGTTATCCCTGTGTTGCTGGCAAAAAGGTCGCTGGTCTGGGTTTCATTTGTTAATACACTTGCGTATGAATATGAGGGCGTAATTTTGAAGTAGTTAACCGTATCCGGCTTCCATTCGATGTTGAAGTTGAAACGATGGTTCAATTTACCATCATTCTCGTTAGTGTTTGTATTGTTGGTTGTTGGATTATCCGGTGATATATTATTCTGAATAGAATTAGTGATTGTATTCACCGAATTATTCGAGAAGCTATAGCTGCCGTAAGCGGTAACATGTTTACCCCAGCTATCGCGATAATTAAGTCCGAACGAGCGTGCGGTAGTAATCCCATTTGTGCTACCACCGAAGCCCGGAGGAGGCCCGCCCGGACCGCCACGGCCACCACCTCCACCGAAATTGAACAGGTTGGTATTCGTATTGTTCAGGTTGCCGGATACTGCTATTTGCCTGTTGCCATTAAAGCTGAAAACATTAGCCGATGCAATGTACCTGTCATCATCTGTCGATCCATGTGTTTGCGGAATTGCATCGCGGCCACCGCCGACAGTTGCCTGCCCGAAATAACCGTAGTTCTTATCCTGTTTGATGTTAATGTTTAATACCTTCTGCGGATCACCTGTTTTTATACCCGTAATATTGGCCTGATCGCCATAATCGTCTACTACCTGTATATTCTGTACCAGGTCGGCGGGCAGGTTTTTGGTCAAACTGGTCACATCGCCGGCCATGTAATCTTTACCGTTGAGTCGTACTTTGCTTACACTCTTGCCCTGGGCGGTAATATTGCCATCCTTATCCACATCCACACCGGGTAGTTTTTTGATCACATCTTCCACCGCTGCACCTTGGCGTACTTTATAGGGTGCGGCATTATATTCTACCGTGTCCTCTTTTATTTTAACTGCATTAACATCGGAAATGACAACTCCTTTCAGTGCAATAGCGTCACTTTTCAGAACGATGGGTGCAAGCTCAGCCGCTGTCTTGTCGTTATTTAAAACAAATCGCCGTTTTATTGGCTGATAACCTACTGAAAATACCACCAGGCTAAACTGATTAACCGGAACCGACGGAAAACTGAACTTCCCGTTCATGTCGGTGGCAACGGTCGTACTATCCTTGCCTGTTAAAAGTTTTATCGTAGCTCCGGGGATGGTTGTCCCTGTCGAGTCCCTCACTACGCCGCTCACCGGCCTGCCCGTTTGGGCATAAGCCTGCGCAGTGATGATCAAAATTATTACAGTTAGTAAGTGTTTAAGCTTCATGTTTTTCGTTATGAATGCTCAAAACAATCTCATAATCCGGATACTAAAAAATGCAATAGACGGGTGGTATTTATATATAGACGGATGCCGTTTTTTTCCCTATAAAGTCCTTTTTTGACCGACGAATCCTGAAAATGCCTATTTAAAGAGCGTATTTTCCCTTTCGTCGGCAAAAAGTACCTGCCCGGCGGTTTAAATTGTGAGGCAATATGCTGATCGGTAATATTGTAGCGTCGAATGATGTTTTTGTAAATAAATGATTGTAAATTAACTTGGTCAATGATAATTCCTAAGTCTAAAAGCAGGCTGATAACCATATTAACCCATGTTCTGATATGGGGCATATTTGGTATGATATACTTTTTTCAGCCATTGACATTTAACATAGTTGTTCCTTATCAGCTATGGATAAAACAATTCACCATCTTGGGTCTGTTGGTAATAGCTTATTATTCAAATGCATTTATTCTCGTTCCTCAATTCTTATTAAAAAACAAGACGGGTATCTATTTTACTTTTATTATCTGTATTGCTGCATTCATTGTACTGGCAAATATTTATGTGGACGAGTGGCTGAACATCCGCCAATTGATGGAAGCCGCATTTCACAGAAGCGGTCCGCCTAAGCACCATAAAGGACGCGATCACGGCTGGGATTTGGCCATGATCGCCATTATCGCATTGGTTATAGGTGTGAGTACCAGCGTAACGGCCATACAGAAATGGCAAAAAGATCAGCAGGAGCGGGAGGAGTTGGAAAAAGATAAAGTAACATCCGAATTGTCATTCCTGAAGGCGCAGATCAACCCGCATTTCTTTTTTAATACACTGAATAACATCTACGCGCTTACTCAGGTTGATGCTGATGTGGCCGGAAAAGCTATCCACCAGTTATCCCGCATGATGCGTTATTTACTGTATGATACCCAACAGGGACACACCATGCTGAGCCAGGAGCTGGCATTTGTAAAGGATTATATCAGCCTGATGAAATTACGGTTGACCGACGTGGTTAAAATAAATTTTGATGAGCCGACCAAACTGACCGATAAGCCCGTGGCACCGATGATATTTTTGCCTTTCGTTGAAAATGCTTTTAAGCATGGCGTAAGTGCAACTCAACCGAGCCATATCGATATCGTAATTTTACAAAAAGATGGGATGCTCGATCTGACAGTAAAGAATTCAATTATTAATGATAATAGTGTGAGCCTGGATACTAACAGTGGTATAGGATTGGTAAACACACGCCGGCGTCTGGATTTGTTATATCCCGGTAAATACAAACTGGAGATAGACGAATTGAATGCCAATAACGAATATGCCGTTCACTTAATGCTCGACCTGTCATGACCCTGAATTGTATAGCAGTTGACGATGAGCCATTAGCGCTTGGCCTGGTTTGCAAGTTTATTGAACAAACGCCCTTTTTGAATTTGGTTGGCCGGTATTCGGGTGCTGTGGATGCCTTGAAGGCCATTCATCAGCAAAAGATCGACTTGATATTCCTGGATATCCAAATGCCCGATCTGAATGGTATTGAACTGGCCCGGGTATTAGGAAAAGGAGCGGAAACGCCACGGGTTATTTTTACTACCGCCTATAACCAGTTTGCACTCGAGGGATACAAGGTTGACGCATTGGATTACCTGCTGAAACCTTTCAATTATGAAGAGTTTTTGCGGGCTGCACAGAAAGCACTCAATTATCACGAATTACTAAATCGGTCAAATGTTGCAGCACCGTCTCCTGTGGTTACAGACGAACATGCTGATGATGATTACCTGTTTTTGAAGGTCGAATATCAATTGGTACGCATTGCTTTGGATGATATCTTATACATAGAAGGGCTAAAGGACTATGTAAAAGTGCATTTAAAAGGGGTAGACAAAGCAACACTTTCGCTCACCAGTTTAAAGGCGCTGGAAGAAAAGCTGCCATCCAAGCGTTTTATGCGCGTGCACCGCTCATTCATCGTATCACTGGACAAGGTTACATCCATGACCAAAAACTCGGTACAAATAGGCAAAATGATAATTGCTGTAGGCGATCAGTACAAAGAGGCATTCAGCCAGTTTGTTGGGAAATGGATTTGATTTTAGTGATCAGAGATTAGAGATCAGTGATTAGTTTGTAAAATTTAAACCTGGCTTTTATTTATATTGTATCCGCTTTATGAAATGGTTCTTCGGAGTTATGATATTAATCTTATTGGGTTTGATCGTAACAAATCCGGCTACTGCAGATTTTAATAAGTATCTTAAAAGCGGTCAGAAGTTTGGTAGTACAAAAAAAGAAGCTAACTATTTAATCTTATCGCGATATTCTTGTACAGAAAAGTTCATATTGGACCAACGAACATCACCAATCGGATACACTCGTTATAGCTACGTTGGATTATTTAATAGTTTTTGGTTAGTAAATACGGAAAAACGTAAAATGCCAAATACTAAAAAGTAAAAAGCAATAAAAAATAACAACAGGCTATACGAATTCGCGTAGCAGAAAGTCCGAAAGAGTTTAGTAATCAGATAGCCGATCAAACAAAAAGCGTAACTTCTTGATTAGCTTCTTTCTTAAACATCTTTTTTACCCATGCCAATAGCGCAAAAGCGAGCATTTTCAAGTATGTAAATAGCTTTTTCATATGACTTTATTTAGGTTTACTCTTTTATAACAGCAAAATCGTTGCCAATCAGGCAGTTGCTATAGGTTGGAAGGTGTTTGAGTCCGAAGGTTTAGTATGTTAAGTAAATTTTTACCCAAATTTTCCCATCGCGACATATTTTTCTCCACGGTTAATTTACGCATATTAAGGCGAAAAATCAATAGTCAAGTCCTGAAAAATCATTTTAATCCTTCAATCGTATAAAAAAAACAGCCATCACCTCGCGTAACGGCTGTATTCCACTAAACTAAACTATCAACCAATCTCATCGATCCTCCGGTAACCAACAAAAAACCAGATTTACCCGGGCGGGCGCGGACTGATGAGCTATGAAGGGGTTAAACAAAAAGTACTTCGTCAGTAGCTATACACTCTTCCTGGCTCTGCTTCTTCCCGAATAACTTATATGCCTGTTTTATTTTAAAAAGGCTTTGACGTAAGGACATAACTACTTTTTTCATAAGATGTTAACGGGTCTTGTTATTTTAATGAGCAGTCGGACCGTTGCCGTGAGCAACGGCCGCCACCCAATACAAACAGGATGATTAGACCCTAACTATTTCTCCTGCTGTTTATCTTAATCCGATTCAATAAAGATCATCAGGCACCGGTTAGCCTGTAAAACAATTCGGCAGTAGCGTGGCTTGCATAACGCCACTGCCTGATGTGCAGAATAAGTAACACGGTGATGATGATCATTTCGTTCAATCTTTAAACCGTATCAAAATTCGGAACTTAGAGGCTCAAAAAAGGCCGTGATAATACGGTAATTAATACGTGTTTTTACGTGATTTGCGACAAGGAACGCTTCCTGCCACAGCGATGAGGGCACAAAGTGTTGCTCAACTGTCCCGCTGTCCCGGTTTGTGGGGATTAAGACAAGGCGAGACACCCGAGCCAGAGCGAGCACCCTATTTTATTAAACAGCAAAGCCCGGCCATATGCGTGAGACCGGGCTTGCTATCAATTACGAATTTTTAGAAGGTTAGTTTAGCTTGAGCATTGCTCCCATTTAGCTTATCACAGTTACAATGAATTAACAGATAAATTAATAAATCTGTTTTACCTATAAAAAGTATTACTATCTTCGCTTTACTATGCGTTCACAAGACGCAATGTGATAAGGTTTAGGTAAAAAATCCCAATCAGCGAGTGAGAGGGATTTTTTTTTAATAATTGTGCCAGCTGCTATATTATTACCCTCAAGAGGGAATTAGCACACTCCACTGTTTCGCACTGTCTCGCGTGTCTCGTTCCCAAAAAAGTGAGACAGCGGGACAATAATCCATATCAGTAATAAAAAACCAAGTGAATAATTATATCAGTACATTGATTATCAATAATATAAATATTGTATACCGCTATTCTATTATTTACTAGTGATGAATTATAAGTATTGTCCCGGACTGTCCCGGGTGTCTCATTCTTAAAAAAGTGGGACAGGTGAGACAGTAATCTGTATCAGTAATAAAAAGCAGTAAATATTGTATATCAGATAGTGGTTTTATAGTATTAATATATTGATGATCAATAATGTATATAATATATGCTCTTCTTGTATTTTATTATTTATTACTGATAAACTGTAGTACTGTCCTGTTTGTCTTGTTGCAGGAGTAACAGGACAAGCCAGACACAACAAGACAAGCGAAATCAAAACAATCATGTCATTGCTTCGTATGTTCGCAATGAAAGAATACAGCTGTCCCGCTGTCCCGGTCTGTCCCGGGTGTCTCGTTCCCAAAAAAGTGGGGCAGCGGGACAGTAACCTTCGGTTGAACAGCATTCAGCCCCTATCGACAAAAAATATATGTTATTGTGTTGAAAAGACGCAATGATTTTTCTATCTTTCAAAACTAAATTATAAGAACCTAAGAATCATGCTAAACAGAAGAAAATTCCTTATGGGCACTGGTGCGGCTGCGCTTGGTGCATTAGTGCTGCCAAAGGCGGCTTCAGCATTTTTGTCTGGTGCGGGCGAGCACCCGCTAGGGCTGCAACTTTTTACTTTGTTTAATGTCATTGATGCCGATGTAAAAGGTAACCTGAAAAAAGTTGCTGATATCGGTTTTAAAGAGATAGAATCGGCTTTTAGCAAATCGCCCGGTTATTATGGTATGAAGCCAAAGGAATTCGCTGCATTGTGCGGCGATCTGGGTCTTTCATGGAAATCGCATCACGTTTTGGGTGCGCCGTTCAAATTGCCTCCCGGAACCAAGCTTCCTGCCGGTATGACCCTGCCGCCTCACATGCTTAACCTGAAGGACGACATGCAGACATTGGTTGACCAGGTTGCCGAAGGTGGTATCCCATACCTGGTATGCGCCAATATCCCGACAGGAACTTTGGATGAAATAAAGCAAGCAGGAGAGATATTGAACAAAACCGGAGAGGCTTGTAAAAAAGTAAATATCCAGTTGTGTTATCACAACCACGATATGGAATTTAAAACTGTGGAAGGTAAGGTGCCTTATCACGAATTATTATCGGAGTGCGATGCCAACCTGGTAAAAATGGAACTTGATCTGGCCTGGGCTACAAAAGCAGGTATTGATCCGGTCGACTTGTTCAAGGCACATCCCGGTCGTTTCCCATTGTTGCATGTGAAGGATATCAGCAGCGATTTCCAAACCCTTAAACCGGTTGGCGAAGGCGTGGTGAAATTCAAACATATTTTTGAACATGTGAAAGAGGCAGGGGCTAAACACTACTTTGTAGAGCACGATATGCCGAAGGACGCATTTGCCAGCATAGCTACGAGCTATAAGAATTTAAGGGCGATGGGGATTTAAGAGCGTTGTCATCCTGAGCTTGTCGAAGGATATGGCGTAAAGGCCATGCCCACCATGCTTCGACTGGGCTCAGCATGACACCCATTTATAGTTTAGTAAGCAAAACTTTCTCATCTTAAAATCATTTATTAGGGTATTCATAGCCGATAATGTTATGGATACCCTATTTTTATTACCGCACCGGTAACATTTACTATTGTCGTTTATCCAACTAAAAAATTTAATACCAGTGGAAACTATTCTGAATATTACCAACCTGGGTAAAACCTATAATAGCGCGGGCAAAACACTTGCCGTGCTCGATAATATTAATTTCTCGGTAATTGCCGGCTCGACCAACGCTATTGTTGGCCCTTCAGGTAGCGGTAAAACAACCCTGCTTGGCCTTTGTGCGGGACTCGACCGCTCGTCAACCGGTATTGTAGAACTAAACGGTATTAAACTGGGTGAATTAAGTGAGGACCAGCGCGCACAGGTGCGCAACCAGCATGTGGGCTTTATATTTCAGAATTTCCAGCTGCTGCCAACCTTAACTGCACTCGAAAATGTGATGGTGCCGCTGGAACTGCGGGGAGAAAAGAATATCAAGACACGCTCGTTGGATCTGCTGGATAAAGTAGGTCTGGCCGATCGAGGTCACCATTACCCTGCACAGCTTTCAGGTGGAGAGCAGCAAAGGGTGTCATTGGCCAGAGCATTCAGCAATCAGCCTAAAATCTTATTCGCCGATGAGCCGACCGGCAACCTGGATGCCGAAACCAGCGAAAAGGTTGTCAAACTGATATTCGATCTCAATCGCGAAGCCGGTACCACCCTCGTGCTGGTTACCCACGACCTTGATTTAGCTGCAAAAACACAACGTATTATCCGCATCAAAGGGGGCAAAGTTGTCTCTGATGATAAAACTATTTTAAACGCTTAAAAGGCTATGGATAATACCCCCGGAAATTACAAGCGCAAGCTTAATATCCCATGGCTGTTTGAAATGGCCTGGCGCGACAGCCGCCGCAACAGGTCGCGGTTGTTCCTGTTTATTTCATCCATCATCTTTGGTATCGCAGCCCTTGTGGCCATTTATTCATTCGGTTTTAACCTGAAAAAGGATGTCGACAACCAGGCGGCAACACTTATAGGGTCTGATCTGGCAATTTATAGCAACAAGCCGGTCAATCCACCCATGCAACACCTGATTGACTCGTTAGGCGACAGGCGTTCGCAGGAGAAAAGCTTTGCCTCAATGATCCTGTTCCCCAAGAGCGGAGGGACAAGACTGGTACAGATACGGGCATTACAAGGTGAATTTCCCTACTACGGCAGCCTGGAGACTACGCCTGTTAGCGCAGGTACCGCATTTAAGAAGGGGAAAATGGCGCTGGTTGATCAGACCCTGATGCTGCAATTTAATGTAAAAGTGAACGACTCCATCAAAGTAGGTAATGTTACTTTTCTGATAGCCGGAACACTAAATAAAGCCCCCGGACAAACGAATGTTGCATCGAACATAGCACCGATTGTTTACATCCCAATGCAATACCTGGACCAGACCAACTTGCTGGAAAAAGGTAGTCGCATCAATTATAATTTCTATTATAAGTATGACCACAAGGTTGATATAAACAAGCTCACCAAGAAACTGGAGCCACGTTTAGACAAGGCCGGATTGAACTACGACACCATCGACACCAAAAAAGAAAATACAGGTCGCGCCTTTGGCGATCTGACACGGTTTTTATCATTGGTTGGTTTTATTGCCTTGCTATTGGGGTGCGTGGGTGTAGCCAGCGCTATTCATATTTATGTTCGCGAGAAGATTGCATCCATTGCTATTATGCGCTGTCTGGGGGTAAAAGCCTATGAGGCGTTTCTGATCTACCTTATACAGATTACCGGTATAGGTTTACTCGGTTCGGTAATAGGGGCTGTATTGGGCAGTGTAGTGCAACACCTGATGCCATTGATTTTTAAAGACTTTCTGCCCATATCCATCTCAACCGATACTTCGTGGATGGCTATCGCACAGGGTGTACTTTTAGGCGTTATCATTTCGATATTGTTTGCCTTGCTGCCGCTTATTGCCATCCGCAATATATCGCCGCTCAATACTTTAAGGATTTCTTATGAAAACCTCAACCTGCTACGCGACCCGTTGCGCTGGTTTGTATATCTGTTGATCGTCGCGTTTATCATTACATTCACTTACTTTCAGTTGGACAACTGGTTGGCAAGTGTGTTCTTCACCATCGGCATTTTCATCGCGTTTTTGGTACTGACGCTAATAGCTAAGCTATTAATGTATTTGGTAAAGATCTTCATCAAAAGTAGCTGGAGTTATTTGTGGCGGCAGGGTTTCGCCAATCTGTACCGGCCAAACAATCAGACCGTCATATTAATTGTATCCATCGGTTTGAGTACTGCGTTTATATGCACCTTGTTTTTTATTCAGAGCATGCTGGTGAAACAGGTGGCGCTCTCTGCCAGTGCCAACCAGGCTAACATGATTTTGTTCGATATACAGAACAAGCAGGAAAAAGATGTTGCCGATATAACCCGTACACACCATTTGCCTGTGATTCAGCAGGTGCCTGTGGTAACCATTAGGCTGGATAAGATTAACGGTAAAACCGAGGCTGATTTGCAGAAAGATACCAGTCTTAAGTTCAACAAATACGTTTTTGCTAATGAGTACCGCGTTACTTATCGCGATACCCTGACTGTAACAGAAAAATTAACTGATGGCGACTGGGTGGGGCATGCGACTAAAAAAGGTGAAGTACCAATATCCGTTGAAGAGCGCTGGGCAAAACATAATCATTTGAAAGTTGGCGATCATCTGACATTTAATGTACAGGGAATGCAGGTGGCTACAAAAATAAACAGCATCCGTGTGGTGAACTGGAACAAGATGCAAACCAACTTCCTGGTCGTTTTCCCTAAAGGTGTAATAGATGATGCCCCGCAGTTCCACGTGCTGCTTACTCATGTGCCCACCAAGGCAGCATCTGCAAAGTTCCAGCAGGATGTTGTAAAGAAGTTCCCCAATATTTCTATGATCGACCTGGGCTTTATATTGAGTGTGTTGGATGACCTGATGAATAAATTGGGCGACATCATCAGCTTTATGGCGATGTTCAGCATTATTACCGGGGTAGTGGTACTTATTGCTTCAGTGCGCATCAGTAAGTATCAGCGCATACAGGAAAGCGTATTGCTGCGTACAATGGGCGCCAGCCGGAAACAGATTCTGGCCATTACGGGTATCGAATATTTCTTTTTAGGAGCATTATCTGCAGCAACGGGTATACTGATTGCATTTGCGGGTAGCTGGCTGCTGGCAAAATATAGTTTCGATATTCCGTTTAATGCCAACATGCTGCCTGCTTTATTGTTATTTTTAGGAATCGGCATACTAACCATCCTGATCGGCCTGTTTAATAGCAGGGGGATACTGAATAAACCTCCGCTGGAGATATTGAGAAGGGATGTGTAAGTTTAACCTATGAAATTGTATTATAAAAGATATAAGGGTGACAGCGTGCTTTTTAAAGTGTGGTTGTCTGTTTGTATTATTTTGTTTCTATCTGCCTGTGGTGGCAAAAATACTCCGCCGGATAGCCAGCAACAAACTGAAACCAAAGACACGACTGCCACTGCTTCTAATAAAAAGACCATCGTGTTTTTTGGCGATAGCTTGACCGCAGGTTATGGATTAGACGATCCTTCAAATGCATTTCCGGGTGTGATCCAACGAAAGATCGATTCACTCAAATTGCCATATGCAGTTATAAATGCAGGCGTTAGCGGCGAAACAACGGCAGGTGGCCTTGCCCGTATCGACTGGGTATTAAAGCAGAAGGTTGACGTGTTTGTCCTAGAGCTTGGCGCCAACGACGGCCTGCGCGGAATACCCGTGACAGAAACGACAAAAAACCTGCAATCGATAATAGACAAGGTAAAAGCCAGGTATCCCGACGCCAAAATTGTATTGACCGGTATGCAGGTGCCTCCAAGTATGGGTAGCAATTATATCACCTCATTTAAAAATATGTTCCCGGCGCTGGCCGAAAAAAATAAGATTGCACTGGTGCCTTTCCTGTTGGCCGGTGTAGGTGGCAATCCCAAACTAAACCAGGCCGACGGTATTCACCCTACCGCTGAAGGCGCTAAGATTGTAGCAAATAATGTATGGAAAGTTCTGAATGAAAATTTATAGCGCGCATTAAGGTTTTGGCAATCAACTATTAATTTTCCCGCTGGAAAAATTTCTTGAAAACATAAGGCCTGGTAAGCTTATCAAGCTGCGCATGCAAATATTTTTGCCAGTTGTTAAAATCGCGACCGGTGTATCCTTGTGGGATGATTGGCTGTTGTGTAAACGTTCGTTTCATTGTAGTACCCATTTGGTTAATAAATCTTGTTATTGAATGATATTATTAATCGGGGCATCCTATTTAAGGAGGCCACTCCTTGCCCCCTTTATCTACTTGGGGCATCATAAAATAACATGCATATTCTGTGCCAAATCATTGATCGACAGCTTTATAACTTCAACTTAAGTTATAAAACCTTGTTGAAAACCCGGCGGTGCAGGCTTTAAATGATCTTGGCTATTTTAATGATTATCTGTTAGTTAACACTGTGTTGAAAACTATCAATTTTCTCTCCGTTTTAATATTGTCATTTTTGACAAACCCTTACCAGATTATGAGATCATTGGCTGAATTAAAAAAAGAAGCCGCTGAAATGCAGTTACAAATCAGGAAGTTGTTGCTCGGAAAAAACAGCTTTGACGAGGGTATCGCTGATAAATTGACCGTAATTGCCACTATTACCACCCTTCGTGAGCAATTGGTGAAAGTCCAAAAGGAAATAAGAATAAGGTTCCCGGATGCGGAATAAAATACCCAACCGGTTGTGAAGATGTGTGCGTAAAAGATTAATTATCTTTATAATATAGTCTTTTTTGGATGGCAAACGCAACCGATCTCACCACAAAACCATCAGAGCCGGATAAGGTAGATGCCTATATGGCAAAGCTGGATCATCCTTTAAAAAGTCTTGTTCAGGCTGTTCGCGAACTCATTTTGAGTGTTGACCCAGAGATCGGCGAAGAAGTGAAATGGAATGCGCCCACTTTTTTCTACACCGGTGAGATGCGACCCTTTAATCCCAAAGAATATAAGCGTTACCTGATCGTATTTAACCTGTTTCAAAAAGACTGTTTGCGACTGGTATTCCCCAGTGGTGCCAGAGTGAACGACACTTCGGGTCTGTTAGAAGGAACTTATGCCGATGGCCGCCGTCTTGCTATGTTTCGTAGTATGGACGATGTACAGGCTAAAAAGGACACTATTCAAAAGGTAATAAAAGAATGGTTGAGGGTGCTGGATAAGTAATTAGTTTAAACCAGTACTTATTATATTTTAGCCCTGTTTAATGTAAAGTATTGAGATGAATGGTAATATTTGTACATTCATTGGCGATGAAAGTACTCCAGTTCACTATCCCCGTAGCTCATGATAAAAGTGTAATTGTTCAACAGGACGAGCTGCCGCACTTTTATCCGCATTTGCACCGGCATAAAGAGGCACAGATAACCTGGGTACAGGCAGGAGAGGGGACCTTGATCGCCGGGAACAACATGCATACGTTCAGGTCAGGCGAAATCTATTTGCTGGGTGCCGATCAGCCGCATTTGTTTAAAAGTAATCCTGAATATTTCCATCCGGATAATAAAAAAATGATCAGGACACTCACCATTTTTTTTGATCCCAATGGTAGACTGGCTTCGCTGTTCAACTTGCCCGAAATGAAATCGCTGAGAGATTTTGTTCAGCAAACGGAGCAAGGTTTCCGGATTCCGGTTGAATATGTCGATAAGATATCGCGTACAATGACCGAAATCCGTAAAAGCAGCGGATCAGATCAGCTCATCTGTTTTTTGCAGTTGCTTGGGATATTGCAAAATATCAACCCACTTCCAGAAGCTTTATCACCTTCCGCTATTTCGCATGGGATTACTGAGAGCGAAGGCATCAGGATCAGTAATATTTATAATTATATTCTTCAGCATTACAGCGAGGCGGTCACCCTGGATGATGTCGCCCGCGAAGCCTGTATGACACCGCAGGCATTTTGCCGGTATTTTAAAAAGCATACAGGACACACTTTCGTTTCATTTCTGAACAGTATGCGGGTTAATGAGGCCTGCAAAAAATTGATGGAGAATAAACATGAAAGTATTTCGGTAGTGGCTTATAAATGTGGTTTTACCAGCATCACTAATTTCAACCGTGTATTTAAAAGTGTAATGGGTAATTCGCCGAGGGGATATTTGGATAGTTATATGAATAAGGTAGAGCCGATTAATTAGGTCACAAATGCAAATTTAAGGTTCAATTAATATTCCCTTCAGTTCAATTGCCGCTGGGGCTGTTACTTTTGGGTCAAGCCAAAAGTAAAAGATCAAGCAGCTTTTTCTTTCTTCTCCAAGAACTTCTTTTGATATTGAAGCGGTGTTTTGCCTGTTACCTGTTTAAAATACTTATGGAAGCTGGCAAAATTTCTGAAGCCGCTTTCGAAACAAATCTGTTTGATGCTGATCTTATCTTCAATCAACAACTTGCAAATGTGCCCTACTTTTATTTCATTAATAAACTGTGAATAAGTTTTACGGGTGCGCGACTTGAAATAACGGCAAAATGAATGCGGACTGATATTGGCAATAGCAGCAATTTCTTCAGTAGGGATATGCCGCCTGAAATTAGCCATTGTATACTCGTATATAGCGTTGATGCGGTCGTTTTCCGCTTCCTTATAGTCATGGTCAAAACCGATGGATGCCAGTGGTATCATCGGGCTCTCCGAAATTAAGGTCAGTGCTTCTATCAGCAATATTAACCTCCGGCTGCCTTCGGCATGCAGCATTTTTCCGAGAAGTCCGGCAATCACCTCCCTTGTATCACCCTGAATGCTTATGCCTCTTTTCGCTTTCTCAAAAACAGACCGTATAACTTTGTTTTCAGGTAGATTCAAAAATTCATCACCCCAAAAATCCTCTCTGAAATGGGCAACGGTCACATCTGCATGTACTTCGCTGTCATTTTTAAAAAACATGGTATCAAAACGCCAGTAATGAGGCAGGTTCGGACCGATCAGTACAAGATCGCCATCGTTAAAGTTTTGGATATGATCGCCAACAAACTGGGTGCCGTTCCCCTTTTTAAAATAGATCAGTTCGGCCTCAATATGATAATGCCATTTATTATTGATATAGGGCACCGTGTCCTGCCTTATACTAAAGGAGGATAATGGTTGCCGTGGTATCTTCAGCAACTGAGGTTTCATTACAGCGTTGGTTTATAATTAATGACAAAATACATGAAAATTATTTGAAATAGAAAAATTATGCCAAAATAACTTAATATATAGATAATAAAATAAAAATTTATATCTGATATCTTTATTCCTTTGTAAAAGCCAAATAATCTATATAAACCTGTTTTTTGCAAATAATAGTGAATGCTATAAACCATAACCCAATTTAACTTAATTTATGACGAAGAAGAACGGCTTTTTTGCGGTGGCCCTTATCACCTCTTTATTCTTTTTATGGGGATTTGCACTCAACCTTAACTCCATCCTGGTACCACACTTGAAAAAAGCTTGTCAGCTGACTGATCTGCAATCTGCTTTTGTCGATTCAGCCTTTTACATTGCCTATTTTGTTGTTGCCTTCCCCGCAGGGATGTTTATGCATAAGTATGGATACAAGGCGGGTATTATTTTTGGACTGGTCATGTTCGCCATTGGCGCTTTTCTTTTTTACCCGGCTGCTACAACGCGACTATATGGATTTTTCCTGTTTGCATTATTTATCATAGCCAGCGGCTGTGGATTTTTAGAGACTGCAGCGAATCCTTATATCAACAACTTAGGTGACCCTAAAGACGCTACATTCCGTATCAATTTTGCACAATCGTTCAATGGGCTGGCCGCAACATTAGCACCATTGCTCGGAGGGATGTTTATCCTTTCCGGCAAGACATTGACAGCAACTCAAAAAGGAGCAATGTCATCCCAGCAGTTGAATACCTATTTGCAAACCGAATCTGACGCAGTAAAAATCCCATACATCATCATAGCTGTTACTGTTCTGGTAGTTGCTATTCTGATTTGGCGCACCACGTTACCGGATATTCATGAACATACTACTGCTGACGATACCAAGTCAGGAAGGTCTATCTTTAAGGAAAAGAACCTGATGCTGGGGGTAGTAGGCATATTTTTTTATGTTGGTGCGCAGGCATCTATTCAAAGTTTTTTTATAAGGTACTCAAAATACGTAGCATCTATTGATGAAAAGTATGCATCACAATTGTTATCAGGCGCTTTTTTAGGTTTCATGGCGGGGCGTTTCCTGGGAACGGCTTTGATGAAATATATTGCCCCTGTCAAACTATTAATCATCTATAGCGTAATTAACTGTGGGCTACTTATCCTTGCATTCACTGTTGATGGCAAATTATCAGTTTATGCTATTATGGCTGTGCCATTCTTTATGTCGATCATGTTCCCTACAATTTTCTCGTTAAGTATTCAGGGATTGGGCGAAAAAACAAAGACAGGATCATCCTTGCTGATTATGGGCATTGTCGGCGGCGCAGTAATTCCCTTGTCATTGGGACTGGTTTCTGATATGACTAGCATTCGCATTGCTTATCTGATTCCGCTTATCTGCTTTGCTTATATCTTCTTCTTTGCATTCAAAAACATCAAGGTTAAAAATGTTGAACAGGTCTTAGCTCATTAATAACATCACTATGATAAAGAAAATTGTACTCGTATTCTTCATGGTAGCTTTCACGCTATCATTCACATCTGCTCAGCAGAAAAAACTCGGTAGCGAAACCGAAACACAAAAGAAACAACGAATGAAATGGTGGACAGATGCCCGATTCGGAATGTTCATCCATTGGGGATTGTACTCACAAGCGGCCCGTCACGAATGGGTAAAGCATAATGAGCACTTAACCAACGAGGAATATCAGAAATACTTTGACCAATTTGATCCCGATCATTTCGAACCAAAAAAATGGGCCAGGGAGGCAAAAGCTGCTGGTATGAAATATGCAGTATTGACCACCAAACATCATGAAGGTTTCTGCCTGTTCGACTCAAAGTATACCAACTACAAAGCCACGAATACCAAAGCGAAACGCGATTTAGTTAAGGAATTTGTAGATGCCTTCAGGGCCGAAGGATTGAAAGTAGGATTTTACTATTCCTTGCTTGATTGGCATCATCCCGACTATACCATGGATAGTGCCCACCCGCTGGTTCAGGTGGATACCAGCAAAGCCAATTATGATCGCCTGAATAAAGGTCGTGATATGAACAAATACCGCGAGTATCTGAAAAACCAGGTAACCGAGCTGATGACCAAATATGGTAAGATAGACATATTGTGGATGGATTGGTCGTGGGAAAAAGGTGACAAACACGGTAAATGGGGTGACGACTGGGGTGCGAAAGATCTGCTGAAAACCGTAAGAACATTACAGCCGGGTATTATTGTAAACAACAGGCTCGGGCTTTATGACTATAGCGATGGCGGCGATTTTGAGACCCCAGAGCAGGTGAGCACTAAAGAGTTGGAAAAATATCATGGCAAGACATTTGAAACCTGCCAGACTTTTTCAGGATCATGGGGCTATTACCGTGATGAAAATACCTGGAAAACTCATCGTCAGTTGTTAGATCTGTTGATCACCTCGGTAAGCAATGGGGGCAACCTGATATTGAATGTCGGACCTACGGCCCGCGGAGAATTTGATTACCGTGCAACTCATGCACTGGATAGCTTGTCTCATTGGATGCATGCAAATGATAAGTCTATTTACGACTGCACCCTGGCGCCAGCACAGTATAAAACACCAGATGGCGACAAACTGACTTACAACCCTAAAACTAAACGGTTGTATATCCATTTGTATAATTACCCAACAGATGGTAAACTGGTGCTGTCAGATTATAAAGGAAAAGTGAAGTACGCTCAGTTTTTGAATGATTATTCGGAAGTAAAATATGCTGCTTCAAGTGGAAATGATTTGGAGTTAACGCTGCCAAAAAACAAACCACCTTACGAAATTCCGGTGGTTGAGCTAACATTACAATAATGAAAAAATATGCCCTGACGCTCGATCTGAAGGATGATGCGGCCTTGATTGCTGAATATGAAGAATACCACCGGTCGATATGGCCTGAAATAAAAAAAAGTATTACAGATTCCGGGATCACCGATATGGAAATATACCGTTTCGACAATCATTTGTTTATGATAATGGAAACAGAGGATGACTTCAGCTTTGAGTGTAAGGCCGCAATGGATAATGGCAACCCTAAGGTTCACGAATGGGAAACCCTGATGTGGAAATTTCAGCAGCCTCTGAAAAATGCTAAACAGGGAGAGAAGTGGGTATTAATGGACAGGATTTTTAAATTATGATTAGTTGAATGGTTGATTAAGTTGATTATTAAATCAGCGGAATTATTTAATCAGTCGAATCAACGGTACAAAGAAAAATATAATGGCACAACATAGTTACTTACGCATACACCCAAAGGATAATGTACTGGTTGCATTGCGTGACCTGGACCCGGGAACTCCGATAGAGTTTGAAGGTCTGAGTTTTAGCCTGGCAGACAAGGTTGCTGCCAAACACAAATTTACCCTGAATGCTTTGCAACCCGACGATTCCATTTTTATGTATGGTGTGTTGGTAGGCAAGGCAACAAAACCTATCCCGCAGGGGGGATTGCTATCTACCGAAAACATTCATCATGCTTCAAGCGAGTTTCATTTAGGAAAACGAAAATTGGAATGGCACAAGCCGGATACTGCTAAATTCGAAGGGCGTACTTTTAATGGTTACCATCGTGCCGATGGTTCAGTAGGTACAGCAAATTACTGGATCGTTATTCCGCTGGTGTTTTGTGAGAACCGCAATATACAGGTAATGCGCGAAGCCCTGGTGGATAAACTAGGCTACAAAAAAGCTAAGAATTACGAGAACGAAGTAGACCAATTAATGGACCTTTACCAGGCCGGAAAATCGACTCAGGAAATATTGGCTGCTGATATGCAGGCTGGTAATGAATTAGCAGGCAATAAACGTTTGTTCAAAAATATCGACGGCATTAAATTCCTGACACATGATATGGGTTGTGGTGGCATACAACAGGATTCTGAGGCTTTATGCGGACTTTTGGCCGGATATATTACCCACCCAAATGTTGCAGGTGCGACGGTATTGAGCCTGGGTTGTCAGCATGCACAGGCGTCTATCTTACAGACCGAGATAGCTAAGCGCGACCCCAACTTTAAAAAGCCCCTGGTGATATTGGAACAGCAAAAAATGGGTACCGAACGCAATTTATTGCAACACGCACTCAAACAAACCTTTGCTGCCCTGATTGAAGCCAACGAGACCGAGCGCACACCGGCTCCTTTATCAAAATTATGTATTGGTCTGGAATGTGGTGGCTCTGACGGTTTTTCGGGTATATCAGCAAACCCGGCTTTGGGCTATGTATCGGATACTTTGGTTTCTTTGGGTGGTTCGGTGATTTTATCTGAGTTTCCTGAGCTTTGTGGAGTGGAGCAGGAGTTGAGTGATCGTTGTGTGGATGAAAGCACAGCCAAACGTTTTATGGACCTGATGATCTCCTATAATAACAGGGCTGAGCAGGACGGTTCAGGCTTTTATGCCAATCCATCGCCCGGAAATATTAGAGATGGTTTGATTACAGATGCGATTAAATCGGCAGGAGCGGCTAAAAAAGGCGGGACGTCACCGGTCATAGCCGTGCTGGATTATCCGGAAAAAGTAACCAAAAGTGGCCTCAATCTTTTGTGCACCCCCGGTAGCGATGTAGAAAGTACTACCGCCGAGGTTGGCTCAGGCGCTAACATTGTATTGTTCACAACAGGATTAGGCACGCCAACCGGGAATCCGGTTGCGCCCGTGATAAAGTTATCAACCAACACAGCTACTTATAACCGGATGCCGGACATCATCGACATTAACTGTGGCACCATTATAGAAGGTTCGGAAACAATCAAACAGGCAGGCGAGCGCATTTTGGAGTATGTAATAAAAGTTGCAAACGGCGAAGAACAGCCTAAATCAGTTCAATTAGAACAGGATGATTTTATTCCATGGAAAAGAGGCGTCTCTTTATGATTTCGAATTCCGGATTTGCAATTTCGAAATTGAAATACAAAAAAAATAATTAACCGTTAGAGCAAAATTCGAAATCGACCATTCGAAATTCGATATAACAAATATGTTTTCATTACAAAATAAATCAGCAGTTATAACAGGTGGCGGAAGTGGGATAGGCAGGGCTATCGCCGAGCTTTTTGCAAAGCAGGGTGCCGCGGTACATATTATCGATCTTGATGAGCCGTCAGCATCTGCTACTGTGAGCGAGATACAAAACAACGGCGGCCTGGCCTCCTATCATATTTGTAATGTGAGTCAGCAGCCGCAGGTTGTAGATACTTTTAAAGCAATTGGTCAGGTAGAAATCCTGGTAAATAATGCCGGTATTGCACATGTTGGTGCAGCGGCCACTACCAGTGAGGCAGATTTCGACCGGGTGATGAATGTGAACGTGAAGGGCGCGTACAACTGTCTGTTTGCGGCAATTCCCTTGATGAAAGCTAAAGGGGGCGGTGTGATTTTGAATACCGCATCCATTGCAGCAAGCGTTGGTTTGGTAGATAGATTTGCATACTCAACCAGCAAGGGTGCAATTTTTGCGATGACCCTGTCTGTAGCCCGCGATTACCTGCACGATAATATCCGTTGCAATAGCATTTCGCCTGCGCGCGTGCATACCCCGTTTGTTGATGGATTTATTGCCAAAAATTATCCTGACAACCAGCAGGAAATATTCGAGAAACTATCAAAAAGCCAGCCTATAGGCCGTATGGGTAAACCTGAGGAAATAGCAGCACTAGCATTGTACTTGTGCTCCGATGAAGCGGGTTTTATCACCGGCTGCGATTACCCCATCGACGGTGGCTTTATAAAGATCAATACCTAAAATGAATATAGAGACGCGATGCATATCGCCTCTATCCAGAATGATAATAAAATAACTATTTTTATTTATGAAATTAATCCGATTCGGCGAAGCCGGTAAAGAGAAAACAGGCGTCCTGATTAACGATAGACGATATGATACCTCGGCATTTGGCGGGGACTATGATGAGAAATTTTTTGAGACCGATGGCCTGAACAAGCTTGCTGCTTTTATAAAAAGCAACGATTTGCCTGAAGTGGGTGATGATGTACGTCTGGGATGCCCCCTGGGTCGTCCGTCTAAGATCGTATGTATTGGTTTAAATTATGTTGATCACGCCAGGGAAACTAACGCTACGCCACCATCTGAGCCGGTGATATTTATCAAGTCCACTACTGCGATTGTTGGCCCGAATGATAATATCGTGATCCCTAAGAATTCTATAAAAACAGACTGGGAAGTAGAGCTGGCAGTTGTGATCGGCAAAAAAGCAAGTTATGTAGATGAAGGTGATGCAATGGATTACGTAGCCGGTTATGTATTGCATAATGATGTTTCGGAGCGCGAATTTCAATTGGAGCGCAGCGGCACATGGGACAAAGGAAAAGGCTGCGATACTTTCGCGCCGATTGGTCCATTTATGGCAACACCTGATGAGATAAGTGATCCGCATAAGCTTCGTCTTTGGCTCAAACTGAATGGCCAAATCATGCAGGACGGTACGACAGCAAACTTTATATTTAACATTCCGCACCTGATCAGCTATACCAGCCAGTTCATGACTCTTTTGCCTGGTGATATTATATCGACAGGTACACCAGCCGGTGTAGGTTTGGGAATGAAACCAAACATATACCTAAAACCAGGCGACGTTGTGGAATTAGGAATTGACGGTTTGGGCTCGGCAACGCAAAAACTGGTAGCATATGCAAAGGATTGATGCACATCAGCATTTCTGGAAATTCGACCCGGTAAGAGACAACTGGATCAACAGTGACATGTCTGTCATAGCGCGGGATTTTTTGCCTAACGATCTGTTGCCTTTATTAGAGCGTAACAATATCGACGGAACGGTTGTGGTGCAAACCTGCCATATGGACGAGGACAACCATTTCATGCTCGAATTAGCCGATCAGTATAGTTTTATAAAAGGCGTAGTGGGGTGGGTGAATTTGCAGTCGATAAAAGTAGAAGATAAGCTGAAGTATTATCATGAACGATACCCAAAAATGAAAGGTTTTCGGCATGTACTGCAATCTGATCCGGATGATCAGCTGATGCTCAGGGATAGTTTTACAAATGGTATTTCGTTGTTGAACAAATACAATTTCACCTACGATATCCTGATTTATCCAAAGCATCTGAAGTATGCTGCACAATTGGCCGCTGAGTTTCCCGACCAGAAGTTTGTGGTGGACCACTTGGCCAAACCACATATTAAAACAAAAGAAATTGATAGCTGGAAACGTGATATTGAAGCGTTATCAAAACACTTGAACGTGTATTGCAAAGTATCAGGGATGCTTACGGAGGCTGATTGGTATTCATGGAAAACGGAAGATTTTATGCCATACCTGGATACAGTTTTCAATGCCTTTAGCATTAACAGGGTGATATATGGCTCAGACTGGCCGGTTTGCAAACTGGCAGGCGGCTACAACCGGGCGTTGGAGATATTGCAAATTTATACTTCGCGCTTCTCCGAAAGGGAGCAGGCGCAGTTTTACGGCGGTAACGCCATCGAATTTTATAACCTAACAGAATAATTCCAGGAGACGGCCCTGCAGGGGCTAAAGCTTGGTAGATAAATAACAAAACCAATTGCGTGCCGTAGGTACGAAACCTAAAATAGAATGGATCTTCAACTCAAGGATAAAATCATAATTGTAAGCGGCGGTGCCAAAGGTATTGGCGAGGGTATTGTAAAAGTGCTGGCAGCAGAAGGGGCCTTCCCAGTTATTATTGGTCGCAGCGAACAGGATAACATGAAAGTAGTTGATGAGCTTAACGGAAAGGCTTCTCAGATTGTGGCCGAGCTGACCGATCCTACCCAATGCGAAAATGCCGTTAAATCCATCATCGAAAAATATGGACATATAGATGGCCTCGTAAATAATGCTGGGGTAAACGATGGGGTGGGGTTAGAAAAAGGCAACTATGAGCAGTTTATGGCATCGCTGCATAAAAACCTGGTGCATTATTATCTGCTGGCACATCACGCACTTCCCGAACTGAAAAAAAGCAAAGGCGCAATAGTTAATATCGGTTCAAAAACAGCAGAAACCGGTCAGGGGAATACATCGGCTTATGCTGCATCAAATGGTGGCCGTAACGCTTTGACACGCGAATGGGCCGTAGAGCTGTTGCCTTATGGTATCCGTGTAAATGCGGTTATTGTAGCCGAATGCTGGACGCCATTGTATGCAAATTGGATAAAGACTTTGCCTGATCCGGATGAAAAGCTTAAATCCATTGTTTCCAAAATTCCTTTGGAGCAGCGAATGACCACCTGCGAAGAGATAGCCAATATGGTAGCTTTCCTGTTGTCCGAAAAATCAAGCCATACTACTGGTCAGTTGATTCATGTTGATGGAGGCTATACGCATTTGGACAGGGCAATAAGCTAAGTAATATTGGATGTCGTGCGGAGCCTGCCGAAGGATAGCGAGTAAAGGCTTGCCCACCATACTTCGACGAGCTCAGCATGACGCCCGCGCTTTGATATTCTTTTACTTCGCCCTCTCAATCACCTCTTTTACCAACTCCTCCCTGCTTTCAGAAGGATCAACCAAAATGTCAGGATGTAGGTTATTGTCGACTTTTTCGCCGCTCGGCCGTATCCATTCCTTTACACCAAAACGCAGGTCAATTCTCGTATTCGGTAGCTTGGTATTGTACATTTCACCAAAGTGGTTCGGATGGCCGTTAGCAGGAATTTGTCCTGCCAGGGTGGCAATATGATTATCCTTTATCATCGTGGCAAACATAATCGCGCTCGAAAACGTGCCATTACCCACAACTACAAATACTTTTCCCTTAAAACGATAGGGATTTGGGGCAGCATCAACCGTATCCGGCAAAAAATGTAATACGTCACCATCGGCTGCATTATTATATTGATCCCCGGGATTACCTCCCCATGATTTAAGCAGCTTTAAATACTCTTCACTCTTCTTCCAGTCGCAACGGTATGTTCCGTATGATTTATCATAAAAATAATCGATCAGCACATTTCCTACCATTGAATTACCCCCGCCATTTTTGCTTACATCGATAAATAAATATTTAACATTGTCCTTTTGAACCTGCTCAAAGATTGTATTGAGCTTGTTTTTCAGCGAGTCCATCTTTGTATCGCTGACGCCGAACGAGCAGGCATAAATGTAACCCGCGTCATCAATTTTTTGATAAGATATTGCTTCATTACAAGCGTCATTCCAGCCGGTTTGTTTGCTCAGTTCGTCCAGCCAGGTTTGCAGAGTAACACCCTGGATAGTAATGTTCTTGCCTTCAGATGTTTTGATAATAAACCGATGTTGAACACCGGTCAGGGACAGCGTGTATAAACTTCCAAATTGCGTCAAAGCCTTTTCTTTACGCTGATCGGGGTATCCTGCGGCGTACAGTGCGCATTTGTTTAGAACTCCTTCGATTGCTACTCCATCAATTTTTGCCACTCTTTTCCCCAATAAATCCGCCTGACCTGACAGCACCTTAGTTATCTTATAATTGTTTCCGTCTTTAGTTAAAGAAAGCGGGCAAAACACAGGTTCATTCTGGTAGCTTTTAGTTAACATTTTCGTTTGCAACGATATACCGGCGTGCTCATCGGATAAATAGGCGATGGTGGGCTTTACCAGTTTCAGAAAATCAGTTGCGGAAAGCGAGTCTTTTAATTTTGTATTGATTGAGGCAAATAACTGTTCGTACTGTTCTTTATTCAGCTCGGTATAGGGATTAATATGGACATTAAAGAGTTGTTGTCTTAAATAAGCGAGATCCTCTTTTAATTGTTGTTGCGAAAATTTTCTTTCAGAAAGCGATTGGCTAAAAGTGTTTGACGTGGCAAAAATGAATAAGGCTAAGACGCTAAAGGTTCTTTTCATAAAGGACGATTATGTTTCCATTTACAAGATGTGAATTTAAACAGAAAAGTTGCAGCAGACTTAAAAAAATGGGTAGAGTAAGATAAACCGAACTACAATGTTTTAACTTTACCGTATTATACGATCTGAATAATGAAGGATAAAAAGCTGCGCAGCAGCGAATGGTTTGGACGTACCGGAAAGGATGGGTTTATCTACCGTTCGTGGATGAAAAACCAGGGCATACCTGCGCATGAGTTTAAAGGTAAGCCTGTTATCGGTATATGCAATACATGGTCGGAGCTTACACCCTGTAATGCCCATTTTCGCGAACTGGCCGAATCAGTGAAACATGGCATCTATGAGGCCGGTGGTTTCCCGGTGGAATTCCCCGTAATGTCTCTGGGGGAAACACTGATAAAACCAACAGCGATGCTTTACCGCAACCTGGTGAGCATGGATGTAGAAGAATCTATCCGCGCTAACCCATTAGATGGCGTGGTATTACTTTGCGGCTGCGATAAAACCACTCCGGCGCTTATTATGGGAGCCTGCAGTGTAAATATACCCACAATAGTTGTATCCGGCGGTGCAATGCTGACCGGCAAATACCAGGGGCACGATATTGCCACATCCGATGTTTGGCGTTTCTCCGAAGCCCAGCGCTCGGGCCGCATGACGGAAGAAGAAATGAATATCGCCGAGGCCTGCATGTCGCGTAGCAGGGGGCATTGTGCGGTGATGGGTACAGCATCTACCATGGCTGTAATGGCCGAGGCGTTAGGACTGACTTTACCCGAGAATGCCGCTATTCCCGCGGCTGATTCGCGCAGGAAAGTTTTGGCGCATATGTCCGGAATTAGAATTGTCGATATGGTGCGCGAAGACCTGAAATTATCCGATGTTTTGACACGGGAGGCTTTTGAAAATGCCGTTATCACTAATGCTGCAATAGGCGGTTCAACCAATTTTATTATTCATTTGCTGGCTATAGCGGGGCGCATCGGTGTTGATCTTACTATTGATGATTTTGACACCAGTGCAAAGGGTATTCCTTTGCTGGCCAATTTACAGCCATCAGGTAAGTATTTTATGGAAGACCTGTATTATGCAGGTGGCATCCCGGCTGTGATGAAGGAATTGGATGCTAAGCTTAATCGTGATGCTTTGACGGTTACGGGAAAGCCGATCTCCAATCATTATCAAAACAGTACTTGCTATAATCGGGACGTGATCGCCACTATGGGTGCACCTTTCAATCCATTGGCTGGCATTACTGTTTTAAAGGGAAATATATGCGAACATGGCGCCGTAATGAAGCCATCGGCCGCAACTCCGGCATTACTCCAGCATACCGGAAAAGCAGTGGTTTTTGAAAATATTGACGATTATAAATCGCGGGTGGACGATCCTGATCTCGATATTGATGAAAATAGCGTAATGGTGCTCAAAAATGTGGGGCCAAAAGGTTATCCAGGTATGCCTGAGGTTGGCAATATGTCAATCCCTAAAAAGCTATTAGATAAAGGCGTAACCGATATGGTGCGCATCTCTGATGGCCGCATGAGCGGAACGGGTTTCGGAACGGTGGCGCTACATGTATCGCCAGAGGCAGCTTTAGGCGGAACCTTTGCTATCATTCAAAGCGGGGATATCATCGAACTTGATTTTAAGAACCGATCGCTGAATGTGCAGCTTTCTACGGAAGAGATTTCCAAACGAAAGCAACATCTAATACTGAATACCGATTTAGCCACCCGTGGCTATGTATATCTTTATCAAAGCCATGTGGAGCAATCGCACTTAGGTGCCGATATGGATTTTTTAAAAGGTAGCAGTGGCAGTGAAATACATAAGGATTCGCATTGAAGAGAGTTGTAAATAAAAATGTCATTTCGATGAGCGGCCGGGACGGAGGGCAGCGGCGGAGAGAAATCTTCTACAATTTACGATGCGAACTATGCAGTTGCAGAAGATTTCTCCTCACCCCAACGCACCTTCTTTTCAGTTCGTCGAAATGACAAGTTGTTTAAAATACCAAATCTATGACAGACGACAGATTCACCAACCAGGTAGCCATTATAACCGGAGCAGGACAGGGCATTGGCTTCGAAATTGCCCGGCAAATGGCCATGAGCGGTGCGGCAGTAATACTAAACGATATAGATGCGGCTTTAGCCAATCGGGCAGCAGCGGTTATTTCGGCAATGGGGGGTAAATGCCATCCTTTTCCGGGTGATGCTGCCGATATTAATTTTATCCGGCAGATGGTGGATGAGGCTGTTCGCAAGTATGGGTTTCTTACTGTCACTATTGCCAACGCGGGAATTACTTCATATGGCGAATTCCTGGAATATCAGCCCGAGGCTTTACAAAGTGTGATCAACCTGAACCTGTTCGGTAGTTTCTTTCTGGCGCAGAAATCGGCTATACAAATGAAGAAACAGGGTAGCGGCGGTAGTATCTTGCTGATGTCGTCGGTTACCGGTCACCAGGCGCATAAAAACCTGGCGGCTTACGGCATGACTAAAGCCGGACTCGAAATGCTGGCTAAAAGTTTGGTGCTGGAGCTATCACCATTAAATATTTCGATCAATACCGTCGCACCCGGCGCCACTTTAACCGAGCGCACTTTACAGGATAATTCCTACGAGCAAACCTGGAAGCGTATTACTCCTATGGGACGTGCGGCTATAGTAGAAGATATAGCCAATGCAGTGCTCTTTTTCGTGCTGCCCGAGTCGCGCCACATCACTGGACAGAGCTTGGTAGTAGACGGCGGCTGGACAGCTACAAGCCCATCGCCCTATTAAAACACGATTATAGGGTTTTATAGATTGACTTGATTTGATAACCTTGAATATGATCCTGTTGGATTCCCACAAATCTTGAACTCGTGTCTTAGGCAACCATACCTGGAATCTGTCCGTAACCCAATTAAAGCTGTTTGCAAGCTGTCACTCTATTTTAATTATTATTGGTGCGATTTTTATCAGGCATATTAAATGTTCTGGATCAGAAAGAGCGGGCAAAACTGTTCCTGCTCATCTTTTTTGATATACTAATCAGCGCGCTTGATATTGCATTTCTTGGTTTAACCGTCCTGGTTATCAATTTTTATGTTAAAAGTTCGGTGCCCCATTATACTTCCTGGCTGCCGCCTTCGCTAAGAGATCAGCAATCAGTGTTATTCATTACTTTGTTTTTTATACTGTTTGGTATAAAAAACATGGTTGCTTATTGGATCGCGTCAGCCCGTTATAGTTTTATTTATAATACTGCAACGCGATTGTCTGAAAAAGGTATTAGGCAATTTTTAAAAAAGGACTATCTAAGCTTTGTTAATATTGACTCGGCAGTTTACATCCGAAAGATCAGCAATCAACCCATCGAATTCAGCCATTATATCCTGACCAATTTTCAGCAGATTATTTCTCAAAGCGTATTGGTGATCTTTGCGCTAGCGGCTATCTTATTGTACCACGCCACACTATTCCTGTTATTATTTATTCTGCTGATGCCTGCAGTCGTTTCATTAGGCTGGATTTTAAAAAAACGATATAATAGTGTCCGTCAGCATATCAAACAGACGAACGCCGATACACTAAAAAATTTGAAAGAGGCTTTATCAGGCTATATCGAAAGTAACATCTATGATAAAGGCGATTTCTTCGTAGGGCGCTATTATCATCAGCAGCAACAGTTAAACCACTATATCTGCACACAGCAATCATTACAATATCTGCCTTCGCGATTGATTGAAGTCTTCGCTATTCTCGGTTTTTTTATCCTTATACTGATCAATAATTGGTCGGCTGATACTCCGGCTATCGATCTGCTTACCATCAGCATATTTTTGGCCGCCGCTTATAAAATTATACCCGGTATTGTAAAGATTATCAATAGTGCCGGACAGATGAAAACCTATGAGTTTGTTTTGGATGACCTGTTGAAAGACCACCAGGTAACAAACAATGTAACCCTCCAGCACACAGAACATCTCCGGTCAATTCGTCTTGAAAAAATACACTACAGATATCATGATCGCTTCATTTTAAACGGGATGAGCCTTGAAATAATCGCCGGCGATTTTATTGGTTTGTCAGCCGGTTCGGGTCGCGGTAAAACAACGCTGATTCATATTCTACTTGGCTTTATTGAACAGGAAGACGGAGTAGTTTACGTTAATAATCAGACCACCAATGCAAAAGACAGATTTGGCTGGCACAACCGGATATCCTACATCAAACAACAACCTTTTTTGCTGCATGATTCTATAAAAAGTAACATTACTCTCCAGGAAAACGACTATGATGATAACCGATTGGATGAAGTAATCATAACAAGTGGATTGGATAACCTGATCAGCCAGTATCCGGAGGGCATTGAAAGAATAATTACCGAAAACGGTAAAAATCTGAGCGGCGGACAACGTCAGCGGATTATGCTGGCGAGGGCCTTGTATCATGACTTTGACCTGCTGATAATGGATGAACCTTTTGGCGAAATGGACCAGCAGAGTGAAAATGAGATACTCGGAAAATTAAAACAACTTACACAAAATGGCAAAATGATCTTGTTCATAACTCATAACAAAACAGGATTGTCTTTCTGCAATAAAATAGTTTCGCTGGATGATTGAACTGAAAAAAACACTGGTCATACTGAGCCCCGGTTTCCCCAAAAACGAAGCCGATAGCACCTGTATTCCTCCGCAGCAAGTTTTTGTAAGGAACCTGAAGGCGTTATATCCAGCCTTAAATATTATAGTATTAACATTCGAGTACCCTTTTCATTCTGTATCCTATCAATGGAACAATGTATCAGTTATTTCTTTTGGCGGGGCAAACAGGGGAGGGCTGATACGCTTAAACAACTGGCTGCGGGTATGGCTAACATTACGAAGATTAAATAAGCAATTTCAAATTGTTGGTCTGCTAAGTTTTTGGATGGGCGATTGTGCCTTGATTGCAGATAAGTTTGCGGAAAAAAAAAATCTGAAACATTTCTGCTGGATATTAGGACAGGATGCCAAACCAGGTAATAAATATTTCAGGTGGGTAAAACCCAGGGCTGAAAACCTTATTGCTTTGTCGGATTTTATAGCGAACGAGGTTAAAAATAATTACGCTATAATGCCGGCTCATGTTATCCCGGTGGGGATCGATCCGGCACTGTTCGGCGAACCTGCTAAGAAACGGGATATAGACATATTGGGTGTTGGATCGTTCATACCATTAAAGCTTTATTCTCTGCTGATTAATATGATCGGCACACTTCACATTTACTTTCCCGATATCCGCGCAGTTATTTGTGGTGACGGACCGGAGCGGCATTTATTGGATATGCTGATAAAAGACTATCGTTTGGAAAAAAATATAGAACTGACAGGCGAGTTGCCCCATACTGCTGTTTTGGCTTTGATGCAGCGGGCAAAAATGTTTGTGCATCCTTCATCGTATGAGGGCCTGGGCGTGGTTTGCCTGGAAGCCTTGTATGCGGGTGCACAGGTGGTAAGTTTTGTAAAACCGATGGACCTGCCCATAAAGAATTGGCATTTTGCCAAAACGCCCGATGATATGGTGAATATGATAAAAAAAATACTGGAAGGCCCGTTTTGCAATCATGGGAACATCGCCCCCTATGTAATTGAAGATACTTGCAGTAAAATCATGAAGCTATTTGATTACAGCGATCCCGCTATCTCCTGAATTCGTGAAGCAATGGCCTCAAACGAGAGATTTGATCTGAAATATTCCAGTGAAGCTTTTTGCTTTTGAGCGATGCTTATTTTGCTGGTTTGATTTAGCGCTTCCAATAATTTTGCTGCATTTCCCGCCTCATATAACAGACCGCATTTGCCATTATTGGTTATCATTCTGAATGAGTCAATATCCGTAACTATAGGCATACATCCACACGACATTGCCTCACAAACCGCTGTTCCGCTGCCTTCATAATGCGAGCCGGATAAAATAATATCAGCGCTATTGAACCAATATTGCAGTTCATCATGTGGAACTCTGCCTATCAAGGTTATTGCGTTTTTTTGCGGAGATTTATTTATCATCTCTTTTACATCGTTTAGCAATTCCTCAGTGTGATAGATCATGTATAGTCTTGCCGATGGTTTCGCCGCAGCAAATTCAAGAAATGCTTTTGATACTGTCAGCGGGTCTTTATTGGCATTAAGCCGTCCAACCCAAAGAAAGATTAACCCTTCAGTCACGCCAGTTTTTTGCCTGCCAACCTCCTTATCCATTGGCGCAAATGCTGATGATACCTCCATCACCTCGTGTATTTTATTGGCTGAACCAATATTCCCTTTCTGCACCCATCCGAGACCCATATTATGCGAGGCAAATAAATAAGCATTTACATATTTGTCGGCCAATCTTTGCAGATACTTTTTAATCCCGGTAAATGGCAGTTCAGCATGATTGTGAACGATAACCTTTGTGCCTTTTCCAAGTAAAAAGCGCAACTGTATTACCTGAAACGGATGGTTAAAGCTTTGTACGATCACTACATCAGGTTTCAAACTTTTAATAAAACCATGTAACGGAGAAGGGAAATAGGCAGGAGATCCGAACCTTTTAAAATAATATTTAACGCCGTTCTTATCATATTGACCTTCGTAATCTATTTGCTGGATGCTTATTACGATGTTTTGTTTGGCCAATGCTTCCAGTATGCCGGTATATGCCTTTATTCGTTCGAGCCAGGCCTGGGGTAAGTTATAATCGCCCGTATAAACATATCCGGCAAAAACATATTTCATAATGTGAATTTAAAGGCAACAAGCATCAGAAGGTGTCTACGTCTGCGTAGGTGAATTTAATCTTATCCAACGGGATACGTGAACCCAGATCTTTAAAAAGTACATAAAATGAAGGCTCAGCCGGATACCTGGACGAAAGCAGCCATGATAGTCTTGTCTGGTGACTGGTGTGAAATTGTATATTCTTCAACCCAAGCTTCATGGCCAGTTTTTTCAGGTCGATCAGCATGCTGTCAAACTCACCCGACGGGCAACTTACATCACCTACAATCAGCCCGTTTTTTATTTTTATCCATAAAATGGCATCACCTATTCTTATTACACGCGTGTCACTGTACATTTTATAATTCAGGTAAAGCGCGTTCCTGTTCACCCCGGCAAAACCCTCTTTAAATACCGCGTTTTCAATACCCTTTCTGGGCAATATGTAGTCTCTCAGAACATATTCCTGATAATGCTCATACACTTTCTTCAGAAACGGGATTCTTCTTGTAATGCCTTCCAACGAAACTATACCGGTAGGTATATTATAATAAGCCAGTGTTTCGGTCATTTGCCATTTCAACCTTACCAGGAAGCCATGCAGCGAGTTTTGATTCGGGAACCCAAATACCAGACTTATCCCTTCTTCTATACACAAGTCGAAAGTGAGATTGGCCAGTTGCACGAACAGCCCTTTAAATTGATACTTGGGATGTGTCATGGTATCAGCCGATTGGGCAGCCAGGTACAGTTGATCGCCATACCGGATAAAACAAGGGATAACGCCATAGTAGGCTATCGGGTTATGCCGCTCATTAAAAGCAATGTAGCCCACATGCTCGACACCTGTATAAGAAGTGTCGTATTTTTTTCTATAGTAACCGGGAGGATTAAAGCGGCCGTATACCTCGTGATATAACTTTTCCAGGGCATTTATATTTGCCTTGCTCAACCTTTCAATATGGTACCCCTTCATCTGGATTATCTCACTCATATCTCCGGGTTACTGTTGCACGCATCTGATTAAGGGTATTGATGAACGGGTTTACCGTAAACCGTTCCCTCATGGTAGTATCTGTAAGATCTTCGCTCGAGTTGAAGTCCGTACAAAGCAATTGGCTGTATCCTGCATTTTTAGACGCACGGATCACACCCCTATTATACGAACCATATGGGAACGCCAGGCTGTTTACGGGCTGATCTATTATATTTTCGAGGTATTGCTTGGAGCGGACCATTTCTTGCGAAGCATCATTAATATTTATTCGTGCCAGGTCGTTGTGATAATAACCATGAGAACCTATTGTTGTAAACGGTGATAACGATAACTCCCTGATCTGCTGTGGGGTCATTTGCAGCCAGTAGTCTTCATTGTCAGGTTTGCTGTCCCGGTAAGGTGCCAGCGGGTATAATAGATTCATCATCTCTTGCTTAACATCAAAGCCACCCGAACGAAGCATTTCTACGAATTTTTCACCGTTTTGTTCGGAAAAATACTGATTAAAACGATTTTTTTCAAACCATTGATCATTGTAATACAACTGTTTAGGCCCATACACCTGAACCATGCCCAAAAAGTCGTTCCACAAAATATCAAATCCCTCATTTCTTATCGCGGTGATAAAAAATGTAGCGGGTAATTGATATTTCGCTAATAAATATAATACATACTTATGATTATTTGCATAACCATCATCAAAGGTGATGCAAATGTTGAACTTATCCTCACTGAATTTCTGCTCGTAATAATCGTTTAGAGAAACCACATTGAAGTATTTTTTATAAAATTGAAAGTGCTTTTCAAGCGTTTTCAGTTTTATAAAAATGGGATTAAAGCGGGTGTGGTCGGTGAGGCACACACCATGATAGATCACAATACGGCTTCCCCTGGCATTGCGGAAAAAGCCTTCATCAAAGCCCAGCAAATGGCTGATGTCTCTGCCAAAATATTTGGCTTCCCTATATAGTTTTGTTCCTATTCTTTGGGCCGGCATCATAACCAGGGTAATTAATTAATGGGGAAAACCGCTTCAGGGTAATATTGTTTGATCCTGGTCATTTGCGCGGGTAAATCGCCTTTCACATATTTGTTGCTGTTGCCCACACTGATCAAACTATACTCGGTGGTATTTATGGCTGTGAGTTGTGGAAGTAAAGCTTCGTCAAACAAACTGATATTACCTTTATGTATCACCAATAGTATATTCTGCGGATCGGTTGTAAAAAATGATTCCGCTTTTGACAATACCAGGTCGGCATCCCTATCTTCTTCAATGTCTCCTGCTCTTAGTCTCCAAGTGGAGGCAGGGTTGATCGTCAGGCTTTCATAAAGCTCTTGTCCGGATAGTAGTTCCGTTTGCTTAGCCTTGCGGATATGGTTCCAGATATTCCAATCACCGGTAAGTGTTGAATCTGTTCCGAAAAGTATAGGCAGATGGTCCTTCAGGCAGTCTACAGGTGCCGTTTTGCCGAGCAAAAAATAGTTCGATTCCGGGCACCAGGCCAATGCTTTAAATTGCTTTGCCTGCTTTTCATTCATGGCGACACCGTGTACTGCAACTATGGACCGTTTAAATAAGTTGTTTTTAATTAGCAGATCGATCTCGCTGGAGGCTGCTGCATCCGTGCCTTCGCCACTATGAACCACAGCCAGTAAGCTCTTTTTAAGCGGGTTATTCAATGCAAACCGCCATCTTTTTTCAAAATGCACAGAATGGATAGATTGGCATTCCTGGTAAACGGTGATCAGATCATTTGATACATTGATCTTTTTTCCATGATTCACCACGGTTGTCACTCCACAGAGCAGATTTTTATAAATGCCCCATTGAATACGCAATTTCTCAGGTATCTGCAGTACCCGGTCGATCACGTCTTTATGCTTCAGGTGTATATATACACCCCATTCTGTATAGTTTTTGAATGTCCTTCCCGCAAGCGGAGGGAATAAATTGAACTCAAGGTGATCGTGAGAGTTGATCAATCCGGGGAAAACAATGGTGTCGTCCAAAGCCAGGTTCAATTCATCCGTTTTGTCATGAAAATGGCCGGGCAAAACTTGTGCGATTTTACTGCCCTTTACCCTGATACTAACCTTCTGACCCGTTGAGGCCACCCTAACATTACTCAGGATCATTGCCGCGCCTTAAATGAATACCATATATCACCGGGAAACCCTTAAACTGTTCATACACGCTCAAAGCATTCTGATCAGCATAATAATGTTTTACCGTTTCGTCTATGCTGATCTCTTCCTCCCAGATCAGCCGGAAACCATCTTGGTAAAGCAAATCTTTTATGGTGCCAACAGCATGAACGTAGTTCGTTATGGCTAATCGTTCATTGTGGTGTTTAAATGTTCGCTTACCGCCAAAAGCAAGCAATGTTGGATGAAAGTCCGTGATAATAATATCCGCTGATGGTTTAAGGATACGGCACCATGCCAGTAAAGCCTGTTCAATATTTTCTATATGAGCAACCGTAAGAGTTGATATAATAGTATCAAATGCAGCATCCCGCAGGTTTGATAATAAGTTGTCATTTATTTTATAAGTATTTGCACTCGAAAACTTTTCCTGCAGTTTGTTTAACATCCCCTCAGATACATCAAAACCGGTGAGTTGTGCAGGCGCTAATTTTAAAACCTTTGGCCAGTGCCTCCCTGTTCCGCAGCCTATGTCAGCAACAGATTTATTGTGGATGATCTTTTTATCGAGCAATTGAGAGAATAGCACCTCATCAAGATCGAGCATCAGGTTGCCTGGTTGTGCATCATAATTTTCCGACCATAGGTCATATGCGTCTGATGAGTTTTTTTCAATAACACCAGGCTTGAACAGTCGTTTCCTGATATTTCTGAGGGTCGATATCACTTCGTTTATATAAGGGTTTTGATAGCATTTACGCTACTTAATAACTATTGGTTGCCCAACTAAATTTTTATTTCGCTGTTCAGGCAACTGCATTAGTTTCGATTTCGTAATTCAGATGGATACTAAGTTGATAGGGGTTAATAGATTGGCAGCAGGTCGCTGATCTGCTGCTGTTTATCCATCTGTTTTATAATGTTTCGGAACCTGTTATAATGAGCAAAATACTGTTATTTAATCCCAAAAGCGCCGATGCGAAACATCGCATCCCGAACTCCATATTAAGTATTGCAGCCTCCATTGAAGGTAAGCACGATTGGGTAATAGTTGATGGTAATTGCGAAGCCGACCCGCTGAGGAAAATCGAAAGCTACCTGGATACCGGTAATTTCAGATACCTGGGTTTTACAGTGATGCCCGGTCCGCAGTTAAGGCAGGCTATTCCGATTGCAAAGTCTATTAAGGAGCGTTACCCTCATACCAAAATGATTTGGGGAGGATACTTTCCGTCGACCCAATCGGAAACAGTTTTATACTCACACTATGTCGATTTTGTCATTAATGGACCTGGTGATCATGCTTTCCCGGCATTGATAGATGCATTGGAGAACGACAAGCCTTTCGAGTTTATCAAAAATTTGATCTACCAGGCCACTGACGGAAAGATCATCAAAACGCC
Source organism: Mucilaginibacter tolerans (assembly GCF_030519375.1). Lineage (GTDB taxonomy): Bacteria > Bacteroidota > Bacteroidia > Sphingobacteriales > Sphingobacteriaceae > Mucilaginibacter. The sequence goes on along the minus strand of NZ_JAUMKB010000001.1, from coordinate 208,324 downwards.
AAAAGAAGATCTGATGGAGCAGGATACTTTACCGCCTTTGCCATACGATAAGCTGAATGAATTTTACCCTATCAGCAGACTGCTGGGCAAAACTTACCTGGGCGAAAAAACAATGGCCTATCATTCCAGCATCGGATGTCCTTTTACTTGTTCGTTTTGCGCTGTTGTGCCAATTTTTGAGGCCCGGTGGAAAGCAAAATCGGCACAAGCGGTTTATAATGATATAAAATACATTAAGGACAAATGGGGAGCAACAGCCGTTGAGTTTCATGACAATAATTTTTTTGTTTCTGAAAAACGTACCGTTGAGTTTGCCAACCTGATCAAACCGGAAAAAATGAGCTGGTGGGGCATGGCGCGTATTGACACGATGGATAAGTTTAAAGATTCATCTTTGGCTGCGATACGCGAATCTGGATGTAAATGCATCTTCTTTGGCGCCGAAAGTGGTAACGACCATATCCTGGAGCAATTAGACAAAGGCGGTACCCAGACCGGTGAGCAGATACTCACTTTTGCTGAACGATTAAAGAAGTTTGACATTATCCCTGAATACTCATTTGTTCTGGGTACACCTGCACCAACAACGGAGCAGGTCCAGGCGCAAATAGATTTTGAGATCGACTTTATAAAAAAGGTAAAAGCTGTAAATCCCAACGCTGAAATTGTGATATACACTTATAGCCCTGTGCCGACCGAGGGTTCGGAATTATATAAACAGGTATTGGCCAGTGGTTTCAAATATCCGCAGGTACTGGAAGACTGGATAAGCCCTGCCTGGGAGAATTTTGATATGCGCAAAAACCCGCTTACACCATGGCTCACCCCGGATATGATTGATAAAATAAGAAATTTTGAAACCGTTTTGAATGGAGCCTACCCGACTGTCACTGATATCAGGCTGAATAGCCTTAAACGCAGACTGATAAAGGCGGTAGCCGGGTTGCGTTACCGAACCAGCATATATAACTATCCATACGAAATAAAGCTGCTGCATAAGGTATGGCGTTATCGCCAACCTGAAATACAAGGATTTTAACGAATATAAAATTGAACCTGACTGTGAAGCATACCGCAAAAAATCGTTCTCAAGAGCCCAGGATTGATTTTGAAGAGCTTTATATTGCTGTGCGCCAGCAGGAGATGAGGATTTATACCGACGAACAATTACAGCTTTTGCCTGATATTGATCATATCTATTTCGATGAATGGAAGATCAGGAAAAGATCAAGTGAAAGGTTAACTGAATATCTGATAAAGAAACACAAATCTCTGAAAATACTCGAAGTAGGTTGTGGCAATGGATGGCTGTCGGCTAAATTGGCCAATATACCCAATTCGCATGTTACAGGGTTGGATATTAATCAGGTGGAGATAGACCAGGCAAACCGGGTTTTCAAAAAGGATAACCTGGCGTTCATTTATGACAGCTTTACGGACGGCACTTTTGAGAGCGAACAATTTGATGTGATTGTTTTTGCGGCGTCGCTGCAATACTTCCCGTCGGTTATTAATGTGATGAAACAGGCATTGGCTATGCTGAAAAAAGGTGGTGAAGTGCATGTGATTGATACACCGTTTTACACGCCTGACGAAACGGAAAAAGCCAACGAACGGAGTCTGAGATATTATGCTTCTTTGGGCATTCCCGAAATGGCCGAACATTATTTCCATCATTCTATCAGCGAGTTCTGGGGATTTAAATACGAGATATTGTTCGATCCGACAACCATCTTTAACCTGATCTTTAAAAAGGACCCATTTTATTGGGTCTGTATAAGGAAATAACAATGCTACAGGCGCTTACCCATACTTATAAACGTTACCGTACGCTGCAAACGCACCGCATATCGGCATTGCCTATTGTGATGCTGATGCCGCATAGCGCTTGCAATTGCCGTTGCGTGATGTGCGATATATGGAAAGATAACAAGAATTTGAAACAGCTTACCGAAGAAGATATCTCCGGATTATTATCGTCCCTAAAGCAATTCGGGACAAAACAGGTGGTCATGTCAGGCGGTGAAGCTTTGCTCAATCCTAATTTCTTTGCCCTGTGCCGGATTCTGAAAAACGCACATATCAAAGTATCGCTGCTTACGACAGGGTTAACACTTAAAAATCATGCCCCGCAGTTAGTAGAATGGGTAAATGATATCATCGTTTCTTTGGATGGCGATCAGCAGTTGCACGATGCTATCCGCAATATACCAGGGGCATTTCATAAATTGAAGGAGGGGGTACAATATATCCGGTCATTGGATCCGAATTACCGCATCACAGCCCGTACCGTAATTCACCGGCTTAATTTCTGGAATTGGACAGCCATCATCGAACAGGCTAAACAGATGAAGCTGGATCAAATCAGTTTTTTGCCTGCGGATGTAAGCAGCCATGCCTTTAACCGGCAAATTGCATGGGAAAAGCCGCGACAGGATGAGATATTACTATCAAAAAGTGAACTGCCCGAACTGAAGGCCGTTATCCAAAATATAATCACCGACTATGCAGATGATATCGACGGTGGCTTTATCGCCGAATCGGAGCAAAAACTGATGGATATTTACCATTACTATGCTGCATTTTACGGAATGATCCCCTTCCCGTATAAAAAATGTAATGCGCCGTGGGTATCCACTGTGATCGAGGCAGATGGAAGTGTAAGGCCCTGCTTTTTTCACGACACAATAGGTAATATCAGGGATGCGTCCCTTGCAACCATATTAAACAGTGATGATGCCATTAACTGGAGAAAAACATTGGACATGGCTACCAACAGTATCTGTGTAAAATGTGTTTGTTCCTTAAACCTGTCGCCACGGATCAATCCGTAAGAGGTTTTGCATTCATGGCTTCACATTGAAGAAATGCTCAAAAACTGGAAACCCGGGTTTCTGCACCTTATTGTATTACTTACCATTCTGCAGTTGCTGGTCACACTGCTGACGGACGGCTTTGCCTTGTCATTTGATGAAGCCATGTGGCAATATATCGGGCGCAACTGGTTTAGGAATGGCCTGGTTCCCTATAACGGTGGGGTAGACAATAAATCACCCGTGATATTTGCTGTTTTCGGTTTATCAGATAAACTTTTCGGCGTTAACTATTGGTTTGGAAGAGTGCTGGGCACACTGGTACAATCCGTTGGCATATATTATATATTCAAGTTAGCCAAACATATCGCGGGTGAGCAGGCCGGCATTTTAGCTATTTCGTTTTACGGTTTATCGTTGCTTTGGCACGGCACCGGTGGCAGGTATGTTTCATTCACCGAAACCTACGATATGGTGTTCATCATCATAGCCGCTTTTAAATTCGTTACCGCGCAAAATAAAAAGGATTTTTTTATCAGTGGTTTAATGGCAGGATTAGGATTGGCATTCCGGTTATCTGCTGTCTGGGGTATCATCGCAATATCCTGCGCGTTACTGCGAAGAAACAGAATGAGTATCCCTGTTTTTTTTGCCGGAATAGCCGCCAGTATTGCTCTGTTTTTAGCCATCAGTTTTTTGGCCGGGATCGATATCCATAGCATCATCACCAACGGCCTGGTGGACAATTTTGGATCAGGCAGCGCTACCGACCGCAGCCTGATTTGGAAAATGGTGAATTTTTCGGATAAGTTTTTTTATTCAGAACTCATCCTGTTTTACCCCTTCGTGCTTGGGTATTTCTTTATAAAAAAGAAGATTGACCTGTTCAGTTTATGGCTTATTCTTGAATTCGTCGGAATCAATATAGTTGGTATCTATGGAACATTGCACATGCGCGAATTATTGCCGGCAATGTCTGTTATGAGTGCCCTCTGTGTAACCTATTTGATAAACCAATTTAGCCTTCCGGCCAAACCGTTGATAATTATTATCTGGCTGGTATTCTTTCCCAAACTGCTGGAGCCTTTGCTCAACATACAGAAAATCTTTTCAGGGGATAAAAGTCAACCGGACACCGCTTGTCACGAACCTTATGATAAGCCTGATGAAGGATCACGTAAAAAACTGGGATGGTGGATAAGGGACAATACATCTCCGCAAGACATGGTCTATGTGGCTGGTTTTGGCGCGCAGGTGCAGGCATATTCTGAAAGAATATCACCAACCATTTATTTCAACGTAACGCAGACGCAACTTGCCAAGGATCGGTTTTATAGTGATATGCAAAAGAACAAACCTGCAATGATACTGGTCCCTCTGTTTGCTGAATACCACAATTTTGTGAGCCAGGATATGCGGCAGTTTGTTGATGAATTGGTCGCGAAAGAGTATTACCTGGACAGATGTATGTATAATTATAATGTCTACCGGATAAAGAAATGAAACAGGGCGGTGAGTTGACTCACCCTGGCCCCTTTTTACCGCTTGCGGTGAAGAGGGTGGTCAAGCGAAGCAAAGACCGGGTGAGCCGACTATGCGTTTTGATATTTTAAACATCATGGCAACCCAATAACTTTTACAAACGTAGTTGATATAAGATGCAGCAAAGTACCATCCTGTTTACCCATTCTTATTTTCTCCGGTTCGATCCCAAACAATGGGGGTTAGGCTTACCCTATCCACCATTAGGGACTTTGCTGGCCGCTGCTAAGATGAGGCAAAATGGATATGATGTTGCCTTGTTCGATACCATGTTTGCCACGAGTCCGCAAGAGGTTGAACCGGAATTAGAAAAGCACATTCCTGATTTTTTTGTGATCTACGATGATGGGTTTAACTATCTCACCAAAATGTGCCTCACCAATATGCGCCAAGCGGCTTTCAGTATGAGTAAACAGGCAAAAGCACGCGGCTGTAAAGTGATCGTTTGCAGCTCAGACTCAACTGACCGTTTTGAAAAATACCTGTTGGAAGGCGCTGATTTTGTGATTATCGGCGAGGGAGAAATGACATTGATGGAATTGGTCAATGCGGTTAAAGACGGAGAAACAGATTATTCGGCAATACAAGGCCTGGCCTATTTGAAAGATGGTAAAGCGGTAAAAACAGTAGGCCGGCAGGTGATGAAAGATCTGGATAGCTTGCCATTGCCTGCATGGGATTTGGTCGACATAAAGCCCTATAAAGAGCGTTGGCTAAAAAACGTCGGTTATTTTTCGCTCAATATTGGTACCACGCGCGGCTGTCCGTTTAAATGTAACTGGTGCGCTAAACCGATCTATGGTAACCGTTATAATTCGAGAAGTCCTGAAAATGTAGTTTGTGAGATCAGGATGCTGAAGGAGAAATTTGGCATGGATCACCTCTGGTTTTGTGATGACATATTCGGTCTAAAGCCGGGTTGGGTAGAGGAGTTTAGCAGACTGATACAACAGGAAGATTTCACAATACGCTTCAAAATACAATCACGTGCCGATTTATTGGTTGACGAAGATTTGGTAAAGGCCCTTGCAGCCGCCGGGTGCGAAAATGTATGGATAGGGGCAGAGAGTGGCTCACAGAAAATATTGGATGCGATGGACAAAGGCACCACCATTGCGCAGATACACCAATCGACCTTATTGATGAAAAAATACGGCATCAAGCCGTCGTTCTTTATCCAGTTTGGTTACCCGGGCGAACAAAAGGAAGATATTGAAAATACGATACGGATGATCAATGAATTGCTGCCCTTTGAGATTGGAATTTCAGTATCCTACCCTCTGCCTGGAACAGTTTTTTATGATCGTGTAAAAGCCGACCTGAAAACCAAAACCAATTGGACCGATTCCGACGAAATGGCGCTGATGTTTCATAACACTTTTCCGCCAACTTATTACAAGCAGTTGCACCGGTATGTGCATCAGAACTATCATCAGCATTTGGCGCAAAACAGTTTGGCTGAGCTGATCAAAAAGCCACTGAAAGCTAATGCGAAAATCGTCAGAAAAGCATTGTCGGTATTCTATTATACCCCCGCTGCGATGATCGAGAAGTTGAAACTGAAAAGACTGGAGAGGGTATTGTAATGGAGCAGGTTATATCGCCTATCAACGAAACTAACGCTGCGGAAGCTTTTTCGGAGCAGTCAGTTGTATTTGATGGTTTATACGGCAACGATACCATCATTCAATACAAGCGCGATCGGGTAAGGAACCATGTGCTGCAATATTTACCGGAAAACAGCAATATCCTGGAATTGAATAGCGGTACAGGCGACGACGCTATTTTCTTTGCTGGTAAGGGACATTGTATTCATGCAACAGACATATCATCGGGCATGCAGGAACAATTGCGGCAGAAGGTTAGGGAAAAAGGGCTGAATGACCGGATAACCAACGAGCTATGTTCCTACACAGCTTTGCACCAGCTTAAAAATAAAGGCCCTTATGATTTGATCTTTTCCAATTTCGCCGGGTTAAATTGTACCAATGAGATGGACAAGGTGTTAGCATCGTTACCTGCTCTTCTCAAACCTAAAGGTATGGTGACATTGGTGATAATGCCAAAATTCTGTTTATGGGAAACGCTTTTGTTATTCAAAGGAAAATTTAGAACGGCATTCAGGCGATTCTTTAGTTCAAATGGCCGGACAGCTCACGTAGAGGGGCATTATTTTAAATGCTGGTACTATAATCCGTCATACATTACCAAAAAATTGAAGCCTGAATTTGAGGTACTAAATATTGAAGGATTATGTACTATAGTCCCACCATCATACGTGGAAGGCTTTGCAAAAAAACATCCATCAGCTTATTCTTTTCTTAAAAAGTGCGAAGACCGCCTAAAATCCCAATGGACATGGAAGTATATCGGGGACTATTATATTATTTCCCTGAGGAAGAAATATTAATTCACCGCACTGCCTTCCCATTGCTCCAGTATCTGTGAAAGTTTTAGCTGGTATTTAAGGATCAGTTTTTCCTGGAAGTTTTTCGGATCGGGTTTTGCATAATGTTTACCGGTATCCATGCCCATGATCAGCCCTTTTATGTTTAATTTCTTTTGCTGACGTTTTTTGTCCCACCTTTCAGCAGTTATTCTCATCAGCAAACTATCCGATGCATTTCCCAGGCGGTTACTAAACAGCCATTCAAAAGCCTTCTTCAACCATGAGGGTTTTAGCGTTTTTGCCGTACTTAATCGCATATATTTGTTCGGTAAATAATTCCGTGTCCAGTTGTTGGCTGCATAAAAGTGTTCAAATGTGCTGTCCCCATGTAAGGGTATCAGGGTAGCAATTTCAATTGCAGTATATATGTTTTTTTCGCGTATCTGCAGTTCTTCTTCGTCAATGTAATAGTTCATGCAGAAATAGTGCTCACGCTTAACCAGGAAAGTCAGCTTTTTGAAGCAGTGCATCAGCGTGCGTGCAATCCAAAGCCTGTTTTTTGCGGTGATGATAAACAGATCGATATCAGAATCCTCATCGGCAAAATTCTTTGAAAGCGACCCCGAAATAGCTATTCCCCGCACAAAAGGAAAGCGGACCAGCAAGTTGCTTACCTTTTTTGCCGTGTCAGTTAGCTTTGCCGCCCTGGCGTTCCCCTCCAACCGGCGTTCTACTAAAAAGTATTCGTTTTTGAGCGCATAGAATTTATCGAAATGGTATATCATCCTGTCGATGACCAGGTATTTCAGCCCGTATTCAAAATCGGCCGTATCGCACTTCACAGGCAGAGATAGATATATCTCCTCCGCTGTAAGCGGATAGTGAAACAGATCGAAATATGCGATGGTGGATAATATTTGTTTCCTGAGGTCGTGCAAGGTAATCTATCTAATGGGTCAATTTGTATTTATAGTAATGACGACTCAATCGTCTGATTGGTTGCCGCTTTTCTTAAAAATTTATGTCCTCTTATATGTATATTGATGTTCTCCGGTTGTTCCGAAACAAAAACAAAATAGCTCAGTAAGATGCTGTAAAACATCACACCCTTATCTGCATCTAACACATTTTCGGATAGCGAGACTATAGCGATCAGGATCATAAAAGAGAAGAAGACAATGTCCCTTTTTTTAATGGCACACCTAAAGCCGTAAACAAGAGTAATGCTATAAATGCCTAGTCCCCATATCCCCGTTTTGATCAGGAAACTTAAATATTGATTGTGTGAATTCAGTCTGTTCAGGTACGAGCTGTAAAACTTCTTTGCGAAATATTGCTCCTGCAATAACTGAATTTCAGAACCGGTGCCATAACCGATTACCGGGGATTTACGGATCAGGTTTGTAGCAATTTTCCATCGCTCCAGGCGGGGCTCAACAGTTTGCCCGGCAAATTTTGGTGAAAGATCTTCTTTTAACTCATTCAGGTAACGGGTACGTAAGGCATTTGAGTTAAGTATCCCGATCAATATGATACACGACAACCCGCCCGATACCAGCAAATACCATCCCCGTCTTTTTCCTTGTAATAAAAGCCATGGAATAGCAAAATTGATCACCAGGAATAATGCTGCAAAAATGGACTTAGAACTGAGCTGAATAATTCCCGCGGTGAGGACTAAAGAACAGAAAAGGTAGAGCAGGGTAGTTGAAGTGCTGAGCCGTTCGTCCACTAATCGTGATAGTATATAGATAAGTGCGACTGCAATTTGCAGCGATAAAAACGTGGCATGCATATCTATCGGCTCAGAAAAATTATGATTGGTAAATGCCGGTGATAAAATCGACGACAAAGGCAATTGATAATGCCTGATAGTAGTCAATGCGTCAAAATACAGGTAGCCTATTGTTGCAGTGCATCCTAAAGAGAAAAGCAATAGTAGATTTTGCCGGTATTTTTTCAGATCGAGCGGATTAAAGCAAAATATTAAAGGTGTCAGCAGAATAGGCAGATCAAGCTCCCATTCTAATAGCGATTGCGGAAAGTTGATGGTATAAATAGTACCTATGAGCGTTAGCCAGAATACTGATTGCAACACCGCTGTCCGTAAGGTGAAAAGTGGTTTTACTGATTCCTTTTTGAACTGGATAATGGTATGAATGGCCAGGCTCGCCAGGATCAAATGGCTATAAAACCGGTCGAAAGGCAGGCTTAACAAAAGCAGCATTACATGGTAATAGCTGACCTTATTGGCCAGATTATCTTTGATAAGAAATAACTCTTTCATGGTTTAGTCGTTCATGACATTCCACAATGAATGCCTCATATTCATTTATGATCTTTTGCCAATTGAACTGAAAGGCAATTTTATGCACGTTGTTTTTTACCATCGCCTTTTCGGTACCGTTACGCTGAACATTTTCAACCAGGTGCCTCACACCATCAGCATCGGAAAAATAAAAGGCATCCGAATGCAATACCGATTTGTTGAATGGATTATCATGCGCTGCGATCAATGCTTCGCTGGCCATAGCTTCAAGCAACGACGGGTTGGTGCCGCCAACGCTGTGCCCGTGAAAGTACAGATACGAGCTATTTTGCATCATCCGCACTTTGGCAGTATCAAAAATAGCCCCTTTGAACTGGATCCGTTCATCGTTTTTAAATCGCTCACGGATATATTGCCCGAAACGGTTGCTGGTATCCCCAAGCACCTTGAAAGTACGGTGCGAGTTGCTGGTATTAAAGCCTTCCAGTATGGTTTCGATATTGTTTTCAGGCTCCATACGGGCCATTAATAAAAAGTAATCTTCTTTTTTTGCTGATACGGTATCTAACTGCTCACGCTCTATCTCACTGATCAGATCGGCTCCATACGGGATATATTCGCTGACGATGTTATATTTCTTCTCCAGGTAATCTTTGATCACCCTTGAGTCGGAAATATAAAAATGACTATGTTTTACGGCCAGTTTTTCGGCGTATTTCAAAAACTGCTGCACTGGTTTGGAGTATTTCGACCGCTTCCATTCCAGCCCGTCCATATTGGTAATGATGGCGCTTTTTTTTGGATAAAGCGTGCCCCACACCGAACTGCTGGTATAGCCCATTAGTAATACTACGTCGAATTTTTTGCGGCGCGCATCCATCAGGCAGTTCAGATCATAAACAAACTGACCTGCGGTGCCTATCAGGTATTCAGGGTCATAACAATGCTGAATGTTCACCCCATTCCAGGTATTGGCTTTATAGGGATGATTGTGCGAGTTGTAAACTGTTACCGAATGGCCTTTTTTTACCAACCCCGCCGACACATACTCCGATATATGCTCAAACCCCCCGTAATAGTTGGGGATTCCCCGCGTTCCCAGTATAGCAATCTTCAAGTTCTTCATAGTTTGTTATTTGTTTATATGCTTTTAAAGTTTCGGTTGCGGCTTGCTGCCAAGTATATTTTCTTAATATCAGGGTGTATAAATTTTCGTCATACGGACTCTCGCTGGCTTTCTTCACTGCTTCAAAAATGCTTTCTGGCTTTCCCGGGTTGCAGTAAAAAGCATGGTTCCCAAAATATTCCTTCGCATCTCCACGATCGGTTATTACAATGTTACAGCCCATTACCGCACCTTCAACAGAGCTTAGCCCGGTAGTCTCAAACCAGCTTGGAAGGATGTGCACTTTGGCTTGCTCGTAATAAGTCAGTAATTCCTTTTGCGGAATATGGTTGATGAAAGTGACGTTGGATGCAGCTATGTTCCGGCATTCGTCATAATAAGGCTTTTGATTCGGTGCGTGCGAGCCGACCAAAACCAATTTAAAACGGGTATTGTTGAGCGCTTTGATCAGGTTCAATTGATTCTTGATACCCTCAATCCGTGCCACGCACAATACCAGGTTAGGGTCTTTTTCGGCCGCCGGATTACGCTTAAATAAATGCTGATCAACACCATTGGGAATAATGGAATGGTTGATCTTACATGGATACGATTTGATGATACGACAATACTCCGATTCGGAGTTGGGCAATACCATCGAGGCACGCTGCAAAACTTCGGTTATGCTTCGGTGCTGCCCTTTCCACAGATATTCCTTGCTGGCCAGGTGGTCCTTGCCCAATACCCAACGAGCAATGGTTTTCAGGTATTCGATACTGTTTGCCGGCAGAAAGCCGAATATGACACCAACGCCTTTGCGGTGATGTTTATCGTATTCAGTGTAATTGCACAGGATGGTAGATACCACGAATGGCTTCCCTGATTTTTTACTGTGATAAAGTATATCAGCCGGTCGTGTCAGGTTGAAGAAATGCAGCAGGTCATAATCCTCATAGTTAATTTCATCCTTTGATAACTTAATCTCTGTCATAATGCCTAACTGCTCGAGGTGACGAGCAGTTTGTACCACCTGCACCGTGTCACCGCCGGGTACATCAAACAGGGTCGATCGTGTTATAAATGCTACTTTCATATCGTTGGTTATAATCTGTTGGGACTTTGCTTATGCAGCCATGCGATAAATGATTCAGGCATATAACTCACTGCGTACAGCAGATAGTTGTCAAACCTTAGTGGTTGAATACTGATGGCTTTGCGCACATGCCGGCGGGCTTCGAGCGGATGATAATTATCAGCCAGGAATTTTTTGCAGCACAATGCATGATAAGCACTTTCTTTTATTTTACTGATATCCTGTTTTTTGATGATTGCCAGTAGTTCGTCTCCTTCTTCTTTGGTAATTGAGCCGCGTGTTGTAGCCGCCCGTTTTAATTTCCGGAAACGCTCGCCCCGCCATTTTTCGTCAATAGTTACCGATGCCGGGTTGAAACGTACTTTGATTAAGGGCTCTCGTAGGTTTTGCATTTTACCCATTTTGGCAAGTGAGGTCCAAAGCAGGTAATCCTCAAAATTGTGCGCATTAGCATTGTAACCGCCGGCCTTAATCACCTCGTGCTTTTTATACATTACCGAAGAGTGGATGAATGGGCAATACACATACATGTTATTCTGAATTTCCTCATTAGAATGGGCAATGCATTTAAAACTGAACAGGTATTCGCCATGTTCCAAAATGTACTCTGCATCGCTGCCTACCAGTACATAATCAGGGTGGTCCTCCAAAAAGTTGAATTGTTTCTCCAGCCGGTCGGGCATGCAAACATCGTCGGCATCAAAGCGGGTAACATAATGGGTATAAGCCAGCCGTAACCCAGTATTAAGCGCTTGCGCTATGCCCTCATGCTCTTTATTCACCAACACAATCCGGGGATCGCTAAAAGAGAGAATCACACTTACGGTATCATCCGTCGATCCGTCATTAACAATAAGTAACTCAAAATCGCTGTGGGTTTGCTGCAATACCGATTCAATCGCCTCACGGATATACTTACCCGCGTTATAGGCAGGCATCAGCACAGTTATTTTCCGACGATCAGTACGCATTTCTTAGTAGTGTTTTAGGTGTATTCTCTTTGATATCGAGCAATAGCAGCAGCTCAAAAAAGATGAGGATGGATAATTGCTCAAACCAGTAGGCTATAAAAAACAGGGACATCACCATCAGCAGGATGGGAAGTCCATAGGTCAGAATTTTATAATGCTTCAGAAAATACCAGATATACCAAATGAAAAAGGCAACGACACCCAACAAGCCGTATTCGCCAAGCAGTTGATCGTAAACCGAATCAGGGCTATTGCTGAGCGAATGCTGACTGGTGTTTTTGCTGAAATAATTGAGATAGACATCGAGGTGGTTTGATAAAAAATCAGGATCGAGATAAACGTATTTCTGAGGGTATCCACCAGCAAAACCCAAACCGCTTACCCGGAATGCCAGTTTTGATGAAAAGTTACCCATGCCATCGCCCACAATTAATTTAAGCGGATGAATCAGCAAAAAATGAAGGGTTTGCATTGTGCATGTAGCTTTCCCCGGCAGATTGGATCGGTAATTTACCTGGGAAGATATAGGCAGGTTGCTTTTATGAGTATCAATGAACGAGAGTAAGCGGCGCTGATAATCATTGGTATCGTCAACGTGCTGATATGGCCGGGTATTAATGTCGGGTTTGGGTAGTATGATACGGCCACCCTGTGTCTTTATCGGAGCAGGTTGGCTGTATTTAACAGTCTGAGCCGCCTTGCCAACAATCACTGGTTTTTGGATACTCGGCTTTTGGGGTACGGCCGCCTGATGATGTACTGCATAATTACTGTCGATATATTTCTGGGCAGTTTTTTGTTTGCGTTGATTTGCGTTCAATGTACTATCCGGCATTAGCGTAATGGGGATATTTGGTTTAGGTGGCGCAGATTTGCGTATTGCATTGAGATGCAGCGTGTTTTTTACCACCTCATGGGCATAGATGTAGTTTTGTGGCGATAGCTTCACCATAAAAACCACCAGGAACATAACGCAGATCGCAATCAGGCTCTTCTGATCGCGTGTGCTTTTGAAAATGAATAGTATTGCAAAGCAAAGCAGTAATATCATATTGGTGAAATTGCTTGCCGTAAGCAGCATCACAGCCATGCACAGCAGAAGCATGCTCACATTCTTTTTAGTCAAAAAATAGATGCATCCAAAGGCATTTAATACTGCATTCGTTGTCGAAGTATCAAAGGTTAACCCACGGATGTAGTCGCCAGTGCTGATAAAATATTTCTGAAATTGTCCCTGGTAGGTGTAGGGGTTGAGGTAGCCGGTTTCCCATATGATGGCAGCGATATTTAGAAACGACAGCGCCGCATTGATAATAAAAAAGGCGACTATGGTACGGTGAATGGTTTCTGTATCGTTGTTATCGACAAACAGCTTTATTTGGTGCATAGCCAGTATACACAGTACCCAAAAACCTATACCTGTTAACAAAACGACATTATAATTGATGTTAAAATAATGGCGACGGATGAGCCAATTAAACAGTGCTATACCGATTGCCATCAGGTAAAAAAGCGGCAGGCGGGGATTTTTAAAGCTAAAACCGAATTTAAAATTGAACTGCAGCAGGTAGATGAGTGCGATGGCCGGCACCTTGATTGCCATCTTTACATTCAGGAACAGTACCAGGAAAAGCAACAGCCTCCAATCGGCCAGCTTACGCAACTTCCTGAAAAATGAAACAACGGTACTGGCGGTCATCGGGTGGTTCCTTTTTAAAAGAATTACGCCCTGTTAAGTGTAACGGTTGCCTGATGAGGGAAGGAAAACAGAATATTTATTCCGTTGTGAATTGTTGCTTTGAATTGCTGTCCGAAGTCAGGGACTTTGAACAGCGAGTTAGCGTAGCGCCGGTGGGGTGAGGCTAGCATATGAAACACGTAAACTACGTCATTCCAAGTATCTTATCCTTGTCTGTTAACCTCACTTGTCTGGTCGCTAATAGCAATACAGCATAAATTAAAACACTTCCAGCTACCGCAATCCAGTTAGTAGTGAACAAGTACTTCGCACCCCAAAAGCTAACACACGCACAAGCGGTACAAATAATACAAGTGTAAAGGGCCCTGCTTAGCTCTTTCAAATCATTCTTATAAATATAAAACGCAGTTTGCGCAATATACCCGGCCAGGTAAGCAAAGGCAGCGCCTTCATTTTTGAAGATGGGGATTAATATTAGATCGCCAATCACATTGACGATCAATGTAATTACAAACGCATGAAAGATCATCTTTAACCGTCCCTTTGCAAAGTTGATGGTCCATAAAAAGTTGGTGAGGTATTGTAAGGGGATACATAACGTCAGCATAAATATGGTGAGCACGTTCACACCGCCATATTTTCCATCGGTAATATGATCTATCACCGGCGCCCAGCAAACATTGATCAATACAATAGTAAAGGCAGCAATCACCATTTCTATCCTCACAAGAAACTTCAGGCGCTCTGTGTCAGGCTGATTACCGTCCTTAAATAAACGCGTAAACCAGGGAATCAGTAGCGGAGCTATTGCCAGCAGCGGCATGGTAGATAATTCAAAAACTTTGTAGGCAAAACTATATTCAGCCAATTTCGCTGCCGATAATGCCAAACCAATAAATATCCAGTCGAACCGCGCTAATGCAGAGGTGATGATGGTTACCCCGAATTGCGGCAACGATTCTTTTATTAAAGCTGTATATCGGTTTTTATTCCATTGGATACTGATAGGGAAAGTTGTGTTTAATGCGAAAAGACAAGTCCCGACGGTCAGTTCCAGTATGTCCCCTCCAATAAATATGATGATCACATTGATTAATGTAATCTGATGCAGACAAGCCAGCGTTATTAAACCAATCGCCCGTACCAAATTCGAAACTATCGAAATGCCTGCCAATAGTTTAAACCGCTCCAAACCAATAGCCGATTGTTTAAATGGCGTCGAAAAATAGATCATCAGTTTGCCTGCACCGATGAATAAGATCACATCATAAGCGCTTAATGAAGTGAACATGAACCGCCCCAAAAATAGCAACAGGTAAAAAGCAAAGCCTGTAATCAATACATGGCATAAATAAACCGGAAGGATATTTTGGGGATTTTCACCGGATGCCAGTTTTCGAACTGCGATCTGATCAATACCAAATGAGAGGATGTTGAATCCAGCCAGCATCAGTGCCAATGCCAGGTTGATCTCACCAAAACTGTCTTTGTCCAGTCCTTTGGAAATAATGTAAAAGATAATGAGCCCCGCTAACTGGTTAATGATAAGCTGTAAGGTATTGGCCGAAAGATTTTTTATAAGAGCTCTTCTCATTATGACGTAAGACTTTCGACTTAGGGCTTAATACTCCACCACCAGATCATCTTTCCTTTTTGTTTCTTCATCATACATATGCCCTGGCTGGTCTTTCAGCAACTGATATTTACGACGGGTATGTTTCGATATCATCCAGGCAATGTTCCATCCGTCTTTACCGTCCAGTATGCCTAAAAATACAATATAGTTTTTAACGAAATGGAACAACGGTGCAATATGCAGCTTAATGAAGGTCGGTTTTTTATTGCTCATCAAATATTTGGCGGCACTTAACCTGGCATATTGATCAGCCTTGCTCATAAACTCCGCTGAATCTTTTGCAGAGTAATGGTGCAAATGGCCCTCCAGTCTTTTTATGATGACGTTTTTTGGCAGTAGCAGCGTTTCATGTACCGGAGATGCCGACCATTTTACTTTGGTTCGGTTAAACAAGCGGATATGGTGGTCGCGGCCCCAGCTGCCAAAGCGTATCAGTTTTTTGCCATAGTATGACCTGAATTTTATATCGTAAACAGTGCAAGGATCATTTAAGGATAACTGATGTATTGCGGTTGCTAGTTCTTTGTCCACTATCTCATCGGCATCAATGCTTAATATCCAGTTATATTTTGCCCGGGCAATGCCTTTGTTTTTGTTAATGCCATAATTATCCCAATGGTCATGGTAAACCCGGCAGCCATATTTTAATGCTATGGCAGCGGTATCGTCTGTACTGCCGTTATCGGCAATAATGATATCATCGGTAATTAATTGGGCCGCACTGATGCAGGAGGCAATCATCTCAGCCTCGTTTTTAGTAATAATAACAACAGAAACAGGAACCATAGATTGATACGCTTGGTAATAATATCACGGCTAAATGGAATGAATGGTTGCCTGATTGCTTAAATTTATGCGGCTGCAGCGCTGCTGCCAGTAAATATTAAAAAAGTATCTTTTAATATTTAAAACAATATATTGATTTTCAATTATTTGTAATTTTAAATACAATTTAATAATAAACGGAGGCAACCTTTCTTGACTGAACAACGTGTTTAGAGTCAGATAAGGTTAAAAATTAATAAAACTAAAGGGTTACCGGATGGGCGAAGAAGAGTTACATCAACTAATCGGGGGCTGTATTAGGAAGGATAGGGGAAGTCAGAAAATGCTGTATAAGGCATTTTACGGCTTTTCTATGGGGATATGCCTGCGCTACGCCAACAACCGCGATGAAGCTGCCGAGGTAATGAATCAGGGGTTCTTCAAAGTCTTCACCCGTATTGATACTTACGATACTACGCGCCCGTTCAAGGCATGGCTGGGTAAAATCATGACAAATGTTTCCATCGATTATTATCGTGCCAATCTGAAAATGGCTTATGCCGATGATCTGGATAAGGCCGAAAATATGACGGATGGTGAACTGCCCGATCGTAAGCTGAACTATGAAGACCTTTTAGCAATGGTACAACGATTGCCGAATGCGTATCGCACGGTATTTAACCTTTATGCTATAGAAGGCTATACGCACGAAGAGATTGGCAAAATGCTGGAAATATCATCCGGCACATCCAAGTCAAATCTGCATAAAGCCAGGCAAAAATTAAAACAAATGATATTGGAGGCTGATAGCAAAGCCAACAATACCAATTATAATAAAGGAATGGATTATTCACCAAGTGTAGCCATTAATAAGGTCGACTTACATAATCTGTTTATCAGGAAAAATATTTAAAACGGGATGAACACCGAAAAGGAAGACAAATTAGACGGTTTATTTAAAAAGGGGCTGGAAGATCCGGTCAACGAAGCAGCATTCCGCGATGCCGATTGGGATGCTATGGAGCAAATGCTTGATAAAAGCAACAAACGCTCTGCTATTGTTTTTTGGCTGCCTATTGCAGGCAGCATTGCAGCAATGTTATTGATATTTTTAGGGTACCTGTTTTTCAAGACCAATGAGACAAAGCCGGAAAAGAAAGATCAGATAGCCGTTAAGCACCCAGTTAAACGCGAAGCTATTGATAAGGCAAAAGGTAATACCGGTACTAGCGGCGAACTTACCCGGCAAGCGGCAGATAGCGGCAAACAGCAAACACAATCTGCCCAATATGCCACCACCACGTCTGCTAAGAAGAGTCGCGCGGAAAGTGGCAAAACGTTCTTTCCCTTATCTTCGGGGAAGGGTCGCCGTAGTACTGGTAATCAAAGCCTGAATACCAATAACCAACAACCTGTTTTAGCTGAGAATATTGCAAATAACAAAGCCGATAAAAAGATATCATCAGACATTCCCGATAATAAAACACCATCAAGTGCGGCCGATGGTAAAACTGGTCAAAAGGCTGATGTTTTAGCAAATAAGGGCAAACCAGCAGACAAGGGTGATAAAACAGCATTAGGTACGGCTGATGATCAATCAAATCAAAAGGTTGACGCTTTAGCGAACAATGGGAACAATGCTGCCAAAGCAGACGACAAAACAGCATTAGGTAACGCCGATGCTAAAGCTGATGCAGGTCAGAAAGCGATAGCTGCCAATACAACCACTAAAACTATTAAACGCCAAACCTTAGGCAGCAGACCGGTATTCGCTTTTAGCGTCCTGGCTTCCTCTGATTTGAATGGTGTAAACTCATCGTTCCAGCAAACAAAAGTTGGCGGTAACTTCGGTGCCATGTTCTCCGCCACTTTCAAAAAGTGGACCATCAGTACCGGTGCTCAGTATGACATTAAACCCTACTTGACAAACTTTAATAACTATCACACCTCGTATAAGTTCACGACAAATCCAAGCAGTGTAAACGCCAATTGCCGTATGCTGGATATACCGCTCAATGTTAATTACCAGGTATACCATCAAAGGGCCAATTCTATTACCATCGGTACTGGTCTGTCGTCATACTTTATGCTACGCGAAGATTACCAGTTTAATTATGGTAGTAGTACTACGGACAACTATGGCTATGGCAGTAGCAACAATGCCGGGCCTTTGCATTATACCGTGATTAACAAAAACAAAAATATCTTAAGTGTACTAAATATTGATGCAACGTATACCCATCAAATCAACTCGAAATTTGGTATAACGGTACAACCGTACACCAAAGTGCCATTATCAGATGTAGGAGCAAGTCAGGTGAGACTTCAATCAACGGGAGTGGCAGTGGGTATAAACTGGAACATCAATACGCCTTCAAAACCAAAATAAAATGAAACATATCTTAATTATTTTACTCGCCTGGGTGACGGTACACCAGGCGGGACAGGATATCTATGTCTGTAAAAATGTTAAAGTTAACCTATTCTCAAGCGCACCGATAGAAGATATCGAGGCTAATACAACCACGGGAGTATCGGTTTATAACCCCGGCACAGGTGAGCTCGAATTCAGCATCCCAATTCGCAGCTTCCATTTTCCGAAAGCATTAATGGAAGAGCACTTTAACGAGAACTATATCGAAAGTGATAAGTTTCCGAAAGCCACCTTTAAAGGCAAGATACAGGAACGTATCGATGTATCTAAAGATGGCACTTATCCGGTAACCGTTACAGGCGATTTTCAGGTTCACGGAGTTACACAACCGCGCACCATTACAGGCAACCTTAAGGTAAGTGGCGGCGTAGTTACTATGACTTCAGAATTTATGGTTAAGTGTGCCGATCACCATATTGATATTCCACAGATTGTGTTTCATCACATAGCGGAGAGTATACGGATCAGAGTGTCCGCAACCTATACAACATTAAAGAACAATAATCCCTCAAAATAACCACTCTTGTCATGAAAAAAATAATGATTGCATTGACATTTATAACCCTCGCCGCCGGACTGAAAGCGCAGCAAACCGATACCACCAAAAAATCGGGTGGGAATCCCTCCTCAACTGATTCATTACTGAATTCCATGAGCCAGGATGATAAGCATCAGAACGTTATCGGCGCATTTAAGGCAACCCGTCTCATCTTATCGCCCACAACCACTACGGTGAAAAGGAACAACTTAAACTTCCTGGTTATACACCGTTTTGGCGATATTGGTACCCCGGCCGGCGGAGGAAGAACTTTAATCGGTCTTGACGCTGTGAGCGACGTTTATATAGGTTTTGAATATGGCCTGTCGGACAATTTGAATATTGATTTTGGGCGGAATACCATAGGGGGGCTGATAGAATTCGGAATGAAGTATGCCGTATTGCATCAAAAAATGGATGATAGCTCGCCAATTGCCATCACCTTTTTGGGTGAGTATGGTGTAAGGCCTTATGGGAGCTTTACCAGCTATGGCGCACGGAATTCTTACTTAGGGCAAGCCATAATTTCACGTAAATTTACATCTGCATTATCGTTGCAGGTATCGCCGGTATATGTATATAGTAATACCGCTATACCGGATATATTAGGAAATGATAAAGGGTTTTTTGCTTTATCCGGAGCATTACGCTACAAAGTAACCAAACATATGAGCCTGTTGGTTGATTATGAACATCCATTCTCCAGCTTTAGAACTAACAATGGATTCCCCGACCCATTAGGCTTTGGTATTGAGGTAGAAACCGGAGGGCATGTGTTTACTTTAAACATCACTAATTCAAGGGCAGTTTCAGAGATCAATTCTCTAAGTAATACGCAGTCAGATTATGGAAGAGGGCAATTCCGCATTGGCTTTACTATATCAAGAATGTTCGATTTTAATCACCATGAAAAATGGAAGGATAATAAATAATTTATGGAGCGTCAGGAATTTTTATCAAAACTTGGAATTGGGCTGGTAGCTGTATGTACCGGCTGTTCATTAGTATCTTGTGGGGGTAAATCAAGTAATCCCGGTCCTTCAACGGGTGGAAACACTCCACCACCTGCTAAGGGTACTGGAAACTTATTCAACGTTGATTTGAGTAGCCAGCTGCCGAATATAGGAGACTCAACTACGCAGGATGGGGTTATTTTAGTGCGAATCGCAGACGGGAATACCGCTGCAGCATTCACGGCTGTACAGGTAGCCTGCACCCATCAGGGTAATAGCATAGGATATAATGCTGGTCAGGGTATATTTATTTGTCCGGCCCATGGCAGCGAGTTTAGTAAAACAGGTGCAGTAGTGCAAGGCCCCGCAGCTTTGCCTTTGCAAAAATATACCGTAACGATCAGCGGAAGTACATTAACCGTTTCAGCATAATATTTTTGTTTGGATTGATTTGTGGAATGGCCGGGTGCTCTTGAGCATCCGGTTTTTTTTATGCGCTCTGTTAATGATCGTTATGAATTAGTTCATCGCTGATATAGTAGGATGCATTTTCTTTAGTCACTATATCGAGCGGAAGATATTTCAGCGCAGAGACTTCTTTTTTAAACACAAGGTGGTTCACTAATTGTTGGATACCCCAATAACCCTGCCCTTTGGGGTTTTGGTTAATCAGGAAACTGATGCCGCCGCTGTTCAGATGATTTATGTTTTCTGGAAGCAGATCATAACCAACCAGTTTGATACGATTTATTTTTCTCTGAGCAAGACAAGCCGCTATTTCATAAGATTTAGATGTAGTGACATAAATACCCCGCAGATACGGCTCACTGTCAATAATCCGGTACAGATGTTCAGCAAATCCTGGCTGATCAGGGTGACTTAACTCTGCTGTGATTATCTTATAAGCTTGCTCAGGATCGTTTTCTTTATAATAGTCGCGTATGCCTTCCTCTTTTTTTGCCAGGTGGGCGGCATTCTTTATTTCCTCATCAATATGAAGTATCAATATGGAGCATGGCTGCGGTTGCCCGTAATGAATAAGTTTACCAGCCAATAAACCGCTCTGGTATGAATCCTGTCCCACATAACTTAATGCCCCCGATTCAGCAATATGGGTATTGAACAGTACGAATGGAATATCCTTATTCTTCCACTCTATAAAGAATGGCAGGGTGTCATGATAAAAAATAGGCGAAAGGAATATACCGTCAGGGCCGGCTTCAGTTATTTTTTTGGCTTGTTCAATAAACGACGATACATCATATGGATTAAAGATGTATTGGTTTACATGTACCCCATATTGTTTTAGGCCGGCTTCAGCCTTTTCGATTCCTTGTTGTGGTTGGCGCCAATAGAAATCACATGCAGGGTCGGGGACAAGTGCTGCAATACGGTATACTTTTTTTGATCCCAACGCCCGGGCAATAAGATTTGGCTGATAGTTTACTTCAGCTAATATGTCCAATACGCGCTTCTCCACATCAGGAGCCACGCGACCGCGATTATGCAGCACACGGTCCACCGTACCGGTAGATACACCCGCCTTTAGGGCAATATCTTTTATTCTTACACTGGCTTTTTTCATAGGCTGCAGGCCCTAAAAATAAATGTTTATTGAGATAAACTATACAACTCCCTGTAAAATAATACCAATAGGTCAGTAAATTTTGATTATTTTAGTTTAAACCAACTTAATATGAGCAAGGCTGAAAAGACAACAAAGCCATACGAGTTCAACGATTATCTTTTAACGCAGCAGCCTGAATTCAGGCTTTGCTTAACTGAGCTGCGCAACATCATCAAATCTATAGCGCCCGGTGCCCAGGAAGTGTTTAGCTATCAGGTGCATTGTTTTAAGCTGATCTACATGCTGGTGGGTATCGGCACAACAAAAGAGTCTTGCAGCCTATACACAATGAGCAGTAAACTTGTTAAACAGATTAAGGAAGAATTGAAAGGCTACAAAATTTCAGGCATGACCTTACATTTTAAGCTGGATGAACCCCTTCCGGTGGATATGATCACCAGGATCGTTTTGCTGCGTATGCAGGAGAATGAGGTAATTGCTATGGGTAAAAAGAAAAATGGGTAAGATAACAGCGTTACCTTACCCATAACTATTTGTCGTTGTTTTTTTACTGCTTTTTAATCTCCACGCGGCGGTTTTTCACCCTTCCTTCCTCGGTCGTATTATCAGCAATCGGGTTGGCTTCACCAAAACCTTTAGTGGTTAGATTAGCTCCGTTTACACCAGTGTTTACAAGGTACGTTTTTACCGAGTTGGCACGGTCGGTTGACAGCTGCATATTATGTTCGTCGGTACCTTCAGCAGATGCATAACCTTTCAGGATAAAAGTGGCTGACGGGTCTTTTTTCATTTCAGCGGCAGCTTTATCCAATGTGGGGTACGATTCTGTTTTTAAGATTCCTGAGTCAAACTCAAACTGGATATTGGTAAAGTTATAATCTGGCGGAGCCGGTGCTGGTGGAGGCGGAGCCGGAGCTGGAGCAGGTGGAGCAGCTTGTTGTACCGGAGCCGGAGCCTCGGTAGGCGGCGGGTTTTCGGCCGTCGGGGCCACTATTTTCTTTTTTGCTTTACATGCCGACATGGAAATGGCGGCAACCATGATGAGGACAAGATAGAAATTAGATTTTAAAAATTTCATGTCTGAAGATGTTGGTTAAAATTGATTAAACGGCTTATGTTAAAGCTTATTGCCGAAGTTAAGTATCACTAAACATTTTCCAACAAATTTCATCAAATAAGGTTTGCTCTTTTATACTTAGAATAGAGCAGCTTAATTCGTATCTGGCGCAGTTTGCAAGTTATCGTCATATCCCTGAACGATCTTATTAATTTTTGGTTGAAGGACCCAGATGCCGATAAAATGAAACCATACCAGGAAAAACTCACCGATGAACTCACTAAATGAGGTTTCCCTTTGCAGTTCAACAGTCTTAATTGTTTTGGCCACAAAGTACAGGCAATAGAAAATGCAGAACATCGAGAAAAGATGTAAGGGGAAAATGATTGCGAATAGACCAAAAAACCAGACAGGCGGCAGGGTGTTGCTTTGCAAAATATCAGAATTGAAGAAAAATCCCATAGAAACCATGATGCAAGTGATATAGACTAAGGGAATAAAAAAGAATATTTTGAACCTGATTATTTTCATCTTAATGGTTGCCGGCACCCACTTTTGAAGCCCTACAGCCACCGACCAAAACCAGCCAAACATTCCACCCATGAAAAATAGCATTATGATCGGGAAAAACTTGAAATAACCGAATATTATTGTCGGATCAGGATTCCGGTTCCCGATGATATGAGAAAAGATAGCTGACATCATTATTATTTGAAACAGAACCGGCAAGCCAAAGGTGATGAGGAATATTTGCCAGTGTTTGGCACGCAAAAAAATATTCATTTTAATGTGATTTTGGTTAAAGGGTAAATTTAGTTTTCAGCTAAGATAATCCTTTAACCAACATCTGCAACATAATAACTAGGCTACTTTTTTACCGGCGGGGCAAACCTGCGCATCTTCTCATCGTATATCCTGATCTTACCATCCTTTATCAATACATCATCTACGTAATATATGGAGTCCTTTTTGCCATTCTTGCCGGTCATCTTTTCAGTATACCACAGCGTAACCCAGGTATCTTTTTTGTCCGGATAATAAGTAGTCATCCACGAATCAAAGTCTTTGGAGACTGAGGTTGATGCTGAACGCATCTCTGTTATCATTTTAATCAGGCTGTCCTTACTCCCTTTAAAATAAAACTGGTCGGCAATAAATTCGGCGGTATCGGCAAAGGCTTCGGCACATCCTTTTATATCACCATCTACATATTTCTTCAGGCAATTGAGTACCAGCAGTGCATTCTTCTCATCGCCAGCTTGCCACTTGATGGAATATTTCGGTGTAAAAGGGTAATTGAGCTTAGCAGTGGAATCGGAACTTGTATTATCTGTGGCCGATTTGCTTTTGCAGCCGAACATAACGGCGCATAAGGCTAACACAACGAGTATTTGTTTCATGATTTTTGATTTTAGGTTGATCAATACCTTGAATAAAATTAGGTTTCAATTAAAAAAGTATTGCTGGTGGAATGGTATCTAAACTGCCAATTAAATGTGTTAAAATTGGATATTCCTGATGAATTAATATCCAATTAATATTTTGAATATCAAAATGTTATGGTAGATTTATTTAGCCAATTATAACATAAACTCTTTAAACCCATTACAATGAAAAAAGTATTGTATTTATTTGCAACGATTGCATTGTTTGCATCCTGCAAAGGCGGAACGTCAACTGACGGTACCGCTGCTAAAACCGATAGCGCTGCCAGGAAGGATTCGCTGCCGATGCCTTACAAGGCATCCTATTCGTCTTCATTTGCAATTTCTGATAATGCAAAAAATGAGCAGTTGGTACTGCAATCGTACAAAGACTGGGAAGATAATACATTAAAAAACGGATCGGCTTATCTTGGTGATACGGTAACCATGGATTTTGCAAATGGGAAACACTTAACGGTTCCGCGTGATGGTATTATTAAAGAATGGCAAAATTTCAGGGACAGCCTGAGCAGTGTGAAGTTGAATATAGTGGCTGTGACTAATTTACATAGCACCGATAAAAATTCCGATTGGGTGGGTGTTTGGTATGTAGAAACTGATACTTATAAAACAGGCAAGGTGGATTCAGCCTTTTACCAGGACGACAATAATGTCAAAAATGGCAAAATGGTTTACATCAGCTCAAAGCGCCGACCTTTACGCCCTTTAAAGAAAATGTAGAACTACATTAAATAACAGCAAAGGAGCCCGCATTTTCGGGCTCCTTTTGTTAGCGGTACTAGCGCTTCAACCCAATAACATCGTCTCTCGCATCTTTCCGCCATGATTTACCGAATTTCTTATCCAGAAATGCAAAAACAGCTTTGTTGTAAGCCATGCTGCATTTAATATCCGGCGGCGTGTCGCCAAAATCGTGATATTTTACGGTATATTTCTTTTCAAAATGATCCTCTTTAGGCGAGGACACCGGAGCAATTCCACCCGAAAGCAATAGCATTGGTTTGCCGGCTTTTATGTCTTTCCGGGCCTTTGTTGCACCAAAATTGCAAACTGATATATTCACAATTAGTACATTCTCCGACTGTTTGGGGACGCTAAATGGCGTATCGATACCAATAGCACTATTTACAAGCCTGTACCTGCCTTTAGCAAGTCCTTTGATCTTGAAAAGCCCCAGACTGTCTGTTTCCCACCGCGATATAACCTTGCTATGTGCATCTAATACAGCCAGATGGGTAAACTTTAACATTGGTCCGTTGCTCATGGCGCCCCTTATACTATAAGTAGATAGGGCGGTTGTTGTTGGAGCTGTTACAGTTGATGGAGGTGTTGTTGTTTTGGGGGGGGGAACTGTTTTAGGCGTTGGTTTTGTTTGTCCGTTAACTTTAACAGGAGCAAAGTGACAAAGGAACAAGATCAACGCGATCAACCCCGTTTTAAACGGATAGGATTTGACTGTCATAGGAGCTAAAATTACTATTCAAGGTAGTGCCGTTTACTTTTCATAATTGAAACGCTGGTTCATCTGTCATTGTTTGCAGACGAACTAAATTCCCTGAATAAATAATCGTAAACCTATTTACGACGGAAATATAAGCAACGGAATAAGGACATTGGATGGTATGGTGTAAGGTGCGTTTTGGCCCACCAGTTCGTTAAAATGGAACTTATTGTTCACCAGTACCAGCAGATCGTTATTCATGCCGTTTACCAGTACATCAATCGCGCGGGGAATGTCTCTTTCCCGGATATTGCTAAAATAAACGTGCTCCTGGTTTGACCGCGTTAGTAAAGTATCAGCGAAAACGGTGCGGGCATAGCCATCTTCCATAAAAGGCAGTCCTTTTGCTGATATATTGGCTATCAATATGCTGGCATTTAAAGGTTTGGCCAACTGGCTCAGGAAAGATACAATTTCGCGCCTGCAGAAACGCAGATCTGTTGCGTAAACTATCTTTTCAAATGCCTTGTAGGTAAACTTTTCCGGAATCAGTAAAACAGGGCACCCTGATTTGGTAGAGCAGCTCAGGGCCTCGGCCTCAATGTGCAGCAGGTCGCTCTCATCCCCGGCTATTCCTCTTACCAGCATCCCGATATCGTACCGGTTCACGATAGATAATACGTGGTTAATGGCATAATCAGTCCCCTCAATAAATTTTACAACCGGGAGTAGACCGGTTTCCCAGTTGAGTTTTGATTCCAGCTTCATTATCCAGCTGGTTTTGTCCGTGGTAACTTCCGTTTCTTCCTCGTTGGCGTGGGCTACAGCGAGCTCCTTTGCCACAGGGTTTTCAAGCTTGTCAAACGTGTTCCAAACGTAAAGGTTCGTGTTGGTCTTTCCGGCTAGGAGTAAGGCGAGTTCAGCAGCGTGCTCAGCCTCCGGAGAAAAATCGTTGAATATCAAAATGTTTTTCATAGTACTTTGATTACAAGAAATTACCGGGGAATTATAAAGATAAACAAAGCTAATTAAATGGCAAGAGGAAATGCTTTTTTTTTAATTATTATTTCATTAATTTTTTATCAACAATTACTATCGGCAACCGGGCATTGCCCCCTTTGTTTTGTAATTTCCTCTTGATTTTGTATCATTGCCTTATCAATTCGGCAACATTGCAATGATTTTCAAAAAGGGGATAAAAACCCCATAGAAAACTTAGCTTTGATAACTAATGGATTGATACCCTTTCAAAACACTAAGGGGTTGCTTTATATATCTTCTTATATTTTCCTGTGGTGTAACGGTTAGCACCTCTGACTCTGACTCAGAAGATCGTGGTTCGAATCCATGCAGGAAAACTTTTTTTATCTCACGCTCAGATTCTTACAGCCCTGCTCCTTTTTTTTGTTGGCCGAAATCTTTTGGTATTGTATCTTGTAATGGTTTAACCTAAACAGTATCCAAAATGAAAACAACAAAAAACCTGCTCTTAGCACTAAGTATTTTTACTCTCGGTAGTTGTGCCTCCAGTTACCAAACAATTAATCCCAACACTTTAACCTATCTCTCTGGTAGCAGCGATAAGTCCGTTAATGTAGATTATAAGTATAATTTATTAAATGGCCGTTATGCAAAAAGAGAAGCCAAAAGCACTATTAAATTAGTTGCTGTGAAAATTAGCAATAACAGCGGCCGCGACCTCACTTTCGGAAAAGACATCAAATTGGTGTACGGAAATGGCAATGAAGTCGTTTTAGCTGATAATGCAAAGGTTTTTGATGAGACCAAACAACATCCGGCCATTTATTTGCTTTATCTTTTACTGACGCCAGCCAAATTGACTACGACGTCTACTAACGGGCAAACGAGCTCGGTACCTTTGGGGTATGCAGTAGGCCCCGGTCTTTCCATAGGCAATATGGCCGTTGCCGGTTCAGCAAACGGCAAATACAAAGAGGAATTGATGAAATATGACATCAATGGCACTGTTGTTAAAAATAACACAACCGTTTATGGGTTGGTAGGTATCAATTCGGCAAGCTTTGAAGGGATAAAAGTAAAAGTGACGGACCAGGCTGTTGCTAAGAACTAAATTGAATTTTCTGCTGAAATGAAGGCCGGGTTTTTACAAAGCGCGGCCTTTTTTTATGCATAGCTATATAGGGTTAATAACACTAAGGCTGGACCTGCAACAAATAAAAATTGATCTTCTTTTGGAATGATAGGAGTTTGTTGCAAATATGGATGGTCTGTAAAAGTTAGGGTAATAATGAATCAATTATGTAAGGAATTTAACGCCAGATGGGCATTAGAATAAATGGCCCGTTGTGCGTAAATTATAAAATAGGTTTTTCCTAATGGTTAATTTCAAGAGACCAAAAGTCTGACAATGAAAATCCCCACCGGATACCGGCGGGGATTTCTTTTTTGATCTGTGTTTATAGTTTAAGTGTTAAATAGGGATCGGTTAAAATACCGCATAATCGGCTTTATTATTTTTATCCATGTATTCTTTCAGGGTACCCATTCTTTCTTTAAAGTTGGCCACCATTTTATTGAATACTCTCGGATATAATGCTTTGTACGAACCTCTTTGTTTTGCCATACCTGCATACAGGTCAGGGATGGTAAAGTTCACTGTTCTTGAATTATTTTCAGATACGTGCGATTCTTTGGTAACCACGATATCATAAAAGCGTACGCGATATTTACCGTCTTTGCAAATGATCTCGGTGTTATAGTTGATGTCCCATTTCAGGACGGCTACACTTGGAAACACACTTTTATAGTCGTTTACGGTTAGCTGGCCTTTACCAACAATTTTACCTTCTTGTGCATCATCATACTGGAATGAATTTTGAGCACCGGTAAAAACATCCATAAAATATGTTTTGGCTTTTTTGTAAAGCTGGTCCTTGGTAGCGTTATTATCAACGGTAACCACTTCCTGGAATTGATACTTACCATCCACAACTGGGATAGAATCGAGCTGTATACCGCCTTTGTTTTGCGCTTTTGCAGCTACTGAAGCTGCTGCTATAAGGACGATCAGGAATAATCTTTTCATTTTGAACTAATTGGGTTGATTGACAAAGGACAAATACCAAACCAAATAATAACTTAGAATTAAAAAGGCCTTAATTGGGCCGAAATAGGCCATTTATGTATTTTTCAGGGCTTTTAGTTAGAATTATTATTGCCACAATGTGGGGTAAATCATTCCCGAATTGCGAAAAAATTAATTGGGAAGAAAATTTGATTTGTCAATATGAAGATGTGATTATATTAGCGTTGCCCGAAGTCTCAAACTGCCACAGGAAGGATAACATGAATTAAAATAAGATCAACTGTGCAGTAATAAAGCCATGCATATTATAAAAACAAACTGGGTCAATATTGTAGGGGTTTTCCTAGTTACCTTATTTTATGTGTTTATCAATGCATTGCTTCATTCAGCAACACCTGAGCAAGCTACGTTCGGTGCTTTCCTTTTAGTCTGTGCTTACGGTTTTATGTCTTGGGGATTTTTTATACTGGCTCTGATACTATATGACTTGATTTTTATCGTCAGCAATCAACGGAAGCTCGAAGCAAAGCTATTAAGTGAATGGGCGATTATAAGTGCTCCATTTATTTACTGGACAATTAAATACAGTGAGTGGGTATTTGCGGTAGCTATTATAGCTTTCCTAATAACGCAATTGTTGCGCGCAAAGAAAATAAGACAGGCTACAGCTGGCCTAGTTAGTCCAAATTTATAATCCCGGACTAAAAAATAAGCGGATTTGCCATCCGCGACAATTCTTCGCGCTTTTGTCACCACCAAAACCACTAAGTTGTTTATGCAATTAACAAATTTACAGGCTTGCTAGTGTCAACTCCAACAAGGGCGATGGTTTTGATAATCAATAGAAAATAGTTTTGGAAAAAGATATAATAACAGTATATTGTGTTATATATCAGCATGTTATGTGCCATAACGAAATTTATTTTACCGAAGTATTGTAAAAGATAACCTTTAAATTATTCCGGATGGAATAATGAATTAAGAATTAATTGTTGGCGCAATCGGATATTGTTGAACCAGCATGAAAACATATCGAAAGACGATCAAACCATCACTAAAATAATCAAGATGCAAACTTTTCAGGCAAAAATCAAAACCTTAATGGTTGTTGTCATATCAGTAACTATTTTTGGGGCTTGTAAAAAAACTGAGTCCATAAATGGAGACGCTAATCCAATTCCCCAGGGTGCTTTTACAGCAGCAGTTGCGGCACCACCAGAAAAATGGGTAGACAGCTGGGCGGCATCATTTTTGTCGACAACGGTAAACGGCGCTGTGCAGGCTGCGCCATCCTTCAACAACCAGACATTTCGGCTTAACGTCTTTTCGAAGCTTGGCGGCACAAAGGCCAGGGTAAAGCTCACAAATAAGTTCGCGACAAATACGCTGACAGTCGGGGCTGTGCATATTGCACTACGTTCGACGAGTAATTCAATCGTTGCCACAAGTGACCGAACACTGACGTTCAATGGAAAGCCCGGTGTCACTCTTGCGCCGGGAGCCGAAATATGGAGCGATTCAGTCACACTTACTATTGCACAGCATGTTACCGTTGCAATCAGCGTCTATATTCCGGGAAGCTTCAAACCGACCACCTTTCACCCAACCGGCTTGCACACAAGCTACATTTCAAAAAGCGGTAACTATGTCGCTACTGCAACTCTTCCACTGGCGGGCTTCACCAACACCACCACCCAGGTTGTGATAGTTTCGGGGCTCCAGGTTTCTGCTCCGGCAACGAGCAAGGTTGCCATCACTTTCGGTGACTCCATCACCGACGGGGCAGCAGCAACAAATAACGCCAACGGAAACTGGCCCGATGTCCTCTCCAATCGCCTGCCCGTACTGTCGTCGGGCGTTCCGTTCTCGGTGATCAACATGGGCATTGGCTCAAACCGGTTAGTAGCTTCGGACCTTGCCGGTCCATCAGGCGTTCACCGTTTTGCCGATGATGTGCTCGCCCGGCCTAACGTTGGATATGTTATTCTGCTCGAAGGCATCAATGACATTTCCTATCACCAGGCCACTGCAGCTACAATCACAGATGCATATACAACATTGGTGGCGCAGGCACATGCTGCCGGCATCAAGGTTTACGGCGCGACACTACTTCCCATTGGAAATTCCACAAAGTACACAGTAGCCAACGAGGCAACCCGGCAGGCAGTAAATACATGGATCCGCACATCCGGAACTTTTGATGCAGTGCTTGACTTTGAGTCTGTGGTAAAGGACCCGGCGACAAACCCGTTGCGGATCAAAGCAAACATGACGGGCGATTATGTACATCCGAATTCAGTTGGATATGCAGCAATTGGAAATTCCATCCCAACGAGCCTGTTTAATTAGGAAGAGTATCCCTGGGCCTATGCTGCCACAAGCGGGGACGCCCGCTAGAACGGAGCTTACCGGGGTCAAATAATCTGGCTAAGAAACTGCCACAATCAAGCAAATTATAATTAATAAAGTATACCGGATACCTTTATTTTTACAGCTTACCCAAGTAATAATAAAATGGTTAATGCTTTTGCCCTCCTGAGAAGATTGAATGTTTCTTACACCTTGTTGCTGCTATTGATCTTGCTTGTCTTTGGCCAGGCGGTATCAGGACAGGAGGAATGGAAAAAGGTTGAAGCTAAACCATCAACATTGGGTATTGAGAACGGGCTATTAACCTTTAATACCCCCACATTTCACCTGCAACTGGTAAAATCATCGCAAACTATAGCCGCCTTGCAGCCTAATGGCGAAAAGGGCTTTGATTTTACCCCCGGCGATCGCCTTAAACTGCGCAGCAGAGATGGCATGTATCACCTGGGCGATTTAAACCTTCGGGTCAGAGCTGCCGGAGATACAGCCTGGAAAAAATATTCAACCGCCGAAAAGAGAGGCAAGGTGAAGGCCCTGGATATTAAACAAGATGGCGTATTGGCAGCGGCGGATCTATCTGGCACCTTACCTGCGGATATTCCATTAAATATTCAGCGATATTGGGAGGTAGCCGATGGTCAGCTGGTGCTGCTTTTCAAAATAAAAAATATAAGTACTAAGGCTGTAGAAATAGGCTCACTGGGTATCCCTATGATATTCAATAACCTGATGCACGAGAAAACTTTGGAAGAAGCACATGCCTCCAATGTTTTTTACGATCCATACATAGGCAAAGATGCAGGCTATTTGCAGGTAACGCGGCTGAGCGGTCACGGACCGGTACTTTTAGTTGTTCCTTATAATAAAAACACACCTTTCGAAGCCTATAGTCCATTGCTCGATGACCCAACGCCCCGCGGAATTACCTTCGAAGGTTTTAATGAGTGGATGGTTTACAGCAAGGCTTACGCGGAGAACGAATGGAAAAAAGCAGAGCCTTGGAATGTGCCGACTTCGCTCACTATTCAATCGGGCGAAACAAATGAATACGGCCTGAAATTCCTGCTGGCCGATTCTATAAAAGGGATTGAACAAAAGCTGGTCGAGAACAAACGCCCTGTAGCCGTAGGTGTACCTGGCTACGTATTACCACAAGATGTAAACGGCAAGCTGTTTTTAAATTATGCAGCGAAAGTCAAATCTATACGAGTTGAACCTGTTGATGCATTGACTATAGCGGTAGTCCCGCAGAGTAATACCCCATGGAAGATATATCAGGTAAAAGGAAAGAAATGGGGCAGGGCACGTTTAACAATTACTTATGCCGACGGCCTTTCCCAAACCATCAATTACAAAGTGATTAAACCCGAGGCAGAGGTCTTAAAGGACTACGGAAACTTTCTTACGCACAAACAATGGTACGAGAATAAATCCGATCCCTTTAGGCGCGATCAGTCGGTGATTACTTACGACTATGAGAAAAAACAACAGGTAACTCAGGATAGCCGGGCATGGATAGCCGGTTTAAGTGACGAGGGTGGCGCCGGAAGCTGGCTTGGCGCTATAATGAAAGAATTGGTTCAGCCTGATAAAGCAGAGATCGACAAAATGCAGCGTTTTGTAAACCATACTTTGTGGGGTAATATCCAGCACAGCAGCGGTGACCAAAAGTATGGGGTAAAGAAAAGTGTATTCTATTATCAGCCAGACCAAATGCCGGCGGGTACTTATAGCGATAGCATCAACTATAAAACCTGGGCAGCATGGAGCCATAAGGATGCTGATGATGTAGGACGCTCCTATAACTACCCGCATGTGGCAGCAGCACATTGGGTGCTATTCCGATTGGCACGTAACCATCAGGGCTTAGTTACCGAACAAAACTGGCAGTGGTACCTGGACAATGCCTATAACACAGCGATGGCTATGGTTAACCAGGCGCCATATTACGCACAGTTCGGACAAATGGAAGGAACCGTTTTTTACCTGATCCTGATGGACCTGAAAGCGGAAGGCTGGAAAGACAAAGCCGATCAGCTGGAAAAAGTGATGAAAGACCGCGCCGACCATTGGCATACGCTCATGTATCCATTCGGCAGCGAGATGCCATGGGACTCAACTGGTCAGGAAGAGGTTTACTTATGGTCTGATTATTTTGGCTACAGAGATAAAGCTGAGGTAACCATCAATGCCATCTTGGGTTATATGCCCACCGTTCCTCATTGGGGTTATAACGGATCGGCCCGCAGATATTGGGATTTTTTATACGGAGGTAAACTATCACGTATCGAGCGCCAGTTGCACCATTACGGTTCGGGACTAAATGCTATCCCGGTTTTAAGTGAATTCAGGACCAAACCCAATGATCTGTACTTGTTACGTGTAGGGTACGGAGGCTTAATGGGATCAATTTCAAATATTACCGAAGATGGTTTTGGCCCTGCAGCTTTCCATTCCTTCCCGTCAACCTTAAAAATCGACGGCCTGTCCGGCGATTATGGCCCTAACTTTTTTGGTTATGCTGTAAACTCTGCTACCTATATTACCTATGATAAAGAGCTGGGATGGCTTGCCTTTGGTGGTAACGTTAAGAAAAGTGGCGAATGGATAAATGTCGAGATAACTACCGGCCCAAAATCGCGGGTTTATATTGCACCTGCAGGAGTTTGGTTAACGCTGGATGCAGGAACATTTAATAGGGTGTCGTACAACGAAAAGTCGGGACAAATTTCTGTTTTGCTTGACCCGTCAGATGCCTATACTCCCAAAGCTTATTTACACGTTCAACAACCTTCAGCTAATAAACGGGGGAACAAATACAAATTGACGGGTAACGTTAGCTTGGAGCGCGATGCTTATGTTATTACGCTGTCTAAAGAGAATCGTAAAATAGAGATACAAAATAAATAGGCATACCTAATATCCAAAGCAAAAAGAGGAAGAAAACTCTTTCTTCCTCTTTTGCCAGGTCTGTGTGCTGGTGGAGCCCTTAGTTTTTATAAAAGAATTGTTCTTTAACTATCCTGCCGTTCTCTACTTCATAAAGAGCGATCTCGTTCATTTGGTTGCGACCCCTATTTTTATAGGTCACATCCATTTCCATAGCAACTGCAATCAAATTTCCTGTCACCACCGGATCGGAGATATTGGCGCTATGTATTTCCGCTACCGATTGGTACCATTCATTGTTTTTCCCAAGCACCTCATTTTTACCTTGTGATAGTTCGTGCGGGATACCCGGTTGTTCACGGCTCACAATGTTGTCCGCATAAAGCTCATTAATGGCATCGATGTTTTTGCCTTCTCTGCAATATTGCACGAGTTTTTTAGCTACCTCTTGTGTTGTCATAGTTATTTGTATTTAATTCGTTTACATAAAACTATACTGTAGGCGGCAAGACCGTCTGTCATTAACTTTAAGCTTTTGTTGTCAAAATAGTTTGCACAAAGTGATAATTTATTTGATTATTTCAGGCTGACTCTGCTCTTTAGCTATCAGGTTATGCAGACTATCGGTTATATAACCCGTCCAGGCATTGGAACAGGCATCGTAGCATTCATTTTTAGGCACCAATCCATGGTGTGTAAAACGGACCTCAGTTTTGCCATCTTTTTCGGCTATATCGAAACTGATTTTTGTTCCGTTCCATTCGGTTTTGTCCTCAATGAAATTTAAACTACTGTCTGTAATAAGCCAAACGATTTTCTTGCCGGGCACCATCTCCACCAGTTTGTGTTTGCTATAATGATAAGGCGGATAGCTGTAAGTAAACTCATCACCCAGCTTGTCTGTGTTGCCTTCAATTTCTCCCGTCCACCATTTCCGTACATTATTAATAGCGTTATATGCCTGCAGCGGGCTTTGATCTACCAAAAAGGTAACTGTGAAATCCTGATTTTCCATAATTCAATTTGTCTTATAGATGTTATGTTACTTGTGCTTTATAATTATTCCAAATTCCATTTCTCTGCCAGTTGTGTATTGTAACCAACACCTTCCTTTGGGGTCGGTTCGCCTTTGCCTGTAGCGATAAGGTTACGTAAGCTATGCTGGATATAATTTGTCCAGGCTTCGAAGCAAACGCCGTAACACTCATGACCCGGTACCAGGCCCTTGTGCGTGAAACGTATCTCGGTTTTGGGATCTTTCTCCGTGATGTCAAAAATAATTTTGGTGCCTACCCATTCGGTTTTATCCGCTATGAAATTGAAATAGTTGTCCAGCACTTCCCATGCTACCCGTTTGCCGGGAACAAGTTCGGCAATCTTTATAGTGCAGTGGTGAATGTCTTTATAGTGATAATAGTATACACCGTTTAACTGATCGGTGAAACCTTCTACATTTTCAGACCACCATCCGCGTACATTATTAATGGCATTAAATGCTTCCTGTGGTGTTTGATCTACCAGTATGGCAGTTGTGAAATCTTGATTTTCCATAGCTATAATTGTTTTTTAAAACCTGATGCCTTTTATGATATGTCAAAATTAGTCTGATTGTTTCAAAACGAAAACGTGTAAAATAGACTTTGTGACGGGGTGATTTGGACGTGGCGAAATAGTGCCATTTAGATTAAATCATCTGTAAAATAGCAACGATGTTTTCATTGTCTAGTCTCGGCTTTTTACCTGATAATGTAACGGTAATGGTACATAACTTTTGCAAATAAGTTTTCGTATGAAAGTTATAATATGACCGATCCTATCCGCATATTGCTTGTTGAAGACGAAGAGATCAACAATTACATTGCAACCAGGCTCATCCAGAAAGCTTTGCCCGGTGCAGTAGTCACGTCATGTCTGCATGGTAAGCAGGCAATCTCACTTCTAACGAAAATAAAGCAAGATGCTTCAAAGCTGCCGGATTTCATTTTACTGGATATTAATATGCCTGTGATGAACGGCTGGGAGTTTTTGGATGATTACAGCCGGCTTAAGATTGACCCCGAAGGTGCATCCGCTATTTTTATTTTATCGTCCTCTGTTTTTAGTGAAGATATTAGCCGCGCTAAATCATACTCGGAGGTAAAAGGTTTTATTTGCAAACCTTTAAACGTGACAAAAATTCGCGAACTTTTTGACGCTAAAGAAGCTGTGTAGGCAATAATCAGTTATTGCAACTACCTCTCTTAAAAAGGTATTATCCTCCCGCTTTATACAAAGGTTTATTAAGCACAGGTCGTTTCATTGTTGATAAATCTGTAATTTCTACTTTCCGATTTTTTTGGCCATGATTGCGTTTTTACCCGGGGATTGGGTCAAAGATTTTTGATGTACTAATTGTTAATTTTGCACAGATAAAAATTCAAAAATGTCTATATCTACCGAAAGCGAAAGAGTCGGAATACAGCAGGCAAGTGATGCCGTTGCCATTACGCTAAAGAAAATGCGTGAATTTGCTAAACCGGGCATTTCAACAAAGGAACTTGATGATTACGGCGGCGAATTGCTGACACAGTTAGGCGCACATTCTGCACCTAAGTTAACCTATGGTTTTCCAGGGTATACTTGTATAAGCGTTAACGAAGAAGCAGCGCACGGTATACCATCTGAGGATAAAATCCTAAAAGAAGGTGATCTGATAAATATTGATGTTTCGGCAGAATTAAATGGCTATTGGGCTGACAATGGCGGCTCGTTTGTATTGGGCGAAGATATTCACGGCCACGGCAGACTGGTAGAAACATCGAAAGCGATATTGAGAAAAGCGATCAGCAATATTAAAGGTGGTGTTAGAATATCGGAGATAGGCAGGTTGATCGAGACTGAAGCCAAAAAAGCCGGGTACACGGTAATAAAAAACCTGACCGGACATGGTGTTGGTCGCAGCTTGCACGAGGAGCCTCACGAGATTGCCAACTACTGCGATAGGCTAAATACTGCACGTTTCAAAAAGAATTCGGTAGTAGCGATAGAGACATTTATTTCAACACGATCAACAATAGCCGATACACAAGCAGATGGCTGGACGTTGATTGGCAATAAAGGTGGTTTTGTGGCGCAGCACGAGCATACTATAATGGTAACCGGTGGCGAGCCGGTGATATTTACAACGCAGAACGGCATTTGGGATTAAATCAGATCAAATTAAAATCTCTCGCTGATGATAAAAATTGAAAAGCCCTCCAGATAATCTCGAAAGGTTATTTCAGTGACCCTTATAGTAGGCTTCAGTTCAGGAAGAACATACTGGTCAACCAGGTTATAAAAAAAATCTCTCAAATTTCTTTGAGAGACTTTCCAGTGGTCTCTACTCAAAAAGATTTCATTGACTGTCGGATTAATCTTTCAAGAACGGATAATCTGTATATCCCTTTTCGCCTCCACCATACATTGTAGCTCCGTCCGGCACATTTAACTCAGCATTTAACTTAAAGCGTTCAGGCAGATCGGGATTGGCCAGAAATAGTGAGCCGTAGGAGATTATTTTAGCGATCCCTTTTCCCAGTTCTCCTTCACCGCTATCTTTATTGAACCCGCCATTGGCGATGACCATGTGTTTACTTATGCTACCGAATGTTTCTAAAGCATTCTTAGGATAATGAGGGTAATTGTCCAAAGGGAATAAGCC
Organism: Mucilaginibacter tolerans; assembly: GCF_030519375.1. GTDB lineage: Bacteria > Bacteroidota > Bacteroidia > Sphingobacteriales > Sphingobacteriaceae > Mucilaginibacter. Next base: position 170,578 of record NZ_JAUMKB010000001.1, on the reverse strand, counting down.
ATTCATCAGGTGAATATAGGCCAGGGGAAGTTCATTCAATGCTTCAATCAAAGGGTTGAATTGAGCAACGGGATCACTGTTTTCTATATTGTTATAGTAGACTGTTGGTGATAGCTTAATGCCGACTTTATCGCGTCCCGTTACATCAACCAGTTCCTGCATAACTTCCAGCACAAAGCGGTTCCTGTTTTCGATGCTGCCCCCATACTCATCAGTCCGGAGGTTTGCACTTTCCGATAAAAATTGGTTAGGCAAATATCCGAATGCTGCATGTAATTCAATACCATCAAAACCGGCTTCGATGGCATTCCTGGCAGCCTTACCGTAATCCTTTACGATCTGCCTGATCTCTGTAGTAGTCAATTCCTGAGGTGTTTCGTAATCTTTCATTCCCTGGGACGTGAAGTGCTGCTGCCCTTTTATCCCGATTGCAGATGGTGCTACAGGAAGGTTTCCCTTTTTATCCGCCGAATGCCCAACACGGCCTGTATGCCAAAGTTGTGCATAGATCACGCCTCCTTTGTCATGAACGGATTTCGTTACTTTCTTCCACGCATCAATTTGGTCCTGGCTATACAGGCCGGGCGTCAGGGGGCTGCCCAATGCCTGTTCCGAGATGTTGATGGCTTCTGTAATGAGAAGCCCCGCACCGGCACGTTGTGCATAGTATAACGCGGTCAGGTCGGACACGACACCTTCGCTATTGGCACGGCTGCGGGTCATGGGCGCCATCGCGATGGCGTTCTGCAATATTTCTGTTCCTAATGTTATCTTTTCTAATAGTTTCATGTTCTCTTTATTATTATTTTGTTGTTGTAAATCGTATAGTTAATCGATAGCTGCTTTCATTAGACCGTCCCTGGTCGCCTTTGCTATTGTGCGACAAGCAATACGACTTTGCCGTTGACTCCGCCAGCCGACAGGTAATCCTGCGCCTGCGCAGCTTCTTCTAACCTGAATGTCTTTGCAACGATGGGACGAAGCTTTCCTTCATTGACCAAAAGCAAACCGTCGCTCAAACTATTCGCTGAGATATTGGAACTGATAAACCGTGCTTCAACCTGGTATTTTTCGGCTAACTCGGCGGAAGGCGGGATCACGATGCTCAATAATTTTCCTCCAGGCTTTAATACTTCAAACAGCTTATGCTGGAATTCCCCGCCGGCGCAATCCGCCACCAGGTCAATATCCTTAGCCAAGACCGTAAGGTCTTCCGATCTGTAATCTATTACCTCATCCGCACCAAGGCTTTTTACTAACGCGACGCCTTTTCCGGATGCAGTAGCAATAACATAAGCCCTGGCATTTTTTGCCATTTGCACCATAGCAGCGCCTGTTGCGCCTGCAGCTCCCTGGATCAATACTTTCTGACCTTTCGCTAATTTTCCTTCATTAAACAATACCGATTGGGCAGTGCCTATATTAACCACCAGGGAGGTTGCTTCTTCAAAGGAGGTATTAGCAGGTTTAAGGGCAACATGATTTACATTTGCCAGCGCGTACTCGGCATACCCACCTTCCCTGGTCACAGCGATCACCTGATCACCTGCTTTGAATTGGATTACCCTATCCCCGGTGGCGATCACTACTCCTGCTACATCTGCACCTGGCACAAACGGCAAATTGACAGGACGCATCGTTTGCATAATTCCGTTGCGTAATTTGATATCCAAAGGATTTACGCTGGCTGCTTTAACCTGGATTAACACTTCATCTTCGTTCCTGATTTCCGGCTGAGATATCTCTGCCACCTCAACCACATCTGAATTGCCAAACGCCTTATATTGTATTGCTTTCATTATTATTAGCTTTAAAGTGGACTTCCAAAAGGCATAGAAAAACTTTCCCTTTTGCCGTCACTATTTACAGGAGCAAAATTAAAAGCTGGCAAATGGGTAAAATAGCCGGAAAAGGCGAAAGAATAGTCTTATCCGGCAGGCAATTGTGTAAAGCAAAGGAGAAAAGAAAATTTATGCGGTGTAGGAGAATTTTTTTGGCGTAATGCCATACTGCTTCTCAAATAATCTGCTGAAATGACTAAGGTTTGAAAACCCTAATTCGTAGCCTACTTCTGAAACGGAATGTTTAGCCTGTTTTAAGAGAAAGGCAGCTTCTTCCATTCTGGCCTTTTGGTAATAATTATAGATCGTATCACCAAATGTTTGCTTAAATAGCTGTTTAAGTTTCGTTTCGCTCATCGAAGCAATTTTGGCTAATTCCCTTAAAACCGGCGGGGTACTCAGATCACTCAATATTTTGTTGCGAATAACCAGGAGTTTTTCTGCATCGCTGCTATTGATATTTTTAAAGGTCGTGTTCTCCCTGAGCGACAGCTTACTAAAAAGCAGGTAAATTAATTCCTGGACCTTAATTTGCACATAGAAATTATTCAGGGAGTTATTCATGTCGACTGATACAATATTTTTAAGTAGCAATTGCATTTCAGGGTCTAAACTTTCAAAAAACAGAAAAGATGCATTTTCCGCTATGATGGTTTTCAATGTACAGTTTGGTTTTTCAATAGACAGAACGGAGCGTAATCTTTTTGCAGTGATCCCAACGACTACGTAATGAATATCGCTGTCAGCAGGAAAACGGATCTCCGTGCGCAGGTCATTTGTAGACAAGAGTATGGAAGAATTATTTTTCGGTGAAAATGGTTTATTTTCTCCGCTGTTATACCTCACTTCCAGATCTCTTGCATTATTATAAAAGAAAATGGTGCGGACATCGTTCGCGCTTGCAGCCGGATTACGTTTGATGATCAGATCTTCATTCAAAACATAATGGTGGATGGTTAATTTGAAATCATCTCCAAACCCAACTTTACGTACATATCCTTTTCCCAATTCTTTCGGGATCTCCAATACGTTATCCCTCACAGGAACATTAATCTGTTTTGAAAACAATGTAATAAAGTCAAACCCAGGAGATGCAGTAAATTCAAAAATCATGGCGTAAATTAGTTATTTACCCGTGTATGTCGATTTTCTAATTCATTTCGTGAGTCTTCTTTCAGGCGATACTCATTTTGCCCGGAAAACCAAAGTCCAGACCATATTAAATGATTATGGACTGACCGATGTGATTAAAAATGCCAATAGAGATTCTAAAAAATGATCATACTAACTAACTAGCAATATCTAACATGGTAATTCAAAGCGTGTTATAGTCGTTTGAACATTTGTTCTGTATTTTTGATCAATTCTGCTATCTCCTTTTTTTGAGTAATTATATTTTCATCCTTTAGTAATGGTTCAATGCGGATGTGATTAATCATGCTGTTTTGAATCGTTTCGACCAATTAGAACAATTTAAACCCGGTGGATAATTTATTTTTTGACTTATTTAAACAGTTCACTAGCCGCCTTTGTCGTTCGAAACCGTCAACAAAATAACAAAAAGCATCAACTATATACCCTGTAATTACCTCCCAATGACAAAAATAGCGAATAAATACTTTTTGATATTTTCTATGCTCCTGCTGGCCGCGTTGTCAGTTAAGGCTCAAACATTATATGTCGGCACAAATTACCATCCGCATGATAACAAGGACATTGAAAAAATCAAGAATGACATAGCGTTGATGAAAGCTGCCGGATTTACGTCGGTCCGTATGGGGCATTTGGCCTGGGATAGTTATGAACCTTCTGAAGGCAAGTTCGATTTTGATTGGTTCGACAAGGTGATGGATTTGATGAACAAGGCCGGGATCAAGGTGATCCTGGATATTGCTATCCGTCCGGCGCCTATCTGGTTGCACCATAAATATCCCTCAATTGATGTTACCAGTCCGGCTGGCAATGCGCAATATCCGAACCATCGCTACATGGTTGATGTTGGCGATCCGATGTACCAAAAATATGCCGTACGTTTTGCTGATACACTTACAAAGCATTATGCCAAACACCCGGCCCTCTTAGCTTTTGGTATTGATAATGAATCAGGCGATGGCCCTATTTCCTATTCAGAAACGGTGAGAAAAAGATTTGTTGTTTGGTTAACGAAAAAGTACTCGAACATTGATAATTTTAACAAAGCCTGGGCCACACAACGTTGGTCCAGAAGGATAAACGATTTTGATGAAGTTGGCCTACCCGTAACAGGCGAAAAAAACGGCGCACCAGAGAAAATATTAGACTTCAGGCGCTTTATTTCTGATGAGGTCAACCAGGTGCTTTTTAAAGTGCTCGATGTGGTTAATTCAAATGCGCCAAATGCTTTAACCAATACCAATGCCTGGTATTATAGCGCTATGAAATATTTCGATTATTCACAGATAGCTTATTCAGGTAAATTGACACGTGAAGGTGCGGGCTTTTATCCAGGGAATTCATTAATAACTAATTGGGGTGTGATCAACGCCTTGTTTGGAATTGCACGCATCCAATTTGAAAGCACAAATCCTTTCTGGTGCAGTGAGTTTACTACAATGACGGCAGTACCTAATTCGATCAGAAAATCGGCCTATGCCACATTGATGTACGGTAATCAAATGGTTTGCGGATGGACGTGGCAAAGTATGTGGTCTGGCGAGGAACAATACCTGGAAGGGATGCTTGATTGGGACGGAATTCCCAACCGTAAATATGATGAATATAAAAAAATAGCCAGCGAGTTTAAAAAGATCGAAAAATTCTTTCCATACAAGTCTAGACCGGAAGTGGGCCTGGCATTTTCCTTTCCAAGTCAGATAGCCAGTAGTGCTTTCCCCGAGGCCCAGGACCAACAATTACAGGCCTGCTGGAATTTGTTTTATTCCCGCAATATGGACTCCCGCGTTGTTGAGATCAGCAAGAGTTCATTAAACTATAAATTACTTTTTGTGCCCGGTGTAACTGTAATGGACGAAACAACTGCCAATAAAATTCGGGAGTTTGTAAAAAATGGAGGGACTGTTGTTATGACGAGTAATTCCGCAGTGGTTGACGAAACCGGGAAAGTATTTGCATCTACCCATCCGGGGCGGCTAAGCGATGTTTTTGGAATACGTGTTGCAGGTTATGAAGAAACAGAACAAATGAACGAGTTATCCCGCGCATCGCTTACAGGCAAAAAAATCCAATTAAATTATCAGGGGAAGGCTATTGGAACTGAATCAACCCGGTATGACGTTATTGAATCAAAAGGCGCTGAAATCCTCGGAAGCATAACCAGTTTGGATAAAGATTATCCGATTATTACATCCAACAAATACGGCAAAGGCCGAGCAATTTACGTTGGATTGCCTGCCAGTGGCGAAATATTGAGCCCATTGCTTGATAAATTGATAGATGAACTGGGCATTAAAAAAGGGCCACAGGTACCCGACGGCGTAATGGCCAGGCAAATTGATAAAAATCATATTCTGTATCTTAACACCGGCCGGACTCCAGCCGAAATTGAGGTAAAAGGCACCTTTAAAGGAATATTGACAGGTAAAACCTTTGTTGATAGTTTTACATTACCCTCTGAAGAGCCTGAACTGGTCGAAATTAACGAATAAGATCCTACTATATTGAGTGAAGAAATTAAATAGATTAATGTTTAAAAGACTAATAAGATATTGCGGCATCTGCTTTTTTTTATTGTTTTGCGCGATAAAAGGAATGTCGCAAAATGCGCAGCAAGCAGGTGTTTCGAAAAGGACGAAAGATTGTTTTGATCTTAACTGGCAATTTCACAAAGGCGATATAGCCATAAAACGCGCGGTAAAAGCTGCCGGTTATGGTGGTTTAACTGATATCAATGTTAAAGTTGAAACAAATAAGGAAGCCGTTATTGCTTACACTGATGTCGATAAAGCAGCCGTATTCAAACCCGAAGACTGGAAGGAGGTAAATCTTCCACACGATTGGTGTGTGGAGGGCACTTTTGTTAATGATAAATCAATTGGCAGTGCGCCTGCTGTCAGCGGATATTTGCCCGGTGGGGTAGGCTTTTATAGAAAAGAATTTGAAATACCGGAAACCGATAAAGGGAAAAGAATATCTATAGAGTTTGATGGAATTTTCAGAAATAGTACCGTTTGGGTCAATGGTCAGCTTTTAGGCAACCACCAAAGCGGCTATACACCTTCAAACTACGATTTGACGGATGTTTTGCGTTACGGTAACGAAGGCAAAAATGTTGTTCTTGTAAAGGTTGATGCGACCGAATACGAAGGTTGGTGGTACGAGGGGTGCGGGATTTACCGGCACGTTTGGCTAAATAAAACAAGCCCAGTTCATGTTGACCGGTTTGGCACTTATGTTACCACATCCTTAGTTTCGTCTGATGAAGCTGTTATAAACATAAAAACCAATGTTAAAAACGAGTATGGAGTAGCTAAAAATATTACACTCATTTCTAAAATCGTCGATAATAAAGGCGTCGTACTCGACACAAAAACCTCATCTCAGGTAATTGAGCCGTTTAGTACAATTGAATTTTCACAAAAAGGAGCAATTAAAAAACCTTGGCTTTGGACCCCAGAAACCCCAAATCTTTATAAAGTACTTACCGAGGTTTCTGAAGACAGAATTGTCATCGACAATTACGAAACCACTTTTGGGGTAAGGACAATAGAAATTAACCGAAACGGCGTATTTCTGAACGGAAAGCTTTATCCTGTAAAAGGTACCTGTAACCATCAGGATTTTGCCGGGATTGGTGTCGCCCTTCCTGATAAGATAAACGAATACAAATTAAAGCTGCTCAAAGAAGTGGGTTGCAATGCTTATCGTTGTTCTCATCATCCACCTACTGCGGAACTGCTTGATATGTGCGACAGGATGGGCTTTCTTGTACTGGACGAAAACCGCATGTTGTCAAGTTCTGAAGAAGGGAAAAAGGATTTAACAACCATGTTATATAGGGATCGCAACCACCCGTCCATATTTATGTGGAGTATGGAAAATGAAGAATGGATACAAGGCACGGTAACAGGGGCAAGGATACTTAAATCGCTGGTCGACCTCACGCATAAAATTGATCCTACCCGCCCGGTGACTGCTGCGATGAACCATGGACGGAATGAAGGCGGATATAGCGATGTGCTGGATGTTGTGGGGTATAACTATGGCGACAAAGGATTAGCCTATGTGAAAGACCATGAAAAATATCCTGGGCGAATCGAGTTTTGTACAGAAGCCACAAGTTTCATTTCAACGCGTGGGGAATATCAGAACGATTGGGGAAAAGGTTATGTTTCAAACCTCGGACTATGGCAACCCAATTGGGGGCCGCTACCCGGCGAAGACTGGGCTGATATTGTCAAATACCCCTATCTTGGAGGTTTGTTTGTTTGGACGGGCTTTGACTACCGTGGCGAGCCTACGCCATACCAGTGGCCCTGCGTTACCTCTCATTTCGGATTTATGGATATATGCGGCTTCCCCAAAGACGGGTACTATGCATACAAAGCTGCCTGGACAAACGAACCGATAGTCCATATTTTTCCTCATTGGACCTGGCCCGGCAGAGTAGGGGACAGCACACAGGTGCATTGTTACACCAATTGCGATGAGGTAGAGCTACTGCTCAACGGCAAAAGGATAAGTACGCAAAAAGCAATTCCGTATACTAAACTGATATGGAAACTTGTATATAAGCCGGGTAGACTCGAAGCCCGGGGTTATAAAGGCGGAAATTTGGTGACCAGGGACATTGTTGAAACAACAACTGCTCCCGCACAGGTGGGATTGAACGGCGATTGCAAAGTGCTTAAGGCCGATGGTTGCGATGTGGCGGTCATTAGGGTTGCCATAAAGGATTCAAAAGGCAGGGTTGTCCCGGTGGCTGATAACCTTGTCACCTTTTCTATTGAGGGGCCAGGAAAAATCATCGGCACGGGTAACGGCAATCCAAGCAGCCATGAACCGGACAAAGCGAGTCAGCGCATGGCTTTTAACGGTTACTGCATGGTGCTGGTACAATCAGACAAACAAGCAGGAGAAATTCGTTTAAAAGCTTTTTCCAAAACGCTTAAGGGCGATGAACTTATTATTAAAGTTCAATAAAGTTGAATTATTAAAGTGGTTACCTATGAATTGAAATTAAAATATTCTATTTGTCAAAAAGCAACTGCCAATTTCAAAATTTAAAAAGTAAAAAATTGAAAACGCCTAAAATTGTTAAGACCTGTTTATTTACAGCAGTTTTCTTCCTATGTTGTTTTAGCAGCTTCGCGCAAAAAAATGCGCCTGCGCCATGCGGACCTATCCCTTCGGTAAATCAAATGAGGTGGCAAGAAATGCAATACTATGCGTTTGTGCATTTTTCGCTCAATACCTATACTGACCAATCCTGGGGATATGGTAACGAAGATATTAATCTCTTTAACCCAACAGCATTAGATTGCCGTCAATGGGCCCGTATCTGCAAAAATGCCGGAATGAAAGGAATCATTCTTACTGCTAAACATCATTGTGGTTTCTGCCTTTGGCCTTCTAAATATACGGAATACTCAGTCAAAAATGCTCCCTGGAAAAATGGCAAAGGAGACCTTGTGAAGGAGATGGCAGATGCCTGTAAGGAGTATGGTTTAAAGCTCGGTATCTACCTGTCACCCTGGGACAGAAACCGGGCAGACTATGGCAAGCCGGAATACATTACCTATTTCCGCAACCAGCTGACGGAACTGCTTACCAATTACGGCCCTATTTTCGAGATTTGGTTTGATGGCGCCAACGGCGGCTCGGGCTATTATGGCGGTGCAAATGAAACCCGTATGATCGACCGTAAAACGTATTACGACTGGGCCAATACGTATAAATTGGTCCGCAAACTACAGCCTGGTATCGTCATCTGGAATGATGGAGGCGACCGTGCCGACCTGCGGTGGGTCGGAACTGAAGGTGGATCGGTAGGAGAAACAAATTGGAGCCTGCTGAATGCCACTGGAGACGTACCATATGACATGTTGCATTACGGAGTAGAGAACGGCAATGCCTGGGTGCCAGCAGAAGTAAATACTTCTATCCGGCCTGAATGGTTCTATCACCCCAGTGAGAATAAGAAAGTGAAATCTGTGCCACAGCTGATGGATATTTATTACAATTCAATTGGCCATAACGGTAATCTGCTGCTTAATTTCCCGATCATGCCCAACGGCCTCATCCATCCAACGGATGAAAAAAATGCATTGGATTTTGCCAGGGCGGTAAAAGCTGCCTTTTCGGTAAACCTGGCGAAGAACAAGCCAGCAACTGCCTCTAACGTACGCGCCGGAAGTAAAGATTTTGGCGCCGGCAACGTAACCGATGATAATAAGAACACTTATTGGGCTACGGATGACAATGTTAAAGCAGCTTCGCTTACAATTGATTTGGGTAAACCAACCAGGTTTAACCGCTTCTTAGCACAGGAATACATTCAATTAGGACAGCGTGTAAAAGCATTTTCCGTTGAAGCATTCGTTAACGGCCGTTGGCAGGAACTGGCAAAAGGAACAACAATTGGTTATAAGCGCATAATAAGCTTCCCGACTGTAAATGCCACTAGGGTGCGGCTCCATATAGCAGACGCCAAAGCCAGTTTGGTCATTTCTAATGCAGGAGTTTATTACGCTCCGCCAATATTAGCAGCGCCCTCCGTTATCCGGAACCAGGTCGGTGAGATAACCATAACGCCGGCAGATAAAGAGTCGGTAATTTATTATACTACCGATGGAAGTACACCAACCCCGGGTTCAAAAAAATATAAAAGCCCCTTCCAGGCGGAGGGCAAACCGGAGATACGCGCTATGGTTTATGATCCTTCAACACATCGGACAGGCCCGGAAACACATGAGAAATTTGACATTTCAAGGAAAGGTTGGAAAATTGTTGGAATAGATGATGAAAAGGTAAGTGCTATTTTAGATGGTGATCCATCTACAGCATGGCACCAAAGCAAAGAAAAGAAAATGCCCCAGGATATGGTTATTGACTTGGGGAAAGATGAAAATCTTACCGGCTTCAGGTATCTGCCCGACCAGAGTATATGGAACCCCGGAATTATTGCCGCATATGAGTTTTATGTTTCAGATAATTGCATAGATTGGAAACTGGTCAGTACTGGCGAATTCCCCAATATAAAAAATAACCCTTTGTGGCAGGTAGTGAAATTTACTCCTCAAAAAGTCCGGTACATCCGATTTAGAGCGGTAAAAAACGCCGAAAATACTAATGAAGCAGGCTATGCGGAAATAGATATAATTACGCAATAGTGTGAGCCGGCTTGTTCTTCAAACTCTGAAAACCGTTTGTGAATATATTTAAATAGCGATAATTGTTATAACCCTGCTTTTTTGTTCGACCCGATTATTTTCGCAAACGAATAGTCAAAAGACAGATGCCGTGAAAAAAAATGGGACAACCGATTTTTCTTCTCAGTTATCTCAAGAGATGAACCCAGGGGGCTTTTTTTCGAACCATTGTATTCAAGATTGACAAAAAATAGCGAAATTGCTTTAATCGGCTTAAGCTCACTTTCAGGATCTGGGGATGTATATTTAATATTTTCCTATATCCCGAAGCTAAATGGAACGCGAACCTACTAAGAGACGGGCTGAAATTTTTAGGGGGCCTCAAAGAGGCTTAATCGTGGGTTTGATTCCTCTTACACACATTTTAATTTCACAGTAAACTCAGATCCTGCGTCCTCCTCGCTTGAAACCGAAACTGATCCGCCTGCATTGTTCACGATTTCTTTGACCAGATACAGTCCTATGCCTGATCCTTCAATATCATTTTCAACTCTAAAATATTTTGAAAAAATAGCGTCTTGTTTGCCGGTAGGAATGCCGATCCCATTATCCTTAACAGAAATGATTATTAAGTCACCTTCCCGTTTGGTGCTGATTATCACTTCAGGATCGCGTGTATTTGATCTGAATTTAATGGCATTACTGACCAGGTTATAAATAATACTCCGTAGTTTCCGTCGGGAGAATAATATCTCTGAAACATTAATATTATTTTTTAGCGCGACCCTTGTTCCGCTAAGATCGCCCGTGAGCGTGAGCCGTACATCTTCAATAATGTGTTCAAAATTCAAAAGCTCTTCCTCTGATTTGTATTTATGTTCTTGTTTCCTGCTGTCCACCAGGTCGCTGATTATTACCTGCATTTTGCTTATAGCGCTTTCTAAAATCTTAAAAAGAGACTGGCCGCCCTGCTGATTTTCGAGCGATACCTTTTTCATTTGATTAATGGTAAGCATTAAACTAGTTAAAGGGCCCTTAATATCGTGAGAAATTGCGTCTAGCAGTGTTTCATGTTCTGAGATAAGTTTTTCCAGGTCTTTAAGATCCTTGATACGTAATGTTATGTCTACAAAAGTTATGATAACGCCGTTAGTTTTTTTTGTATTCTTAATCACATAGGGTAGGATATTCATTTGAAACCAACGGTAGTCGGTTGTTTGAATCTCTTTTTCAAGGATTGTACGAGTTTCAATTACCTGCTGAATATTTTCAATAATTGTAGGGAACCGGAAATTTTCTTGCACCTCGCCAATAGGTTTGCCCACGTACTCTGGTTTCAAACTGAACTGTTTCATTGCAGGTGGCGTAAATTTCCGTAGAATCATATCGGAGTCGACGAACAATTGCGGAATAATGGTATTGCTGAAATAATTTTCCAGATCGTCATTTAGCTTTTCTAATGTTTTTATCTGGTTGTTTTTTTTAACCATAGTTGAAATAGATATTATTCAATCTTTGACCAATCATCTCGCTTGCCGATAAGTCCTGAAATAGATATAATTTGGGCATATTCTCTAATAGGTCGTAACCTTTAGTACGTTGCCAGGCAGATAAAATTTGGTTAGGTGAAACAATAGACAGGCCAAATCTATTGGGGACGAAATTTTTTTAGGAGATTTTGGTATTGCATCGACCCTATTTTATAAAGTTACAAAAAGTAATGGTATGTGGAAATGATTAATTGGATTTATTTAAAAGCAATATTTATTGCGCAGGGATTGCAACATTCGGCGGCGACTTATTTTAGGTGAAGTCAATTACGAAGCATTGAATTACAAAGATTGGTACGAATATTACAAATGTGTGTTGCAGAATCACTGCAACGCACAAAATATTACCCCCTCCCCAATTGGCAAATATCTAGTGATGGGGATGCGGATTGAATATGTGCCTGTAAAAGAAAAAGTCCCTCAAATTTCTTTGAGAGACTCTTCAGTGATCCTGCTGGGACTCGAACCCAGGACCCCAACATTAAAAGTGTTATGCTCTACCGGCTGAGCTACAGAATCAACTTATACGTTTCCGTTAAAGTGGTGCAAATATAGAGTTTATTAATATTGCTTGCAAACCTATTTTAAATAAATTTTTAACAATAAAATAAGGGCTTAATAACCAATAAACTATAGTTTAAAAATGCCGATTCTCCCACCATTTCCAGCTAAAAGAACAAGTTTCCCATGCCTGGCTTTACGGCACACATTATAGCTGATATCATCTATTTTTCGCCAGGTTTTACCGCCATCGGTTGTCAGATTGCTTCCGGGAGTGCCGGTTGATAGAAAAGTTTCGCCAGAAATATATTCTACACATGACTGAAAACCAGCAGGGCCCTGAGTCGCAACCTTTATTAAATTAGAACGGTTGGTAAGGTAGGATGCAACTGAGTCGGTCTTTTTATCATCAGCGTAATCGCCCCCGACAAAAATTTTTGCTGCCCCATTGGTTGATGATGCCAATGAAAAGGCCCCCTGGCTTGATTTTCCTGATAGAACAGGTAATGGCGAATAATCCCATATATTGTTGCTGGCTGAATATTCAAGCAACTGGCTTCTGCTGCCACCGGTTACTATGTTGATTTTGTTTTTATCTACTCTCAAACACGTTCCACTGGCGGCAAAAGCAGCCTCGTCTCTTATCGCGTTAGGGCGCTTTCTGAATGCGTCCCATCTTTCGCCACCATCCCTGGTTTCCATCAGCACAAATTTGCCGTCTATGGGGTCTCCTAATACGTAGCCATTCAGCCTGTCAGAGAATTCCATTGCATCAAAAAAGAAGGCTGTGTCGGTGTTTTTATATTTCACCTTCCAGCTTTGTCCACCATCCGTGGTTTTTAATATTAGGGCAGGTGTGCCTGAACTCATTATGATTGCTTCTTTAGAAGAAAAAGCCTCAATATCCCTGAAGTCGGATTTTTCAAAGCCTTTTACCTGTTGCCAGTCCCAGGTTTTACCGCCATTAGTTGTAACGGCTATTGTACCTTTGCTGCCACTTATCCATGCGACATGATCGTCTACAACCGACAGTCCGCGAATGCTGGTTGGGTTGCCTTGTTGTAATACTTCAATGTGTTGCGCCTTCAGGCTTAATGTGAAGACTGATAGCAATAAAAATGGTAGCAGATGTTTCATTTTACACGTGTCCAGGTTACAGAGCGGCCGAATAATGATATGCCAATATAGCCACGTATCTTCAGGATATTGCCGTCCAATGTCATTTTGCAGCTATAGGTTTTGCCGTTTTTAGGGTCGTAAACAGTGCCACCAGAATATACATTATCGCCATCAAAGTTGAAATCTTTCAATAATTCCAGCCCGAGGTCGGGGCGTGTGCGCAGTGCCGGGTCTGGATTGTTTTTGTCTGTTTTAGGTTTGCCATTCTCATCATTCGGGACTTTTATCCAGTCGAGTTTGCCAAAAAATTTATCCCCGCGTTTATATATCAGGATATGATCCTGCCCATTTTCATTTGCCCAAGAACCCAAAATGGCGTCTGCCTTTTGAGCAAAGGCGTTCAGACTAAAAATCGCCATTAAAATTACCAGGACGCTTTTTTTCTTGCTCATAACAGTTAAATCGATTATCCGAAGATAAGTTTTATAGCTGTTTTTGCAAAGGCGAACGATTTTAATAATTATTTTGAGCGATATGGCATAAACAATTATATTTGCAACCCTAATGCCCGGATGGCGAAATTGGTAAACGTTGCGGTCTCAGAAGCCGTTGAGAATTGTCTCTTGAGAGTTCGAGTCTCTCTTCGGGCACATCCAGTAAGTTGAAAGTCTTAAGTCTAAAGTTTCTACTCAGAACTTCAAACTTAAGACTTTGTACTATAAAATGCCCGGGTGGCGAAATTGGTAGACGCACCATCTTGAGGGGGTGGCATTCGTAAGGATGTACGAGTTCGAATCTCGTTCCGGGCACATTTTTCTAAGTCCATAACCTAATTCAGGCCGACGTTGGACTTAGGACTTTCGACTTCTCAAGCTGCAGCTTTAAACTCGTGAGTATAGTACCACTCAAGGATATATACTCCATCGCTCCACGTCAGTTTACCGTCAGCGGCCACTTGCACCATTAATATGGACAAATTGTGAAGGAATGCGCTCTTAACACTACCATCAAGTCCTTGCAGAACTTTTACAGCACACGCAGTGATTTCAGAAGGGTCAGTCAATTGCCAACAACTGTCTGCCAGTTTCAATTCGGTTAGGATGATTGGCAATTTGGTCCGCAGCCAGTTTTTTACTTCATCGTCAATATCACCGGGAATGATAGCGGTTAAAATGTCTGCAGCCGGCAAATCAACAAAAGTTTTGATGCTTTCGGTTACTTCGACGCCAATATGGACAGCGGTTTTTAATTCGGCAGGGATGCCGTCAAATAGTGCTTTGATCTGGTTCGGGATCTTTGTTAGAAAGGATGATAAGCTCATAGCAATTTAATTAGTGATTTATTGAATTAATGAAATTAGTGAGTGGTTGATAAGGTTAGATTAAGTTAATTGGGTTGGAATAAGTTAAAGGCTTTGTTAATTTGAACTCAATCAACCACTTAACTCAATCAACCCAATCAACCCAATCAACTCTATTTGCTCCTGCTTAGTTCGTCAACCTGGCGTTGTAAAACCGAGACCTATGTCTCCAGCACTTTCAGCCTGATGTCATACACCCGGTTTTGTGTTTCCCGGCTCAGTTTGATATCATGGATATCACTGTTTAATTGCAGGTATGAGATCATAACCGTGGCTACTATACTTGCAGTACTGAATATTGTTACCAGCAGATTTTTGACGGTGATGCCTTTTAGCTCGCGGTGTTCAATGGTTGTCATGGTGATGGTTGTTATGAGGGAAATAAATGACGTTCGGCACTGCGGCGCTCCTTTACCGTATCACATGCTATTTTCTGGCATGTATGTGGGTCGCTGATCTTATTCGCTACCAAAAGCTGATCAGCAGCGCCCTGGTAATCTTTTGTGTTTAGTTTTCTCAACAGAGTTGATTCCTTGAATGCGTAAGTACCTTCGTTATAGGTAAAAGAGACCAATGCATCAAAATGGTCCTGCGTCAGGGGGACTTTTACATAGCTGTTGACAACATTTTCATACTGACCAAGTATATTGACGAAAATTACAGAGGCTTGCACTTCGCTGGTTAGTATGTCGCCTGGTTTTACGGCTCTTCCGTCGTGGTAACGTGTTGAATCATAGCCGATGGTCCATACGCCGGCTACATCGCGGTAGGCGGTAAGGCGCAGGCCTTCAAAGCTCTTGATAAGCTTTTCGCCTTGTTGGCTTAATTTCGTAGATAATAGGAGTTATCCCGGCTTTGGTAACCGGTTAGTGTTGAGATAGAGGAATGGTCTTAGCTGCGCTCTGAGGAGCGGGCAGGCAAGACATAACCCGCTGTCATCATATAAAATGAAAGATTTTGAAGGAAAAAATCAGAAGAATAGTTTAATGCCGGTCACCATCGCGGCCATGATCGCGGTCGTCATCGTCCTCATCGTGCAACTTGTGGGGCAGTATCTTATCATCTATATCTGCCCGCTGGATGTTGGTTTCCCAGCCAATAGGTTTGGATACCGTTTTGGGGTCCCACCAGCAATCGGCTTCTTTGCCGTTTCTGTTGAAGAATTTTATTTTATTGTAAGATATCTCCACATCGGTACTTGGCTGACCGGAATAATTGCCATACGACAAGCCATCGTTTGAATAGGCTGTTGGCGAACTGTAAATAGTGTTATGATCCATTTTGATATGACTGCCACCCTGTACCTGCATGCCTACGAAGCCCCCATTGATCACCACGTTGTAACGCGCTACCTGATAACTGCCGCCAACATCTCCTAAAACAATGCCTGCTGCACCGCCTGAATCGTTGATTACTTGTCCGCCACGGATCCAGTTGCCGATTACCTGTATCGAATCGCCCGGCATGCCATTTGATTTATATACGCTCAGCAAATCCTGCGGGTGTTGTGCCTGGCCTGCTATATTTTCGACTTTATTATAATTGATCTGACTTGCAGGGGCACTTACATTGTTGAATTGAACAGCGCATCCGGCGGGAAAGGGGCCATTCATGTTACGGAAATAGTTGTAATTTACTTTAACAGTTACGGAGTTTTTGGCGTTGACGCCAGTTTGTACATTGGTGATATAGCAACTGTCTATTAGTACATTTTTGCAGTTTTCAAGCAGGATGCCTACTTTTTTTGAGTCCAGTAATTTGCATTTGGTAATATGCACGTTGGAGCAATCGCGCAGGTAAATGCAATTAGAAGCTCCACCGACGATTAAATAACCTTTTATGGTGATATTATTTTGCCCGGAAATAACAACCGGATTATTTACTTTATAATGGCGGCCCTGGGCGAACACCCCGGCTGAGAGTACCAACAATATGATAGTTATTAGCTTTTTCATTCTGATTGAATAACGGGTTAAATTAATTAAAAATTGTTAATTAGATGATGGTTGGATCGTTTCTGATGGCGATGGTTTATCGTTGTCGGATTTAGAACAGAGTTCGTTGCTATTGGTTTCATCCATTTTTACTGCGAATTGCGCGATATCCGCTACAGCAGAAGCTGAGGAAATTAATGAAGTGTTGAGACCGATAGGTATACCATGAATGGTAGCCAGTGTGCCGCCGAGTCCGGCAAGACCGACGCCAAATATTTGTATCTTTTTGATGAAAGCAGGCGTATCACTGATTATACGTTGCCAGAGGGTAAGTTTGGGGTGCATAAAGGGGAGTTATGGGTTTGTTAAAGACATAAAGACATCTTAATTTGGTCAAATGAAATAAGTGTGAAGCTTTGATAATTCTTAACTATGAAAAAATACCTGATCTTGCTGGTTATCATTCTATTATCCTTTTCTTTTACGGGGCGGAAGATAGTCTGGGTAGCTATTGGCGATTCCATTACCTATTTGAACGATCATCCGGATGAAACTGCTAACAGGGTAACCAGAGGGTATTTAAGCCGGGTTGCAGATACGTTGCCTGATGTACAATATATTAACCAGGGCCACAACGGTTGGAAATCAACCGATATTGCGGCCAAAATTGATCAACTCGGCCTTATAAAGGCTGATGTTTACAGTATCTTTTTAGGCACGAATGATTGGTGGGGCGGCATTCCAGCAGGGAGTATTGATGACTATAAAAATGCGACCGGAACGGGAACTGTCTATGGCTCGTTCCGGAAAATTATAGATAAAGTGCGCCGATTGAACGATCAGGCTAAAATAATATTGATAACGCCCATGCAGCGCAGTGATTTTGTTTATGTTCTTGATCCCAACAATAATGCTTATGGTTCTTATAAGACGAAAAACGGGCAATCGCTGGAAGATGTAGCGAATGCAGTTATTAGCATTGGAAAATATGAACATCTGGCGGTGATAGATCTATATCATGATCCGCGCTTCGATATTAAGAACATGGTCAGTTTTAAACGTTTGAAAGACCCGCAATCTGGCAAATACACAGATTTTCCATATCCGCAGTCGACGACGATTCCCTTCAATGCAAAAACCGATGAATACCCTTATCCACCGGCAGCGATAAATATGACCTACGACGGTCTGCATCCGTCTGATAAAGGAGATTCAGTTATAGCACGTATGCTTGTTGATGCCTTTGGTAAGCTGGGCCTTGCCGCGCGAGGAGGCAAATAAAATTTAAGTCTCAATTTAGATTGACAGAAGTTTTACTTTCAACTCAAACTCTTCCTGGCTTAGCTTGCCTTTACGTAGCTGACTGAGGTATTTTAGTGCGCTTAGCCTGTCCAGCTCTAGTTGGTATAGCCGGCGTTCCTCATCTGTTTTAGGGGTTCCCTGTAGCCTCAAGCGGATGGCGGTACGGGAAATTTCGTCTTCAAGTGTATCCGGTGGACAGGCGGTGAATTGTTCATAAATGTTTTGGGGGAGAGGGATTGCAGTCATCTGTTTAGCTTGTTTATGTATTATACGATCCCGTAAAAAACAATGTTTTAAGCTGGTGTTATGCTTATGTTATGAATAGCGGAAGAGATGTTTTCGTCGTCGCTGAATTTATTTTTTGTTGCTGTTTTTATAAGTTTTCGCTGCACATTTTAAAGATCATCTTTCATGCCAACCGTTAAAATACCTTTTTAAATAGGGCGTTTTAACGGGTTGATTTTCAGTTAATGGTGTGTAACTTTAGTCAAAGTTTGATAAATAACGCTTTCAGGCATTAGTATTTATTAGATTTTTTGTACAAAATAACGTTTGGGTAGTGGCTCAGTCAGAATCATTACCCGATTGAGGATAAAATTTGAATAGCCGCTTTGGCCCCATTTCGGGTTGTAAATCTATTTCAGCGTTTCAAAAATTCATCAAATATCAAAAACGGTTCGTCATGCAACTCACTCCTGAGTTTTTATATTTGGTTTCTTACAGTCTCGTAATCCTGATGAAAATTGTATGTTTTATCATCAGTTATAAAATTGTAAAACTTGGATACAATCTTATAAACTCCGGAGTGAAGGGTGAATTTAAATTCGCTTATGAGTTTGTTGGATTGAAGGCAGACTTAGCAAGCGTATCACCAGGGTTATTATTTGTGCTGCTCGGCGTTCTTTTTAGCATCGTTGCGATCAATGTTAACAAAACTGTTACTTATCAATCCCAAAGAAGCTTGCCGACAAGCAATAGTAGTGGATCCTCAAAAGACAAAGTTGTAACTCCTGACTCGGGCGATTTCTTAAGACAATTTTCAGACACTTTAAATCAAAAGAAGCGATGAAAAACCGGCAATTTAAAAAGGGTATATTCCTGTTCATCGCAATGGTGTTGAGTAATTTTTATGCCTACTCGCAAGATGCTGAAACGATAAATTCAGCTAACAATTATTACGAAAGCGGCGTTTTTAATTATAGTCATGCAAATTATAATAATGCGATAGCTGCCTTTAACAACTGTAATAGCTTAATACCAAACCCAACTACATGGTATTATTTAGGCCTATGTTATAAAAGGAAAAGTGATTGGACAAATGCGCTGAATGCAATGGATAATGCACTTGCCTTTACTACGCCAAGGTTGCCACAAAAATTCAAAGAAGATGCGTACGATACACAAAAGGAAGCTCAAGATGCGTTAAAGGGAGTAATTCTAAATAGCGTCAGCGGACAGGCCCTAAGCAGGGCAACTGTTGTGCCTGGTAAACAAGACAATCCGTTTCCAACTCTGCTACGACACCTGCAACAGCATATATTCAAAATCATTAATGACCGTATTATCTTACCTGGGATGGGGGTTAGAAATGAAAATCAAACCATTGGTGATTTTTGTTGCACCGGCGAAACTGCAACTATATTGCGTGAGGGTGACATTCCCGTTGGATATATTTATTTTTATGGCTCGGTGCCTGCAACGGAAACAGCGGCTGCAAAACTTCAAATTTTTGTCAGCGCCGTTCCTTCCATCAATAATCCAAACTCTGACCGGGTGAAGGATGAAATCGATTTCGATGCGGCAAGTGAACTTTTCAGCAATGCTACAAAAAGCAAAATCGTTGGAGGTCTTAAGTTTACAGTTACTATTTTATCCGTCAGAACAACCGAACGATCTTTTTTTGATGATGGGTTACGCATCCAAATAGATATTTATCCCATGCAGTAGAATTTGCTCTTTTCATTTATTCAATAATTATCTGTTCAATCGATCGGCTTAAATATCCTGTTCCAACGGATCTTACTGAAGAAACTTTGGGTTGAATCGGTACTGAAAAAGGTGATGATCGCTTTCCCTACTATGTGGTCCTCAGGTACGTAACCCCAAAAGCGGGCGTCGAGTGAGTTGTGGCGGTTATCGCCCATCATCCAGTAATAATTCATTTTAAAGGTATAACTGGTTGCTTTTTGTCCGTTGATGAGGATGTCCTTACCCTGTGTTTCTACCTTGTTGTGCTCGTATAACTCAATAGCGCGGCGGTAAAGTGCCATTGTGGAATCGTTTAATGGAATAGTATAGCCGCGTTTAGGCATAACTAATGGGCCGAAGTTGTCCTGGTTCCATTTGAAATGCGCATTGTGCGGAAAAACCAAAGAGTCCCATTGACCCGCGGGCAAAACAACCGGGGTAGCGCTTTTAATGTATGATTGGCTCTTTAAAGCAGCAAGGTTTTTATAGGGAACCGTAACTGCTGTTCCGTCGGTTTCAGACGGTTTTATTCCAAGATCGCTATAAAACTGCGGGTTGATATTTGAACCATCGGTAATGATGCGATAATCTGTTTGAGACTCCGGGGCGTTTGGAGCAGCTTTGCCGTTGATATAGACTTGTCCGTCAACAATGGTCAGCACGTCGCCTGGTGTTGCCTGGCAACGTTTGATGAGGGCAGTACGCTCATCGACTGGCAAATTGTATTGGGGATCAGCTTCCTCTGGTTTATTAAAAACCACAATATCTCCTTTTTTTACTTCAGAAAGTCCGGGCAGGCGCCAGTAGGGCAGTTTGATCCAGTCGAGATAGGTTTTTACGCCATAAACTTTGGGCTCAGTAAAAGGTATAGAAAGTGGTGTATTGGCGATACGCGGCCCGTAACTGATCTTGCTCACAAAAAGGTAATCACCAACCAGTTCCGTTCCTTCCATAGAGCCTGAAGGAATAGCGTAAGCCGAAAAAAGCAGTCCGCGGATAATGGTAGCAGCAACAAAGGCAAATAGCAGCGCATCCATCCACTCGCGCAGTTTGCTTTTTTTAGGTTTTTGCGTATCAGTTTTTTTCCGGAACGGCAGTTTCCACTTCATGATAAATATGATTTATCATGTTAGATAGGTTTAAGGAGCGATTGTTACAACAGAAAAACAATTATTTATTATTTTTAGCAAAAAGAACCTAAGCCGATGAAATGACTTGTTTTGGTAATTCAAATTCTTTCACTCATTTTTTTATCGTGTAAGCCCTTGTATTCGCAGGGTCATGTAAATCCGGAGGCAAAGAAGTTAAATGATTCAGTTTACCGTGTCTGGCGAGATTTTCCGTTTCCTTTACAAAAAAAATCGCAAAAAGGAGAGAGTAAACCAGTCGAGCTATCACATGATAACATCGAGTATAAAAGCTCCACGATAGATAGTGAGGGTACATATAAAAGATTAATGTCACTATTAGATCAGGCTTTGAAGATCGATAGTAATTACATAACGGCATACATAAACAAATTCTCTTATCAAGGGCAATGGAAGAAACACACGGATGCAATTGTGACAGGGGAAATATTATTAAGTTTTTTCCCGAATCAGCCTGAAGTTAAGCTCGTTCCCGACTCGGTCAGTTTTTTTTTGATTAGCCTGCAATTCATTAATGACCTGTTTGAGGCTTGCTGTAAGCGGCAGTTTGAACTGGTTGCTGGTGTTGCCCTGCTGATTTTGAACTTCGGCCAGGTTGTTGATCTGAAAGGTGAGAGCTATGGGCTATCGTCGTTCAGGTCGACCAGTTGATCGTTAATGCATAGTTGGAGTTGGTTCATTTTTAATTATTTTATCGAAGGGATTTTTTGTATTATTGGGCTTCTAAATCTTATCCCGAATGAAGAGAATTTACTTTTTACCAGTCATTGTTTTTTTTATCCTTTTTGGTTACAGCTGTAAAAAGGAATCTAAGTCAACTCCAACCTCAAATAAACCTGATTATAATAAGCTTATTATAGGCAATTGGTATAGAAGCGCAATTGTAGATACGCAAATTAATGCACAGTTAAATGTCATAGCCGACTCCGTATCGCTTCAAACTTATGTTACTAATAACAATTACGTTTTTAAAAGCGATGGCACGGGCAATTTTAGCGAAGCATCAAAAGTTGAAATGAATTACAGTTATAGCTTTTCTGGCTCAAGCATAAAATTTTTTGATATACAGGGATTTAATGAGAATGGAACTCCATCGGTTATTCACATTATTCCATTCTATAAAAAATTCATTAAACTAACATCTTCAACAATAGTTTTCAGAACTGATACTACAATTGGAAATGGCGAATTGGCAACCCGATATATTGAGCGTACCTATTATACAAAGTGGCAGTGAATACGATCCTTCACAGTTCACTATTCACCATAATCATTGGGTCTGGATATTGATTGGCTGCATATTAAATTAAAGGTGATGCTGAAATTCGCCTGGCTGTTCATAGTTTTGCTTGTTATTTTTATTATTAACTAAGCTATACCAATTAATCTAAATCGTAATGAATAAAGTTTTCGGTATACTCCTTTTGATAGTTTTACTGGGTAGCCTGGCGGGATGTAAAAAGGATGCTAAATCGCACATATCATCTGCTTTAATCGGTAAATGGTACCTCCGGCAATACAACGTAAGAGTGTCATCAACGGACACTGGCTATCATTATTATATAGAGTCGCGTTTCGGCGATACGTCTACTTACTATTTTTGTCAATTTAATAGAGATGGTACAGGCGTGCAAAGGATTTACACTGAAGGAAGCGCTTATAATATATCTCCCACGAATTTTACTTATAGTGTTGCTGATAACAATATTACCTTTTCTAGTAATTGGGCCTTGCATGCAAAGGCTTGTTCATATGAAATACTGAGCAATGATACACTGGTCATACGCAGCAACTTCAATTATACATATCCTGGAATGGCGATAAATAGTTTACAAGAGTTGAAGCTGACTAAATAGGAATGATTCCATTAGTCAGTAGTCAATATTTTTGATCAACTATGCACCATGGACTAAAATCATTGCGTTTGAATATTAATCGACGGCATATTAAACGTGATGCTGAAAGGTGCGTGGCCGTTCATGGTTTCGTATTCGCTGTAGGTGGCGGTGTTGATGACGATGTTTTGCCATTTTACCGGGTTTTTGCTCACCAGCATCTGCACTTTGGGCGAGTATTTAATGGACTGTAACCCCTTGATGTCGTTAACGGACAGATCTTCGGCCATCACCTTCATCTTTTGCCCCGCATCTTTGAATATCACTTCTTCAATGCTGTCCTGGTTTTCCCAGTCAGATACGAAGTTTTTGATGATGGTGGCGTTCTGCACATCGAGAAAAATTTCCTGATTGTAAACAAAACGATAATATTCCCGGCTTCCGCTCAGGCCGATCCAGCGCAGGTAAACAGAGCGTTCGTCTACCGCATCATCAATGCGAATGGTTTGGGTTTGGGTAATGGGGTGTGTTACTTTGCTTTCATCGTCGTATTTTAAGGTTAGGGTGAGTTATAAAAATATGGATATAAATCAAATGATTGCGGGTCAACATGCTTCTATCCTATTTACTGCCAACTACCATGCACAATTCTTTTCGACTAATGTACCCGAGATAAAGTGCCAGGCCGGCAATGGTTGCAGGTTCAGGTTCGCGCTCCCAGACCGTTTCATCAGTCAGAATACCTTTGGTTTGTTTTTGTACAGTATGGTATTTGCCTTCAATCCAATCAAAATATTGCGCAATAAGTGTGTCCAGCTCTTCAGCCGAAGCAAATTTTGTTTTAGTCTTTTTCATTTATGAAATAATTGCCAAATGGCATAAATGAATGATCAAAAAAACTAATATTTTTAGTGAAGTGTAAATTTATTGCGCTTTTGTTGGATAGCTGATTTTTTAAATAAATTGGAAAAAAGTTTTGTTTTAAAAAGAAAAATATTACCTTTGTGATATGGGGGAAGATAAAAGAAAAGCAAAGCATATTTATGAAGGCGGCAAACGATACAAAGTTTACGATACAGAAGATATGCCCGTGAGCCAGGTATCGGATTTGCTTGTGCCTTATACCAACTACTTCAGGTCGCCTATTGCCAAACTGGATGCCATTAGAAAAGGCCTGCAGCCAGGCGCAATTAATGATCTGATTGAGATAACTGGGGCGACGCAAACAGATGTATCCAAATGGCTTGATATTACTGAGCCAACTTTGCGTAAGCATATCCAAAACACCCGTGAGCTTAACCTGGGTCTCAGCGAGCATATTATTCAGCTTTTTGAGCTTTTTGATAAAGGTCTGGATACCTTTGGGTCACTTAGTGAGTTTAAAAACTGGTTGAAACATTACAATACAGGTATCGACGCTACTCCTTACGATATTCTGGATACCATTACCGGCATTGGTATTGTCATGAACGAACTTATCCGCATTGATTACGGAGCGACGGCTTAAAATTAATTAGTAAATCAGAGAATTAGTGCAAGAGTGATTTTCTTTTAGTTTGTACAACTCACTAATTCACTCATTCAGTTATTCACTCATTGAAACAAATGCACATTTACCGTATAGGCCAAACCAAATATGCTAACGATCTGAAAGGATCAGGTGTAGACGGGCGCTGGAATTCGCACGGGCAATATGTGATCTATACGGGTGGTACGCTTGCCCTTTCGTGTCTTGAAAAACTGGCCCATACATCGGGGACATCCCTGTATGCGGGCAATTTCTCCGTAACAATGTACCGCGTGCCTGATACGATGAAGATAAAAGAAATAAAACTGATCGAACTGGTCAAACATAACCCCGAATGGACAAAGGTGATCAATTATCCTTATACCCAGGCGATAGGGGATAAGTGGCTGACTGAACGTGATACTGCCATTTTGAAAGTGCCTTCCGCTATCATCGACCTTGAATATAACTACCTACTCAATCCTGTTCATCCAGACTTCAGGCAGATCAAAATAGCAGCAATTAAACCATTTACGTTTGATTCAAGGCTGAAGGGGTAATATCCAATTTTGAATTTTTACTCCATGCTCCTCCTTCCTCTAAATTTAGAGAAAGGTATCGCACTGCCCTTTATTTAAGCTTATTGTCATGAAAAAAGACATTTGTCATCCTGAAATAATCTTTGATCTTTTTTGGAACGCTCATTCCTTATTTGATATATCTTTGTGGAACAATCATTCCGATAAGGAAATTAAATCGAAATAAGAAGATGAAAAAGTTAGAAAACAAAGTAGCAGTAGTAACAGGCGCGTCAAAAGGTATTGGTGCTGGTATCGCAAAGAGCCTGGCGGCAGAAGGTGCAGCAGTTGTGGTAAACTATGCCTCATCTAAAGAGGGCGCCGAAAAAATAGTTGCTGAAATCGTAGCTGATGGCGGGAAAGCAGTTGCGGTACAAGGAGACGTATCAAAAGCAGCTGATATAAAACGCGTGTTTGACGAAGCGAAGAATATATATGGCGAAGTAGACATCCTGGTGAATAATGCAGGTGTATACAAATTTAGTCCTGTAGAAGAAATTACTGAAGACGAGTTTCACCGCCAGTTTAATACCAATGTGCTTGGCTTGTTACTGGCAACTCAAAATGCAGTAGGCCATTTTGGCGATAAAGGTGGTAGCGTGATCAACATTGGTTCGGTAGTGAGCCGCATTACTCCTCCGGGAAGTGCGATTTATACAGCTACTAAAGGCGCAGTGGATTCAATCACCCAGGTATTATCAAAAGAATTGGGTCCTAAAAAGATCCGTGTGAATTCGATCAACCCAGGTATGATTGAAACTGAAGGCACACATTCAGCAGGCTTTATAGGCAGCGATTTTCAGTCATGGGCTGAATCTACTACACCACTCGGCCGTATCGGTCAGCCTGATGATATTGCACCTATCGCAGTGTTCCTGGCATCTGATGACTCAAAATGGCTGACAGGCGAAACTATTTTAGCCGGCGGCGGATCGAGATAATTCAGTTGGATATTGGTGACCAGTTAGCCGGTGACCAGTTAATCAGTAGTATGAGATTGTGATTGGTCGAATATGAAGTTGGTAGGGTTTAGTGAGATAGATTGAACAACACTGATTAGCTGGTAACTAATCACCGGTTAACTGATTAACTAGCAATAAAAAATCAATAGCTTTGCTCATAAATCGGGCAAAGCTTTTCTGTTATGGCAAGGACTAAAGATTTTGATGAGGATGAGGTGCTGCAAAAGGCCATGAACATATTTTGGCACAAGGGGTATAATGGTACCTCAATGCAGGACCTGGTGGATGGATTGGGCATTAGCCGATCGAGTATGTATGATACCTTTGGGGATAAGCATACGCTGTTTATCCGTTCGCTGGAGAACTACAAGAAAATGGCGACTGCAGAAATGAAGTCTATCGTGGATAATGCCCCGACAGCTAAAGAAGCTATCAGGCGAATGTTTGAGTATACCATTGCTGAACTGGTGAGCGATAAACAGCATAAAGGATGTTTCCTGGTGAACGCCGGTGTTGAGATGGCCCCGCATGATGCCGGAATAAGCAAAATGCTTTGCGATAACGACCGTCAGCTGGAAACTTATTTTAATGAGGCTATCAAAAAGGGGCAGGCCAGCGGCGAAATATCCAACCAACAAAGCAGCCATGCTTTGGCTCAATTTATCCTGAATAATATCAAAGGTATCCGTGTTACAGCCAAATCGGGTGCAGATAAAAAGATATTCCGGGATATTGTTGATGTGACGATGAGTGCGCTGGGGTGAACGCTTGTATTCTCAGGACACTAATTTAAAGTCGCTTATTTCTTGTGCGAAGAATGCTTCCAATATATCAACAGCGATATCCCGGGTGTCATTTTCGTCGACATTGAGGTAATTGATGTGCGTGATACCGAAAATCAGCGCATGGCCTGAAGGACCAAAGCGCGGCATTGCTAACGGATGTCATGTCCAATCTATTACATCCGCATCCGTAACGATACAGAGCGGCCAAGCGACTCCACCATGGCAGGCGCGCAGGGTTCACCCTCTTTTTGCACCCAGCAATTTTTATCATTTTTTTCTATCACCATCTTATTGCCGTCAAGCATCAGCTCCAGTTGAGTAGTATTGTGATCTATGCGGCCGGTGTTTAGCACGTGGTAAACGTGGTCCTTATTATCGAAGGTTATTCTGAATGGTAATCCCATGTAATTAATACGTATTAAAAGAAATTTATTGTCATGATACCAATTTAAAGTCGCTCATTTCTTTTGCAAGAAATGATTCCAGCACTTCTACAGGAATTTCCCGGATGCCATTTTCATCAACATTAAGGAAATCTATATGCGTAATGCCAAAGATCAAAGTATGTCCAGAGGGTTCAAAGCCCAGCACTTTAAATTTCTGTGTATGGTTCGCCCATACCTGGTCTTCCTGTATCATATCAATTTAACTTATTGTCATCCAATTTGTTTGACAAAAAACGATCAAACATTTCTCACGCTTCTTCCTTTTCTATTTACAAATCGACCAAAATGAACAGAACGATCGGAATTGTCTTACTAGTTGCCGGCATAGCGATGCTGATATGGACAGGGTTTACTTATACCAAAAAGGAGAAAGTAATTGATGCCGGGCCGATACAGGTTTCAGCCGACCGGCAGCATACCGTTAACTGGCCACCTTATGCAGGGGGCATATTGGTAATAGGTGGTATTATTTTGCTGGTTACCGGCAAAAAGACAAGCTGAAGGATCATTCAAGCAAGACGTTCGAACGGGCGGGCGATGAGCGCGTCAGGTTGATTCTCCTAAGCTTGTTTTTTCAAATCCCCGAAAACATACTTTGTGCTTTTTTGCCGATGAGTGGCATAGGCTTCTTTTCGCCGTTTATTGCCCCAAGAAAACCAAAAATCCAAAGTGCGATGATAGAAGTTCTGGCAAGCCAATTTAAAGCAGATGCAGCCCAATAATCGGGACTGAAAAGCAAGTAGAAAAAAATGACATCTAATGCGGCTACTACTAAGGTCGAAATGATATGAAATAGCAAAGTTTGTCGAAGCTGGTAACTTCCCAGGCCCTTTTTACTATGGTGCAGTGCAAAATATGCAATTAGCCATCCAATAATGAAGAAATAACTCACGATTCCCGCTGCCTTTCCGTCATCATCATCTGACGGAGGATTTTCATTCGTTTCCATCTGATAATTAATTATTTAGAGTTGTTGTTTAAGTAAATATAAGCAATTATTATGGATTTTGTTTGATTTAAATATCCACTTTTTGCGGGCTGGTGATAGGGCATACGATAGCTGTGATGGAGAAGTATTCGATGTTTTGAGTGCAAGATCCATAATGTAAAGAGTCTCCTGCTTAAGACAGAGACTCTTTGTTTTTGGAACTAGGATCAGAATGAATAACCAACACGCAGTCCTACTAAAGAAAAATTGGTTTTGGGGTAGGTGGAGGTGTTGTTCCCGGTAAAGCCTTCATAGCGGAGCGAAAAGTCCCACGATTTAACGGCGTACCCGAAACCGCCCGACCACAGTAATTTGGTGGTTTTAGGTGCACCATAGTCTACGTTTTTAAGGACATTGTAATGTTGCGTTTCAATACCCACACCGGCTTCTCCGCTAAAATAAAATCCGGAACCGACAAAAGCTTTCAATCCCAGCTTGACAGGTACCAAACCCATAGCACTTCGGACATTGGTGGCCAAAAACTCATAATAGCCGGACGTAAGCGTTAACGCAAAGGTTTTTGACAAGTCGTACTGTAATCGGGCCGTGCCCCCGATCTCTGTTTTGGATGCTATGCCCGAAAGCGTAATGCCGCTCTCAAAACCCACTCCAAAATGCCAGGGATTAGCGGCAGAGGATGGCGTGGTTTGTGCATTTGCAGTAACAGCAAAAAGGCAGATGGCAAGGGCTGCCACGAACAGTTTTTTAAGTGTTTTCATATTGTAAGGTTTTAAAGAAATACACCCAAAACACTTTGCTGAAGCTTTTATTTCACGGTGAAGGGTAGTTTAACAATCTTTAACATGCCTACGAAGCTTATTTGTGGTTGGAGAAGCAATCGGTATTTTGATTATTTGTCATTTGCAGAGTCGACTCACCCGGTCGACGCTTCGCTGGGCCACCCTCTCTTCGCTTCGCGGAAAGAGGATTTTTTGTTTTAAGACCCATTCTTTCCGCCTAAAGCTGAGAGGGGACAGAGGTGAGCCAACTCTGCGCGCTGTATTCAAAATCAATCAACCAATACATCTCGTTAAGATTCAGTTAATTAATGGGCAAAAAAATCATACGTTTTATCCACATTACTGAACTTATCTGTCTGACTCCTCGTACAAACCGAGAAATAAATAAGAAGTAATAAGTTTTCGTATAGGTTAAACACCGGGCGATTAACAATTACAATTGAAACCAGTACGGATGGTGATGAAGCGTAGCAAGTATTTTCTGTTTATCCTCCTGTTGTTGTGTTCACTTACAGGATTGTCCCAGAATCAGAGTTTTAATTTTGAGCACATGGGAACCCACGAAGGATTGTCCCAGATCAATGTCCTTTGTATTTTTCAGGATAGTCGCGGGTTTATGTGGGTAGGAACCATGGACGGGTTGAACCGCTATGATGGCTACAACTTTACCATTTACCGTAACGACGCCCAGGATAATAACACGATAGTAGGCAACTATGTTACGGATATTACAGAAGATAAGAATGGTGATTTGTGGATAGCTACCTTGGATGGGCTAAGCAAATTTGACCGGAAGAAGGAAAGCTTTACGCAATACAAACATGATTATAAAAATCCGGGAAGCATTTCGAGCAACCTGGTAAATAAACTAACATTTGATTCAAAAGGCAATTTATGGCTGGCTACTCAGAACGGGGGGCTGGATTGCCTGACAGCCGGAGCAAATAAATTCAGGCATTATACCCATTCTGTAAGAAATGCAGGCAGTATAAGCGATAATGATATTAATTGTGTACTGGAGGATTCTGGCCATAATTTGTGGGTGGGTACATCCACAGGAGGATTAAATCTTTTTGATCCGCAGGCAGGTACTTTTACAAAAATCATTAACCGGGATGGGAACGGTAAAATAACCGGCGCTCACGTTAGCTGTATTACAGAGGATAGAAACCACCATTTATGGATGGGAACGCAGGATGATGGAATGGTGGAATTTGATCCGGAGAAGGCGACTTTCAAAAATTTCAGGCATGACCCGAATTCAGGCAACTCGGTGCCCGGTAATAATATTTATGCCCTGGGTTTTGATGCGCACAATAACTTATGGATATGTGCCGACAATGGCGGCTTTTGTATATTTAACAACCAAACCGGCAAGTTTGCAACCTATAAATATGACGAACTTGATAACAACAGTATCAATGGCAATACCATTCATGCTGTTTATAAAGACAAGCGTGGCGATATGTGGTTGGGCGCCTTCAGCGGAGGGATAAGCCTGCTTAAAAAATCAACGGAAAGCTTTACGCATTACAAGCATAATTCATTTCCTAATTGCCTTTCCAATAACTATGTACTGTCGCTTTATGAAGATGCGAAGAAAAATATATGGGTGGGTACCGATGGCGGTGGATTGAATAAGTTTGACCCTGTGACCGGAACGTTTACCGTTTTTAAACAGCAGCAGCCAGGGAAAGCCGGTATTGCAGGCAATTATGTGCTGACGGTGAATGGCGACAATGAAGGCAATTTATGGGTAGGTACCTGGGGAGATGGGATGAGTGTGATGAACAAAGATGGCCGCACGGTCAGCTATTTTAAAAACAACCCGGCCGACCCGAACAGTTTGAGCGGGAATGAGGTGTATGGCATAATGCCTACCCGGGACAATACCATGTGGATAGCCACATTTTATAGTGGGCTAAACAGTTACGATAAAAAGACAAATACCTTTAAACACTACAGGCACGATGACAATAACCCTAAAAGCATAAGCAGCGATAAGCTGAGCTGTATGCTTGAAGACCGTAAGGGGAATTTCTGGGTAGGTACTTTTGACGCCGGCCTTAACCTGTTCGACCGGAAGACAAATACATTTACCCGCTTTCGTCATGATGAAAAGAGTAATAGCATCAGTAATAACACGGTGCCGGACATGATCGAGGATAGGAACGGTAAGATATGGCTCTGTACTTATGGTGGCCTGGACATGTTCGACCCTGAAACAAAGCATTTTACCGCTTATACCAAGAAAGACGGGTTGCCAAGCAACCTGGTTTACGCTCTGAAAGAGGATGACTTTGGCAAAATATGGGTAAGCAGCAGCGCCGGACTGTCTGTTTTTAACCCGGCTACTAAAACCTTTAAAAATTATACAACAGAAGATGGCTTGCAGGGTGATGAGTTTAAAGCGCACTCGGCATTAAAAACCCGCGACGGCAGATTGTATTTTGGCGGTGTAAACGGGTTTAACTCATTCACCCCTAATCAGGTTTTAAATAGTCAGGAGTTTTCGACTCTGGTTTTAACATCATTACAAATATTTAATAAACCTGTTCAGATTGCAAAAAACCGTTGGGACGGGTCGCCTCTTAAAGTGGATATTTCAGATACCAGGGCTATTAGTTTGTCTTACAGTCAGTCGGTTGTTACACTTCAATTTGCTGCTCTTGATTTTACTGCTGCGGATAAAAAGCATTATGCTTATATGCTGGAGAATTTTGATAAAACCTGGAATGATGTAGGCGCCCGCAATTCTGCAACTTATACCAACCTGTCGCCGGGTAAGTATACTTTCAAAGTGAAGTATAAAAATTCGCAGGGTAACTGGTCGCCTGTAGTTGCCAGTGTTCAAATCACTATTGTGCCGCCATTTTATTTAACCTGGTGGTTCAGGCTGGCAGCGGCGCTGGTTGTGATAGGCGGTGTTTATGGCATTTTCAGATACCGTATCGCCCGTGTCAACAAGCAAAAGCATATGCTCGAAAGACTGGTGAAGGAGCGCACGGATAGTTTGGAGAAAATGACTATCAATGAGCAGAAATCGCGCATTGAGGCTGAAAATGCCAACAAGGCAAAGAGTATTTTCCTGGCCACCATGAGCCACGAGATACGCACCCCGATGAATGGTGTGATCGGGATGACATCGCTTTTGGCAAATACGCAGCAAACACTGGAGCAGAAGGAATATACGGAGACCATTAAAACCTGCGGCGAAGCATTACTGGTGGTTATTAACGATATATTGGATTTTTCCAAGATCGAATCGGGCAGTATGGAGCTGGATGTTCATGATTTTGATCTGAGGGCTTGCGTGGAAAGCGTGCTGGATCTGTTTGCCGGAAAGGCAGCGAAGATAGACCTTGTTTACCAGATAGACAGCAGCGTGCCGCCGCAGATCATAGGCGATCAACTGCGGTTAAGGCAAATACTGATCAACCTGGTGAGCAATGCCATGAAATTTACGAAGACCGGGGAAGTATTTATCAGCGTGACGGCTGAAAACCGCGAAAATGATGACGTGGTATTATTGTTCAAGATACTGGATACCGGGATAGGGATACCTGAGGATAAGCTGAACAAGTTGTTCAAAGCCTTTTCACAGGTCGACTCGAGTACCACCCGTAAATACGGCGGAACCGGTCTTGGATTAGCAATAAGCGAAAAGCTGGTGAAATTGATGGGTGGCGAGATAGATGTGGAAAGTAAGGTAGGTGTCGGAACGACTTTCTCATTCACCATTAAAACCAAAGTAGGGGTTCAGCCACGGCGCAATTATGTAAAACTTAATATGGAAGATATCACCAACAAACACGTGTTAGTAGTTGATGATAACCCTACCAATCGTAATATTCTCGAAACACAGCTTAAACAATGGGACCTGGTACCTGTGATGGCAGAGTCGGGGGAGCAGGCATTGATGATCCTCTCTTTAAAACAGCCGGTAGACCTGGTGATCACGGATATGAATATGCCGGGCATGGATGGTGTTGAGCTGGCCCAAACCATTAAACAGAGCCATCCTAACCTTCCTATGATCCTGTTGAGTTCGGGCAATGAGCAAAGTAAGTATTCGGACAATCTGTTCAAGGCCATATTGATTAAACCGACCAAGCAACTGGTTTTACAAAATCATATAATTGAACTGTTAAAGACACACAACAGGCTTGCTAAAGAGATTGAGGTTGCAAAATCGCCGTTCTCAACAGACTTTGCCCTGAAATACCCGATGAGTATTTTGATAGCTGAGGATAACCTGATCAACCAGAAACTGGCGACACATATCTTATCTAAATTGGGTTACCCGGCTGATATAGCCAATAACGGGCGTGAGGCTGCTGATGCGGTAATGAACAAAAGGTACGACCTGGTGCTGATGGATGTGCAAATGCCCGAAATGGATGGCCTGGAAGCCACCCGGTTTATACGCGAACACGCAGACCCACAACCTATAATTATTGCTACTACAGCCAACGCCATGTCCGACGACAGGCAAATATGCCTCAGCGCCGGTATGGACGATTACCTGGCTAAACCCATGAAATTGCAGGATATTATGGGCGTCCTGGAAAAATGGGGGCAAAGGATAGTAAGTAAGGAAAAAGCGATTTGAAGTATTTGCGCTATAATTAGTCCGCGTTCAGCATGACACCCTTTTTTGATTTTCCGAACACCAGCAAAAGCTAGAAGAATTATAGTTTGCCTATCCGTAGTAGCAAATGTATGCCACATCTGTTTCACAATTGATGTCGAATACAATTCCTGCCGGAATGTTAAGTATATCCTGTTTCTTATGTTTTTGCCATTCGCCGCCAGGCAATTTGGTGCTTACCAGCCCTTCTATAAATACGATGGTTTCTTTGGTGTTGGTATCAAACTGATAAGTGCCTTTTTTCATGACCCCTAAGGTGGCGCGCCCTTTTTCGGTTTCGAGTACCAGGCTTTGAACCCTGCCTTCAAAATAGGTGTTGTGTAAAACCGGGCCGCCGGTCGAATTAGCTGAATTGCTCATTTTAACAATATTTTTTAAGGGCTCAAAACTAACATCTTTTTTAAGTTTTCGTTAGTCGTTATCTTACTTGTATACTGTGCGCCTTCTATTCTGCTAAGTATAGAGTAATCTAACTGGCACAATTCACCTAAAAACGATATTTTTGAATATGAAATAACTAATATTCTTCAATGCGTACACTAATAATTGCGGCTTCAGTTTTGTTACCGTTTATAATATTGGCAAATGTTGCCTTATTTCACCTACTGGTAAAAACTGCAATACGTCGAGTCGTTAAACCCGAATTAGAAAAAAGAAATTTAACTTACGTTAGTTACAAGTGGGCTGGGTTCTGGAGTTGCGGTGATTTTAGAAATGATTCAATGGATTTTGCGCTTTTCAAAACAGGACTGAACACTATATCCATTTACTCATATGTTTATTATAAAGATTCAGACGAAATAAAAAAGATAACGATAAAAATATATATCGTTGGTGTTGGGGTTAATAAAGTAGAATATAGTAATACAATTTAGCCATTAACGGATTGGTGGTCTAACACGCCTAATGGTTTTGCTTAATTTCTTCCTCTATCCGTAAACTTTCTTTGTGAATACTATTTAATATTTCGGTAACAAATTCGGCAGATAATCCCTCTTCTTTTCCCGCAGCGATCCCTTTTTCAAGAACCTGCTGAAAACGGGCTGCCTGGAGCGGGGGAATATGGTTCTTGGCTTTATAAATCCCGATTTCTCTGACCGCCTTTTCGCGTTCGCCGATCACTTTCATCAATAACCTGTCTAATGAATCTATTTTGCTGCGGTTAATTTCCAGGGTATTGTCAGGTGCCTGCTTTGTCTGTGCAGATTGTGCTTTGGCGGCTGTGTTAAGCAATGGCAACATTGCCAAAATCAAAAGATATTTATATTTTTTCATAGATTAAAGGTTAGGAATTTAACGTAAAAACCATGGTAAATCGTACTTAGCGGGAAGGCAAAATTCAAACCGCATTGGTTTTTCCAAATAAGAATGTTTGAGGATATTATGCTTCCGCCTTTGCAAATCCTACCGTTTCCCTATACAACTGTGGCGATACATCAGCGTTATTCTTAAAGAAACGGCTGAAGTAAAACTCATCGTTGAAGCCTAGTTCGTAGGCGATGGATTTTACGGGTTTCGAGGTGAGGTAGAGCTCCCGTTTGGCTTCTATCACAATGCGCTCAGCTATCATATTGGTGAGCGTTTTATTGAAATGATTTTTGGTGATCTTAGCCAGGGCCTTTGGCGAGATGTTCAGCAGGTCGGCATACTCAGCAGGGGAGTGCTTGGTTTTAAAGTTTTCTTCTAATGCATTTTTGAGGCTTTGCAATACGAACGGTTCTTTTAAACCGGAAATTTCTGCAGAAGCCATTGGGCTTTGTTCGACCCGAAGGCGTGAACCATTGATCAGGAATATTTTCAGATAAGATATCAGCAATTCGTACTGAGCCAACGCTGCGTTTTGCATTTCGATCTGCATCTGCTCAATGATGTTCAGAAATGAGGCGATATCCTTCTCCGCGAGTGTAATGAACGGCGGCTGATAAATGTTGTTGAACAAAACGCCATTGCAAGCCACCTCTTTCTGGTGCAGGTGAATGCAAAAGAAATCGGGATGAAAGTTGAGGATCACACCACTCAGATCATCATCAGCATTTATCATAAAAGGCTGATAAGGTGAAAAGCACATCAGCACCTGCCCGGAAAAATCATACGTGGAGAAATCGGACTTTAACTTACCGCCGCCCGACAGGTTGATGATGACCGTATAATAATTATTGCGCTGGACATGATCAAAATGACTATCGTCGTTATAAGAGAAAATCTTAAAAGCCAGGTTGCCGTTTTGGGGGTCGACCAGCGTTAGTGGTTTTTGCGTTTGCATTGCTTATTTCAGTTTTCGGTCTGACTGTTTCGGGTTTACTCCATCCTCCTCCTTCCTCTAAATTTAGAGGAAGGTATCACACGGTCCAGAATGTATATTTATAATTTCCTGTCCGACTCTTTTATTGGTAAATCATTGATGCTGGCATAACGCTTACGCATGTAACCATCTTCGTCAAACTCCCAAAGTTCGTTGCCATAGCTGCGGTACCAATTGCTCGAGTCGTCGTGCCATTCGTATTCAAAACGTACCGCCATCCGGTTCTCACGAAAGCCCCACAACTCTTTTTTCAATTTATAATCCAGCTCTTTTGCCCATTTGCGTTTCAGGAAGGCCACCACTTCTTCGCGGCCATTGATAAACTCGGTGCGGTTGCGCCATTCGGTATCAATGGTGTAGGCTAATGCTACGCGTTCGGGGTCGCGGGTGTTCCAGGCATCTTCGGCAGCCTGCACTTTTTGCAGGGCGGTTTCCATATTGAATGGAGGAATTGGGAATCTCTTTTCCATGGTTAATGTTTTCTGGTTTTAATCAGCAAGCCGGCAAAGATAGATATGTACTATGCTTTATTGGGTTTGCTGCGGGTCAAATTAAATGTTGTATTAGCAAATCGCCTGTTTGACTCACCCGGTAGTTGCTCCGCTCGACCACCCTCTCCACAGCAAGCGGTAAAGATGAAGTTTTCTTTTTCCCCTCTTTATGGCTTGCCATAGAGAGGGTCGACCAGCGCGGCGTAGTCGGGGTGAGTTTTTTATAACGCTGGTGTTAAAGGAAAATCAACCGGCACTTCGGTCAGGTTGTGCAAATAATTCATAATGGTTTTGTCGCCAATCAGCATAATCACATCAATAAGACTGCCCTCAGTATAACCTGCTGCAAAAAAGTTGTCGACCAGGGCACTATCGGCTTTTCCGCGGTTCTCGGTAATGTTTTTTGCCAGTTTTACCAGAGCATCCAGTTTGGCATCAAATGAAGCGCTGCCGTTGCGGATCTCGATAATTTGATCGTCGGTAAGGCCATTCATTTTGCCAATAGCGGTGTGTGCGCTCAAACAATAGATACAATTATTTACCTGGCTCACGATCAAATTAACCGCTTCTTTTTCTTTGCCGCGTAATGAAGTTTTGCCGCTCTGAAAAGTGATATAGTTGCCCAGTGCATTATCGGCATATGCCATTACTGCATATAGATTGGGCACCATACCTATTTTTTGTTTAAGTGTGTCGAATATTGCCTGGTTGTTTTCTGATACTTGTTCCCTTGTTGGTACTGCGAAAGTTTTCATTGTCTTTAACTTTAAATTTTTCTGTTTGAATTGATAAGTCAAAGTTGCGCAGTTTGGCTTCGCAAAGGAATGGAGGATGGGAGCAAGGACATGGACGATTTTCCCGGTGGGGGCTAGGCAGATCGCTTGCAGAGTTGACTCACCCCGACGACGCTACGCTGGTCGCCCCTCTCTTCCGCGAACGGTAAAGAGGGGAGAAAGGAAGAATTAAGAGGATAGCCTTTGGTTTGTCAAACTGTTTGCAAAATCTTACAATGATTTTGAAATCACAATCCCGATAATCGCGGCGAAGGCGAAGCTCATCAGGGTTCCTATTAAAACATATTCTGTTTTCTTCTGGGTGTTTTCTTTATCGCTGAAGCGGAGGATGGATTTTGCTGCGATGAGGAAACCTACGGCGGCAAACTGGTTGCTTATGATGAACGTGAGTATCAGCAGTCGCTCAAAAAAACCTATCCATACGCCTGCTTTGGCCAGCCCTTCTTTATTTACTTCGGCAGCTTCGCGCCATTTTTCGGTTGCCATGCCTATAATGTAGCCCAGCGGCCAGGTAACCAGTACGTATCCGGTAACAATGAGCAAAAACCCGGTGTTCTGCGCCAGTGCCGTCAGATAGTTCCAAACGGTATGCAGGTTGAAGCTGACGATCATCCAGAGGGCTATGACAACCAGGATATGAAAAAGCTGATCGAGCAGGAAATAAGTCAGGGTTTCGGGGCGGTTCAGTTTCCAGAGGTCGATAACGAAATGGGATACCATTATTGCCAGCGGGAGCCACCAGTTGTGCCATAATCCTGAAAAAAGATAGATCAGAGCACCAGCCACTAGTACATGAAGGTAGAGCTTACCTGAGCGGTGTTTCTTTTGCTTCTTGTGGTTTACCCATGCTGTTGGCTGCAGCACAAAATCTGTGAGCAGGTGGGCAACTATCAGACGTAATAACAGGTTCAGCTCCATCAAATTATTACATTAACGATGCAATATAGCGCATTGTTTTATCAATTTCTTTCCAGCGGGAGAGCTTTATCCGGTTGTTTACTGCCGATTGGGCTATTTTTAATTCGTCGGCCATTTCCTGTTGTGTTTTCCCTTCGAGTAAAAGAAATATCACTTCGGCCTGGTTTTTTGTCCATTGGGTGATGATGATATTAGCCAGGTTGAGGATGATATTTAACTGTTCGTTCAGTTCGGGATCGTTGGTTGATACCTGGAAATAGTTTTGCGTGGCTTTCATTTCATCAAAGGCCCGGCCCGATAAATGGAAGGCTTCTCCATCCGAATCCAAAACTGATTTTCCGAAATAGGCCACATCGCCGACGCCGATAGATAAACGGGCATCAAGGGAATCTTTTTCGGTTCCGTCATGATAACTTTTAAGCCAGCACCTGATCTGTATGCTTCTTTTCAGCGCCTCGGCCACATCATCAAACAGAAGCTGGAAACTATCGCCCCTGAATATTTCCGCATCTTCAGGTTTAAGCACCCACGATTTGATCAACGCGCTGGTCCGATCAATCAGTTCAGCACGTTTATCTGCGGCTATTGATGTAGAATTAGCAATATCTCCGGTCACCACGCTATACTTCATATCGTAAAATTATCTATTTAAAATTAGATAATAAATAAATATCTATAAAATAATTGATAATTTGTATTTATCTATCTAATAATAGATAATACGTAAATTTAATCAGATAGTTTTATTATGCTTAGATTAAAAGCAATGCGAGGTTTTTTTTCACTGATTAAAAACTTTAATATTGCGACCCTGTATCACTTATAGACCGGGTAGTCACTTTACAACTTTATCAATGAAGCGGTTTTTCGCTGTTATTTTTTTACTGTTTCTGGGTTTTGCTTTTTGTGCTACCCTGTACGCCCAGGACAGGCAGCTTATTCCTATTACCAAATATCCGCGTAAAGACACGGCCATTATAATGCCGCAGGATGTTACCCAGCAAACGGATATTTCGGACGTTTTGCAGTCCATCTTTGTAAAAAACTATAAGCCCGCCAAGTTAGATACCATTGGCCGCAAGCCTATTGTATCGTTTGTGCCTGCTGTGGGTTACTCGCTGCAAACCAAGTTTGCCGGTACGCTTACGGGAAACATCGTTTTCCGCTCGTCGCCTGATTCAAAGGTGTCAGCTATCACCACCAGTATGGGGTTTACGCAACGCCGGCAGTTTACTTTGCCCATTGTATCCAATATCTGGTCGCGCAATAATAAGTTTGTATTTGTGGGCGATGCCCGTTTTTATATCTACCCACAAAGTACCTATGGTTTGGGTACCAACTCAAACATCAGGAACGAAGACCCGATGCGGTATAATTTGTTCCGCTTTTCGGAAGTGGTGCTGCGGCAGATCACCGGCAACTTTTACCTCGGTGGGGGCTACAAGCTGATGCAGCACTGGGGCATATCGCATAAGGGTCCGCTGGACGGGGCGCCGTCTGATTATGAAGCTTACGGGGCAAGTACCCGCACCACCTCATCGGGGTTGAGTATAAATGGTTTGTTTGATAGCCGGGATAACTCGGTGAACGCCTCCAAAGGGTTTTACGCTGCGATACAGTATTACGACTACAAGAAAATATTGGGCAGCAATACCGACTGGAAATCGGTGGTGATAGATATACGCAAGTATTTCCGCCTGCCTGCGAATTCGGATAATGTGATCGCCTTCTGGTCGTACAACTGGCTTACGCTGGCCGGGCGACCGCCATATCTTGATCTGCCAAGTACCTCGTGGGATACCTATTCAACCACCGGGCGGGGATATATCCAAAGCCGTTTCCGCGGTTCAAAAATGGTGTATTTAGAAACGGAGTACCGCTTTAAGATCACCCCCAACGGCTTGATTGGCGGGGTGGTGTTCCTGAACGGGGAGAGTTTCTCGGCTGCTCCGGGCACCCACTTACAATCTATCCAACCGGGCTATGGCCCGGGTTTGCGCATTAAGCTGAGCAAGGTATCCAAAACCAACCTGGATATTGATTATGGCTTTGGCAACCAGGGTTCAAAAGGATTGTTTTTGACGGTGGGAGAGGTGTTTTAGGGGGGAGTCGGAATTAAAACCCACTCAATGCTTCATCTACTGACGGAGTAAATTTGATAAGATTGCCTTTATTGCTTTCAAAAACAAAATCTCTGAGACTTTTACTTTCAATATCGTTGAAATCACCAATGATAGCTAATCTCACTCTGCGGTTTGAAAATTTTTGCAATACTTCACCTGCCAAACCAGTCTTTAACTCAAAAAAATCTGGTGAAAGTTGATCGGCTTTTATTATTATACCGTCGAAACCTTGATAATATAGGTCATTGAGGAGTTGAGCCCCATCTTCAGGCGATTTGATAAGAACGGAATCCGACAACACTTCGGCAATCTGTACGCCGTTTTTTTGATGTGATATGATCTGCATATTTGCTAAGGTTGCAAATATAGATTTATGTCTTTCCCAAAACACACGCAGGGGATCAAATATTTTGTGTTCCGCAGAGTCTCTCGCAGAGGACCTTGCGGCGACAACAAGACCATTTAAATAAAAAGGCGGGTCATCTGATTGAATGACCCGCCTGTATGTTTGACATTAAATATTAAAATTAAGGAACCATTGCTGTAATAGATATGCTGCTTGAGTTTCCGTTGCTTTGTGCGGTTTGATTGCTATCAATGTAGATTTTTCCACCTACGTTGCTGCCGTCAACACTTACCGCGGTCAATTTAACAGTCATGCCGTTATCGGTAGTTGCAAAACTCAGTGACCAGTTTGCCGGAGCGTTGGTTACGGTTTGTATATTCCCATTTTGGTCTGTATAAGTAATGGTTGAACTGGCTGTACCCTGAGTAGTGTACCTTACCACATGTGAATTACTCTTTTTACAAGAAGAAAATGCAAATGCAGATAATACAATTAACAGGGAATAAATAATAACTTTTTTCATAACGGGAGTTTTAGTTTCTGTGTATTTTCTTGTTTCTTTAAACTTCTTAATTAAAGCTTCATTGTTTACACTGAGTATGACAAATAACTTATCTAATGGTTTAATATCATTGTGACAAGAAAGTTACAAAGGGGGATAGTTGATGGAGTTGTCATTGTTGCAGAGGTTGTAAGGGTTGGAGTGATTCTTATTACTTTAACTTCTACAACTTCTTCAACCCCTACAACCAAACCTCAAATTATCTTAAACTTCTCCTCTTCCAGATCCAGCTGGCGCAGGTGTTTGCGGATGATGTCTTCATCGATATGGCCGTCAACATTGTTGTGACTTATCAGCCATTTCCGTTGCTGGTCTATCACGTCGAGGTATATCTTTTTGCTTTCGGCGGGAATTTGCGGGTCGAGTTCCTCATTTATTTTTGAGCTCCATTTTTCCATCATCTGCTGCAGCAGGGGGTGATTGGCAATGTGCTCGCTGTAGTTGGTGGTAAGGTGCTGAATGGCATTTTTGGCGAGGCCTCTTTTCACTACCTCTTCGGCTTTATCGTCGGGTAAATAATCATCATAGACAGGCAGCGTTAATTTCCTGATGATGTAAGGGAGTGTTAACCCCTGCAACAGCAGGGTGGTTAATATCACGATGAAGGTGATAAACAAAATCAGGTTGCGGTGCGGAAATGGAGTGCCATTGTCCAGCTGAACGGGTATGGACAAAGCTGCAGCAAGCGAAACTACACCACGCATGCCCGTCCACCCCAAAATAAAGGGAACTTTATAGCCCGGGTGCCTGGGATCGGCTACCTTGATAAAGTAGCGGGCAATGAGGGTGACAAGCACTGCGCCGTATGCCGATAAAATCCGCAGCACGATCAATACACCCGTTATTAATAAACCATAGCCAATAGCACCCTGAAAACTTATGCCTTCCTGCTTTAAGCCGGCGGTGATTTCTGGGAGGTCTAACCCGATCAGAAAAAACACCAATCCGTTGAGCAGGAAAATCAGGCTTTCCCAAAAGTTGATTCCACGCAAGCGCGAAGAACTGCCTAAAAAATAGTGCCTTTTGCTTGACAGGTATAATCCGCCGCTCACAACGGCCAGCACACCCGAACTGTCCACTTCTTCGGCAGTCATATACATTACATAGGGGGTAACCAGCGATAAAATGATGTCCATATTCACGTCGGTTGGCAGGTATTTTTGCGCTTTCATAAATACCCATCCCACCAATAATCCAATGCCGATTCCGCCAAACAGCATCCATACAAAGCTCAATGCCGCATGATACCAGATAAACTGGCCGGTACCAATGGCAATCAGCGAAAAACGGAAGATGATAAGGGAAGAAGCATCGTTCAGCAAACTTTCGCCTTCCAGAATCGACGACATCCGTTTGGGGACTTTCACAAATTTTAAAATGGCGCTCGCACTAACTGCATCCGGCGGCGACACGATACCACCCAGCAGAAGCCCCAATGCCAACGAAAAGCCGGGGATGATTCTATTGACCACAAAAGCGACTGACATAGCCGTTAGGAAAACCACCACAAAAGCGAAACTGGAGATGATGCGCCGCCAGCGCCAGAGTTCTTTCCATGATATGGCCCAGGCTCCTTCGTACAAAAGCGGCGGAAGTATGATGATGAATATCAGCTCCGGGTTTACATGCAGCACTGGTATCCCTGGTATAAAGCTGATAAGCAGTCCGGCAACCACAAGCAGCACCGGGTAAGCAACTTTTATTTTGTTTGCCAGCATGATGATCAGTATAATGGCGACAACCATCATCAGGAAAAATGGGAAGTGTGCAATCATAGGATATTCAATGAAGGTAAAGATAATAAATGTGTGCTACGAATCCGGACAGAGTCCTTCATTTCCCTGCTGGATTTAGACACCTTACGCGCGAAGATGATTTCTACAAATCTTCCGTCTTATTGATGATGCGTTTGATCACTTCATCCAGTTCCTGAGTTGCCGATTCGAGGTGTTGCAGCAATTGCTCATCAGGGGTTTGATCTTTAATGTCTTTAAACAACTGCATTAAGCCCAGGATGCTGGCAATAGGTTTTCGTATCTCGTGCGAGTTGATAAGCGCGATCTCGGTGAGGCGTTCATGTTGTTTTCGTAATGTAGAAATATCCTGCATGGCGCCTATCATACGTTTGCCAATGCCGTTCTCATCACGAATGACAATGCCGCGGCCCAATATGTTGGCATATTCGCCGTTTGCTTTGCGGAAACGGTATTCCTGTGTCCAATGTATCATGTCACTGTATTTGACCTGGTCGGGGTATAGCACCGCACGTTCACGGTCTTCGGGGTGAACATTTTCAAAGAAAAATGGCAGATTGTCGTAGCTGGTCCCGGCGCGGTGGCCAAACAGTTTCTGCATATTGTTGGAGTAGTAAACGCTATTTGCTTCCAGGTTCCAATCCCATATTACATCAAAAGTAGCTTCCATTACGTACTCAAACCGCTCGTTGCTCACCGCTATATCACGGTGGCGGCGGTGGTTTTCCATAATGATATGTAAAAGATGGACACCGCGTTCAATGGTGTTCTCTTCCTGTTTTGATGGCGGCCGCTCTTCACAATTATACAGCGCAAAGGTGGCTATCACTTCGTTGTTGCCATCAATTATCGGGTACGACCAGCAGCTCTTCATGGGGTGCCTTGCAAGTATTTCGCGAAAGCCCTCCAGGCGGGAATCTGCTGCCATGCAGGGGACAATTACTCTTTCTTTTAGCCAGGCTGCCGTTCCGCATATCCCGTTCTGATCAGCAACTGTCAATCCATCCGGAAACTCCCAAAACTCGCCGGGCAGGGAAGGAGCCGCAAGCCCGAATAGTTTGTCGCCACGCTT
This sequence comes from Mucilaginibacter tolerans, assembly GCF_030519375.1. Classification (GTDB taxonomy): domain Bacteria; phylum Bacteroidota; class Bacteroidia; order Sphingobacteriales; family Sphingobacteriaceae; genus Mucilaginibacter. The sequence continues at coordinate 126,695 of NZ_JAUMKB010000001.1, read as the reverse complement.
TTCCAATACCGAGCACTGTAGGCCTTTATGAAGCGCTTCCATGCCGGCTAAATAAAAGCCTATCACTTCGCTCAATGGTTTTTCATTGCGAGTGCTGCACTCTAGTACCTGTTTCTCGAGCGTATCAAGTTCCAGATAGTATTTTGTTTCGGTTACGTCCTGGGCTATTACAATAGATGCCCGGCGACCATTGTAGTTGATAAGTTCGCCCTGAACATTCATATACATCAGCTCACCATTCTTCTTGATATGGCGCCATGTCCGTTGATGGTTTTGCCCGTATGCCTGTTCAGATTGTGTGAATTGGTCGATAAGCGGCCAGTCCTCAGGCGGGCGTATATCACGGATAGTTAATTGCAGAAACTCTTCCTTGGTGTAACCATATTTGTGGGCTGCCTCCTCGTTACAGTCAATAAATTGCTTCGTCTCGAAGTCCCAGATACTGATAGGCACCGGGTTATTATCAAAAAGATAGCGGTATAACTTCTCTGACTCTATCAGTGCGGCCTTGCTTTTCTTTATTTCAGTGGCATCCCTGGCAATGCCATACCGCACCCTTTGCGACGGATCGGCAACGGCTGACCAATGCAATGGCACCAGCGACCCGTTTTTATGAACATAATGATTTTCAACGTTCGTTAGTCTAAGACCAGCTTTTACCGTCCTGGCAATATCAACACTTCTTTGCTTATCCGGAGGATAAATGAAATCGAAAATAGGTCTGCCAACCATTTCTTCAGGTTTGTAGCCCAGGATACTTTCTGAAGCTGCGTTAACGCTTAAAATGATGTCATTTGTATCAATGGCAAAGATCATATCGATCGACGAATCCATTATCCGCTTCAGATCGTTCCGTGCGGCTTCAAGCGCCCTTGTTTTCAGCACTTCCTCAGTCACATCCCTAACGGTCGAGATCGTATAATCTTTACTCTTTACCGGGATGCTTTTGATATTTATAAATCGCTTTTCGCCTGTGCTGGTCACAATTTCGACGGCCTCCCATACCATGCGCGATTGGTTGCCGGTTTTTATATCTCCCTGCATTTTGGCCACAATGGCTTGGCGGTATTCGTCGTCGGGGAAAACTTTGAGAAGAAGTGTCTGCTTATCGGTGAGTTCACATTCCGGCCAGCCAAGTACCTCGCTGAAACGGGCGTTGGTATAAACGTAACGGTCGTCGTCTATTTTACTGACCGCGATGCCTATTGGTAGTTCCTGAAAAATGTCTTCTATAAATGCACTTGTTCCAATCAATGCATCTAATGTATTCCATGGATCCATTATCCCCTTTCAAATGTCTGCCTAGCTACTCCCACTTACAATTAAATTGTGATAATGCTCCTGCAATTTGGCATAATTGCTTTTTACGAAAATAATAGGAATAAGTTGAAGTAGGAAACGAATATTAATAAAAGACAGGCAATTGCCGGAAGAAGACAGCGCAGTTTTTTCAGTCAGTATATAAATTTCTAAATTCTGTAGAAATTCTGAATTTTTTTTCTACCTTGCCCATCACACAAAAAATGTGATAAGGTTTAGGTTAAATGCTCCTGCGTGCGAGACGGTGGAGCATTTGTTTTTTTAGCTAAATTTTCAACTTTCTCGGTTTGCTTTTTTTCATTATGTTTGGGATATAAGCAATAATTACTTAACCCTTTTCTTACCAAACCTTCTATGAAAAACAAACTCGTACTTTCTACCATTTTCCTTTTCACTTGTTTCAATACTGTATTTGCCCAGAAAACCTATACAGGCAACGAAGCTGCCGATTGGATACAATCTCAAAGATATATTGCCAATCCGCTTATCGACTCAAAAAGCACACCCGCAGAGGTGGAAAAAGCTGTAAAGATATTAGAGCGGACCATCACATTTATGGATAGTTTGCCGATCAAACAATTGGCGGCTGGTAATGCATACTTATACTATCGCCGGTCGGACGTTAGCCGCGACATTGCAAGCGGGTATACCTTGCTCGGCAAAAAAGATCAGGCGCTAAACGCACTCGATATGATGCTTGCAAATGGGACTTCAAGTGGTACGGTCGACGATTTAGAAAACGAACCAACATTAGATGGTATTAGGAAAGAACCCCGGTACCAGGCCATAATAAAGAAACTGAAAGAAGAAGGTGTGCTTTGGAAAAATACAGCGTTTAAAACTCCATACAAGCCCAATCTTTCTGACGCTGAAAAGGTAGCAGGGTTGTCGCTATTGTGGTCGCAGGCTAAATTTAACTTTGCCAATTTCGCGCTTCTGGATATCGACTGGAACCAAACCTACCTGGATTATATTCCAAAAGTTCAGGCCACTAAATCAACTGCCGAGTATTATAAGGTGCTGATTAATTTTTATGCACAGTTAAAGGACGGGCATACCAATGTATATGTCCCCGATTCGCTGGCTGGTGAGTTTTACAGCCGGCCGCCATTCCGTACCGAGCTGATAGAAGGGCGTGTTTTTGTGGTGAAGGTTTTTAGTGATAGCCTGCTCAAATCGGGTATAGTACCGGGTCTTGAGGTGACTAAGATAGACGGCCAGCCGGTAATTGATTATGCCGAGAAGAATGTGAAACCTTATGCCAGTAGCTCTACACCACAGGATATGGAGATCAGGGAGTTTTCTTATCAGCTTTTAGGCGGTTCAAAAAATAAGCCCATTGAATTTAAAGATAAAAAAGGGAAGCTGACAAACCGCACCATTTCCCGCACGGGATATCATGACGTGAAGGGTTTAAAATCCATTGATTATCAATCCATTGGTGGTGTTGGATATTTGACTATCAACAACTTTGAAGATAATAAGATCACCAAACAATTCGATTCGCTTTACAATGCTGAAATATCCAAAACCAAAGGACTCATCATCGACATAAGATACAATGGTGGGGGCGATGACGGAATAGCGTTCCATATTATTAAATACTTAACTGACAAGCCATTTTTTACGGCACAGGCAAGGATACTTGAGCATAGGTCTACTCCTGACGCGGAGCCTTCATGGGATTACCGGGGAATTGGCAGACAAAGCCCGAATGGCAAGGAATTTTATAGCAAACCGGTTGTTGTATTAGTAGGCCCCCGTACATTCTCAGCAGCCGAAGACTTTACCGTTGCATTTGATTATATGAAGCGTGGCAAGCTGATCGGTATGGCAACAGGGGGCAGCACAGGGCAGCCGGTGCCATTTAGCCTGCCTGGCGGAGGGAGCGCAAGGGTATGCGGCAAGCACGATGCCTACCCGGATGGTAAAGAGTTCGTGGGGGTAGGTATAATGCCTGACATTGCCGTTAAACCTACAATTAAAGACATTCAAAACGGCAGGGATGCTGCCAAGGAGAAAGCGCTGGAAATACTGAATAAGTAGAGATAGGACGGGGGCTAAGGGAAATCGCCTTTCGCCCCCGTCCTGATATAGTCTATAAAGAGCTACAATTTCTTATCGGCCTTTTTAACCATTTTAGGCATATCTTTTTGCAATTCAGCCATTAAGTCGTCCATCGCGCTTTCGCACATTGGTAGTATTTTTTCTGATGTCATAACCGGCGCACCGGCAACCATAGGACTCACACCTTTTGACCTTCCGGACTCATCAATAGAAAATACAAGGTCGCCGCTTTTGTTAAACAATGCAATGTTGGACTGGGCCTCAACTTTAACCACACCCATGCCGCCAAAGCCTATTTTTACCAGTTTGAAAGCGATAGATACATCCATTACGCCATCGGCCTGGCTAAATATTTTCAGCATATTCTTCTCATTTTGATGAAAGGCCAGTTTCTCAAGCAGCACTTTATACCCCGGGCTCACTACGGCGAATTTGTTGATATCCAACGCTCCGCTGCTGGCAACACCCACAGGTACAAAGGCTTTATAGGCTTCGTTGTTCACAACCTGATCTTCGGGCAGGAGCTGAAATGGAAAGCTCTTTGAATAGGATTCGAAAAATTGCGTATGGTACTTTGTTAGCAGGGGCTCCATCTTAAAATTAGGGTCATCAGAAAGCTTATCAACGGCGATGGCTGCAGTTACGCCAAACTCACCTACATTGATTTTTTTATTGACGTAAAATGTAACTACGGCAACTTTTTTGTCTTGTGCAAAGCTTAAAGAAGATAGCAGGAAAAAAATTAGTGAAATAAGGATTAAGGTCTTTTTCATTTTTGTTAAGGTTTAAATAGTTATAATATGCAATGAAGATAATGAAATTGTTTCGCAGAACCAGTAAAATGCTTTTTTACTGGTTCTGATTTCGCAATAAATATTCCTTACCATTCAGCAGGGTGAGATGGTTATGCGTATTTAAAGAAGTTTTATTTCAGATTGCCTGTAGAGCCCGTGCTCTGTTGCATACGCCCAGGTAATACATAGAGCCTGTGGCTAACAGTGCAAATAAAGCAACTGTTGACCATCCGTTGCTGTTGCCCACGCCGCTTAGTAGTGATGCCACTGTGACGATTAATTGCATGATATCGTAAAATATTGAATATACCAGCAACTTGGGCCACGATTTGGCAGCAGGCGAAACACTGCTGTACGACCAGAATATCATACCTATAAACAAATTGGAACACCCGAAATAACGCGCTAGCCATATAGCGTTACCATCAAGCGTGATGCCATAAAATGCCATTAATTTGACCGGGATAATTACGAAAGCAAGGCCAAATCCAAATGCCAGAATCGTAATGATGATTGCGAAGGTTGAAAGTTTCATCTCTTTAGGTTTTTATTAAAGCTAACGATTTGAAACGATATAATCAACTTATTTCCAGTATTTTATAATGGAATGTTTTCTGCAATTAGCTGCCGATAGCCTTGATAACCTTTGCCGGAATGCCGCCAACAATGGTATTTGCCGGTACATCTTTTGAGACTACCGCACCGGCAGCAACTACTGAATTTTCGCCTATGGTAACACCCGAGAGTATGGTTGCTGCAGCGCCTATCCAGGCATTTTTCTTTATAACGATGGGGTGCGAAATAGTAGCCCGCCGTTCTGAGGGGTTGAGCGGGTGATTGGAAGTAATCAGGTTTACTTTAGGCCCGATGAGGACATTATCTTCCAGTGTGATGCCGCCTCTGTCCATAAACGTACAGGCGTGATTCACAAATACATTTTTGCCGATATGAATATTCTCCCCAAAATCAGTATAAAACGGAGGGATAACAAAAAATGTATCGTCAACCTTTTTACCTGTCAGCTCGCTGAAAATATCCCTGATCTGATTCAAATCATCAGTAACAACCGTATTCAGTTTGGCTGTGGTTCTGATCGCCTTTAAGATCACCTTAAAAAGTTCCGGATACTCCGGATCATCCAGTGGTATAACTTCTCCCGATCTGTCTCTTTCGAATATGTTCTTGATTAGCATGCCGGTACTTATTTTATGAGCTTATATTTCAGGCACAAAATTAAAACAGGCCCGATCCACAAGTTAATGAATTTCAAGTCAATTGTTCAGATTTTCAGATAATATTGCTCCTTTGGCAAACCAATTAGCCACTTAACTTTCAACTGAAGCCATTGTAACAATCTTGTCTTTTAAGATTATTTAACGTTTGCGGAATAATTTCAATTAAACTATTTATTCTATTTGTGGTCGTAGCGTTTAAACTCCTGAAAGGATCGTCCGTAAGCCACAAAATATGCAGACCCGGTATGCAAAGGCATTGCTTTTGCTGCTGGCCGCGGCGTCGTCATTTTCTGCTTTTGCCCAGAATGGTAAATGCATACCGTTGTTAACCCGGCCCGATACCTTTACCAAAGTCCACCCAGATACCGGCAAACTCAGAGATCTGCGCGATCTGATTCAAACCAGCTTTCATACCCAAAGGCTCAGCCGCAAGAGCGACTCGGTAGGGCTCAGGCCGGTTGCCTCCATCGTGCCTGCTTTTGGTTATTCGCTGCAGTCGCGGCTGGCAATACTGATTTCGGGCAATGTGGCTTTCCGCACTTCGCCGCAATCCAACGTGTCAACCTTTGTCAGCAGCATTGCTTATACCCAAAATAAACAGGTTACGCTGCCGATTCAGTCGAGCGTCTGGAGCAAGAGCAACAACTATAACTTTGTAGGCGAAATGCGACTGTATCACTACCCGCAATCTACCTTCGGGTTGGGCAGCAACTCGGATATCGAGAACCAGGCGCCGATGAATTATAATTATATCCGCTTTTCGGAAATTGCCCTGCGGCATATTGCCGGTAACTTTTACATGGGCGGCGGTTACATGATTGATTACCATGCTGACATCACTATCGGGCCAACCGAGAACGGCACTGTTGCCCAATACCTGATCTATAAAAAACGGTCGACCAAAACGCATTCTACCTCTTCGGGTTTTACCCTGAACGGGCAGTTTGATGACCGCGATTCGCCCATCAATCCCACCTCAGGCTTTTATGCTACTTACGAATTCAGGCAGAACCTGAAGACGATGGGCAGCACCTTTACCTGGAGCTCGCTGATACTGGATGTGCGCAAATACCTGCGTTTCCCGCAATCATCGCATAATGTGCTGGCATTCTGGTCATACGACTGGCTAACACTGGCGGGGAGGCCGCCATACCTCGACCTGCCCTCCACTTTGTGGGATGCCTCTACCAATGCAGGCCGTGGGTACATACAAGGGCGCTTTCGCGGTGCGCAAATGGTGTACGGTGAAACGGAGTACCGCTACCGCATTACGCGTGATGGTTTGCTGGGTGGAGTGGTATTTTTTAATGCCGAATCGTTCTCTGCGGCTCCGGGTACACGGCTGCAGGCCATTCAACCTGCTGTTGGGCCGGGATTACGTATTAAACTGAACAAAGTCTCCCGAACCAATATCAGTATCGACTACGGCTTCGGCCGGCAGGACTCGCATGGGTTGTTTATCAATGTGGGGGAGATATTTTAGTGGTCAATGGTCAATCATCAATAGTCATTAGCAGTTTTATTTATTCTCCTATTCATTATTTACTACTCGCTCTTCTACTTAAACCAATATCCTGCTGATACTCCTGCCGAGCGGTTTCTCAATTTATTATCGGGCGATCCCGTCAAATTTCTCAGGCCCAGGCTATAGTTAAGGTCGATGGAAATATGTTTGATGCGCTCGCCTACGATAAAATTAATGCCATAATCGGGGTTCTTGTAGCCGCTGCCGAATTTAACATCGGCCGAATATTTTTGTTGTACAGCCCCGGTGGCGGTGGCAGTTTCCTTGCCATTTAGTCCATAGCCCAAATAAGGACCTGCGCCAAAAAATAAATTCAGGTTTGAAAGATTAAGGTGATAAAGCACATTAACAGGAAGTTCAAGGTAGTGCAGCCGGGTGGTGCCTTTTTCGTATACTAAGCTTGGCTGACTGCTATTGCTATTGCTATTGTTGTAATATGGTACTACCGCGCTAACATTGCTCCCTTTTGTAATGTAATACAAGCCAGGTTGAATGCTAAACTGATGCAGGCTATATTCGGCCACAGCACCGATACGGAAATCTATTCTGTCGCTTTCGTTAACCCCCGGATAACCACTGTTACTGAATGTGGAGAGGCTTATACCGCCTTTAATACTATAACTGATTGATTGTGCAAATGCGCATACAGAAACCGCTGCGATGCAAACAGTGAGTAGAAATTTCTTCATTGTGAGGTTTAAGTAATTTATTTGAATTCAATAATTCTCTTCTCTTGGGCTGCCGGGGCGTTTTAATTAAACCAATACCCCACCGACAGGCCTAACGACCTGTTGTGAAATTTATAATATTGGTCATCTTCGGCTAAATTTGCCAGGCCGAGACTATAATTTACGTCGAGAAAAATATGTTTTATGCGTTGACCGACTATAAAATTAACGCCATAGTCGGGATTTTTGTAGCGATCTGATCCACCGCTGCCGAACGAAATGTTTGTTTCGGACGATGAACCGCCGTAACTAGCTTTTATTTTACCTGAAAGCCCATAGCCTAAATACGCCCCCGCACCAAAATACAGATTCATGCCAGGCGCAAATTTAATACGATAGAGCAGGTTTACCGGCAGCTCGAGATAATTCAGGTTGACGGTTGCTTTCGTTGTTGATGTGCCATTTTGCGAGCCATTGTAATAAAGCGGAACTATGGGGTTGAAACCATAACCTTTGGTAATAAAATAAAGCCCCGGCTGAATGCTGAACTGATGTATAGCTATATCAGCCACTGCACCAACCTGAAATCCGGTTTTGCTGCTGCTGTTGAATGCATTAGAACCTGAATTGCTTTGATCAGAGAAATTTATTCCGCCTTTAAGGCCAAAACTGACATTTTGTGCAAATGCGCCTGCAGAGATCGTTGCAACGCAAATAGTGAATAGTATTTTCTTCAGCATAAGATTTAAGTATTGCCGAAGATACTACTTTTTTGATTGCTGGCATTGACCGGAAGATCTGTTAAAAAACAGCCCCGTTCCAATCGCTGGTCGGGGGCTTTTAACCTAAACCTTATCACAAAAACACCAGCTGGGAAACCAGTGCTTTATAGCGCAAAATTAGTTAACCGGATATATGTTCAGTATTAGAAAATGATTAGAGTTTTCCGCCGGTCAAAACAGTTTAATTCTGCCTTCTTAAATACACCACATCCAGGTCGCGCTCGGTTATACCGTTACCCGTAGAAGTCTCATCATATACCAGCTCCATTTTATTTCCGGTATAGTTTTTTATAGTTGCAGTCTGCGTATAAGCTCCCGCGGTAAGGCCATTAATAACCTGCACAGGGTGGTCGAAGGTAATATCCGAACCCTTTACCACATAGTATGCCATAGGCGGATTGGAGGGGTCGGCCTGGGCAGGGTATAAAACGGTTCCGTTCTGGTTAAATTGATAGTCAAATAATTGAGCAGTGTTCCCGGTGAACGTTAAGGTTTTTGTCAAAACACCATTCTGATAAATATAAAGTGTATCGGCCGTGGTTACCCATTTGCCGGTTATGTTGGTACCGGACGTTGAACCGGGTGATGGCGTATTTTTCTTTGAGCAGCCAAATAATACTGCAACGATGACAAGCGGTAAAATCAGTTTTTTCATTTGCGATAAAGTTTATGCGCCGAAATATAGGAATTTGTGAGGAAACTGAAAACCGTGGGTTGACCAACCGGCTGGTACCCAGTTTATAAATCTTGTTAGGCCAGATTTGTAATGTCGTAAATTCCTGCCAACAATTAAGCGTTGGGATTATGCAATTACCGTCACAAATTTATTTCGGTGGCCAGTCGTTTACCAATCCGCCGGGAATATTTGGCGGGTCGTAGTGATGGTCCGCTTCTATGCGCCGGGCCACTGATTTATCTACCGATTCGTTGAAGCCGTCATACTGTCCCACCGGACGTATAAAATTGCCCAGAAGCCGGTAGCCAAAGGTTTGCGAATTGTATAACCTGCCTCCTATCGAAGGGCATAAAAACACGGGGAAGTTATCGCTGGGTTTGGCCATACTGACATCAACAGCAAGACCTGCAAAGCGCGCTTTCTCTATCATCCATTCCAGGGTGATATCGCTCAGGCGTTCGTCGTGATAGCCGCCGCCCACATTGCAATGCACACCCATAAACCACACCTGCTCCACATGCTGCTTTGTGCCTTTCAAAACTGCGTTTTTACTTCGTTGCCATAATGTAGGTTTAAAAGAGTTCCGGCGTTCATCTATTGCCATGGCATGATAAGCATATTCTATGGTGCTGCTCAGTTGCACATCATGAAAACTGTATTTACGCCGGTTATAAAGCTCCAGAAAACTGAGCGGTAAGCCAAGTGAACCGACGGTATCCCACACACCAATGAATTTCACATGCGTCCGGTGACTATAATTTCTGACAAACTCTTTAGCGTTTTCGCTATCCGGGTGGGATGCATCGGAGCGGTCGCGGTACATCCTGAAAGCTTTGTGTACCATGTGCAGATTATCTTTCGTCAATACACCGCAATTGCGTATCAACCCGGCCAAACTACGGGCGGTATAGGCCCCGCGACTGAAACCCAAAAGGTATATCTCATCGCCCGGTTCAAAGTTTTCTACCAAAAACCTGTAGCCCTTTTCAATATTGGCGTCCAGCCCTTTTCCGATTGCGCCGCTGATTATCCTTTTAAACTTTTTGCCGTTGGCGCCCACGCCATCCACATAATGCTTTACCTGCCGGGTGCCATAAATGTCGGTAGTGGCAATTATTTTGTGTATTTTCTCCACATTGGATCGTACCACATACCCATCTTCATCCTTTGTGCCCGGCCTGTCCCAGGTGCCGTCGCAGCATACTATGAGTCGTTTCATTGTATTAGGTTAATATTTAATGTAATCGGTTGACTGTCAGATAAATTTATCCCGAAATATTTGATGTTTCCTACCGTGTTTTTACGGTATTTTTGCGGTGTTGGGAACAGTTCTCTCCCCATGCATCATTCCAGCCTTAATGGTTACCAGGCGCAGGGATTTAATGAATGGCACTTATCATTACAGGAGGGTGTCAGGCCGAGGCACTCGAAGCACGGCGGGCAAAGGCCTCTGCAACATGCTTAGGATTTTCGTTTAGATAATTCTGCCAGCAAATCCCATTCCCCCCTTATTATCGCATCTGTCTTTGCCCTGCTTCAGCCTTTAACCTGCTTTTCAAAAGCTATTGCCTGGATAACTTCAGTAAACATTTCATGAAATACCAATTTTCCTTTACCGCCCCGGGGACGGTCTTCTGATGGCAGATATTGTTCAATAAACCGCTCAAAGGCTACTACACTCAAACCGAAAAGCTCCCCGTATTTACCCCGCACGGCATGTGCAATGGCCACGGGTATTTCGCTTACGGATGGCAGGGTAGCGGGAGATGATGTTGTCGGTGAGCTCGTTCACCATGTAGTCGCGCCCTTGCGAGGTGATGCTTTTTACGTTCATATCGGCAAAGGCTTTGGCCACGTTGGCCAGTACGGTGTTGAACACGTCGCGTTTGGGCACCTTGCGTACAGGGTTTTGCTTAAGGATGGCCCAGCCGATGGAAGTTTCGGATGTGGGATTTACGATTTCAGATTTACGATTTACGATTTCGGATTTGGTTGTTAGGGTTGACATTTTGTTTAATGAGTGAGTGTATGAGTGAATTTGGTTTGTAATGGCGCAGAGGACTCACCCTGTCATTGCTGCGCTCGACATCCCTCTCTACCGCAGGCGGTAAAGCGGGAGAAGAAAGTTTTTAATTTTTAACCCCTCTTTATGGCTCGCCATAGAAAGGGTCGGCCAGCGAAGCGTTGCCCGGGGCGAGTCAACTTCGCATCTTGACATCAATTGAAAAATTTGCTAACTTTAAGTACATCGATTTGTAATGGAAAAGTTACAGTGCCCGAAATGCAAGTGCGAAAACATTGCCGTCCACAGCAGGCGTCGGTATTTTTTGCTGATGGCTGTATGCTTCATATTTATCCTCCTCAGCTACCTGGTTATCCGTACCCCGCTGCTTAAACCGGGCGAGTGGAACGCAGGATTGATGTTATTTATCATTTTAAGCGAAACGGTATTTTGTATCAGTATCATAATGGCGATTTATTTTATTGCCCTGGGTATCATGAAAAAACATACCACCTACTTTTGCCGCAGCTGCAAACACGACTTTGATAGCGTACTGGTGGTACACCACAGCGGCCACGGTAAGTAACATTGCCGTTTCATTTGCGTATTAATGTATTGAGCCGACTAAAATTTTCATTATTTTAGAGAAAACCTTATTAATAATGACTGACCCTACCAAGCCTAACCGTCTGCCGGACATAAATCCTGATGTTTCTGAATATATCTGGGACATCAAAACCCAACGCTATAGGCGCAACCCCGATTACCGACCCGAGAGCGCGACTGTCCGCTATATTTTTTGGGCAATCGTTGTGCTGGTCATGCTGATTGCAGTGGTATGGTGCCTGAAGGCGTAGTGGTGAGTAAGATATAAGCCCTTTAATTGCCATTGACTATTGACCATTGACCACTCACCAACCTACTCCCTCATCACCACATCGGTAAACTGCAATGCTGCCGCCACGTCCCGCATTGGCGTTGAACTTTCTTTTTCGGCGCAACTTTTTTCTTTGCTATACCGCTGTGCTGCAAGGTGTTTAGGTAGCCAATAGTAAAAGTTCCTGGCTATTTCGGTTAATGATTTGCCGTCAAGATCACCTAAATCGATTTTTGAACCGTAAAAGACCAGGAAATAATATTCCAGTTCATTCGCTCATTCACTAACTCACTCATTGCTTTTCTCTGTAATTTCTGTAAAGCTGAAGCTAAAGTTTTGGAATTTTGTTGTACTTTCGGGTAGAATTACGATACATTTATCAAGAACATTCCGTATATTTACAAATAAAATAAAGATAAAACTTTTCAGCATTTATGGAAGAGCAATCAAAATCAAACAAAGTAAAACGCATACGGCCTGAGACACTGGAGTTTATAATCCTCTATAATCAGCTCAGGGGGAAGGCTTTTAACGGAAATGCACAACTGGCCGAAGTGCTGGGCTTCAATTCGCCCGCGTCGATCACCGAAATTATCAAAAGCCGGCAGAACATCGATCCGGATAAACTTCAGATTTTTAAAGAAAGATACAAAAAATTCCTGACAAATACAAAACAAGTTGCAACTGCTTCTGTCCAGCCCTCTACTTTTGAGGGTATCCCGATGTACGAAGTGGTGGCAACAGCATCAGGAGTGGAGGCGTATAAAGACATAAACGACAGCACGCCCATCGGGCATATGAACTTTCCGGGTATTGAGGACTGCGACTTTGCCCTGCCCGTGTGGGGGCATAGCATGTACCCTTACCTGGAGAACGGCTGCTGGGTAGCGCTGAAGGTGATCCACGATACTAAAATTCTCCCCGGCGAAGTGTATTATATCGAGTGGGGCGACTACCGCATGTATAAACGCCTGCTGGCCGCCGATAACGACGACGAGGTGATTGCTCACAGCGACAATACTACCGAAATCATCGGCGACCGCCTGAAGTATGCACCCTTCATTATCAAAAAACAGGATATTAAAAAGCTGTGTTTAGTGAAGGATATTCATAAGAAGCATAATCATTGATTTTGAAGTGAAGGAAGAAAGGTGAAAGCAAAAAGCTTTTCATCAAAGCATTAATAAGCAATCCGATATATAATTATGAAAATGTACTTTTTAGTATTTCATGTTCATCCCCGGCCTGACTTGTGAGATATGGTTCATATTGGAGTTGCTTATGTTAGCTGTTGGATTGAAGCTGACTCCATAAAACAGGCAGAGCAAATTGCAATGCAAGAAATTGGCGATCTAAAATGGAATATCATTGAAAAGGACGATGCCTATGAGTTGGAGCCCGCTGGTTATACACCAGATTCGGACGGGTTTGAATTATATCAGAAGGCCTTGATTGACAAAATAGTTTTACGGTTTCATACTTATCCGGCTTAGTGAATCTGACCAATGGGCACTTATTCTAAAACTGGTTTATGAGTTCAGCGCAGTGGAATGGCTCCGTTGATAGCGTCAACCGTTGGTTGTCCGGATTTGCAATCCCTGACAAAGCGAAGTTGATAACTACTCGTAATTTATATCAGGGTATCTGTTATTTTAGCATCTGAAAACTTAAACCTGTTACAGATGAAAAAACTATTAATAGTTGCATTGCCGGCGTTCGTGATTTTCCTTTCCGGTTTTACTGGCCATGGGAAAAAGGACGTAGTAAACTATTTAAATACCAGTGATAAGATAGTGCTGGATAATGTTACTTACAAATTATCTTGGAGTTCGCACCCAACAGAGAATTACTATAAACAGGAATATCTTCCAGCTCACGAAACGCAGGAAAGCTACTCTAATATGCTGCTGATAGATTTCCTAATCACATCTGATTCGCTGAAAAACGTCGTGGCCAGCAAGGTAGCCGAACAACAAAATCAGGAAATAACTGATATTATAGCTCATCACCGGACATTGAAAAACAAAGACAAGAGCGAATACCTGCTTGACTTTATTCTGAGCGACTCAAAGGGCCGAGCGAATGCGAACATCGTTGAATGGAACGGCTACAGGTATAAAGATTATACAGATAGCCAGGGACATAAGGGGGTGCTCTTATTTGGATGGAGCAAAAGGGCATACCGTAACGATATCAACGAATTTTTAACCAGGCTCCGCACCGATAAGCCACTTTTCATACACTCATTGGCCCAGCACGAGATACCAAAGATCGAGGTGAAATAAATACGAAAAGGTGAAAAAATGGTTAAATATTGCGGGATTTTCTTTAATAGCCTTGGGTTTCGCAATGGCTATCTTTGGAGTATCTTTATTTACGTATCGGGGAAATTCATTGAGTCCGGTGATAAGTGAAATTGGGAAGTTTGCTTTTTTACATTTTATAGAGACGATTTTATTGGGAGCGCTTCTGCTGATTCTATCAATATTTTTTAAATCATCTCCTAAATAGTTGGCTGGTTACCCAACACTGGTTTAAGAGTTCAGCGCAGCGCTCTTAACGGCACAGCCCTTTTGAGCACCATTGACAACAAACTACTTGCAAAAAAATCAATTATGGTGGTAGGACTCTGCCCGGTATTTATTGCAGAGGTAAACTTATATTACCAAAACAACTTTATGTACACATACCCGGACAGAGTCCTTCATTTTCCAGGTTCGATTTAAGTCGCCCTGCGGAAGACTTAAACCAGTAGGGGGGACTTCAAACAGCAATATTGACAACTTGCCCCCCCAGCAAACCAAACCCCAATTCCTTACGTAACTAATTGAAAACGTTACAACAATGAAAAGGATATCGCTTTTTATTTTGATCAGCTCTTGCTTTTTAATTGCCTGTAATAGAAATTCCAACCCATCGCCGAAGACACCTGCTAAACCATTGCAAATTGTGATAAGCAATATCACCACAACGCTGACTATCTACAACTTTTCGGTCATTAACCAGTCGTCGGTTAAATTAATTGATGTATATGCGCAAACCGACAATAAAACTTATAGCGTAAATGTTAACCGGGGAGATACCCTCAAACTCAACTATTTTCTGGAATTGGAAGGTCTGCGCCCTGCGGTGAAACCTGTTGTTTCATTTATATACGATGGTGTACCCATGTTTACCGTATCAAATGATACCAGCATTGTATCGGGTGTAAAGTATATCGCCATTCCGTAGGGTGCGGGCGACCGGATAAAAAAGAAAAAGCCCATCTTGCGAGACAGGCTACCAGTTAAACTAATTATAACTAAAATTTGCTGTTATAATGCGCACTTAAACGGTTATGGGTGTGATAAGGTTTTGCGATGTGGCAACACAAGGCGTGGAATTGTATCTTGCACCTGTTGAATTTTTTTGACATCTTGCATATACCTTACTTGTCACACTTTAGTATGGAAACTCAACCTGTATTAGAATTTAAATTGGATAACAAAGGGCTTTGGGGTATCCGAAAAGAATACCTAACCTGGACAGCCGCTATTTTCACAGTGATGGCGATATTCAGCTTATTTGCACCGGGGACTGTCAAAATAGGAGGTAAGACAGCACCAGAAAGTGTGGCGATTTGGGTAAATCTTGCTTCTCTCTTTTTATTGTTTACCGTCTGCACTATTATTCAACAATTAATAGTTGGGGGTAACAATAAGGATTTAGCTATCAGGATGAACGATGAGATGATTGAGCTGTCAGTTCCATGGCGGGCGCGGAAATTATTTTATCTTACCGAAGTCACCAAGGCAGTCCGCACTGCAAAGGGTACTATACATCTGTATTCAAAGGGAGAACGGATCACAATACCCAGGCAAATAAGCCGGTATGATGAACTGGTGAGCCTTTTAAGGTTACGGTTTCCATCACTGAGCGGAGGCATAATTACATTTTATCACAAATACTTTTTTGTACTGGCGTTTATTGAATTTTCGTTGTTAATGTCGCTCATAATATTTAACAATAAGGTATTACTTTCTGTAAACGGGTTGTTGTTTATAGGTTTGCTGTCAACCGAAATGAGGAAACGATATTCTGCATATAAGGCCATCAAATCAAAAGGCTTGCGCATTATTCTTATTTATGAACTGATATTTGCCGCTGCTGCTCTATATGTTTTGATACCGAAGCTGATGAAATAGGCATTGTATTGTATAGCGCAGAGTCTACTCACCCCGACTACGCTACGCTGGTCGACCCTCTCTATGGCAAGCCATAAAGAGGAGAAGAAATAAAATTTATATAATTTCCTCCTTACCGCCTGCGGTAGAGAGGGTGGTCGAGCGAAGCAATGAATGGGTGAGTCAAAACAATTTTAATATTCTTAAAACCATCAGTGTCAATGCGTTGTTATTGCATTAGTATTATTTGGATTACCAGCAAGTGCTGATAATTTGAAAATACAAAACCCCGTATGGAGCACGTGCGGGGTTGTTTTTTCCTCTATGGTCATTAGTCATTGGAATAGCCTGCAAAATACAAAGGCGAATCCATGCTGTTCGAAGCGTCTGACTTCGGGCATCAGGTTTGTTTTTTTGTGACTACCAATAGAATAAGCCTGCAATAACTGCCGCCGCCATATAGCTAACGCAGCTTGCCAATAACTTTCCCACTACAAACGTCTTGTCAAGGTTGACATAAATGGCATTGCCGATCTCAATAATAAAGCCGAAGCAAGCGAAGCAAATAATACCCAGTTTGGCATCAGAAAGCGCGTTATGGCCAATGACGTAATGCGAGCCGATCTTTAAATAAAAAAAGGTAAACAGTAGGCCAAACACCACCGATAATGCCGTACTGTAGGTATAGCTTACATAACTCTCCGGTCGCCAGGTTTGCGGCGTTGTGGCCTGGTATTTATGAAACAGGTAGCTGATAAAAAACCATTCGATACCGGTATTGGCAACACCGATGCAGATAGCTGATAACACAAAATGAAATGCTGACATGGTGATTAAGTTTATATATAAATATAACGAATATTATATTCGCTGCATGGGGTATAAGTTCAGCTCAAAAGTTGTGAAATAAACTGCTGATTATATTATATTTATGGTCGAGTATGCAACCTGAACAATGGCCGCCCGAACTGGATGCACTGATTGCAGCACCAGAACATCATAAACTGCTGTTTGAAAACGAACGCGTGCGTGTTATCGACGCCAACATCCCGGCAGGGCAGATGACTGCCGTGCATACTCACCGGTTTGCCGCATCGCATATTGTGGTTAGCTGGTCAGATTTTATCCGTTATGATGCCGGTGGTAATGTACTGCTGGATTCGAGAAGTTTAGGAAAATCAGTTTCGACGCACACCGCATTGTGGTCGGAACCATTGGGCCCGCATGCACTTAAAAATGTGGGTGGCCAGGAATTGCATATCATCAGCGTGGAGCTGAAATAGTGAATGGTCAACAGTCAATGGTCAATAGTCAATAGTCAATAGTCAATAGTCAATAGTCAATAGTCAATAGAATAACTGATCAAAATACAAAATAACCCTGACCGCCCTGCGCGACGCTTTAAATCTAAAATCGTAATTCGTAAATATGAAATCAAAGGGCAGGTGCCGGGGCAATCACCCCAGCGGCATAAATATATGGAAGGTTGATCCGTGACCGGGAATGCTTTCGAAGCTGATGCGACCGCCTTGCTGCTCGGTGAACTCCTTGCACAGAATAAGTCCAAGACCTACGCCTTTTTCGTTGGCTGTGCCAAAGGTCGACCGCGCCTTTAGCGTAAACATATCGCCCTGCTGTTCGTAGGCTATACCACGCCCATTATCGGCAATGCTGATGCGGCACTCGTTGTTGATGAGCCTGGTACTGACGTCAACCTTGCCGCCTGCAGGCGTAAATTTTATAGCATTGCTCACAATATTGCGCACCACCAGCTGCAGCATATCGCTGTCGGCTACAACATTTATAGCTGGGTCAACTTCGTAAGTTAGTTCTATATCTTTTTTTGAGGCCATAATACGTTCCATTTCGAGCGTATTTTTCAGCGTCTCGTTCAGGCGCATGTCGCTCAGCTTCACCACCACGCCATCCATCTGCGATTTTGACCATATCAGCAGCTTCGAAAGCATGTTCAGTGTGCTTTGCGTTACGCGCAGCAGGTCGCTCTCTACCACCTCGCGCTCTTCTTTATCCAGGCCATATTCGCCCACCAGTTCAAGGTAGTTCTGGATATTGCTCAGCGGTCCGCGCAAATCGTGTGCAATGATCGACATCAGCTTGTTCTTTTCTGAGTTGATATGTTCCAGCTGCTCGTTTTGCGCCAATATGAATTGGTGCTGCTGCTCAATGTCTTTACGTTTTTCTTCAACCTGCAACCGCTCAAAATCATAATTGTTACGCACATTTTTGATGGTGAAATACATGATTAAAACTCCAATCATGTAGGCCGACGTAACATCGATAAAACGATCTGATCTGCTCAGGTAAGTATAAGGTACCAGTTTGGGGTAATAGTACTCTATTAAGTGCATCGCCAGCAATAATATCACGTTCACACCCAACCAGTATTTATGCTGCTTTTTCGGTGTAACAAATACGATGAGATACAGTGACAGGGCGAAAACTACATCATTTGGTCCGCTGATACCCGAATTGTAAAAATAATTGACGAAGAACAATGCATTGCAAATGAGCGCAGTCATGAAGATGCTGCCCCGTACTTTGCCACCAAACCGCGACCGGTAAAGGAAAAATGCGAATACGCAACCTGCTACCACGCACAGGCCGGCGGCCACCCATTCGCTAATGATCAGGTTGACAGGGATGGTAATCATCATAGCAATGATCATCACTATGCAAAGGGCGTGAAATATTCTGTATTCGAGCGGAAAGACGGAAGGGTCGCCGGTGAGTTTCAACCAGCGTGAACTTATTTTACTACGAAACGGTAATTTGGTATTCACTTTAGACCCTCAAATCTACTAAAAAAACGAAACAGCTCTGTTTAAAATTTCTTATCTGTTAAAATAATGTCTTATAAGTCAGTGCGCTAACAGGCGTTGACCCGGGGATTTATACGGATGGGAGGGTTGGTTGGTTGGGAGGGCAATAGTCATTAGTCATTAGTCATTAGTCATTAGTCATTAGTCATTAGTCATTAGTCATTAGTCATTAGTCATTAGTCGATAGTCAGGATATTGACCTGGCTATTTGATTCTACCCTACATCGCCCTACCAGGTTTAAGAGCGGGTTTTAAACCAGTCACCAAACTAATCACCAATGACTATTGACCAATGACTATTTCATCGCGATCAGCAGCGACATTGGGTCGTAAAAGCCGATTTGAATGGCAATTTTGCCGTCCGTGTTAAAAATGTCGAACAGCACCATTTCTATCTTGGCTACTTTTTGGGTTTTCCTGTTGGTGAGGGTGATGAGCCACCACGATTGTACGGTAAAGGGTGTTTTGTTGTATTTCAGCCCATCCGGTGTGCCTATGGGTTTCATGCTGAAGTGTTCCCAGGTTTCAAATACCTGCTGCCAGCCGGCTTTGGCTTCGGCTACGGTACGGGGTGGTGGCACCGACCATTGCGCCGCCTTTGAGGTGTCGACGGCATAACGCATCATGCCGTAAATCTTAGCCGAATCGGCAAAGAGCCTTCCCATTGCTGCCGTATCATGTTGTTCATACAGCCGGGCAAATTGGCGCATCACTTCAATGTAAGGGTGTTCGCTGTAAATAACACCGTTTTTAACCTTCTTTTGGGCATATGCACTGACACTGCAGGCGATGAATATCACGATCAACAGCTTTTTCATAACCTATGGGTTTTGGGATATGCCGTTTAAATTGGTTCAGTATAAATATAAGGATTTTTTAGTTGGGAGTGGAGGATAGTGAATAGTGATTGGATTTTATTCTGCATGTCGTGTAAACTCACCCGATCATTGCTTCGCTCGATCACCCCCTCTACCGTAAGCGGTAAAGACGGAAAGTTTTCTTTTTTACTTTACTTCCCCCTCTTTATGGCTTGCCATAGAGAGGGTCGACCAGCGTAGCGTAGTCGGGGCGAGCCAACTCGGTGCAATTCAATTAATCTTTGATTTCTCCTGAAAATTGCTTATCTTGTTAAGGCATTTAATCTTTAATTAATAATTCTCTTGTCGGATTAATTAAGGAGGTTATTTTTGCAGGACTACTTTACTACATCACGTTAATGAAAAGCGGCTTAAACAGAAGTTTACAATACTGGTTTGCAATTTCTATTTTCATACTCGTTGTCATATCAGCAGTTTCTTACACTATCATCACCAACTTATTAGAGAGCCGTAAACTGGTTGACCATAGCAACGAGGTTATCCTGAAGCTGGAGAGAGTGATGTCGCACGTAAAAGATGCAGAAACCGGGCAGCGTGGCTACATGCTTACCGACCGCAAGGTTTTTCTGCAACCATATCGCGATGCTTATCAAA
Organism: Mucilaginibacter tolerans; assembly: GCF_030519375.1. Classification (GTDB taxonomy): domain Bacteria; phylum Bacteroidota; class Bacteroidia; order Sphingobacteriales; family Sphingobacteriaceae; genus Mucilaginibacter. The sequence continues at coordinate 106,274 of NZ_JAUMKB010000001.1, read as the reverse complement.
ATTCAGCATTCCTGTTAACCCAGGTTCAACAGCTAACAGCTAATAATTTGTACCAGCAGCATTATGTGGTGCTGGCAAGAAGGCTGCTTAATGAAGAGGCCAACCTGATGGATAATATGATACAGAAAGAGCAAACCCGCGATACCATTTACGTGGATGACCTGATGCTCGGCAAGACCATTATGGACAGCTTGCGGAAGGTGGTAAGCAAAATGGAAAAGGAAGAAACAGAACTGCTGCGTATACAATTGCGCGAACTGAACAAGTATAACAGTCTGACCCCGGTAGTCATTATCATCACATCAATTGCTGCGGTTGCCATTTCGTTGCTGTTCTTTTTGAATATCAGCCGGGGGATTGATGAAAAAGAAACGATGCAGAAGCTGCTGGAGTCGAAAGAAAAGGAAACCGCCCGGGCAAACAAGGAGCTTTCTGCGGCGATAGAGGACCTGAGGAGCCTGAACGAAGAATATATTGTAAGCAACGAGAACCTGAACGAATCGCGGCACAGCCTGCAAACGCTGAACAATGAACTGGAAGAAAGGGTGAACCTGCGTACCACTGAGCTGCAGGAAAGCGAAAAGCGATTGAGAAATATAATGGATACCATTCCGCAAATTGCGTGGACAAGCACGCCCGATGGCGGGGTGAATTTTTACAATAAGCGATGGTTTGAATACACGGGTCTCGACTTTGAAGAATCTAAAGCCTGGGGATGGAAAAACGTGATCCATCCGGATGACCTGCAATACAACCTGGATCAGCTTAAATTAATTTTAGAAGAAGGTATTGGGGGTGAGTTTGAGGTTAGGGAAAAAAGCCGCACAGGCGAATACCGCTGGCACCTGATACGTATGCAGCCTGTCAGGAATGACGACGGCAGCATAAGGTTATGGGCCGGGACAGCTACTGATATACAAGAGCTTAAACTTTTGCAGCAGCAAAAAGACGATTTTATAAGTATAGCCAGTCACGAGCTGAAAACCCCGGTTACTACCCTTAAAGCCTCGCTACAGCTTATCGAAATGCAAAGGAGCAAGCTTAGCGACGAAAAATTGTACGACATGATTACCCGTGCCAATAAAAGTGTCAACAAAGTAACCTCACTTATCGAGGGGCTGCTTAATGTAAGCAAATTTCACCATGGGCAGTTTAATCTCAATAAATCGGAGTTTGACCTGATGAAACTGATTGATGATTGCCGGAATGACATCACTGTACCCAGGGCGTTTACCATATTGGTATCGGGCGATCGTGAATTGAAAATCAATGCTGATGCGGGCAGGATAGAGCAGGTGCTGACCAACCTGATCAGCAATGCTGTTAAATATGCCGAAGACAGCAAAACGATCAGGATCAACGTGAAGAAAACGAATGCTGAGGTCAAAGTTTCGGTGATTGACCATGGTCCGGGTATATCGTCGGAGAAAATACCGTTTCTGTTTAACCGCTATTACCAGGTCGAAACCGACGGCAACAAAAGCTCCGGGCTGGGCATCGGGCTTTACATCTGCTCTGAGATCATCAAAAAGCACAACGGCAAAATAGGCGTGGAAACCATGCCCGGCAAAGGCAGCACGTTTTGGTTTACGTTGCCGGTGTGATTTAATTAGTGAACTAGTGAGTGAGTGAGTGAGTGAGTGAGTGAGTGAGTGAATAGTCAATGGTGAACGATGCTGTTGGTAGTCTCTGACTATCCCACACTGGTTTAAGAGTAAACTCTTCAATCCTAAATGATAGCAGGCTCTGTCCGGTCTTTATTGCAGAAGTAAACTAATATTCCCGAAACAACTTTAGGTACCCATACCCTGCCGGAGTCCTGCATTGGTGCTATGGCCTCTTTATTCTAAACATTGCGCCCGATTAGTTGCAATTTGTTTTTATTTGGTTTAACTTTCTTAAAATTAAGCCGTTATGAAATACTTATCACTTCTGCCACTGGGCCTGTTATTCTACGGATGCCATTCTGCGAATGAACAAAAAAACGTAAAGAAATACACTGCTGAGCAGCTGTATCACAACAATTATGTTTATGGGGCAGGCTTTAACGCTGATGAAACGCAGGTCTTGGCGGGAGCGAATAATTCCGGGATATTTAATGTGTATGCCATTAGTATAGCCGACACGGCCATGAAGCCATTGACGCATTCGCTTAAGGATTCTTACTTTGCTGCGGGGTATATGCCGGGCACGAACAACTTTTTGTATAGTGCCGATCAGGGTGGTAACGAAAACGGCCATGTCTATCTGCAAAAACAAGGTGGTTCGCAGGCTAAGGACCTGACGCCCTGGAAAGGGAGTAAAAATAATGTTGCGGGATGGAGCGATGATAAAAAATCCATTTATATATCGAGCAATAAACGAAATGTTAAGTTCAGCGACGTTTATAAAATGGATACCGCCACATGGTCGCCCACCATGTTTTACCAGAACGACAGCGGGTATTCGGTTGGGCCCATCTCGCACACTGAACGGTATATTGCACTGCAAAAGCCCGTAACTACAGATAAAAGCGACCTTTTCCTATACGACAGGCAAACCAAATCGATAAAGAAACTCAGCAACGACCACGAAGCCAATTGGGCTCCCCAGGCCTTTGAAAAAGATGACACCGCATTATTTTATACCACCAACGACGGGAGTGAATTTAGCTACCTGGTGAAATATGATCTGAAAACAGGCAGCGCGTCGACCATATACAAAACCAATTGGGACGTGGCCGGTATGGGCCTGAGCGAGCATCAGAAATACCATTCCATTTCGGTTAATGAGGACGGCAGGTACAAGACGCTGCTATTTGACCATAGCTCCGGAAAGCAGATCGACCTGCCGGCAATCGCAGACGGAGATATAAAAAGCGCCGATTTCTCATTAAGCGAAAAGAATATACTGTTAAGCGTAGGCAGCAGCCGCAGTCCAGATAACCTGTACGTTTATAATTTTGAGCAGAAGGCGCTTAAAGCCGTTACACGCACGCTGAACCCCGAAATAGATATCAATGAACTTGCCTCTGCAGAAGTGGTGCATTTTAAATCGTTCGACGGCCGTGAGATACCGGCTATTTATTACAAACCGCTTAACGCTTCAAAGGACCATCCTGTACCTGCCATGCTGTGGATACATGGCGGTCCCGGCGGGCAAACCACTGCGGATTTCAACAACGACATACAGTTTTTGGTTAATCATGGCTATGCCGTGCTTGCCGTAAATAACCGTGGCAGCAGCGGCTATGGTAAAACATTTTATAAGCTCGACAACAAAGATCATCAAAACGGCGACCTGAAGGATTGCATATGGGGGAAAAAATGGCTCCAGCAGCAAGACTACATCGATACCGCAAGGATCGGGATTGAGGGTGGCAGCTATGGCGGTTGTATGGTGCTCGGCGCGCTTGCCTTTCATCCGAATGAATTTAAGGTGGGTGTGGATTTGTTTGGTGTGGCCAACTGGATGCGTACCCTGCGCAGCATACCGCCCTACTGGGAGGCATTTCGCAAGGCTTTGTATGATGAATTGGGAGATCCGTATACAGCCGATAGCGTTCATCTCAAAAAGATATCGCCACTATACCATTACAAATCTATTAATAAGCCTTTGCTGGTGTTCCAGGGACTAAATGACGTGCGTGTGCTACCCGTAGAAAGCAAGGAAATAGTGGAAGGCGTAAAGAAAAACGGCGTGCCGGTAGAATATATTACTTACCCCGATGAAGGGCATGGTTTTACCAAGAAGGAGGATCAGATAAAAACAGATAAGGTGACGCTGGCCTTTCTGGAAAAATACCTAAATAAGAAATAACCAAATTTCTATACCCCTGCTTGTTGTTAGCGTCATCGTTTGGTGCCAGACTGACGCCGGCTATCTATCGTTGTCTGAACCAATTTCAAATATTCTGTTTCGAAAATTGACCTGTCACGATTTTATTCATTTTAATGGCACACACTCAACCAAAAACCTCAGCAAAAGGGTTAGCGTCAATCGTTACCGCATCCTCTGTTGGCACCATTATCGAATGGTATGACTTTTATATCTTCGGCAGTTTGGCAACTATCATTGCCACCCGGTTTTTTCCAAAAGATAACCCGGCGGCGGCGTTTTTGGCCACATTGGCCACCTTTGCGGCAGGATTGGTGGTACGGCCATTTGGCGCTTTGTTTTTTGGCAGATTGGGGGACCTGATAGGGCGGAAATATACCTTCATGGTTACGCTGGTGCTCATGGGGGGCTCTACTTTTGCAATAGGGTTAGTGCCTGAATATGACAGGATAGGATTTTTTGCGCCTGTGATCATTCTGATCTTAAGGCTATCGCAGGGTCTGGCCATTGGCGGCGAATATGGCGGGGCAGCAACGTTTGTTGCAGAACATGCGCCCGTCGGTAAACGTGGCTTTTGGACCTCGTGGATACAGACAACAACATCATTTGGATTGGTTTTGTCGATGTGCGTCATCCTGATTTCAAAAAGTTTCTTTAGCGCAACTGTGTGGGAGAATTGGGGCTGGCGAGTTCCTTTTTTAGCATCTGTTCTGATGGTAATTATTTCCGTCTGGATCAGGAGAAACATGGCGGAATCGCCGCTGTTTGCTAAAGCTAAATCAGAAGGGAAAACTTCCGTTAATCCCTTAAGGGAATCATTTGGTAACAAGTCGAATTTGAAGGTGGTTTTACTGGCTTTATTCGGGCTGACAATGGGACTGGGGGTAGTAGGTTACTCTTCAACATTTTATTCCCAAAGCTTTCTCATTAAGGTCATGTTTGTTGACTATGACCAGGCCAATATGATCGTAATAATTGCGGTCTCAATGGGTGTCCCTTTTTATGTTTTCTTCGGATGGCTGTCTGATCGTATTGGCCGCAAGTTTATATTAATGACAGGCCTGCTAACGGCAATGTTGTTTTTTCGCCCGATTTTCGAAAGCATGTATCAGACCACCAATCTCCGCAATAAGGTGGAAAACAGGCAGGCAATGCAAATGAATGTTAAAAGGGAGATGTTGCCCGGGTTGGGCACCGACTCTTTAATTACAACAACGACCCTCCATTTTTTCGCAGATGGAACCAGGTGCCAGGAAACCGCGCGGGAAGTGATCAGTGCGGGAAAAGTCAGTCATTCTGAAATTCTCACTTCGATAAAACTGAATGGTTCGGACAAATGGAAACTGATTTTTTTAATTTTCCTAATGATGTTCATCTTCACCATGGCATATGGGCCGCTCGCTGCATTTATTGTTGAAATGTTTCCTTTAAGAATCCGCTATACATCTATGTCGTTGCCATATCACATAGGGAACGGCATATTTGGCGGAACAAGTGTGGTTGTAGCCGCCTACCTGATTGAAAAAGCAAAAGTTGCCCACATAGCTAATTATTACCTGACCGGGCTAAACTATCCCATTGTATTAATGAGTGTGTGTTTGGTTATCGGGCTTTTATATGTCAAAGAAAATAAAGAGGGGAAAATAGCTATACAAGTTCCGTCAAAGAATCTGAATAAGGTTAAAAGATCCATGGGTTACGTTTGGATTCTATTGGCGCTGGTGACCGCCTATTTTGGCGTGTTTCAATTAGGGATACCAAAATTCACCTCGGGTAGCAGGGACGACCTGATCTTTGCCATCATCGTTCTGTTTTTTATAACCCCAATAGTGTCTATTGGCTTGTTGCTTTTTGGGAAGTATGCCATTGATGGCGAGTATGACGATTGATTCTATGCGCCTGTTATGCACGTCGTTTATAGATCCCGGCCAACTATGATATTCAAAAAGTGCTACAAAAAAAAGGCACCCGAAAGTGCCCTTTTATTTACGGTTGTCAAGTATTCTATGATTGAATAAACGCCAGCAGATCTTTATTGATGGTTGCAGCTTCTGTTGCAGGCATGCCGTGAGGGAAGCCCGGGTAGGAGATAAGTTTTCCGTTTTTCAAAAGCTTTACCGCCTTTAGTGCGGTAAGGGCAAACGGAACGATCTGATCGTCTTCGCCATGCATCACAAGCACCGGAACGTCCACGCTTTTAAGGTCTTCGGTAAAATCCGTCTCTGAAAAAGCCTTTACGCAATCAACATGAGCTTTTACCCCGCCCATCATTCCCTGGCGCCACCAATTGTCCCTGATCCCCTGTGATATTTTCGCCCCTTCGCGGTTGAACCCGTAAAAAGGGATGGTGAAATCCTGGAAATATTGCGCCCGGTGCGATGCAGTTCCTTCACGTATCTCATCAAATACTGACAGCGGAATACCGTCGGGGTTATTCTCATTCTTTACCATGATAGGCGTAACAGCGCTGACCAGTACCGCTTTGGCTACGCGGCCCTTTCCATGTTTGGCAACATAACGGATCACCTCGCCGCCACCCGTAGAGTGGCCGACATGTATGGCATCTTTCAGATCAAGTGCGTTGGTAAGCTCAGCCACATCAGCTGCGTAGGTGTCCATATCGTTTCCGTTGTCGGTCTGGCTCGATCTTCCGTGCCCGCGGCGGTCATGGGCAATCACCCTAAAACCCCGCTGAAGGAAAAACATCATCTGTGCATCCCAGTCATCACCGGATAAAGGCCAGCCATGATGAAAAACGATTGGCTGCCCGGTTCCCCAGTCTTTGTAATAAATTTCTGTTCCGTCTTTTACTGTAATTTTGCTCATAGATTTTTGATTTTGATGTATGGAATTAATGAAACTTTCGGATGCACTTATCCTTATCCTATGCCGTAACAAAGGTACTGGATAGGGATAATACACTGATGAATTAATTATGTTTTAATTGTAAGGGTTAGGTAAAAATCAGGAGCTATTTGGGTTGTGGATTGTAAATTCCTACGTTGATAATTTATCAATATCCCAGCGTGCTTAAATAGGTTTTATTGTCAAACAGAACAGCCGATGCTTTTGCCACTTCTGAGTCGTCGGTCAGGCTGTTTCCAATTTGCCCCCACCGGTAATAGTATCTTAGCACAATCTCACCCCTGATAGATTTCATGATCTCCTCTTTATGTCGCATAAGGTCATTCTCTTTTTCTTTTCTCAGTTTGGTGAGTGTTTCGTCGATGCCTGGTTTAATACTTTCCCAATAACCCTCTTTTATAGCCGATTTTTTAAGCTCATTTATTTTTTGCTCCGTTGCGGTTTGATAGTCATATTTTTTGTCCTGCAGAGAATGGACGAAATTTGCATACTCTTGATCGCTAAGCCTAAACGCCGTGTCTGCCGGGATCGATTTATGATTGTGATAATATGACATGACATATTTGAAAACCAGGTTGTCCTGATAATCATTGTAAAAAAGGTCGTAAACCATTTGTGACGGCGGTTGTGCCTCCAGGAAAACATCCGGCGAGATGCCATCATGATCAATTACTTTTCTGCCATTAGCTGTTTTAAATTGTTTTTTCAAAGAGTCGGAAATCAATATTCCTTCCTGGTTCACCGAATAAGCTTTGTTTTGGATGCACCGGCCGCTGGGCGTATAGTAATATGCAGTGGTAAGCCGCAATATTTCACCGGATGGTAAATTAAAAAGATGCTGCACTAAGCCTTTACCAAAGGTTTTCTGGCCAATAATAATTCCACGATCATAATCCTGTATTGCCCCTGAAATGATCTCACCTGCCGACATCGTTAAATTATCAGTAAGTATAGCCAGCGGAGTTTTAGTATCAATGGCGGGCTCAAGGGTAGTGTAAGTGGTATCCCGGTGCCTTGTTCGTTCAGTAATTACGGGTTTCCCCTTATCAATAAACAAGTTTACTATGTGGATGCCTTGTGTTAACAGTCCACCGGTATTGCCGCGCAGATCCAGGATCAATCCCTTCAATGGCTGCCGCTTTAATTCAACCAGTGCTTTTTTAACATCTTCGCTGCTGGTTTCTGATTCCCCTGTCAGGCGGATATACCCTATGTTGCCTTTCAATAATCCAAAGTAAGGAACGCTGCTTGTTTTAATTGTTTCACGCACAACCGATTTCGTTATCGGGTCTTTCGCGCCATAACGTTGCACAACGATTTTTACGGTAGTACCTGGTTCACCCCGCAAAATGGGAAATGCGTCATTGATGGTTTTTCCTTTTAAATCCGTGTCTCCGATTTTAATAATTATATCGCCCGGTTTAATCCCGGCTTTATCAGCAGGAGCGCCCCGGTATACCTCGCCAACCACTATGGCATCATCTACCGGCCGTATAACCATACCGACGCCGCCAAAACGGGCTTTTAGCATAACATTCAATTCAGCCGCGTCTGACCGGGAAATGAGCTCCGAATATGGGTCCAAAGAACCTAATGTAGTGTTAAGGCTTTTTTGGATCAATCGATCTGCATTGATGCTGTCGGCGTATTCTGAAATAATTTTTCTGTAAACCGTGTCAACAATGCCGACCTGCCTGGTTTCGGCCGGCGGCTGGTTCAAAACCTGCTGGGCAGAGCTCCTGGTTGTGAGCATCAGTAGCATAAACGCCAGACAATACGGGGTAATGTGATGAAAGCGCATAACGAATTTATGATAAGTAAAGGAACCTTACTCAAAAATAGTAAAAGAATCTATTTGTTGTTCGAAGGCTGTGACTTCAAATGAGTACGGCTGTAGTCTCAGACTGCCTCACCGGTTTAAGTCTTCCGAAGACTGAGTTGGTTAGTCAGGTGTAGTGATCTCAATCGAAATTTAGGTGTAATTTAAGCGTTCCCCCGATTCTTATCGGGGTCAGTCTTTACACTCATACTGCGCAGGCATTAGCCACAAGGCCGGTATCTGTTTCAATCCTTAACGCGGGGAATTTAGTGTAGCTAAAAACTACGTTCATATAGCATCCGAAGTCAGTGACTTCGGACAGAGAGGTCTTATTTAGTGGATCTACCTAATAATTTATTTAATGCAGCGTATACGGCGGCGGCCCCCTGGCTATCTGCCGTACTATCGGCTACTCGCCCAGCTGTATCGATAATCATATGACGAGGGATGAAAAAGCTTCTCTTTGGTTTACCATTTCGGGTTTGTACGCTGGAGAAAGTAGTATGAAAATCGCTATCGATGTGAGAATTCACCAAAATGTGATAACCCGAAAGCTGATTAGCAGCGATAAACTGTTTCCAGTTGTCCCCATTCTTATCACAGCAGATGTACAGTAAAATAATATTGTTCTTATCGGCGAATTGTTTAAAATCATGTATGTTTTTTTTCATCCTGAGCTCATTACGGCAGGGGCTACACCATGTGGCCCATATATCCACATAAATTATTCTTCCTTTGAATTGATTAATAAGGCCATTAAAATCGGACGTGGTATCCGTCAGATATCTGTACCTGGTATTGTTGTTTGCAAGATGGGATTGTGCCTTAGATGAGGAGGTATGCAATAGGCAAATAAAAACGGAGCAAACAAATATCCGGATAGCAATGGTTTTATAGATTTTCATAAACTGGTTGTACCAATATAGAAAAATATTACTACTACTCTGGTTTAAGTCTTCCGCAGGGTGACTTAAATCAGTTTCGGGGTATTGAGCATGGCTCAGATCTTTCTGATGGGGTACTGAAACAAGTTCAGCATGACAATAAGTGTTTTTTTTTCAAATATTTGACCTCAACTATTGCAACGTACGTTTTTAATACATACCTTTGGTTTATGAGTTTGTTTAAGAAGGATACACCCGCCGAAATAATACCTACCAAAACCGAAATGGACGTGTTGCAGGTTTTGTGGCAGTATGGCCCGCAGACTGTGCGTTTTGTGCACGATAAGCTGAACGAGCAGAAGGAGGCGGTGATTTATACCAGCACGCTGAAGCTGATGCAGGTGATGAAAGAAAAAGGGATGCTTGACCGTGACGAAAGCGCCATGAAGCACGTCTATAGTGCGGTGTTGAAGGAGGATAAGGTGAAGGGCAACATGTTGGGCCGCTTTGTCGACTCGATGTATAACGGGTCGCCGAGCAGTTTGATGATGGCTTTGCTGGGCAATGACAAAACCTCGGCAGAGGAGTTGAAGAAGATAAAGGAGCTGTTGAAAGAGTTTGATGGGAAGTGACCGGGAAGTCGCAGAGTAGACTCACCCCGACAACGCTACGCTGGTCAACCCTCTCTATGGCAAGCCATAAAGAGGGGGAAGAAAATAAAATAAAACTATCCCTCCTTACCGCCTGCGGTAGAGAAGGTGGTGGAGCAAAGCAATGACCGGGTGAGTAGATATAAGATAAGCAAGTAATTAACAACAATCAAAATATGAACCTCCACCTTGATACCGCCGCGCAGCGCATTATACAGGCCTTCAGCTGGATGCTGATCCATTCATTATGGCAGGGTTTATTGCTGGCTGTGGTAACGGCAATCGTATTATTGTCGACCAGAAAGTCGGGTGCAAGGTTGCGGTATAACCTGGTTGCGGTTCAGTTTTTATTATTTATAGCGGCCTGTGGCTGCACCTTTGTGTGGGAGTGGTACCATACTCCTGCAAAGGTGATAGCGCCGCTGGCAGGAGCGATCGGCAGCGAAGCCTCGCAAATATTTCATCTGGATGCCGAAAGCATACGGCGGTTTGCGCAAACCTGTATCGGCTATTTTACTGCCAATGCGCCAATGGTGGTACTGCTGTGGTCGGTGTTGTTTGTTTTTCGTTCGGTGCGGATGATGGGTAGCCTGGTTTATATTCATCGCGCCAAAAACAGGTATACCTATGCGCCGCCTGCCAACTGGCAGCAAAGGGTAGAGGTGCTTTGCGAAAAGCTGCAGATCAGCAAGGCTGTTCGCCTGCTGGAGTCGGGTTATGTAAAAGTACCGATGGTGATTGGTCATCTTAAACCTGTGATCCTGATGCCTGTCGGATTACTTGCCGGATTGCCTGCCGAACAGGTGGAGGCGGTATTGCTGCATGAACTGGCACATATACGCCGTCATGATTATGTGGTGAACTTTCTGCAAACACTGGCCGAAACGGTGTTCTTCTTTAATCCCGGTTTGTTGTGGATATCGTCATTACTGAGGGATGAACGTGAAAACTGCTGCGACGATATCGCCCTGGAGCAAACCAAAAACAAGCGGGAGTTTGTGCAGGCATTGATCAGCTTTAAAGAGCATTCGCTCAGCGCCGAAAATTATGCTGTGGCCTTCCAGGGCAAGAAGAACCATTTGCTGCACCGTGTGAGCCGCATCATGGGTAATAAAAACGAAACGCTGGGTCCTTCGGAAAAGGTGTTTTTTATGATGGGGATCGTTGTGCTGTCGCTGGTAGTGGCTACTGCTGCCATCGCGCAGATCAGGACGGCGGATTATAAGGCCGCGAAGGATAATATCAACAGTATATTGTTTACCGGTGTACCTTCCCCCCCGGCTATGCGGGCACATCCACCTAAAAAAGCACCTCTTTTCAAGCCTAAAGCAAAACCGGGTGTTCCGGAGGCACCGGTGGAATATGCATCTGCGGCCCATAGGTCTGCTGCAGCTGAATACAAACTAAAGGAGCAAAAGGAACAGGCGGAAAAAGCCGAAGCTGCCGAACTGGAGCAACGCCAACGGGAGCAGGAGCAGACCATGCGGGATCGTGATCAGGCCAAACGCGACCAGGAGCAGGCAGAGCGCGATCGGCATGAAGGAAAAATACAGCAGGATCAGGCGGCGAAAGATCAGCTACAGGCTGCCCGTGATCAGGAACAGGCAAAGCGAGACCAGGAACAAGCTATTCGCGAGCAGCAACAGGCACGCCTGGATCAGGAACAGGCCAAACGCGACCAGGAGCAGGCCGAACGTGATAAACAAGTGGCGAAGAAAAGCGAGGCGCAGACGCGCGTGAATAATGATGCGCAAAGCAAAGTGAATAGCGAGCAGGCTAAGCACAATGACGAGCAGGCCCGTAAGAACGTAGCGCAGGCGGTGAAGAATGAGATACAAAATGTCCGAAACCGGGAGCAGGAGCGTATTAATACTGAACAGGCTAAGAAAAACGAAGAACAGGCAAAAAAGAAACAGGTAAACGTACAGGAATAATAACGGCAAAAACCCGGTTGGTTTGATGTAGCGGCAGGCGCAGCCGCAGCACTGAAACTGACCTCCTTATAAATCTCAAATTTCATGTTTTTAAATTCTGCCTTCGGGTGGGATAGGAGCTTATTGTCTAATTTTTAAACTTAAAATCAACAAAAATGAAAGCGAAATATTTTTGGCTAATGGGAATGCTATTGGCTGCAACAAACGTATCGGCACAAACAAAAAAGCCGGCTAAAACGGCTTATGATGACGATCGACACAACAATTACGACCGCATACATACCGTGGACGGTAAAAAGGTAGAGGATATACAAATGCACAGGGATGGCAAAATGTACAAGGCCGAATTGGTGAATGAGAAACTAACTGAATTGTATGTTGACGGTGAGAAAGTACAGGAGGCCGACTGGACAAAATATACCGGCGCAATAGCAGCTATCCGTGTTCAACTGCAATTGAACAGGGAGCAGGCTAAAGCCAATGCCCGGCAGGCAAAAAGAAACCAGGAACAGGACAGGGTGAACGAAGAACAGGCAAAACGCAATGCAGAGCAGGCTGAGCATAATGAGGTTCAGGCTAAAAAGAATGCTGAGCAGCAAGCGCGCAGTGCCGAACAGGGGAAGCATAACCAGGAGCAGGTTAGGGTGAACATAGAGCAGGCAAAGCATAATGCCGAACAGGCAGCTCGCAACGAAGAGCAGGCGAAGCGTAACCAGGAGCAGAACGAGGTTAATAGGGAACAGGCAAAACTTAATGCGGAACAAGCCTCGGCCAATGAACGCTTTATGAAAGAGTTTACCGAAGACCTGGTGAACGACAAGATCATTCCGGACAAAAATAGTCTGAAGGAGTTCAGGCTTGATAATGAGGGCATGACTGTGAACGGTGTGAAACAGTCGGACGAGCTGTACAAAAAATACAAAGAGAAGTACAGCAAGCAATCTTCGGGCGGGTTTACCTACTCGCGGGATGGGATAATCAGGAATAATTAATAACGGTTTATTATAAAGATTGGATAATTAAATAATTGCTGACTCGAACATTAAAATCTGAAATGATGGGACCGTTTTGCATTACTATTTTCTTAACCATGTGTATCACAGTTTATATTCTATTAAAAACAAGCAGAAGATGAAAATTACATTGAAATGCGCCCTGCTGATAGGCGCGCTTATACTAAGCACGGCTGCCATGGCGCAGCAAAAGGCCAAAAAGAGAACGGCCTATGTACAAACCGGCAGCCCAGAATATGGCAATAGCACCTATACCTTTAATGATAATGGCGGTGTTTTGCATGAATACGTTGAGACTAATTGGAAGGGCGACAGATATGAAATGAAACTGGTAGGAGGTAAGCCGACAATGCTGGTGGTAAACGGCGAAAAAATAGCGCCTGCCGACTATGGCAAGTACAGCGAAGTAATAAGTGAGATACGCGCACAGATAAAACGCGACCGTGAACAGGCCAAACGCGATCAGGCCCAGGCTCGCGTAGATCAGGAACAGGCAAAGCGCGACCAGGAGCAGGCCAAACGTGACCAGGAACAAGCCCGCAGTGAGCAGGAAGAAGCCAAACGCGACCAGCAGCAGGCAGGGAAAGACCAGGAGCAGGCCAAACGTGACCAGGAACAAGCAGCCCGTGATCAGGAACAGGCGAAACGCGACCAGGAGCAAGCCAAACGTGACCAGGTGCAGGCAAAATACGATCAGGAACAGGCTAAAGAAGACCAGCGCCAGGTAGACCTGATGATGAACGACCTGGTGAAAGACCGTATTGTTCCTAATATGGACTCGGTACGTACCATACGCATGAATGAAGATGAGTTGATCGTTAACGGGCAAAAAATGAGCGAAACCGTATTCAGTAAATACAAAAGAAAATATCCGCGATTTGCGCATGGGCACAGCGAGAATGGAAATTTTAACGGGTTGAGTATAACGAGGTGAGTATGAATCAATAGTAGTTCTGGCTAAAGCTCCCCTCTCGGGAGGGGTCGCGGAAGGTTGTGAAGTGGGAGGGGTGGGTTTATACGCCATGCTGAAGAACACACCCCTGCCCCTCTCAAGAGGGGGACCTTGCCACACCTCTCGGAATTAGCTATATGAATGAAAATATATCGCCAACAACAGCGTTATATCTCCAATAAACCTTTGTTTTCTACGCCTTTAACTAAACCAAAATCGAAATGATCAACCTTAAGAAAAACTCCGCCGGCTGGTTGGCTGCATTGCTGACCGCATTTGTATTAGTGGCCTTCAGTTGCCTTAACATTCACCCGGCTGTTGCCGCAACGGTGTTAAAAATTAATCCTGTCGAAACGCCCCTTACGGCCTTTGAAGGTATCTATCAAAATAAAGTAAATACATTCTTTTATTTTAAAATCACCGTTGAAGGTGCCACCCTGAAGGCAAAACAAATAGACGGCGACCGGCAAATTATATTGACCCGTAAATCGGACATGGGTTTTGAAATGAAAGACGACGACGGCGACGAGACTATTCCTGTTACCTTCTCCAAAAATAATGCGGGCGACATCACCGGGTTGTCGGTAGCCGATAGAGACCAGTGGATCAGGGTGAAAGAATATGTCCCGGTAAAGGAAGTAACCCTTACCGCCGATCAGTTAAAAGCCTTTGCCGGGAAATATAAGTTTGAAGAAAAGGACGATGCCTACCTGCAAATTACAGCTACTGCCACAGGCTTAACACTTAAACAACTTTGGGATAACCGCGAAATAAACTTCGTAGCGATAAGTGATGTCGATTTTTTAAATAAGCAGATCCCTTTCCCGCTAAAATTTACAAAAGATAGCGCCGGCAATGTAACCAAGGTATTAGCCTTTAACCGCGATATGTGGGATAAAGTGAAGGAGTGAGTCTTTTCGATTCAAAGCTCCAGCTCATGCTGTTCGTAGCCTCTGACTGCGAACAGCTTATGAAGGTAGTCTGAAGAGGAGACTATATACCTATTAGACCATGAGGCTTTAATTCTGACGCAGGTATTTTTTTAACGCTCTAATCAACAGCCACCAGGTATATCCTAATACCGCTGTGACAACAAGTGTTAAAGTTCCAAAAATTAATTGTGCTATTTGGTTTGACATGGTTTAAGTAATTTAATTTTTATCAATGGGTTTCTGAAAATTCGTGACCTCTATTACACTTATACTTCCCCGGCTCGCTGGGAACGGGTTTACTAAGCCACCCACAAACAGGGCATACAACCTTTTTGTGGGATGCTGTTACCTTCATTATTGAATGAAAGATGTTAGATGCTTCTTTGAGGTTTTTATGGTCTGACATATTAAAATAGCCCTCCCTTTCTACTCTCGATACTGTTATAGCCCACAATATACGTATATATCGAACTTGGACAAACATAAGCTCAATCTTGTTAGCAAGATTAAACCCCCCTTTATCGATCGTTGTTACGATAGCGGTTTTTAAATTATTTTTGCCACAAAAATCCAACAGGCTTTTTAATTCATCATAAGGATTTTAAAACGGCCTGTTCGACCATTTGATTTCAACAGCCCATTTTGGCTTTAACTTTTTGTCGTCAAGTCCTACCAAATCTACTTCACCATCCTTCCATCTTGCGTACCAAGGAGTAAAATTCATCTGATGCATTCATTGAGCAAAAATAGCAGTCTCTACCATGTGCGGAAAAGCGTCATCAGTGGCTGTTAATGGTGAAAATAAAGCACTTCTAAGAGAGGGATTGGTGAGATAAACTTTATAGTTAGTTTGACGTTTGAATTTTTTTGCACAGTCATCAATTTGACTAACGGATTTAATTAAAAAAGCTAGTCTCCTCTGAAGACTACCTGGCAAGTAATCCGAAGTTTCCAATACCGGAAATCATTCTTTCTTCCTTTTTGCGAGTTCTAATTCTGCCTGTGATTCTTTAGTATAGGTACCATGCCAACCATCAAACATCCACTTTCCATTTTCTTTTATCCATATTTCAGTATGGTATACTTCTGCAAGTACTTTGTCACCCATTAGGTATTGTGATCGTCCATTAATTATGGCTACATCTCCGTACACGCGAACTTTCCTGTCAAATAATTTAAAGGTCACACCCGCGAACATATTTTTCCTGGCAGAATCTGCCATTATTACTTCTTTGGTTTGCATAACTCCATCAGCATTGATGGTTATGTAGTCCTTATATACTGAATTTTTCCAGAACTCAGGATCATACTTTAGTACAGCATCAAACATTTTTAATTCTGAAGCTTCCAGCTCTTTAAGAACAGAGTCCGGAACTTTCTGTTGTCCAAATGAAAATTGTAACGTAAAAACAGCAATTAAGATCAAAATCAGTTTTAACTTTTTCATAATTAGCCATTTATGTATTGGTTTCCAATGCAATGTAGTCAAAAATAAATGGCAGTCTGAGTTCGGCTAAAAAAGAGTTCCCCCATACTGGTTTAAGTCTTCCGCAGGGTGATTTAAATCTGAAAATGGAAATGGAGGACTCTGGATCAGTTCGATTGTTTATTAAACAACTTCAGCCTAATCCCCACCTCAAACGCGCCATTGGTGTAGTTGGTAATCGGACCGGTGGATAAGTTGTATGAAAAGTTGAGGGCATAATTATGCTGATCGAAGGCTACTCCGAAGCCAAAATTGTTGTCGCTGTGATAAATGGTCTGCAGGTCGAGGTGATAATTGTTCATTTTAAAATTTAACCCGGCATCAAATATATCAGCGAACCCCTTTGTCTCCCTAAAGGCAACAAGTGGTTCAAGAGAGAAAGCGCCGGTTTCACCATTCAGGTCGAACTTATAGCTGGCCGCAGTAAAAAATATGGTACGGTCAACATCCGGCCTTTGTCCGGGCCGGTTAAAAACATTGGTATTCAGGTTGGGCAAAACACCTTCTATGAACAAATGATTGCTGGTATAGGACAAACCAAGATCACCATCAACATACAGGCCCCGCTGGTTGTATTGCTCTATTTTAATATCGGTTAGATCGCCGTCGATGGCATCATAGTTTAAGCTCGGGTCGTTAATACCCAGTGACAGCCCGAAGTTTAGCTTCTGGTTCAGGTCGCCCAGCGGCAAATGATAAGCATAGCTTGCCATAATACGGGTTTGCCGGAAAATACCCGATTGGTTGTCACTAATATTTAATCCTACACCTACCTTTTCTGTAGCCAGGTATTCCGCCGTGAGCGATTGCGTCTTGGGTGCACCCGGGAAAGAGCTCCATTGCTGCAGATAGCCCAAATTGATGTTCAGGCCTTTATCGAGACCAGCGACAGATGGATTATTCAAGTACCTGTTTTGGTAAAAGATGGCCTGGTAGGGAATAAGCTGTGCCTTGCAATAAGTAGCAATTAGCGTAAATGCCGTAGCCATTATAACAATACCCAGGTGCCGCATTGGTTTAACTGACTTGCTGTATTTTATGATAGTGTTCATCCTTTTATTTCTATTTCAATTATCCGACCCAACTTTGTCAATTCCTGAGAATATTGATAGAACCTTTAAACTTGCGGAGATTGGGGCCGAGATCGACCACGAAATAGTAAGTGCCTTCGGCTAGCGGATGCCCATTTAGTGTGCCGTCCCATTCATTATCATAGTGCCTTTTGGAGTATACAACTTTACCGCGCTTATCAAAAACGATCACATTATTTTGAGGATACAACTCTATGTCTTTTATGACCCAATAGTCATTTTTCCCATCTCCATTAGGTGTAAGTATGTTGTTGCAACCGATATCTTCCTGTGCTTTCCCCCGGTAAACCACCACCGCATAGGTATCAATGGTTACGCCATCCTGTGCTTTAACAACTACGGGGATGTCATTGCGGCCAACAGCGAGCGACAGGACACCTGAAGGAGTGCCGCTTCCCACTGCGACGCCATCTACAGTTATTGTGGCCGTGCTGTCGGATACAGTTGCTGTAACGGTTATACTTTTGACGGAGTGGGCTACCGTATCGGTATAGGTCCTGATACGGCTGTTAAACGCAGGAGTCAGCTTACCCTGGCTAACTGCAAGATCGATCAGGCATGCATCTGAACTGGGTGCCCTGGTCACATTTACGGTGTAAGTATCTTTTGTAATACCATCCTGAGCGGTAACTACTGTAGTGATGATGTTTGATCCTACAGCCAATGGTATCTGATCCGAAGGAGTGCCGCTTACAACCGCCTTGCCATTTACAGTTATCGTCGCCGCGCTGTCGGATACGGTCGGTGTAGCGGATAAACTTGTGACGGAGTTGGCCACCTTATCGGTATAGGTCCTGACACGGCTGTTAAACGCAGGAGTCAGCTTGCCCCGGCTAACTGCCAGATTGGTCAGGCATGCATCTGAACTGGGTGTCCTGATCACGTTTACGGTGTAAGTATCTGTTGTAATACCATCCTGAGCGGTAACTACGGTGGTGATAATGTTTGATCCAACAACCAATGGTATCTGAGCTGAAGGGGCCCCGCTTGCTACCGGCTTGCCATTTACGGCTATAGTAGCGGTGGTGTCGGTAACGGTGGGAGTAAGGGTGATGTATTTTGTAGCGTTTGATACGCTGTCTGCATAGCTGGTAGTCGTGCTGACAAAGGATGGATCAAGGCTGCCCGCGCTTGGCACCAGGTTAACTAGTGTAGCAACCGTTGAAATCGGCTGATAGGTAAGCGTTACAATAGCTGTAGAATACCCCGCAACATTGTAGGCTGTAATGGTATCGGTTTGTGCAGTAAAGGGAGCGGTAGCCGTTCCGCTAATAATGCCTGTAGTTTGATCAAAGGTTAGTCCCGGGGGAAGCGAGCCGCTTATGGTATAGCCTGTTAGCATAATCTTTCTTATACGGCTGGCGCCTCCCAGGCCCCACTCGGCAATATAGCCCACGCCTGTTTTATCGATACGCATGTAGCAAGGTTCGTCAAACTGTGCAGCTGTAAAAATACCGTCTGCATTACCGGGTGCCTGGGTCGGGCTTCCTGCCACCAGCGACACTGTTCCATCAGGCATCATCTTCCGGATATCATTGTTCAGAAGATCGACGATATAAATGATCCCGCTCTGGGATATCTCAATACCGGTAGGAAAGTTAAAGCGTGCAGCTGTATC
The DNA here is from genome assembly GCF_030519375.1 of Mucilaginibacter tolerans. Lineage (GTDB taxonomy): Bacteria > Bacteroidota > Bacteroidia > Sphingobacteriales > Sphingobacteriaceae > Mucilaginibacter. The sequence goes on along the minus strand of NZ_JAUMKB010000001.1, from coordinate 87,214 downwards.
GCGGCCGTTCGCGTATAATACAGCATCATTATATTTCCCGGCAATAGTGGTTACCGTGCCGTCGGGTGCTATTTTCCGAATCTCGTTATTTAGGGCATCGGCGATAATCAGGTTACCGGAGGCGTCCATCCTTGAGTCGGTTGGGCTGTTAAAAAGCGCCGCCGAGCCTGGGCCATCGGTGGCACCGGGAACACTATTGGTACCTGCAATAGTTGTCAATACGCCTGAAGGAGAAAGCTTTACGATCTGGTATCCATATTGCAACGCAAAGATCAAATTACCGGCTTTGTCAAAAAATAAAGTTTGCGGGTCAAATGTTTCTGTAAGGTTCCGGTAAACGGTAGTTACCATGCCCGACGGTGTTATTTTCCGGATAGCCGCATTGTAGTAATCTGCTACAAACAAATTGCCTATTGAATCAATGGTTAGCCCATCGGGGTAATTGAAAAACGCGGTGGTATCCTGGCCATCGGCAAAACCAGCTATGCCCTGAGGATTGCCGGCAACAGTGGTCACCAGGCCTGCAGGGGTTATCATACGGATGGCATTATTACTTGCATCGGCCACATATAAGTTGCCCGCAGCATCTTTAACCATGTCCTGCGAGTTATTGAACAGCGCGGCAGTGCCAATGCCATTTACAAAACCGGGCACGCCTGTAGGGCTGCCGGCAAATGTTGTTACCTGCCCGTATATGGTAGCAGGCACAGCTCCACCAGTATTTTTGGGGCTTATGGCGAATGGAATGGTCCCTGTAACTTTAATATTGTTTCCGTTGCCGTAAACAATATCCGGCGCCTGTGCAAACAGTTTTTGTGCAAAGCACAGTAGCAGCAAAACAGATAGGATCTTGATTGTAAAAGCAAGCGGGTTAAATGCCTGCAAGGTCGGTTTATTCATAATTGTGATGTGTTCAGGGTTTAAATGTTTTCACCCCGAAGTGTTTAGGCACGCAGTTTAGTTTAAGCAGCAATTCTGCAAAAAACATGCCGCAATTATGGGAGGAATTTTCTTGTTAGTTTATCCCGATTTATACCCCCCGTTTATAACTATTGGGGATTTATAATCCCAGTCTATCTCGTTTTGTGCATTGCAAATCCCGGTCAGCATGCAACAGAAGTAACCGGCCCTGAAATTACATGTTATAACTTTAATTAACAATTGTGGAAATGTTGATATCTAAATAGTTATAGGTTGTAAGGTGTGCGTAAATTCACATCAGTCTAAGCCAAAGCAATTATGAGTAAAGATGAAGTGATCCGGTTTCTGGAACTGGTAAAATATTATGAAGCGTTTCCTATAAACAGGGAAAACTCTCCCTACAAAAAAATGATCAGGTATTGCCGATGGAATGAATTGGTGAATGTAACCCCTGATAACTTATGCGTTCTTTCAAATAAAGGTATAAAACTCCTGAAGGATGAAAACCGCCAGGTTGAGCCTTTATCATTACTGGAAGCAGAGCTGCAACGGAAGGATGAATCGGTAAAGGCAACCTACTGGCTTGCCGGGGCTGCAGTATGTGTATTGGTATTTTATGAGATTTTTATAAAGGGGTATTTGCACTGATTTTTATCCGGAGAACAAAGTCAAATTTCTTTCTTTCTTCGGTAATTACGCCATTTCTCTGTCTATTAATCTTTTGATCCGTTCGGAAATATCATCGAGGTCAAAAGGCTTCGAAATAAAATCATCGCAGCCGTAATAACCTAAGGACTGTATCACTCTCGGATAAGCTGATATTATGATCACCGGCAGATCAGTAGTTTTTGGGTTCGCCTTTATCTGGTGGCAGATCTCGCCTCCGTTTATCCCCGACAAAATATAATCGAGTATGATCAGGTCGGGATCAAAACTGTCTATGACTTCGAAGATATTATCTGTCTCGCCGATAGTTTTTACCTTGAATCCTTCATAATTAAGCGCTTCCTGCATTACGTCGAGAACGCCTTCGTCATTGTCTAATAGCAAAACCTTTTTCATAATTGATTCAATTACCGGCCCCGTGCTTTGGGGACGAATGTTAACACACTTATTTTACGGAAATCGGCTCAATTTGATTCCAAACTAGGGTTGAAAATATATTCTAATATATGATGGCAGATTTTAACTTTATAAGTATAAATACCTAAAAACAGGTTGCGGTAAATACGTGATTTTTAGGAAAATACAGATTTTTACTGAATTGAAAGGCGCAATTAGCCATTAATTAATAATACCTTGCCGCAGGGCATATTTGATCAGGGTGATGGTATTCCGTGTGCCTGTTTTGTTGATCATACTCTGACGGTGCCCCTCCACGGTTCGTTTGCTGGTAAAAAGCTTATCAGCTATTTGTTGATTGGTATAGCCTTCGGCGGTTAACGCCAATACTTCAAGCTCTCTTTTTGTAAATTCTACTTCCGGGATATCATCGGTCGATGATGCCGCAGGCATTTCGGCCAGGCGGTTCATAAAACGCAGGGCAAGCTCCGAACAGATATATTGACCATCGATCTGAATATGGTTAATAGCAAATATCAGTTCGTCAGCGCTCACATTTTTTAGGAGATATCCGACAACTCCCGCCTTAAAAGCCTTCACCACATATTTTTCATGATCGATCATAGTAAGCATGATCAGCTTGGCTTTTGATGGCGTTTCTTTCAGCTTTTCGGCCAGCTCCATCCCGCCCATAACCGGCATATTCATATCAGCAAGGATGATATCGGCTTCAAGGCCCCCCTGGATCAACCGGAGTACTTCGGCGCCATTGGTTGCTTCAGCCACCACCTCTAAATTCGGTTCCTTTTCCAACAGGTTCCTGATACCGTCGCGTACAATATTATGGTCTTCAGCAAGAATAATCCTGATCATAACCAGCTCCGTTTTATTATTAATACGTTTATTCACTGTCAGGGGTATCTTGGTTTTAAAAAAATTAGAGGTCTTCGTTAACCGGGATATCTATATTGATAGAGGTGCCCTTTCCAGGTTTTGATGTAATATCAATATTGCCGTTAAGCAAATCCACATTACTACGGATGTTTTTGAGCCCTATGCCATCATACTTATTAAAGTGCTTATCAAGGCCTTTCCCATCATCCTGTACCGTTATCAGTACCTCTTTCTTTTTAACTTCAATATTTACAGCAGCCTCTTTTGCACCGGAATGCTTAACGACGTTCATCATCAACTCCTGTACAATCCGGTAAACTGCTATTTCCAGGTGTTTATGCAGGCGTTTATTTAAGCCGGTAAACCGGCATTTGAATTTAATATCCTTGTCAAATTGCTTGCAAATGTCTTCAACTGCAGACTTTAGTCCAAAATCTTCTAATATTACCGGCATTAGGCCGTGTGATAAACGCCTGCCCTCGGCTATTGCGTCACTCAGAAGTTTGTCTGCATTTTTCAAACTTTCTCTATCATTTTCTGTCAATAAGGACTTATTAACCGTGTTCAGACTTAATTTAACTGCATATAATATCTGACCGATGCTATTATGCAGGGTCTCTGCGATACGTTTACGCTCCATTTCCTGGGTATCGAGTATTGTCCTGTATATTCGCTGTTGCAGTTCTTCTGCTATCTCTTTTTGGTTCGCCACGAGTTCGACGAGTTCGTTAGTGCGTTTTTTTACCAGTTGTTCAAGTGTGACGTCAAATTCTTTGAGCTTTTTTTCACTCTCCAGCAGCGCTGTTTCGGCAGTCTTTTGTTGAGTGATATCCCTGAAAACCACACAGATATAATCATCCTCGAAAGGAAAAATCTTTACTTCAAACCAGCGCCCGGCAAAAAAACGCTCAGCATAAACAGATTCCCGGGTATCGGCCGCCCTTTGATAGGTTTGTATCCACCAGGGTTCCAGGCTGGAGTGAACCTCAAGGGCCGTCCGGCCCAAAAAATGTCCCTTCGGAAGCCGCCGTTGTTTTTCAAATGCTGCGTTAAACTCCAGGTACCTGAAATCAATCGCATTACCATTTTCATCACGGATAAGTTTGCAAAGGGCAAAAGCATCCTCTATTAAATTCAGAATAGCGTGATATTTATCGGTTGTTAATTGGACGGTTTCGTCCTGGAGCAAAACGCTAGTGTCTTCTCTTAAAGCGTTGACCTTGGCTTTAAGGTTATTTTTAGGGTTATTATGACTTTGACTCTGAGGCATCAGCTTAAGGATCAGACAGGAACGTTATAATGTCCTTATATTAAGTAACGGCTCGATCAGATTGTTTAGGAAATTTACAACATAAGTGATTCATTGTCAAATAAATTAATCACCTGTCGCAATAAGGATACCTTAACCAGTCAGGTAAATTCGCAATCACAGGCAAATAGAGGGGTTTCTTAACAAAAATCAGGTATTTAGCGCAGGGCGAAACACGTATTTATCACGCAAACCCTTAAAGAAAAATCCTGTTGAATTAGAAGCGCATATTAAGGAAGTCAATTCGGCAGAACTTCCTTCTGAACAATTCCCGGTGCTCCTTTAAATACCGGGAATTAATTTTTTATAACCATATCAACTGTTCATACTATGGAAAATCAATCAAATCACCAGCTCGAACAAACCCTTCTGAACTGTGCCATGATGTGTGAGTATTGTGCAGCGTCATGCCTTAAAGAAGATGATATAAAAAACATGACTGACTGCCTATCACTCGACAGGGACTGCTCAGATGTATGCATCCTGGGAGCAAAATTATTAAGGCGGGACTCTCCTGTTGCAAGGCAATATCTATTGTTTTGCGAGCAAGTATGCCGGATGTGTGCCGACGAATGCGGCAAGCACGAGCATGATCATTGTAAACAATGTGCCGAAGCTTGCCTTGCATGCGCAGAAGCCTGCCACCTTCACCACGAACCTTTGCACCAGGATTAAATATAAACAATCACATTTGTTATGACTACACTAACAAAAGAAAAAACACCCCAAAAACAGAATACGCAGCCCGGCATTGAAGCTGAAATGCATCCGGCGCCGCAATATATTAAAGAGACTTACCTTCCGTCAGGGAAACTAAAAGGGAAAGTTGCCCTGGTTACCGGTGGCGACAGCGGAATAGGCCGTTCTGTTTGCGTGCATTTTGCCGAAGAAGGGGCCGATATTGCTATAGTGTACCTGAATGAAGATGAGGACGCCGAAAAGACCAGGGACCTTGTAGCCATTGCGGGGCGTAGCTGCCTGCTGATCAAAGGAGATGTTAAGGATAGTGCTTTCTGCAAGAAAGCTGTAAAAAAAGTAGTAGACGAATTTGGGAAGATCAATATCCTGGTGAATAATGCCGGGATGCAGTTTCCGCAGAAGGATGTCAAAAATATTACTGATGAGCAGCTCAGGATAACTTTCCAGACCAACATATTTGCCTATTTCTATTTTGCTGAAGCGGCGTTGGAACATATGCACGAAGGTGACTGTATTATCAATACCACGTCGGTTACAGCTTATCGTTCGTCGCCCGGCCTGATCGATTATTCTTCTACAAAAGGTGCTATCACAACATTTACGCGCTCGCTTGCCACCAATCTTGCCGAAAAGAAAATAAGGGTAAACGGAGTAGCGCCGGGCCCGGTTTGGACGCCGCTGATCGTGTCGACATTCGACAAGGAAAAGATTAAAAGTTTTGGCAGCGAAACAGCGATGAAACGTGCCGGTCAGCCCTCAGAACTGGGGCCAGCTTATGTGTTCCTCGCTTCAGACGATGCTTCATTTATTACCGGTCAGGTGATCCATGTAAACGGCGGAGAAGTAGTGAATGGTTAATGATGGCGTTGCGGCAGCCCTCTTATATGTTATTTATCCCGCACTGGAATTATCTTCAAGCTGGTCGGCGTAATATACTTTGATTTTTTGCCCGTCATCAAGTTTTACCGTGACCATTTCACCGTTGATCTGCTCAACCGTGCCCTCACCATCGGGTGCCAGTACTTTTTGGCCTACCTGTAAGTTTGTATTCATTGCTTAATCCATTTAATTACGGGCATTTTCGCCGGTGTATCTTTTTCCGCTGTTTCATTCTCACTTACCAGAATAACAGATATTGGTATAAATATTAAGGGCTGAGGGGCGGTAATGTTTTCAAAAATCGACTAATATTCCATTTTATGAGTTAATCATTTTGCTACCGGCTCAATGAATATTTGCTTTACCCTGGGAAATTCCTTCTTTATACTTTTAATTATCCGCTCAATTGCATCGGTTATTTCGTGCGTAGCGAGATCTTCTTTGAAAATTGTGTTTAGTTGCAACAGAACCTCGTCAGGAGACAGGTAAGTGGAAAAATGTTTTTTTACTTTAACCACAGCAGCATCAGTTTCAGCCAGTTTGATAATGCTTTGTACGGTTTTTCTGCTCGTTGTTTCGCCCATTAGCAAACTTTTGCTCTCACGTATCAGGATAGCTGAGGTGACTATAAGTATAAGACCAATCATCATCGATGCTCCTCCATCATAATAAGGTTTGTTAAACAAACGGCCTAAAAATATGCCCAGGAACGCTACAATAAGACCCAGCATATCGCCAAAATCGCCCAGTAAAACAATAATAGTTGAGGGATCTTTTGTCTTAACGACTGCTTCCCAGAATGGCACTTCGCGGCGATGTTTATTGAAAGCCTTTAATGCTGCAAACATTGAGATCATATTAAAAACAAAGGCGAAAGCCAACACAGCATAGTTCCAACTGACATTTCCTTCCATCTGCGGTCTGGAAAGACGTAGAAAGCCTTCATAAAATGATATGCAGCCGCCCATGCTGAAAATGACAAGAGAAACGATAAACGACCAGAAATAAAATTCACGGCCATAGCCAAATGGCCGTTCAGAGTTGGGCGATCTGCGGCTGGTTTTTATCCCCCAGATAAGTAAAAGCTGGCTGCTGAGATCGATCAGGGAATGAATCCCTTCGGATAACATGGAAGAACTCTTTGTAAAATATGCCGCAATAAACTTGAAGATGGCAATAAATGAGTCCACCACCAATGATATGTATATAAAGAAACGTGACTCCATATGGAATTAGACGGTCTTTAAACAACATCATTTTTGCTTTATTGATTTTTTTTTTCTGCAGGGTCTCCTGATCAGAGACTCTGCAGAAACCTGATCCTTACACTGGCAGGTATTTATTAATCACTTTTCCATGCTTTAATGCGATTGAGCTTTCCAGTTGCAGCACTTTTCTCTCCTTAAAAATGGAGAGTCCGCCGCCGATGGCGACAGGATTGACGACAAGGTAATATTCATCGATGAGGTTGAGGCTGACGAGCGAGCTGACAAAATCGGCCCCGCCGTAAACCAGGATATCCTTGCCGGGCTGGTTTTTGAGGGATTGCACAACGGTAGCCAGGTCGCCGTTTTCTACTTCGAGGTTGCGGCCGGCCTGGATTGTTTCGCTATGGCTAAAGGCGATTTTGCGATGATCGGTTATCAGCTGTGCCAATGGGCGCCAGGGGTTGTCGGGCTGATTGTCGGCCATATCTTCCCAATAGGAGCAGAATCCGGAAGCAGCCAGTTTGCGGCCCATCAAAAGGGTATCGCAACTGGTGGCAACATCGGCGGCGAACCCGATGACCTCTTGTAAAACCTCCGGGCCCTTATTACCGGATAAGAATACCCAGTCCTGTTCACCGTTCGGGCCTGCTACGAAGCCGTCGATGGTGATTTGCATTTGTAATTTCAATTTTCTCATAGGATGTCGTTATAAGAATTCAGTAATTCTTCCAGTTGATTAAGACCCATAGTAAAGCCACCTTCGAAGCCCATTTCCACCATCATTTTGATAGCTGCTTCATCGTCAAAGCTGAGATCTACCATCACTTTGGTTTTATTGCCCACGGCTACAAATTTGTTGTCCCAGTGCCCTGTTGCTGCACCCGGCGGAACAGTGCCGTTCTCATCAGAGAATGCAGAATCGGCTGCGAAACGGCTGCCATTTTCGATAGCGGTAAACTTTACGTGGCTCCAGAACTTCTGGCCCTCCGGGCCTGCCATATAGTACAGCCAGACACCGCCTACGGTAAAATCCATCGATTTGGTTTTGGCTATCCAGGGTTTCGGGCCCCACCATTTTTCAAGGATGTCCGGATCTGTCCAGGCTTTCCATACTTTTTCAACCGGGGCATTAAACTCGCGTTCTACGCGAATTTTTTTTGCGGCAATGTCTTTTTCGAACACAAAATTGTTTGTCATAGTTGTTTGGTTTTATAGGTCCTTTAATAGATTATCTAATTGATCAAAGCGGTTCTCCCACAGCTTGCGGAAGCGTTCCAGCCAAATATCAATTTCTTTCATTTTCTCTGGGTTAAAGTGGTAATATATTTCTCTGCCGTTCTTTTTTTGTATCAGCACTTCGCATTCCGTTAGTATCTGGATGTGCTTTGATATCGTCTGCCTGGCACTGTCAAAGTGCTCTGCCACGGCATTGGGCGTCATCGCCCCCAGTGCCAGCAAGCCTAAAATTGCTCTGCGTGTAGGATCGGCAATCGCCTGGAAAACATCTCGTCTCATTTTATTTGCAGTTGATTGACTGCAAATATATATGCAGCCGATCAACTGCGCAAATTTATTTGAAAATATTTTTTAGGTATTAGTTATACCTCAGCAGCCAGATGCCGGAAGTATATAAATCGGGTGACTGCCAAACCGCCGATTACGAAATCTAAAGATTTGCCGGCTGTTCAATGACTGGTTTGAGCCCACTTTCTTAAAAAATAAAAGAACAATGAACTGTTTCAAATATGACTCAGTCCACGTAATGAACTAAAAACTTAATTTAAACCGCGTCATTGATTTGTCTTTACTTGAACCTGTCACATGAAAAAAAACTACTTTGTAATGCTTTGCCTTTTAATTCTCTGCGCCTGCAATAAGAAAAATGATCAGTCTGGCCCTAATCATCCAACACCACCGCCCAATAGTAATATGGATGGGACATTAACGCTCGATATCAATCATCCGGCAAATGCAATCCCGAAAAATTTTGAAGGACTGAGTTTTGAGAACTGGATTTTATCCCGCAATCCGGAATACCTGGACCCTAATAATACGGTAATGGTACAGTTGATCAAAAATCTTGGAACTGGAGTTATACGTATGGGTGGTAACAGCAGCGATGAAACCGATTGGGTAGGCAACGGATTTAATCCCAATACTCATTTTGATATACTCACTCCGGCGAATATTGACAAGTTGGCGGAGTTTGCACGCAAAACTAACTGGCAGGTTATTTTCGGGCTTAATCTCGGTCATAATAATATTAACGCTTCCATAGACGAAGCAAAATATCTGTACCAGCAACTTGGGGGCAACCTTGATGCATTGCAGATAGGCAACGAACCCGATTATTTCAGATTAGGGTACAGACCCGTAAGTTATTCTATTCAGGATTATCAGGCTGAGTGGAACACCAATTTCGCAGCTATAAAAGCACAAATGCCTCAAGCTCAATTTGCCGGGCCCGATGTAAGTGACCATCTGGGGTGGGCAGAAACATTTGCACAAAACAACTCTAAAAACATTAACCTGCTCGACGCGCACTATTATAATGACGGACCGGCTACATCGTCTTCCATTGATTGTCAAACCATACTTTCACAGGATATTACGCTGATTCCTTATCTCCAGGGTTTGGATGATGCTTCAAAGCGGGCAGGGCTGGGGTATCGCATTACCGAGACCAATAGTATTTGGGGTGGTGGTAAACCGGGGGTAAGTGATGCTTTTGCCGGAACGCTATGGGCGCTTGATCTGATGTGGTCAATTGCAGCCAATAGTGGGCAGGGCGTCAATTTTCATGGTGGCGAATTGGTTTATTCGCCAATAGCCGTCGGCCCCGACGGGCAATGCACTGCGAAGGCTGTATATTATGCGATGCTAGCCTTTAAATACGGCGCTGCCGGAGGGGTGATTATTCCTGTTAATATTAAGAACAGCATTTCAAACTACAATGCCTATGCTTGCAGCACGACTGACGGCTATACGATGACTATTATTAACAAAGAGCAAAAAAAGGACATTTCGCTTACTGTGAATGCTGGCCGGACAGTTAACAGCATTAATGTAATGCAACTCAAAGCCCCGGCAGTTAATTCAACAACCGGTATCACTTTTGCAGGTGCGGCAGTTCAAAGCGATGGCAGTTTTTCGCCGGTGAGTCAGGGAGATGTCCAAATAGGTAAGAGTAATTTTGTTATAAAGGTTCCGGCTGCAAGCGCTGTAGTTGTAGTAATAAAGTAATGCTTTTTAGTCAGCACACTCAGGCTAACAATATTTTCCTGCATAGTTAGCCGGGGTCAAATAAACAACAAGTGCCGCTGATTTTTTCCGGTGTGTTGCCGATAACGCAGCTATGGAAGTTGGTGTTTTTAACTGGAATTATTGATGTTGGAACAAATGTTTCATTAAAATAAATAAAATTAATTTAAACAATGTTATCAAAAGAGCGTTGCTTTTATGTAATTGTCTTATTGATTAACCAGAAATTCAATTTAAAAACTATGAAAAAGTTATTTGCAGCGCTGTTGTTATCAGCATTCACTTTCGGAACATTTGTCGCGTCAGCTAGTCCAACTATGCAGCAGGACACCACCAAGAAACATAAAATGAAACGCGACACAATTAAGAAAGATACTCTGAAAAAACCACAGAAGTAAACGCCTTTTAACACAAAAGCTCGGCAGTATATATATTGCCGGGCTTTTTCGTTGTTAGTAGTGCCCTGATAAGGCGGAAATAATTGTGATTTTAAACGTGAGCAAAGTGACGCTCCAGAAGTTGTTCGGCGGCTTCTTCAATAAATTTAGTCACTGCCGAAGACTGCGATATCATGGAAACATGACTTGCAGCAAGCTCGTGCACAGTTGCATGCATACGTTCGGCTTCAAAACGTTGCAGATTAGGATCAATGGTTTTATCCTGGTTTGAAATAATGAACCATGATTTTTTGTCTTTCCAGGCAACTTCATTGGCCGGTGTTCCAAAAATAGCCCCGTTGGGAATTTTCTGCACAGCATACAAAATGTCCGCCTTTTCAGTCGGCAGATCCTGTGCAAAAGCTGTACGGACCCCTTCTTGTTTTAACCAAACATAACCTTCTTTTACTTCAAAGAACGGAGCCGCAGCCGTCGGCGGATTTTTGCCCAGCAAATCGTTCATTGTTTCTCCCTTGTCGGGAGCAAATGCTGCAAGGTAAAGCAGCCCTTTTACACTAGGATGCACCCCCGCATGCGTGATAACCACACCGCCATACGAATGGCCAACCAGTAAGCAATCGCCCTCAATAGTGTCGAGCGTCCTTTTTACAGCTGCAACGTCATCAGCAATAGATGTTAAAGGCATTTGAGGTGCCAGTACGTTGTAACCTGCCCGTTGTAGAACCGGGATAACGGCAGAATAACATGATGAATCTGCCCAAAAACCATGCACTAAAATTACGTTTTTCATAATTAATCTGTTTTTGGTTTACAGGTATAAAGGTAAGTAGATGAGGTTGTAAATGCCTTAATTTAAAGTTAATAAAAACTACCAAAACAGGTCATTTTATCCACTTTTGTTGAGAGATATTAACTGTTACAACAATGAATTTTGGATCACTTTAAGGAGAAAGAAATGCTAGTTATTTTAAGGGGCCGCGTTGGCTTGGTTTTATAAAACCTGGTTTAAGAAACTGTTCGCCGAAGATCAATCAAGCGACGATCTGCGGTTTCCCCATTTTATAAGGGACAGATTCAATTGAACGAAGATAATATGTACCAGGGCAAACAACACAAAATAGAAAACAAGGGTTTGCAGCCAGGTGCCCACGCTAAAGTAGTTGATAATGAATTGATAAAGGTTATTCGCCATAGTCAGGGGGAATAAATATACATAACTAAAACTTAAAAAAGCAAGAATGCGTAGGGGAGATACAAATATACCTAAAATTAATTATTGCGCAATTATAATTAATCAATAGGAATTAAAGTATGCATTGATTAACTCATTGGTGAAGGTCATTTCTTTTCGCGATATTTTGCTGAATGCGAATATTTCTGATTGATTATCAGTCAGATGTAAATTCTTCCTGAAAACGCGTAAAATCAGGTCACGATGAACGGAAAATTGTATCTGGCTGTACTTCAATTGGATAGATGGTAACAAAAAAATTACCTATTAAATAGGGTTGCGGGTAACCAATAATTAATCGGCCATTTGGTCCAGTCTTTTTTCATAACAATAGAACCGCAAGTTAGGGCGGAAGCCCAGGCCGATCTCACCGGCATATTTATAGCCCAGTTTTGGAAACAGCTGCTGGGTAGCCTTATTATTAACATTAATATCGATGCGGAGGGTTTTTATGTTGCGCCTTATGGCTTCATCTTCGGCTTGTTGCAACAGTTTAGCCGCAATGCCCTGCCCCTGATAGCGGGGACTTACGGCCAGCCGGTGTGTTACGATAGCAGTCTCGTTCAAATCCCAGCCTACCTGGGCATACTCGGGTTCCTGGTCTGTTGTAATGGCCGCCACTCCGGCGATGTCGTCATCTGCATCAGCAACCCAAAGTTGTTTTAGTTCGATGTCATTTTCAAACGCGGCGGCGTTAGGGTAGGTGCTATCCCATTGAAAATTGCCGGCGGCATTCATCACCGGTACCACTTCGGCTATCAGCTGCATAATGCCGGGAATGTCGCTCAACTTTGCAAGGCGGATGATCATAATGGTAAAAATAGCAAATCGGCAATAAAAGTGATTATGAGGACACATTGTAGGTAAACGAGTACAAATGGGTACTTTGAAATTGTACGCACCAAAAGCTTTATTGTAAAATAACATACTTTTAACGCTGTTCCCGCTGAGCTGTAAGCTACAGCGCGTTCTTGTTATAGCTGCCGGCAGCGGCTGCCCCGAATTTAAACCACAGTGTTACTATTCCCAATCGGTTTTTATTCCCCCATACCTATGTAAAGCCTGTTTTAGTCCGATTTGAGGATACACAAATTGGGGCGAAAGTGTATCAAATGGGGAATAAAATATTCACTTTCCACAATTCTATACACTCGAAAACGACATTTTAAGTTCAAAACCGGTTGGTCTGACTTTTGCCTATACTACAGCGAAAAACATAAAAACAACTAATACCATGATTTACATACTTTCTTTTATCGTCTTAGTAGCAGTAATAGGATTAGTAACTGCTAAGCTGAATGCTAAAACACCGTGTGCACATGATTGGCATGATCAAGGCACCAAATGCACCTGCAGTAAGTGCGGTAAAACCATTCCGAATTACAACTACAGTAATTCGCAACTAACTGAAGCAGCTTAATTATCTTACCAAACATAACAGCAAAATCCTGTGGCGTGAAATTGGGCACAAAGCAGGTATCATTTCCAAGTAGTTTTTTAGAAGAAAGCCTTTTTTAAGGCTTTTCTTGTTTTTATAGCTATTCTTCGGGAGAAGGATTTTCAGCGGTTCTCTTGGAATAGTCACTTTTTATTATTTACTTTGAATAACAAAGTACTTTTTATTAGTTAATTTACTAATTCGGTCATTCACTAATTCATAATTATCATGAACAGGTATCTGATTATATCGAAAAACTGGCTGGGATATGCCACAGTAGTTAGTCTGCTTTGTTTGCTGGTGTATGCTGTTGCGCAGCAAAATTTCAGGCAGTCGGCCAATGATCCGCAATATCAGCTGGCACAGGATGCTGTAAATGCTATTAACCGGGGCACCGATCCGAAATTGCTTACCGGGACACAGCGGTTGGATCTGGCATCTACATTGTCGCCATATGTGCTTATTTACGATGTCAATGGTAATGCGGTTGGCAATAGTATTACACTCGACGGGCAAATACCCAAACCACCCGCAGGCGCGCTGAATGAAGTCCGTAGTAACGGCGTAAACTCGGTAACCTGGCAACCGCGTGCAGGCATAAGGCAGGCTACGGTAATGATGACAACCAATAAAGGCTATGTAGTTGTTGCAGGCCGTTCATTACAAAATACGGAGGAGCATATTTCCCGTTTAGGAACGCTGGTTCTTTTTGGGTGGGCAGCGTCGCTGGTAGCTATGCTGGTGATTGTGTTTCTGCAGGAACTGATGGTTGGTAAAATGAACCATGGGTAGAGTAGACTCATCGCCACTGAACTGCTCACTTGTGGAGACTTAAAACCAGGATGGGGCACAGTTAAAATTGGATCATAAATGGAGGATATTTGGTATGAAGCAAATTTGTTAAAAGAACAAAAAGGTTAGTGGCTATTAAGTATGATAGCCTGAAAAATTGAGCGTAAATGTAATCATTTGTATATGCGTTTGATTTCAATTTGAAAGTGAGGTAAATAAGGATAATTAAAAAGAAGAAACCTGTCATAATTAATGGGACTTCGTAACCTTCTACAACAAACGCCCCATAAATTAACGATGTAACTCCAAGGGCATAAAATAGTCCTAAAATAATAGATGTGATATAGCTGTGGTTGCTTGAAGGTTTGCCTATATAAAGAAATCCAAAAGGGAAATAAAGGATTGAGAGGAGCAGACCAATCACAATTATATTTATAGTTCCAAAAGAATATCTAAAAACGATAGAAATAAATACTATACTTAAGAATACCTTTTCTAACCACTTCAATTTTCTAATAATTAACCAAATTTGAGTCATTGCTTTTCCAATTTTAACGTGGTCTAGATTCTATTTCAATTTCAAATGCGTAGCAATATTCATGTTGATATAATCAATCAGAAAATGCGTCACGATGATGGCCTTTATGTTATGGTACCTGATGTAATAAATGCTGAATAAAACGCCAATAAGAAAAGTAAATATCAGCTCGCGCAGGCTGCCATATTTATAATGCAGCGCTGCAAACAACAACGATGAGACAATAATAGCTGCGGCATTATTCTTTAACAATTGCGACAAGCGGGTTAGCACATATCCCCTGAAAATGACCTCCTCGGTTGCGCCGGCGGTGAGGGCTATAAAAAATATCATCGCCTGGTGACCGTTGATGATTTCAATCACCTTTTTCATCATGGTGTTGTTTTCGCGCTCACCAAAAAGTGCCGGTATAGCAGAGACAATGGATGCGGTGATGGTTAACACATACAACACCAGCACCGAAAGCAGAATAAAACCTATGGTATTGTTCTCCTCTTTCCAAAGCAAGGGCTGCCGCTCAACCTTCAAGCTATAAAACAGCAGTATAACCGCTATGCCCCAGTAAACAAAGCGCGAGTAGAACAGCTTATCGTAATAGTCCATTTGAAGATGGCTTAGCGAAATGTCGAAGAAAATGAGCAACACTAAAGTGAGTGCGACGCCGGCAAAAAGAATAATATTGGTAGGCTTGTTAGGATAGGTGAGGCCTGGGTTGTCCATTGGTTGATTCTTCTTTCAGTGTTAGCAATAAGTTATAAACCTCCTGCATATTTGTAATAAGTTCAAATTTAGGCGGGAAATCTGTTCTTGGCATCCTTCTGATCCAATATACAACTATATCGGGTCCAAAAATGATTGTTCCGCTACCATCAGGCTTAGGTTTTGTATTCAGCTCATTTATATCGCTTATATAAATGGACTTGTAAGTTTTTGAGAAAAGGCCATGCCTTATAATAACCCGCAAACCTGTAATGGCATACGAAATATTTGCCTTGCGCCAGCTATCATAAAAAAAGCGACCAACGAGTTCGTAAAATCCGGCTATTACAAAGAATAGAATATACCACTGGAAACCCGAATTTTTATCAGTTCTATGAACTGCTGTAAAAATTGCGATTGAAACGCCGGTAAAGATCAAGGTTAGCGGAATTTGAAACCAATCTGCCTTTTTAAACAGTACCCCGCCACGCGGTTTATCAGCCCAAAGCAGCTTTTCGCCAGCAATCAATTCATCTTCAAAATCTTTTTCAATAGATTGATCAATCATTTCTATTTATGCATTGCCAGTTTTGCCTATGTCTAAAACGACGGGGTAATTTTAAGAGCTCACTGCTCACATGTATTAAGATCTTTGTAACTTGAGTATGATGTTGTAAACGCTTCTTACATCTGCAATACTTTCGAAACTTGGAACGAATTTGGTACCCATCCCCTGCACCATCATACCACTCATCATTCCAAACATGAAATTATTCTGGCTGAATACGATGTTTCCCGTTCCGTCGGATTTTTCATCTATCGACAAATTTGAAAGTGTTTTGATATTGAACGAATTCACCTTTTGGGAAAACACTCCCGACCTAATGATGATCCTATCGTTGGTTATGCCATATACGGTATTTGCCCTGCGGCGTTTGTCTATAAAAAACCTTCCGAAAGTGACGTAACATCCTGCAGATAAAAATGGGATCAAAAACAGGAAAACCGGCCAGGGTGTGTTTGAATTTTCTGAAGGTGAAGTGCTTACACCAAATATTACAAATATTATCATGCCAAACCATATAAGGCTGAATGGGATTAGAAATATGTCTATTTTCCTGAATATTATGCCTGTACCAGGCCTGCCTGTCCACACGAGTTTCTCATCATCTATCAATTCATATTGCAGCTCCTGTTGAATATCGATATCGATCATAAAGTTTAAGTTTGATGCAATATAATGGTTTTCGGGAAACCTGGTCAGGAAGTTTTTGAAAACTTCCTGACGCTAAGCCAAATTACTCTATTTTAGCAGTTTCATAATGGAAGCTACCCTAACCAAAACACCCCGGCAAATAAGAATAGCCAATGCGCTGTTTTTCTTTGTATCGGGATTTGGGTACACTACCTGGACATCCCGTATCGTTTACATTCAGCAATCATTACACCTGAACGAGGCTTTCCTGGGTTGGGCGTTGCTGGCACTCCCTGCCGGACTGATGATCACCATGCCCATTACCGGGCGCATGCTCAGCCTGTTCAGCAGCAGCCGCATTATGTTGGTTGGGGCGGTAGCCTTTAACCTGATGCTGGGCCTGCTGGGTTTTACTACCGAATATTGGCAGTTTATCGCCATTTTGTTCTTTTTCGGCTCATCGCGCAATATTCTCAATCTTAGCATCAATACGCAGTCGGTAGGTGTACAAAAGCTGTATAAAAAATCCATCATCACCACCTTTCACGGCATCTGGAGCTTTGCGGGGCTTGCAGGCTCGGTGTTCAGCCTAATTATGGCATCTTTTAAAGTACCGCCAACCTGGCATTTGCTGGTAGTGAGCATTGTGCTATGCCTGATCGCCTTCCTGGCATGGCCCAATACCCTGCACGAAAAACCCGAACCGCAGGAACGTAAGCCGATCTTCTCGCTGCCTGATAAAGAGCTGCTCAAATTCGCACTGATCTGCTTCTCATCCATGGCCTGCGAGAATGTGATGTATGACTGGAGCGGCATTTACATATTTAAAGCGGTACATGCCACGAAAGTGGTGGCAACGGCCGCATTTGTGGTATTTATGATAGCGGTTACCACGGGGCGTTTTGCCGGCGATCACATCGTTAACAGAAAGGGCATCAAAATGGTATTGCGATATAGCGGCGTGCTGATTGTAAGCGGTTTTGCTATTGCCATTGCGTTCCCCTGCGTTATACCCACTATTGCGGGTTATGCCCTTATTGGTTTGGGCGTATCGTGCATGGTTCCCCTTGTGTTCAGTGTAGCAGCGAAATCAAATTCTATGAGCGGTGGTCCGGCTATAGCAGCGGTATCTACCGTAGGGTATTTAGGCTTTTTGCTGGTACCGCCTGTGGTAGGTTTTGTGGCCCAGGCCGCCAACCTGCGCTGGGCATTCTCGTTCATCGCAACGCTGGGGCTGTTAATTGTGTGGATGACGAGTAAGATTGAAGAATAAGCAGTTTGATTTTAGAATTACGATGTGCGATTTTAGATTTTTTTTAGCTATTCAAGACTGATCATTCAACACTGACCATTGACCGTCTCACTTCGCAGCATCAATCATCTGGTTAGGATCGTAATACTGGCGCTGACTGATAATCTTCCCTTCTTTATCAAACTCATCAAACAATACCATATCCACTACGGCCTTTTTCCTCGTTTTTTTATTCACTAATGATATGATCCACCACGATTGCACCACCAGCGAACCATTACTGTACTGCAAAGCAACAGGCGGCTGGGTTTCGGTCATTTTCAGATCGTCCCAGTGGTCAATTACGTTTTTCCAGCCATCCTTGGCTTCGGTGAGTGTGCGGTTTTTAGGCGGAACGCCAATCACATAACGACCCATGCCGATAAATTGCACCTTTTCGTCAAAAAACTTAGCCATGCCGTCGGCATCACCTTTTTCGTAAAGGGCAGCAAGCTTTCGCATCACCTCGATATCAGGATGCTTCTTATAAATGATACCACCTTGGGCCATTTTCTGAGCAAATGCTGCATTGGAGACGAACAAAAGAGCGATCAGGAGCTTTTTCATGACATGAGGGGCTTAATTAAAAGGGGATAGTTTAATTAAATATAGTAATTATTTAAAAAACAAGGCTTTAAAACATTATTAAATAGATATATAGCTTACGTGCTATTTAGCTCAAAGCAATTAGCGGGTATTTTCTATCTTTATTTCCGAATCTATGAGCGATACCAACAGGAAAAACACTGGCAGAGCGCAGAAGTCGGGGGCCCGAAGTCCGAAGTCGGAGCAGAAAGCTGAAAGGCCAGAGCCGAAAGCGGCGTTAAACCTGAACGAAGAAATCAATTCCGAAACAGGCATAAAAACGCAGCCTGTTGCCAATCCACAACTGCAAACTGAAAGTATGGAAGTACACCACCACCCCGACCTGCATCACGAAAAGAAACCCTGGAAGGAGTATCTTTTAGAGGGTTTGATGATATTTTTAGCTGTTACAATGGGCTTTATTGCTGAGGGCATACGTGAAAATATCACTAATAAGGAGCACGCCCGGCAGTTAACCTCGCAACTGGTACAGGATCTGAAATCAGACACTTCGGAACTAAATGATGCCATTATCTTTCAACAGCATATAGTAGAAGCCAACGACAGCTTATTTGCACTATTACAGCAACCAATGGCAAAAACTGATCTGAGAAAAATACAAAAACTGATTATTGCATCACACAGCTTGTATCCGTTTCACCCTACAGGCGGCGCCAGTGCTGCTATTAAAAACGAACTGCACTTAAAACAGTTCGCCGAGTCGGACATCATACACTATATTGCGCAATATGAGGGGCGCACCGAGCTGGCACATACGGTACAGGATATTTACTTGCAATACCAGCGTACCATGTTCGACCCCTTCCTGCGACAGCATTTTACCCCAGCTAACCTCGATGCTGCTTTTGCCCACAAGCCGTTACCCGACGCGCAAATGCGTAATCTTACGCAAGCTGATCTTACCCAATTGAGCGCCGATATGGTGCTGATAAGAGTAGTAAGTAATGAATTGGTTACAAATTATAAAACCTTGAAGCAGCGCGCCACCACGCTGCTTCAATATGTGCAAAAACAATACGATGTGGAGTAGCAACTAAACCCGGTTAAACGCGGGTAATTCTGTATTATCCAATCATTTGACACAAGGCTCCCTGGGCTTGCTGTATTATTTGGAATTGCTATATCTCTTTTCGGTTATTGCGACGAAATACTTTTAATTCATAGCTATCCCCTTTGTTTTTTTCTTCCTTTTATTTCGGTACAGTTAAGCAATGTAACGGGAATGATACATTTTAAAGATAATCTAATTTGCAATTAAAAAAATTGCAATTTTCTCATTATCAATATATTAACATAAATTTAATCGACCAATTCTCACCCTAAATTAATGAGTTATGAAAAAGAAACCGTTGTACCTGTGTACGCTGTTATTGTGTACATTTCTGTTTGCCGGCAAGCATGCCCTGGCGCAAAACGACACTACGACCTGGATGACCCTGCTCGAATACCGGGTTCACGATGAAAGTGTTTTTGAGAAAAATTACCCTACTGTAAAAGCCTGGTGGCTTAAGACCGACGCGGATATTGAACTTGGCCGCATTGGACAAACTTCAGAGTCGGGCAGGGTCTACAGTTCCGCCCTGTTTAAGGGAGCCGACCACCTGGGCGCGTTTATTGCCCGTCGTGTAAAAAACCAGGATCAGTTTAACGCCGCCAATCCTGCCATTGCTAAAGAAAGTAGGGAAAACATCAATGGCCCGGTCTCACGGTCGATATGGATGCGGGTAGATTCAATCACCTTCCAGGAGCCGGGTTATAACAGGGATAGTTACCCTTTCAGAAAGGTAGTGCTTATATCAGTTTTGGCGGATCGGGTAAAGGATTTTGAAGCCGGGATGAGGAAGCAGGGACTACTAGACGCCAGTCACGGTATTAAGTACAATTCGATCGTGTTCAGGTGTACAGACGGGTATCCGGCCAATACTTACATGGTGGTGCTGCCCGATAAATCGTTGCTCGATTATTACAAGAACCGCGAAGCAAGAAAGACAAAAAGAGATCAGTTTAAAAACGAATATGACCCGCTGCGCAGACTGGCGAGCGATATTACTACCGTTATGCGCATTGACCACTTAACAAGCGTAAAATAATTTTCCTATCTGCCAATGATGAACTACCCGAGCGGTAGTAAAATCGATACGATTTTGCTACCGCTCTTTTTGCTATAAAAACCTGCAAGGTAAGAAACAAACGAAAGCCTCTGTATACCAATGGAATGCCCAATATTTGAAAGTATTTTAAACATTGATTAATTTTTTTGGTTCTACAGTTAACTAGCTATTACTTTTATGGAATCTGCCGAAGTCGTTAAATCAGTCATTGAGGGCATGATATGCCCGGTTCATGATGTGCACCCTGTAGTGGAAATATCAGGGAATGAGCTCCAGATAAACAGTTGCTGCGCCGAGTTTCACGAAGAATGTGCTAACGAAGCAAGAGGGTTGTTTATGCTTAATAAGGAATACCCCTATTGGGTGCTGCAAGATTAGTTTACTTTTCAAGATCGGTTTACTTTTAATTAATTATTTTTATTTCTAAAATAATTGGCATAGAACTTGCATTATCACTAAAGTAGTTAAATTAATTAGATAACAGTAGCTGGGCGCGAGGCCTGGCTATTGTTATTTTGGGGGTAATGCCGGGTTGCTTTTATCAAACGGTGAGTAAAAATTACGTAAAATCCGCAATCAATTACCGTGTTTACACCATCATATGTGCCCCTTTTTGTGTATAATTTTACTGCGTGGACCTAAAATCCGCCAGATCAGAAAGTATAGTTTTTAGCAACAGGTATGGAAAATAAAAAGCAGGGAATAATAATAAGAAGCCAGGTTTGTCCGGTACACAGGGCACATCCATCGCTTAGTATTGATAGTGACCGTTTTACCATACGATGCTGTTGTAATTTACTTACACGACAATATGTTTCAAAACTGGAAACCAAATTGAAAGGACTGGTTTTTGAAACTATACTGAACAATTGGGAAGATGATCTGCTGATAAATGAGCTGCTAGGTGATGAAAATACCGACAATCGCCAGTATATCAACACGATGTTGACAATTAGGCGCGAGCAGGAACAATAAATGACAGTAATTTTATAACGCATCCGCTTCCATATACTTTACTATGAATTACTCTACCATAAAACTCGACCTTGAAACCAGAACCTGCCCTTTGCATAACATCAGGCCGCTGGTTAGATTTGAAAACGGAAAGATCATGCTTCGCTGCTGCTGCGATTACTTTACACGCAAATGCATGTCAGAGCTGGATCAGAAATTACAGTACGACGGGCTTGCCAGCAATATCGTAGATGCCTGGCAAAATGACGCCTCCGGCCAGGAGCGCCAGGTGGCCTGATAGGCCCCTAAGGCCTCTTAAACGGACGCTGTGGGCGGCCGAACGGGTAAAAATCCCCCAAATATTTTTCAATTAAGAAGTGCTAAACCCCATATTTAAAGCGGCCCGGTTGTAAGTGCGCTGGTTTAAGTATTTCTTTTAGGTTAAAATGATTATTTTAGCAACGGTTTGCCATTAATAACGTAAACCCTACCTTAAATAACATTGTATCTATGAGTGAACCCGATGCCGGCTCCCATCTGCTTATCCCGCGGACTAATTTGCAAACTGCCTTACTGTGCTCGGGTATAATAGGCGCGGTATTATTTACCACCGTTTATTTTTGCTTTGGGGTAATATCGCCCAATTATTACATGATACACGAGCCGATCGGCAGGCTGCAACTACAGCCTTACGGCTGGATCCAATCCGTAAATTATATTTTGGCGGGCTTATTTATATGCATTTTTGCTATTGGGCTGCGTAACGAAATGGTGAGCGGGTTTGGCCTTGTGCTTATACCGTTTTGCCATATTGTTACAGGCCTGGGCTGCATTGTGCTGGGTTTGTCCCTTGATCCACAGATACAGCTGTATGCAGGAGACTTTACTTTTGCTTCTCTTGTAGCTGGTTTTCTTTTGCTTGTACGCCGCTTTGCAGCCGATCCGCAATGGCGGGGTTGGGTAATCTACACGATGTTGAGCGTAGCGCTGATGATTGTGCTATGTGCCTTATTTACTTACTCAATTGCTCATCAGGGCAGACTCACTGGCGTATTTGAACGCCTGATAATTATTACCCGGCTGGTATGGTTGTTCTTTTTTACGGCCAAACTGCTAGGCGGCCGAAGCCTGGCGTCGGTGGATAAACGGGAAATTCAGGCCGTTACGAATTGACTCGACTCCCTCAAAACAAATACCCTACAGAAACCCCAATAGATCTGTTGTGTACGGTTGATCCCTGGTAGTAGGACAGATTGTTTAACCCCAGACTGTAATTGGCATCTATCAATACATTCTTCGCAATCTGGGCGCCGATGATTCCGTTTATGCCGTAGTCGGGATTTTTGTATTGGTAACCTTCAATGGCTTTGGTAAACGATACGTCGCTCTTAGTGTTCTGCACAGAATAGGTGCCTGAAAGGCCATAACCTAAATAGACGCCACCACCAAAATATGCCTTAACTTTTCGGGACACCTCAACTTTATACAATGCATTAAGGGGCGCTTCCAAATAATTTAGTTGTATTGTTCCTGTGATAGGTTTTTGAACAGCGTTGCCACCATTAGAAAGAGCCTGGTTGTATTTATACCCCTTGGTGCTGTAAAATACGCCCGGCTGAATTGAGAAGTCATCAAAATCAATATCTAATACGGCTCCTGCATGAAATCCAATCAGGTAATTGCTTTTTATGGCTGTCCCCAGGCTATTGATGGATTGATTAGATAAACTGGCGCCGGCTTTGAATCCAAAATGAACCGCCTGGCCAAAAACAAAAAATGACGGAATGATAAAAAGGAACGTGAGAAGGGTCTTTCTCATAAAATTATTAATTGCTCAAGGTTGACTGCCTTTTACGTTAACACATTAAATAGGTTGCATTAATAGCTAAAAATCAGCTATTAATGAATTTGTGCTAAAGTTTGCCTGGCGGACGACTTGCGCAAAAGGCATCTCCCACCTTAAATTAGCGGGAGACGCAGATAAGCTGGTCAACTGCCAGGAGCGCGGTAGTGTACCGTTTTTTTCGCTGCTTCGTCAATATCTTCGGGATCTAGTAAAACGGTAGTGTTAATTGATACCAGTGCCGTTGTATTGATATTCAACGCCAGGGCTGCGGCCGTTATATGATCCGGCAGTGAAACGATCACATAGGCATCAGCGTCGCCAAAGGCAAAATAAAATGCCTCAAGCTTGCCGCCCATTTCACTCAACGTTTTTTCAACAGCTTGCTTCCGTGCAGTGCCGCCGGAGCGAAGCATTCCCTTTACACCCTCAGGTGTGTAAGAGGCTCTAATCAGGTACTTCGTCATAATGTGTTTGTTTAAGTGTTTAGCGCAGGAATACAGTTGTGGTTGGTTTATAATTGCAGTATAAAATTAAATAAAATTTTGGCCGGTTTCTTAACATAAATTTTTGAATATCAGCAGGTTTTACAGATTGTTAGTAGTTGCCTTTTTTAGATGGAAAACAAGCGGGAAACATTGCTGTTGACTATGCAACATTCCATTTAATTGCATAAATTAGCATTCATCAATTCATAAAAAAGTGAAAAAATTAGCCATAGTTGAAGAAGATAGCGATGCCCGCGAGATGTCGGCCTTTACGTTTGAAAATAGCGGATACGAAGTGTTTAGATGCAAGAAGGAAACTGCCATTGAAGACATAAGCCGCATCAGGCCGCATATTGTTGTGGTAGGCGATCAACTGGGCAATACCCAGGGCAATGACCTGTGTGCCAAACTGAAAGCAAACGTGCAAACCGGGAAGATCCCCATTATTCTGTATTCGCCAACTAAAACCGTAGACGAAATATCAAAATGTGGATGCGCCGATGGCTACGTAGCCAAGCCTATGCAGCTCGACGATTTTGTGTACCTGGTGCACCGGATAGCATTGAGCTGATTAATTACATAAGTGCATAGACCAGGTGAGTAGATTAGCCAGTTTCACTTCCTCCACTTAAATGCCTTCTCACTCACTGCGCGCATAGTGCATAAGATACCCTCCAGATGGTCGTATTCATGCTGCAACAATTCAGACAGGTCGCCTCTCAGGTGCCATTGCTGTGGTTGCCCGTTTTCGTCCAGGTAATCAATAGTGATTTCGCGGTGACGCAATACTTTTACCAGTAGATTAGGGAAGCTCATGCAATCGTCCCATAATTCAAATTTTTCATCACTCAGATTGCTCAAAACAGGATTAATGATTACCACTGGCCGGTCGATATTCATGTAGATCAATCGTTTCATAATACCCAGTTGCGGAGCGGCAATGGCACGGCCAAAATGATAACGCTCACGTATCTGCTGCATTACATTATGCAAGTCGGCCACCCAGGTGCTTACCATCGGCAGGTCGCCCGGCAAAACAGGTTCGCATATTTGGTATAAGCGCGGGTCGCCTAGGTGGAGAAGATCGTCAATGGTTTTCATTAAGGTCAAAAATACCTGCTTTTATGAAATATGTAGCAGGCTTAATATCTTTACCATCATGGAAAAGAAATTCATTTTAGGTGATATTGTGGTGATGATTGCCGATGGGCCAAAGATGGCAGTGGAGGGTTATGTGGTAGATGATGACGGCAAAGGCGGCTTTATTGAAAGCGATGAATATGTGAACGTGGTTTATTACACCCCTGATGGTTTTAAGCGCGATACTTTTCACCAGGATCTGCTGATACATATTGATGAACTGGATAACATAGCTTCTTAATCCGCTTATGAAAACCTGCATTCTTGCCTTCTTACTTCTTACTTGCGTTGGCATTTGCCATGCTCAGAAAGCCCCTGACAGACAACAATTTGCCACATTGGGCGATTTTAAAGTAGAATCTGGACAGGTGATAAAGGACTGCCGCATTGGTTACCGCATTTATGGCAAACTGAACAGCGCCAAAAACAATGGCATCCTGTTCCCGAGCTGGTATGGCGGTACGGCAAAGGATGTAGAATATGCCGAACCTTGGAAAGCCATTGATACCACGAAATACTGCCTGATCATTGCAGATGCCCTGGGCGATGGGGTGTCGTCATCACCTTCAAACAGCTTGAAGCAGCATGGGCCACGTTTCCCGCATTTCAGCATCAGGGATATGGTGGAAAGCCAATACCGGCTGCTGGTCGGCAAGATGGACATTGTGCATCTGCATGCGGTGATGGGGATATCCATGGGCGGCATACAAACTTTTCAGTGGGCGGTAAGTCACCCTAGTTTTATGGAAGTACTCATACCCATAGTAGGCAGTCCGCGGCCAAGCAGCTATGATCTGATGGGTTACAATATCTACGCCAGGGTGATCGAGAATGATCCGGCATTTCAACATGGAAACTATAAGCAGAACCCCATCATAGTGCCGGCAGTAATGCTGTCAGAGTTTGCCTCAACCACGCCTGAACATAAGGTGAAAACCATGTCGCGAGATAGCTTCGCCGTGTGGATGAAGAAGGTTCAAATTACAAAAACCCGCGATTGGAACGACTATCTGTATCAAACTAAAGCAGTAATCGGGCATGATATTTCCAAACCTTACGGCGGTTCTATGCAGGAAGCGGCCAAGCATGTGAAGGCAAAAATGCTGATCATCAGCTCCAGGCAGGATCACCTGGTTAACCCGACGCCTGCCATAGAGTTTTCTAAATTATTGCCTGCTAAATTGCTGGTAATGGACAGCGACCGCGGGCATGTTGCGCCAGATTTTAATGACCCGCAGATGCGTACTGCTATTGTGGTGGCGCTGGAGGGGGAGTAGTTTGGTCAATGGTCAATAGCCAAGGTGTAAAATTGTCATTGCAAACAAATTCACCATTCACCCCTCACTCATTCACTCACTCAAAAATGTTAACGTGTCTTACTGTATCTTTAGCTCAAAGCTGCCCTCTACTACGTATTTAGGCGAGTTACCTTTGGTCTCGGTGGCAAGCAGGGTATGAAAGGTACCTTTGGCAAGGGTAAGCTCCTGGTTGTATTTCTCGATAGATATGGTGCCCGGTTTTTGTGGTTGCTCGCTTTGAATTAACGTGTACTCCAGGTTTTTTTTGCCTGTTCCTTTTAGCAAAAACTGAGCTCCTGATATATCGCTGGCTACATCGTCAATAGGAGCACCGGACGAACTGATACCAAAGCTCACGGTATGGGCCTTATTTATGGCTGTAAGACCATAGTATTGTTCGTCGTCTATGTTGATGTTCACGAAGGCAATAGAGTCCTGTTCAGCATCAAAAGTGTAAGTAGAATCCTTGAATTTAACGGTCAGGGTGCCTTTGCTGGCAAGAAAATTACCCGTGGTGGGCATCGTGCTTACCTTGGTGGTGTCGGTTGTCTGGGTGGCTGCCTGCTTTACGTTTTCATCCTTCTGGCAGGCAGTTATTACCGCCGATACCAGTATGAAAAACCCTAAAACACGTATGGAAAGCCTCACCATAAGCACGTTCTTTGTAATAGATTAAATTTAGCTAAATAAATAGTTTTCGCAATACCTTAAACGTCATAATATTGAAATTTAACAATTATTAACTTTTAGGTTAACATGAGGGGTAAAACGGGTTGAAAATTGTATTGGATACTCACTTAACAGCATGAATGACAGGCGGCTGAGTTGTAGCTATTCAAAACTAAACCTTGCAGATGGGAACATCGTATAACATTAAAGCATCAGGGTGTTGACAAAGCGACGATGTTAATCAGCCAGTAACCTTTCCAATGAAACGAGCCCCCTTTTTATTGATTTGGCTAGTTGCTATTCAGATAATGAATATGCAGGTTGTCACCGGACAAGCCCACCGGAAAACGAAACATCATACCAAAATAAAATCCTACGTATTTCCGACACTTCCTAAAAATGCCAAAAGTGTTGCGGGCTTTGTACCTAAAGGCTGGAAAATAAAAGACACTGTAACAGGCGACCTTAATAATGATAAAGCGGCAGATTTGGTAATGATATTGGAATGCCGCCAAAGAATTGCAGAACACGGGGAGGACACTCACCCAAGGATATTGATGATAGCGTTTAACGCGGGCAATCATTACGAGCTGAAACTACAGCACAATACTTTTATATTGCGCAGCAGGGAGATTTATGATGCCGATCCGTACCGCGATATAACGATTTCGAAAGGGGTGCTGGGTATTCATTTCGACCTGCTTCATGATGGGGAAGATGAACTGGTATATATGGTCGGCTACCAGATGAATGATTTTTATTTGATAGGGGCTACGCGCAGAAGCCGTTCAAATGGCGGATACGAGCGCTCTTCGGATTTTAATTTTTCAAGCAGAAAGTACATCTATAAATCAAGCTTCCCGAATGGCTATAGCAGGGCTCATAGAATAAAGAAAAAAAGTTTACCTCCGCATGTACTCAAAAAACTGAGCGAAATAACTGAACCGCTTACCTGGGAAGTTTTTGGGGATGAGGTTATTTAATGATATCTTTTTATGTGCAATCATGTACCATTACGCACGAGATAAATCTTTTTCCATATAAATTGTCCCTGGAAGAGGGTTATGGCGATAGGCATTGATCTCGTAAAAGCCAAATGAATGATAAAGTTGTTGGGCTTTTGCCATGTTTGCCAGGGTGTCTAATCTGAGCTTTTTGTATCCTAATGTTTTAGCCAGATCAATAGAGCGTTGTAAAAGCGCTACGCCAATTTTTAGTCCACGATATTCATCTTTTACATACATACGTTTTAGCTCGGCCGTATCTTTATCCAATAGCCTTACACCGGCACAGCCAATAGGTAAACCACTGCCAAATGCAAGCAGCAGACCACCTGATGGCTTGTAATATTGTTGGCTGATGGCTTCCAGTTCTTTTGAGAAATTCTGAAATGAGAGATCAACATTCAACGAACGGGCATATTCTTCAAAAAGTTTCCTGCCCATTTCAAATTCTTCATTTGTATTCGCGATTCGATAAGTAACGGCCATTTATTGGAAGAGATTTTAGTTACAGGTGTGAAATTATACAATTGAATCTATACTATCTACATGCTCTTACTAAAACATTTAAGTGCCTTAAATACTTATATTTGTAATTAGCCTTATCTGCCAATACTCCTGCAAAATGAGAAGGAACAGACCATTTTTTGCCGAAAAAAGCGCTATACACAGGTTTCTGATATGGTCTGAGCAGCGTAAGAACCGCCCCTTTTACGCCAGGTATAGTTTGCCGTTAATCCTGGTAATAATTGCCACCCTTTTTAAGTTGCAGTTTCTGGGTTTTATCAATGCAAGCAGTCCCTTTTTACTATACTTTGCCATTGTTTGCCTGTGTACTATTATGGCAGGCATTGGTCCGGCTATAGTGGCTATTATTTTGGCAGCGGTGACAGCTGATTATTTTTTCCTTGCGCCAAATAGCGAGTTCAAGTTTACCAGCCTGGCACTATATAAAATTTCCATTTTTTTTGCCGAGTCTACCTTTATTATCCTTATAAGTTCGGTTATTATGTCCGCTTACCGGCGAGTGAATCAAATACAGGCGCTGTTCAGGGCAATGATTGAAAAGGGATCAGAGGGCATAGTGCTGACCAACCGCGAGGGGAAAAGGGTATACGTTAGTCCGTCGATCGAGCGGGTAATTGGCTATACTGCCGACGAGTTTTTGGTAATGGAGCCCTGGATATTAGCCGACCCGGAGGAACTGCCCGAAATGAAGGCTTATATGGAAGACCTGCTGGCACATCCGGGTAAAAATATTTCATTTACTCATCGTATGAAGCATAAAGATGGCCGATGGATATGGATAGAAAACTCGATTACTAACTTGCTGGATGATGAGTCGGTATGCGCTGTAGTAGCAAATTTTTATAACGTAACCGATAGAGTGATACTGGAGCAGAAAAAGGATGATTTTATAGGCATTGCCAGCCATGAACTCAAAACACCTATTACCAGTTTAAAAGCATCTATTCAGTTATTAGACAGGATGAAAGCTGAACCATCGCACGATATGGTGCCAAAGCTGATAACCAGGTCAAAACGAAGTGTTGAGAAGCTGACCGAACTGGTTGACGAACTTCTTAATGCCAGCAATATCGGGCAGGGGCATCTCCACCTGCATAAAACAAATTTTGTAATAGCCGACTTGCTGGTTGAATGCTGCCACCATATTCATGCAGTAGATAAATACAAACTGGTTATTCAGGGTGATAAAGAGATAAGGGTTTGTGCTGATAAAGGCCGGATTGATCAGGTGGTGGTAAATTTTGTAAACAACGCCATTAAATATGCGCCGCAGTCAAAGGATATAATTTTATCTGTTGAGCGGGTGTATGATGAAGCAAAAGTTTCGGTAAAAGACAATGGTCCGGGCGTGGCGCCTGAAAAGCTACCTTATGTGTTCGACCGTTATTATCGCGCCGAAGTAAATAACTTTAACAGCACAGGGCTCGGCCTGGGGTTATACATCAGTTCCGAAATTATAAAAAAGCACGGCGGGCAAATAGGGGTAGAAAGCAAGCCCGGGGAGGGGAGCACATTTTGGTTTACATTACCTGTTTAAACGAAACGTATTTACCTGAGAAGTACTTTTATTACCAGTTCATAAACCAGTATTCCGCCAACGGCTGCTCCTGCAAGCACGTAAGTTGTCTTTATGGTTTTATCATTTACCGGAGGATAGGTAGTTAATAACGGGAGCTGGTCGTCCCATTGAATTTTGCCGTTCAGCAAATCCCAGCCTTTGGTTGCAATAATATAATTGCCATCGGGCGTCGCGTTAACAAAGCCGGTACGGAGGCAATATTTCCCAATCTCGCTGTAATCTGTTTTTCCGGCATTCAGGGGTAATACCTCGTAATACGTTACCAGTTGTAAAAACCGGGTCACTTCATTTTTACGCATATCAAATTCGGGTTTAGATTTATATTAAAAAATATTATCTGATTTTCAGAGGCTTATACGAAGGGTGTTTTAGAAAAGATACGAGCATTTTTATGCGTGTTGATGAGATGTATGTGATTATCCGTTGAATATCAGTTAGTTAAAGCGCTGAAAACAGTTAAAATGATTTTAACTTAATTATAGCCTGTGTTAAAAAAAATTAACACTAACGAAAACATTCTCCAAAAGTTGTTTGTTACCCAAGGGAGGTTTCACTAAAAAAGGGAGAATTAGTATGGAAACAACAAAGGTAAAATCGTTTATAGGGTCGATCTATTGCACCACTCACAAAGAGCACCCGCATGTTTCAGTTAATAATGGAGATCAAGTTTGCGTGAAGTGTTGCTGTGCACAATTTCAAAAGCAATGCGATTACCTGGTCAGGCTTTTATCGCGGGCTAAGAGCAAACAATTTGAGCCTGTTTACTAGTCTGGTATTACTCCGAAAAATTAGCTTGTTATATTCGTGTGTATCGGTTTTTGTCTTATAAATCGTTAAAACCGTACATCCGCTGCATCATAAGCGGACACTGATATCAAAGATTATTATTGTTAATTCGCTTATTATCAATTATTTAAAATAATGGCATTTATTTTGGTATTTAAGGTCATCACCAAACACCTTAAGTTCTGAGCTATGTTAAAAAACTACCTTAAAACAGCCATCCGGAACCTGTTTAGACAAAAAGGGAATGCCATTATCAATATCGCAGGCCTTGCAGTGGGTTTTGCCGCCTTCCTTTTAATATTCCTGGTAATTCAATATGAACAAAGCTTTGACAATTTTCACCCCAAAAAGGATAGAATATATCGTGTGGTGCGTGTAGGGAAAAATGCCACTAACCGTGAGTATCGCACCGGGGTACCAGTACCGGTAACACCAGCACTACGGGCCGAACTATCACAGTTGGCCAATTCAGCTGCTATTGTGGATGATAATAACGTACAGGTGATCATTCCGGCGGGAAAGAACGGTGCGGTTAAACGCTTTAAAGAGGTTAACGGCCTTTTCTTTGCCGAACCCCAATTCTTTAACATTTTCAACTTTGGCCTGGCCGATGGTAATATCACATCGGCTATAAGTGAACCCAACAGTGTTTTGCTCACCAAAAACACCGCCTCAAAATATTTTGGCGACTGGAGAGGGGTGATAGGCAAAACACTAAAAATGGACGGCATCGACGTAAAGGTTACCGGCGTGTTGAATGACATGCCCGTTAACACTGATTTTCCGATAAAGGCCATCATCTCTTATGTCACGCTTAAAAAATACATGGATGTAAAAAACTGGGGTAACATTAATGACGGCAATTATTGTTTTGTAGAGCTAAGAGAAGGCCATACCCAGAGCGAGCTAAGTAAGTTGCTGGCCGGTTTCACGGCAAAACATATAACACCCATAAACCCTGGATATAATCTTGTGCCTCAATTGCTAAGCGAGGTGCATTACGACGAACGCCTGGGCAATTATACCGGGCGCACATTTAGTAAGGACCTGATTCTTGCTCTTAGCCTGATAGGGTTCTTCCTGCTTATTGTAGCCTGTGTGAACTTCATCAACCTTACTATTGCACAGGCGGTTAACCGTGCCCGTGAAGTAGGGGTAAGAAAAGTACTTGGAGGTAGCCGCGGGCAACTCATTGCGCAATTTTTAGGTGAAACAAGCATTACCAGTTTGACGGCCATGGTTATCTCATTGCTGATTGTTGTTTCGGTTATCCCTGCCTGTAATAATCTGCTTAATATTCATCTGTCGGCCTCGATACTTTATAGTCTGTTAATGATCGCAGTTCTTTTGGGGAGTTGGTTGTTGGTGTCATTGCTCTCAGGATTTTATCCGGCGCTCGTACTCTCAGGATTTAAACCGGTAAGTGTTTTAAAAAGCGCTTCAGGGTCAGATCACCGAAAGGGCGTTTTATTCAGGAGGGGACTTGTTGTTTTTCAGTTTGTTATAGCACAGGTACTTATCATCGGTACGCTGGTGGTGGCCTCCCAGATGAATTATTTCCGTACGGCAAATATGGGATTCAGGAAGGATGCAATAGTGTATGCCGCGTTTCCGGGCGATAGCGTTTCGCGCCTGAAATGGGATTATTTGCGCAATGAACTGCTGCAGACTCCGGGTATTGAACTGCTGAGCTTCAGCGCGCATACACCTTCAACTATCGATGGCGGCTGGGCTACTGACTTGCGTGCCGATCCGCATAGTAAAAACGCGGATATGATTGTTAGCATGAAAGTAGCCGATACCAATTATTTTCGTGTATACAATCTGCCTCTTGTAGCCGGCAGGGTTTATTTCGCGTCAGACACTATGCGCGAATTTGTGGTGAATGAAACCGTAATAAAAAAGTTGGGGATACGGAATCCGAAGGAGGCTATTGGTAAAATGATCAATGTAAACGGAAAAACTTTCCCGATTGTAGGGGTGGTAAAGGATTTTCATAATAACTCACTCCGTGACCCTATTGATCCCATCGTACTAACAACTGCAAAAGGTGGTTACCAATTTGTAAATATGAAGATCGACCTCCGGAAGAAAAATCAAGCGATAGCCGCCATGCAAGCTTTATGGAATAAAAATTTCCCGGAATTTACATTCGAGTATAAATTTATGGACGAGGCCATTGCCGAATACTACCAGCAGGAAAATCAGCTTTCAATGCTTTACAAAGTATTTTCGGGGATCGCTATTTTTATTTCCTGCCTGGGCCTGTATGGGTTGATATCATTTATGGCATTACAACGCAAAAAGGAGATCGGCATACGCAAAGTGCTTGGTGCACCTGTAAAAGATATCCTGATCCTGTTATCCAAAGAGTTTACCATACTGGTGATCCTGGCGTTTTTGATTGCTGCGCCTATTGCCTGGTATTTTATGCATAACTGGCTCCAGGGGTATACCTTCCATATTACAATTGGGGTGTGGTTTTTTGCTGTAACCATTTTATCTTCCATATTTATTGCATGGCTAACGGTAAGTTATACTGCGATAAAAGCGGCGTTGGCGAATCCGGTAAAGAGTTTGAGGACGGAGTAGGATTGCAATTTAATCAAGCTAAACTAATCTGATATTCAACTCATTTTGACCCGTCCGCTAACTGGCGGACGGTCGATCTTCTCTGCGACCATCCTAAAGAAGACTGTTTAAGTAACAATAACATTCCACATTTGCACTTTTTACCCACAAGGCTTTCAAACAATCCTTATTTATTTACATTTACCTTTTTAAACAAATACCTTTAAAAAAGCTAAGTAAATGAAAACAATGCTTATTCTGCCCGCCCTTTTGCTGGCTGGTAGCAGCCTGATGGCCCAAACCAACAATACTCTTACAGCTAAAGAGAAAAAAGAAGGCTGGCAATTACTGTTTGATGGTAATACAACAAAAGGCTGGCACAGCTATCTGAAAACGGAAGCTACACCTGCCTGGACCGTTAAAGACGGCACCTTACAACTTGACCCGGCGGTAAAAGAGGGCAGGGGTGATATAGTAACCGATAAGGAGTATGAGAATTTCGAGTTATCGATTGACTGGAATATTTCGGAAGGGGGTAACAGCGGTATTATCTTCATCGTGCACGAGGATAAGGCTTTTGATGCGACGTATCTGACTGGCCCCGAGTATCAATTGCTTGATGATAAAAAGGCTGAGGACAATAAGAAAGCAAACCATTTGGCGGCATCTTTGTATGACATGATAGCACCTGCAAAGGAAGTTGAAAAACCTGCAGGCGAATGGAACCATACCGTTATAAAACTAAAAAACGGCGAGCTTACTTTTTGGCTGAATGGTGTGCAAACCGTACAAACCCACTTGTGGGATGATAAATGGAAAGAGCTGGTTGCGGGCAGTAAATTTAAAGGGTGGAAAGGCTTTGCCGAGTATCACAAAGGGCACATTGCTTTGCAGGATCACGGTCACCACATCGAATTCAGAAATGTAAAAGTGCGTGAGCTGTAGGTAGATACGCTGAAACAATAGATCTGTTTATACGTATAAAGGCAGGCCGGGCAACACCCTGGTTTGCCTTTACAAATTATACACCGAATATTAATATTCGAATCGTTTTGAAAAAACTATTATTTGTTTTGCTGGTAGCGGGAGCTATATTGAGCGGTTGTAAAAAGGACTCAGCAAAATCTTCCATCACGCTGTCGCAAGCTGATATTGCGGTAGTAAATACCCAACTTAAGGGTAGCTGGGTGTTCCCTGTTAAAACACTTACGGTGGTCGACAGTATGGGTAATCCATTATTGCCGGGCCAGAATCTGCCCGCGGCTGCCTTTGCGTTTGACGGGCTAAACACTGTAACCATCAGGCCCGATCCTGGTACCATTCAAAAAGGTACTTATGTTTTATCAGGCACCTCTGATGGCAAACTGAATATCCATGTGACTTATGCCGATAATACGACGCAGGACTTTAAAATAACACAACTTACGGCTACTTTACTTACCATAGCGTCATCAGAGCCTTATGTTTATTACCACAATGGGGTATTGTTACCAACGGTTGCCGTAACCAGTACTGCCATGCAGCGCCTCAACTCATCGGATATAAACGGGCAGTTGGTGCGCGTTGCTGTATCGCATGATTCTCTATACAGTGTCAAAGTATACCTCACTCATAGCGGAACTACGAAAATGGTTGATAGTGTGTCTAATATCAGTCACCCTTATCTGTTGGCGGTACCCGCGCAAGCAGGAGATCATTTAAAGGTAGATGTATTGGGCAATGTCCTTCATACCGCTATAAATGCCTATGTTGACGGCCTGCCAATAACCGGTGATATCAGCGCTTCGGGCGACGAAACCGTAACCACCAACGGGTGGAATGTATCTTTCCCGGCGAATTTTCCGTAATTGTTAATAAATTCTTAAAAAACAGCGTAACTAGTTCAGCTCTAATTGCGTAAAACTATCTATTGTGTTTCTTCAACACAGGGTTTGGGCAATCATTTCACTTAATTAATTTACGCTGTTATGAACTATTTTTACTTGTTTTTAGGAGCTGGGTCTTTCATCGTTTTGTTGATTATCATATATGATATCCAAAACAAGAAGAAAGTTAATGAGATATTAAGGCATAATAAAAATGTGCCGCCGTTGTTTATGCTGCGGTCGGCTGAGTTAAAAATTGCCGCTATCAGGTCGGCGTTGAATATCCCGGATTACGGGGATGTGGAAACAGAACAGGCTAAGGAAAACCTGATGAAACAGTTGGATAGGCTGGTTGCCGGTTATAAAAACCGCGAAATGCCGCTTACTGCATATTACGCCAAACTTGGCTCGCTGCTAATCAGCGTAAACAAGTTCAGGGCCACAGTATCTGGCTCGGTGGTTCAGGTACATGCCTAATTTAATAATTCTATTATCACAATATCAGTTAGTTGGTTGATTGATTGGAAGGTTGATTAAGTTTTACTTTTTCAACCTTTCCTGTTTTCTGCACACTTTGATTATTATTGCAGAAAAACCGCACCCATGTCTGACGACGCAATAGTAAAACGCTTAAAGGTAATTGTAAAAGATCACGGCGGTCAGCTTGCGCTTGCCAATGAGATTGGCGTCGATCAGGGCTTTATCAGCAAAGTGATCAACAGAAAACAGGAGGTAAGCTATTACCTCATAAAAAAGCTTTGCTTTCAGCTAAAATACTCTCCCGAATGGCTCATACTTGGTACTGGTGAAAAAAAGATCAATAAACCGGATTCGGCCAAGCTTATCACCGAAATACAAATGCTGCGCACCGAGGTAGACATACTTCATGCCCGTATGCGTGTATTCGAACTGCAATTGAAAGAGGTGCAGGGGAATAAGGACTCGGAAGAACGAAAAGCGGCGGGGTGATAAAACTCTATAAATCGGTCATTGATAGATTAAAAAGCCGTATATTAGAAATAGATAAACCTTATTGAATATGCGTTTGTTTTTTACCCTTTTCATCTCCCTGTTTTTTTTGTCTTCTTGTAAAGGACAACCTAATGAATCAGTCAAACAGTATGTTGACGCGGTTGTGACAGGCAAAAATTTATGGGGGCTCACAACAGGCGGTAAGATCAAGATATTTGATTTGAACACCAATTTATCGCTTGGGAAGAATACGAATAATTTGCAAGATATAGTCGCAATTGCAAAAGACCATAATGGGAATATAGTGGTAGCTGACTCATTCCATCAGATAAAGGCGGTTGATACGGTAACATTAAAATTAAAAAGAATAGCCAGATGCGATACAGATATTTTTGCTGTAGTATTCGATAGCCATAATAATTGCTATAGCATAACGGCCGGTGGTATAATTGATATATATCATGATCATAAATATCTGCCAAGATTTTCTTTAAATAAAAGTGTCAAATATTTGCCTGGCAAAATAGGTAAACCATACACTTATTTTATTGATAAGGATGATAATATATGGATGGGTTACGGATACGGCGAGTGGGGCGGTGATTTGTATGTGTTTAGTACAAAAAGAAAAGAATTCATCCAGTTGACAGATGGTTTTTTCAAAGATGGAATTGAGCCCGTGAAATCAATATTTGAGGGGAATAGTAATGTTTATATTTCGACAGGACTGATGCATATGCTACTTAGTGGAAGTATAATAAAAGTAAATGACTTTAAAGGGGATAATATTTTTGTGTCATCATCTTATTTTCATGAGGCGGATGGTAAGTCACATCGTAATCCAGATCCTCAATATATTGGCCCAGCTACATTTAATCCGGTTGACGGTTGTATCTATTTTTATTCTCAAAATAGTATATATAAAGGCGATCCGAATAAAAATCTATCCACAATCGGAGACTGGCAGAAAGTTGTTCAGCTTAAATTGAATTGGGCCAGTGGGCAACATGACGCGGTTGGATCACCTATGAATGTGTTGAAAATGCAATTTATCGGGAAAAATGTCCTAATGATTGTTACACAAAATGACGGTATTGGCATATATGATGGAAACATCTTCGCACTATTACATTGAGAATTTCGTAAATTTTTACTCACAGCTTTGAACTGACACCGCTAGAGCTTGAAGCAGTGGTATCACAAATTTGATACCTTCCCAACAACATATCACGTCAAGAATATTGAATCGGTGTTTCAATTACCTGGGCGAACTGCTGGAGCAAAAAAAGAGGCCCAATCCACCAAGAAAGGAATAGCCCATAGCACCAGCATCAACGACATTTTTTTAATTTAACTCTAGCCAAGAAAGCAGATACCCCTACACCAGTACTACCTCCTTTTATGCTCCTATTTACACGTTTAAACACATAATCGATAGTTTTGTCGAATTAAATTCATTTTTTGTTATTGTGCTTTGAATTATATTCTGTTTGTAGGTAAATTTACTGTATGATAACGGAGACGGAATTAGTACTGGATAAAATAGACCTGAATATCCTGCGGCTGATGCAGGACAACGCCCGCATTAGCAATGCCGATATGGCCCGCGAGCTGGGCATGGCACCATCTGGTGTATTGGAGCGCGTAAAAAAACTGGAGCAAAAAGGGGTGATACAACAATATACTACCCGTATCAATCCAGTGGCGTTGCAGCAAAAAATGCTGGCCTTTATTTTTCTGAAAGCAAACGATGGCCCGGGGTGTACGGATACGGCCGAGGCCTTAGCCAAAATACCCGAGGTACAGGAAGTGCACCACATAGCCGGCGATGACTGCTACTTGGTGAAGGTACGCACATACGATTCGTCGACCCTGGTAAGCCTGATGCGTAACAACTTTAGCCAGATACCCAACCTGCTCAGCACGCGTACCACCATCGTATTGGAAACTGTGAAAGAACAACAACAATTAGTAATACCTGAAAACTGATAAATATGACACCTGCTACCAACAAATCTGCCTCACCTGTATTGGTTATTATAGCCTTTGCTACAGTTTACATTGTTTGGGGCTCTACTTACTTTTTCATACAAATGGCCATCCACGGCATTCCACCACTGCTGATGGGTGCTATGCGATTTTTTACCGCAGGTTTGCTGATGCTGACCTGGTGTGCTATAAAGGGCGAAAAATTATTTAACCGAAGAAGTATTGTTACATCGGCGGTAACTGGTATATTATTACTGTGCGGTGGTAACGGTGCGGTGATATGGGTTGAGCAGAAACTACCCAGCGCTATGGTAGCTATACTGGTATCGGCTGCACCAATCTGGTTTGTGTTGCTGGATACGCAGAATTGGCGTGTCAATTTTAAAAATAAATCAACTATAGCCGGACTTATTATTGGTTTTGCCGGGGTGATCCTGTTATTTGGTGAGCAATTGGGCGCCATATTTGATGGTGGGTCAGTAGCGTCCAAACTTGTCGGTATGTTGCTGCTGATCCTGGGTTCAATAGCATGGTCGTCGGGATCGTTATATTCTAAACATCACCCGTCGGAAGGTTCGGGAGCTGTCAACGTAGCCTGGCAAATGATCATTGCCGGACTGATCTTCCTGCCCGGTAGTTTACTTAACCATGAGTTTGATCATCTAAACCTATCCCAAGTGCCGCTAAGGGCGTGGGGCGCATTGGGCTACCTGGTAGTTTTTGGGTCGATAGCGGCCTTCAGCGCTTATGTATGGTTACTGCAGGTTAGGCCAGCTACGCAGGTAAGTACGTATGCCTATGTAAACCCGGTGATAGCGGTGATTTTAGGAATGTTTTTTGCGCACGAGCATGTATCATTGTTGCAAATAACCGGCTTGGTCATCATACTGGGTAGCGTGCTGCTCATCAATCTTTCAAAATACCGCAAGACAAAAAACGAAGCTATTGCTGAAGCTACAGACGGGCCGGTAGGCGTTAAACAAACTGAGATGTTGCAGGAATGTGTGAAGTGAGGGAGAAAAGACGACTATTAACCTAAATCCCCGAAGTAACAAAGGCGTTACACAATAATCGGGCCTCAGTATAACTATTTGCGGGTTTTGGGCGTAAAACAAGATAAATTTATCGTTTAGTTTGGCCGCCTCATCCCCCGTAGCATGAATTTAAGACTGTTTAAAATCCCTGTTGGTTTTTTAATTGTGGGTATATTGTGGGCATTATACAGTCACCCTTTACTGGCTAATTTAGACAAACATCTTAATGCTACCGGCCGGGAAATTGTAAGGAGCCTCAACCATTTGGGTTTTGTGGCAGTAACAGCCATAGTTTTGTATTTCCAGATTAAGAAACAGCAGAAAACTATCCTGTTTTCAGAGGAGCAATACCGCAATTTGTTTGAACGCAATCCGAGCCCGCTGTGGATATTCAGGACCGATAATTTTCGCTTTGTGAAAGTGAATAAAGCGGCAACCAAAATGTATGGGTACAGTGAATACGAATTTCTATCGATGTCAGTAATGGATATCCGTCCTGAAAAAGAGGTAGAAAAACTTATACATTCTGTAAATAATTTTTCAGCCGATCTGAGTGATCAGGGAGTTTGGAAACATAGAACCAAGCACGGTAAACTTATATATGCCTCTATATTTACCAACGACCTTTATTTTGAAGGCAAGGAGTGCCGCATGGTAATGGCGACCGATATTACGGATACCATACTTAAAGAAGAACGGATTAAAGCGCAAAATGCCGCCCTTCATGAGATTGCCTGGCTAAATTCGCACGAGGTGCGTAAATCGTTATGCTCGGTTATCAGTCTTATTCAGCTAACGAAAGATAGTCAGAGCGAGTTGGAGCGGAGGCAATATATCACCATGATGGAGCAATGCACAGGCGAACTTGACGATGTGCTTATAAAAACCAATAAACGTGTTGATGAATTAAAAGAGCATGATGATCCAGCTCACGAACCTGTAACATTTTGAGTGTGTATTATCCGCTCAATTTCTTCGCCATTTACCGGCTTGCTTATAAAATCCTGCACAAAAGAATACTTTGATGATGTGGCCCTGTCGTCAGGGCGCAAGGATGAAGATATTACAAAAACGGGTATCTCTTTCGAAATTTCATTATACATTTTTTCCATCCTTTTCAAAAAATCCCAACCGCTAAACAAAGGCATATTCAGGTCGACGAATATCATGTCGGGAAGTTTTTCGGGCTGCGATTTATATTCTTCAATATAATCAAGCACCAGCGAACCATAAATGGTATACGTGGTAATATCGAAATAATTCTTTCCCCTTAAGATGTGTTTCATGAGGAAATGGTCGATCGGATCGTCGTCGATAAATACAAGTTTTCGCATAGGTAGATGTAGATGTGTGTTTTCCTTATGTTTTATACAGTTAACTATCAATCAATAAATAAATTAACTACTGATTTGTTTTAGTTAATTTAAAAGTATTTTAACCGATATTATTAAAGGAGATCGGTCAAACCTATCAATAGTATAAATAATCCAATTGCCCATTCTCCAGATGCTCCCTTATTTCGCTTATGGCATTCAATGCGTGCCTGCGAAAAATCTCATGATTAAACGCATCAGGATGTCTGGGTAGAAATAACTCCTCCTGTGCAAGGCAATTCAGTAAATCTTCTTTTGAACTGGAATGCTCCGAGCATTTACGGTAAATACAATAATATGCCAGGTCAGCATCATGCATTGCCTGAAAACTGGCCAGATTAAACAATTCCTGATATTTGGCAAGTTTATACTTTTCTATGCCAAGCTCACTATGCATTTTCTGAAAATATTCAGATGCCTTTTTTAAATCTTTGTTAGAACGTGTTGTAAAAGAAGTCATAGTCACAATATGATATACAGTTGTATTGATACAAATTTAAGCCATATGATAACACCATGAAACCCGTGTTTTAACGGTATTTTTATGTAGGTTTAAACCCGGTAAAACGACGTAACAACCGTAGATTTAAGTCTTTTTGATAGTAGGAAATTGTTTTTTACCATCGGAAAATAAGAAGTAAATAGTTGGCTGTTAATTGCTTGTTAGATACACTTAAAGAAACTTGTCATGAATAGAAATCTTGGAATTATTTTAATCATCGCCGGGGCTATAATGCTCATATGGTCGGGTGTTTCCTTTACGAAAAGAGAGAAAGTAGTAGATATTGGCCCGCTCCAGGTTTCGGTTGATAAGAAACAACAACTTACATGGCCACCATATTTGGGTGGTGCACTAATTGCCGGTGGAATTATACTTGTTATTACAGATAAGAAACGGCGGTAGTTATAAGTTTTGAGTCTCAAGTTGTTCGTTTTAGCTCCAATAGTGTATCAGCTTATTGATAGCTAATAGGCATTATACTCCTCCTTGCGCTGGGAGTCTTTAAAAAAGTACGTCAGGAATATTTTTTGCTCGGTCCTGTCTGAAAATATTGCCGGATAATTTTTCAAATAACGATCGTCATAATATTGGAAATGTTCGAAGCCGATGCTTAAATTTTTATACAGGCGGACGTCAACGCGCGGCCTTAGTATGGCTACATAATTGTTTCCGGGAGGCCCGTCAAATGTATGCAGGATATAATAATAGTATGACAACGACGTGCTTACTATAGTCCCGATATTGAGCCTGGCTTCGAATTTTGCTTCGACACCATTGTTGTAAGTATAATCCCTCACCTGTGTGGAATCGGGGCCATAGCGGGTACTGTTACCTGCTAAGGGTACTCCTGCTATATGAATATTGGTGAAGAGATCAATCGTTTTAGTTATCGGATACTTGGTGATTAATCCACCGCCAAAGCCCAATGCGCCGAGCTCAAAAGTTTTGTTATCCCAGTAATCATAGTACTGGAATGCACCATATAGTACAGAAAGCTTTCCCCAATTAGTGCTTTTGCCAAACAGCAATCCGTATCCTAAAATATTATCAAGCATTTTGCGTCCGGTGCCAAAGCTAAACTCCGTTTTAAACCTGAAAATATCAAAAGGTTTGCGTTTACGTATTTCAAACGGGTTACCATAATCGAGCTGTACGTTGATCATAGCATTAGTTGGCCCGGCACCGAATATGGTTTTGTTATCCTGGTTTATTTTATGAATACCGCCGGATACCGTTACATTTAATGGCTCCTGTTGATATACCTGCGTTTTGGTATGCCTGAAAGTTTTGCCTTCCAACAGTCGGTTGAGCCCTCTTACCGGGTTGATAATGCCTGCTGCAATTTCCCTGAAGGTTCTGTTGCCGCCGGATATACGGTCGTCGAGAATATTGGAACTCACCCTGTAAAATATTTCTCCTAAAAAAGCGCCATTTACCGGAGTATTAATGATGTCGTTATATGAGGGACGGGTGTTTTCTCCGAAATATTCCCACATCAGGCTACCCGCCACAGCATAAGGGAAAGATTGTAAATAGTTGTATCCCTGCGACCGGGCAGCATTGAAATACAACGATCCGGTATAAGGATGGCCAACAAAGTTGATACCAAACCGGTCGTCATCCCATTCCCATCCCTTCTGGATATTATATTTCCAGGTAGTGGGACTTATATGCGAATAGCTTTCATTCAATGCAAGCCTGTCCAGGGACCAGACAAAAACATTGATGCCCACTACTTCAACGGCAGGTTTCCAGGCCGGGTACTTTTGGTTGAACTTGATGTCGTCATTTAACAGGTCGCCATATTTATTCTTTACGGTAGTATCCACCAATGGGCTCTTTGCCGGCTCATTTTTTCCGGTTGAGTCGCTTAATTGCTGCTTTTTTATTTGTTTGAATTGTTTGATCTGCTGTTTGGGAGTGCCCTTTCCTGGTACTATCGTATCAAGATGTGTGGTGGTTTTTTGGGCAGATACGTTATTAAGAATAAACGTGACGAACAGAAAGACAAATATCATTATCCGCGATAAACGATTGGGTATGCGGTAGAGCAATAAAATATATATTACCACCGCAAGGGGTACATAAATACTGATCATAGGTAGATAGTTGGTTATTATTACAACTGATAAGCGCTTATATATGTTTTAATAACTGATATCACGTTATCACATAGGCTATTATATTTGCTGCCTGATCAGCATCGATCCAATTGCGCAGTTTGATATGACGCCAAAGATCAACTTATTATCGGTTATTACCTGCCCGGTATGCGGCTATATAAAAGAAGAGACAATGCCTGGAGATTCCTGCATGTATTTTTATGAGTGCGAAAATTGTAAAACAGTTCTGAAGCCTCGTAAAGGAGACTGCTGTGTTTTTTGCAGTTTTGGAAGCGTTAAGTGTCCTCCGGTGCAGGCTTCCGGGTCTTGTTGTCATTAAATGGCTGTAAAAGGTAATAAATAAAAAAATGCCGTTCTTTAAAGAACGGCACACCACTAATTAACCAATTTATATTCACAGATAAAATTCAGATATTTATATCGCAGTTTTAGCCATTAAAGCTTATGTTCGGCTCCTCGGCCATCAGATACTGCATCTGTATAGCGCTTTCCAGGTCGTCAAACGTGCTGGCCTCAGCCGAGGTACGCAGGATAGTTGCACCATCTATTTTCTCATATTCAACCTTTGCACCAAAGCGCCACTGTATCAAATGATAGTTCCAGGTAATAGTAGTTATCCTGGCGCCATTCTTAAGCAGTTCTGCTACGTCATCTGTGCTGGTTTTTATGCCTTTGCCAAACCCATTACTTGCGTTGTGCAGAAATACGTCGGTAATATATTCCTCATCGCCGGTCTT
Organism: Mucilaginibacter tolerans; assembly: GCF_030519375.1. GTDB lineage: Bacteria > Bacteroidota > Bacteroidia > Sphingobacteriales > Sphingobacteriaceae > Mucilaginibacter. The sequence continues at coordinate 43,230 of NZ_JAUMKB010000001.1, read as the reverse complement.
CAGCTTCCAGATACCGGAAATATAATAGTCCCAATTTTCCATACCTCGTAAATGTAATATCCCCTACAGCACAATGCTAAATTACGCTGAAAAAAAAAGAAAAGCACCCCGTTTTTTAACGGTATTTTTAGCAGGTGAAAATGTGGAAAACTAAAAAAGCAGGAGTTGGTTTATTTCTCCTGCCTATTAAAGTTTTTGGTAAACTCAGAAATTCATTTCATCGGCACTTGGTCCGTAGCTGCCTGGAATAGGGACATTTAACAAACGCAAATAAACACCTAATTGCGCGCGATGATGCACGATCTGGCAATAGGCCATACGTATTACTTCGCTTTTAGGCCGTACGCTCAATACCTGGTCGCCATTAGCCAGTGTCCACTCTTGTTTCAGCAATTCCTCATTTGCTTTACTTAGTGCCTCGCCGCCTTTTCTCACGCTTTCATCCAGAAATTGCAAAAGCTCGGCAGTATTATTAATTACGGGCTCTTTATGAGTAGTGGTAGCAAAGTTGAGCCCGTCATCGTCAATCGTAATTTCTAGCCATGACGGGATGTCGGCCAGGTGAGTAGCCAAACGACGAATGGTCATGCTTTTTTCGTGTGGTTGCCAGTCGTATTTATCATCCGGTATGCGTGATAACATTTTGCGGGTAGTTTCGGCTTCCTGGTGCATTTCTTTTAATAGTGATTCGATAGTTGTCATAGCGTTTCTGTTTTTTGATTTACAATTCAAAGTAACTGCGCGCGAGTGACAGCCTTATGTCAGCAGTGTTTTGTTTGTTTTTATATTAAGTAAAACCCGAATACCGGTACCGTAAAAACACCCATTTTTAACTATTAAATAGGTAGAACATGCGGGGTATTATATATAATGTGTAACTTTATGGCTCAACCATACGTTCATAGGAGCAAGTGTTTTATGAGCCTGAAATAGTCTGATTTACCCCGCAGCAGGTCGCAAAAATCCTTGCAATCAACCTCTGTTTTTGACATTTAGGCGACCAGGCAGAGGCGGTTTTTGATTAAAATTGTTTCGCAGAGCGATTGTATTTTTAAAGCTAAGAGAGTAGAAAAAATGACGATAGATAAATCATTTTATCAGCATATATTAGATAAACAGCAAATTACCGGAGCCGTGCCGTCCAATAAGGAGATAGCTGACTGGGCCCTGCAGGTTATCCGTTTGCTTTATCCTGAACAATCCAACAGGTTGTTTACCTATGTTCATCAGCTTGAATCAGAATTCAAGAAGCTGGAGCATATGCTTTATGATATACTGAATGCAACCCGTGGCACGCTCGACGAAAAAAACGAACAACTATCCATTACTTTTTTTAATGGTCTTCCAGAATTGTACCGCATATTAAATACGGATATCCAGGCTACTTTTGATGGTGACCCTGCTGCAAAAAGCGAATTTGAAGTAATAAGGGCTTATCCAGGCTTTTATGCAATTTCATTCTATCGTTTGGCGCATTCATTGTACCAATTGGGTGTGCCGCTTATCCCGCGTATATTAACCGAATATGCTCACTCCAAAACAGGTATTGACATTCACCCCGCTGCGCAGATAGGAGAGTATTTTCATATCGACCACGGCACGGGAGTAGTTATCGGTGAAACCTGTATTATAGGCCGTCATGTGAAATTATTTCAGGGTGTAACTTTAGGTGCATTAAGCGTAAGCAAAACCCCTGCAAACGCCAAACGCCACCCGACAGTAGAAGATGATGTGGTGATTTACGCAGGAGCCACTATACTTGGCGGGCGCACAGTGATAGGCGAGGGCAGTATTATCGGTGGTAACGTATGGCTCACCAAGTCGGTACCAGCATTTTCAAAAGTATACCATACGCATGAGGTAAGCCTTTTGAAAGAAAAAATTAAGGAGTAGTTGATTTATTAAAGAGGTTGTAAAGGTTGTAGAAGTTGTAATAGTTGAAGTGATTTAAACCTTTACTAACTAATACAATCAGTCTACTCATTACCGTCCAACCTATACAAACTCTGCAACCAAAACAATTTCTACAACCTTTACAACAACTACAACCAATACAACAAAAAAATGTCTACCATAATTGATCTGATTGGCAATACGCCCCTTGTAGAACTAAAAAAACTTAATCCAAATCCTAATGTAACCATTTATGCCAAGCTGGAGGGTAATAATCCCGGCGGGAGTGTAAAGGACCGCGCGGCACTAAATATGATCCGCAGTGCGCTTGAACGTGGCGAGATTAAACCAGGTATGAAGCTGATTGAAGCGACAAGCGGAAACACCGGCATAGCCCTGGCAATGATAGCATGTTTATATGGTTTAGAAATGGAACTGGCGTTGCCATCAAGCTCTACCAAAGAACGTACGCTGGCAATGGAAGCTTTTGGGGCGAAAGTCACCCTGCTGGATGGTATTGAAGCCTGTCGCGATTATGCCGAAGAAAAAGCAGCTACCGGTGAATATTTTATTTTGAACCAGTTTGCCAACCCGGATAATTATAAGGCACACGTTAAAACCACGGGGCCCGAAATATGGCGGGATACAGAAGGAAAAATAACCCACTTTGTAAGTGCGATGGGTACCACCGGAACTATAATGGGATGCTCACGATACTTAAAAGAACAAAACAGCAATGTGCAGATTGTAGGTTGTCAGCCAACCGAAGGATCGTCAATTCCAGGTATCAGGCGCTGGCCCGAGGCTTATTTGCCCAAGATATTTGAACCTGCAAGGGTCGATCGCGTGATGGACGTTGCCGAAGCCGAAGCAATTGAGGTAACGCGCAAACTGGCCAAACTTGAAGGCATATCCGCAGGGATGAGCAGCGGTGGCGCAGCAGCAGCCAGTATCAGGCTGGCACAGGAGCTGAAACAGGGCGTTATTGTATTTATAGTATGTGATCGCGGCGACCGCTACCTGAGCAGTAACTTATTCGGTTAAAAGAGTTTTATTGAAAATTTATCCATGAAAGGCTAGTTTAAAAATAAATATTTTATCAATAATCATAAAATATTAAAAAAATGGCAATTGTGGTAATTTTAAGCTGGATGAAACGACATTTTTACTCAAATTCCTACAGTTAAATAAAGTTATTAACATTTTTTCCAAAAAATGGAGTATTTTAATATAAATGTTAAAAAAATAGGCAGAAAAAAATAAAAAAATATTAGTCTAATTACCCGATAGACTTTATATTTGTCCTGATTCTTAATTATCAATCTAAAACAAAAACCTCGTTCTTTATGATTTAATTATGAGTTCAGTTAATTATTGAGAAGAAGAGAGAAAGCCCCAAAACTTTCTCTTTTTTTATGCCGTTTATTTTGCGCTTAGAATATCATAGTATCTAGATCTATCGCGTGCGCAAAGACAATTTACTGACTATTTCCTAATTTGCAGTTTTTATCCAGCTAATATCCTGTATTCATCCAGATTGTAACCTTATAATTGGGAAAAATCAAACGCAGATTTATTATGAAAAAAGTATTATTTGTTGCGCCGGTTGTAGTGTTCTTTGCCATCAAAGCACAAGCTCAGGACATCAAGACTAAGGATGTTCCGGAGATAGTTAAACAAGCATTAGCAAAAAAATACCCTAAAACCTCAAAAGTAACTTGGGAAAAGGAAAAGGGTAATTATGAGGCGAACTGGGGCGGCAAGTCGGGCGAGGAGACTTCGGTGCAATTTACGCCAGCTGGCGCATTTGTTGAGGAGGTAAATGCTATCAATGTAAGTCAGTTGCCGGCGAACGTCGCACCGTATGTGAAGAGTCATTATAATGGTGCGCGGATAAAGGAAGCTGGAAAAGTAACAGATGCAGCCGGCAAACATTTTTTTGAAGCTGAGATTAAAGGGGAAGATCTGATCTTTGATCAAAGCGGAAATTTTGTGAAAGTAGATTGAGCTTCGGGATGACCGGGTGAGTCAACGCTCATTTTCTATTCTTCTCAAAAATCCATAGTTTAGGGTTTCAATTAACTGTATGGCGCTTGCGATATTTCTGGCCGTAATACTCATCATGATCCTCGTCAGTGCGCGTACGCTTAAGCGCAAGCCGGTTTTTATCTGCAAGGGTGATTGCATTTTCTCGGAGATACTGAATGAGAAGCGCGATATCTGGATCTATCTCCCCAAAACGGAGGATGACCCTGAATTAAACAAACATCAATACCCTGTGGTATACCTGTTTGATGCCGAGGAACAGTATGCGGGCTTTCGCGAGCTGATGCAGTGCGAAAATGCAGATGGGCGTAAAGTGTTCAGGGATACTATCATTGTTGGTATACGCAATACAAATCGCAGCCGAGACCTGACGCCAACGCATTCCGTAATCGACTCCAAAGGCAAAAAAACAAGAGGCTTTAAGCCTTCGGGTGGCGGCGATAAGTTTATTGCATTTATCCAGGAGGAACTGTTTCCTTATATCGAAGCAAAATATCCCGTCTCGTCCGAACGTATTTTGATGGGGCATTCGTTAGGCGGATTGACCACGATCAATATCCTCCTCCATCATCCCGAAATGTTTACTGGCTACATAGCCAGCGACCCCAGCATGTGGTGGGATGATAAATTTATGCTGAATGAAGCCCGGGAAATATTGAGCAAAGAAAAATTTGATGGAAAATGGCTGTACTTCAGCATAGCCAATGCCACGCCGCCTTTTAATGAGATTGAACACATCCACAATGATACCTCGGCCAAAACCAACCATGTCCGCAGTATTTTTGAGCTGGGAGATATATTACAGCAAAACCCCGGTAATGGCTTACATTTCAGCTACAAATTTTACGATCAGGACAGCCATGATTCGGTAGCCATGAAAACCGCTTATGATGGCATGCAGCTTTTGGAGAAACTGCCTGTAAATTAGCTAAATTATCATCTTATATTCTTTTAATAGCCATTAAAAATTGGTAAATTGGTTATTATAAACTTAGCCTCTTAATGAAGTAGCTGAAGCTGAAGGAGACCCTGGATGATAGGGGAGATTGGGAAGCTGTAAGCAAATAATAGATTAAATACCCTAGAATGGAACCAACGGAAGATCCACTTAATTATAAATTTGGAGTTTTTTATGTTAACCGAAATGATATCCGCACAGTTGTTCCTAAACGAACAAAAGCATTTGGTTGGACGCTAAATTTCGCAAAATGGAAAAGCTATGCGTTTGTCGCGTTAATAATAGGAAGTGTCGTGTTATCTATCTTATTGTCAAAATAATTACCACGATATACCCATCGGTATAATTTATTATATTTGTATATGGGAAAAGCAGAGCGTACACGGGAATATATAGTTGAGAAGACTGCTCCCGTATTTAATCGTAAGGGTTATGCCGGCACATCGATGTCGGATCTGACAGAGACCACGGGTCTCACAAAAGGGGCTATTTACGGCAATTTCGAAAATAAGGACGAAGTGGCGCTGGCTGCTTTTGATTACAATTTGGGTAGAATGCGGCAGCGGGTAATGGCCCTTCAAAGTGAAGACCCTACTGCTTTGGGCAAATTACGCGCTTACGTTAATGTTTATCGTAAGGGGCTTTTTAATCCGACGCTATCGGCAGGGTGCCCTATTATAAACACCGGAGTAGAGGCTGATGATACCCACCCGCAGCTGAAAAAGAAAGTTGGTGAAGCCGTAAACTCGTGGCACCGCAGCATATCGGCCATTATTCACCAGGGCATACGTTCAGGCGAGATAAAAGAGCATGTAGATGTGGCAGCATTCGCTTCGCTGATGATTGCCATGATTGAGGGTGGCATTACCGTATCCAAAATTTCAGGTGATATCAGTTATTTGAATCAAAGTCTGGATCTGCTGGAAAAACAGATAGACCTACAGCTTAAGAAATAACCAGATTTCAGAAAAAAACAATAGCCGGGCATTGAACCCGGCTATTTCCCCTAATTAATTATTTAAAAGGCATACTATCATTGCTGATGGTATAGTTGTATAACAACCGTTAAATGAAAAAGTTTAACTAAAACGATAGAAAAGTTCTTTTTCTGCTCATTTAGGTCGAAAATGCGACAGTCAGGCATGCCTTTGACAGAGTTTGATGTATAATTTCAATGCAGAACTTTACTTTAACCCCTTTTCTTCGGGTTTGAGCTGCCTTTCAAAAATAATTCTTTCATCTTTTTAAACCTTCCTTAGCCAATATTGTCATATTGATAAATAGCAGGTAAATATAGTTAACCTGTTGATAACCATTTTGTTAATTAAAAATATTGTCTTATGAAAACCTTGAAAAACCTCAAAAATGATTTACACCATGTGTTTATAGATGGTGACGCTAAAAGTCAGCAAATGGCTCGTGTGCTTGTCTTATTAGATGTCCCTTTGATGTTCCTGGTGTTGGTTATTTGTCACTTTGTTTAATGACATTTGCCCGCCAACAACAATAACAGAAAAATGATGTTATACAGGTAACATCATTACGATTATGGACACCTTAAAACAGACCATATCAAATATCCGGCTCAGCTTTGACGACCTGCAGCAGGATACGTTCAGAAAAATATTCACCCACATCGACCAGCTTGGCATTAAACAAGGGGTTGATAAATTGGGATTGGAACGATTTATAGAGCAATGTGCGCGTCTATCTGCCACTACCGGAGTCATTTCCGGCGGTGGCGGAGCGCTCACAATGGCCATCGGCATTCCTTTCGACCTGATCAATATGCTTACGCAGCAGATCAGGGTAACGCTGGGCATTATGTATTATAACCGGGGGACTTACCAGATTACTTTCGACGAGTTTGTGTCTATTATGGCGGCTGCCATGCAGGTAGAGGCCGGAATTATGATCACCAAAAACATACTGGAGCGTGGGTCTGAACGCATATTACTACGCCTGGGTTCAAAAACTGCTGCACGACTGATTCCGGTAGTAGGAGCAGTGATTGGCGGTACAACCAATTACTTGTTCATCAAGCGTATGGCTGAGTCGGTGAAAAGATTGCAGCCACGTTTTCAGCCGTTGACGGTGCATATTGATTGAGAACCAAGAGGCAAGAGTCAGGAACCAAGAAAATAATTTTGCTTCTGGTTCTTGATTCTCCACTCTCAATACTCTGCAAATTCTTCATCCACATAACACCACAGCCACCTTTCGCCGGGCTCAGCAGAGATAACTACCGGGTGACCGGCTTCATGGGCATGTTTTGAGGCATGTTTTTCGGGTGAACTATCGCAGCACAAGGTTACACCACAGGTTTGGCAGGTGCGAAGGTGCACCCAGCTACCACCGTGTTTAATACACTCTTCGCATACATATTCTTTTGCATGTTTCAGCTTTTTGATAGCTGCAAGATGCTCGCAGATTTTGTCTTCCATTAGGATTGATTTGGGTAGAAAATTAGGAAAAAAATAACAGAATGTAATGGTTATTGTGCATCCCGTATTTTATTTCCCCGACAGTTCTATTGCCATTTGAACGGCCTTATGGGCGTTAACTATGCCACCCGAAACGGACAGGCTACTAAATGGCACCTGTATTTTTGATCCGCCGGGCCGGTTCACCATGATATTGGGCTTAAAGCTTGACAGTAGAAGAATATCTTTTACCTGTTCAGCAGTCAGGTCAGGAAAGTAGGACAGCAGTAACGCAGCAACTCCCGTAACACATGGGGTCGACATGCTCGAGCCCGATTTATAATCATACAAATCGCCGGGTACAGTTGAGAATATATCACTGCCAGGTGCAAAAAGATCTACATTGTTTTTGCCGTACCCGGAATATGGATGTGCAAGCCTGTAGTTAAATAAGGGCCTGCTCCAACCAACAGTAATAAAATTGGAAGCTTTATGCCCGTTTTGATAATAAGCAATGGGGTAGTAATTGGCCGTATCGTTGTTGTTGCCATCGTTGCCGGCAGCATGAATGATCAGGACATGTTTTAGTTCAGCATATTGCACCGCGCTGTCAACCAGTTTTTTATAAGGCGAGTATCTTTTTGAGAAACTCATATTGATGATGCGCGCACCGTTATTCACAGCGTAGAAAATACCGTTGGCAATATCTTTGTCTCTTTCATCGCCGGGTCCTGTGGTAGCAATTATCGGCATGATCCGGACATTGTCGGCAATGCCATCGACTCCTTTGCCATTATTCCTTTTTGCTGCAATGATGCCAGCGACATGAGTGCCATGGCTTAGTGCTTCCGTTGAAGTAATAACGGCGCTTCCATACGAATGATTATGAATTTGGCCATTATCGTTTTGGATCAATTTGGCCGAGATATAGTCTACATTGTATGCATATTTCAGATCAACAGAATCCTTGGTGGTCTTAAGTGTCTCAAAATATTTCGCCCTGGCTTTTTTGTAGATGGAAAACAATTTCTTTTCTCTATCAGTCAAATGGCTGGTGTCAGCATTTTCATATTTGCTTTTAAACGCAGCATAGGTTTGGGTAGCTCCCGATTGCTCAGCATCCACAATGTGCCCGTTCTTATCGCCCCTGAAGTTCCATCCATGCACATCATCTACATAGCCATTGTGATCGTCATCAATTCCGTTGCCCGGGATTTCCCTGGTGTTGGTCCAGATTGAGCCTTTCAGGTCTTCATGCCCAATATCAAATCCATTGTCAATCACAGCAACTATCACAGGGGCAGGTTTTAGTTTTTTAACCTTTAATAGTTCATAAGCTTTATACAGGCTGATCCCCGCAATGGAATCGCTCATGGCATCCATATACGACCAGTCGCGCGGTGCCCCATCTTCTTCGGGAACATAATTGAACCTGCCCGTGAAATTTTTTTCTCTATCGGCATGGTGCCCTTTAATTGCTGACAGCGTCAGATGCTGACTGTTGTTAGTATAGCGAACTTTATAGTAAGACGTATCAGACTCCAAGTGATTGTCTTTCTTTGAACTGCCATATAGAAATAAGGTATCTCGTTTTTGAGAAAATGAAAAGCTGAGCGGCGAGTTTTTGTGACTATTTATCCAAACAGTATCTTTTGCAAAGTGTAATTGGGCCGATGCCACGCCAGATGATTTCCAACTTGTACCGGCAAGTTGCTGGGCAAATCCGTTTAAAGCAGAGAGAGCCACCATACTAAGCAGCAGAAGCATTTTGTATAGTAGCTCTCTTTTTATCATTTTATCCGGGCGATTACACCTCCGCCAAATACTTATGCACAAAACTGATAGCCATTGATCCTTCGCCTACAGCTGATGCAACGCGATTCATGGCACCGGCGCGAACATCGCCTGCTGCAAATATGCCCGGGCAACTGGTTTCAAGTAAGTATGGGTCGCGGTTAAGCTTCCATATCTTTTTGAAATTATCGTAGGCAGCCAGGTCGCGGCCGGTTTCGATAAATTCCTTGTTGTTTTTAATGATGTCGAGCTTTATCCAATCTGTAAATGGTTTTGCGCCGATGAAAATGTATAATGCATTGGCATCATAGTCCTTCTTTTCCTGTGTTTTTACGTTAAGCAACGTCAGTTTTTCAAGGTAACTGTTGCCGCAGGCCTTGCATACTTCTGTATTTGGCAATACCTCGATATTGGGCGAATTTTTGATCTGATCGATTAAATAAGCCGACATCGTTGCTGTCAGATCGTCGCGGCGGATGATAATATACACCTGGCGTGCAAATTTGGACAGGTACATAGCTGCCTGACCGGCTGAGTTACCGCCGCCAATGATAAATACATCCTTATCCTTGCAGGCACTGGCTTCGGTAGTGGCGGCACCGTAATAAACACCTGCCCCGGTGAAATTATCCACACCTTCTACTTCAAGCTTGCGGTAATCAACTCCTGTGGTGATTACTACCGACCGGCTCATAATATGCGGACCGTCATCCAGTATGATCTTTTTATAACCATCTTTCTCGCGTATGTCGTTTACAGAATGCGGTGACAGGAACTGCGCTCCCAAACGGGTAGCCTGGCTAATGGCCCGCCGTGTCAGATCGGCACCGCTTAAGCCCGCCGGGAAGCCCAGATAGTTCTCGATACGTGAACTTGTACCGGCCTGACCGCCCGGCGCCCTGCGCTCTACCAGTAAGGTTTTCAATCCTTCGGATGATCCGTACACAGCGGCAGCCAAACCGGCAGGGCCCGCACCAATAATCACCACGTCATAAATATCGTTTTGTATCTCCGGTTGTAGTCCGGCTTTTTCAGCTATTTGCCTTATAGTTGGTTGGCAGGCACATTCCCCGTTTTCAAAAACAATCACCGGCAAGGCAGTTCTGTCCAGATTGTTGGCCTCGAGCAATGTTTTAGCCTCCGGGTTGCTTTCTATATCAAACCATCGGTAAGGGATAAGGTTGCCCGCCAGGTAGTCCTTTATCTCGTGCGATTTTGGGTTGTATTGATAGCCAACCAGCTTAATGCCTTTAAAATCGGGCGTGTAATGGCTTTGCCAATCGTCGAGCAGGTCGTTTATCACCGGGTATAGCTTTTCTTCGGGCGGGTTCCATGGCTTGGTTAGATAATAGTCAAGCTGTACCACGTTGATTGCTTTAATTGCAGCAACGGTATCAGAGTAGGCAGTAAGTAATACCCGTTTGGCATCGGGATAAATTTTGATAGCCTTTTGCAGAAAGTCTACCCCCTCCATTTCGGGCATACGCTGATCTACAAGGAACATCGCCACCGGATCGCCTGCATTTTTCATTTCGGCAATAGCTTCTAATGCCTCATTTGCCGAGGTAGTACTGATGATCTTGTATTCGGAATTATATTGCGATTTCAGGTCGCGGTTTATGGCGCGCAATACCTGGGGGTCGTCGTCTATTGAAAATATAATGGGTTTGATCATGGTAGTTTTTTTTGGTTGATGAGGTTGGATTAAGTTGTATTAGTTGTAGATGTTGAAAAAGTTCTATTAGCTGTAATGGTTAGACTGATTGATTAGTTAAATGTTTCAGCCACTTCAACCAATGCAATAATTACAACCTTTAAAACCTCCCCACCCATTCCATCATTTACAACAATTATCCGTCAATTGGGAAGCATACTACAAACGCTGTATGCCCCGGTTCTGATATAACTTTTATAGAACCATTGTGTTGTTGTACTATGCGCTGTACTACTTCGAGACCCATCCCGGTGCCTTTTCCCATTTCTTTAGTTGTAAAAAACGGATCGAAGATACGCGAGGATATTTCCTCGGGTATGCCAACGCCATCATCTGCAATGGTTACCTGTACAAATTCTTTATCCCTTTCTGTTTTAATGGTTAGTGTCCCCTTGCCGTTAGGCTCCATAGCATCCAGGGCGTTGTCTATCAAATTGGTCCATACCTGGTTCAGTTCGCCTATTTGAGCTTTTACCGGTGGCAGGGTTTCATCAAATTGCTTCACCACGGTAATATTTCCTTTTTTGATCTTATAGATCAGCATCTGGAATGTGTTTTTTATTCCGATACGTATGTCGGCATATTGCTTTTCCTGACCCTGGTCCATATGGGTATAGGTTTTTACCGAGTTAACCAGCGTTGCAATGCGACGGGCAGATTCCCCAATATCCTGTACCATCCTATCGGTGACCAGGAGCGTGTTCATCCAGTTAAATACCGGTTCAAGAAACTGCTCCGGAATATGCTTGCGGAATGATTGTACATCCTTAGGTTCTATCCCAAACTCAACAAAATTCTCAACCAATTCGGGGTCATACTGCATGCCCATTTCATCGAACAGATCAGTCAGTTCATCTTCCTTTTCCGCACGTTGGCGGATGGTAAGATCGACCCCCTTGCGCTCTGTTAAGAAGCGGAAAAACTCATGGGTAACTGCATCAACCTCTTCAGGCTCCATCCTGATGGCGATCATCGATTTGAACGTGTCAGGCTCCAGCTGTAAATGTTTTAGTAATGACTCCGAATCGCGCACAATAGCCGATGCCGGGTTGTTCAGCTCATGCGTCAGACCTGCCGATAATTTTCCCAGTGCCAGCATTTTCTCGTTTTGCTGCTGTAATGCGGTGAAGGTGCGCACGCGGTTGGTCATAACATGAACCAGCGCCTGGGTGAGTTCAAAATGATGCCTGATCATTTCTTCAATCTTTCCAATCGGAAAGGTCATGATCTGTGTTACACCAATGGTGCGCCCATAGCCTGTGCTTACCGTTGCACGAGAATAGGGCATGTAACCGGTGATACTACCGGGTTTAAAATCGCCCAGCTCACGCTTTACACCGCCAATCGGGACATATAAGCGCAGTTTGCCGCTGATGATAAAGTGCGTGCCAACGATAGGTCGGCCCGGTTCAGCTAATAATTCACCATCCGGATATTCGCGACAATCACTCTGATCGATCAGCCATTGCAGCTGGGCTTCCGGCACATCCACCAGTGCCTCAAATGTTTTAAATAATGCAGGTGTACATTCTACCATGGGTTAAAATTAGACATTTTTAGGCACAGGATGATAGATAAGCAATCAATAATGAAATTCGGATGAAGATTCTTATTGTTCTGTCAATCCCAATACGAATTTGACAAATGCCTCGCCATCATAGCTGGCTTTGCCGGCGTGGTTAAATACTACCAGTCCATGCTTATCTATTACCAAAGTGGTGGGTATGGTACCCGAATAAAATGTGGCCGGCAGTCCGTCCAGGTTACCTCCATAAACCGGTATATGGTAATCTTGTTTTTTCATAAAAGCTGATGAGTTATTCAGCCTGTTATCTACATCTACAGACAGGAAAACGATGTTCGGATCATTTTTCACTTTCTCATAAAACTCGTTTACCGATGGCATTTCTGCCCGGCAGGGTGGGCACCAGGTCGCCCAAAAGTTGATAAAAACGACCTTGCCTTTTTGCTGCTGCAGGTCTATCGTTTTGCCGTCAACGGTTTGTACCACCATGGCAGGAGCAGGCATCAGCTTTTCACCTGGTTTTATTATCGGTATTTTGGGATTGTAAAAGCCGAGCGACATCAAACCCATTATTACCCAAGTGCGCGCCTTTATGCTAAACAACATGGCAATTGTAAAAAGCACCAGCAGGATAGTGGCAGCATCGGAAAGAGAAATTTTTTTAAGCCGCATGGATGGTGATTGAACGCTGCAATTTACGTTCATCTACACTATGTTCGACATTTTACTGTGTATTTTTTGATGAAGAGTGTTGAAGAACATGTTGCGTTCCTTTTCGCCAACACGGCTGATGTGTGCCGATTTACGGATAATGTTTTGCAGATTCCGGGAGGTATAATCGCAAAAATCCTTGTCTTGTGTTGAGGTGAAATTGAGCCCGTTGTGATTAAGGCAGGTGATCTGCCGCTTGTCGCTGTCGACAAAAATAGTATTATCACCTATCAAACATTCGTTTACATAAATATCATAGCCGGGGGCATTGTGCGCCGGTTGATGGCCAAACAAGGATTTTTTACCGGCTTCAGCCTGTATATCAAGCTGATTAAGCAGTTCATCCAGCTGCTCATATACTTTCGTAAGAATATATCTGTCGGAAAATATATTTGATTGCCTGTAAAACTCAATCTGCCTGATGGTGCTGTGCACATTCTCCTCATTCCATATTTCGGTTGACGGAATATCGCTATACAGACGAATGATCCGTTTTCCCAATTCAGCGCTTTCTTCATCTGTTCCCAGGCCATTGAACTGCTGTTTTGCTAATTCGGAATAACCCAAAAGAGTCCGTTTCCAGAAAAAGAATTTGAAGGCCCGCAGCTCCGGGAAAGGCATAAAATGAAAGATTGGTATGTCCTTGTTATAAAAATAGATGTGCGGATTGCTTAAGGATTTGAAAAGTTCCAGATTATGGATGATATCCTTTAGGTACTCGTTAAAGCCAAAGGAAGCGCTATCTACCTTATTCCCCGAAAAAATCACCGTGTTGTTTTGGATAAACAATAGCTGATCAAGCGAGATATGGTATGTATTGCATATGACTCTCAATTCATCAAGTGCGATGGTTTTTTCTCCGCGGATTCGCCTGTAGGCACTATCATTGCTAATATTCAGCAGTTCGGCAACTTCATCAACCAGCGACAGATGTTCGGGCAGACGTGCCCGGACATGATTAAATAGCATAGCCTGTACGTCACTGGTATTCATCAGCTAAACTTTAGGGGATTTTGGTGTTATTTATTAATTGCCTTTTTATTTTTTGCAAAAAATGCAAATGCGGTAATAATAATTATTAAATATAGTAAATTATTACCGCTGAAATACAATACCCCACCTATATAATTGCTAATTGCATATACTGTTGTAAGTTGCTGATTTTGTAGTTTTTATGCTGTTAATACCTGTTGTAGTTTTACTTCATAAATATCAGCTGGTAACAAATAATCAAATTATTAACGCTAAAACTTATTATCATGAAAACGCAATTATTAACTCTATTATTGGTGGCCGGAATTGCCGTGAGCGGTTTCGCGCAATCTAAATCAGATTCATCAACAGCTGCAAAATCTGGTGTCAAATTCAGTATCGGTGCCGAAGCAGGGTTACCTGTGGATCAGGCAAGCGATGGGTATAACCTTGTGCTTGGCGGTTCGGTCAAATTAGAGGTGCCGACAACGACCAGTACATACCTTACCTTGTCAGCCGGGTATAATGCCTTTTTCTTAAAAAGCGAGTTTAAAGGGTTTGACGTACCGTCAACATCTGGATTCGTTCCTGTGAAGGCCGGGCTTAAATGTTATACAAGTAATTTCTTTTTCGAGGCACAGGCAGGGATTGTTTGGTCCACAGAAAGTGGCGGTGGGCATGCATTTGCCTGGTCGCCAGGCATTGGCTACACCTTTAACAAAGGCTTCGAAATTGGTGCCCGTTATGAAGGTTGGACAAATGACGGTACAGTAGGTCAGATCAGTGCAAGAATTGCCTACAGGTTTTAACCTTAGGTAGTTTAGCGGGAGGCCGGGTTGCTGTTCACCCGGTCTCTTTATTTATCATTATCAAAACTAACTAAATAACTCACCCAATGAAAAAGCTGATCAAAGGAATAGTGCTATTGAGTATGGTATCATTATTCGGTTGTACCAAAGTGCTTTACACACATGAAGAAGTAATGGGTCGTTATAAAACCAGGAACGATGTTCAGAAATCGTTCGGCATACCTACCGAAAAGCAGGTAAGTGATACTTCCGAACGATGGCTGTATCAGTACGACAGGCACGACTCATTTAACAAGCATTATGTTGAATTGCATCATAATGCGCAATCGGCGACTGTTAGTGATTTTAGCAAATATGACCGGTATCTGCTGTTTTCATTTGACAAGTCAGGGAACGTGGTGCGATGCGATTATACAGGTGTTGATCTGACGGTGAAAAAGAAGGATACGGGTGCAACAATAGGGCTTGTTATAGCATGTGTGGGTTTGGCTGCCCTTGTGATAATCGGGACCTCACATATCACTTTTCCTGTGACATTGTAAACAGCCGTTTCAATACTGACCAGGTGCAAGGGGGCTATTGTAATGACTTGGTTTTTAAGAAGCTCCAAATTGGAATGGCCAGGATTGCTCCAAGTGTAGTGGCAACCAAATATATCCAAAGATGCTCCGTGTGCCCGGATACTACGGCCGGGCCGAATGATCTGGCCGGGTTCATGGAAGCGCCACATATTGGTCCTGCAAACATCGCCTCCAATGCCACGACAGAGCCAATAGCTAAACCTGCAAACATCCCCTGTTCCTTACTGCCTTTGGCTACATTGATGATAACCAGCATCAGAAAAAAGGTGAGTATAAACTCTAATATAAAGGATTGCGAATCGCTGCCGGCGGGAATGGTTGCTCCCAAAAACTGGTTGGATGGGAACAAATATTTTAGAGTGAGACTTGCGGTCACAGCGCCTGATAACTGACTGATGATATATGGAATAAGCTCCTTTGCGGGGAATTTTTTTGCTGTGGCAAAGGCTATGCTTACTGCAGGATTAAAATGAGCCCCTGAAATATCACCCAGTGCATAGATCATACTCATTACAATAAGGCCAAAAGTTATCGCAACACCAATGTGGGTAATACTGCCATGTGTTTCCTGGTCGATAACGATAGCCCCGGTTCCGGCAAATACCAAAGCATAGGTGCCCAGAAATTCAGCTACATATTTCTTCATACGGGCAGGTGTTCAGATACAAAATCTTTGCTATACACCTTTACCATATCGCGCACACGCCTGAATTCGTCCATGATCTCTTGTGGTGTACCCTGCGCTTTGGCAGGATCAGGAAAGTTAAAATGAAAGCGTTTGAAATTGCCGGGCAAATAAGGGCAATTCTCCTTTGCATTATCACAAACGGTGATCACATAATCAAAAGGGATGCTGATGTACTCATCCACATTGTTTGAGGTATGGTGAGATATATTGATATGATCCTCGGCCATTACCTGTATGGCTTTGGGGTTTACGCCATGAGTTTCTATTCCTGCGCTGTAAACTTTGGCTTTATCGCCGGCAAAATATTGCAGATAACCTTCGGCTATCTGGCTGCGGCAGCTGTTGCCGGTGCATAATACTAATATGTTCTTCATTATAAATCTTTTTTCATTGCAATTGCCGACTGCGGGCACACATGGCGGAATTCTGATGATTGCTGCACTTCGGCAGGCACTTCTGCTCGCGCGATCCGGCTATATCCTTTACGGGAGAAATAATCCGGGGCAGTTTCGGTCAAAAGGATGATCGATTTTAAGTCTTTTGAGACAGCAAATTTTTCTATTTCCTCCACTAATTTACCAGCAATGTTTTTGCTCCTGTAATCTGGGTTAACAGCCAGCGAACGCAAAAGCCCGTAGCCTCCATACATTTCTAATCCAACCACTCCAACCAATTCATCACCCTCCGTCATCACCAGAAAATTATCCAATGATGAAGGGAGATCGTCACTTGGCAGTTTTTCAGCCGAGAGCAGGGCAATGATATTTTCCCTGTAATTTATTGCTTTAATAATCTGCATCATATAAGAATTAGCAACATCCCCCGCCGGGTGTGCAGCAGGAATTGTCAACAGCAAGGTTTTTTAATTCTACCTTTTGTTTTACAGGAGTTCCACAACTACCACCACGGTCATTCGCCTTACATTGAACTGAAACGGGCTGAAGGTCAATAATCAAATTTTCTCCATCAATTACCAACGCAGTAGGCGAAAGCTGGCGCGTATCAAATTCATTGTTGCCAAATTCAACCTTTACCTCCGCATTTACATCCAGTGGCAAAACTTTTTCTACAATATCAATTATAGACAATGCTTTACGCACTTTCATCGCACGCAATTGTTGCTGACTGGCGGGCTCCATTAATTGAACAATGATTTCTGTCCACTCATTTTTTACTCCTCCGCAATCTACAGATGTTATTGGCGCCTGCTTGATCTCGGTAATATGATAAGAGGGGGCCACCCATTTATCGGCTGCATACTGAAATTGCAGATCGAGTTCCGGGTTTTGCAATAACATTTGCTTAAATGTTCCCCAGGTGATGGTTTCTTGCTTGTTCATGTTAGTTTTTCTTTTTTGTTGTAGAGGTTGTAATGGATGTAGAAGCTGTAAGGGGAAGAATAGTCTTCACTTAGTGTGCCATTTCAGTGCATTAACCATTAAACTTTTATAACTTCCACAACCAATTCATTGCAATATTACGATTGATGACGATAAATTTTTTTAACAACACTTTCCGTTACAGGTGTATAATGCAAAAAATGCATTCAATTCTTTGTGCAATAATTCCCAGGCATTGGGTTCAATGCAGTAGCAGACACTTACTCCTTCAATAGTACCTTGTATCAGTCCTGCATTTTTTAATTCTTTTAAATGTTGAGATATGGTGGCCTGCGCTAATCCCAATTCTTCTACAATGCTGCCGCAAACACAGGCATTTGTTTTGATCAAGTGCTGCAATATGGCTATCCGGGCAGGATGCGCCAATGCCTTGATCATGGTAGCAAGGCGGTTTTGCTCATCGGTGAAGATTTCAGTTTTGGTAAGTCCCATATCAATCGCAATATTACGATTAATTAATGAAAGTGCAAATTTTTTTTTAAGCAACCGGCGGTAATATTTATTTGCCTAAAGCGCAACAAAAATCAGGAGCACTGAGTATAAATCTATATCTCCGGGAACACTTTTTTTGTTTTGGAGGGTTTTATAAAAAAAATACTTTTTTTGAATTGTACTGATATAGAGGGATTTGTTTATAGATTGACTTTTTTGCCAGACCGTGCTTGCTTCGGAAAATTATATAAACAGTAATTGTAATATTTCTTATTAATTAAACCCAAATACTGATTTGAAAGGCAAAATAATAGATACAATTAACGGCTTGCTTGCTTTCCGAAGGCGGACATCACTTATTTTGTTATTGGTGATGAGCCTGGCTTCTGCCGGAATTATTGTGGTCAATATCTATTCTGTAAAAATACTTTCAGGCGCCCGGGCGTATGTTAACGGTGAATCGGAATATTCCAAAGGTCAGAAAGATGCTTCGGCCTATTTGATCAATTATATTACATTTCATAACAAATCCGACTATTTCGCATTCAAAAATTCTATCTCCATACCCAAAGGCGACCATGCTGCCAGAATTGGGTTAATGTCTCCTCCTGTTGATCATAAGGCAGTAAGCCAGGGATTCTTAGCGGGTAAAAATCACCCGGCAGATATTAATAATATGATATGGCTATTTGAAACTTTTAAGAATGTATCGATGTTCGAAAAGGCCATACAGATATGGACCGAAGGTGACGAGATGATCAATGATCTTGATCAGATTGGTACGGCAGCTCATGCAGAAATTATACGGGGCGGCATGTCAGGCGATGAAAAAAAGGCGATGATAGCAGCCATCAATAACAATTCGGCTGCTCTTACTATAAAAGAGGAGACGTTTTCTGAAACGTTGGGAAATATTAGTCGACAGATTAATACTTATGTATTTGCTGCCAACGTGTTTATTACGCTGATCATAGTTTTCTGCTCATTAACGTCGGCTGCTATTATGATCCGGACGTTATCCAATTCCAAAAAGAAGATCATCGAACAAAACGAAAAGCTGCAACTGATCAATGCAGGGCTGGACAAGTTCGTATTCAACGTAACACACGATTTGCGGTCGCCGCTGGCTTCCATTATGGGATTGATCAACCTGATGGATGACGAAACCGACCTTGAACAAATAAAAGAATACACGCTGATGATAAAGGATAGCCTTGAAAGGCAAGACCGCTTTATAAACGAAATGCTCGCCTTTATTAAGAGCAAGCATACCGGTGTAAGTAAAACCGAATGCAGCCTGAACAATATTGTGGACAATGTGATAGCCCAAAACAGCTACCATAACGGAGGGAAGAGGGTGCATTTTTACAAGGAGCTGGAACTTACGCAGATACAAACCGATGCTCTTAAACTGCAGGTGATACTGAACAATCTTGTGTCAAACTCCATCAAATACAGCGATGTTAAAAAGCCGGAGCAATGGGTGAAAGTAAAATCGTACCGTTCAGACAAAGAGATGGTGATAGAGGTTGAAGATAACGGTTTGGGCATACGGCCTAAAGACCAGGACCGGATATTTGATAAGTTCTACATGTCTGGCGATAACAAAAAAAGCTCGGGTATAGGATTATACCTGGTTAAAGATGCAGTTACGCAGCTTGACGGAAAAATAGAAGTGCGCTCCGAACCCGGTGTATGCAGTAAATTCAGGGTGACTATCCCGTTCTCCTGATTTCTTCCTTTGGTTATTTAACCGCTTTTGTTTTAGCGCTGATATTATCGTTTTTGTTGATCAGCATTACTGCAATTATATTTTTTACTATCAGCAACCCGGTCAGCACATATACATTCAACAGTGTGGTGATATCATCTACTACGCTAACCATGTGCGTATTGGCCCAAAACATCATGATGAAAAGCTGTAACGGCCAGATCAGGTAGTCGGCAATAGTCGAGATTATGAATTGTTTGGCTGTATTACGGTGATAAACATCGAGCAGGAAGCGATTTGCCAGGTAACAAAATATCGTGAATATCAGCAGTATTAAATAAAGCTCTTTTGTGAAGTTAGGGCCGGCTTCATAGCGCACTTTTGCTATCCTGTATAAGAACCCACTTAACCAATAATAGATGGTAGTATATATCAATACCCAATAAAATAAAGCAACACCTAATAGCTGTAATAAAAAATTCAAGATAGAAGAAACAATGCTGTTGCGGTTATTTTCCATGATCTAAAATTGGTTCTGAAGAAATCAGCCACCAAACTAAAAAATATATGGGAGAAAATATAGGTGAATGGTTAATTGAGTTGATTATGTTCGATTGAGTTATGAATAGTTTGCATTTTTAACCTAATCAACCATTCAACTGAATCTAACTCAATCAACTTCCCAAATTTTGATTTCCGCCAAACAAATATTAGATTGCGTCAAACCGACACAAACCAAATATTCATTCCCTGCTTATGAAGAAACAATTGAAAATTGCATTGGGCGCAGCCATGCTTGCGGCGTCTGTTATTTGTTATTCTTTCAACGTGAATAAAGCCAATTTTTTGGCAGTGGTTCCTACCGAGGCCGGGCTGGTTTCGGGTGCAAAAAGCGGTGAAATAACTGCTTATAAAGGTATTCCGTTCGCCGCGCCACCGGTTGGCGACCTGCGCTGGAAAGCGCCCCAGCCTGCTATACATTGGAAGGGCGTAAGAAAATGTACCTCGTTTAGCGCAAGCCCTATGCAAGCCAAACCGACGCCGTTTATGGTATACACCTCAGAATTTTTGATACCTGAGGCGCCCATAAGCGAGGATTGCCTGTACCTGAATGTGTGGACGGGCGCTAAAACCAAAGCAGATAAACGTGCAGTGTTTGTGTGGATATATGGCGGAGGATTTACCAGCGGTGGCAGTGCCTGCCCGATATATGACGGCGAGGCGATGGCGAAGAAAGGTATTGTGTTTGTTTCGATTAATTACAGGGTAGGAGCGTTTGGGTTTTTGGCACATCCTGAATTGACCAAAGAAGCTGGTGGCAAAGCATCCGGAAATTATGCCCTGCTCGACCAAATAGCGGCCCTGAAATGGGTAAAACGAAATATTACCGCCTTTGGCGGCGACCCGAATAATGTAACTATTGGCGGTCAATCGGCCGGCTCCATGAGTGTGAATAGCCTGGTGGCATCGCCATTGACAAAAGGCTTGTTTAACAGGGCTATTGCTGAGAGCGGCTCGCTGGTTGTGAAAAATCCATTACTTGTATCCAGTACATTACAGTCAGCTGAAGAACAGGGTTCAAAACTGGCAGAGAAGGCAGGTGCAAAAACCTTGGCAGAAATGCGGGCCATGCCGGCAGAAGAAGTGCTGAAGAAATTCCAGGGACGATTTGCGCCGATAGTAGATGGATATGTATTACCCGAAGCGGTAGCTGATATTTTCGCGGCCAATAAACAAAACCACGTTGCATTGATTACCGGGTGGAACGACGATGAATTTGGCGGGCCGACCAAGAGCAAGGAGGATTTTAAAAAGCAGGCTCGATCACAATATGGTGCAGATGCCGAAACTTTTTTGAAGTATTTCCCGGCTGAAACTGAAGAAGAAGCTAAGGCCTCGCAAACAAAACTTTCACGCGACCAGGTGTTCGCCGTGGCTGGATTTAAGTGGGCTGCCCTGCAAAGCAAGTCTATCAATTCGCCAGTGTATGTGTACAACTTCGACCGTAAAGTACCTGCCGAAGGCGATATGAAAAAGTATGGTGCGTTCCACACCGCTGAAGTACCTTATATGCTGGATAACCTGAAGTTTTTGAATAACCGGCCATTTGAGCCTGCTGATAGGGAACTGGCCAAATTGATGTCGGGCTATTGGGTAAACTTTATCAAAACCGGAAACCCTAACGGATCGGGATTACCTCAATGGCCAAAATATAATACTACCGGTTATAAGATAAAGGCTTTTGATGCAAAATCAACAACTAAAACGCTGCCAGATAAAGACGGGCTTGCGTTTTTATTGTCAAAAACAGAAAAATAGTAAATGAGCAGTGATGATTTTCACGCTTAGATAAAGGTTAACAGAGGGCCCGGAAAGGGCCCTTTTGTTTTGATGTTTATAAGATCTCAGGTTAAAAGATTAAATTGTTTTTTGTTATTTCCAAAGGTGAAAGACCATGGAAACCACCGTTATACATATACCAACGGAAATTGCTGTAACACCAATAACGGACCACACAACTACGTAGTGTTCTTTCCGTGGCTCGCCTGCAACCAACTCCTCAAAAGATTGCTTTATTTTTCTCATGGGACAATAATTTAGTTTTGTGATTATCAAGGCAATAAGAGTGCCATTGCTGTTTTGGATGTTTTCGCAAAGCACAAAAGATGAGCTGCTTAATAATTTCCCCAATTTGGGTAACACAAATTTTACATATGGAAAAAATCTCCTCTATTGGGGTGTTGACAAACAAAAAACGGCAGGTGGGGATCCTGCCGTTAAAGTTAGATTAGAGGTGACTCAATCATGATCACGCCGCCATTCTCTGAATTCGCCCCATCCGCAACGGGCAATGTTTGATCTCATTTTCCAATAAAGTGCGGTGTTGGATGTCTTGCTGATAATGATCGATCCATTTGTTAATGTTGCTTTATTCAGATCATCTGCAGTGACACCCTTGGTTAGCCTGTTCAGTTGCATATCCAGAAGTGCGGTATAGTCTGTGGTACCGTTAATATCGACATTCTTTTCTTCGACTTTTACAGTTGCGTGGCCGCTCAGATCAAATTCGATAGGAACGGTTTTTGAACTATCGTTAAGAAAAGTGCCGCTTAATTTTAACGGTGGAATAGTATCTGTACTTTCCAGAAAAGCGGTAATCTCAATTTCTTTGTAAACCCCCGTATCAAGGGTTACATAGGTTTGCAGCGGTGTTAGCGCAAAAAGATCAACGTTGGTCAGGTTATGCGAAAAAATGTTGATGGATACTCCGCTTCTTGCGGCTTCAAATGCAAATTTGCCGATATTTGCAGTGCCCGCGGTCCATGTTAATCCTGCAATTATTGAAGTTGAGTCTGCCGGCAAGCTGGCAAGAGTGGCGTTGGTCGCCTTCATTTGGAACGATAATTTTGCCGTCGACGACGGCACTACCGATGATTTGTTGCTCCCCTTTTTACACGCAGCAAATGATATTATTGCGAGCACTAAAGCCGCAATAATGCTGGTTCTGACTGTTTTCATAGTTTTGGTTTTACAATTGGTTATTGTAACAGATTTTTTACATTGTACATAAATCTACAGATTATAATGAAAAATGTTTTGAAATTTTTTTAACAACTCGTTAAAAGAAACTGTTAAGATTTGAGTTTTGAATTTGATTGAATAATTTGCAGGTAACTAATTGATATATAATTGCTTGTTAAGCTGAGGTATAGGGGAGGGAAAAAACGGCAGGGGCCACTATGAACCACAATAAACCTCTCACCCCTGCCGCATAATTAATGACAGTCGTGCCATTAGCGTTCAACCATAATAATTACGATTTATATCAGTATCCGGTTGCCTCAATTGTGCGATATTTAATGATGACCTTCACCATCGTCGCTTCCGTCTTTGTGGTGTTCTTTAAACTCGCTCTCACCACAGCCTGCCAGGTTAGCCAATACTTTATTGTAAATGCTGGTGTTGGAAGTGGGACTGATGATGATGACGCCATTAGTCTGAGTAGCGTTAGCCAGGTCTGTTGCTACAATACCAGCCTCTAATTTATTGAGGTGAAGATGTACCAGAGCAACAAAATTAATGGTACTGTTTACATCAATATTTTCAGCCTCGGCTTTAATTACGGCATCTGAGTTGAGGTCAAACTCTATCGGTATCGTTGTGCCGCCACTATTGGTAAATGTCCCTTTAAGTTTTAGTGGGAGTGCGGAAGTATCAGTGGTGTGCTTTAACTCCACTTTGATTTCAATCTCCCGGTAAACGCCGGTATCCAGGGTAACGCTGGTAACTGCCGGATCGATGGAAAACAGATCAACATTAGAAAGATTTTTTGAGGTGACTTCTATTTCAACGCCATTTCTCTTGGCTTCTAGTTTAAACCTGCTGATGTTAGCAATAGCGCTTGTAAAAGTGAGCCCGGGGATGCTTTGGAAAGTTGAATTGGTTGATAAGTTTCCGCCTGTATTGGATGCAGCCAGATTTGAGGTAGCATTATCGGCCTGCAATTGAAATGATAATTGTGATGTTTTTGATGATGGTGAATTTCCTGATTTTTTGCATGCCGCCAATCCAGTTAACGTCAATACCATCGCGGCAAAGATGCCTGTTCTAAATGTTCTCATACTTGCTTAAAGTTTTAGTTTTTATAATGTTTGTTTAGTTTTATGTCTGCTTTGTAACAGGTATTTTACATAGGTTACGCCGTACTTCAGTTTACGGTTGCTTTGCGGGAAGGAATTTTTTGGATGAGGAAGTCAACCCGATTTTATTTTTTTAACGAAAACATAATAGCTATAAGACGCTTATTGATTAAAATTGCACCCAAATTGGTATGACTATACATTACTGTGCCATCTGCAAGATATTTTCGTTTCTAAGTTTTATCATCATTATAACACTTTGTCAACCAGCTTTTTCACAGCAGGTTAAAAAGAAACATCGCCATAAAAAAGCCCCGGCTGCGAATAGTGCTGCGCCAGCTTTCAAGTTCAAAACCATTATCATCGACCCTGGGCATGGGGGTAAAGATCCGGGTGCACACGGGGCCTGGTCTAAAGAAAAAAATGTTACACTGACCATTGCCAAGAAACTTCGGGCAGCGCTGAACGAGCAAATGCCGTCGCTGAATACAGTAATGACGCGTACTACCGATGAGTTTATTGAATTGCACCGCCGGGATGCTATTGCCAGCGAGCATAAGGGCAATCTGTTTATCTCGATCCATTGTAATGCATCGCCTGAAAAAGTGAGCACCGAACGGGGCGTATTATTGTTGGTTTACGGATACCACCGCGCGAGTGAACAATTTGAAGCGCTTCGGGAAAATGCATCCATATTTATTGAGAAAGACTATAAGACCAAGTACAATGGTTATGGCGAGAACAGCGCTATCAATACTATTGTCCTGAGTAATTTTCAGCAGAAATACCGTAAAGAGTGTATTCACTTTGCCGACCTGGTAAACCATGAATTTAAAAAAGAAGACGGCCGCCACAGTTTAGGGGTGAAGGAGCAGGGGGTACTGGTGTTACAGCAAAGCGCCATGCCGGCTGTACTGATAGAAACGGGCTTTATCAATAATCCCAAAGACGAGGCTTATCTTAACTCCGCTGAGGGGCAGTCTGAAATTGTGCAATCCATTATCCGTGCACTCAAAAAGTACCGGGAGAGTTTTGAGCAGAATAGATAACTGCTGTAGTAGAGGTTCTACAAAAACGATTCAATAATGCCTGCAACTTTTTTCGCTACAGGAAGCTTGAAGAAATCAACGTGCTTCGTGTCGACTATATTAACCAGGACATGCCCGTTGATCTGTTTGGCCCATAATCTTTTGAAGATCGAATTACGATAAACCTGAACCTTTTGATATTCTGAAGGGTGGCCATCGGGGCTCGATTCGTAGATCAAAATCACGTTGCCATTATACTTCGATGCAGGTTCGTAGGTCTCGTGTAAGGCCAAAACCTTCTTCTGCGTTTCGATATCTACTTTTACATCCTGCCCTTCTTTTTCCCCTTTAACCGCCAATTTCAGAAGATGAGGTATGCGGGTATGCAGATATTTGAATTTATTGCGCAGGTTGATGTGTTTGAAAACCCTGATCTCATCGCGCATCCGGCGACTTAGGAACACGCCTTTTGAAGGGAACGCCGGGAAATAACTTATAGCTGCCAGTAACCCTATTTCGTGATTGGCCTGCTGCAATTGCACCGCAACCTCCAGAATGGTCCGTGCACCCATGCTATAGCCAATCAGCCCGTACGGACCTTCAGGGTAGAGCTTTGTGATATGGAGAATAATATACTTCGCATAATCCTGTAAAGTATCAAAGGGGAAATGCTCGGTATCTTCTGTATAGATAATCCCGTACAGTGGATTTTTACCCTTAAAACTATTAACAAACTCAATAAAAATTGTTGGATAGCTACTCCATGGCGGGAAGATAAATATGGGCATTCCTTCACCTTTTTTCAAAAGTAAAACAGGGCTTATGTCATCAGTCGCATTAGAATCTATCTTTTCTGCAAGTTGACGAATGGTAGGTAGCTGGTATAAAGCCGCTACCGTTAAGCTGGCCCCTGATGTGGTATTTATCTTATTAACAAGGCGGATGGCTACCATAGAGCTTGCACCAAGGTCGAAGAAGTTATCGTCAATGCCAATACTGCTTATAGTCAAAACTTCCTGCCATGCTTCGGCCAGTTTCTTTTCTGTACCGGTAGCCGCAGCCGCAGAATTTTTAAGTTTAGGGCGATGACTTTCGTTAGGTGTTGGCAACGATTTACGGTCGATTTTGCCATTTGAAGTTAAAGGGATCGCTTTGATGTTTACATAGTAGGCTGGTACCATGTATACCGGGAGTTGTTCCTTAAGGAAATTCCGCAATTCGGCAGCTTTTGCATTTCCGGTGGTATAGGCTATCAGCTCTTTTTCCTCTCCGCTTACCACGCGGGCTATTACAACAGCTTCTTTTACTTTGTTGTGCGTTTGCAGCACGGCCGATATCTCATCCAGCTCAATACGGAAACCACGTATTTTTACCTGGTCGTCAACCCGGCCCATACATTCGATATTGCCATCCTCCATCCAGCAGCCAATGTCACCTGTTTTATACATGCGTTCGCCTGGCTTGAATGGATCGGCCACAAACTTTTCCCGGGTTAGTTCGGGCCGGTTCAGATAGCCCCTGGTTACGCCCGTGCCTGCTATATGCAACTCTCCGGCCGCGCCCACAGGCAATAATTGTCCCTGCTCATTTAAAATGTATACATATTCGCCAATAAGTGGTTTGCCGATATTAACTTTAGTGCTGTCATGTATCGGCAACCATGTACTCCAAATGGTCGCCTCGGTAGGGCCATACACATTAAGTACCGACACGTGCTGTAATTCCTTGCGCAGGCCCTTATACATTTTTTCGGGTAGGGCCTCGCCACCAATCATCAGGATATCCAAACAGGATAATGGGCTGTAGTCTGAAGTGGCTGCCGTAAGCTGGTTAAGGCGCGAAGGTGTAAGCTGAAAAATATTAATCTGATAGTCGCGCAATTGGGCCACAATCTGTGAAGGATCGATCTCGTCCATCACCCGCACATACACACCGATACTTAACGTACATAAGAGTTCCAATACGGAAATATCAAATGTATAGGTGGTAAGTGCCGCCAGCTTCATACCGGGTTTAAAACCATAACGTTCGGTAAGATTTTGATTAAAACAGGCGAGGTTACCGTGTTCCACCATTACCCCTTTGGGCTTGCCTGTTGAGCCGGATGTGTAGATCACATAGGCTAAATTGGAAAGCCCGCTGATATGTGGGAGATTCTGTTTGCTGTAATTATTTTGTTGTCGTTTAAACTTCTCAAGTTCCCCAGGGGTGATCATTACTTTGCACTTGCTGTCTTCCAGCATATAGGCAATGCGTTCTTCCGGGTAGGCAGGATCAACGGGGACATAAGCCGCGCCCGATTTGAGTACGCCTAGCATGGCTATGACCATCCACTCGCTCCGGTCGAGCAACAGGCCAACCAGGTCATCTGCTTTAATATCGTAATTGGTGCGGAGGTAATTAGCGAGTTGGTTGCTTTTTTCGTTGAGTTCCTGATAGGTTAGCGCAGTCTCGTCAAAGGCCAGAATTTTCATATCTGGATTTTGTGCCGCCTGCCTTTCAAACAGGGTTATAATAGTCTCGTCGGCTGTATAGAATGTATTGATATCATTAAACTCTTCCAGCAATTGCTGCTTTTGTTTACGGGTAACCAGGCTGACCGACGTTATGGTATTATTTTGCATTATGGGGTCTTTCCCTGACTTTAAATATATAGCATTATTAACTACAGGGGTTGTAATTGCTTCTATACGTAAATTAACCTGTTAAAGTTCCTTGAAAAGAAAGTCAAAAGGGTCACAACCCCCTTTTGAAAGAATGTGATAACATATTAAGGTTGTGTCTGTTATAATTAAGAATCTGAAATGGGTAATCTTCGGGCAATGAAGGGCACACGCTTGGATTACCCATCGAGCGTTTTAATGTTTTTCGATTGACGTTTTATGGATTTAGCTATTATCTTTACTAATGATAAACCTGACTTATGAAGACACAAAATAACTTCTCGCGCCGCGATTTTTTGAAAACCGGTATGTTAGGCGCCGGGGCACTGGCCTTAAGCCATCCTTTTGAGCTTTTTGCTGCCAAACCTGCTAAAAAACTGGGAATTGCATTGGTGGGACTTGGTGGTTATAGCGCTGGCCAGTTAGCGCCTGCCTTACAGCATACCAACAATTGTTACCTGGCGGGAATTGTTACAGGGCATCCGGCAAAAGCTGAAGCCTGGAAAAAGCAATACAATATACCTGAGAAGAACATTTATAATTATCAGAATTTTGATCAGATAGCACATAACCCGGACATTGACATTGTATATGTAGTTCTGCCGGTCTCTATGCATAAAGAATATACCATCAGGGCGGCACAGTCAGGCAAACATGTGATTTGTGAAAAACCAATGGCGCTGAACGCAAAAGAATGCGCAGACATGATAGCCGCCTGTAAAAAGGCTGACCGTTTGCTCTCCATAGGTTACCGTTTACATTTTGAACCGCATACACTGGAGATTATGCGCCTTGGGCAGAAACAGATTTATGGCAAGGTAAAATCTATTGATACCGGCAATGGTTTTACTTATCGTGGCGATCCGAATGCTTGGCGTTTGAAAAAAGCTATGGCAGGTGGTGGTGGATTGATGGATATGGGCATTTACTCGATACAGGGGACAAGATATACCCTTGGACAGGAACCTATTGCTGTTACCGCTACACAGGAAAAAACACGGCCGGACTTTTTTAAAGAAGTAGATGAGACTGTTTTCTGGGAACTGGAATTCCCGGGTGGGTTTGTGGCTAAAGGTAAATCGAGCTATAACCACGACTGGAGCTATCTGCACATAGAGGCTGAGCGCGGAAAATTCGGGTTAGAGCCAGCATTTGGTTATGGCGGTATTGATGGTTATACCTCAAAAGGGCCGATGGACATGCCACAAATCAATCAGCAGGCTGCGCAGATGGATGATTTTGCCACTTGTGTCCAACAAAATAAACAATCGCGTGTACCGGGTGAAGAAGGGCTCAAGGATATGAAGGTGGTAGATGCCATTTACCGGAGCCTGGATTCGGGAAAGAAGGAAAGGATTGTGTAAAATGTTTGAAGAAACAAAATTGGCGTGGCCCAGCCTTGCTTTTGAGAACTGGAAGAATACCCTGGCCACCATTCATCTATGGACGCAGATAGTTGGGAAAATCAGGCTGAGAAAAATGCCCTGGCTCAACCATTCCTGGCATGTAACACTTTACGTTAGCGCCAATGGCTTATCAACGCATAGCGTTCCTTACGAAAATGGTGTATTTCAGATAGATTTTGATTTTATTCACCATGTGCTGCATATTACGACCAGTGAGGGTAATATGGCAAAAGTTGATCTTTATCCCCGGTCAGTAGCCAGTTTTTACAGGGAATTATTTGATAAGCTGCAAAGTGTGGAGATTGATGCCTATATCTATGCAACACCAAATGAAATAGATCCGGCTATTCCTTTTGAGGAGGATGACACTCATTGTTCCTACGATGCGGAAAGAATACACGATTTTTACCACGCACTAGTCAAAATTCATAACGTATTTACCAAATTCAGGGCAAGGTTTACGGGCAAATGCAGTCCTGTACACTTTTTCTGGGGCGCGTTTGATATGGCCGTTACACGCTTTTCAGGAAGACCTGCGCCTGTACATCCTGGCGGGGCTCCTAATATCCCGCTGGCGGTGATGCAGGAAGCTTATTCGCATGAGGTAAGTTCATGCGGTTTCTGGCCAGGCAGCGAGCAGTTCCCGCATCCGGTATTTTACTCCTACTGTTATCCAACCCCTTCAGAATTCAGCAAACAACCAGTACAGCCGAATGAAGCATTCTTTAGCGCTGAAATGGGCGAGTTTATGTTATTATATGAGGTTGTTCAGCGGTCGGGTAATCCTGAAGAAATATTAATGCAGTTTCTGCAGTCAACTTACGAGGCGGCAGCCAATACGGGTCACTGGGACAGGAGGTCATTGGAATGTGATTTTTCAAGGTTCGAAAAGTAAAATACAACGTATTAATGGTTAAGGTTATTTTTTGATGACCCGCCTGTATCTATCTTTGTAATGATGAAGTTAATCGCGTCTATACTCACACTCTATTTTGGCCTGCTGATGATGCAACCGTTTTATCATATGAGTGTGGTAAAAGCGAACCCGGCAAAAGCGGGTGGTACGGGTATGTGCTGCAAGAAAATGGAACGCCATATACCGGTCAGGCCTTGCAATAATACTTCTGCATGCAATACCGATTTTTGTAACCCGTTTGTGCCATGTGGCATTTCGGTTGCTACCCGTGTCATCCAGTTTAAGTTCAGCAATCCAGCCCTTGAACTTTCTGTGAGTAAGAAGCCGGCAGTAAACGATCATATAACTTCCAACTATCTATCCGATTGCTGGCGACCGCCGCGCTTATCCTGATCATTCCAGCTCACTCTGAAAAACAATCAGGATTAATTTTTAACATTTAAAATTCAATAAAATGAAAAGAATAAGCTTAGGCGTAGCGGCTTTATTACTGGCCGGCGCAACCGTATTTGCACAAGGTATCGAAATAAAAAATCAGCCTAAAAAGGCTAAACAGGGATGCCAGGGTACTTGCCTGAAAAAGAACAAAACAGGTAAATGCACCAGCAAAAATGCCTGCTCTGATATGAATACCTGCGGTGCAACGTGTTCAAAATAAAAATGCGTCAAATAAAAAGGCTTCCGGATTTTCCGGAAGCCTTTTTTAAGATCAGCTATTATAACAGCAAGCAATTGACTGCTGTTTCAGACTTCGGTCTTTGCAATTTTATCAACTACATCCATGACCCCATCTACTACCCGTACTACCAAAAATTGTTTGGCGTCTTCAATATTAACAATCCAGGCACTTTTTTCATCATAGGTTATCCTAACGATAGAGTTAATTGTAAAATCGAAATACTTACTTTTTACAATAGTCCTTATATCGGCAGGCATTTGGTTTTCGTTTCCAAAAGCCATATGATATACTAAGTAACCTTTTTTTGTAAACTCTGCCTTATTTATCTGGTTATTCATAATAAAATCTACCACATAATTTTGATCGGACTGGTACCATTTGGGCGCCTCCGCACCCTTAAATAAACTGGCGAATGCCTCCGATACCTTTTGTGATACTGTTGCTTTGATTGGTTCGCTCGAAATAGTAACTTCTTTTAGTTGGATCTGAGCGAATACGCTGTTTGCCCCAATTGCTAATATTAACCCGCTTAGCAAAAAAGGAATAATTAACCTTTTCATAATGTCCTGATTTAAATTGGTTGAATAAAGTTGTGCGAGGAAGAGTTAATATATCCGATATAAAGCTAAAGTGTTTACAATCGGTCAGACAGTTGTGCGTTTGTAGACATAGGTTCGGGATTTAGACAACAGGGTTTTGCAGATAAAATACATTATTAACCAGCATATGTTGTTTAGATGCTGTACTATGTTGTTGGTTCCGTTTTTAAGGTCTTTTATCTAAAACATATTTCTTTTTGTAACTATTCACTGACTAATACGTCATATAAATGGCTGGTACAATGATGCGTATTTAATGAAATAAATGTTTTATTGATTCATTGGTAATTCAGATATTTGCATCAACCCCGAAAGATTAATACTAACAACTTTAGGGAACCTCCCTAACAAATGATGATGGTTTAAACACTATTGCAGTTATCTATTCCTTATCTGAATATACAATACGTAATCAGATAAATTTGTTAAATATGCGGTGGAGGTGCTTAATCATAGATGATGATCCAATAGTTTTAATGGTAATTAAAAAGTGGACCGACATGGTGGAGCAACTTGAAGTTGTGGCTGCATGTAACTCCGCTTTCCAGGCAATGGAGATTATGAAAACAGAAAGAATAGATTTACTCTTTCTGGATATACAAATGCCCGATTTATCCGGGACTAGTTTTCTGAGAACTTTACAACATCCTCCCCGGGTAATTTTCATGACTGCCTATAAAGAATTTGCTGCTGAGGCTTTTGATTTGAATGCCGTAGACTATTTACTAAAGCCAATGAGCTCTGAACGATTTTTTAAAGCTGTAAATAAGGTGATTGAAACCGGCACGCCCCATGAGAAAGAGCTACCCGTACGTGCTGAACGTGAATGCCTATATCTTAAAGCAAGCAGAAAAATAGTTAAGATCTTTTTGGACGAGATTATTTACATAGAAAGCGCCAAAGATTATATAAAGATTTACAGGCATCTTGCGGCACCCTTGATGGTTAAGTATTCTTTAACAGCTTTGGCTGCTAAGTTACCACGTAATTTATTTGTCAGGGTGCACCGGTCTTTTATTGTCTCTGTTAACAGAATTACCGCTTTTACCAATTATGATATCGAAATAGGTAAAATCGAAATACCAATAGGAAGACAATATCTCGCACAATGGAAAAGATTGTCCGAGACCACTAAAGTTTTGGCATAAAACAAAGGGCTTTTCGGCGATTAGTTAGCTGATGCCTTCATCGTTTCTTTAGTGGTGCCGCAATCCAGCATCTTTTTACCCAGGTAAGGGTTTTTAATGGCAGATGATTCACTCAGCCACGATTTCTTTTCCATTGGGCAGTATTGCTTGTAAAGCACCATATCATTGATTTCGAAAGCCTTTACCACCTCGTACATATTGGTTGATAAACTACCAAAATGCTCGCGTTGGTGATCAATAGCTGTTGATTCGCCAATGTGCTCGCCGTCATAACGCAATTTTTCAGCATATTTTGTCCAGGCAGCTTTTTGTTTGGCGTCCATCGAGCTTACAGGTACTTCTTTTAATGCGGCGGTGAATTTTCTAGCCTCATCATTTGCGGCTTTACTGTTATCGGTTGCCAGGGCATTTTTTATGCCCAGGTAGCTTTTATAGACATTGTTAATAGCCGAATGAAGGTCGGCAGGAGCAGCTTTTACGGTATGTACTGCTATAAACAGAACAATGGCAGTAAGGTATTTTATAGTTTTCATTTTGCAGATTTTATTAGGCTCTAAATATACTATTTTTGCGGCCATGCAAGCAGATAGCAATTCATTAAAAAACACATTCGATAGCATTATATTCGATCTGGACGGTACACTTTGGGATTCAACAGGCAATGTGGCACTGGCCTGGGAAGAAGCACGTAAAAAGGTAGATTACGTGGAGGATGCAATTACTGTAGAACGTGTTAAATCTATTACAGGCATGGCCTATGATGTGATATTTGAGGTGTTATTGCCTGATCTGGAAACCAGTAAACGGGATCATTTTAAGGCTATATGTGCGCAAAGCGAAATTGATATGCTCGATTCCAAAGGCGGCGATTTATATCCTGGGCTTGCAGAAACCATTAAATATCTTGCTGGTAAATACAAGCTATACATTGTTAGTAATTGCCAGAGCGGGTATATCGAGACTTTCCTTAGCCATTGCCCTGTCGCGGAGTATTTTTCGGGCCATCAGTGCTATGGAACAAAGGGTCAGCCTAAGGCCGAGAATATTAAAGATATTGTAAGCGACCATCAGCTGAAAGCATCAGTTTATGTTGGTGATACCAAAGGCGACCGCGATTCGGCAGCCAAAGCAGGTGTGCCCTTTATTTTCGCTGATTACGGTTTTGGAAGGATTGATGGGGGGGCTGTCGCGACGATTGGCAGTTTGGGCGATTTGATGGAGTTGCTGTAGCCACACAGGTCTTTGCGATTGATAGCGAAGTAAAAACGGAAGAGCTTTCACTTCTCTGATATCACCGGGATTTGATTAGTATACAGATTTTTCTCCAGCACATCCAGCATAAACAGCGCAACATTTTTTCTGCTGATGGTTGTCGATGGTTTGGGTTGATTGTCGAAGGATACTTTCACTTCGCGTTTTTTTTCAGAATCGGTAAGGCCCACGGGCCGTATGATGGTCCAATCCAGATTGGATGCTTTTATTAAAGCTTCCTGCTTCTCGTGATCGTGGTATTGATAACGGACATTGCTGTTATCTATCAGCCACCGGAACCAGAATGGTGTATCTTTACGTGTTTCGGACACACCCCATGCTGTAGTGATAATAACACGCCTGACATTAGTCTCGCCTGCGGCTTGAATGATGTGCTTCATAGATGCTGATAAGAAGTCTTTTGAAGTACGCAGCTTTGACCACGGTGAATCGGAAACGCGGGAAATATTCAGGCTGCTTAAAACGGCATCGCAACCGCGCATGGCGTCGGATAAGGTAAATTTGTTTAACGGTGTCCCTTCATATACTTCGACTAATTCGGGTTTTATCTTTAGCGCACCTTTATGGCTTATCAATATAGTTACCTGATGGCCGCGTTTTAAAGCTTCGCGCAATAAAACCCGCCCTGTTCTACCGGTTGCACCTAAGATGAGGATGCGCATAGTTGATATTAATAGGGTTCACCGCAACCAAGTTAAACATAAATGCCATTAGGACAAAATAAAGCTTATGTTATATGTTTGCTTGGGTACTAAACCTCGAGCCTGGACACGCTTTTTATTTCCTTTTCAAAATTTTCCATCATCAAAACTGCCGCGCCTATTAATTCGGCATCAAAACCCAGATCTGATATCAGCAGTTGTGTGCTTTCTGCCAGGCGGGGGATACAGTATTTGTGTAAAGCCTGTTGTATTGGAGCCATCAGAATCTTTCCTGCACGTGCGCCGCGACCACTTAATACAATGGTTTGTGGGTTCATGATATGAATAAGGATAGCTAGTGCCTTGCCTATTTTGTAAGCAGCATCCGAAAGGAGTTCGATAGCAAACTGATCGCCCTTACCGGCTGCATCCAGAATGTCATCAAGCAAGGCCTTTGACGCTGCAGCCCCGGTGTCTTTAAGACTGGTAGCCCTGCCGCTGTTTATGCCTTCTATTGCTTTTTCGGCTACAACCTGCATCGACGCTACTGTTTCAAGGCAGCCTCTTTTACCGCAGGCACAAAGTGCATCATCGTCGGATAACGGGATATGGCTCAGTTCACCTGCAAAGCCGTTATGCCCTCTGAATATTTCGCCGTTAACGATCATACCCAGACCAATACCCCAGCCCAGATTGATCACCATCACATTTTGCTGGGCTTTGGCTATACCAAAACGCTGTTCGGCAAGTGCAATAAGGCTCGAGTCGTTGTCGATATAAACAGGCAAGCCGATCTCATCATGTAAATATTGTACGAGACTCTTGCTACCTGCATTAAGATAGGTGTAATTAATGCCCTGGCGCACATTGATGAAACCAGGCATACCCATACCGATACCCGCAATTTTTTCCTTTGGTATCCCCGACTTCAGGATATAACTATTGATGCTTTTTACCAGGGTTGCCAATGCTGCATCGTTATTTAACAGCCGCAGGTCGAAGGTCAATGAATCAGCAACCGGCCTGTTCAGAAGATCGAGTAACTGTATACGTGTCGAGAGCTGATCCATCGCGATAGCCAGGATGTACATAGCATCTGGCTTAATAGAATATAAAAGGGGACGGCGGCCACCGCTTGAAGGCGCATAGCCATGCTCCACCACAAAGCCTTCTGTAATCAGTTCGTTAACTGCTTTTGTGATTGAAGGGATACTTTTATCAAAAAGTTCACTCAATTCTGCGCAGGATAATGCGTTATCGAAATATAGCTGTTTTACGATCAGATTTTTTAACTGAGCGCTTTTTACAGTCTTTGGTTTTATTTCCATCAAATAATCTAGGTTATGCAGGTTTAGAAAGCATTAAAACTTCTTAAAATATTTATAAAAGTATGTATTTAGAAAATAATCTGCAAATGTTTAGTTGTACTATACACACTTAAATTTTTTTGATGTGGGTTTTGTGCTGTTATTCCGACTTCATCTTACTTCTCTACCTCAAACTCTTTCTTCAATTTAATATCCTCAGACGAATTGCCAATCATGACTTGGAATTTACCTGGTTCAACTGTCCAGTTCATGTTTTTATCCAGAATGGCGAGGTCATCGGGATGCAGCGTAAATTCCACTGTCTTCTTTTCACCAGGATGGAGAGTTACACGTTCGAAACCGCGCAGGTCATACTCATAGGTGGTTACATCGCTGATCTCCTGCTTCAGGTATAGTTGCACTACTTCGTCGCCCTTGCGCTGACCAGTATTAGATACATCAACCATTACTTTAACATCTCCCTGCTGATGTTCTTTTTCGGGTGATACCTGAAGGTTGCTGAAGTCGAAAG
Organism: Mucilaginibacter tolerans; assembly: GCF_030519375.1. GTDB lineage: Bacteria > Bacteroidota > Bacteroidia > Sphingobacteriales > Sphingobacteriaceae > Mucilaginibacter. The sequence continues at coordinate 6,742 of NZ_JAUMKB010000001.1, read as the reverse complement.
TAGTATAACTTAAACCGTACCCGAAAGGATATAGTGCACCATTCACACTGGTTTTGCCCCAGCTATTGGAACCGCCTTGCCCGGCTTGTGAAGCAGGTTTAAATGGGAAGTTGAATTCAATTTGTCCGGTAGTTTTAGGAAAGGTGATGGATAACTTTCCACCCGGATTATTATCTCCGAAGATCGTTTCGGCTATTACCTTGCCGCTTTGCGGCCCGGGGAACCAGGCCTCGAGAATAGCAGGTACATATTTGTTTTCCCAGTTGATGGTGAGCGGTTGCCCGTTGATCATGACCATCACAACCGGCTTACCAGTTGCCTGCAAAGCCTCTATCAGCTTTAGCTGCCGACCGGGCAGGTTTAATCCTGTACGTGAAAGGCTTTCACCCACACGGTCCACATCTTCGCCAACAACGGCGATTATCACATCCGATTGTTTGGCCTGGTTTACCGCCGAGTCGATCCCTGCTTGTTCCTGTGAAGTAAGCGCGGTTTCGATGATCTCGCTCTCTGGCCAGGTAGCATCAACAACATCGCAACCCTTTACATAATTTACCTGAGTACCCTTACCTACATAATTTTTGATACCATCAACCACATTGGTTACAGGATTGTGCGACGGGCCATAGCGGCTGATCGCATAGCTAGTTTCAGCAGCCAATGGGCCTGTTACTAATATTTTTTTGAAGGCGGATTTATTCAATGGCAGCAGGTTATTTGTATTTTTCAATAACACCATACTTTCGCGGTTCATTTGCAGGCTCATTGCCTCAGCTTCTGCTGTGTGAACAATTTTATCTGCTGCTTTTGGATCTTTCACATAAGGATCATCAAACAAACCCAGCTTGAATTTTACCCGCAGCACATCAGCCACGCGTGAATCCAGTGTTTTCATGGAGACTTTGCCCTCGTTGACCAACTCGCGTAAAGGCAAAATATAGGTTTGTGGCATAGTGAAGTTGGTCCTAACGTTCAAGCCCGCTTCTATCGCCTGTCGAACTGCTTCTTTAATATCTCCCGCGACGTGGTGTTTAGAATAAAGGTATTCAACAGCTTCACTATCGGACACCACATAGCCATTAAAGCCAAATTTTTGACGAAGCAATTCCGTCAGGAAATAGTAACTCCCGGTTATGGGCTGACCGTCCCAATCATTATAACTACTCATCACACCCATAGCGTGGGCCTCCTGTATCACGCTACGAAAAGGGTAAAGATATATCTGGTACATTTCGCGTGGTGCTACGTGCGGATCGGTACGCGCTGCGCCATCACGACCGCCTTTAGGGACACTATAAACGGCAAAATGTTTTAAGGTAGATGCGGCACCCTCTTCTTGTATGCCGAGGGTCATTTGTTTGCCTAATTCGGCTATCAGGAAAGGATCTTCGCCATAACATTCTACTACACGACCCCAGCGCTGGTCGCGGGCTGGGTCGAGGATTGGAGCATATACATTAGTATAACCTAAAGCCCTTGCCTCGCGCCCTACAGTTTGACCAGCTTGCCGAACCAGGCTCTTATCCCAGGTGCTGCCTATGCCAATAGGTGCAGGCAGAGGAGTAGCACGGTCATGGTTAAGGCCGTGAATACCTTCATTTGTGAAATCAACCGGGATGCCCATACGGGTTTCTTCCACAAACCAGCGTTGTATGGTATTGATAGCGGCCGCATGTTTACTATATGGGTACGAATATTGGGTTGGGGCATCGTCAGTATGCGAAGTAAGATTGTTCAGTTCTTCATCAATATTGGCAATGCCATCTTTCCATACCTCATGCTTCCATGATTCAGCAGGCATCTCCTCTTTCAAAACCCGTTTATACCCATAAAGCGTGGCTAACTGGCAGGTCTTTTCCTCAACAGTCATTTGGTTTAGCAAATCATTGATGCGTTTATCAACGGGCTGCGATGGATCCTCAAATACATCCATCTTGCCATTTTTGTTAAAATCGACCCAACCCTTGTGATAGATATTCTTTTGCTGAGCAGACATATCTAATGATAATAGTAGTATTGGTAGTAGCAGTGGCAGTTTTTTCATGGAGGAGAAACAGGTTTATGGTCAAATATATAAAGACGGTAAGAGATACGTATTATAGATTTCGAATTTCGGATGTCCGATTTCGGATTTTATATTTATGATATGAATATACTAATGACCGGCCAGGTAATGTGGAGTTATCCTGATGAGATTGCCGAAAGCGGACTTAAAGGCGAGATACGAGCCTTATTTTCTTTCGTGAAACCCCTGCACCATCATGAAGGTGAGATGCTGCTGACTGATAGTAATTTAATTATAAATGGAGATATTGAACTGAATATTCCTTTTACTAACCTTAGTCAGCTATTTCTTGGCTTCGATGTAGTATATAAATCTACTTATGTAAAAAATACAGGTGTGTTTTGGCAGCCGCTCAGGATAAGTTATTATGATGGAGGAATGCTAAATACACTTTATTTAATAATTGACCATAGTATTATAGGTGCGGCTAAAGATCGGCTATGGTTTGACGCGCTACCTCAAGTGTTATCTGAATGATTATATTTATCTATTCGTAGTCAACTCCCATGCAATCCACGGCTAAAACACCGCAGGAATACATTGATTCGCTTCCGCCTGACAGGAAGGAGGTGATCAGTAAAATTCGTGACGTATTAGTGAAAAATCTTCCGGCTGGCTTTGAGGAAACAATAGGCTATGGTATGCTGGGCTATGTGGTGCCGCATTCCATTTATCCCAAGGGGTATCACTGTAATCCGAAAGTGCCGCTGCCGTATATTAACCTGGCATCGCAAAAGAATTACATTGCTTTATATGCCACATGCGTTTATGGCGATTCGAAGCTGAAAGACTGGTTTGTGAGTGAATATCCAAAGCATTGTAAAACCAGGTTGGATATGGGTGCAGGTTGTATTCGCTTTAAAAAAATGGACGATATACCGTACCAATTAATTGGTGAACTAGCGGGGAAACTGACACCACAGCAATGGATAGAAATATGTGAGCGTGTAATGAAACGTTGATATCCGCGTTTTATATCGGATATTTGCAAAACCGCTGCGCCGGTTATCCGTTTATCTGCTATGTTTAAATTTCTGTCTCTCCTGTTTTTTGTCGGATTAAACTTTCAATCTCATGCTGCTGTGCCCGAGAACGATAGGATATTGGGTAAATGGTTGTCGGCCGATAAGAAGCTGATGGTTGAGGTTTATAAGGAAAAAGAACAGTTCAAGGCCAAAATAATATGGTTTAATGATGATCCAAGCAAGCCTATGGAAGAATGGCGCGATAAGCATAATCCAGACCCGGCCCTGCGCAATCGGAGAATATTGGGGCTGGAGATATTACGAGGTCTTCATTATGATTGGGATAGCCATACCTGGGAAGGCGGAAAAATATACGATGCCCAGCACGGTAAGGAATGGGACGCTGCCGGATACATCGATAAAGACGGCACTATGAAGGTGAAGGGCTACTGGCACCTAAAGTTGCTTGGCCGCACTATGGTATTTAAAAGGGTATAAAAAAAGCGCGCCGGGAACCGGAACGCTTTTACAATGGTTAATCGCTATTAAATTTCTTATTAGTTTGCTTTGTCAAACTCACCTGAGGCTTTGAAAGTAACTTCGTCGCTCAGCATTGGAGAACCAAATTTGCTGCCGAAAGTAAAATCAGAGCGATTAATAGATCCAGAAACTGAGAAACCAGCATCAGGTGCCTTAGTCATTGGGTTGGTAATCGTTCCGCGGTATACAAGGTCAAGAGTAACTGGTTTAGTTACGCCATTCAAAGTTAAATTACCAGTTAGTTTGTAATGACTAGGAGAAGTTGTTTTGATGGCGGTGCTAACGAAGTTAACAGTTGGGTATTTAGCTACATCAAAAAAATCAGGGCTTTTTAAGTGACCGTCGCGTTGATCAACACCAGTGTTTACAGAAGCTGTTTGCGCAACAAATTCAACTTTAGCGTCGCTGAAATCAGGTTTTGAAGCAGTAATGGTAGCATCAAAATCTTTAAATACGCCGTCAACATCGGACACGGCTAAGTGGGTGATGGTAAATGTAAAATGCGAGTGTGCTTTATTTACTTTCCATGTCTGCGCAAATACTGCGGTGTTCATTAAGGCAACTGCAGCTAGTAGAATGATCTTTTTCATTTTTTAATCTCTTTTTAATGGACTGTTTTAAAATTATGAGACAAATGTATAATTATATGTTTAAACATTTATTATTACAAAGTCTGGTAAATGTAAAAATAATTCTATTTAAGTTATAGGCTTTGTCAACTATCAATTTAAACATAACATTTCTATGTCATTTGTGGCTCACAAAACATTCAATGCTAAAAACGAAGCGCTGAAATGTCTAAGTTTACAATAAGTATTATGGGACTTCAGCAAGAACAAATTCGCGAAGAGCAAAAACAGGTGTGGAACAAAGTTTCAACCGGGTGGCAAAAATGGGATCAGTTTATCATGCAATTTATGCGTCCGGTGGGTGAGGCGATCATTGAACGGCTCGAAATAAAAGAAGACGATATGGTTTTGGATATTGCTGCCGGTACCGGCGAACCGGGGCTGACTATTGCTGCGATTGCCAGGAAAGGAAATGTAACAGGCACCGATCTGGCTGAAGAAATGTTGCGGATAGCTGTGGCAAATGCTGCTGCCAAAGGGCTAAAAAACTATAGCACGAAAGCAGCGGATGTTAGCCAATTGCCTTTTGATGATAATACGTTTACCAAAATCAGTTGCCGGATGGGTTTTATGTTTTTTCCGGATATGCAGGTGGCTGCTAATGAAATGTACCGTGTGCTGAAACCTGGCGGCCGCATGGCTATTTCAGTTTGGGGCGCTCCGGATAAAAACTTTTGGTACACCGCCATGATAGACGTTGTCAATAAGTATATCGAATTGCCACAACTTCCTACAGGCGCGCCTGGCATGTTCCGTTGTTCCAAAGCGGGACTGATGACTGATATTTTTGCAAATTCAGGTTTTAAACATCTTGGCGAACAGGAGCTTACCGGCAAGGTCGATTTTATTGACGCTGATACTTACTGGCAAAACAGGACGGATGTTTCAGAGTCTGTAATTGCTGCGCTGGCAAAAATGGATGAAACCACAATTGAAGCTATTAAAAATGACGTTTACGCTGTTATTAATGCAAATAGCACCAACAGAAGGGCGCTGCTTGATTTTGGTACGACCATTATTTATGGTGAAAAGTAGAGCTATTTAGCATTATTAACCTCTATCCAATAACCATCCGGGTCCTGAAAATAGATCTGGGTTACGCCGTCGGTTCTCAGTTGGGTTTTCTTGTAGGTGCCAGCCCAATCACCATATTTAATGTTGAATTGATCGAGATGTTTCATAAAGCCTTCAATTGAGGGGACGCTAAAGCACAGGTGATTGTTGATATCATGGGCTACAGCTGGACAATCAGCCTGAATCACATGAAGTGCATTGCCAGGGCCGATAGCAAACCATTGGTGTACTGTGTCATGAAAAGGATTGGGGATTTTGGTCAGTTCCATTACATCATTATAAAAAGCTACACTCCGTTTTAAATCGTGTGTACAAATGGCCACATGATTCATGGTTGGTTTATTGTCCTGGGCGTAGCAAACTCCCGAAAATGTAAGCGTTGCCAGTAATAGTACGAGGTTTAACAGATTGGTCTTTTTCATACAAGCAATGTACAAAAAAGCTAATAACTGAATTAAAATCTGTGTAACATTTATACAGGCAGAAAGAAAGTATAGTTGAGTTTGCTGTCGTAGCAGGCAACCAGTTGGTCTCTTTCTGGCTCAAGCTCTGTATTTGGGATATTATAGGCATTCCAATCGTCAATATCAATCAGTCCAGCCGGTGTTTGATAATGGTTGCTGTTCACAGGGCATTTTACCACATACCCATCTTTGCCGCTAAGAGCGACAATGGGGCGCGACCCGCAATATTTGCAGTTGCGGCATGGAACAGACTTAGGTATGGTAATATAGCCTCTCATGAATTATGAGATTATTACGGTATTGCGCGTAAATAGGTTACCTTTTGGATTTGACAATGACTCGCCGATCACAGGAAACCGATTAGCGATTTACTGGTGATAGAGGAAGATACGATGGGAGCTATTGCCTGCAGTTACTCGCTGCTATACGAAAAAAGTTAAAGTGAGCGGGAATTGCTTCAGTACTATGCATGAATCCCCTGACCAGCGAAAACCTGTTACAGGTATATCCAACGCTTGCTGCCAGGTTCAAGTTTAATTGACAGTACGACGCTGCTATGAAAAGAAAAATAGAAACTATTCCGATTCTGAATGGTTTTATTTATACATCTGTAATACAAAATATTACTACCATGAAAAAGCAAATAATAAGATTAATAGCCTTGCTGATATTTGCATCAGTAGCTATGTCAAGCTGTTCAATAGAATACAGAGAACATCACAGGCGTCATTGGGATGATCATGATCACAATCATGACCGTGATGACCACGACCATGATTACCGTAATTACTAATTAAATCGTAAATAGAATGAAGTGTTTAAAAGTAATAGCAATGATGACTTTAATGACGTTGGTGTTTACCGCTGCACGCGCGCAAACGCATTTTCGTCATCATCATTTCATGCATCGTCACCATGTGCGTCATCGTGACTAGTCCTAAAAAAACGATACAGGATTAATAATAAATAAAAGTACAATATTCAAATAGCAGCAAGATTATCCTT